>JAJYSJ010000010.1 GCA_021793645.1 Bacillota bacterium
ACGACCCCAAGATCTTGCGCCAAGGGGAAAGTGTAGTGCCAAGCACTCTCTTCTGATCCCTCTATGCCGCTCCCAGAGCGGCTTTCAGAAAAACGCCGTTCAAACTCCAGTCAGTGCGCGGGACAACCAATGCCAATTGCGTGCGCACGCAGAAGGCAAGCCGCACTTTATAAAACGATGGCCTTGGCAACTCTCGCAAAGCGTATTGCCCTGTGCATGCAACGCGGAAGTGAAATATCAGCTCCCTTTAAGGAGATCCGCCTGGTATCGACACCGTTCGAAGGGTGACGAAAGGAACCCTTCCACCTGTACGCTTTATTGGCCATGTGGCCTTGCTATATAGGCATAAGTGTCCTGTTGGTCGTGCTAATACGACCCAGTAATATGCCGCCATCTGACCCTTGCACTGCTTTTGCGGGATGTGGCGGTAAAGGCCGGGATACTCGCGCACTAGCAGACCGAGATCCATCAGGGAAGGGGGATGTGCGGCTTCTCCAACCACTGGCGAGCCGCCCGCAGGTCCGTGACGGGAGCCGCTCGGTGATCGTCCGCGATGGGATGCATGTGCACCACGCCGATCACTACGTCAGTCCCTCGCTGTGCCGATCCAGCAGAGATACCAGCCGGTTGTAAAGGAATCAAGGTCAACCGGCGGTGCTGTTTTTGTCCCGTATCCGAAAACCCGCCTTGAGATTTGAGTTGGGGGACAAGGTGCGCTCGCCCTGCTGTGCGCGTATTGATGGTACTGAGTGCGGTCCCCGGTCCTGGCCCTGGAGTGCGCAGTGCACACAGCGTGGGTGGCACCGTGTCCTTCATGCCGCAAGTGTTGCCGCCTGGACCGAAGGGGGTGCGGTTACGGGGTTCAAGCGAGCGATCCCGTTCGCGGTCGCTCTCGCCATGATCGTCGTCTGGGAAGTCCTGGCCCTCCTGCAGGTATTCCCGGTCGTTGTGCTGCCCTCGCCGCTCTCCGTCGCTCGTGAGATTCCGGTGCTGTTCACGACCGGATACGGTGGACAGACGCTCCTGACTGACATCTGGGTCTCCACGGCCCGGATCACCGTAGGCTTCCTGGTCGCTGTCTGCGTCGGTGTGCCCATTGGCATCCTGATGGCGTCGAGCGAGATCGTCTTTCAGGCGATCGACCCCTTGCTGCAGTTCATCCGGCCCGTGCCACCGCTCGCGTACATTCCGCTCCTGATCGTTTGGTTCGGCATCGGCGAGGTGTCCAAGGGACTTCTCATATTTCTCGGAACCATCCCCGTGATCGTGATCAACACGATATCGGGGGTGCGCAGCATCCCGCGGCAGCGGCTTCATGTTGCGCAGTGCCTCGGCGCCACCCGGCTGCAGATCCTGCGCTACGTGATCCTGCCATCGGCCCTGCCGGAGATCTTCACCGGGATGCGTGTGGGCATCGGCGTGGCCTGGACCTGTCTTGTAGCGGCAGAGATCATCGCGGCCAGCGCAGGACTGGGGTGGCTCGTGCAGGAGGCGGGACAGGAGGTGCAGGTCGGCATCATCTTCATCGCCATCACCGTCATCGGGCTGATCGGCTACGGGATGGAGCTCGTCATACGCTTGATCGAACGCGCCGCGGTCCCCTGGAAGGGACGCTTGTGACCCCTCGGGAGAAAAGAGATTGCAGGAACGGAGGGATCCGGGCTATGGGGAAGACCCTCTCCAGGATCATCGGAGTGGTGGGCGGGATCGCACTGCTCGGGGTGCTGCTCGGCGCCTGCGGAAGCTCACCTGCGACGTCCAGCAAGGAGCCAACTGTGGTCATCGGCTATGAGAACAACGGAGCGGATCCCGAGATGGTTGCCATCGCGGAGGGGTTCTTCGCCAAGGACATGAAAGGCGTGCATGTGGAGCTAAGGGAGTTCAGTTCGGGGCCTGCATCTCTCGCGGCCCTCGCATCCGGCAGCCTGCAGTTCATGACGGGCATCGGCAATCCGCCCGCCGCAGCCGCCATCTCCCAGGGGGTCCCCCTGCAGGCGGTATGGGCCCAGGAGCTCTACACGACGGATGAGGGTCTCGTCGTGCGCAATGGGTCGGGGATCAACTCCCTGAAGGATCTCGAGCACAAGCAGCTCGCCATCGTCGTCGGTTCCACCTCTCCCTTCGAGGTGGACACTGCGTTCCGAAATGCCGGCATCCCGGCGTCGTCGGTGGCCTTCGTCAACATGAGCCCGCCCGCCATGGTGGCCGCTTGGGCACGGGGTCAGCTGAACGCCGCCTACGTCTGGGACCCCGCGTTCGACACAATGCTCAAGAACCACGGACACGCGATCATGTACGACAGGAACGTCGAGCGTCAGGCCCCGATCTTCAACCTCGCCGTCGTCAACAGCAATTGGGCGAAGAGCAACGCGACGCTCGTGCGCGAGTTCGTCCAGGCGGAGCAGGCCGGAGTGACGTTCTATCGGCAGCACCCGCAGAGGGCGCTAAAGGATATGGCCAAGGAGGCTGGCATCCGCGTGGCGCTCGCCCAGACGGAGCTCGCCGGATTCCGGCTCTACAACCTGCAAGACCAGCTGGGTCCAGACGGCCTGGGCACCGGCAGCGGCGTCAAGGACTCGCTCGTGACCGTCGCCCTGCGCTCGGCGGCGACGTACCTCCTGAGCATTCACCAGGTCTCAAGCATCCCGCAGGACATGAGCATCCACGTCAACCCTGCCTACGCGCAGTACGTTGCCCACCACCAGTGAGGGAAGCGATGGTGACTCAATGATCGAGTTCGAGGGGCTGGGCATGGCGTATCCAGGCCATCAGGGACGCCCGCCCGTTGCCGCGCTGCAGGACGTCGACCTCAAGGTGGCGGACGGCGAATTCGTCAGCATCGTCGGCCCGAGCGGCTGCGGCAAGTCCACACTGCTCCACCTCGTGGCGGGATTCGGCAAACCGACCTCCGGGAGGATCAGCGTGGACGGGCGCGAGGTCTCCAAGCCCGGCTCTGAGCGGGCGGTCGTGTTCCAGCAGGCAGCGCTCTACCCCTGGCTCAATGTGCGCGACAACATCGGATTCGGTCTCAGGATCCACGGGATTCGGGGGCGGGAGTACGAACGGCGAGTGCAGCACTACCTCGGAATCATGGGCCTCACGACCTTCGAGCACCACGCGCCCTACCACCTCTCGGGAGGGATGCGCCAGCGCGTCGCGATCGCCCGTGCCCTGATTACGGAGCCCGAGATCATGCTGATGGATGAACCGTTCGGTGCGCTCGATGCGCAGACCAGAAACGAGATGCAGCGCTTCCTGCTGCGCCTGTGGCGAACGCTTCGGCCGACGGTGCTCTTCGTCACGCACGATGTGGAGGAGTCGATCCTGCTCGGGGATCGGGTCGTCATCATGACGGCACGGCCGGGCAGAGTGGCGCTTGACCTGCGCGTTCCGTTCGCGCGGCCGCGGGAATGGGACCTCGTCTTGACCCCGGAGTTCATCGACGTCAAACGCCGGCTGCTTTCAGTGCTGCAGCCGCAGCTCGAGTCGGCGCAGCGGGTCGAGGACTTCATCTCTGAACTCGAGTCGCCTGATGACGGCGCGCGAGAGGATGGCCACATCTAGAGTCCAAGGCGGTGGCCATGCGCTATCCGGGAGGGCGCGGACCTTCCGCCACACCATGGGACCGGGTGAGCCGCCCTTCCGAGCGGCGTTTGCGCGCTATTGCACCTGAAACACGAAGTCGCCCCCAACCGCGCCGTTGAGGAAGCCCATCCCCTTCGCGCTCGCGCGTTGCGGCGTGAGCAGCACCAGTGAATACGTGCCGCTCGTCATTCCCTGCGGCATGCCGAACTCGAACAACTCGTGGTTGCCCGCAGTAGAGTGATGGAGCACCGGCGTCCGGTACACGTGCATCCCGCTCGTACTCACGGCATACCAATTCACGACTCCATTGAAGCCGCCCTGGAAGATTGCATCCTCATAGCTGCCACGATCCAAAACGACGAAAATAGCACCACCCGGCTTTACGACCGTCGGGGCGACCATCTCTATCCCTTCGGTCAGGCGAATTGCTGTGACGGCGGTACGTCCTGTCGCTGCACGTACGTGTGATGCGATTACCTGATCCGAACCCGTGAAACACACCTTCGCGGACATGACAGTCGAGATTGAGGGCGAGCCACTGTCGAGCATGCCCTTCCAGACTTTCGCTATCTGCTTGGCGTCCTTTGCATCCACGCGGAGGTCTGTGACTAGCCACGTGGTAGCGGAGGGAACCACAGCCTCTACCAGTTCATCCGTCCGGACAGATGGTGGCTGGGTTTTGTTGCTCGGACGCAGCGACAAACGCTTCCAGACGGTCCCCTCACCCTGCCAGGTCGCTGTCCCGCTAGGGAACAGGTAGACGGTCTCAGGCGACGAACACGCCACCTGTGTCGACTTGGTCGCATGCGCCTTCGGACTAGAGGTTGGGTTGGCACTGCACGCAGTAAGGAGCAGACCGACCACTATGACAGTGATAGGTACTATGCGTTTGTACGTTGTAACGCCTCCTATTTCCAGCCTACCCCATATTCTTACATATTCAACTCATGGAAGCTTCCTTGTTCTAGTGAACACCATCGGTGAGTGGTTGTGATCCAAGAAGCGGGTAGCGACGGCATTTACGCATGAAATCGTGAATTTGGAACCACACAAGTCAAGGGGTACTTGGGGCTCACGCCGTTGAAGGGGCGAACCCACCGTTGTGAGCAAAGGGCGCGGGAAGGAATTGCGGCTACAGCGACTGCCTCGACCTCCAATGCTGACAGGGCGGCGCTGGAACAGTGGGCGGGGGGAATGGAGCAGGGCAGGGCACCGGCGTGTCCTGCCCTAAGAGGTTTACGCGGTCACTGCATTCTGCAAAAGCGCCAGCCATGTACGGATGTGACCGTACTCGTCGCCGAGGATGGAGGTGAGAATATAGCGGATTTCCAACGTGGGGGCGATCGAGGCGAGGTAGGCGTAGCGATTCACGGCACTCGTCTCGCCAGCGACCGCAGCCATCACGTCCTGGACGTAGCCGGTGTTTGGCGGCGGCGGAACAGGAGTTCCACCCGCGGAGTTCGGATTGAGCGCATGGAGCAGAGCGGCCTGCGTGCGTGCGTGGCCGTATTCGTCACCGGTGATGCTGGTGATCAGGATGCGCGACAGCGAATCCGGAGCCTCGTTCGCGATGTTTGCGTAGAACTGCACGTCTGACAGTTCGTCCTGGATCGACTCCTCGAGCAGCTGCGCGAACGTCGGGTCCTGGTTCGGTGCCGACCACATTTGCCATTCCTCCTGGTGCCAAGTAGGGAGGGTTCCCTCAAGTTCAGCCTATTCACCCGACGTAACCAGGTGACGGATAATGCCTGCGCACGAACAAGACATCGGAGAGGCAAGCCGGGCTGGGTAGTCCTGGCTTGCCTCGCAGGTATCGATCGGGTACGAACTGGTGTCCGGGGAAGCAGCCCAACCGTTGGTTACAGGGGGGGCTTCCCGGCAGCGAACAAGGCGGCTGCCTGTGCGATATCGGCCTAGCTTGCCTTCGCGGACGCACCGATCGCCGTCGCTGCGCAGGCGACGTCGAAGGTCGCCGCGTGCAGCCGAGCCGGCATCTCGTCAGCCACCGCGCGCCACGGCAGAAGCCGCCATGGCGCAGAAGAACTGGCGGAAGAGGCGGGCGGCTGGCGTTCTACTTCAGCTCATCGTCGTTCTCACAGACCATCGCGGAACCCCAGATCAGGTCGCGCGCCTTGCGGAAGAGATCTCGATCCTTGCGCGTGATGACCGTGCTCTGAAGACCCTGCGGCGCGCAGACCTCGAGGCGAACGTGACCGCCGCGGACTTGCGGGTGGCGGATCACCCTCCCGTGGATCGGGACGGGATCAAGCCGGGAAACGGCCACAAAGGAAAACTTCTCATCTTCGTACGAAAGAACGCCCGCCTTGACCAGGCGGTGCAGGCTTGAACGCTCCACCCGCTGCGCGAAGTGGCACCAGTCGGTGCCGGACAGCGGACAGGCCGCATCGTGGGGACAGGGCGCGATCGTCTTCGCGCCTGCGGCCAGGAGCTGATCGCGGGCGGTGCGGATGCGCGAGAAGCCGGCGGGGGTTCCGGGCTCGACGAGTACGAGCAGGCTCTGCGTCTTCTCCCACAGCGTGTGCACGAGCATTTCCTGGCTTCCCTGCGGCAGTTCGCCAAGGACGTAGGCGGCCGTGACGAGGTCATGCGCCTTCGTCTCCCACGCCTTGGCGAGGTTCGTGGGTACCCATTCGGCTTGCTGCAGCGCAGCCGATCGGGAGTGTGCTGCAAGGCGACGTCCAACATGGATCATGTCCGCATCGCGCTCAAGCAGCGTGACCTCGGCAAGCGAAGGCCACAGCGCAGCGGCTGCCCACATGGCGGTGCCGGGTCCGGCGCCAGCGTCCAGCAGGGTGCGAGGCTCCAAGGAGGGGAGCCTTCCCTTGGCCTGCCGAAGGGCGGCGTACACTGCGGCAAATGTGGCCGGAAGCCGCACCGCGGCATAGGCCGCGACATCCTCGCGCGAGCGCACGAGCGGCGCACCCTTGGCGGGCGAGGCCTCGCGGTATCGGTGCGATAGCTCCATGGCGGCGGTCGAGAGCCTCTTTGCGGGAAGTGAAGAGAGCTCGCTCTCTAGCGCTGCCCTCAGATCCTGCGGAAGCTGCATGCGGTCCTCCTGCGGCGAAACGGGCGATGTGCCTTGAGTCTACCATCAGAACATCGATCGGGCTTGTTCGGTGCGCCCGCGGAGCGGTAGACTCGTGCTCGACAGCCGGTACCGTCGGAGACAACGCGCGAAGGGTTGGTTGCACGCTGAACTCCACACTGTTCGACCTTATCGGCGGTTCCGACACGATCGGACGGCTGGTCGACGCCTTCTACCGGCGGGTGCAGGCGCATCCCACCTTGTCTCCGCTGTTCCCAGAGGACATCCGGCCGGTGCGAGACCGGTAGTATGCGTTTTTGACCCAGTTCTTCGGTGGACCGGACCTCTACACCCAGCAGTACGGGCCGCCGATGCTGCGCGCGAAGCACCTGCCACACCCGGTGAGTCTCGAGCGCAAGGCGGAGTGGCTTTCCTGCATGCAGGGCGCCTTGGACGAGATCGGCCTCGAGGGCCCGGTGCGGGAACAGGTCTTCCAGCGGCTTGCGCTAACGGCGCAGCACATGGTCAACCGCACGGAGGACGGCGGCTTTTAGGCAAAGTCAGGCCTGCCAGCCTTGCGTTGGGAAGATACGCCTTCCGAAGGACTCAAGACTTGGGAGACGCCCTCACGGGGGCCCCCGGAAACCCGGCTGCGCCGGACAGTGCCCAGTCCTCTCCGTCGCTGATCCCGCCACGGGAAATCCAAGTCCGAAAGGAGCGAAAGCCTGGTCAGGGGAGGACGCTTGATGGATCGAAGGGCCTCAGCGGGCGCCGTTCGATCTGTCAAGTGGATGGACCAGGCGCATACCGCATGCTCCTTCTGACCGATGCAGACGTTCAACGGTGCGTAGCGATGCGGGACGCGGTGCAGGCGATGCGCGAGGCACTGCAAAGCCGCGCGGATGGCCTGATGGTCACGTCGCCGCGGACCGGCTTCAAGGTGGGGACGACCGGCCTCGTTTGGACCCCGGGCGGATTCGAGGACACCTTCACACTGGGTCTTCGACTCTACCTGACGGGCGACGTGCACCGAGGGGATCAGTTGGTCGCCCTCTGGGATGCAAAGACAGGCGCCCTGCGCTGTCTCGCGCTCGGCGCAGCCCTTGGGCGCCTGCGCACGGGTGCCATCGGCGGCGCAGCAATGGCTGCCATGGCGCGCGAAGACGCGGCGGTGCTCGGTGTGGTGGGATTCGGCGCGCAGGCCTGGCAGCAGGTGGAGGCCGCATTGGCGGTGCGCCCGATCCGTCGCGTGCAGGCGTACAGGCGCGACAGGGACGAACTCGTCCGGCTCGTCGACGCCGGCAGCGAGCAATGGGGTCTTGAGGTGGTCGCGGCGCCGGACGCGCGGGCTGCCGTGGAAGGTGCGGACATCGTCGTTACGGCGACTAACGCCGCGGAGCCGGTGATCCAGGCGGACTGGGTCCAACCCGGCACCCATGTCAACGCGCTCGGGCCGAAGTACGTCGGGCGACAGGAGATCGGGTTGGATCTCGCGGAGCGCGCAGCTGTCTTGGCCTGCGACTTCCCCGAGCAGTACCGGGGAGAAGAGGACTTCTTCCTGCAAGGGACCGGGCAGCTCGAGCGCATGCGCGACCTCGCGGAGCTGCTCGCATCGGGTGTGCAGCGCGCGCCTTCCGACGTCACGCTCTTTCTCTCCCATGGCCTTGCGGGTACGGAGGTGCGCCTCCTGCAGGCAGCATACGCACAAGCAAAGTTGCGCGGGATCGGGCAGGAGATCGCCATCTGACTCCTCCTCCGGTGCAGCAGGGGAGAGGGCCTTCCCGCCCGGTCGCGACGGCTGCCCTCTCATAGGGCAGGTCGTCCAAGCGGCCACACGCCCTCCGCAAGTCCATCGGCAATCCGCTGAACGGAAGGTGATCGCTTGTACAGCCGGATCCGCGGCGCCGATCTCGAGAGGTCCCTTCGCACCGAACTCCGCCAGGAACTCGACCGCCGTGTGCAAGCCGTCACCCGGCAGTGGGCAAGTGCGGCATACGACGCGGACGCCGAACCACTAACGGCCTAGTTCCGCGGCGTCCAATACGCCCCCTGGTACGGCGGCGAGCTGTACGCGGCGGGCCGCGCGGGTTGGCAGGAGGGAAACCGGCAGGCGGCGGCTGCGAGCCGCGGCAAGGGGTGGCACTGGACGGTCGAGGATGCGCGGTTCTATCCGCGCTCGGCGGACGAGGCGATCGCTGTCTACACCATTGTGCACCGCTTCGGCCAGGAGCCGGTGCCGCCGGCGGAGGCGGTCTTTCTCGAGACCTGGGTGCGCCGCGACGGCCGCTGGCATCTGCACCGTCACACTGCGGAGAAGCGCTGACCGCAGCGGTTGTGCGTGCCGCGTCGGATGCGAGCGCAGCTGCTGAACCCAAGAGCCGGAACTCCTATTGGACCCGGGACGCCTGCGGATTCCAGTTTTCGAGGTATGCGGCATCGTCCACCGGCGGAAGACGCAGATAGCGCAGCGGCTCCGCATACCGCACGGCGACGGGTCGGCCCGCAAGGCGCGTCTGCAGACGCGTGGCGAGGTTGTAGAGGCGTTTCCAGCCGGTCAATTGACTGCGCTGCGCTCGAATCGCCTGGGTCTTGTCCTCGATCACCTGTGAGATGTCCACCAAGGCATTTGGATCGCGCGAACCGTAGAAGACGACATCTGGGGTAGCCTCTCCCAGCGACCGACTAATGTCCAGAACGGCACGGCCGACGGCGAGGTGATCCGGATGAATCGCAGAACGGTATGGCGCAGTCGGATCGAAGGCGAAGACGACATCCGGCTTCACCGCTCGCCAGATCTCCTCCAGATCAGGGCGAAACCTTGGGTTGTGGGCGAGATTCAGGTCGGTGTAGTGCAGGAAGTGGAACTGATCATAGCCGAGGATATTTCCAGCGTCCCGCTGCTCCTGCTCACGGATCTGATTCAGTGTGCGCTCGTTCGTGTACTGCTGGTCGCCGCCCGTCGCGACGACGACCGTAATATCGCTCCCAGCCAGGGCCAACAGACGCAGGGTGCCAGCCGCGAACAATTCCAGGTCGTCCTGATGCGCGCTGACGGCCAGCACGCGGCGCTGGGCGCGGGTCAGATGTAGACCGTAGCGCAGGGCCAGTTTGGGATTTACGGGCGTCAGCCGGCGCTGAATGAGGCGCCACGCCGCGAAGCCGCCGAGCACTGCGGATACCAGAAGCAGCGACCCTGGCTTCAGCCGCAGGGTGCGTCGTTTCATCGGGCCACCCCCTTTGACCATCAACGCTAGTCTGTCCGAACACGCGCGTTGGACGGCGAGATCTCTGAGATCGCAGTGCGCCTAGCCGCACTGCGCGACCGTCAGCGTCTCTAGCTGTGAAAGCCGATGCTGTTTTCCAGCTCGCGCTTCCATCATGATGTAGAGAACGCGCGCACCGCGGAGCACTCGGACGAAGCAGGTTCGATCCGCGTTGGCTTCACTGGCGAAGTCCAAGGAAGGGAAGCGGTCCGCATGACGCCGGAAGCCTTTCGCCAGCACTTCCCAATCTTCAAGGAGAAGGCGCACCTTTGCAGCTGCAGCGAAGGCGCGCTTTCCCTGCGCGTAACGCAAGCGATGGATGCCTTCATGGCGAGCTGGCGCACAGAGGGCGCCCCATGGGGCGCCTGGATGGAGCAGGTAGAGCGCGCCCGCCGGGGATTCGCCGCTTTGATCCATGCAGACCCCGCGGAGGTTGCGGCCGTTTCCTGCGCCTCGGAAGGCGCCTACCAGATCGCCTCGACGCTCGACTTCGGCGAGCGCTGCCGCATTCTCACGACAGACCTCGAGTTCCCGTCGGTCGCGCATATCTGGCTGGGCGCGGAGCGCAGAGGCGCTCGCGTGCAGTTCCTTCCGGAACGCAACGGCGTCACCACGGCAGAGGACTATCTCACGGGGCTGAGCGACGATACGGCACTCGTCTCCGTGCCGCTCGTCTCCTACGGAAACGGGCTGCGCTTGCCGGTTCATGCGGTCGCTCAGGCTGCACACGCCAGAGGGGCAAAGGTGTTCGTCGATGCCTACCAGGGAGCGGGCGTCGTGCCGATCGACGTGCGCACGCTCCCGTGCGACTACCTCGTCGCAGGAACGCTCAAGTACCTACTCGGTGCGCCTGGGCTTGCCTTCCTCTACGTCCGCAATGCCAGCATGCCGGAGGGTCTTCCGCCTTACAGCGGCTGGTTCGGGCGCGAGGCTCCCTTCGGCTTTACTCCGCGAATTCTCGACTACGCGCCTGACGCGCGCCGTTTCCAGGGCGGCACGCCGGCCATCCCTGCGGCCTATGCGGGGGCGGCTGGGCTCTCTCTCGTGCAAGAACTTGATCAAGACGCGGTCCTGCAGCACGTCCTCTCGCTCGGGGACTGGCTGCAGGATGCGTTCCTGGAGGAGGGAGTGCCCCTCTACTCGCCAACTGAGCGCACGCAGCGCGGACCGCAGGTCGCGGTGCGCGCTGGGGACGCAGACCGGCTCGCAGAGTACCTCGCCGCACGCGGCGTGCTCGTCTCGCCGCGCGGCCAGGCGGTCCGGATCAGCCTGCACTACTACAACACCCTGGAGGATCTGACGCGGGTGTTCCAAGGAGTGCTGGACTACCGGCGCACAGTTGGTCTGTAGCATTGCAAGGGACGTTCCAGCGTGACGCTTCTACGACTGTGACTGGGACAAGGTCAGGAGAACAGGCGCCGGCCTGCCGAGCAGGAAACCCTGCCCCAGCGGAACGCCGAGGTCCCTAAGGACCGCAAGGTCTTCCTCGTTTTCGATGCCTTCGGCGATCGCCGTCGCGTCGCATTCCTCCGCCATGCGGACGAGCGCACTCACTGCAGCGCGGCGCGGCTTGGCGCCAAAGAGCCCGCGGACGAGGCCCTGATCGATCTTGAGGAACTCAGGCTGGGCCTCCGCCACAAGACGCAGGTTGGAGTAGCCGGCACCGACATCGTCCAGCGCGATGCGGTATCCCTGGGAGCGGTAGTGGTCGAGGGTGCGGCGAAACAGCTGATAGTCCGCGATGGCGATGCGCTCCGTGATCTCGAAGATCACCTCGCTCGGCGCGACGCCCAGGGCGGAGAGAACCTGCGCCGTCATCCCGCGGGTGAACGCGGGATCCTGCAGGCTCAGGGGATCGACGTTGAGGCAGAGGGCACCAGGCGGCTTTTGGCGCAGCGCCGCCGCACGGCAGGCAAATTCGAGCGCGAAGACGAGGCCCTCCTCTGCCGCTGCCCGGAAGAGCGCGGCCGGGGTGTGGAGCGGTCCCTCGGGTCCCCGTGCTAGCGCCTCATGCGCAAAGAGCGACCCGTCGGAAAGCTGCAGGATGGGTTGGTAGACGGCTTGGATGGATCCGCTCGCGAGTATCTGGGTGAGGTTCAAGGGGCGTCCTCCCTCTGGGCGCTTCGTGACGCGTCCCAAGGCTACGCCAGGCGGTTGAAGTTTCAGTAAACGTCTGATGAGCAATCGGTTGCCTATTCGTAATCACTTCCTAACCGCACCGCCATCTGGTCATAACTGATCGGCGGGATTTTGGCGTGGGGTGCGGCAAAGCCGACCTGACAAACTGTGTAGGAGGGGATCCATTGACCGAGCGCAGTGCTACGCTGACGGGGGCGCTCAACGACGCGCCGCTCAGTCTCTACCATCTCAGAACCGTGCTCACGGCGGGGATGGGCTTCTTCACGGACGCGTACGACCTCTTCATCATCAGCGCCGCGGTCACCCTGATCAGGGTGCAGTGGGATCCCAGCGCGACGGCGCTCGGCCTGCTCTCGAGCACTGCCCTGATTGCGGTATTCGTTGGTGCATTCCTCTTCGGGCGCATCGCCGACGTCTTCGGCCGGAAGTCGATCTATGGCCTCGAGGCGGCCATCATGGCGGTTGGGGCGATTGTCTCCGCGTTTGCCCCGAACATCTTCTGGCTGATCGTCTTCCGATTCATCCTCGGGATCGGGATCGGCGGGGACTATCCCGTCTCAGCCGTACTGATGAGCGAGTACGCGAACCGGCGGGACCGCGGCAGGCTCGTCGGGCTAGTCTTCTCGATGCAGGCGCTCGGACTGGTCGCAGGCCCGATCGTCGCGATGACGCTGCTTGCGTCCGGCGCGAACGCCGACATCGCCTGGCGCCTGATGCTCGGGCTCGGTGCGCTTCCGGCCCTCGCGGTCATCTACCTGCGCCGGACCCTGCCCGAGTCCCCGCGCTACATGGCGCGCGTCCGCGGCAAGGCAGCGGACGCTTCGCGGTCTGTGCGGGAGTATACGGGCGGGCAGATAGCCGCAGCGGCGAGCGCCGAACCGCAGGTGCGGCTCTCCTTCTGGCAGTTCGTGCGAGACCCGAGATACCTGCGCCTGCTGATCGGAACGATGGGCACCTGGTTCGTGTTCGACTACGCCTACTACGGCAATGCGATCTCCACACCGCTGATCATCAAGGCCGTCGCGCCGGGCGCGAGCCCGCTGTCGACGATGGCCTGGACCCTGATGATCTTCGCGATCGCAGCGGTCCCGGGGTACCTGCTGGCTTTCTTGAAGATGGACGACATCGGCCACAAGCGTCTGCAGTGGATCGGCTTCACGCTGATGGGTCTCTCGTTCCTGGCCCTTGGCGTGATCCCCGGCATCACCTCGATGCTCGTGCCCTTCCTACTCATCTACGGCCTCAGCTACTTCTTCGCGGAGTTCGGTCCGAACACGACAACCTTCGTGCTCAGCGCGGAACTCTACCCGGTCAACATGCGCACGACTGGCCACGGGCTCTCCGCCGGGTTCGCGAAGGTGGGTGCTTTCATCGGGGTATTTGTCTTCCCGATCCTCAGCGCCGCCCTCGGCGTGGCAGGAACCTTGCGCATCACGTTCCTCTTCGCCATGGCCGGCGTGCTCCTGACGATGCTCCTGCCCGAACCTGCGAGAAAGGACCTCGAAAGCGTTTCCTTCGAGGAAACGCTCGTGGCGCAGGAAGCCTGAAGGAGCCTCCGGCCGAGGCCTGTGGCGGTCGGACGGCCAAACGCAGATCGCCTGTCCGCGGAGATGCAGCGAAGCCCGGCCTCCTGCAGGAGGCCGGGCTTCGCTGCACTGTCAGCGCGGAACTGCGGCGAGCGCTTCCTTGTACCGGAGGATCAACTGCTCCGAGAAGTCGGCAATTTTCGGCCCGGGACTCTTTGCCTCCGACGCCGGCACGTCGAAGGCCAACTCTCCGAAGGCGGAGCGGAAGGAATCAGTCGAATCGTTCGAGGGACGCACGCCCAATGTGCAGGCGGCGTCCCCGTGATCAGACGGTTGAATTGTCATGGTCAATGCGGAGATATCGAGCTCCTGTTCGTTCAGGCGATGCTGCAGCTTGAAGAACACGGCGGGGTACGCGGTCTGGAGCAGGTTCCTGCGCTCAGGCATCGGCGCTGCACCTCCCTTGATCAAGGGTTCTTTCCTCTCTTCGGCCTTCCTGCAAGGCGCTGCAGTTCCAATAGTATCCTCGGCACAGCGCTTGCCAAACTTGTCAGGCGAAGGAGATCCCAAGGCAGATCAAAAGACGCGCAGGAGGTCTTAGCATCGTGCAGCGGGCGTCACTGCGCCGTGTAGCCTCCATCCATTACGACGGCCTTCCCTGTGACGCTTCGGCCCAGGTCTGAGGCGACGCACAGCGCGTAGTCCGCGATCCCTGCGGTTGCAGGAGCCAGCGCTGAAGTAAGAGAGGATAGATGACTTCTTCTAGGACGCGCTTTAGCGGCACGCCGCGCGAGCGGGCGAGGCATCCATTCTGGCCCTGCATCAAGGGTATCGACGTAGCTAGGTGGAGTGCGTTCGCCGTGATGCCCGCAGTCGCCGTTTCCAAGGCGGCGAGAAGCCGATCAAACCGTGTTTCGCGGAGTAAGGCTACCTCCTCGGCCGCCGACTTGCGCAGGTCCCGAACTACGACGCCTGTCTCCTGCTCTGCGAGCGTACGGGCGATAGGAAGCCGGTGCCGCTGGCGGCGCCACTGACGAGCGTCTTGCCCTCGAGCCATGGAACTGCAAGGGGTCCCCTCCCCGATGGGCAGCGAGGAAGGTTGGCGACGCGGAGCGGGAAAATGCTCCCATCAGGAGGGTTCGGGGCTGCGCCGCGGGATGACTCCCAGCTTTTCGAAGGGCCCCAGAGCGGCACCCTGGTGCTGACTGAGGTCGAACCAGCGATCGTTCCCACGGTCGCGCCCACCACGAGGTCGACGGCGCTCACCTCGCCTACGAGGCGTTTGCCGATGATGCGATTCAGGACGAGCAGGGCGACTGAGAGCACCAGACTGCGCACAACGACATCCGCTGCGGACATGCGTAGGCAACTCCTGGCCGTTAGCATGCCACCCGTTTCACCGGCCACCCGATGCGCAGGCGCGCGCAGGGCGGGAGGCGAAGAAGGCGGGGAGGTGATCCGTTGGAACGCTGCGGCTGGGCGACCCCGAGCGATCCCTTGTACGTCTCCTACCACGACAGCGAGTGGGGCGTGCCGCTCTACGAGGAGCGCGCGCTCTTCGAACTGCTCTGCCTCGAGGGCGCGCAGGCAGGCCTCTCCTGGCGCATCATCCTCCATCGGCGCGAAGGCTACCGGCGGGCCTTCCTCGGCTTCGATCCGGAGCGTCTCGCGGGACTCGGCGACGCGGACCTAACGCGCCTCCAAGCGGACGTCGGCATCGTGCGAAACCGCCAGAAGATTGCGTCTGTGCAAAAAAACGCCCAGGCGCTTCTCGCCATGCGCGCAGGGGGCGAGCGCTTCTCCCAGTTGGTCTGGTCCTTCGTGGACGGAAGGCCGCAGATCCACGACTACGCGCAGCTGCGGGATGTGCCCGCGCACACCCCGGAGTCGGACGCGCTCAGTCGCGAATTGCGGGCGCGCGGCTTCTCCTTCGTCGGCAGCACGATCTGCTACGCCTTCATGCAGTCGGCGGGCCTCGTGATGGACCACGTGGTGAACTGCTTTCGCCATGAAGAACTCAAAGGATACGCGCCACGTCTGCACAGCGCGCGAAGGGACGCGAAGAGGCCGCCGTCTCAGCCGAGACGGCGGCCGTCTGCGTGAGGGGGGAGTCGGCAAGCCCTGCGGACGTCAGGGCTGGGGATATTCGGCGTTGAAGGCGAGGAAGCGCTCCTCGTCGCGCAGCATCGCTTCGCAGAGCGCGGCCATCGGTTCGTAGGCCCAGATGCCCGAGAGGATGGCCCGGTCGGGGATCGCGCTCTCGAAGACGATGACAGGCCGCTCGGAGACACCGAGTGCCAGCATCTCCTCGGTCGTTGCGAGGACGGTATCGCGCACGCGCGGGTCGGCAAGCGCTGTCGCGAGACGATCACGCGGAAGGCCAGCGGCCTCGGCCGCGACCTCCACTGCGATCTCCTTGCGCCAGACCTCCCGGCCCTCGATCATCGCCGCGTCCATCAGGGCGCGGGGCACGTCCCGGCCGCCCTTGCCGAGGCTACGCGCAGCCTCTGCGACGAGGTTCGCGTCGAGGGTGGTCGTCTCGGGACCCGAGAGCCAGTTGGGGTTCAGCGTCGCGCCCGTCAGGTGGGCTCCGCGGCGGTAGTAGAACGCTTCCGCGTCCCTGCCGTAGCCGAGCGGAGATTCTCCGCGGATCAGGGAGATGCGCCAATCGAACTGAAGCCGCTGGCCATACTCCGAGAGCAGGCGGTCGACGGACCGGTCCGCATAGAGGCACCAAAGGGATAAGACATCCAAGTATATCGTGGCCTTCATGGAAGACAGCGTACGGAACAGTAGGTGCGAAGACAAGGCTTGACGTTTGCGACTGGATGGCGGGTGGGCGCTCGTCGGCCCCTTTGTTGCGGCGAGTCGTCGTTTTGGAAAGACGTGCCTTGCAGTCGTCGCGCCGGGTTTGGCCTCCTCGTCACTTCTCCTGCAGCCACTCGCCGATGCTGCCCGATGACGCGCGGTAGACCCAGTGCGTCGTCTGGGAGCCGGTCGGCGTGGGGGACGAGCCTGGTCCAGTCGGGGAGACTACGGTCACCCCTTGGGGTGTCAGGGTCGCAAAGCCCTGCAGCTCGGACGTCACGAGCAGTCCGCCCAACGGGTGGACGAACGCGACCGGTTCGAAGGACCGTAGCTTCGGGACGTAGGTCACGGAGGACTCGGGATATCCCCAGACACTGCTGCCCGTCGTTGCGAACAGGAGCACCGGCAGGTGTCGCCGACCGAAGAGGGCGATTGCCACCGCCCGCACGTGTCCTCGCCGAAAGAGCGTGCGGCGGCCCGAGATCACCCGCACCCTAGCGCCGGCGGAGCCGGACGTCGAGATGACCAGCCGGTCGTGCGCGGTCTGGCCGGTGAGAGCAAGAACCTGGGAGGAGTATCGGCGGATCGCCGGGAAGTTGGCAAACATGCTGGAGGCAACCCGGAGAGCCGGTGGCGGCGCAGGGGCCTGGACGGCGCTACGGCCGCATCCGGTGAGGAGCGGCGCGAGGAGCAGGAGATAGCCGAGGCGCAAGCCGTGTGCGCGCATGGGAGCCTCCTCGGGGTGATCGTTGTCCCACGGGCTTCGCCGCCGGGGCATGGCCTACCTTGCACAGAAGGACGAATGGTTGAGGGGAGTGGGCTGAATGCGAGCGATCCGCGTCCATGCGTTCGGGGATCCGGAGGTGCTGCAGATCGAAGAGGTCGCGACGCCGGTGCCTGGCCCTGGCGAGGTGCTGGTGCGCCTGCGCGCGGCCGGGGTGAACCCGGTGGAGACCTACGTGCGCTCCGGCAGCTACGCGCGCCTGCCGGAACTGCCCTATACGCCGGGCGGCGACGGAGCGGGCGACGTGGAAGCGGTCGGGGAGGGCGTCAGGGACGTCCGACCCGGGGACCGGGTCTACGTCACGGAAGGCGCAACCTACGCCGAGTACTGCACCTGCGATGCGTCGAAGGTCTACCCGCTAGCCGAACGGATCTCCTACGCCCAGGGCGCCGCGCTCGGGGTTCCCTACGCGACCGCCCTCTACGCGCTGCGCCGGATCCAGGCGCGGGCGGGGGACTGGCTGTTCGTGCGCGGCGGAAGCGGGGCCGTCGGCGTCGCCGCGGTGCAGCTCGCGAGGGCGCGCGGCCTGCGCAGCGTGGCGACCGCAGGGACGCCGCAAGGACTCGCGATGCTGCGCGAGATCGGGGCGGACGCCGCGGTTGCGCATGACGACGCCGAGGCTGCCCGCGCCTTGACGGGCGGACGGGGCTTCGATGTGATCCTCGACATGGCGGCACACCACGGGCTCGGTCAGGACCTTGAACTCCTGGCGCCAGGCGGTCGCATCGCCGTGATCGGCGCGCGCGGGCCGGTTGAGGTCCAGCCCCGCATGCTGATGGCGACTGGTGCCAGTGTGCACGGCATCCTCGTCTTCCTTGCGCCCGCGGAGGAACTGCGCCGCGTACACCTCGAGCTCGTGGCCGGGCTGCGCGACGGTACACTCAGTCCCGTCATCGGGAAGAGTTTCCCGCTTGCGGATGCCAAGGCCGCCCACCGTGCCGTGATGCAGTCGGGTGCGCACGGCAAGGTGATCCTCGCGATCGACTGATCAGCCCTGGACGTCGCGCAGGGCGATGCGTGCGTTCTCGAGATGTCGCGCGCGCAGAAAGTCGGGTACGGCGCCGCGCCAGGAGGCCGCGGAGCGCAGCGCTACCTCTTCAGCCGTACTGCTCTCTCCGGCTGCCGCCAGGAGGGCGTCCAGGTAGATGCGGGATTCGTCGAGGCGCGTTGCAATCTCGTCGAGGTCCGCAGCAGGCCGGCCGTGCTGTGAGATGAGGAAGGCGGGCCGGTGCTCCGCGATCAGGCGGGAGAATTTCTCAAGCGTCGCGCGATAGCGCAGCGCTCCGACGTAGATGAAGGGGAACTCGCACTCTGAGAGGTAATCGCCGACGATCAGCGCGCGGGTGGGGCGGTGAAACAACACGAGCCCGTCGGCCGTATGGCCGTCGGCGTGGTAGCAAACGAATTCCCCCAGCTCCTCGCCGTCGGAAAGGATCTCCCGGTCGCGCCGCAAGGGGCCGTTGATGCGCAGGGTACGCTCGATGTACTGCTCGCCGTCGAAGCGGCGCAACGCATCACGGGCGCGCTCTTCGTTCAGCACATCCCACGCGGCGTGCGTCACCACCTGAGAGTCCGTGAAGGCGGGAGCCCCGACGATGTGGTCGAAGTCGGAGTGGGTGAGAACGAGACGGCGCGCTTCGCCTTGCTGCGCGCCGAGGGAGTCGAAGAGAGAGCGCGCGCGCAGGATCTCCACTTCGAAGTATCCGGGGTCGATGCAGGTCACGCCCGACGCGTCCTTCGTCACGACGCACTGCGTCTGGTAGAGCAGAGAGGGCTGCAGGTAGAGTCCCGGGGCGATCTCGCGGAACACGGCAAGACCTCCTTGGAGTTTCGGCGTTTCCAGGCGGGGGTGTTTGGGAAGCTTCCGCGCAGGTTAATCGGTGCGCAACTAAAATGATTCGACACGTCGCCATTCGACAGCAATCGCCTCGCTGCACGACCTATTCTCTTAAAGATCGAACGTGCTCTGTTTGTCCAACAGAGGGCGTCGCCGAGCGGTGCTTGGTTCAGGTGCGTTGGGGGGCAATGCGGCTTTTGGATCTGATAGACCACACCCGGTATATTGCACTGCTCTTCGGAGTGATCCTGCTGGCGGCCCTGTTCGTGCGAGAGATGAGGCGGTTGCGGCGCCCGGAGGAAATCCTATCCGAGACCCTGCTGGTCTGGTCCCAGGTGGCCCTTCTACCGATAGCTGTGCGGCCAACGGGAATGGCGGTGCTGCGGGAGGGATTGCACGAAGGAGGGGATGCCACCTTGCGCGAGGCGCTGGAGGCTGTTGCGGACGGGCTTGTGATCTATGGCACGAACGGAGTCGTGACCTACGCGAACGATGCGGCGATCCACCATTTCGGGGTGCGGATCGGCGAACGGTTCGACTTCGGGGGACCGGACCTACAGGAGGAACAACTCTGGCAGCGCGACCACGGCGAGACGCCACTACCCAGGCAGTCGGTGGCCGCCCAGGTGATCCTCACGGGACGCCGCGTGCCTCCTGCAGAGCACCAGCTGTCCTGCCCGGATGGACGCACCATGAAGGTGCAGGTCACCGTCGCCCCGCTCCGTTCGCCGGACGGTGAACTCAGCGGCGCCGTCTGCACGATGCACGACCTGCATGCGCGCCTGCAGCAGGAGCAAGACCGCATGGAGACATGGCGCGGCGACCTCCTTCGGCGCATGGCGGGCGGCATCGCGCACGACTACAACAACTTTCTCACCGTGATCCTGGGAAACCTCTCGCTGGCGCGCGAGGCGGCGGCGGATCGGCCAGATCTCGTCGAGGCGATCGGTGCGATCGAGGAGGCGTCGCTCAACGCGAAGGACCTGACGCGACAGCTGCTCGCGATCAGCAGAGGTGATGCGCTGGCGCCAGGGACAGCGGATCTCGGCGTCATCGTGTCGCGCGCCCGCAGGCGCGCAGTCGCAGACCGGCGCATCCGCTGCGACGTGAGCATCCCGGATGGCATGCCGACCGTCGCGATGAATCCTGAGGCACTGCAGCAGGTTCTGGAGGAGATTCTGATCAGCGCGGCCGGGTCGATGCCCACCGGCGGAACGGTGCGGGTGGTCGCCCAACCGGACGCAGCGGGCATCGTACTCAGCGTCATCGACGAGGGAGTGGGCTTTCCGGAGCATGACCTGCCGCACGTCTTCGATCCCTACTTCACCACCTGGCACCGCGGCCACGGACTCGGGCTCGCATCCAGCCGTGCGATCGTCGAACAGTACGGCGGCACGATCGGCGTCGAGAGCGCGCCTGGGATCGGCACCACCTTCCGCCTGCAACTGCCGGTGCGCCAGGGCCCCGCGCGGCCCGCAGTACAGCGCAGCACCGGAGTGCGGCGCGTCCTGCTGATGGATGACGAACCGGGCGTTTTGCAGGTTGCTGCGCGCATGCTGCGCCGCCTTGGACACGATGTCGTGACGGCGGTCGACGGAGCGGACGCCGTGCGCAAGTTCATCCGGGCAGAGGCGGCCGGCACGCCCGTGGACCTCGCGATTCTCGACCTCACCGTGCCGGGCGGCACGGGCGGGGAGGTCGCGGCGCAGCGCCTGCACGAGATGTCTCCGGACCTGCCGCTGATCGTCTCGAGCGGCTACGCGAGCGGTGACGTGCTGACGCACTATGACCGCTACGGCTTCTCTGGCGTGATCCTCAAACCATATCGCTTGGAAGAGCTGGCCCAGGGCCTTTCGCAGGCATTGCCGCAGGCCGCTCCGCCGGTGGAGCAGCCAAAACTCTGGGACTAGCGAAGGAGCAGCCTCGCTCTGCGCGAATCCATTAGCGGGGGTGGCGGTTTGCTTCCCGATGCATTCGAACACCAGCTGGAAGGCGCCAAGGCGCAGCGCATCGTGCTCGTCGCGGGACGGGAGGCGCTTTGCGCGGAGCGCGCCCGGGAGGCGTTTTCCGAGGAACCGGTCGATGAATCTCGCGTCGCGGCGGGTCCAGGCCAACTGCGCGAGGCGGTGGAACTATGGCAAACGCCGTCCTGGTTCGATGCACCGCGCCTCGTCGTCGCCTGGGGCGTAGAGGCGCTCGCGCCGAGTGCCCGCGCAACGAAGGAGCGCGAGGCGGAGCTCGCGGCGCTGGAGCGGCTGATCCAGGGGCCGACGGGCCAGGACCGGCTGCTGCTCTGGGCGCCGGAGGCGGACCGCCGCCTGCGACCTGTGCGCCTCCTGCAGGAGCGTGGAGCGCTGCTTGACGCATCGCCGCCCACAGAGCGCGAGTATGGCGCCTGGGTGCGGCACCTGGCGGCGGCGGAGGAACTCTCCCTGACGCCGCAGGCAGCCCGGGCCTACGAGGAGAGCGCACTGGATCTGTTGGCGCTGCGCGCAGCGCTGCGCGTCGGTGCGCTCTATGCGGACGATGCACCGCTTCACGAGGACGTCGCGCGCTGGGCCGCGCCCCCCGGCGGCGAGCTCAAAGTCTTTGCCCTGACGGATGCCCTGCTGGGCCGCGACGCGGGCGGGCTTTCAACCGCCGTGCCGCGCCTGCTGGCGCAGGGGGAGTCGCCGATCGGGCTGGTCGCGCTTGCGGCGCGCCAGCTGCGTCTCATCGCGCGCGCCCTCGCGCTGCGCGCGCAAGGCGTGCCGCAGCAGGAATGGCCCTCGCGCCTGGGTGTGCACCCGTATGTCGCCAGCAAGATTGCGGATGCGTCGCGACGCTGGGCCGAACGGGATTTGCGCCGCGCGTTTCGCGCGCTCTTGAATTGCGATCTCAGTCTGAAGTCGGGCGGCGCCGCCGAAACCAGCCTGCTGCTCGGGCTGATGTCCGCAGTACGATCGCGCTGAACATTCAGGCAACAAGCGGCGGTCGACCGAGAAAGCCGTACATGCCGCCGACCGTCCGAGGAGGACCACGGGGCTGCTCGCGGCGTCAGCTCTGTCGGCGCGGCGCGGCCGCTTCCGACACCCGGAGATTCAGCAAATGCGAACGCGCCCCGGAAAGTCCCGGGGCGCGCGCCTTCTGGTTCAGGCCTGCAGCGTAAGCTTCTTGGCGAGGCGCGACTTCTTGCGCGCTGCCGCATTACGATGAATCACGCCGCGGGTAACCGCCCGATCAAGCTGGCGGGAAGCCTCGCGGAATGTCGCAACGCTGTCAGCAGCTGCGTCGCTGTTGGCCACCGCCCGCTCGAAGCGACGGACAGCCGTGTGCACAGTCGAACGGATCGTGCGGTTACGAAGCCGCCGAACCTCCGACAGTACAGTCCGCTTCTTCGCGGACTTGATGTTGGCCAAACGTCTCCACCTCCGACACCGCATTCTAGCATGGACAGAGGATGGCGGCAATGGCCGCCAGGCACAGGGCGCTGATGTATCCGCTGGGACATTCTTAGGCGCACTCCCAACGCATACAGGCCTATGGGGGTGGTCTCGCAGTGCACCGTCGCCTTCGGGTGCTGCGCATTGCGCGCCTGGGACGGCAGCTCTTCTGGCCCCTGGCTCTGCTTGCCGTGCTGCTCCTCTACGCGGGCGGCGGTGCGGTGGCGCCGGCATTCGCGACGCCGGGCAACTGGTCGCGCCAGCCGCCGCAGGCGGTGCCGCTGCCGTCCCCGACGCTGCGCTACCTGCTCGGCACCGGCGTGCCGGCGCTCGGCCTGGCGCGTCCGATCAAGGCGCCTTTTGGCGCAACGGGTGCGCGCATCGCGGCATTTCTCGACTACACCATTGTGGGCATCGCGCCGCATGACCCGACAACGCTCTTCTCCACGGCGTTCGCCGGGTTCGGCTTCTCGCACCGCACGAGTGCTCCCTACGGCAGATCGCTGACCAGTTGGCTGCAGCAGATCGGCGGCGCTTCGAGTCCCGCGTCTGCCAATAAGCCCGCTCCGAACCAGATCCTCTACGGCCATGGCCAGCCCCTGGTCGCGATCTACGCGACCGAGGGTCTCGGTTCGTACACTGGCCGGCAGATCCCCGCGCAGTCGCCGCCGCCGACGTCCAGGCGGCGCAGCGAGAACGCGATCGGGCTCGCCCAGGCATTGGCGCAGGCGCTCGGCAAGGCCGGGGTGCCGACGCTCTTCGCAAACACGGTCAATGACGGCGAGGGAGAACTCGGCGCCTACCTGAAGTCCGCGCAGACGGTGAAAGGACTCCTGCAGGCGGCGCCGAGCGTCGGACTCGTGCTGGACGTCGAGCGCCCCGCCTACCCGCCGACGACACCTTTGCGCACCATCGGGAAGCAGAAGGTCGCGTCGATCGCGCTGGTCGTCGGGACGAGCGCACGCCTTCCCGACAAGAACTGGCAGGAGAACCTCGCTCTCGCGAAGAGTCTCGGAGCATACCTGCAGCAGGCAGCGCCCGGCGTCTTCGCAGGCATCGCGCAGTCGCCGGACCGCCTGAACCAGGAGTACTCGCCGACGATCCTGACGCTCGATATCGGAGGACCAGCCGCGACGCCGACTCAGGCGCACCGCGCGATCGCCTACGTCGTGCAGGCGATCGACGCCTACCTCGGCGGCTCCCCGTTGCCTTGACCTTTCCTGTCCTCCAGGGTAGCATTGCGATACGGATCGGACCTGCCCGATGGCGGACCGATGCCGGCAGGAGGGAAAAGCTTTGGGTGCTACTACGGTAGGCAGCGTCTCGGAGAACACCTTCGCGACGGAGGTGCTCGGCGCAGACCGCCCGGTGCTCGTCGATTTCTGGGCGGAGTGGTGCGGCCCTTGCCGCATGGTCTCGCCGGTCGTAGAGGACCTTGCGGGCGAGTTCGGAGAGCGTCTCAAGGTCGTCAAGTTGAACGTCGACGAGAACCCGCAGATTGCCTCGCAGTACGGGATCATGAGCATCCCGACGCTCGCGGTGTTTGCGGATGGCCGGCTCAAGGATCGGCTGGTCGGCTACCGGCCGAAGAACCAGTTGCGCCAGGAGCTCGAGCGCTCGATCTCCTAACAGACCTCGCAGAGAAGGGCGCCGGCGGACTGCCGCCGGCGCCCTTCTCTCTTCTTTGCTAGGCGCTCTCGTAGAAGCGCCAAAGCGCGAGCATGCCCTTCGCGAAGTTCTCGAGAGAGAAGTGCTCGTTCGGCGCGTGCAGGTTCTCATCCGGCAGGCCGAAGCCCATCAGCAGCGTCGGCAGGCCGAGCTCCTCGCGGAACGTCGTGACGACCGGGATGGAGCCGCCCATCCGGATCTCGTCCAGCGCCTTGCCGTACGCCTCCTCGAGCGCCTTGCGCGCGGCTTCCAGGGCAGGGTGGCCGGGCGGTGCAAGGAAGGCGGGGTCGCCGCCGCCGAAGGTCACTTCGAGCTGTGCCCATGCGGGCGCGTACCGGCGCAAATGCGCCGCTACCGCCTTCGCGACGGCATCCGGGTCCTGCTCGGGGACGAGGCGGCAGGTGATCTTCGCTCGGGCCTCTGCCGGAACGACGGTCTTGCGGCCCTCGCCGACGAAGCCGGACCACATTCCGTTCACCTCGAGGGTCGGACGGGACCAGACGCGTTCGAGGGTGGTGCGGCCGCCCTCGCCGAAGAGAGCGAAGGCTCCGGACTGCTGGCGCAGCTCCTCGTCGGAGAAGCCGAGCGCATCGAACGCCGCGCGTTCGTTCTTCGAGAGGTCGCGCACGCCATCGTAGAAGCCCTCGACCGCGATGGAACCGTCAGCCCGGTGCAGGGTTGCGATCAAGGCGGCAAGTTCGTGGGCCGCATTCGGCACGGCGCCTCCGAAGTTGCCGGAGTGCAGGTCGTGCTCCGCGGTACGCAGTGTGAATTCGAGCGCCGAAAGACCGCGCAGCCCGACGCAGAGCGCCGGTACGCCCGGCCTGAGCATCGGGGAGTCGGAGATCACGACGTAGTCCGCGCCAAGGAGTTCCTTGTGCGCCGCGACGAAGGCCGCAAGGTGCGTAGAGCCAACCTCCTCCTCGCCCTCGATCAGAAAGCGCAGGTTCACCTTCAGGGATCCTTGCGCGATCATGCCCTGGGCGACGAAGAGGTGCATCATCATCTGGCCCTTGTCGTCTGTCGCACCGCGCGCGAAGACCTTGCCGTCGCGCACCGTCGGCTCGAAGGGCGGCGTCTCCCAAAGGGCCAGGGGATCCACCGGCTGCACATCGTAGTGGCCGTAGACGAGCACTGTCGGGCGGCCGGGCGCGTGCAGGTAGTCGCCGTACACGACCGGGTGGCCCTCCGTCTCGTGCAAGGCGACGTGCTCAAGGCCGATTTGGCGCATGAAGTCGGCAAGGTGGGTCGCCGCGCGGCGAACGTCCGGCGCGTGTTGGGGGATGGCGGAGACGGACGGGATCGCAAGGAGCGCGAAGAGGGCCTTCAAGTGCTCCTCGCGGTGCTGCGCGAGGTAGGCGGCTGGCTGCATCAGCGTGGCACCTCCGTCAGATGTAGTAGAGGAGCGCGACGATTACGCCGAGCACGGCGCCTGCCACGACCTCCTGTGGCGTGTGGCCGAGCTGCTCTTTGAATTCGGGGTCCTCGGTATGGCCGATGAAGGAGTTCAAAAAGCGCGCCTGCTGGCCGACGGCGTAGCGGATGTTGACGGCGTCGTAGAGCACGATGATCGAGAAGACGGCGATCACTGCGAAGAGGTCGGAATGCCAGCCGTGCGTGTTGCCGACAGCCGTCGCGAGCGCCGTAACCATCGCCGAGTGGGCGCTCGGCATGCCGCCCGAGCTGAACAGGCGCTCCGAGAGGATGGTGCGCGAACGCACCGAAGAGACGACAAATTTGATCACCTGGGCTGCCGCCATCGCGGTGGCGGCCGTGATCAGCATGCGGTTCTCGTTGGCCAGCTCATGCAAGAAGAAGGCGAGGGCGTGGAATAGCGCGTGCAACGTCTGGAGGACCTCCCGCCGGGCTGCGCTAGAAAGTTCCCGCCCCGCCGTCTGATATCCTGCCCTGCGGCCGTGAAGGGCCTTTTGACGGCGAAGGGGCCCCATGCTACCGTAAAGGGACGTGAAGGCCCGGCATTGATGGAAGGCGGAGAGCCAAGTCTTGAAGGGCCAGCAGGATCAGATTCGCAACTTCTGCATCATCGCCCATATCGACCACGGCAAGTCGACGCTCGCCGACCGCCTGATCGAGGCGACCGGCACCCTTGCCGCGCGCGATATGCAAGAACAGGTGCTCGACTCGATGGAACTTGAGCGCGAGCGCGGCATCACGATCAAGGCGCAGGCCGTCCGCCTCGACTACGCGCGCGAGGGCGGCGAGCGCTTCGAATTGAACCTGATCGACACCCCGGGCCACGTCGACTTCTCCTACGAGGTCTCGCGCTCGCTCGCCGCTTGCGAAGGGGCGCTCCTCGTGATCGACGCGGCGCAGGGCGTCGAGGCCCAGACGCTTGCGAACCTCTACCTTGCGCTTGAGCACGACCTTGAGATCATCCCGGTGATCAACAAGATCGACCTGCCGCAGGCGGACCCGGACCGCGTGCGGCGGGAGCTGCAGCAGATCGGCATCGACCCCGCTACCGCCGTGCTCGCCTCCGCGAAGGAGGGCACAGGCATCGGGGATATCCTCGAGGCGATCGTCGACCGCGTGCCGCCGCCGTCAGGCGACGAGGCGGCCGTGCTGCAGGCACTCGTCTTCGATTCGCACTTTGATCCCTACCGCGGCGTCGTCTGCCATGTCCGGCTCGTTGCGGGCTCCCTGCGGCTCGGTGCGCGCATCCGCCTGATGGCGACGGGGGCCGCCTACGAAGTGACGGACCTAGGCACCTTCCGCCCCGCACCGACGGCTGCGGACGCCCTCGAGACCGGGGAGGTCGGCTACTTCGCCGCAGGCATCAAGAACGTGCGCGACGCGCGCGTCGGCGACACGGTGACGACGGCGGAGCGCGGCGCTACGCAGCCGCTGCCGGGCTACCGGCCGGCCGTGCCGATGGTCTTCGCGGGCCTCTACCCGAGTGAGCCGAGCAGGTACGACGTGCTGCGCGAGGCGCTGGAGCGCCTGCAATTGAACGACGCGGCGCTCTCCTTCGAGCCGGAGACGTCGGGCGCCCTCGGCTTCGGCTTCCGCTGCGGCTTCCTTGGCCTGCTGCACCTCGAGATCGTGCAGGAGCGCCTCGAGCGCGAGTACGACATGGATCTCGTCGTCACGGCGCCAAGCGTCGTCTACACCATCCACTACCAGGGCGGGGTCGTCGAGCGGATCGAGAACCCGGCCGCGCTGCAGCCTGAGCGCGGCATCGAGGAGATCGAGGAGCCCTACGTCGAGGCGACGGTGATCGCGCCGACGGGCTACATCGGACCCGCAATGGAGCTTTGCCAGGAACGGCGCGGCCAGTTCAAGACAATCGACTATCCCTCGCCCGACCGCGCGGTGCTCACGTACTTTCTGCCGCTTGGCGAGATCATGTACGACTTCTTCGACCAGCTCAAATCGAGAACGCGCGGCTACGCCTCCCTGGACTACCAGTTGATCGGCGAGCGGCCGGGAGACCTCGTGCGGGTCGACGTGCTGCTGAACAACGAAGTGGTGGACGCGCTCTCCTTCATCGTGCACCGCGACCAGGCGGCATCCCAGGGCAGGGCCGTCTGCGAGAAGCTGCGCGAGGTGATCCCCCGCCAGCTCTTCGACGTGCCGATACAGGCCGCCGTCGGCGGCCGCGTCCTGGCGCGCGAGACGATCCGCGCACTGCGCAAGGACGTCCTGGCGAAGTGCTACGGCGGTGACATCTCGAGGAAGCGCAAGCTTTTGGAGAAGCAGAAGGAAGGCAAGAAGCGGATGCGCCGCCTCGGCCAGGTGGAGGTGCCGCAGGAGGCGTTCATGGCCGTCCTGCGCCGCGGTGACTGAGCCCTTCGGCGCCTACGTCCACTTGCCGTACTGCCCCTACAAGTGCCACTACTGCGACTTCAACGCCTACCGCCTGCCGCGGGCGGAGGGCGCCCGCGCCGATATGGCGCAGGCGATCGCCTCGGAGATCGCGCAGGCACCGGGGCTCGATGCGTCGCGCCGCGTCACCTCCATCTTCTTCGGCGGCGGCACGCCGAGCCTGTTCCGGCCGGGAGAGATCCGAGCGATCATCGAGGCCCTGCGCAGCCGCTACGACGTCTCCTCCGCCGCGGAGGTGACGCTGGAGTGCAACCCCGGCACCGTAGACCTCTCCAGCCTGCGCGCCCTGCGGCGGGCGGGAGTCAACCGCCTCTCGATCGGGGCGCAGAGCTTTTCGGCGGAGACGCTGCGGCGCATCGGCCGCCTGCATACGCCGGAGGAGACGCGGGATGCCGTCCGGGCCGCCCGCGCCGCCGGCTTCAACAATATCTCCCTCGACGTCATCTACGGCCTCCCTGGCGAAGCCCCGGAGGACTCGCTGCGCAGCGTCCAGGAGGCGATCTCGCTGGGTATCGAGCATCTGTCCGCCTATGCACTCGAACTCGAGAGCGGGACGCTCTTCGGGCGCCTTGCGGCGCGCGGTGAACTGCCCCTGCCCCAGGAGGAGGACGTAGTGCGCGCGGGGGATCTTGTCGCTCAGGCCTGCGAGCGAGCGGGACTTGCACGCT
Source organism: Bacillota bacterium (assembly GCA_021793645.1). GTDB lineage: Bacteria > Bacillota > Sulfobacillia > JAJZYS01 > JAJYTV01 > JAJYTV01. The sequence continues at coordinate 28,593 of JAJYSJ010000010.1, forward strand.
ACGAAGTGTCGAACTTCGCGCGATCCGGAAGACGGGCGCGGCATAACATGCTCTACTGGCACCAGGGCTCCTACCGCGGCTTCGGCCCCGGCGCGCATTCACACCTGTTCGGCAGGCGCTTTTGGAACGTCTCGCCGCCGGGAGAGTACCTGCGGCGCGTCGCGGCGGGCGGGGAGGCGGTGGAGGATGAGGAAGTCCTCTCGCCAACAGCGCAGATGGGCGAATGGGTGTATCTTCGCCTGCGCCTATCGGAAGGCTTCTCGCTCGCCTCCTTCGCGCGCCGCTTCGGCCGGCCGCTCGATGCGGCGTACCCGGGTGTGCGCGAGACGCTCTGCGCCCAGGGCCTCCTCGAGGCGGTCCCTCTATGGGTGCGGCCGACCCCAAAGGGCCGCTGGCTGCTCCATCGCGTCGCGGAGCCATTCCTGGCTTGACAGCCGTTTTGCTTGCATGCTACGGTCAACGTAGCACTCTTGTAAGCTGAGTGCTAAGGGGGCGCTGCTGTGGTTCTCGACGAGCGCAAAGGCATGGTGCTCCGCGCCATCGTCGAAGATTACGTCGCGTCTGCGGAGCCGATCGGCTCGCGCACGCTGGCCCGTACGCACAATCTCGGCGTAAGCTCCGCGACGATTCGCAATGAAATGGCCGACCTCGAGGCGCTCGGTCTGCTCGACAAGCCCCACACCTCTGCGGGACGCGTCCCGTCCGACCGCGGCTACAGGCTCTACGTCGACCGGCTGATGGAGCCGGTCGGACTGGCGGAGCATGAGTTCCTGCAGATCCAGGGACTATACCTCAGCCGCGTGCGCGAGATGGAGTACCTGATCGCGCAGACGATGCGGCTGCTCACGAACGCCGGGGACTTCATGACGCTGGCGGTCGGGCCGGAACTGCGCCGGGCCGTGCTGATGCGCATCGAAGCCGTGGCGGCCGACGAAGGCCGCATGGCCCTCGTCCTCGTTACGGACTACTACGTGCAGCACCGTATGATCGAACTGCCGGACGACCTCGACCCGGAGAGTCTGCGGCGCACCTTGAGGGACCTCTCGGAGCGCCTGCGCGGCCTGACGGTCGAGAAGATCAACCGCTCGATCCTCGAGCTGGTCGCGCGCGAACTGAGTGGCAGGATCTACGATGAGCTGATCCAGTTCCTGCACGACTGCCTCGCACCCAGCGAGGGGGAGCGTCTGCACATTTCGGGCACCTCGAACTTCCTCAGCCAGCCGGAGTTCCGAGAGGCGGACCGCATCCGCGCCGCGGTTCAGCTGATCGAGCAGGAATCGCTCCTCGGAGACCTCCTGCGCGGCGCCTCGGGCGCCGGGGTGCAGGTGCGGATCGGCCAGGAGAACCCGATGCCGTCGGCGAGAGACCTTTCCATCGTGACGATCGGGATCGAGCGCGGCGGCGAGATGTTCGCGCGTTTCGGGCTCGTCGCGCCGAAGCGCATGGATTACGCGCGGGCGCTGGCGCTCGCACAGAGGGTTTGGCAGGCGCTGGACGAGGCGATCAACTGAACGGCGCCCGGCGGCTACCGCCGGGCGCCCCGTTGGAGGGAACCAGGTGAGCGAGAAGAGCCGCCCAGAGGAAGAGGAAACGCTGCAAGAGGACGCGCCCCAGGCTGCCCAGTCCGGGGAGGGCGAGGGGGCAGAGGCGCTGCTCTTGCGCATCGCGGAACTTGAGCAGCAGAACCTGCGCCTCCTCGCAGACTTTGACAACTTCCGCCGTCGCCAAAGCCGCGCCGAGCAGGAACTGCGCGCGCGCGCCTACGAGGATGCCGTCGCGGCGCTGCTGCCGCTCGCGGACGACCTCGAGCGCGCACTGCAGGCGGCGGCGGAGGACGACCCCCTGCGCGCCGGCGTCGCAATGGTCGAGCGCTCGCTGCAAGGAGTCCTGCAGCGCTTCGGCGCGCAGCCGATCGCGGCCCTCGGGCTGCCCTTCGACCCCACGCTGCACGAAGCCGTGGCCGAGGACGAGAGCGATCTTCCACCCGGCACCGTGACGGCCGAGCTGCGCCGCGGCTACCGCATTGAGGATCGCGTCGTGCGTCCCGCCATGGTGCGGGTCGCGCGGGCCCGAGAGTGAGGGACGCCTGATGGCGAAGGACTACTACGAAGTGCTGGGCGTGCCCCGCGGCGCGTCCGAGGAAGAAATCAAGAAGGCCTTCCGCCAGCTGGCAAGGGAGCACCACCCGGACCGCAACCCCGGCGACACGACGGCGGAGGACCGCTTCAAGGAAATCAATGAGGCGTATTCCGTGCTCTCCGACCCGGAAAAGCGCGCCCGCTTCGACCAGTTCGGCTCCGCGGACGGTCCAGCGCCGGGTGCGGGGGGATTCGGCGGCGGATTCGGTGGCCAAAGCCCCTTCGGGGACATCGGCGACATCTTCGACGCCTTCTTCGGCGGCGGCGGCGGCGGTCAGCGCCGCAGCGGACCCGCGCGCGGCGAGGACCTGCGCGTCGACATGGAACTGACCCTTGAAGACTGCTTTCACGGCGTGGAACGCGAGGTGCGCGTCAATCGCCAGGAGAGCTGCTCCGCCTGCCAGGGAACGGGGGGCAGGAACGGAGAGCGGCCGGTGCGCTGCGCGCGCTGCGGGGGCACGGGTCAGGTGCAGCAGGCGCGGGACACGGCCTTCGGACGCTTCGTCACCGCGCGGCCGTGCCCGGTCTGTCACGGAGCGGGCCAGACCGTCAAGGATCCCTGCCCGACCTGCCACGGCAGCGGGCTCCAGCGCCGCACGCGCAGCCTCAAGGTGCGCATTCCGGCCGGCGTCGGGGATGGCGCGCGCGTGCGCCTCTCGGGCGAGGGGGAGCTGGGCCAGCGCGGCGGACCGGCGGGAGACCTCTACGTCTTTGTGCGCGAACGCGCGCACGACCGGTTGACGCGCCATGGATCCGACCTGCACGTCGAGCTAGGGATCGGCTTCCCGGAGGCGGCGCTCGGCGAGGAGTTCGACCTCGAGGGGATCGACGGTCCCGTCAAGGTGAAGGTAGGAGAAGGAACGCAGAGCGGGCAAGAGATCAGGCTGCGCGGCAAGGGCATGCCGCACTTGCGCGGCGGCGGGCGAGGCGATCTCGTCGTGCACGTCGCGCTGCGGGTGCCGCGCCGGCTCTCCTCCGAGGAGCGCGAGCTGCTGCAGCGGCTCAAGGAACTCCACAGCAAGGGTGGCGACGATGACAAGGGCTTCTTCGGCCGGGTCAAGGACGCGTTCCGCTGAACTGCGCCTCGAGGTTTCCTGTGCGCAAGAGGCTGTGGAGGCCGTGGCGGAGATCTTGCGGGAACAGGGGGCGCCTGGCGTCGCGATCGAGGGGCTGACCTGGCCCGTCTCCGGCGACGACGTGTCCCCCCTGCCCAGCAGCGAGGGCCCGGCGCGCGTCTTCTCCGTCGTGCCCGCGCGCGGTGCACAGGCCATGCACCGGGCGGTACAGGAGGAGATCCGGCGCCGCATCGCGCCCATCTTCGGACCGGCCCGCGCGGCCCTGTCGCAGGTGTCGGCCGCGGACTGGGTCGAAAACTACCGGCGCACCGTGCGCCCGGCGCTCGTCGCGCCGGGCCTTGTCGTCGCACCGCCCTGGGTGGATGAAGCGCAGGCGCGCACGGAGGGCGGCCGCATTCTCTGGATCGAGCCCGGCGCGGCATTCGGGACGGGGGACCACCCGTCGACTCGCACGACGCTGCGCGCCGGCCTCGCGGTGCTGCGGGCAGGCGACGACGTCATCGACCTCGGCTGCGGCACGGGGATCCTCGGTGCAGCCGCGCTGCTTCACGGCGCGGGACGCCTGCGCGCCTACGACCTCGACCTCATGGCGGTGAAGGCTTCGCGCGACACGCTAAGGCGGAACGGCCTTCAGGGCTCGGTGCGGCGCGGTCCCCTGCCGCCAGGTGCGCGCCCGGCTGATCTCGTGTTTGCGAATCTCAGCGGGTCCGCGCTGCGCCCGCTGCTCTTGGCGCTGCTGCGGGCGGTCAGACCAGGCGGCCACGTCGTCCTGGGCGGCGTGCTGCGCGAGGATGAGGGGTTCGAAGCGGCCTGCATGGCCGCCGGCTTTACACTTGCGCTGCGCGAGACCGAAGGCGACTGGCAGGCCCTTTGTTGCCAAAGGCCCTAGGAATGCCGCCTTCGGCGTACGAATAGAATCGACGGGGGTGGTGCGTTGTCCGGGCGCATTCGCGTCGCAGTCGTGTTCGGCGGGCAGTCTGCGGAACACAGTGTCTCGCTCCAGTCGGCGCGCTTCGTGCTGTCCGCGCTGGATCCGTCGCGGTTTGAGGTCCTGCCGATCGGGATTACGGGCGAGGGGCGGTTCCTTGTGGGCGGCGACCCCTTGAAGTCGCTCTCGGGCGAGGCGGCGGAGTCGAAGTCGACAGAGCTTGCCGTCACGCAGGCCGCGGCCCAGATGGCGGGCGTCGACGTCGTCTTCCCGGTGCTGCACGGCCCGCACGGCGAGGACGGCACGCTGCAGGGCTTTCTCGAGCTTGCGGGCGTGCCGTACGTCGGCGCCGGTGTGCTCGGCTCGGCCGTCGGGATGGACAAGGCCGTGATGAAGATGGTCTTCGCCCAGGCGGGACTGCCGATCGTGCCGTGGCGCCTCCTTCTGCGCAGCGAACTCGGCGATGACGCCCTCGTCGCAGCGCGTCTCGCGGGTTTGCAGTACCCGCTCTTCGTGAAGCCGGCAAACATGGGCTCCTCCGTCGGAATCTCGCGCGCCGCAGGCCCCGAAGACATCGGCAAGGCCCTCTTCGCCGCAGCGCAGCACGATCGGCGCATCGTCGTCGAGCAGGGCGTCGACGCGCGCGAGATCGAGTGCGGCGTGCTGGGGAACGACCATCCCGAGGCGTCCGTCGTCGGAGAAGTGCTCTCATCCGGCGAATTCTACGACTTTCAGGCGAAGTACGACGGCTCGTCGGGCCTCGAGATCCCCGCAAAAGTGCCCCCGGCGGTCGCGGAGGAGATCCGCGGCTATGCGGTGCGCGCGTTCCAGGCCGTCGATGCGGCCGGAATGGCGCGCGTCGACTTCTTCCTCGAACGCGGCACCGATCGCGTCTACTTGAACGAGATCAACACGATCCCCGGCTTCACGCGGTTTTCGATGTTCCCGCTGCTTTGGCAGGCCACGGGCGTCGCTTTCGATGCACTCTGCGCGCGCCTCGTCGACCTCGCGCTTGCGCGCGCCGCGGAGAGGAATCCGGGCGGCCAGGCAGAATCGCCGAGATAGAGGTGGATCGATGGACTGCATTTTTTGCGGCATCGCCAACAAAAGCGTGCCGACGCAGCTGGTGCACGAGGACGAGCGCGTTGTGGCATTTCGGGACTTGAACCCGCAGGCCCCGACGCACCTCCTGATCATCCCAAAGGCGCATTACGCGTCCATTCAGGATGTTCCCCCCGAGGATCTCGGCATCGTGGGCGAACTGGTGGCCGTCGCGCAGGATTTGGCACGCGAGCGTGGAATATGGCCCTCAGGATATCGACTCGTAGTCAACACGGGACCGCAGGGGGGCCAAACGGTCGGTCACCTGCACGTTCATTTGCTCGCTGGCCGCCAGATGATGTGGCCGCCGGGCTAGATTGTTGACGACAACAGTCTCTGTGCGTATACTCGGCTAGATTAGCGTTCGGCGCGAGGGGAGGTTTGGCTCCATGTCTGAGGTCAAGGTTGGCAAGAATGAGACGTTGGAACAAGCCCTTCGCCGCTTCAAGCGCCAATGTCAGCGCGCCGGGGTCCTCTCCGAGGTACGCAGGCGCGAACATTACGACAAGCCTAGCGTCCGCCGCAAGAAGAAGTCGGAGGCAGCGCGCAAGCGCCGTCACGGCTAAGCGGGAGGTACCGTAGAGTTGCTCAAGTCTCGGCTTGAGGAAGACATGCGCGCTGCGATGCGTTTGAAGGAGGCGGGCAAAGCCCGCCTCTCTGTCCTTCGCATGGCACTTGCGGCCATCAAGAACCTGGAGATCGACAAGAAGCGTCCGCTCGAGGACGCGGAAGTTTTGGACGTGCTCGCCCGCGAGGTGAAGAGCCGCCGCGACGTCCTGCCGGACTACGAGCGGTCGGGACGCCCTGACCTCGTCCAGAAGCTGCAGGACGAGATCGCGCTTTTGCAGGAGTACCTGCCGCAGCAGGCGACCGACGAGGAGATCATGGCGCTCGTGCAGGCGCGGATCGCCGCCGTCGGCGCACAGGGCCCGCGGGACCTCGGCAAGGTGATGGGTCCCCTGATGCAGGAGCTGCGCGGCAAGGCGGATGGCAGCCGCGTGCAGGAACTGGTCAAGCGCGCACTGGGCGCGGGCTGAGCGCGATGTCTTCAGAGGGCCGTGCCGCCGGGCTTGCGTCCGACGTACCCAGCACCGTTGCGCTGCTGCAGGCGGCGGCGGCGCAAGGGATCTGGAGCGACCCGCCCCTCACCGGCATCATGACCGCCCGCTTCGAAGAGGCGGCGATGGAGATCCTGGGAGAAGGCGAAGCGGAACTTTTCCGCCAGCTCGGCGGCGCGCAGCGTCGCAGCGTTGGCGGCATTCCCGCGTCCGATGGCCTGCGGCGGATTGCCCTGCATGAGCTGTGCATCGGCACGGCACTCGTCGCCCAGTCGCGCGCAAGCGGCAACCTGGACGTTTCGGAGGAATCCGCGCGCATCGCGGTAGAGCAGATCCTGGGCTTTGCCGACCAAACCGGCGCGCAAGCCTTGGTCCATGTCTACTGGCTTCATGCGACATCGCTCAATTACCGTGCGCTGCGCTACTATGGCGAAATGCGCATCGAGGACTTCACCTCGGGCCGACTGCACCGGCCCTGGTGCGACTGGCTCCTGACGGAGGAACTGCGCGCCGGACTGGCGCTCGAGGAGATCGAGCCGGTCTCGGGACGTCCGGGCGCGGTCCGGCTCACAGAGCGCGGCCTTGCCGTTACGAGCGCGCTCGAGGAGGACTTTCAAGCGGCCCGGGTGCAGCGCGCGCGCCGCATCCTGCGCGAGGGCTCTGTACGCAACCTCGCCACCGGCGCGCGCCTTGGCCTGCGGCGCACGTTCCCGGGCATCGTGGACTACTCGGAGGAGCTCGGCAGCGTCCTTGCCGGTCTGTTGCCGATGCGGCGGGCCATCGAGGTCGGGTCCGTATCGGGCGTGCTGGCGGGCTGGGCCGTCGACGGGCGCCTTGGGGACGCGGAGGCGATCTGCTGCGGCAGTTCGCAGGGGCGGCTGCTGCAGGTGCTCCACGACTACGGCGGGCGCGTGCAGATCGCACAATACCTCGCGGACGGCTCGCTGCCGTTCGCCGATGGCTCTGCGGACCTTGCGGTGCTGCCGGCGACGCCGCTGCGGATCTGGCTGCCGAGCGTGCTGGGCGAGGTGCGGCGCGTCCTCGGATTGGGCGGACACGTGATGCTGCTCACCTCGACCGGCTGGCTGGATGCGCTCCCGCTCGCTGTGCGCAGGGCGCTGCCGCAGTTCGCCGTGGACTTCCTTTCGCGAACAGACGCCGTGCGCCCGGCGGCGGCAGCGAGGGACGCGGGGTACGAGGTGCTGCTTGCCAAGTCTGTGCCGCTGCAGGGTGAAGTGACGTCCGGCGAGGGGCTCTACGCGCTGCTCGGGGAGACGGGACTGCTCGCCGAGATCGAGCGGACGCTGCCGATCGCCGAGGCGGAGCGCTGCGAGGACGAGGCGTTCGACGCCTGCGCTGCAGCGCTGCGTGCGGCGCACGGGCGGCTTCGCTTCGAACTCAGGCGCGAGACAGTGGTGGCGCGGCGCTAGTCCATCGAACGCCCAGACAGAGGGTGGCTGGCCTTTTTCTTCTACGCCTTCCCCCAAAGGGGGTGGGGCGGCCTTCGTCCGAAGGACCGCCCCACCCCCTTTTTCGTGCTCTGCGCTAGTCCTTGATCAGGTAGCGATGGAACTCCGCCCAGTCGTCGAGCTGGTTCAGCGCGGCGCCCGCGCGCACGTCCTCGTCGCCGGTATATCCGACGCTCTCGAGGATCTGCCGCCGGCGCTCCTCGGGGAACTCGCGGCCGAGGATGTAGTCGTTGACGCTCTGGATCTTGTCCTGCGGCACACTCCCGCCGAGTTCCTTCGTCACCCATGCCTCGAACTGGGGGTAGGTCGGCAGGCCGTCGAGGAAGGCGAGCACGCGCTCGCGGTCAAGGCCGAGGCCCTCCAGCACGACACGGTCAAAGCCCTGGCCGCAGGCGGAGTAGCCTTCGGGCAGAAGGCCCTTCTTGTCGAGAAGCACCTTGGACCATAGACGCGGAAGCTGGACGACGCCGAGCGGTCCCTTCGCGGCGACCGGGGCAACGGGTGGAACCTTCTGCATATGGAATCCCTCCCGGGTAGATTTCGCGGGTCACTCCGATGCGTTACGCAGGCGCTCAGGGCGCAGGCAGAAGCGCAGCGGACGGTGGGTCACGGCCTGAAGGATGCCCTCGCGGGCCATCTCCTGCGTCTCGCGCAGAATCAGGTGCTCAGGGACGCCGGAGAGCGGCGCGAGCGACTGCAGTTCCTTCAGGGAGAAGGCGCCGCCCTGCGCGAGAACGCCCTGAAGCGTACGGCGCAGTTCGGCTGCAGTCGCGGGCGTGCGCCCCGTCGGCGTGGCGCTGGCTGCGGCCAGTCCGCCTTGCACCCGCAAGAGCGCGATGTGGTTGAGTCCCGCGTGGAGGAACTCGCGCTCCAAGGGGTTCAGCTCGCTGGTCGCGACGATATCGTACAGGTCGGCGAGCGACGCGTGCGCCGTAGAACCGAAGCCGAGCAGCGCCGCGGGGGGCACGTCCAGCACTTCGGCGAGTTGGAAGAGCGCGCGCAGGTTCATCCGGCGCCCGTCTTCGAAATCCTTGAGGCTCGCCATCGAGAGCTGATAGCCGCGCTGGCGCATCCGCTCGAAGACCTCGCGACGGCTCAAGGACGCATTCCGGCGCACAGCGCGCAGCCGCTCGCCGATCATTTGATAGTGGTCCAATGCCCCACCTCCGCCCCATTCATTGTCAATTCTAGCGCAGGGGCCGCCCGTCCTGCTGCCGCATCGGTCCGCCTGGGGGGGCATACCGTTGAGGGCAGAGGCGAAAGGGGGGCGGCGTCGTTGGCGGACCTGCGAGATGCCTTGAGCCGCTGGCTGGACCTGCCGGAGGACGTGACGCTCGACCTGCCGCGGCTGCGCATGCTTGGCGACCTGCAGGTGCTGGTCGAGAACCACCAGGGGGTGCGCTCCTTCCACGAGGACGAGGCGGTCGTGGCGACGAAGATCGGGGACCTGCTGATCTGGGGAGCGGAACTGCGGGTCGGGGCGGTCTCGGAGGACGCCGTGATCGTCACGGGACGCATCGAAGGGCTGCGCTACCGCCGTGGCTGAAGGGATCTGGCTGCGTCTGCGCTTCTCCGGGCGCCAGAGCGCGTTCTTTCAGGCCGCGCAGGAGGCCTCTGTAAAGGCACGTCGGCTGCGCGCCCGCGGTGACGCGCTCGATTTCGAACTGCCGGTGGGTGACGTGCTGCGGCTGCGCCGCACGCTGCGCGGTCAGGGCGGCCGGCTGGAGGTGCTGGGGCACGGGGGCTGGCCACTGGCGCTGCGGGCGCTGCGGCGCAGGCCCTGGCGGATTCTTCTGCCGGTACTATCGGTGTCGCTGTACTTCGCCGCGGCCAGCGTCGTCTGGCAGGTGCAGGTGGTCGGTCCGAAGGGCGTCCCGGTGCAGCGGCTGCTCAAGGCGGCGCAGGCGGACGGGCTCGCGCCCGGCCGGTACCGCTTTGCCATTCACCCGCGGGCACTGGGGCTCCAATTGCAGAACCAGGTCTCCGGCCTGATCTTCTGCACCGTACGCATCGACGGCGTGCGCGCCTTCATTTATGCGGCGCCGCAGCTGCAGCTCCCGAAGGCGCCGGAGCCGCCGTCCTACGGGCCGATCACGGCCGGCGAAGCGGGCTATGTGACGCGGGTCGTCGTGGAGCGCGGCGTGCCGGCGGTCAAGGCGGGGGAGACGGTGCTGCCCGGGCAGCCCCTCATCCTGACCAGGGAGGGCGAGGCGCGCGGCGAGGTGTTCGCCCGGGTCTGGCGCACCTACACCTATTCCCTCTCCCTCGAGGAGAAGCGCTTCTTCGCCACGGGCAAGTCGGCCCAGCGCTGGTATATCCGTCTGCCGTGGGGGCGAAAATGGGCGCCGCAGGGCCAATCGGCACCGTTCCCGCACACCCGCGTCATCAGCCGCTCGTGGAGGATTCCCTGGCTGTCCGTCGAACTCACGCGTAGTACATATGTCGAATTGCGCACTGTAAACCTGACCGTGCGCCCGGCGTATGCTAAGGCGCGGGCAGAGCAGATGGCGCTGGTGGCGCTCTCTTCGGCGTTGCCGAAGGCGAAGGTCCTTCTCGTGCAGATGCAGGACACGCGACAGGGAACGATCCTTGTGGTGCGGGTGCGCGTCGAGGCGGAGACCGATATCGCGCGGGCCGCGACAGGGGGCAGAACCCAGGATTGACTGAACGCAAATTCGAAAGTCGCTTCGAGGTGCCCGACAACCGGACGGCCGAGCTTCTCTTCGGCCACCTGGATGAGAACCTGCGGGCGATCGAGGCGGCATTCCCCGTTGAAATCGTCAGTCGCGGCAATACGCTCCTGCTCTCCGGTGAGGAGAGCGATCGCGAGGCCGTACTGCGTGTCCTTGGAGAACTGCTGGAGGAAGTGGGCCGGTCCGAACTGAGGCCTGGCGATGTGCGCCAGGCGATCCGCAGCGCGCGCCGCGACGGGGGATTTGAGCCCTCCGAGGCGATCGTCCTGACGACGCGCGGGCGGGGGATCCGGCCAAAGACGCCGGGGCAGAAGGCCTATGTCGAGGGCGTCCGCACGCATGACATCGCGTTCGGCATCGGGCCGGCGGGCACCGGCAAGACCTATCTTGCCATGGCGATGGCGGTCGCGGCGCTGAAGGCGCGGCAGGTGCAGCGCATCATCCTGACCCGTCCGGCCGTCGAAGCGGGCGAGAAGCTCGGCTTTCTGCCCGGGGATCTGAAGGACAAGGTCGACCCGTACCTGCGGCCGCTCTACGATGCGCTCTTCGACATCCTCGGCATGGAGCAGGTGGAGCGGCTGCGCGAGCGCTCCGTGCTGGAGGTCGCTCCGCTCGCGTACATGCGCGGGCGCACGCTGGACGACTCGTTCATCATCCTCGACGAGGCGCAGAACACGACCCCGGAGCAGATGAAGATGTTCCTGACGCGCATGGGCTTCGGCTCGAAGTGCGTCGTGACGGGAGACGTGACGCAGGTGGACCTGCCGCGCGGGCAGTTCTCCGGGCTGCAGGAGGCGTCCGATCTGCTATCCGGAATCGAGGGCATCGCGTTCGTCTATCTGGACGACCGCGACGTCGTGCGCCATGAACTGGTGCAGAAGATCATCCTGGCCTACGAACGGCAGTCCCGCGAGCCATAACGCGAGGGGGTGCCCCGATGACGCGCAGGCTACAAGACCTTTACTACGCGGTCGGACCGCGGCGGCTCCTCGCGCTGGGACTCGCGTTCGTCGCCATCAGCCTCATCCTCTTCACCGGCCTCTTTACAAGCCAGGTATCCTTGCGGGCGGGACAGTCCTCGCCGCGCGACATCTACGCGCCCAGGCGGGAAGTGAACCAACCGCTCTACGAGGCCCTGCGCCAGCAGGCATCGCGTTCCGTGAAGCCCGTCTACGTGACCGACCAGACGGCAACGGCACAGATGCAGCAGAAGATCCAGCGGATCTTTACGTCCGTCACGCAGATGCAGTCGTCGCTCCCGGCCAACGCGTCGGCAAACGCGATGCAGGCCGCCTGGACGGAGCAGGTCGGTCTCAGCCTGCCGCAGGCGGACGTCGTACAGATCCTGAAGCTCAAGGCGTCGGACCTCGGCAACCTCGATCGCCTGGCGACGGCGGTCGCGTCCCACGTCCTGGCGCAAGCGAACTATCAAGTGGGTCAGCTCACGTCGCAACGCGACGCCCTGGCGCTGGGAGTGGAGTCGCTCGGGCTGCCCCAGGCCGCGGAAACCTACTTCCTTACCGCCGTAGAGCGCGCATCCGCGACGCCCAACATGCGGGTGAGCAAGACAGAGACTGCGCGCGCCGTGCAGCAGGCGCTTGCGTCGGTGCCGCAGCCGATCGTCGACCAGGGCCAGCTGATCGTGGCCCGGGGCCAGAGGGTGACGCTGCCTGACCTGCAGCTGCTCCGTCAGTACGGCCTGCTGCACGGGCAGAGCAATTGGCCGGCGGCCGCGGGCGCCGTGCTGATGGCGCTCGGCGCGCTCGGTGCGCTGCTCGCCTACGTCTACCGCTTCTTCCGCCAGGGGGTCGCCGACGAGCGCCACCTTAACCTCCTGCTCTCCGTCTTCGTCGGCGAGCTTCTCCTCGCGCGCCTCACGTTGCTCGTCTCGCCGGACCTCATCCCGCTCGCAGCGATGTCGGTGCTGCTGGCGATGCTCTATGACGCGCGGATAGGGCTCGGCGTGGCGATCATCACCGCGCTCCTTCTCGAGGCCGCATTCGGCATCGACCCGCAGGCGGGCGTCGTGCTGGCGGCCCAGGCGTTCGTGGGAGCGCTCGCCGTACAGCGGCTTTCGGACCGCAGCCAACTGCTGCAGGCAGCCCTCTACATCGCCGTGACGGGCCTGATCGTGAACGGGACATTGCTCTTGGCGAGCGCGCCCTACGCACCCGCGCCAGACTTCTGGGGCAACATGGGCTGGATCCTTGTGAATTCCGCGCTCTCCGTGGCATTCGCGCTCGCGGCAGCGCCGCTCTTCGAGAACTCGTTCGGGGTGCTCACAAGCCTTCGGCTGCTCGAACTCTCGGCTCCGAACCAGCCGCTCTTGCGGCGCCTGCTGCTCGAGGCGCCGGGCACCTACTACCACTCCCTGGTCGTCTCGAACCTCGCGGGAGCGGGCTGCGACGCGATCGGTGCGCAGAGCCTTCTCGCGCGCGTCGGCGCCTTCTACCACGACATCGGCAAGCTGCGCCGGCCCTACTTTTTCATCGACAACCAGACCGACATGGAGAACCCGCACGACAAGCTCTCTCCGATGCTCTCGACGCTGGTGATTACGGCGCACGTCAAGGACGGCCTCGAGATGGCGAAGGAGTACAGGCTGCCGAAGGAGCTGTGGCAGTTCATCGGGGAGCACCACGGCACCACGCTTGTGCAGTACTTCTACCAGAAGGCGGTCGAGCACCATCCGGAGACCCCGCCGCGGGAGGAGGACTTCCGCTACGAGGGGCCGAAGCCGCAGAGTCGGGAGACGGCCGTCCTGATGCTGGCGGACACCTGCGAAGCGGCGGTGCGGGCGATGCGCGGACGCACGACGCAAGGCGTCGAAGCGACCGTGCGCCGGCTTGTGCACGAACGGCTCGCGGACGGACAGTTGGACGAGTCGGACCTCACGCTGCGGGATCTCGACCTCATTTCGAAGGCGTTCGTGCGCGTGCTGGGTGCGGTGCACCACACGCGGGTCGAATACCCGGAGGGCCTCGAGGAACTCCTGCGGCGCCAACGCTAGCCGATGAGCATCTGGCAGAGGAGGGAGCGCCCCTTGGGGGCGCGCTAGGGTGGTCGAGATCGCGGTGCGCCAGGACGAAGTAGTCCTCGACAGCGCACTCCTGCGGGGCGTCGAAATGGCGATCGAGCGCTGCCTGGAGCAGCAGGAACTTGCGGGCTCCGAAGTGTCGCTCTCGATCGTCGGCGATCGTGAGCAGCATGCACTCAACCTGCAGTACCGGGGCGTCGATCGAACGACGGACGTCCTGAGCTTCCCGATGGAGGAAGAGCGGCCCAAGGAGCCTGGCCTTCTGGGCGACATCGTCATCTCCGCGCCGCAGGCCAAGCGTCAGGCCGGGGAATACGGCCATTCGCTGCAGCGCGAGATGGCCTTTCTTGCCGTCCACGGCACGCTGCACCTGCTCGGCTATGACCACGAGACCCCGGCGGACGACGAGGAGATGCAGCGCCTGCAGGAGGAAGTGCTCGGCTTTTTGGGCATCACGCGCTGATGCGGCCGCGCGCCTTCCGCTTCGCCTGGCGCGGCGTCCTGCGGACGTTCCGCGAGGAGGCGAACTTCCGCGTCCACCTGATCGTCGCGGAAGCAATCCTCTACCTCGCGTTTGTCGAGCGGGCGAGCGCCACTTCCTGGGCAATCCTGTCTCTTGCGGTGGGCCTCGTTGTGGCCCTCGAGCTGTTGAATACCGCTGTGGAGCGCGCGGTGGATCTCGGGACGCAGGGCAAGCACCTGCCGCTCGCGGCCGCGGCGAAGGATGCTTCGGCCGGCGCGGTGCTCGCGGGATCTCTTTCGGCGGCTGCCGTCGGCTTTGCGCTCCTTTGGGCGCACCTCGGGATGCTCGCGCAGATCTTCCGTGTTCCTGTAGACTACGTCGGCCTTGCGGCGCTGGCGGTGCTCGTCGTCCTGACGCTGCGCCCGCCGCTCAAGAAGGAGTAGCAGGGGATGCCCGGCTATCATGAGGTCCAAGGCATTGTCCTTCGCGTACAGGAACACCGCGAGGCGGACCGCCGCGTCACGCTTCTCACGCCCGAGGGGCGGGTTCAGGCGCGCGCTCCGGGGGCGCGCAAGGCGAAGAGCCGGCTGGGAAGCATCCTGCAGCCGGCTGCAGTCGTGCAGGTGACACTCTATGCGCTTGGGCGCATGCCGACGATCACCGGTGCGTCGTCGATCGAGGCGTTCAGGCCGCTGCAGGAGGACCTTCTGCGGCTGTCTGCCGCGCAGGTGCTGCTGGAGATCTGCGATGTGACAGTGGGCGAAGAGGACGCGGTACGCCCGTTTCTGGCGCTTGCGAAGGCGCTGCGGCGGCTGAGCGAGGCCGAGGACCCGGCGGCGGCGTGGCTTCTTGGGGAACTGGAGCTGCTGTCGGCGTACGGCTGGGGACTGCAGCTCGAGCGGTGTGCTTCGTGCGGAGGGGAACTGGCACCTCCGCTGCGGTATCCAGTCGATTTGGGCGGTTTCGTGTGCAAGCGGTGTGCCGCGGAGGGTGGCGTGAACGCCTCGGCGGAGGCGGTGTCTGCCTTAAGGTCGGTTGTGCGAGGAGAGAACCAGGAGACAGGTGCTTCCGACGCGAGGCAATTGCTGCATCTGACATGGCAGGCGCACCTCGAGGGACAATTGCGATCCGTGGCTTTTGCGGAGTCAGTATTTGGCCGTTGACTGCTCAGAGACCGACTGGATGATAGGTTTGTCGGGCTCGCTCAAAGGGTTCGCATCGCTCGACAAGCCATACGGTTAATGTCTCCTCCGTCAGTTCGTTTGCCGCAAGGCGCATCATCAGTGCGTACTTCTCTCCCTGTGACGCACGCAGCATGCGGCCGTTTAGGTCCAAGAACAGGAGGGTCGCAACCAGCGCAACCCGCTTGTTGCCGTCGCGAATAGGTGGTTCTGGACCAGCGCAGCCGCGTACGCCGTTGCCAGCATCTCAATCGCCGGGCGCTCGTCGCTATCGGCCCACAATTGTCTTGGACTTGCCAACGCTGACGACAAAAGTCCGGGATCGCGAACGCCCGGGGCTCCGCCGTGCTCCGCCAACAAGCGACCGTGAATGGCTCTGATCACCGGCTCGGCCACCCACCTGGGCTCTGCCAAACTACCGCGCCAGCTTTCTCAGCGCATCCCGGTTCTCTCGCATGATGATCTCGGCACGGTCCATCTGGTCCGCAAAGTCCGGACTGTAGGGGGTCAGGACGATGCCGTCCGAGTTTCCGTGGCGTACAGATTGTCGCCCTTCCCAACGCGCAGATTCGCAAGGACTTCGCGGGGCAGGACGACGCCCAGAGAATTGCCGATCGCCGTCACCTTCAGCACCGCCATCGAATCGCCTCCCTCAGACCGTTATTACAACAAATGTTATTACGTTCGCATGCGACCCCTGGTACCATCCAGGTCCTTCGCTTGACTTCGCGCCCTCCGCTTGGCACTCTAAGGCTAGATCGGCGATGCGCGGAAGCCGATGCGAAAGTCGGCCGCAGCAAGCGAGCCCGGGATGGTGAAAGCCGGGCGGCGGCGAGAGCGTCGGGGCGTCCGCAAGCCAGGGGAGGAACGCGGCTTGGCCGTCAGTAAACCCCCAAATGACACACGAGAGCGGTCCGCTGCGGCGGGCAAGCAGGGTGGAACCGCGGGAGACGCCTCCCGTCCCTGAGGGACGGGAGGCGTCTATTCGTGCTCAAGGAGGCGACTGTGTGACGCTGCAGGAGATGATCTTCGCACTGCACCGCTTCTGGGCGGACGAGGGCTGCTACATCGGCCAGCCCTACGACATCGAGAAGGGCGCCGGAACGATGAACCCCCTCACCTTCTTCCGAGCCCTCGGACCGGAGCCCTGGCGGGTCGGCTACGTCGAGCCGTCGCGCCGCCCGGCAGATGCCCGCTTCGGCGAGAACCCGAACCGCCTCTACCAGCACCACCAGTACCAGGTGATCCTGAAGCCTTGTCCGGCCAACGTACAGGACATCTACCTTCGCTCGCTTGCGGCGATCGGGCTCGACGCAACCGTCCACGACGTGCGCTTCGTGGAGGACAACTGGGAAAATCCATCGACGGGATCCTGGGGACTCGGGTGGGAGGTCTGGATCGACGGGATGGAAGTCACCCAGTTCACCTACTTCCAGCAGATGGGCGGCATCGAACTGCTTGTGCTGCCGGCGGAGATCACCTACGGTCTCGAACGGATCGCCGCGTACGTCCAGGGCGTCTCGAACGTGTTCGATGTCGAAGTGATGCCGGGGCTCAAGTACGGGGATCTCTTCCGCCGCCAGGAGTACGAGCACTCCGCCTACTCCTTCAACCACGCCTCCGTGGAGTACCTGCAGACCACATTCCAGGGCAGCGAGGCGGAAGCGGAGCGCGCATCCGCGGAGGGCCTGTACTTCGCCGCCTACGACCACGTGCTGCGCATGTCGCACGCCTTCAATCTTCTGGAGGCGCGCGGCGCGATCGCTCCCGCGCAGCGCACCGCCTACATCGGCCGCATCCGCGACCGCGCGCGCGAGGTGGCGGAACTGTGCGTCGCAGACCGCGAACGCCAGGGCTTCCCGCTCGAGGGGAGGGTGCTGAGATGGAGCTGATCGTCGAGTTCGGATTCCCGGAGCTCCCCTCGAGCGTGGTGGCGCAGGCGGAGCAGGACCTGCGCGCGCTGACTCTTTCGGCCGTGCAGGATGCGCTCCTCGCGGAGGGCGACCTCGAGGCAGAGAGCTACAGCACTCCACGGCGCCTTGCGGTGCGCCTCTCGCCGCTGCGCCTAGCCCAGCCGGACCGCGAAGTCGAGGCGCGCGGGCCTTCGGTCGCGCAGGCCTTCAAGGACGGGCAGCCCACCAAGGCGGCCGAGGGCTTCGCGAGAAGCCAGGGGACGGACGTCGCGCACCTCGAGCGGCGCGAGACGCCGCAGGGGGAATACCTTTTCGCCAAGAGGAAGGTCGCCGGGCGGCCCGCCAAAGAAGTGCTGCTCGAGATCCTGCCGCAGGTGCTCACGCAGATGCGCTTTCCGCGTACGATGCGCTGGGCGGACGGCGCACCGCGCCTCCCGCGGCCGCTCATCTGGGCGATGGGCCTAATGGGCGGCGAGGTGCTGCCGTTCGCGATCGGACCGGTGACGGCCGGATCCGAGACCTACGGGCACCGCGTCACTGCGCCGGGCCCGCACGCGGTGGAATCCGCGAAGGCGTATGCTTGCGTGCTGCGCGGGGCCGATGTCGAGCCGGACCGCGCAGTGCGGCGCGCACGGGTCGCGGACGGCGTACGGGCCGCGGCAGAGGAGCAAGGCCTGCGGGCGGAGATCCCGGAGGACCTGCTCGATGAGGTGACGGACCTCTGCGAGTGGCCAATGGCCTTCCTCGGGCGTTTCGAAACCGCGTACCTGGAACTGCCGGAGCCGGTCCTGACGGCAACCATGATTCACCACCAGCGCTTCTTCCCTGTGCGGGAAGCGGATGGGCGCCTTGCGGCACGCTTCGCCGCCGTGCGAAACGGCGGGCAGGAGGATGTCGTGCGGCGCGGCAACGAGACGGTGCTCGCTGCACGGCTGGCGGACGCGCTCTTCTTCTTCAAGGAAGACCGCCGCCAGACCCTGCGCGCGCGCCGCGATCAGCTGAGGGGCATCGCCTACGCACCGAAGCTCGGGACGCTCTACGACCGCAGCGTGCGCCTCGCACACCTCGCGGGGAAGCTCGCGGAACTGGCTGGCCACCCGGACCTCAAGTCGACGCTGGAGGAGGCGGGGGCGCTTGCGCTCTGCGACCGTGCGACGGCGCTGGTGCGCGAGCTCCCAGAGCTAGAGGGCACGATGGCGAAGGCCTATGCCCAGCTCGATGGCGAAGGGGACGCCGTGTGCCGTGCGGTTGGCGAGCGCGTACGCCCCCGCGGAGCAGAGGATGAACTGCCCGAGACGCCGGAGGGGACCCTCCTCGCGCTTGCGGACCGCCTCGACCATTTGGTCGGGTTCCTCGCGAGCGGGCGCGCGCCCACGGGGTCGCAGGACCCCTTCGGGCTGCGCCGCGCGGCGATCGGGGCGCTGCGGCTATGGGAGCGCCTTCCCGGACTGTCGCTCCCGGATGCGCTCGATGCCGCGCTCGCCGGCTACTCAGGACTGCTCGGGGATGCGGCAGCCGGCGCGCGCGAGCAGCTGCCGGTCTTCCTCGCCGGCCGCCTTGCGTCGCGCGCGGAGGAACAGGGCCATGACGCACGGCTGATGCAGGCCGTACTCGCGGCCGGCATCGAGCATCCAGGCAATGTCTTCGCGCGCCTCGCGGCGCTCGAGGAAGTGGCGGAGGCCGATGAGTTCACGCCGCTCGTGCATGCCGCGCGGCGGGCCAAGAACCTCGCGAAGGAGGGCGATGACTTTGGCGCTGTCGGCGAAGAGGCGGCGCTGCTTTCGGCGGTCGAGTCCGTGGAGAGGGAAGGGGACGCCCTCTTCGCAGGC
Organism: Bacillota bacterium; assembly: GCA_021793645.1. Classification (GTDB taxonomy): domain Bacteria; phylum Bacillota; class Sulfobacillia; order JAJZYS01; family JAJYTV01; genus JAJYTV01. Next base: position 47,479 of record JAJYSJ010000010.1, read on the forward strand.
GGCGACTACGCGGGCTACCTGCGGCGCGCATCGACGCTCTACGCTCCCCTCGACCGCTTCTTTACGGAGCTGATGATCATGTCGGAGGTTCCCGAGGAGCGCTCCCGCCGCCAGGCGATCCTCCACCGGGCGCACCTTGTGCTCTCGCGGGTCGCGGAGATCGCGGCCCTCAGCGCCGAGTGAAGGCAGGAGGTGGGGCCTTTGGTAGGGAATAGCGGCGCGGACCTGCGCGTGCGGCCCGCGTTGATCGTGGTGATCTCGGACGCCTTGGGAGAGACGGCCGAGCTTGTGGCGCAGGCGGCCGCAAGCCAGTTTCCAGGGCATCCCGTCGAGGTTCGCAGGTTTCCGCACGTCACGACGGAACAGGACTTCCTGCAGGTCATGGCGGGCCTGAAGCAGATGCCAGCGGCGGTCGTCTACACAATCATCCTGCCGGAACTCAGGCAGGCGATCGCAGGGCACCTGCAGGCGTCCTCTGTGCCGTACGTCGACGTGATGGGTCCAGTGCTCGACGGGCTCGCGGGTGCGCTCGCCGCAGCGCCGAGCCGCCAGCCTGGCCTCGTGCACCGTTTGGATGCGCGGTATTTCCGTCGCGTCGAGGCGGTCGAGTTTGCGGTGCGGTACGATGATGGCAAGGATCCCGCCGGGATACTGCGCGCGGAGGTGGTGCTCCTCGGCGTCTCGCGGACGTCGAAGACCCCGACCTCGATGTACCTTGCGCATCGCCAGATCAAGGTCGCGAACGTACCCCTCGTTCCGGAGGCCGACTTGCCCGACGAGATCTTCCAGGTCTCGCCGCGCAAGATCATGGGTCTCACGATCAACCCGGAGATCCTTCTGCAGATTCGCACCGAGCGGCTGAAGAGTCTCGGGCTCGGCTCCGGGTCTCGCTACGCCGATCTCGGGAGGATCATCGAGGAGCTGGAGTACGCGGACCACGTGTACCGGCGCCTCGGCTGCACTGTCATAGATGTCTCCCAGAAGGCCGTGGAGGAGACGGCGAGCCGAATCCTTGAACTTGTGGGGAGGACGTAGAACGTGGCGGAAAAGTACGTATATCGCTTCGAGGAAGGCTCCAAGGACGACCGCGCGCGGCTTGGAGGCAAGGGAGCGAACCTCGCCGAGATGACGCGCGTCGGACTGCCCGTGCCCCCGGGCTTCACCGTCACCGCCCCGGCCTGCAACGCCTACAACAAACTTGGCCGCCAGTTTCCGGAGGGTCTCGAGGACGACGTCTGGCGCGAGGTGGCTGCACTCGAGGAGCGCGCGGGCAAGCAGTTCGGCGACCGCGAGAACCCGCTGCTCGTCTCGGTGCGCTCCGGTGCCGCCGTCTCGATGCCCGGCATGATGGACACCGTGCTGAACCTCGGTCTGAATCCACAGACGCGCGAGGGACTCGGCGCGCGTGCGGGCCGCCGCTTTGCGCTGGACTGCCACCGCCGATTCATCCAGATGTTCGGGAACGTCGTGCTGCACATGGAGCACAGCGACTTCGAGACGGTCCTCCACGACGCGCGCGAGAAGGCGGGCGTGCACCAGGACCACGAGCTGACGGAGTCGGACCTCGAGGAGATCATCGTGCGCTACCTCCAACTCGTCGAACGCCACACGGGCCGACCCTTCCCGGAGGATCCGAGAGAGCAGCTGATCCTCGCGATCCGCGCCGTCTTCGACTCCTGGGAAAACCCGCGCGCGAAGGTCTACCGGCGGATCAACCAGATCCCCGACGATCTCGGCACCGCCGTGAATGTCCAGGCGATGGTCTTCGGCAACCTCTCGCCGCAGTCCGGCACGGGCGTCCTCTTCACCCGCAACCCCAATACCGGGGAGAAGGTCCTCTACGGCGAATACCTGACGCAAGCGCAGGGTGAGGACGTCGTCGCGGGGATCCGCACGCCGAAGGAGATCGGGGTGCTGAAGGACGACATCCCGGCCGCTTACGACCAGGTGGAGAAGGTCGCGCAGCTACTGGAGCGGCACTACGCCGACATGCAGGACATCGAGTTTACGATTGAGGACGGACGCCTCTATATGCTGCAGACGCGCAGCGGCAAGCGCTCAGCGCGGGCGTCTGTGAAGATCGCGGTGGACCTCGTGCGCGAGGGCAGGATCTCCAAGGCGGAAGCGCTCGGACGCGTCACGCCGGAACAGGTCGACCAGCTGCTGCACCGCGGCGTCGACCCCCATGCCCAGAACGAGGTGCTGGCGAAGGGCCTGCCTGCGTCGCCGGGCGCGGCGAGCGGGCAGATCGTCTTCGACGCCGACACGGCAGAGAAGCTCGGCCGTCTGGGCGAGAAGGTCCTTCTCGTACGGCCCGAGACGGCGCCCGACGACATTCACGGGATCGTGCTGGCGCAGGGCGTCCTCACCTCGCGCGGCGGCATGACCTGCCACGCCGCGATCGTGGCGCGCGGCATGGGCAAGCCCTGCATCGTCGGCTGCGAGGCGCTGAAGATCGACCTCGGCCGCAAGGAACTGCAGGTCGGGGACCGCACGTTCAAGGAGAACGACACGATCTCGATCGACGGGGCGACAGGCCGCGTCTTCGCGGGTCAGGTCGCGATGGTCGAGCCGGAGCTGGGCAAGGAGGCGTCGGAGATCCTCGCCTGGGCCGACGAGACGCGCCGCCTCGGGGTGATGGCGAACGCGGACACGCCGGAAGACGCGGAGAAGGCGCGCGCCTTCGGCGCGCAGGGCGTCGGCCTGTGCCGCACGGAGCACATGTTCATGCAGCAGGACCGCCTGCCCGTGGTGCAGGAGATGATCCTCGCTGGCACCGAAGCGGAGCGCCGTGCAGCGCTCGATCGCCTGCTGCCATTCCAGGAGGGCGACTTCTACGGCATCCTGAAGGCGATGCGGGGCCTTCCGGTGACGATACGCCTTCTGGATCCTCCGCTCCACGAGTTCCTCCCTGACGTCGAGGAACTGGCCGTCGAGGTGGCGCTGCTCAAGGAGCGCGGCCAGCAGGGCAGCGAAGCATACCGGCGCAAGGCAGATCTCCTTCGCCAGGCGCGGGCGCTTTCCGAGTTCAACCCCATGCTCGGCTTCCGCGGCTGCCGTCTCGGCCTCATCTACCCGGAGATCTACGAGATGCAGGCGCGGGCGATTTTCCAGGCGACGGCGAGACTGCAGCGCGAGGGGATCGACGTGCACCCAGAGGTGATGATCCCGCTCGTAGGCGACCCCAAGGAGCTTCAGATCTCACGCAAGCTCGTCGCGGCGGTGCACCAGCAGGTGCAGAGCGAGACGGGCGCGAGCATCCCTCTGAAGGTCGGGACGATGCTCGAGGTGCCGCGCGCCTGCCTCCTTGCCGGGGAGATCGCGCAGCACGCCGACTTCTTCTCCTTCGGCACGAACGACCTGACGCAGACGACCTTTGGCTACAGCCGCGACGACGCGGAAGGCAAGTTCCTCACCCGCTACCTTGAGGAGAAGGTGCTCGAGGAGAACCCCTTCGCGGTGCTCGACCAGGCCGGAGTGGGCCAGCTCGTGACGTTCGGCGTCGCGCGCGGCCGCGCCGTGAAGCCGGAACTGAAGGTCGGGATCTGCGGAGAGCACGGCGGCGAACCGCGTTCGATCGCGTTCTGCCACCGCACGGGGCTCAACTACGTGTCATGCTCGCCCTATCGCGTGCCGATCGCTCGGCTCGCTGCGGCGCGCGCGGCCCTGGAGGACTAAGGGTGGCAGAGATCGAGCAGGAGATCCTCCGCCTCTACCTGAGCGCATTCGGCGTCGAGCGGCAGGAGGCCGGGCAGGGATTCGAGGGGTTCGGCGAGGGGCCGATGCCCGAGGAGATCGAACGCCTCCAGCAGAGGCTGGGAGAGGCGCCTGCCGCGCGGCGGGCGCTCCTCTCCCGCCTGCTCTGGCGCGCCGAGCGCCGCGGGGCGCAGCGCGCGGTGGATCCTTCCGTCGCGGCCGGCGAGGCGCTCGGGGCAATGGTGCTTGCGGAACTGCATGGCGATGCCGAACGCGCCGCGGTGCTGCAAAGCGTGCCGGCGCATCTCGGCGCCGCGATTTCTGGTGCGCAGGGCAGGCCGCTGCGCGGGGTGGCACGTTCCTTCGCTGCGCAGGCGGCGTCGCTTGCCGCAGGCCTTCTCCTGGCGCGCGACGCGAACCCGGAACGCGCCGAGGAGGGCGATCCGCTGGCGCTTGGCTTCATGGCCTGCGAGCATTTCGTGCGCGGCCTCGACGCGCTCGGGGAGGCGCCGTTGGAGCAGCCGATGGGCGCGCATCCCTACGCTGACTTCCTCTATGCCGAGTCTGGCGTGCCGCTGCTCCCAAAGGAGGTGGCGGAAGCCGCGATGACCGCGATGCAGGCGGAGCTGCGCGAGGCGCGGCGCATCGCGCGGCAGATCGCTCCAGGGGAAGACCTCTTCGAAGTCGTCGAGGGGATCGGGGAGGACGCGCCGGAGAACGAGGCGGAGCTGCTCGACGTGTACCGCGCGGCGCGCGATGGAGTCGCGGCGGCGGTGGCGGGCGACTTCCCGGCGGCGCAGGCTGCGCTGGAGATCTCCCTGGCGCCGGCGCAACTGCACGGTCTGCTCCCCTTGACGGCGTATCTTCCCCCCTCGCAGAGCGACCCTGCGGGGACGGTGCTGCTGAGCCAGGCGCTTGGGCCGATGCAGAGCGCGCACGCACGAGCGCGCACCTACCTCGCGATGGCGCACGACGGCATTCCCGGCAGCCATCTCCTCTTCTCCGCGGCGAAGGGGGACACACTGCGCCGCCTCCTGCTCTCGCCGTTCGCGGCGCAGGGATGGGCGCTCTACGCGGCGCGCTACGCCGCTGAGCGCCTGGGTAGCGAAAAGATCCTCCTGATCGCGGCGCTCGATGCGGCGCAGCGTGCGGCGCGCGCCTTCGCGGATGCGGCGCTGCACGCCGGGATCGCGCCGCGCGCACAGATCCTGGCGGCGCTTTCGGATGCCCTGTCGCTGCCAGAGGCGCTTGCGGAGGCGGAGCTGCATGCCCTGTCGCACCAGCCGGGTTCCGGAGCGCTGCCCTGGTGGCTTGCGGTCGACATCGGGGAGCGCGTGCGTCGGGACGTGGAGGGAGGCAGCACGGCGCGGGCAGCGCATGAGGCGATCCTTGCGGGCGGCGCACTGCCGCCGGTGCAGGAGGCGAGCGCATGAATCCGACGCCGAGGGCCTTTACGGAGGAGCGCGAACAGCGCGACCTCCAGCCGTGGGCGGCGCACAGCGCCCAGAGCGCTGGGCGCCAGCGCCCGGAGGCGGACACGGACTCCGTGCGCACCGCGTTTCAGCGAGACCGCGACCGGATCATCCACGCGAAGGCGTTTCGCCGGCTGAAGGATAAGACACAGGTCTTCATTGCGGCAGAGGGAGATCACTACCGCACACGGCTCACCCATACCTTGGAGGTGGCGCAGATCGCGCGCACGCTTGCGCGGGCGCTGCGCCTCAACGAGGACCTCACGGAAGCGATCGCGCTCGCGCACGACATCGGCCACACGCCCTTCGGCCACGCCGGGGAGCGGGTGCTGGATGAGCTTGTGCCGGGCGGCTTTCGCCACTACGAGCAGAGCCTGCGGGTCTGCGACATGCTGGAGCGGCCAGGCGGACTGAACCTCACCCAGGAGGTGCGCGACGGCATCGTCTCGCACACCGCGAGCGGGCGCCCGGGCACGCTCGAGGCACGGGTCGTTCACCTTGCAGACCGGATCGCCTATGTGAACCACGACATCGACGACGCCTTGCGCGCGCAGATCATCCAGGCAGACGAACTGCCGAAGGGGCCGATTCGCCTGCTTGGCAACCGCCACTCCCAGCGCATTCACCACCTCGTCCTCGCCGTCATATCCGAGTCCGAGGGCCAGGACAAGGCCGCGATGCGCCCAGAGGAGGCGCAAGCGCTCGAGGAGCTGCGCCAGTTCCTCTTCCAGCGGGTCTACTTCGGCTCGCCTCCGAAGGTGGAGGAGAAGAAGGCGGAGGGAATCCTGCGCCAGCTCTATCTGCACTACCGGGAGAATCCGGAGCTGCTGCCCGCGCAGAGCGCGCCGGGCGAGGAGGGCGTGCGCGACTACTGCGCTGGAATGACCGATCACTTCGCGATCTCGCAGTATGCGCGGTTCTTCCTGCCGAGGCCTTGGCCGCCGGAGGAATAGTGTCGCACGGTGGCGAAACTGAGTAAGGCTCCGCTATCTGGGGGGTGTCATCCTTGCCCTTCCGCGCGGAGGGGCTGGACGAACTTCGGCGCAGGATCGACATCGCGGCGGTCGTCGGACAGACGGTCGCACTGCGACGCCAGGGCGCGCGCCTCGTCGGACTTTGCCCCTTCCATAGTGAAAAATCTCCGTCCTTCTCCGTTTCACCCGAACGGGGCCTTTTTTACTGCTTCGGCTGCCACGCAGGTGGCGACGCAATCGACTTTGTCATGCGCCGCGACAGCCTGTCGTTCCGCGAATCGGTAGAGATCCTTGCCCAGGAGTTCGGCGTGCAGCTGCCGGAGGAGAACGTCGAGAGCGGTGAGGCCGCGCAGCGCCAGGAGCGGCGCGCGAAGCTGCTGAAGCTGATGGAAGCGGCGCAGGCGCTGTTCGCATCCTTCCTGTTGGACGATGGCGGCGAGGGAGCGCGGAGCTACCTCGCAGGCAGAGGCCTGCACGCGCCGGACGCGAAGCGCTTCGATCTCGGCTACGCGCCGGGGGACGGGCAGCTCCTCCAGCGCCTCAAGGCGCCGCAGGACCTGCTGATGGAGGCGGGCCTTGCGGTGCGCCACGAGAGCGGCCGCGTCTACGAGCGCTTCCGCGACCGTGTCACCTTCGCCATCCGCGACCGCGCGGGCCGCATCGTTGGCTTTGGCGGGCGTACGATGGGCGACGGGCAGCCCAAATATCTCAACTCCCCTGAGACGCCGCTCTTCCATAAGGGAAGCATTCTCTACGCGTGGCCGTGGGGGCAGCGCACCATCCAGGAGGAACGCGCCGTGACGCTCTGCGAAGGCTACATGGACGCGATCGCGCTGCATCGCGGCGGCTTCGCCGCGACGGTCGCGACGCTGGGGACCGCGCTCACCGAAGAGCATGCGCGTCAGATCGGTCGCGTGGCGCGGCGCGCCTATCTCGCATTCGATACGGACAACGCAGGCAAGATGGCCGTGCGACGCAGCGTGCAGCCGCTGCTGGCGCAGGGACTTGAGGTACTCGTTGTTTCGCCGCCCGAAGGGAAGGATCCAGATGAACTGTTGCGAGCCAAAGGGCCAGAGGCATGGCGTGAAGCCCTGGTCAAGGCGGAACCCGTGACCGCGTGGCTCTACTCCGAGGCGGTCGCGCAGTACGGCGTCGACTCGCCGGCCGCGAAGGCGCACGTCACGGAGGAGGTCTTCAGTGCGCTTCGCGCGCTGCAAAGCCCGCTAGTGCGCGATGAGGAACTCCGTCGCCTCGCGCTGCGGCTAGAGGTGCGAGAGGAGGCGCTCAGAGCGGAATTTCAGCACGGACGCGCGGGGGACAGAACGCATACGCTGCAAAATCCAAGGAATAGTACTAGAAATACGGCAGTCCCGCCCGCGCGCCCTGACTGGCTGCTCGTGGAGACGACGCTCCTCTCGCTTGTGGCGCTGTATCCGGATGCGACTTCAGAGATCCGCGGAGCGTGCCGCCCGCTGAAGGATCCGTCGTGTGAAGCAGCCCTCGCCCTTGCGGCGGCCGGGGACGACCCGGCACAGTCCGAAGACGAGGGCGTGCGACGTGCCTGGGCGGAAGCGTCTCTTGCGGAAACGCTTCCCAGGGAAGAAATTGCGAAAGCCATTGCTCGGTGGACACTAGCAGGTAAAAGGGAAAGACTGAACGAAGTCAATCGCATCATTCTAGAGATGCAAGAGGCAGGTCAACCGATTGATTCGTCCCTCATGGTTGAATCCCATCAACTTTCGCTCGAGACTGAACGCCTTCGAAGGGGGTGAGTAGCACACATGAGCCAGAAGGAACTGCCCGTCGAGGGTATGCAGGACCTCATTCGCCGCGGCAAGGAAACCGGGTCCTTGACTTACGAGGATGTCGGCAAGGCCTTGCAGGGCAATGAACTGACGCCTGAGCAAATCGACGCCGTCTACGAACGGCTCGCCGACCTCGGCATCGAGGTGATGGCGGTCGGGGAGGCGGAACAGAAGAGCGAGGAGACCGAGGACGCCGCGGAGATTGCGGTGCCCGACGGCGTCGCCATCGACGACCCGGTCCGCATGTATCTCAAGGAGATCGGCCGTGTGCCGCTGCTCACCGCGGAGGACGAGGTCTCTCTCGCCCGGCGCATCGAGGAAGGCGACGAGGACGCAAAGCGCCGCCTCGCGGAGGCGAACCTGCGCCTCGTCGTCAGTATCGCGAAGCGCTACGTCGGACGCGGCATGCTCTTCCTGGATCTCATTCAGGAGGGGAACCTCGGCCTGATCAAGGCGGTCGAGAAGTTCGACTACCGCAAGGGCTACAAGTTCTCGACCTACGCGACCTGGTGGATCCGGCAGGCGATCACGCGCGCAATCGCCGACCAGGCGCGTACGATCCGCATCCCGGTGCACATGGTCGAGACGATCAACAAGCTGATTCGGGTGCAGCGCCACCTCTTGCAGGAGCTCGGCCGCGAGCCGACCGCGGAGGAGATCGCGGAGGATATGGACGTCTCCGTCGAGCGCGTACGCGAGATTCTCAAGGTGGCGCAGGAGCCCGTGTCGCTGGAGACACCGATCGGTGAGGAGGAGGACTCCCACCTCGGCGACTTCATCGAGGACGAGGACGCGCCGGCTCCGGCCGAGGCCGCGAGCTACCTCCTCTTGCGCGAACAGATCGGCGAGGTGCTGTCGTCCTTGACGCCGCGTGAAAAACGCGTGCTGGAGCTGCGCTTCGGGCTCGATGACGGGCGTGCCCGCACGCTCGAGGAAGTCGGGCAGGTGTTCGGCGTGACGCGCGAGCGCATCCGCCAGATCGAGGCGAAGGCGCTGCGCAAGCTGCGGCATCCGAGTCGTTCCAAGAAGCTGAAAGACTACCTCGAGTAGTGGGAAGCAGCAGCGGGGGATCTGGCAGGCGCCGGATCCCCCGCTTCGTCCGCCTGTGCTTTGGTGCCGCTTCGCAAGAGCCTCGTGCGCGGCTCCGTTCGGTCGTCTGACGGGGACGAAGGGTGCGTAGCGCCCGTGCGCGCAGTGCGTCCCACGAGTCCTCACGATCGCGCGGCGAGCGGACGAATGTCTCTTGCGCCACCCTACTCTGGGCACCCTAGGGCGGGAGGGATGCCCATGTTCCGTCATGAGGCCGCTATGCTGTTTCCCGTCGAAGTCACGAGGTGCGATCCGACGGCGGCAAGCATGCTGCAAGAGCAGTTTGCCGGTGCCAACAGCGAACTCAAAGCACTCGTCCAGTACCTCGTGCAGAGCTTCGGCGTAAAGGATCCCGCGACCCGCGCTCTGCTCCTCAACATCGCGACAGAGGAAGCGAGCCACCTCGAGATGGTCGGGACCGCGATCGTCCAGCTGATGACCTACGACGCCGAGAGCCGCGGCGGGCCGAACATGCAGCCGAACTGGGCCGTGACCGGACGCGCGCTGCAGAACGCGCCGTCGCTCCTCAGCAAGATGGTCAACCTCGGCGGCGTCGGCCCGGTGGCTGTCGACTCGGCCGGCGCTCCATTCAGCGGCAATTTCATCAACTCCACCGGCGACATCACGAGCGACCTCGCCTCGGACCTCGCGGCGGAACTGCGTGCGCGGCGCGTCTATCAGCAGCTCCTGAAGAACACCAGTGACCCGGGGCTGCGCCGCACGCTCGAGTTCCTGGCGGAGCGCGAGGCGACCCACTCCGTGCTGTTCGGAGAGGCGCTTGAACGCGTCAAGGACGAAGGCGTCGCGCAGAACATCGGACGAACGCTGATCTCGCGGAGGATGCCGGCCGTGTCCGATACCGCGGACGTCTACCTGCGCACGTTCGGGGCCGGGAAGCTCCCGGAGCAGCCGCTCGGGGAGCCGATCCAGCCGCACGAGGTCGAGGTTCAGCTGGCGGAGCAATACGAAGCGCTTGCGCCAATCGGCTGACCGCGGCTGCCTTGCACCGCCTAGGCCCAGGGCGTACCAAGCCCTGAGGCCCTCCCGCGCCGCGCGTCTACAGGGCCTGTTCGTGGCGTCGGACGATATCGGTGACGACCCGTTCCCAGACAGCGAAATCCGAGAGATCCTCGCAGAGCGGCGACAATGTTAGTGTGACGCGAACGGGTTGCGGATTGTCAGTCCATCGATGTGTCGGCCATGTGAGAGGTCCTCGGACCACACGACGGAGCAACCCAAACGTACGGCGCTCTGGATGACCATGGCATCCCAAAACGCAAGCTGTGAGGCAAGATGGAGTCGTATCGCTGACTCCTCGTCCTCCGCCGTCGGTGCGTGAACTGCCCAGGTGGAAAAGTCGCGTACCAGCCCGAGCGCAACTTGCCCGTCCACACGGGGTGTGACTTTGTGCGTGAGCGTCACGTAGAACTCCTGCAGCATGCTGAGGAAGCCGGTGCGTTCCAGCCACAGCCGACGGATCAGCTCGGCTGCATCGTGATGTTTGGCGCCTGCCGACCCATCGAAGGCATGGACGAGAATGTTCGTGTCTATGAACTCCCGTGTCCCGCTAGCGCTCATTCAGATCTTCATGGCTCGTGGGGATCTCTCCACGGGTACCAAGGTCCAGGCCGCGATCCAACCAGGCCAGAGACCGCCGACGTGCGGCTTCGTACTGGTCTTCCTGGCGCACCAGATCGGTTAAAAGGAAAGTAAGAAGGCTCGAGATGGAGGTGCCGCGGCGGGCCGCGATGATCTTCACCTCCTGCAGGACCTCCTTGGGCAGCGACAGGGTGACGTTCTTCATCTCCAATAGACCCACTCCTCACGCGAAGGAGTGCATCACGCGTTTGCGTGAACCTCAATGCTCTCTGTCGCCCCCCGGGGACGAGTTGCCGAGGAGGTCGCCAAGGCGCCGCGCCGCGTGACGCTTCGTGTCCTCCAGCACATGTGCGTAGACCTTCGCCGTCAGTGCAGGACTCTCGTGGCCTAGGTGCGCTGCAATCTCCCTGATCCCGACGCCTGCCTGGAGCTGTTACAACGTGTAGCTGACCTATCGTAATCAAGCCCTAAGGGCGCCGCTCCTGAGCCTGCCCGACTTCCGGGTGTGATGTATAAATCCGGATGGAAGGGGGTCGGGGGGAAACCGAAGGTTGCCCCCCTGGTGGGTGCCCTGCAGACCGACGAGGGACGTCCAGGAACCGAGAACAGGGCCACCCGACGAGCCAGAATTTCGGACCGAGGCGGTGCGGCTGGTGCGAGCGTGATTTCGCGCGACTTGGGTCGCACTCCCTTCGAGTACCTTTCGGTTCGGGGGCAACGACTCCGTTTCGAGTACCTTCATTTTCGAGGCAACTCAAGGGCTTGATTATAGTAACGTGCCAGAATTATACTATTATGGCTGAAGATCATAAAGGGGTGCGTGACCTGACCGTAGACCTGTTGCCGCATCTCGAACCGACTTACTCCATCACGATCCATAAGGCGCAGGGCAGCCAGTTCCGCCGCGTCATCCCAATACGGAAGACCCGGTTGCTCGACCGCGCGCCGTTCTACACGGTAGTCACGCGGGCGGAGCAGCAGGTAATTCTAGGCGGCGACGTAGCAGCCGCACGCGCAGCGGTCGGGGCACGGCCCCACGCTACCCGCCGACGGGACGCACTAGGATCGCTGCTCAATAAGATCGTCGCGGGGATGGCCTGATGGCTCACGTCACGGTGATCGCCAAAGTGGTTGGCGACAACACCGGCATTGTCGCCGAGATCCCCGTCATCCTTACCGACTACGGCCCACTGATGCCTTTGGTCAGGTACATCATGGCAATCAAGTATGTGCGCTCCGCCAGCACCATCACAAAAATCGCGCAGTCCGTAGGTCTACTGCTCGACTACATGGATGCGAACCACGACTGCTACGACGACCCCAGGGAACTCTTTGCCGGCTTCGTCCAGCGGCTCTACACCGGCACCGTGTCCGATGATGGACAGGACCCGAGCGGCCTGTACTGGAATGGGCGCACGCCAAGCGTGGTGCGGCAGATGGTGATGCAGCTCTCGGCCTTCTCCGACTGGATGGCCAAGGAGCAGGACACCCAGCCGTTCAACCCATGGCGGCAGGCCACCCACGCGGAAGAAATGCTGGCGTGGGCGGCATGGCACCACAAGCGGGATCGCGCGTTTCTGGCCCATACCTAGGATCGCAACACCGCCTCACTCAGGATGACCCGCGCCCGCAACGTCCTTCTCAAGAAAACTCCGATCATCGACCACGACAAGGCAAAGCACTTTCCCGATGAGCGTTTCCACGACCTGATCTTCCGCGGCTTCATCATCCCCGGTAAGCAGAAGAGTGCTAGGATCGAGGAACGGCTTAACTTGCGCGACATCCTTATCACCCTGCTCATGCACTACGGCGGACTGCGCATGTCCGAGCCCTTCCACCTGTATGTGCATGACGTGATGCTCGATCCATTGAGGGACGGCACGGCGTGGGTGCGGGTGTATCACCCGAGTCTAGGACAGGCTCCCAACGATTGGCTTGATGCCAAAGGCAAGCCGATCAAGTGTAACCGCGACGAATACCTGCGTGGTAAATGGGGTCTGCAGCCGCGAACGGATTATCCAGAGTCACATCAATGGCACGCCGGCTGGAAGAACACCGTCGTCGATGGAAGCCTTCACTTCATCGACGTGAATTGGTTCCCGACCTGGGCCGGAGAGTTGTTTTGGAAGCTCTGGGTCTTCTATATGGCGCAGCGCGCCCAACTGCAATGCGAGCATCCCTTTGCCTTCGTCACGCTAAAAGGTAAGCCTTACGGCATCGACAGTTTCCAGCGCGCCCACAAGACGGCGGTGCAGCGTATCGGGCTCCAGGCCGCCAAGGTGCTCGGCACGTCGCCTCACGGGCATCGCCATGCCTACGGGCAGCGCTGCCGTGAGGCCAACCTGGACCCCATCGTCATCAAGAAGGCCATGCATCATGCCTCGCTGGAATCGCAGGTGGTCTATACCGAGCCGCCGCGCGCAGCCGTGATGCGGGCACTGGAGAGCGCCATGCAGCGGCACCGGGACGAAGAAAACGCCTTGCCGCCGCCGGACTTCCTGTCATACGGCTTCCAGGACGTCGACCCGCTGGGCCTTTTGAGCGGCTCGAACCCGAAGTTGTTAAGGAGGAGTTGATGTGCCGAAGAGTATACCTCTCGATCCCGAGTTCCGATTTCTTATCGAACTCGAACCGGCCTTCGAGCCCTGGCGCCAACTTGCTGCCGAGTGGTGGGCGCAGCAGACATCCGACCGCGAAAGCAAGCACGCCGCCTTATCGACCTTCTTCGTGCGCTACCTGCATGAGCTGGGACTCGATACGTCGCCCAAGGCGCTGTTCCGGCGGGACGCGAGATTACCAGACCTGTTGGCGGTGCTGGAATCCGGCCATACCAGCGAACGCCAAATCGCGAAGCAGCACGACATCATCAGCAACTTCGTCGACTGGGTGCTGCGCACGCATCTGGCCGATTTGGACGAGGAAGGTCATCGCGTCGTGCCGGCGCATTTGCGCCATCCCTTCCCGCGCCTTCGATCAAGGGTAGTCAATAAGAAGTCCGACCTGACCTTCTCGCATGTGCGGACGCTCGATCCGAAGATGGGCGATTGGTGCGACCTCGCCGCCGAGTGGATGCAGGCTCAAAAAGTAGGCGTCTCTATGCGACGGCAGGCCATCGACAAACTACTCGACCTGTATATCCGTCAGCGTAATCTGCCGCGCAATCCGACTCAGTTCTTGAAGCGCGATGTGGACCTGCCAGACTACGTCTCTGTTTACCTGGAGGGCAAAGGAAAGGGGAGTACCACGCTAGCTAGACTAGACACGACATTAGTCAACTACGCCTCTGCATTCATCGATTGGGTACTCACGCAAAAGCTCGGCATCGAAGATAACCGCGGCCATCGTCGCGTTCCACCAGAGTTGCACAATCCGATCCCGCGATTGAACTATAAGGGGATGACGACGGAAAACGAGACGGTGCGGTCGCCCCTGTCCATCCGCTATATCGAGGAACTGCGCAGGCTGCTGTGCGAGGGGCCAACTTTCCGCGACTGGACCTGGGCCCAGCAGGCAATAGATGGTGGGCATAGGGGTGGCGATTGGTTCGTAGTTGATTCCTCGGTCGTGAATCCCGATGACCCGGATTGCGTGTGGCGGAAGCGGGAGGCCACCACAAGAGAGCGGGAAGAAAAGGGGCTGCCGGAAGTCATCACCGAACTGTGGTCCCCCGTGCGCGCCGTGGCGCTCTACCTGAAACTCGAACTGCCACTGCGCACCTTCCAGGTCCGCATGCTGGACTCGGGCGAGGCGGACACCTGGCGCTACGAGCATGGGCCGCAGGGCGGCATCCTCGTGCGCAACGTCTCGCCGCTGGCGCAGGGTAGCGACGTGCGCCCCTATCAGCGCGGGGTGTTCCATCGCACGCAGGGCGAGGCCGGCGCGGGGCTTTACATCAACACCAACAAGACCGCCGACATCAACAGGGACGAGAACGACAAGGGCTACGTCATCCCCTGGGCGCATGAGGCCGCGCTGTACTGGTTGGAAAAACTCCGTAACTGGCAGGAGCGCTACAACCCGATCACCGAACCCACGCCATGGGTCAGTCTTGATCTAAAACACTTCGGGAGGACCCGCCCCATCCCGAGGTCTTGGAGGCACGCGGGACGGCCTGTTTCTTATTCCGCGATCCAACGCGCGAAGGGGATGACCGGCAAAAGCCTGTTGCGAACAACTTGGAACGAATGTGGTACAAGTTGCTCGCCCGCCTCGGACAGCGCTGCCTGGATCGAGGCGAAACGCTGGACGACGGCACGCCGATCCGGTTCGTCCATCCGGAATCGGACCACCATACCTTCTACCCCCTTCACGCCCTGCGCGTATCGCTGATCAGCTACCTGGTGCTGGATCTCCGGCTGCCGCTGCCAGTCGTGTCGAAGCTGATCGCGGGCCACGCCCGCATCATCATGACGCTCTACTACACCAAGTTCGGCAAGCGGTACATGAGCGAGGTGATGGCAGAGGCCGAGCGCAATGCGGTGGAGGCGATCCAGACAAACCACCGGCGCTTCTTGATGGATGCGACCTACGAGCAGGTCGGCCGTCGTTTCGCCTCGCTTTCCGAGGACGCGATACGCGCCGCCACAGCCAACCAGTCCGCCGCCGCCTTCGTCTTCGAGGACAAGGGCATCTGCCCGGTGGGCGGGGGCATGTGCGATGTGGGCGGGGAAAAGCTTGGCCTACTTGCACCGGGGAGTCCCGTCCACGCCCCCGTTCCGGGCTACCCGACCGAGCGCAACTGCGTGCGATGCCGCTTCTTCCTTTCCGGTCCCGCCTTCCTGCCTGGCCTCGTGGCGCACTACAACACCCTCAGCGAAGAGTCCCATCGCCAGAGTGGGCGCTTCAACGAGATGGAAGCGAAGGTGAGGGCGCTCGAAGATCGCCGTTACGACTGCGAACGCGAGGAGCGCCCCTTCACGGAGACGAACGAACTGGAACGCCTGGCACAGCGCCGTGACGACGCGGCCCAGGCGTTCGGAAAGCTGATCAATGACATGCAGGCGACGTACTACCTGATCGAGCGTTCGCTGGAAATCGCCCGGAACGCCGAGAAGGACGAAGTACAACTGGTCGCTTCAGGCAACATCACCGACCTCAAGACCGCATTCATCGAAACCCAATCGGAACTGCACCAACTAGAAGTCGTCTGCGAAAACGCCGTAATCTACCCCGAGACGGACGCAAGCTACGCCGCCATCCGGCGCTCACAGATCCTTGACGTCATGCTGCGCTACAACCACATGGAGCCGGTATTCATGCGTCTCTCCTCCGAGCATCAACTGCTGGCGGGCAATGCCGTGATGCAGCTCATCCAGGCGCGCACCGGCTCGCTGCGCGGGGCGCTGGAGTACGCTGAATGCCGGACGAAATTGGAGGATCTCGGACTCATTGAGGAAACCTGGGACACCATCGACGGTGTCGTGGCGGGCACACCGGCCCCCGCCATCATCGACTCGGCTCGTTCAGCCCGAGCGCTGCCATCGACTATCGGAGACGGCCATGCATCCTGACCAAATACTGGAACAACTCAAGGCCACGGCGAACACTCGCAAGCAGAAAAACCTCGATCTGATCCACGCCGTTTGCCGGGAGCAGTACGAGCGCGGTAGCCGGGACTTCTCGGTGGCGACCATCGCCCGGATCGCGCACGAACGCGGCGGCCCGACCAAGGGCTCGATCCACAACAAGACAGGTGACGACTTCAAAGCCATCATCAAAGCTTGGGCCGAGCACACGGGCGGCGTGACCCGCAAGGAGCGTAGGGTCAGCGAAAACCCGTATATGGCGCTAATCGAGAGGATCGATAACCCCGCCGTGCGCTCCGTCATGGCGAGCCTTCTAGCCGAGAACCAGAAGATGCGGCGGCAGATCAATCTGCTCAAGGCCAATGCGGGTGTGGTAATCGACATGCGCCAGCAGGAAATCACAAGCCAACAAGAGTCGATTCAGATCCTGCCGGCATTACCCGGGCTGACCGACAGCGAGAAAGAGGCGCTGCGCCTTGCCATCAGCGAGAAGTTCCTGAAGGACGAAGGTTGGTCGTGCGATGAGCGCGGGCGGATCATCAACGACAAGGGGCGTGAGATCTTCAAGGTCGGCTTTGCCACGGCGATCCGCAAGATCCTCGGAACTATGAGCATTGGGTAGGAGGAGCACGGGCGGCCCGTGCGGATGGGCGGCGACGCCGAGCAGCCGGCCGCGTCTGACCAACAGCCGAGGACGTTCGCCGATCGGCGCCCGGCCCCTGCCAATTCGCAGGAAACCGAACCCATCTGGCGAACGTCGCCCGAAAGAAGGGTTGCACATGTCTGGTGAGTATTCGGCGGCGAAAGGGTTCATCCAGGTAGTCTCGCGCTTAGGTGGCCGGCCCAGGGTGACAGTCGAGATCTTCCCCTTGGATGACCATGCACCAATGCCTTTGAGGGCGGCTGTGCTCATTCTTGACCCGGATTCGCGTGAGCGCAGTACGACCGATATAGCATTGCAGGACCTCGACACTCTCGCCACATCGGACTCAGCCCGCTATAGATTGATCGACGCTCTTTGGCGTACGACGCTTTTTGGGCATCGTTATCATTCGAATCCCCACCGAATAGAGTGTCCGGAATGCCATGTTGCGTTGCCATACCACCTGCAGCACACGCCTGGCTTCCGCCTGAACTGCCTGGTGTGTGGGCACGACATTCCAACCCCCTGACGTCCACGGCTTCGGCTGTCGCCAAGAGGGAGTGCATTTGCCCCAAGGCATTATGGAGACTCGCGTCAGGAGTTGAACTCGGGATGCGATTGCCGTGGTTCAGGACGCACTTGGAAGCCGGTAGTGAACCAGAGATCACTCAACTCGCAGGAACCGACGAAGCGCTGCTTTACCTGCAAGAGGTGACGTCTAGCGCCATCGATCGAGCTGTGTCCTCAGTCCTCCTTGACCGTGGCATCGTTACGTTCGACGCTAAGCTAATCCTCGACCGTTACTATGCTGTACTTCTCAAGGGTGATACGCGCCAACTCGGGATGCTCAGACAAGTGCGCACCGCGCTGACACCTCCACTGGCAGAAATCAAGCAATCGGACGTCCTGAAACAGTTCTGTTGTGACGCAGTGACTGCGCTAGTTTCGGTGCCTTTGATGTCCATCTACTGGAATGTATCCTTGGAGATGCTTGGCTTTCCTCCCGACTTTGAAGGCTACGCCAGAAGCGCACATGACCTCGTTGGTCTAAAAGTCGAGAGTCTAGACGCTTTGCGTCAAGCCATCAGAAGTGAACTTGGCAGCTTTCTCGAAGTGGCTAGACTGCAGCCTCCCGTGCTCCCTGCATTCCTGCATCAAGTCGGACTGTACCGCTTTCCGTTTCAGTATCAGGAGTTGAGCGAGGTCTTCTCTCCATGGTCGGATGATCGCTTTTTGGAATTGAAAGGCCCCGCAGGAATGGTTGTGATAGAAGAGTTCTATCAACCCGCCTATGAGCGGCCCGATGGGAGTGTGACGTTGCCTCCCATCACGGTTCGGTTGCTGCCCGCCATGGTGTGGAGGACCGTCTGCGATGGGAGCGACAGTTTCGACTTCTTGGACCTCTACGGGACGTTACGCCGCAACTACATTGGCGCATTTCCGTGGCTGCCGGACGCAGGTATGGCCCACGAATCGCCTGCTCTCCTCACGGCGTTGTCCGCCTTGATCATTGAGCACATTCGTGATGATCTGCTGGCCAAGTTGGGGACTGACATGGGCGACGGTGCCACGAACTCTAGCCTTGCGCAGTTGTACGCTCGATCAATCCGGCCTGAGGGTGCTTGCGCCCACCTTTCCGATGAGGTCTTCGCAGGAACCATTCTCACTGGTGGAACAATGGCGCTGAGACTCGTAGAACTCCACGACGCTCAGGCTGCTCAGGAGAAAGACGACAAGATGCAGTCGATGTTGAGAAGGTATCACTACGCAAGCAGTTCTGAGATGCCTTCCACAGGCTTGGGCATTGCATTGGAGGAGTATTGTGCCAGCCTGTTCTTGCGCGCGGGTTTTGACGTAAAACGGACGCCCGCTACAGGTGATCAGGGAGCGGATCTCATCGTAACTCGGGCCGGGGAGTGCACCGCCATTCAAGTAAAGAACTACACGCAACCGGTAGGAAACAATGCTGTTCAAGAGGCCCTTGGTGGAGCCGCCTTTTACGGCTGCGCGAGGGGGATAGTCATCGCTCCCTCCGGCTTCACGCGGAGCGCCAGGGATCTTGCGGCGTCCACCGGTGTCATGCTGGCGGACGAGACTGTAGTCCGGCGATGGGCAGATACCGGGCTCATTGATCTGCACTAGGGCTCGCGCCAGAGCCGGTCCTTGCCAAGGCACAGTGAGCCCCGCCTTCCTGCCTGACCGACGACCCGCGCATCGTCGTGGCAAGGGGCGGGGCTCACTGTGCGCACACCGCCATGCGAGCGGTACTTGGGCACATGGTACGTCCTCATGGCCAAAAAGACAATGTACTTTGGTATAGGGTCTATGGCGTGCCGTCGTCGCCGTCCAGCCACCGCTGCCAGCCGGCCGTAGGTGTCGGCGGTGGTCGGGCGGAGATCGACCGCCACGTGCGTGCGAAGCCAGGCCTGGAGGTAACTCGAGAGAAGGTCCGACGCGTCGGAGTCAGCCATCCAGCCCACTCCTCACGCAGCAATATGCCAGAAAATGGAGCGAAGCGGTAGAGAACGTCGGGTTGGCGAACAACGCGTGGCGCGGTTGCAGAGTCCGTGCACCGGATCCACGTAGGGAACGGAACGAACGGCATGGGGATGAACAGTTAACTGTCGTAAAAATGTATATTATAATGACAGGGGGAACGCCGAGGGATACAGTCGGAGGTGAGAGGCGGTGAAGCGAGTGTCAACGTTGGACGCCCTGCTGGAAGTGCAGAGAGGCTTCGCATTGAGGGAAGACGACGTTTCGCTGACGGAACTGCGGTCTTCGGCGTGGATCGAGAAGCTTGCCAGGAGCAAGAAGCTTCGGCTCCTGGCAAGGAACCAGACGGTTGGCGTGGTCGTGGATCCGGCAGTGTGGGAAGTGTTGGAGACGGTCGCGGAAGACGTTCTCGAAGACCTTCTCATCGATGAGGCATGGGGCGACCGTGTCGGCCACGAGCGCCTGCCGGCGGGGGTGGCGGCGCGCAGACTGCTCGAACTCCTACAAGAAGATGAACGAGCCCGCGGCGAATGAGGCCACCAAGCGGTGGTTTGCCGAGCAGCTGGAACGCTTCGGAGCAGCGCTGCGTTTCAACCCTGCGGACGTCTTGGACGACCTCGCATCGTTGGAGGCGGCCTTTCCATCGCCCGAGAGCTACAAGGTGGCGCTGGAGGAGGCCATTCACCAACTCCATGTGGTCGTGAGGCAGCAACCAGGCAAGGGCATGCGCGGGAGACTGAACGTATGGCGGCGGCACGCGTTTCAGAGCATGCCTGCCCGCGGCGGGAAGGCGGACCTGCGGATCGTCTACAAGGCGAGCGACGGCTCCGAAGTCGAGTTGCTTGGGTTCGGACATCGCCACGTTCCTCGTGACATTTACCAGCGCTTGCGCTCCCGACACTCACCGTCGTGAGGGATGAGTCATCCGACCCGCCTCGAACGACGCTGCGCTTGACTGCCACCGGGCGTTTCGCTAGAATCTTCGTTGCAGGGTTTGTTCCTCGATAGCTCAATTGGTAGAGCACCCGGCTGTTAACCGGGTGGTTGCAGGTTCGAGTCCTGCTCGAGGAGCCAAATTTTTCGAGACCAATCAGGGGCCCATAGCTCAGCGGTAGAGCTGCCGGCTCATAACCGGTTGGTCGCATGTTCGAATCATGCTGGGCCCACCAAAAGTTTCGGGCGCGTAGCTCAGTGGTAGAGCGCTTGACTCACATTCAAGAGGTCGCAGGTTCGATACCTGCCGTGCCCACCATCTTGTAACCCGCTTCCCGCAAGGGGTGCGGGTCTTTTGTTATGCCCTAGAGTTGCTCCGGAGCGGCAAAGGGTCCCCGAAGTGTGTCCCCCGAAGTCCGACAGATGTGCTGTGGCGACAGGCTGGTTAGGGGAGGATTCAAAGATGGCCATCGAGAGAATGAGATCAGCCGGTGGGAGGTAGAGCGACGGAGATTTTGGAACGCAACCAGAGCCCGTGCGCCGAAATGGGATCGATTCACGACCGCCCTCGAACACGCTCAGGAAGCGGCGTCTTGTCGTTTGCTCAGCGTGCGCCCAAAGGATTTCTTTGTGGCTGACCTTACCGTAACAACTCGTCGAAGACCCCCGTCAGGTTGGGCGCCATGGCGTCAGGCTGAATGCCATTGGAGTTTTCTCCGCGACGGTTGATCCAGCAGGCCCGAAACCCGAGGCGCTGTGCCGTAGGGATGTCGTAGTGCAGTCCTGCTGCGACGTGGAGAACCTCCTTAGGCTCCGCGGCCGTCATCAGCAGAAATCTCTCCCAATGAGCGGGAGCAGGTTTGTAACTCCCCACGTCTTCGGCCGTAACGACGAGATCGAACTCCACCGGAAGCTGGGCGAGAGATCCCTGGATCAGATCGCGGTCCACGTTGGAGAGGATGGCAAGACTATGGCCGGCATCCTTAAGGGCGGTCAGCACAGCGGACACCTCCTGAAACGGCTTCCATGTGGGGAGGGCCTGAACTAAGATGTCCGCTGGCTGAGGCGACACGAGACCATGGTTGCGAAACAGGGTGATGAGTGCTGTTTGCAGGATGGTGCGATACGGCTGCCAGGTCTCGGCTTCCAGTGCGTGCTCCACACGCTCGTAGTCCCGTGCTAGGCTCTCTATCTGTTCCGGTCGGAGACTTGGCGTAACGCGTGCGAGTGCCTCACGGATGCCTGTGTGCCAGTCGATCAAAGTTCCATAACAATCGAAGGTGATCCAGCGGTACGTCATGCCGCCACAGCCTCCCTCCGACAAATGTCGGACTTCCTAGGGGTTCTACCGGCAACCGGTGAGTCCTTCCCAAGGTTGTGGAGGAATGGGGCTCTGCAAGCGCGGGTGTAAATCTTCCCCGAGCACGTACCGCCGGAGGGCCATCCAGAGGATGGACATCCCGAGTGGTAGGACTTCTCCATGCCCCCGCCGAACCTCCCGGCAGGTGAAGGGAGCGTCGCCGATGGATCAAGAGTTGAAGGCGTACCTGGATGCGATGCGCCAGGACCTCACGGGTCAGATCACCGAGTCCCGCCAGCACGCGGAGCGGCTCAACACCGAGACCCGCAGGGCACTCACCGACCGCATGCTCGCGATGAGCACCGAAACGCGAGAGCATGCGGAGCACCTGCACACGGAAGCCCGCGTCTTGATCGAGGACGTGGGCACGAAGGTAGGACTCGTCTGGGAAGGCGTCCAAGCGATAAAAGAGACGCTTGATAGTAAGCTGGACGATCACGAGCATCGTATCCAGAGCCTTGAACGAAAGGCACTGTAGCCATGCCCCGCCGCCCCCGCAATCCATCCGGCATCGTCCAGCCGCGACAAGCGAAAGCCGGCCGCCGCTGGCAGGATCGTGCAGTACCCTGATCCGGACAAGCCAGGTGTCCCGGCCCTCTGCCAGAGTGCTTAGGCTAGGATGTGCCGGTAACGGTGCGCAGGCGCAAGCTCTGGCTGAACCAACGTGCTTGCCAGCACGCCCTCAACGACCGACGATTGACTGACTAGATATTCAAAGGATGAGGCCTGTGCCACGTTCCGAAGAGGCCAACCGGCAGATCCGCGACGTCCGCCGGGAGACGCTGCTCCAGGCAGCGGTCGAGATCTTTGGACGCAATGGCTATGTCGGGACCAGGATCGACGACATCGCAGCCTTGGCCGGCATCAGCAAGGGCTTGGTCTACCATTACTTCCGCAGCAAGGAAGCACTTTTCACGGCACTCGTCGAAGGAGCTGCAAACGGCACGGCGCGCCTCTTCCAAGGAGTCCGGGAGCTACCCGGCGACGTGGCCCACCGCCTTCGATGGCTGATTGACCAGGAGGTCTCGGGGATGATGGGGGCCCCCTACAGATTTCTTGTGATCCTGCAGGCGCTGATCACAGAAGCTGCTCCGTACGAAGCGCGCAATGCCATCGTGGGCATGTTGGCCCAGGAGGAGGCCGCGATCGTGCCGTTGCTCGCTGAAGGGCAGCGAGATGATCAAATCGTTCGCGGCGATCCCTACCAGCTCTTCTTGTTGCTTCGATCGTGCGTGCAAGGGATGGCGGCTTCGATGGCGACGCAAGGCTTGCACTCCGGCTTCCCATCCGCCGAGAGCCTCTGGAAACTGTTCGTTACGCCAGAGATGGCGGCGCGGGGCACCACTCGCTGATCAAGGATTCCGAGAGCTTTTTAGGGGATGGCCAAGTGTCCGGAGAGAAGCGGTTTGAGCGCTGGTCCTCATCGTACGAGCGGTCGCTGCTGCAAAGGCTTCTGTTTGATCGAGTTCATTGGGCGATCTTTCGAGCTACTGACGGAGTTACCGTGCCGCACACCATCCTCGACGTCGGGTGTGGTACGGGTCGCCTGCTCAGGGAAGCGCACCGCAGATGGCCGGAAACCACGGTGATCGGGGTCGACCTCTCGGCAGGCATGATCGAGCAAGCAAGGCAACTGGCGGCGTACGCAACGTTCTTCCTTGCGCCCGCCGAAGGTTTGCCCTTGCCGGCGGAGTCCGTCGACCTGGCCGTGAGCACGATGTCTTTCCACCACTGGACGGATAAGGAGCAGGGCATCCGGGAGATCGTTCGGGTGCTCCGGCCAGGAGGCAGGTTCCTCCTCGCCGACCACGCAGCACCACGCTGGCTGCGGCTGATCGGAGTTACGTCTGCTTTGAGTGCAGCCGAACGGTGTAGTGCTCTTGCGTCCTCGGGCTTGACAGTGATCGAGCAGAAACCGATTCTCTCACCCTATCTCGTTTTGACGATTGGCCAGAAAGAGTCGAGAAGCTAGCTCGCGGCAGACAACGCTGGGACCCGGTTGCGAACGGGATGCAAACTGGCGCGAGGGCGGAAGGGCGCTGGGTGGAGCCAGCGGTGAGGGTTTTGTGCTCCACCGTGATATCAGAATGCGAGAATGATATCATCCAACCATGAAGCAGATACTTCTTCGCGTTCCCGAAAAGACTCACAGGAAACTTGCCGCTCGGGCGGTCCGGGCCGGTCGGAGCATCAACTCCGTGGCCAATGAGATTTTGGACGCAGCAGTCGATGCGGACTTAGGGGATCGCCGGGCACGGCTCCGCGCGCGTGCCGCAAGCTTGGGTATCCTCCGCACCTTGTCCGCACCCGCAGTGACGCCCAATCGTCGCCGCCAGATCCTCGCGTCGACGTCGGGTATCGGTCCCATCATCGATGAGTATCTGGCAGCGGAGCGAGATCGGTTGTGATCGTCTACGTCGATTCGTCCGTGCTGGCACGGGCGTACCTCACCGACGAACAAGGCCACCGAGAGGTCGCCCTGCTTCTCGACAACAGTGAGATCGGCCTCGTGACCGGTACCTGGACCAGAATCGAGGTGTCGGGCGCGATCGTCAGGGCTTCGGCCACAGGTCGCGTTGACCGAGCAGGTCTGCTCGAACTGCTTGACGGCGATCTGGGCGACGAGGGGCGCGTGGCGGTCGTGGCAGCTGATCAGGTAGAGATCGAAGCCAGAGCCCTGACGCTGGTCCGCGAACATGGGCTGAGAGCGATGGATGCAAGGCATCTCGCGGTTGCTGTCCTTACTCTGCCGGATCTCGCCGAGCCCGAAGAGGAGACAGGGTTCGCCACGCGGGATCAGAAACAGGGAGAAGTCGCGCAAGCTCTCGGTTTCGTCCTAGTGTGAGGGAGTGCAAGCAACAAACTCAGATTCAGAGAGGTCCCATGAGCCGCGGTAGCCTGATAGTGCTTCAGGTTGGTGCTGGGTTGACCACCTGATAAGCAGTCAAGAGGTCGCAGGTTCGATACCTGCCACGTCGAGCCCAGGAAGTGCGCGGGCGTGCCGTGCGCACCGAAACGCTCCTTGGAGGTCGGGGCGAGGAGTGCGCTCTAGGCGATGGAGGGTAGCCATCAGCCATATAGTGCATTTCCCGACGGACTGGAGTTTCGGTTAACCGTTCAGGATCTGGAGTGGAGCGCCGGTATGCGGTCCATTAGAACAGTCCGCGGAGTTGCTGGAGTGTTGCATTCCCGCCACTTATCGGGCAGATGACCCGCTTGCCCGCAAGTTCGTGCCGTTGACTCATCGCTGCAGCGACGGCCGCGGCGCCAGCCATCTCGGCAACCACATGTGCCGTCTCGAGGATCTGTCGCATCGCCTCTTCCATCTCGGCGTCCTGAACGAGCACCATCTCGTCGACGTAGCGCTTCGCCATTGAAAGCGGCAGATCGAATGCCTGCCGGGTCGCCAGTCCTTCTGCACGTGTATCCGCGCGCTGCGTCGACTCAGTGCGCCCCGACCGGAAGGAGCGGTAGAAGGCAGGGGCACCCTCGGCCTGCACGCCGACCACTCGGATCTGCGGATCGAGCGACTTCGCCACGAGTCCGGCGCCTGAGAGACCCGACCCGCCACCGACCGGGACGATCAGGACATCGGCATCGGGAACGGCCTCGAGCGCTTCGAGGTACAGCGTGGCGACCCCAGCGACGAGCAGCGGTTCGTTCATCGAATGGATATAGCGCCCGCCATCACGGCGAGCGGCTGCTTCGCACGCCTCGCGAGCCGCGTCGAAGTCCCGGCCGATCAACACGACCTCCGCTCCAAGCGCTTCCATCGAAGCCACCTTGAGAGGGTTCGCGCCCTCTGGCGCGTAGATTGAGGCAGGGAGCCCGAAAGTGCGGGCTGCGTAGGCCACCGACAGGCCGTGGTTCCCCGTCGAAGCGGCGAAGAGCCTTCGTCCCCGGAGATCGTCGAGTTCCGCTGCAACGAGGTTCAGGCCGCCGCGCACCTTGAAGGCACCGATCGGCTGAAGATTCTCAAGCTTCAAGTACAAGTCCATGCCGAGCGCCCGCGATAACGCGGCGGGGCGGATGAGTGGCGTCGGCGTCAGGTATGGCGCGACGCGCCGACGTGCGAGCAGCACATCTCTAAATGTGGGAAGAAGCAGTTCCAACGTTAAGGCCCCCCGGCGTCGCAGCATTCGACTTGCAGACAGTTTCCTGGCTGAGCGCAGAATCCCTGTGTACGCCCTCGGTTTCAGCGGGCAAATCGCAGTGAGGCTGCGGGGGGATGCGACGTGTCGGTCGATGAGGCGGACGCCTCGACTCGCAATTGCCGAGAAGGCGGCACGCTGCGCCGCGAGGCGTCCCGTCCGCAGGCTTTCACCGCGCACACGCAGACCGTCACCCGCGCCCTTGGGCCCATCCGACTCAAGGCACCTGCACCTTGAGCGAGTCCTCGGCCGCGTGGTCAAACGGACACGAGCGCATCCCGGCATGCCAGAGCGTGACATCTCGGCATGGCGAAGCGGTGCCGGCCTCGCGCTAGCGACCATCAAGAACCGCCCGGCGTTCCTGTCAGCTTTCACGAGATGGGTAACGGAGCGCCGGCCCCCGCTGATCACACATGGAGGTCCCATCGGCGCAAACGCGGGCATCGCGTGAGGTCGCGACGCCCGCGCTCTTCGTCCGGCTCGGCATGCACCGCCAGCCGACCGGCGTCCCTACAGCCCTCACGGACGCGCAGATGGGTCGTCTACCGTGGGTGGAGATTGGCGGCTTGCGGAACCATCGTTTGTTTCAGTGGTACTCAGTGCCGGCTTCGGAGGTCCCGAACGGTTGCCGCAATTCGGCGGCCGCCTTCACGAATTTGCCGCTCCGAAAGGCGCGCGAATCCCAAGATGAGACCTGGGGCCGCATGGCCCGCCTCCCAGCGGAGACCGACCCCGCGCGCCATGGCATTTGCCACGAGCGCGTCCGGATCGATGTCTTGCGCGATGGGGCAGAAGAGGTGCAGCCCCTGCCGGGCTTCGGGCAGGGCGAGCGCAGGCGATGCCGGAGCCAGCGCCTCGAGAAGCAGCGCCGCCTTCGCCGCATACCGTCGGCGCATGCGGTAGATGTGGCGGTCGAAGTGGCCCTCTGTGAGAAATCGCGCCAAAACGAGCTGCGGCTCCACGGCGACGTGGCGGTCGGTGAGCCACTTGGCGCGCAGGAGGGCTCTACGAGTGCCTTCGGCGCGACGACGAAGCCCAGGCGCAGCGCCGGGAACAGCGACTTGGAGAACGTGCCGACATAGACGACGCGGCCCTGGCGGTCCAGGCTCTGCAGCGCTGGGACAGGACGGCACTGATAACGGAACTCGGCGTTGTAGTCGTCCTCCACGATCAACCCGCCCGCCTTCGCCGCGCGCTCGATCAAGGCAAGGCGACGCTGCAGCGAGAGGATGGCTCCGGTCGGGTACTGGTGTGATGGTGTGACGCAGGCGATGCGCCACTGTGCCGGCAGGAGATCCACGCGCAGTCCCTCGTTGTCGACCGGGATGGGTACGATCCGCCCGCCCGCCGCCGCGAAGGCGATTCGTGCGCCGGGGTAGGAGGGCTGCTCCAGGGCCACGGGATCACCTTGGCGCACGAGCAGCCGGGCGAGGAGATCGAGCGCCTGCTGCGCGCCGCTGACGATGACGATCTGGTCCGGGTCGCAGGAGATGCCGCGGTGCACCGCGAGGTGTGCCGCGAGCGCCGCGCGGAGCTCCGCGCGACCACCGGGCTCCTGGTAGTCGAGGTCATCGGGCCCGATGCGCTGCCATAGCGCTGCCTGCAACCGGCGCCACTGCTGGAACGGGAACTCGTCGACAGCAGGCTGCGTCGAACGGAAGTCATAGGGAAGGACGGGTCGAAACACGGGAGGGGGGAGGTTGCGCAGATGCTCCGCCCAGGGAGTGAGGGAGAGGGAGACATCGGAGTCCTGGCCATCAGCCGAGTGCGTCGCAAGGTCCGGGCGGACACGGGTCGCGGAGCCCGGGCTGGAGACGAGATAACCTTCGGCCGCCAGTCGCTCCCACGCCGCGAGGACGGTGTTGCGGCTGATCCCTTTCTCGTGGGCGAGCATGCGTGACGAGGGAAGTCGCTCTCCAGGCCTCAGCCGCCCCTCGAGGATGGCCTCCTTCAACTGACGGTAGAGGGTGTCCGAGAGAGACGTCTCAGGGATGTGCGTCATGTGTCAATCTCCTTGGCGAAACTGGTACCACCAGCCTCGCACGAAGTGGCACTAGCGCGGTACCACCTATCCCCTTAACGTAAAGGGCAGGCGGGTAGCGGCGCTAGGATATCCGCGTCGCAACGCCCGGACGAAGGAGGGGCCTGCGTGTACATTCCGGAATTCGCGCGCATGGAAGACGTCGAAGAGCAACGCGACTTCCTCAGGCGGCAGAGCTTTGGCATTCTCTTCTCCTGGGCGTCGGACACCCAGCCGTGGGTGTCCCATCTGCCGATGCTGCTGCGCGAGGACGTCGGCACTATGGGCGTGCTCACCGGGCACATGGCCGTAGTGAACCAGCAGTGGCGAGATCTCGACAATCATCCGGTGCTGGCCGTATTCCCGGGTCCCCATGCCTACATCTCGCCGAACTGGTACGAAGTGATGACCGTTCCCACCTGGAACTATGTCGCCGTGCACGTCTATGGAACATTCCGCTTGACCGAAGGCGACGTTGCGCTGGCAGACATGGAAGACATGGTGCGTCTCTATGAACCAGACTCGCCCCTGCTCGATCTCCTGCAGGAGCCGGTGTACCAGGCCCACAGGAAAGGCGTCGCAGGGTTTCGGATCGAAGTGGAACGAATCGAGGGAAAGAAGAAGCTGAGCCAGAACAAGACACCTGCGACACGCACGCGCGTCATCGAGGCGCTGCGTTCCGATCGACGGGATGCAGCGCAGGAGGTTGCGGACTGGATGGAGCGCACGCTTCGGGAGGAGCGATAATGGCGGAGCTTGCGGACAAAGTGGCCGTCGTCGGGCTGGGTGCGATGGGCGCGCGAATCGCGCGCCGGCTCCTCGACCGCGGCTACCGGGTCATCGTCTGGAACCGGTCTGTCGAGAAGGCGCAGGCGCTCGAGGGGGCAGGCGCGATCCGAGCGGAGGACCCGGCCCACGCGGCCCGTCTCGCGCAGGTGCTGATCACGATGGTCTCCGATCCTGCCGCCCTGCGGGATGTGACCGCGGGTCCGCAGGGCATCGCTGCCGGCGCCGGGGAGGCGCTTACGGTCGTCGAGATGTCGACCGTTGGGCCGGATGCCGTGTCGTGGCTGCGATCGGCCCTGCCGGCGTCCGCAGCCCTCCTGGACGCCCCGGTACTCGGCAGCGTTGCCGAGGTAGAGGCGGGGACGCTCCAGCTCTTTGTTGGTGGGGATGCTGCGTGCGCCGAGCGGCTCTGGCCGCTATTCATGTCCATCGGCAACCCAATGCGCGTAGGGGGACTCGGGAGCGGCGCCCGTGCCAAGCTTGTCGCGAATGCCGCGCTCTTCGGCGTGCTCGGCGCGCTGGGAGAATCGCTTGCCCTGGCGCAGGCGCTCGGGCTCCCGACCGACACCGCGTTTGACGTCCTCGCCAAGACGCCGCTTGGCGCGCAAGCAGAGCGCCGGCGTGCCGCGATCGAAAGCGGAGAATATCCGCAACGCTTTGCGCTGTCCTTGGCCCGCAAGGATACGGACCTGATTGCCGAGGCGGTCGGTCGGGGGACCCATCTGCCTGTGCTTGGGGCCGCGCGCAGCTGGTTGCACGCGGCCGAGAGTGCAGGCCTTGGAGAAAGCGACTACTCCGCGGTCCTCTCGCTGATCCTCTCAGGCGGGCGCGGGTAGCGATGCTTGCACCAGCAACGGAGTCAAGTGCATAGCCAGATGCAGGTTATTTGGGCACGGGGGGAGAGCAGTGGCCGGGAACACACTGGTTGGCCACAGCGTGTAATCGGTCGATAGACATATCGTGAGAAGGAGGGAAGGCTGGCCGTGCCTTTGCGCGCACACGTGCGATCCCGATTGGAATCAATCGAGCAAGCGGCTGCCGATCCCATTCTTGATGTCCAGGTGCTTCGGGAAGGTCAAAGGCAGCGATTGGCCCGCAAGCCCCCAGGACGTCAACTGTACGACATCAAGGATGTAACCGTTCCGGGGCAAGTCAACGATGTGTCGGTGCGCCTTTATTCCCCTTTCCAGGGTCGGTCCCTGCCCCTCCTGATGTATTTTCATGGTGGGGGGTTCAGCATCGGTAACATTGCGGGCCACGATGCACTTTGCCGTGAACTGGCTTATGTCCTCGGCTGGACGGTGGCGTCCGTCGAATACCGGTTGGCGCCCGAGCACCCGTTTCCCGCAGGCGTGGAAGATTGTTACCTTGCGACCGCCTGGCTTGCCGAGCGGCATTCTGTGTTCGGGGTCGACCCCGACCGCATCGCGGTGGGGGGAGATAGTTCCGGAGGCACGTTCGCAACGGTCGTTGCCATGATGTGCCGCGACAACCTTGGGCCCAAGATCTCCAAGCAACTGCTTATCTGTCCCAATACCGAGGACCACCGCGCCGGCCAGCGTGAGTTGCTTCGGGGAGACGACTCTTTCGTGCAGTTCGCACGGGGATATCTCATGGATAGCTCGGCTCTCGAACAGTTCTTGAACTGGTACCTGCCTAACCAAGACGACCGCACCCAGGCCTACGCCATTCCAATGCGGTCTGCAGATCTAAGCAATCTCCCTTCGGCACTCGTGCTTACGGCAGAGTGCGATCCCCTACGCGACGAAGGAGAGCGCTATGCGGCGCGCCTGAGCGCAGCCGGCGTACCCGTCATGGCGTATCGCGTCGCGGGAACGATCCATGGGTTCATGACCCTCTTTGGCGACGACACGGATGGAACCGAGGGGATGTCGGTCATCAACAAGTTCCTGAATGGCGAACACTAACTTCCGGCGCCCGTGGGTCGACGCCTTTTCTTGTCCTTTCGGAGTACGTTGTTACCAAGCTTCAGCAGGACTTCAATAAAGACGCTCAACAGCGCAATTCGAGATGGCAGTCCGCGTCGGCGGCAGAGGACCCTTCCCGAACGAAAGAACGCGCGCAGACGGCTCAGCCTAGTCGACTGCGTAAGCTTCGCCCTCATGATGAGATTGGAAGTCAAAAGCGCGTTCGCATTTGACGATCACTTCAACGAACAGGGATTTGACGCGAGCCTCTGACGTTTCTACCTCTTGATAACCTTTCAAGTGGTCGCGACATTGTACGCCCTCGCAGCGTAGCGAGTCCATTCGCAACGGACTACGCAGGAGACCTTGCACCTCTCAGCGGTCATGGAGTTTCGCCCGCGACGCAGGACGAACGCCATTGGTGCCCAAGTCATATCCCCGCTCTAGCTTTATCAGGGCCACTCGCTGGGCCGCCCCGTAGGGGTTCTCAGGCTCCACGGCATCCGAGAGCAGCGCCGTCAGGAGGCCGGATATCGAAGTTCCGCGACGCGCCGCAAGCTCCTTGACATGTTGCAGCAACTCCTTAGGTAACGCCACAGTGACGTTTCGGGTCTCCACTGCGCACACCTCACTGAGATGTGTAAACCACGCAACTCGGTCGACGGCAGCGCCACCTCGAGATTTGCGATAAGACTTTGACAGGGCTCAAAGCAGATCGATTGTGGACGGATCCACCGCACATGATCACCGAGGAAATTCCTGGTTGTGGGGGCCAACGTGTCTCGAAGGCTTGCGCACACTGGTCGGTCTGCTTTCCGGCGGCGCAGCCGCATCTCGGTACTGGGCCTTGCGGCCCTTCCACGAAATGACCATAATGACCATAGAGACTACTGGACTGGAGTGAGGCTGGTGGCGGGGACGTGGACGGTTGCTGAGGCCAAGGCGAAGCTTAGCCAAGTGATAGAAAGTGCCAGATCGGACGGCCCGCAGACCATCACGAAGAACGGCCGCACGACCGCGGTGGTGGTCAGCGTCGAGGAATGGGAACGCAAGGCGCACCGCGTAGGGAACCTCGCTGAGTTCTTTGCCGCGTCGCCGCTGCGCGAGTCAGGAGTGTTTATCGAGCGGCATCGGGAACCCTCGAGAGACGCCGGGCTATGAACTTTCTGCTCGACACCAATGTTGTTTCGGAATGGACTAAGCCGACCCCTGATCTTGGCGTCGTCCAATGGCTTGCGCAGGTCGATGAGGATCGCGTGTTCATAAGCGTGGTAACTCTGGCTGAAATCAGGTACGGAGTGGACCGGATGCCAGTGGGAGCCCGTCGTGATCGTCTCAACAAGTGGATTACGGACGAACTACCAATAAGATTTGAGCATCGGATCGCTGCGGTTACACCAGAACTGGCGGATGTTTGGGGCCGACTCTTGGCCCGAGGACATGCAGTCGGCAGACCGGTCTCTGCAATGGATGCCCTCGTTGCGGCCACCGCAGTTCACCATGAACTTTTGTTGGTCACGCGAAACGTGTCCGACTTCAAGGCACTCGACGTTCCCCTAGTAAACCCCTGGAGTCTTTGAACGCATCAAACTCAACTGGTCGTCCACTACGACCAGCTTCGGCAGAGAAGGGAGTCCGGACCTGTCGGCAGCATCCGGTCGTAGGCGGCTGCCGGTTGGCGAGTCCTTCCAATCAAGGGCTCATTGCTTGCAAAAGCTGGGTTCGGTACGACAGAATGTATTCAACACTAGTGCACGGTGGGAGGGAGATTGTGTGAGGCGACATCTGTCCCTTGCGAGACGGCTGATAAGGAGGCCCATATTCTGGATTTTCATGGCGGTGGATGTTTTTGTCGTGATCCCTATCCTGTCTTGGCTGGACGGGATCGCTTCTCATGCAGGCCCTACTCATGTGTCGGCGATGATTCTAGCGGATCTCGGACAGTTCATTTTATACCTGCTGTGTGCGGCGCTGCCGGCGGTAGCGGTGCTCGCTCTGAGTGATCAGCGAACAACCTTTGTAGGGCTGTCGTACGGGATATTGTCCTCAATGGGAATGGGAGTCATTCAATGCGTAATCGTTCTCGCCACCGGGTCTGCTGCGGCTGCGGCCGCGTGGGCAGTTGTTGGAGAAACGCTAAACAATCTAATCGGTCCGGTGCCGGTGACAGTCGCGGCTGTCGTAACGGTGCTTATCGGAGTTTGGTCCGCCTACAACGTGGTTGAGGCAGCTCGCAGCGGTATAGCCGCTTCCTTTAGAATCGTCACAACACACCTGAGAGGGAACGTCCTTGGGTGGTTTGTTCCCGGGCTCGTCGTTTTCCTGTTGGCGGTTGGTTGGATGCAGATGATGCCCATTCGCCCCGGTTGGCCGTCGCAACTCTCGTTAGTATGGGGCTTCCTGCTGTTTGCATGGATTGCAGCCGGTCACGCTGAGTTTCCTGACGGCCAGGCTTTGTCCGAGTCGCTATGAACGCGCGTCCCGAGTCTCCTGACCCTGGATGGGTCAGGAGACTCCGATTTCGCGCAGGCGGCATAGCAAAGCCTTAGGCACTACCTCCGCCTAATTGGCCATATGCTGCACGAGACTAGGCGGCCACTTGAAGACGATGGTCGCAAAGGGCGGCTGGCCGCTTCCCGAGAGGGCGTTTCGATAGAGGCCGACCTGGAACGGGTGGCTCCCGCTGAGGTTGTCGGCGAAGAGTGCGAACGTCCAGGTACTTGCCATCCGGCTGCGGGTAGGAAGCATCCCTGCCGCCCATGACCATCTCCGCGTTGACGTCGGGATGGTTCGGCCAACGCCCTCCGGGGAAGGTCCCGCCGGTCGCCACCATCAGGTTCGCGATTGCGCCACCGGCGAAGAAGCCCCGCTCGAATGACTGGCGCATGTTGCGCGCGGCGTAGAGTTCGCGCCCGATCACCGACGCCTTGACGCGCTCTTCGTAGGCGGAGAAATCCGCGCTTTCGTTCTTGAGCTGCTCGAAGATGGTCTCCGCGGCGTAGGTGCCGGAGTGGATGGCGTAGTGGATCCCCTTGTGGTTCGGCACGTTGACCATGCCGACGGTGTCCCCGCAGAGCACCATTCCTGGCGCGGTGAGCTTCGGCATCGACCAGAAGCCGCCCTCGGGGATCACCTTGGCACCCCAGGCGATGCGCTCGCCGCCCTCAAGGATGCCGCGCACGAGCTCAGAGGTCTTGCGTCGGTGTAGCCAAGTCCCACGACGAAGCCCAGAGAGACCTTGTCCTTACCCATTGGGTACATCCAGGAGCCGCCAAATTCCCGCCACTTCGCCGCGTAGCGCAAGGGCCAGCCGAGCGTATGGATCACACGTCGAGGGGCCGTTGGACGGACCAGACCTCCTTGACGCCCAGTGCCCACGTCTGCGGCTCGCGTCCCGCCGCGAGGTGGAATTCGTCGATCGCGGCGCGGCTGAGATGTCGCCTGCGCCACGATGTCGACTCCCGGCTCGAAGTTCCCGGAAGACTTTCCGTCCCTGCCGCGGCCCTTGTCACCGGAATGGACGCCCCGCACCGCGCCGTCCGCGGCGAGCAGCTGCTGGCCCGCGGTCTCGGTCAGGATGTAGGCGCCAAGCTCCTCCGCCTTCTCGGAGAGCCAGCGCGAGAGTTCCGACACGCTCACTACGTAGTTGCCGTGGTTGCGGACCGTCGGTGGCGTGGGACGCAGCTGCAACTGGGAGCTTTCGCCGATCATCCAGTAGACGCTGTCTTGCTCGACCTTGCCGTAGGTCGGTCATGGGTCCGTGACGGCGTCACCTGGCCGGGCGAGGACGCGGCCGAAGCACTGCCGCGCGTGGACCTCCCGCCGTCTGGACTGCTACGCCGCAGAGCGCGCGCTGGAACCGGGGTCGCCGGAGGCCGAGCCGACGCGCACTTATGTCATTTCGAGAATAGGCTGTAGGAGCACGCCCGCTAGGAGGAACATTATGGCGCGTTTCGAGGACACGTTTCCCCCGTACGAGGCCTTCGGCAGCCGCACGCTGTCCCTGCAGTCGCCGAACCTGCGCGGCACCGATGTGGCGGTCGCGCAGGCGGTCTACAACCTCATGTTGAGATCGATGAACCCGCCCGAGGGCCCGATGGGGAGTCCCATCACGGTGGACGGCATCTTCGGTCCGCAGACCCAGGGGGCAGTGCGCAACATCCAGTCCTACTTCGGCCTCTCCACCGACGGTATCATCGGGCCCAACACATACTTCGTCTACGGCCAGGGCGTCGGCCCGAACACCACCTACGGCGGACCGGTGTACGGCAGCCGCAGCCTCAGCCAGGGGATGAGCGGCGGTGACGTGACGATCCTGCAGAACCGGCTGAACTGCTTTCGCTACGCGTTCCTGATCGGTCATCCCGCCGACGGCAGCTTCGACGCGGCGACTTCCCAGGCCGTGCTCGCGTTCAAGAGGGATGCTGCCAACAACGGCGACACAGGCTTCCCGTCCAATGCAACCGTGGGCGACGGGACGTACGACGCGAGCTGGCTCTACACGTTCGCGGGCGGACGCGCGATCCAGACTGGACGCAACGGCTTCGACGTCGTGTTCCTGCAGACCATCCTGCAGCGGCTCGGGTACTACGGCGGGCGAGTGCACGGATACTACGACGCAGCCACGCGCGCGGCCGTGGTCTCGTTCCAGGGTGCGAACGGGATCGCGACGGACGGCGTCGTGGGGCCGATGACGTTCTTCAAGATCGGCCAGCACAACCCGCTGGCGGCACCTGGGCCGCTTGGGATCGCGTGGCCCGCGGTGCAGGAGGAGCCCGCACCGGCGCCCGCCTATAGCGACTGCGCGACGGCGCTCACGCCGGAGTTCGTGCCCGGCGGATCGCTCTGGCTTCGCCAGGGACCCGACCATGAGGCGACGGTCATCGTCACGGGCATCAACCTGCCGAGCCCGGCGACCTTCGGCCCCGCCTACGACCGCTATTGGTACACGATCGAGGGCGAACTCGTGCGCCAGATGGTCGAGGTGGAGGAAGCCTTTGCGATGTGGCAGGGCGTGCATACCGGGACGGACGTGGTCCTGCCCTTCCCACCCAGCGCGAGGATCTTTGTGCAGGTCGGGGACCACGCGGCGCCGACGGGACCGGTGGTACTCAGTGGCACGGTGGCGGACTGCACCGGATCGTAGCGGCTTCGTCTTCCGTGACCTTCGGGCGATCTCCCCGAGGCGGCGCCGATGCCGACCAGCTAAACCTATCCTCGGCGCCCAACGGGAGCGGACGCCTCAGCCGTTAAAGGACAGCAGGAGCGCCGCCGTGTGGTGGCGCTCCTGCTTGATCTGCAAAGTGACTTTAGTCTGCCGCAGAGATCTGTAGCCGACGGACCGGCAGGAGGCTCCAGATTGTCCTGGTAGCCACCAGTGCCCAGAATGTGGCCAATAGAAGGAAGAAGGCGATCGCGAAGCCCCCGAGGAGGGGGACCTTCAGCGCGGCGTAGAGGAAGTTGGTTCTTGCGGTGAAGACGCCGAGGGGGAACGTGAGTCCCCACCACCAGAGGTTGAAGGGGAGCCCGTGACGTACATAGTGCCCTGTGAACAGCAGGCTCATGACGAGCCACCAGATTCCAAAGCCCCAGAGCGCCAAGAGCCAAGAGGACTGCGCCCCCGTACATGCCGTGGCCGACGGCGCCGAAGAGGAGCGGCATCTGCCGAAGCCCCATGACGCCCGTGCCCAGCGTACCAAGAGAGATCCAGGTGGAGATGGCCATCTCGTTTGTTGGCAGTTTGTGCAGCACGAGGCGCCAGAACAGCACACCGAGGATCAGGAAGGCGATGGGAACGCTGAGGGCCCACTGCACCATGCTCAGGATGGTCAGGGTCCGCTCCAATCCAAGCGCGTGCAACTTTACCTGCACCGTGGGGAACCGGCGGCGGAATGCCCCCAGCAGGCGCGGAAGGAAGACCTCCATCACGGTGTGGGAGGCCGCGATGTGCACTGCGTGCTCGCCCGCAGCGACACGGTGTACGTCTCGGAAGGCAAGTCTCCAATCTGCCTCGATGCTTTCCGCGTACTTGCGAAGGACCTCGCCAGCGGGGGAGAGCTTGGCCCCCCGATTCGTGCGGGTAAAAAGCTGCGTGCCAAAGTCGGCATCGAGCGAGGAGATCTGCTGGCTCACGTTTGACACCGACATATTGATCTGGCGAGCGGCCTCGGTCAGTTGCCCTTCGCGTGCGACCGCTAGAAACACCATGAGACGGGGGTCCAGTAGGGTTCCTTCCTCGAGATGTTCCGCCCGGCGGTATCTCACCTGCCCGAGCAGACGCGCTCCAAGCCGTGTCTCGGCGGTGGAGACATTATACGCAATGTGAATGGTCCACCTCGGGTGGAGAGTGCACAGAGGGCCCGCAGACTTCCAACGCCGAAGGTAGAAGCCGTTCGCAGGGCCGGTACCCAACATGGCGCCTACACGATAGGAAAAGCGGCAAGCCGGAAAGAACTGTGTCCCCTCGCAGCCAAGCGGAGAGGTGCAGCTGTCAGCGACATGGCAGCCGCTGCAGAATGGCGGGGGGAATTTGGTTGGACATCCTACTCCCGTTCCGACTGCTGAGAAGCAATCGCAATTTGCGGAACCTTTGGCTAGGAGAGACGATCTCCTACTTTGGGGACAACTTCTACAGCATTGCGATCATGTGGTATGTGTTTCAGCTGACGGGCTCGGGTCTGCAGATGGGACTGGTGCTCGTCTCGTCGTTCGTGCCACAGGTCGTCGCAGGTCCTCTGCTTGGAACCCTGTCAGACCGCTGGAACCGCAAGGCAATGATGCGGTCGGCAAGTGTGATTCAAGCCCTTCTCACAGGACTTCTTGCGAGCCTCATCTACGCTCGCGCCGCAGATATGCCGCTCATCTATGTGATCACGATTGCCTTGTCGGTCGTCGAACTGGCCTACAGGCCGGCGCGTGCGGGGATGTTTCCTGATCTTGTAGACGCTGCCGATCTGATGGCCGGCAATGCCCTCTTTAGCACGTCGCAGCAGGTTGCGAGGATCGTCGGGTCGAGTCTAGGCGGGCTCTTTGTGGCATTCGCCGGCGTTTCCACCGCCGTCGGCTTCGACGCCATCACGTTTCTCGCATCCGCCGCGTTCCTCCAGTGGGTTGTGCACACGCCCGTGCGTGCAGTCGAGTCGGAACCGCAGGGCCAGCGATCTTCGTTCGTCGCGGAGTTGCACGGCGGGTAGGCCTGGCTCGGGCGACAAAAGGCGCTTTTGGTACTCCTCGGTATCGCAACCGTCAGTAATATCGCCCTTGGGCCGACGAACGTGCTGGCGCCGATGCTGATCCGTCGCGTGATGCACGCCGGCGCAGGGGCGCTTGGTGTTTTCGATTCCAGTATTGGAGCCGGCCTGCTCCTTGGCGGCCTCGTGATGGGCGCTGTGCCGCCGCGGAAGGTCGGCCTCCTGTTCGCGTTCGGGATCGGGCTCGAGGGACTGGCGATGGGCGTTGTGGCCGTGAGTCACAGCCTGCTTTTGGCCTACGCCGGGAACTTTGTTCTAGGGCTGGGCGTCATCGTAGCGAACCTGCCGACGTCAACCATGTTCCAGGCGCTCGTGCCGAGCGAGTTGCGCGGACGGGTCGGTTCGATCGCCGGCATGCTCTCTAGTGTCGCCATCCCGATCACCTACGGCGGCGTCGGCATCCTGGGGGACGCAGTGGGCGCGCGATGGAGCTACGGACTCGGTGCCATCCTGCTTGCGGCAGGGATGGCCGCAGGGATGCTCAACGGCCCCCTGCGCCGGCTGTCGCTTGCGGGAGCGCAACCCGCGGGAAGTGCGATGGAGCCTGGGTAGGCGAAGATCCCAGAACGCTAGTCGGGCCGGACAACAAGGTGATGTGGCGGAGGTGGAATAGGTGGGTTCGTACGAGGGTGGGGTGACGCCCGAGCGCATGTTCGGGAGGCAAGAGCAGAAGGGCCACGTGGTGCGGGAAGTCCTCGGAGAGCTTGGACTCTTTGCCGGCGACGAGGTCCTGGACGTAGGGTCCGGGCCGGGTTTCGCGAGCCTCTTGGCATCAGAGCGCGTGGGTCCGACGGGGAAGGTGTGGGCGCTGGACGTCGAGCCTGCACCGCTTGCGTTCTTGCAAGACCGCGCGAAGGAGATCGACTGGCTGCACGTCGTGGAGGGCGACGCAGCAGACTTTGCGCTTCCCTCCGATGGTGTGCGGCGGTTTCTTCTCACAGATGTCCTGCACGATGTCGCCGACGCGAGGGCGGTGCTGCACCACCTTGCCAAGGTGCTGCCGCAGGGTGCGCGTGGCGTCGTCAGCGACTACCTGCCGGTCGAGCAGAAGTGGTTCGGACCGGATCCCCGCAGGCGCATTCCCGAGGAACGCGTGCAGGAGTGGCTCGGTGAGGTGGGCTTCACGATCCTCAAGACATGGCACCCGCCGGACGAGCACTACGCATTCCTTGTGGAGGTACAGGGCAAGGGCTAGAGCGTAGAGCTCGCGGGGAAGGACGTGACCTAGTGGATCACAAGATGTTCATCGAGGTCGGGACGGGGATCGACCTTCACGGCCAGGATG
Source organism: Bacillota bacterium (assembly GCA_021793645.1). Lineage (GTDB taxonomy): Bacteria > Bacillota > Sulfobacillia > JAJZYS01 > JAJYTV01 > JAJYTV01. The sequence goes on from JAJYSJ010000010.1 coordinate 86,491, forward strand.
TCACGAGGGCGTGCCTCAGGGCGTGCCGGGACGCGATCGGGCGCAATTCGATGCCCGGCATGCGAGAGGTGCTTCCCGGAGGCGACTTCTCTCGGCAGAAGGTCGAGGTGACGTTGGGCGTCCCCTACCACCAGGAGGAAGTGAACCTGGAAGCCGTGCGCGAGTCGTTCCCCTACGGAGAAGTCAGCGTACAGGTCGTGCAGGGAGGACTGCTGGCGAGCAGCGGCGTCCTCCTTCCCGACCAGGGCGACGACAGCGAAAAGATGGTCATCGTCAACGCCGTTGTCGTCGTTGGCTACTGAAGAGGAGGGAGACGGCCAGCTCTCTGGAGGGTTCAAACTAGCCAAGCCCAATGTAGACCCGCTCCTCCCATCGAGGACGGAACATCTCGTCATGCAGATCGCATCGAGAAAGAGGGAAATGTTGACAAAATCGTCGTTGTCCGCGCCGTTGCCCCAAAGCAGCAGACCGCTGCCAGCGCCGCGGCGACGTCGCTCGTCTACAGCAGCGCGACCGCACACTATGGCAATCTCTCGGTGAACGTTAGCGGCAGCGGCGTCGTCCAAGCCGCGAGCGCCATCGGCGTGGCGGCGTCCGAGACCGGCACCGTCAGACCGGTTGCAGTCGCGGTAGGAAGTTCGGTGAAGGCTGGGCAGGTGCTCGCCAACGTTACGGACCAAGGCGCCCTCGAGGGGAACCTCCTGACGGCGGAGGCCCAGCTTGCAGCGGACGAGGCATCGCTCAGCGCCTTGACCCCTTCCCCCGCGCAGATCAAGGCGCAGGAGCAGAGCGTGCAGGCGGACGGCTCCAGCCGCGTAGCGCTCTTCCCGGTGACGCTGCGGATCGAGAATCCGCCGACTGGCCTGCGCCAGGGACGTCGCTTGCGAGGCCGATGTTCGTGATGACCCCCTGCATGGTGCCCTGGTCCAGCGTTCAGACCTGGGCTCCTACCCCGATGCTGAGGTTCGGCAGGTCGATCGAGGGAACGGAGACGGTCACCTCCGCACTGCCGGTCTTCACCACCTGAAAGAGCGGCGTCCCCGCACCGACCACCTGACCTGGGGTGACATCGACGGTCGAAATGGTGCCGGAGATCGGCGCGCTGACCGTCATGTCCGCGATGCTCTGCTGGTCCGCCTGTGCCCGAGATCTCGATCGCCCAGGTGCAGGTCGGGCAGCATGCCACCATCACGGCGGATGCGCTGCCCTGCCAGACGTTCGCGGGCAACGTGTCCGAGATCGCGCCGGCAGGAGCCGTCAGCCAGGGCGTCGCCACCTTCAACGTCACGATCGATGTCACGAACACAGGAGCCCTGCGCGCCGGATGTCCGCGAACGCCGTCATCGACATCGCGCGGCTCCACCACGTCCTGCTCATCCCCGTCGAGTCGCTGGCCGGGTATGGCCGCAAGACAACCGTGCAGGTACTCTCACACGGCCTGCCGGTGGTCCGCCACGTGACCGTCGGCCTCTCCAACGACCTCGAGGCCCAGATCACCAGCGGGCTCAAACCGGGAACCCGGGTGATCACGGCGAAGGCCTCGCAGGGGGTCCTGCCATTCGTCTCGAGTTCGGGCAGCGGAGGCAGGAGCGGAGGAGGGTCCTGAGGTGACGGACGTCATCCAGGTCATCGACCTTCAGCGGTCCTATCGGATGGGCAGCGTCGAGGTGGCGGCGCTGCGGGCCGTCAACTTCCGCATTGGCGTTGGCGAGATGGTCGCGATCATGGGACCTCGGGCTCCGGCAAGTCGACGCTCCTGAACCTCCTCGGCTGTCTCGACCGCCCGACGGGCGGCCACTACCTCCTCGCCGGTGAGGACGTCGGACGGAAGACGAGCGACGAGCTCGCGGAGATCCGCAATACGCCATCGGGTTCGTGTTCCAGAACTACAACCTGCTGCCGGGCTGGCGAGCGCAGAAGCCGGATTCGGCGTGGCTGGCTGTTAGTGGTTCGCCCTTCATGGAGTTCAGCCTGAGAGAAGTGGGTGTTTTTTGGGGGGGCGCTTTAGGAAGTGCGGTCCGAGGCGCGGTAAGCTGGGCGGTTGCCTTCAGCGCAAACACCCCTGCGAGGATGAGCGAGATAAGTTCTCAGACATTGACAACCAACGAACTACAGCAATACATTCTGGCGAAGTACGAGTTACTAAGTGGGCATGCGCGTAGAGATGGAATATTCGTGACCTTCGAAGTGTTCCTTCAAAGTGGAACCCAAAGAAATATAGAAAGGTGTTACGCATGTTCTGATGGAGACAACTATAATTACGAGTAAACTGAACGAGGTGTAGTTACATCGCAAAAGAGAATCGAATAAAGTAGTTGACGTTGAATATTGGAAATTAGCTGATCACGCGTTCAAGACAAATTTGTAATATGAATCAGCCGCCATAAAGACGGAGAGGACATTAGAAGGATCCTATTCGCTAAACAGTTCGAAGTCTTGGCGCTAGTCGGAGAGGCTTACCGCCAGCGAGGAGAAGAGGAGATTGACGAAACGTTGAGAGACTTTCCGTACCACGGCGACACGCCGTAGGCCACCCTTTGCAACGACGCGCCACTCGTCGATGCCGTCTAGAAGCTCCGAGAAGTGGTCCGTTGGCCGAGTGCGGTTTACAGGATGTCTTGATAGCCATTCAAGAGGTCTGGTGGTCGGTATACGTTGCGAACCGATTACAGGAGGTCAAGAGGCTGCGAGCGGAAGTCCGCTCGCAGCCTGCGTTTGAAGGTGCTTCACTGGCGCAACAAGAGGTGACCAACTGGCAGAAAATAGGTGGGGCTGGCGTCGCGTCACCACGGCGCGTCACCACGAGAGGTCGGGGCGTGCTGCACGCAACTCGGGGCATGACATCGGCTAGGTCTGCGTACGGTGGCGCTGCTGCCCCCGGATATGGCTCGTGGTTCAGCTCCGTTTCGCGCGATCCTCCGTGGGGGCGTACGCGGGAAACAGCTTATCGAAGATTACTCGCCGTACGGGTGCAGGTAAGCGTCTTTCGGCGTCGCAGACCGGCAACGGTGGCCGCGCGTCGTTGCGATTCGACCAGATCCAGGTTGGAAGGTCCGGCTGGCCGCCACTATCAGCCGCGGTTGAAGGGCTGGCGTTTGTTGCGCGCGACGTAGGGGCCCCACCCGATCAGGGGCTCCTTGACACGCCCCTTTTGGATTGGAAGTCTTAGCACTGCCTTGAGCTACTCGAAGATGGCTCGACCCGATTCCTGGGAGACCAGATGGAGGCCACAGGCGCGATAGCGGCTCAACAGATAGAACGCTGAAGGGGATATGAAGAACGCGAAGAAACGTGCAAAGTATGCTTGACAGCATTCGGAAAACGCGATATAAGTGAAACCAGATTCCGGTCACGATTCCAGTTCGAGAGGAGAGGGTTGCGATGACCGATGGGCTCAATGCGTTCGAAACGATCGACCCCACCCGTAAGGCGCTGCTGCAGCAGAGGATTGAGGGCTGCAGCATCGGGAAGACGCCGTCGAAGTTCTTCAAGGTAAGAGCGGATCTCACGCCCGGAGATCTCATCAAGCTGGTGGGCTACGATCCCAGAACCGTCAACCCTAAGGCAAAGACGCCGGCCAACATCTCTCACGCGCTAGAAGACCTGATCACGGAAGTGCAGCGTAACATCGACCCGCGGCGAGTGGAGGAGATGGTTGCGTACCTCCACCAGGCTGTGGAGAACGACGGCTACGCCGACTGGTCAGAGATCGACTTGGTGACCGCTGCCCAGCCGGATACGTCTACGTACGAGACTGACCACGGAGTCGGGTTTCCCCAGGCCACTGAGTACTTCATCACAGATGGACAGCATCGCTACTGCGCAATCCTCGACTTCGTAAGGCAATATCCCCCGTACGCAAACCGCTTCACCGTGGCGGTTGCCATTGGGGTGCTGCCGGAAGGCCGGTTGAGCGCCTGGGCTGGGCAAGCCTTCCACGACAAGAACTACCTGCAGAAGGCAGTGAACGCTACGAAGGCGTTGGCGGTCGACACGCGTGACTTGCACAACCGCCTGACCAAGGAGCTTACCGATCACCCCGTGATCAAGGCTGCTGGGGGGATCAACCTTTACAAGCAGTCGGTTTCGGCAGGCGCCCCTGAGTTCGCGACTCATGCCGTCCTCTACAAGTTCGTTCGAGGGTTCGCTGAGGGCCATCGAGGGGTCTACAAGGGGGCGCTGAATAATCCCTCTCTGACCGACGAGACCTATGAAGCAATCCGCGCGAGCCTTTGGGAGTACCTGGGTTACCTAGGGCAGGCGTTCCCTAGCTGGCGGCTCGTACCTGACAGGGAGGAGTACCTGTTCCGCGCGAGCGCATCGTTGCAGGCCCTGGGCGTTCTAGGGCACCTGATCTACAGCAGTGTCGACGAGCCTGACCAGCGTAAGCGCCTCACGATCAACGTTGGAGAGCGTAACGTAGACTGGCGACGCGCCAACTGGCAGACGTGGGGGATCATGGGGCGGGTCAACGAGGAGACCCATGAAGTCTCCCCGACGAGCACGCGACAGGTAATAGAGGCGACCATTCAGCTAGTCCGCAATCGCAGCGGCATCGAGAAGTACCTAGAGAGCGGTCGCGCCAGCGATTCCAACGCTTAAGGGAGTCGCACGCCGCGCCAGCAGGTCTGCTAAGAGCTGCTGGCGCGGCGTGGCACAATGGCCGGGACTACTACGCCCGACAGGGGAACCGCATCGTCTTGCCGAATTCGCCGGCCGAACGACCGTCTCAGGAATACCTCGAATGGCACCGAACCAATGTTTTCATTGTTTAGGCAGCGAGCAGATCAACACGTCCAAACCAGCACGGCTGCTGTTGGCCGTACAGGGGGCTTGTCCCTTGACCTTTGAAGAGCTCAAGAACTTTGTCGAGTCCGAGATGCGCATGAGCCATATTTATCAACCTCTGATGATCCGCGCCTTGGTCGAGGCAGGCGGCGTCGCAACCGTCAGGCAATTGGCGCTTGCGTTCGTCGGTAGAGACGAAAGCCAAATCCTGCATTACGAGAGGCGAATTCGTGAGATGCCGCTCCGCGTTCTCAAAAACCACGGAGTCGTGCAAGAGGACGGCAAGCTGGTATCTCTATCAACCGAGCGGCTGACGTTCGAGCAGCGATCGGTCGTCCTCATGGCGTGTGAGCAGAGGATGCAAGAGTTTGTCGCCAAGCGCGGACTGGCTTTGTGGGACTATCGGATGCTGGACACTGAGCCCATTCCCGACAGCCTGCGGCTGCGTGTACTTATGGCTTCCGGGCGGCGTTGCGCCCTCTGCGGCGCGACGAGTAGAGAGCGCCCACTCGACGTGGATCACATCATCCCGCGATCGCGTGGGGGGAAGACTGTCCTCTCCAACCTGCAGGTCCTGTGCAGCAAGTGCAACCGCAGCAAGGGGAATAAGGACACGACAGACTTCCGAGTAGATCCTCTCACGCCGTCGGACCCTGACTGCACGTTCTGTGATGGCGAATTGAGGGACCGTGCCGTGTACCATAACGGCCGCGTCTTCGCCGTAAGGGACAATTACCCTGTCAGCGACGGTCACACCATCATCATCACCCACAGGCATGTACCTGACTTGTTGCAGATGACGGGAACCGAGACCGCAGAGGCTTACGATCTGATTCGCGTGATCTCCAACGAACTCAGGGGAGAGGACTCGTCGATCACCGGATTCAACGTTGGCGCCAACTGTGGCGTCGACGCGGGTCAGACGGTAATGCATGCCCACATCCATCTCGTGCCCCGTAGAAGCGGCGACACGCCATCCCCGCGTGGAGGGGTGCGGGGCGTCATTCCTGACCGCATGGCGTACTGAGGTCACAGATTTCCTCTTAGAGAATTCACAGGGAGGCAACCGGCTCATGATCGACCTGGAGTTCGAACGGCGCGTACGCGATGCAGCGATGGCGTGGCTGGACGCCCAAAATCCATCCCGTTCACGCCTCTTCCGGTATGACGACGTTTCGGACTTCACGTTTGAAGGTGAGAGGATCCCCCTGTTGCCCACGCAGCAGGGCATTCGGAAGCCTGCCGTTCTGTCTGCTGCTCTGTCGATCCGGACAACTTACACTCCCCCCGGTGAAGCCCCACCCTACAACGACACTGTTGGTCTCGACGGATTGCACCGCTATAAGTACAGGGGGACCGACCCAGAGCATCACGAGAATGTTGCGTTGCGAATGGCTTTCAGATACCATCTGCCGCTGATCTGGTTCGTAGGTGCGTACCGACCTGGCTTCTACTTCGCGCTGTATTTCGGTCATCGATGACGAGATGGACCAACTGCAATTTGTCATCGCACTTGACAAGGCAGAGGCGCTCCCAACGGAGGGGAGCGTGCTCAGTCCAGACCAAAGAATTTATGCGGAGCGCATGACAAAGGAGCGCTTGCACCAACCGCTATTCCGAGCTTAGGTGCTTCAGGCGTACCAGCAGCAGTGCGCAATCTGTCGGCTGCGGCATGTCTCCTTACTCGACGCGGCGCACATCCTGCCTGACGGACATCCGAGGGGTCTCCCCGTCGTGCCTAACGGACTTTCTCTCTGCAAGATCCACCACGCTGCCTATGACGAGAACATCCTCGGTATCCGACCGGACCTCGTGGTTGTTGTCCGTGGCGACATCCGCGATGAACGGGACGGCCCGATGCTCTTGCACGGGTTGCAGGAGATGGACGGAACACGCCTCTTGGTTCCGTCTGTCCGATCCGTTCAACCGGACCATAGCCGTCTTGAAGAGAGGTACGAAGAGTTCCTCAGTGCTGGTTGATGAGTAGCGCCAGCTTGCCTTATTCAAGAAGGAGAACGACGTAGCGCCTTTAAGGGTATAAAAGGAGCCTCTTGGTGATGTGCCGAAAGGATACAGATGTCGAGACATTGAGTGAGGGATACGTGTGCCGAAGTGTTTTGTAATTATGCCTTTCTCGGCGACTGCCAACCACTCTGCTGAAGAGTGGACTGAGATCTTTGACGAGATTATCAAGCCGTCGGTGAGGGGAGCACGCCTCCGCCTAGAGTGCTACCGACTGTCAATAAGACCGGGTTCGTTTATGAAGGACATTGTACGAGAACTTAGAGATGCTGACGTAGTTGTTGCGGACCTGACCGATAGAAACGCTAATGTATTCTATGAGTTAGGAATTCGTCATTCACTTAAAAATAGAACGGTACTGATAGCGCAGAACATTGAGGACGTTCCATCGGACCTCCGACAATATGGCATCATTGTTTATGGACGGGGCCCTGGTGAAATTACAAGGTTCAAGGCCGAGATGAGAAACCAGCTGCGCGCTACACTTGGAACTGCAGAGCGTTCGGATAATCCAGTGTCCGACTTTCTAAGAGATACGGAGGCGGGCCTATTCCACTTCGAGAGAATTCAAACCGTAAGAAAGCTTGATGCGTTGACTTCTGAACTGTCTCATAATATTTCGTATTGTGAAGCCTTGACAAGACTGATTTCTAAAGCGAGAGACGGACGCAGATCGGTTCCGTCAGTTCGCCTGCGGGCTGACGCGTTATCGCAATTGCTTGCGACTAATTATGCACTGTTTGATGATTCGCGCCAGCTTAGGCTACTGCATCTGCTGTATGCCGATACCGTGCAGGTGAATGTACGCTTGGAGTTTTGGATGTTGTTGCGCCAAGACACTAAGGATGCAGCTCTGAGGGATTTGGAGGCCCGTTTGCAACGCTGTAGAAACAAGGCTGTGACGGCGTTGAGTTATGTGGGTCAGGCTAAGCGATACTACCAAACTCTATCATCGCCCGACACACGACCGTCGATCGTGGTGCTAGCCGATGAGAGTCATGAGAGCTTTCTCGGAGAATGATATCGTGGTCCTGCTCTGAGGGAAGTACCCTGAGCGAGAGTACATCAATTCACCTCACAGAATGTCCCTTTTGTGAGGTGAACGTACCCGAAGAGGATCCGGAGCCTCCTCAAGCTCGGCTTCATCTCGTCAAAACTGCTTCACGAAAGGTGCGAATGCTGAGACCTCTTGATGTGCGATCAAGAGGTAGATCGAGGGGCGACGTCAAGGCACCGCGCTGGCTGATGCGAAGAATCCCTTTGAGCGATACTCTTCGAAATCCGCATGGTAGGCGCCCTATAAACTGCACGCTCGGCAGAGTATAGTGGGCGCGCGGCGCGGTTAGGAGGAGTGCCAAACGGTTTTCACGAAGACAGTAAAGTAGACGACGTGTCCTGGCTTCTCGCCAACTCGGGCCGATGCCGCCCCTGTTCCGCCGAGTCTTGCAACGGTGTTGGTTTCACTGAGATGCCGGCACGGCAAGGGGTGATGGTATGGTCGACGAACAATACGAATATTCCGTGCGTAAGGCTGCCATGGACTGGCTACACATGCAAAATCCCAGTGGTTCGCGTCTGCTCCGCTATGAAGACGTTGCGTCGTTTACGTTTGAAGGACGAAGGATTCCGCTCATGCCTACTCAACAGGGAATCCGCAAGCCTGCCCACATGTCCGCCGCGTTGTCGATTCGCACGACCTTCACCCCACCTGGCGAGGCCCCGCCATACGAAGATGCCATGGGCAAGGACGGTCTACCACGCTACAAGTATCGCGGAACAGACCCACAGCACCATGAGAACGTGGCGCTGCGAACCGCTCTCGAGTACCGGCTACCCCTAATTTGGTTCGTTGGCGCGCAGAGTGGCTTGTATGTGCCGGTGTATCCCGTCTGGATTGTCGGCGAAGAGAAGTCCGAGCTCCAGTTTGTTCTCGCTTTTGACAGGTCGGATGTACTTCTGGCATCCGATGATACCGACCGTCGCCACTACGTAGAGCGCGTGACGAAAGAACGCCTGCACCAGACTGTGTTTCGGGCGCAAGTGCTCCAAGCTTACGAGCAAAGCTGCGCGATCTGCCGCCTGCGGCACGTATCCCTTCTCGAAGCTGCCCACATCCTGCCCGACGGACATCCGAGGGGGCTTCCGGTGGTGCCGAATGGGTTGTCCCTGTGCAAGATGCATCACGCAGCCTATGATCAGAATCTCCTTGGCATCCGCCCAGACTTCGTCGTGGAAGTGCGCGCGGACGTCCTTCGCGAGCACGACGGACCGATGCTCTTGCATGGCTTACAGGAAATGGATGGTGTACCTCTTCTTGTCCCGGCATCGCGTAGCGCACGACCAGACCCGAGCCGCCTCGAGGAACGGTATAAGGAGTTCCTACAGGCCGGGTGAGTGATCGCCTGCCTGATATCGCTTGGGAAGTCTTATGATTCGCATGTGTCGCGTAGCAACGCGTCGTCTCCCGACTTTGCAGACCGGGCGCGTGAGGCGTCGAAGCGTATGCGGCCCAAGCCCACCACCTACAGCTGAGCCAAGAGGAAGTCCCGCAGGTTGGCGCCCTGCGGGACTTGAGAGAACGAGGATCTATGGAACTACCGCCAGAGCTTCAAATGGCTAGGGAACCTTGGCGCCCCCTCCGTGATCTTCCTCGGAGGGGGCGTCGTCGTATCACTGAAGACGCTGACCGGCACGGCGCCGTATATGGTGAAGGTACCGGAGATCGCTGCGGCCATGGGGGTTGCCGCGGTATTTGGGCTTTTCCGGTACCCCCTCGACATGCAGGGCGATCGAGTGACGACCTGGCTGCGACGCGGAGCACGCTACCTACGCAGGGGACGTCGCGGCTCGATGTTTGCGGGCAGGGACTCCAGATCCGCTTGAGGCGTCTCACGAGTTCTGTGGCCGCGGGTCCTGCTGCTTGCGGACCGTGGTCAGTGCATTGATCAGCTCCGTGCGCTCCCACAACTCCACCTGGTTGGACCTCGCAAGTGTTTTGGCCGGTGCCGTGAAGTACGTGTTGGTGATCACTATGGCGTGCTGCGCATGGTACATGCTCATGGCGCTCACCACCTCTTGGACAGCACTCACACCAACCTTGCGATCAAGACTGTACCGCTTTGCTTGGACGACGGTGGTTGTTCCGTTCTTGTGCAGCACCAGATCTGCTCCGTAATCGCCCGAGACTTTTGTGTGTCTTACCGAGTAACCGAGATCCCGAAAGAGAAGACCGAGCTTCCGCTCAAAGGTGCGGCCATCCATCTGGTCGATTTCAGCAATTCCCGACTTCCTGATCCGTTCACGCTGTTGCCAAGCCGAATAGACGAAGGCACCGACACCGGCGATGAAGAGCACAACGCCGATCAGGAGCACGATAGGATGCCTCTGCAGCCAGCCAAGTCCCACAATGGCGAGCAGCAGGGGGAATGCTGCTGCGCCACCGGGGAGAGTACCTGCCCTACGGCGAGAACGCCTCATCTTGGACCTCCCATTGCACATTACGCCGACCGCCGAGGCGAGCCGATGCGGGATGCCTCGCACGCGCTAGTGGACGTACAGGCCGTCTATGGCCCCATCAATCACCGTAAGGACGGTATGCATGGTGTCCTCGTCGAAGTCGGGCGCGCAATCTCCTGATGCAAGACGCCCAGACTGCCCAGCCGGGATGTCCGAACGCTGGGATGGCTTGTTAGCTAATGGTCCCCGCTACGAATCGCTCTGTTTCATCTGCAGTTTGCCGGGCTGTGGTGTACTCCCTCACGACGCCAGCGAATCGCCAAAGGCCGACAAAGAAGCCAATTATCCAGCCAAAAGAGATGCCGAACATCAGCACCAGGAAGAAGGGGATGGCGCCACCGAGTAATCCAGCGTAGGCGGCAGCGCCAAACGATTTGACGATAAAGTTCCAGCCCCAGTACAGGCCAAGGGCATAGAATGGTCCGGCGATGATACCTGAACCGCCCATTGCACCGATTCCGATAATCGCACCAATCACCGCGACAGCGATGCTTATCCATATGGTGTTCTGCAGGCGTTTAAGGTAGAGGCGGTTGTTGGCCAACAGACATTCTGGACATGCCGTCATAGTGAACAGTCCGGCGCATTCGGTGCACAGGCCTTTGCCGCAGAACTGGCATGCCGCCACTGCAGTTCGGTCGGAGTGCCTGCGGCAGCCGATGGTGGAAGAAGCGTGGCCCTGTGATGCATCAGGCCCGTAGGCGTTCCCCGTGTTCCCCGTACTGCCAGCTTGGTGAGCACCGAAATGGCTTCGGTCATAGGCGGAACGTTTCTGCGGGTTGCCAAGTACCGAGTAGGCTTCGTTTACTTCCCTAAGCCTCTCTGCAGCCAGATGAGCCAGGGGGTTGCCAACGTGACGGTCTGGGTGCAGTTCCATAGCCAACTTGCGGTAGGTCTGTTTGATTTCTTCATTTGTCGCTGTAGTGGAGACGCCCAACACTGAGTACAGATCAGCCGTTGTAGGTTCCTCCCCATTACGAAAGGCTGTGCCATATACCGCACCAGTTCATTCCAGCAGTGCCCACTAAAGTCCTCCTAAGGAAGAAAGGTGAAATAATGCCGACCTATCTTCGTCGAAAGATGCAGACGGAAACGGTTGCCGTACTTGTGGATATCGAGGTTATTGAAGGATCAACCGTGCACCGGAAGGACGGCTTGTACTCCGCACTCGTCGAAGTCGAGGGCGAGGTCTTCAACATGCTGTCGCTCTCAGAGCAGGACGCTCGGCTGGAGGCTTACGCCCGAGTCCTGAATGGCCTGCCAGAAAAGTGAGTTCTTCAGGCGACGCTGTTTGTGGAGCCCATCGACATCTCGGGGTATATCAGGCAGATGAAAGACGCCCGAACCGTCGAGGGTGACACAGCGATCGGCCGTCTTGCGGAGGCGCAGGCGGCGATGGCTGAGGAGATGGCAAGCCACGTCTTGGCCAAGAGCACCGTCCTGACCCTGACCGGCAACAGCGCGCAGGAGGCGGAGGCGAACGGGAAGCGGCTCCTGCAGCTTCTCGCCGCCAACGGCTCCAAAGCACATCGCTGCGACCCAGAGCGGATCGGCCACATCCTCCAGGTCTGCTACGGGCACGCACCGGTGCCTCTCTCCGAGGTCGTGGGCGGCGTGAACGCCCTGCTGCAGCGAGGGAAGGCCGGCAGTGAACGTGCCGCACGCAGCCCGAAGAGGGGGGAGATACGGCTCGCACCGGAGGAGGGCGATGTACTCTCCAAAGACGCCGTGCGCCTCTCGGATATACTGACGCCTTCCGCCGTGGTGGAGCGACCAGGTCAGCTTGATCTGGGCGGCAGCTATGCGGCGAGTCTCGTTGTCGTCGCCTACCCGGAGCGGGCGACGAACGCCTGGCTCGAGCGTCTCCTGCACTTCACGCACAAGAACGTGTGCCGGCGGGTCAGCATGTTCATCGAGCCGATCTCCTCCGCGAAGGCCGTGCAGGAACTCCAGCGCAAGCTCCTCGATCTCGACGTGAACTCGCGCTGGTCGATGCGGCGCGGCATGGGGCCGGATATCGCCACGGAGATCGGACTCGAGGATGCAGAGCAGCTTCCGCTACGAGATTGGCCGCAGCACCCAGCGCATGTTTGACGTCACGATGCTCGTGACGCTCATGGCTGATACGCCAGAGGATCTGCGGGAAGCCGTAGACCTGCTGAAGCAGGACGCGGCAGGATACTCTCTCGTCCTGTGCGAGACATGGCTTGAGGAGGCGCCGGCGTTCCGCTTGACGATGCCGGTCGGAAACGCGGTGATCCGGCGGGTGCGGCCGATTCCGACGCTCCCGGTCGCGACGACCTTCCCCTTCACGTCTTGCGAGATCTTGCACGAGCAGGGCGAGATGTGGGGGCGAAATCTTTCGACGGGCAACGCAGTGATCGTCGACCCTGCACGCTACAGCCCGGCACATATCCTGATCGTCGCGAAGACACGGTCGGGTAAGTCCTTCGTAATGAAGGTATTGGCGACCCAGGCACTCTTCTCACCGGACCAGGACGTGATAGTGCTGGACCCCTCGGCCTCGATCGACTACGAGCGGTGGACAAGGCTGCTCGGCGGCGCCTACTTCCGCTTCGGCGCGGGCTCCGAGGACCGCCTGAATCCTTGCGAGATTCTATTGCCCTTCCACATGCAGCGGCTCGACGAGGACATGCGGCGACCGGTGAAGGCCAAGATCGCTTCCCTGCAGAGCCTCTTCGAGCTGATGGCCTACCCACGCGGGCACATGCCCCAGGAGGAGCGGGTGCTGCTCGAGGAGCCGCTCCGGTCCATGTACGAGGAGTTCGGCATGACCGACGACTGGCAGAGCATTGTGGACCGGACGGCGATCTCTGCGGTGCCGCGCGCGAAGAAGTCTCCGACGCTAAGAGACGCCATGCGGCACATCGAAGCTGTGGAGGGGCTCCGGCCGCTCGCTCTGAAGCTGAGGCCATTCGTGGACGGGACGCTCGACATGTTCTCCGGGGAGACGAACCTTGACCTTGGCGGGCGGCTCGTCGTCTTCAACGTCCATGGGCTCGTGCAAGGGCAGCAGGGGCGACATCTCCAGGCGGTCGCCTACGCGATGATCGCGGAGTACGTGCGCTGGCGCATGGCGATGGCGAGGCGACGCCTGCTCGTCGTGGTGGACGAGGCGGTATCACGCGGGACCGTCACGGTGTCAATATCTTCGGTGAAATGTCAATATCCGCGGCTCCGTGAAATCCGCCTTCTGTGGCTTTGTCATAGTGTTTTCCCAGGGCGATGCGAGATCCCCGTCCAACCGCTTTACTCGTAGCCGCCGAGCGCCCACGTCACACCCTGTCGCGCGCGTTCCCCTGCGAGTCGCTAAGTAGCCGGCGTCATCTTTCTGTTGCTCCTTCACGTCTTGGCGCACTCGCAGACCGCTCTACTTCCTGATGTCTTACGTGCGGTCGGGCAGAGCCACAGCGAGGTTAGCACGCCTCTGTGCTTGAGCCACGTCGGATGTGGATACTTCAAGGGGGCATCGCTGTCGCCGCATACCTACTGATGAGCGGCCTCGCCCTGCACTGGCTGCATTTCACCCCGCCACATCTCGTTTAGGTACACCCCGCCGACGACGGCCAGCCCAGCCATAGCGAGCAGCACCCCGATTGGTGGATACCATGCGGTGACAACCGCTCCGGCGACGAAGCCAGCGTGGATCAGCAGCCGTGACGGTAAATGTAACGCCAGGCTCGCAGACCGGACAGCCACGGATGGTATGACACGCCGGTCACGATAGGCGTCACTTCCACTGACGCCCAGTCCGGCGTCGACCAGGTGGAGATTTCCCTGGACGGGGGCGCGACCTGGGAGCCGTCCACCGGCCCGGTGACCGTGACGAACGGGATCTTCGAAGTGGAGGCGTCCGCCGTCGACTACGCGGGGAACCAGGGCACCTCGCCCGAACTTACCCTGCCGGTCGACACCGTCCCACCGACGACCGATGTATCCGGCGTTCCCTTAGGTTGGGTGAACCACTTGGTTCACGTCGCGTTTACCGCAGTAGACAACCTGAGCGGCGTGCAGACCACCTACGTGGGACTGGACGGCATGGCTGCGCAGGAGGCGGCTGCGCTCTCAATTGCGGCAGAGGGTTACCACACCGTCGTCTACTGGAGCGTGGATAACGCCGGTAACACTGAAACGCAGCACTACGTGAACGTACCAATCGACCTGACTCCGCCGATCGTGTAGGGAACGAGTACCATCGCGCCGAATGCGAAGGGCTGGTTCCGCACGGACGTGCCCGTGAGTTGGAGCGCATCCGACCCGCCCTTGATCGACGGGCACTCGGGCTCTGGGGTGGCCGAGATCTCGTCCCCGGTGACGGTCACTCAAGAGGGGAAGGGCATTACGGTCACCGGCCAGTCGACCGATAACGCGGGAAACGTCGGATCGGGTCAGGTATCCCTAAACATCGACAAAACGCCGCCGACCATCGCGATCACCGATCCCGCGGGCACCGCCTACCTCGACGACATGGTCATCTCACCGTCCTTCTCGGCGGCCGACAGCCTCTCCGGAGTCGACACGGTGGAAGCGAGTGTATACGGTCAGATGGCCACGAACGGCGAAGCCATCCAGCTTTGGCAGCTCCCCCTAGGCCAGGTTCCATTGTCTGTGACAGCCACTGACAACGCAGGAAACATCGCGGACCAGTCCGTCAACTTCACAGTAACGACGAGCATCGCGAGCACGGAAGACCTCGTGGGACGGTTCACGTCTGCGGGGCTCATCGCGGATGGCGGCCTTGCCGAGAGCCTCGCCGCAAAGCTGCATGCAGCTGACTCATCCCAATCGCGTGGCAGCCAGATGGCTGCAGTGAACGCACTCGGAGCGCTAGTGAACGAGGTGTATGCGCAGACGGGCAAGGGCATAGCACCCGACGCGGCGGCGGTGCTGCTGCGTGACGCCCTGTACGTGCTCAACTCCTGGGAGGGATGAACTTGGACGACATGATGCCCGACGGCAGTCACCCGCAGCGATACGAGCCTTGGGCGGTCCGAGCGCTTTGGATCGTCCTGCTCGCCACGGCGGGCTTCGCCGCATGGACTTACGCGGAGGGCGGAATGCTGACGGCACTAGTGTTCGTCGCGACAGAACTGATCATGTGGGTCTGGGGCATCGTCAAGGTCGGCATGGTCTTTGCTGTCCTCTCGGCGGCGCTTTCGGCGTGGCCCGGAGCACGCTCCCTTTGGGTCGGCGCCACAGTGGTGTCTGTCCTCGTTTCCGTCCCCGGTAGCATCATCTTCGCCGATGCAACCGTCTCCAGCTTGCACCATAATTCGTCCGCATTCTGGCAATATCAGTTGGTGCATAACTGGCCCGAGTCGATCGTCTTCGTCCTCGTGGTGTTGGCCGTCACGTTATGGGTGGCACGGTTGTATTTTCCCAAGCTGCGGGCTTGGAACTTGGCTATCTTTTGGGCCGTGACAGTCGGCTGGTTACTGCTGCTTCCCGCCACTTTGCCAGTGCACTAGACCCGCGACACAATCAGGGTGGAGATAGGAGGACGCAGTGCGTTCCAGGAGCAGCCTCCACGAACCTAGGTTCTAACGAGTAGACGAGCGGGTGACGGAAGGACAGGAACCAAACCAACCCCTTGATGGATGATCAAGAGGTGTTTCATCAGCCAAAGAGAAGCAGAGCCGAAGACTTGCAGCCTTCGGCTCGCAGTTCTGGGTAGGTTATCGAGAAGAGGAAGACGTGGGTTGTGGAGCGTGAGAATCGAGCTGGGGTTGGGCGAAGATTATCTTGTACTCTAGCCCGAAAGACTGCGAGATGCGTCGAAGAAGAGACACTTCAATTGGATGCTTACCGCTCTCAGCCCGAGCGACCGCCGACTGTGACGTGCCGATCCTTTCAGCTAGTTCCGCCTGAGTCAAATGGAACTGGGCACGGACGTCAAGAATGGCGTCTGCCACTGGCTGATAGGGAAACTCCTCTACCAGGGCACGGCTCACCCCTGGACTTGATAGCAATTCCTCTCTGACGTCTCGCCACCTCATATTGTTCTTCTCCTCGTAGTAGTACTTCTCGTTGTTCCATGCTACTTTTACCGCTAAAACGCTGTCGTTATTCGCTAAAGCTCTGCAAGTATTCCTCAACTTTTCTGTCGGCCCAATCATAAACCCGCTTCGGAAAGCGATTGCTCTTCTTAACGGCTCCGCACGCCACGGCAATGATGCTGCTCCCAGGTACCACACCAAAGAAGAGTCTGTAAGCTCCCGTTGGATCATGCACTCGGACTTCCCAGAGCCCGCTCTTGATATGTCGGACCGTCGGCATACCGACGTAGGTGCCGGCGATCTCTAACTTATCGAGCGCGCGGGTAAATCGAGCCTGAACTCGTTCGCGGACGTCCTTCTCAGGATGGCACCCCAAAAGGAAGTCGCGCGCAACTGGAGCCAGATCGACCCGCCAAGAGTTCAGTGTCTAAGCACCCCCTCCTGCTCAGTAGTATATCACAGGAGATATAAATGGCAACTTGATTGTCCTTCAGCCGGGGGGGGGGCAGCAGCGTCTGTCCACGACCTCTTGACTGATGATCAAGCCGTCATCGACTCCTTCGCATCGGCACTGTCGGCAAGAGGTGACGCTGAAAAGCTGAAGGTTGATCTGGCGGAGCCACAGCGTTGACCGTGGCCTGGCGGCGCGCCCCCGACGTACCTTATCGGCGTATCCACTCGACGAGCCAGTGCTCTCCGTGGAGGTGCACAAATGGCACGAGATTGACGGCGGCGCGCGGATGGTCGCAGGCAGAACGGCGAGCGGAAGCCCATCGCGCCGCATGCCGCCTGGGCCTGCTGCACGGTACCGCAGAAGTCAACGATGCCGGCGGTGGGCGGATGCGCATCCAGCGAGCGGACTGACAATCGTTGTGACCGGCAGGGCAGGCGCCAGCTGCGCCCGCTGGACTGGGTGTGCAGGTCCGGCCGGAACCCCCACATGGGTCGGGTAGCTACCTTTCAAACTTGGGAGGTATCGCCTAAGTGGGTTATGCTATCCGCAAAGGGGGTTGGTGGACTTGACCAGGGGCATTTCAGTGGACGAAGAAGCCCTGGCGCGGTTCTGCCAAGCTCATGGCATCATGGAGCTTGCCCTGTTCGGCTCCGTGTTACGAGATGACTTTACCGAGGACAGCGATGTGGACATGCTCGTGCGTTTTAGACCCGGCATGAGGGTCGGGTTGATCAAACTTGCCGAAATAGAGGCGGGGCTGAGCAGAATCGTGGAGCGACGAGTCGACCTACGGACGCCTGCGGAACTCAGCCGTTACTTCCGGGAGCAAGTGGTCCGTTCTGCGGCGCAGATATATGCACAGGGATGTTCGGACGCGCTTGCGCCATATGCTCGATGCCCGCGTTAGAGGCCGTCTCGTTCCTTGACCTTTGACGGTGGCAGACCAGACCAGGCTTAGTCCGACGGGGGAATGGCGCATGAGGTTGGTCAATGTTCATGAGGCTAAGACCCACTTGTCACGCCTGCTGGAGGACGTGGCTAACGGGTAGGAGGTGACTATTGCCAAAGCAGGAAAGCCGATTGCCCGTCTAGTGCCGGTTGCGGGACACGCTCCACAGCGAGCACCTGGTTTTCTGCGGGGCAGGATTCGCATTGCAGAGGACTTTGACGCGCCGCTGCCGGAAAGCGTGCAAGCAGAGTTCGAAGGCGATCGATGAGGGTTCTCCTCGACACCCAGATCTATCTTTGGTTCTTGGCCGATTCCCCAAGATTGCCCGACTCGGTGTAAGCCCATATTTCTGGTGCCACAGAGGTCTATGTCTAGACTCCAAATGTGGAGACGCTTATAATATGACTAGACAGACTAGTTGGAAGGGCTGAAGGCATGCAGTCCGGTGAGTGGCAGTTGCAGGCGGCCAAGGCTCGGTTTAGTGAGCTGTTTGAGTTGGCGCGGACGGTGGGCCCCCAGCGCGTCACTCGCCGCGGCAGAGATGCCGTGGTGGTAATATCAACCGAGGAGTATGAACGACTCACCAAGCGCCGTCAGTCCGCCCACTCTCTCTACGAGCTGATCGCTTCCTCCCCGCTGGGGGATGAGGACCTTGATTTGGAGCGCTCCCAGGATCTGGGACGTGACATCTTGCTATGACGGATGGCTACTTGGTGGATACCAACGTGATCTCCGAGCTGGCTAGGCGCGCCGCCCAGCCCGAGGTGCGCCGATGGGCGGAAACCGTTGATCCTGGTGCGCTCTTCATCAGCGTGATCACCATTGGGGAGCTGAGGAAGGGCATCGTCTTACATCCGGATCCGATTAGGCGGGCGCGCTTAGAGCAATGGAAACGAGACGTGCTTACCGTATGGTTCGGCGACCGCATACTAGGCATCACCGAAGCAATCTCGGAGCGCTGGGGTGAGTTGTCTGCGCGCGCCCAACAGGAGGGCCGTCCGTTGCCAGTTCTCGACGGCCTCATGGCGGCAACGGCGAACGAATACGGACTTACTGTCGTCACCCGTAACGTCGGGCATTTTCAGGTGACCGGCGTAGATGTCCTGAACCCTTGGCCGTCTTAGATTGCGCCGCTTCGACAGCGCCTTCCCGGATTCCGGCAGCATGGTTGCGTCGCGTGCTGCCCGGACTCTGCATGTGCCTCCCGCTCTCTTCGGGCTGGCGCCTCATCGCTCGCGCTACTGACTGTTACTCCCATCGGCCATTTGCGTGGCGCTACCACGGCGACGCTTCTTAATCCATGGCGCGCGCGAGCACGAGGTGTCACTTGCCGCAACGCAGATTCTCCAGGGGCGGACCGGCGCACATCTTCACAGAGTTGCGGGTGCGGAGCACGAAGGAGCGTTCCGTCTGGATCCTGACGCCTACCTCGCAACAAGTATGGCATTTGTAGGCGGTGCGGGTCGGGCTGCGCCCGTGTCGTAATACGGCGGCTGCCCATGCGGCCGTCCTGAAGTAAAGATTGCAGGGCTCGCCTGCAGTGTCTCTCGGAGCGACAGAGTTGTCGAGGGTTGAGCCAGCGAAATTCCAGTCGAGGCCGCCCCACGCCGGGGCGGCCTCGACTGTGTCTGTGGTTCGTCGGTCCGTGCAGGGTGCTGGTCTGTACCCTTTGGCACGCAACATCCGGCGGCCCTGCCGCTGCGTCTATGATCTCGGTCATATTACCTCGATTCCCTTGATGTTTCGGAACTCGGGGTCGCCAGAGATCACCGGTGCGCCGCGCTCGACCGCCAATCCGCACGCGAAAGCGTCGGCGTATGAAAGCCCTCCATGCACCTTGAACTGCGCCGCCCGATAAACGCGTTCCCATGTGGCGTCGACGATAGTCACATTCTCCTGACCGCGTATGTCGCTAACCACCTCGAGAGCGGCGGGTTCACCATGAGACCGAGCGACGATGTAGTAGATTTCTCCGAGGTTCACAACGCTTAGCGAAAAGCAGTTTTGCTTGTCCTCCAACATCTCAGCGACTTGCTGTGAACCAGGTTCGTCGCCGAGAAGAGCTAGCACAGCGTAGGAGTCGAGCACATAGTCAGCCATCCTGGCGACGGTCCTCGAGTAGCGTTTGAACAAGTCTAGACCCACGCATTCGGCCACGCACGTCACCCAGGACATTAGAGAGGAGTTGGAGTTTAGCCGGTTTGGTGGACAACTGAACGTAGTGGCTAGGAAGCGTAGGATTGGTCTCGCATAGCGGCTTCGATCCAGCTGCGCTCGAACTCGTCTGGGGAGAGGTAGCCGAGGGCGGAGTGGACGCGACCGACCCGTCTCCCTCAAGTCCCTGGCTCAAAAGCTTGGCAATAGACTCCCCGATCCGCTCCGACGGTGGTACCCTGTTCATAAGGTCCGGGCCTCCTCTCTGCGCTCGGCGATCTTCGAGTACATCGAGGCGTTCTACAACCGCCGGCCGATGGGTGACTAAGCAACCTCATCGTAGCCTGGACCCCAACCTTTTTACAGCACGCTACAGACCTTCGGCCGTGTTCATGGACTTAGCCCGATAACCGTTGCGGTAGCCACGCAGGTCTTCTCCGTCCTCCCGTCGCGCGTAGTGATCGCGCCCAAGGAACGACGTCGCCTCGCGCTCCACCAATTCCTGCACGAACTTCTGCGCGCCCAGCCGCATCAGCTCGCCGACGACCGACCCGTCTCCCTCAAGTCCCTGGCTCAAAAGCTTGGCAATAGACTCCCCGATCCGCTCCGACGGTGGTACCCTGTTCATAAGGTCCGGGCCTCCTCCGCTGCCGGTGCAGATGCCCCAAGTTCGGAGAAGCGCGGGACGGTTCCATTCGCACGTGGTGGAGTTCCTGGAGGGCAACACAGACGTGCTGGAGCGGCTGGTAGCGGAGATGTACGCCAGAGGGCTGTCAACGCGGGACATCGAGGACGCGCTGCGTGATGCCACCGGCGAGCGGCTGCTCACCCGCACCGACGTCAGCGCTGTCACCGAGTCGCTGTGGGCTGAGTACCTCAGCTTCCGCGATCGCCGGCTGGACGACTTCGATGTGGTGTACCTGTTCCTCGACGCCATCTTCGAGCCGCTGCGCCGCACCGGTACCGTCAAGGACGGCGTCCTGGTCGCCTGGGGGATCCTCCGCGACGGCCGGCGGGTGCTGCTGCACCTGGCGATGGGGAGCCGCGAGAGCCTGGAGAATTGGCTTGAGTTCCTGCGGGACATGGTCCGGCGTGGCCTCCGCGTACCGCTGAGCATCACCACCGACGGCGCCCCGGGCCTGATCACCGCGGTGGAGACCATGTGGCCGAAGAGCGTGCGCATCCGCTGTTGGGCCCACAAGGTGCGCAATATCCTCGACAAGGTGCCTCAAGAGATGCGCGCCGAGATCAAGGCATATCTCGCCGCAGTGCGGGAGGCCCCCAACCCTGACGAGGGCAAGAAGGCCGCCGAGGTGTTCATCGGCCGCTACGAGCGGCAGTTCCCCTCCGCGGTGCGCAGCTTCACAGATGACCTCCCAGCCAGCCTGGCACACCTGCAGCTGCCGGCGGCTCACCGCAAATTCGTGCGCACCACGAACCTAATCGAGCGGAGCTTCGAAGAGGAGCGTCGGCGTACCAAGACCATTCCCCGCTTCTTCGACGAGCACAGCGCCTTGAAGCTAGTCTTTGGCGCCTTGACCCGCGCGACCAGCAGGTGCAGCGCCTCGGCATAACCGACCTTGAGCAGCACCAGATTGCCCACTTGCGGCTGCAGTTGGGCATCGAGCCACCCCCGCAACCGCCTGAGGGCAAGCAAGTCCCCGAAAACCAGAGCCCCGCTGCGTCCGAGGTTGCCTAGCAGCACCTCAGAGACATCCCGAGGCCACCCAGCAATGTGATATTCAATCGCCGCCCTGCACCGCATTCCGGCCGAGGTCGAGGAGAACGTCCTCCGCTTCTATGCCGAGGTGATGCGAAAGTACCTCAGCGACCGGGACCTCATCCCGGCCGGTCGACTGAACGAAGTGTGCTTCTGACTTCGAGGCGCGGCCGCTCGAGGCCATGCTGGGTTTGAGAACGCGAAGCCGGCGATGTCCGCTGTCATCGCGGGCACCTCGGACTATCGGAAGAACCCGCGCCGGATCGATGCGGACTGGGTGCGCCGGATCACGGAGCACCGGCGCTTTGGCTTCGATGCCTTCGGATACCGGCTGGAGGAATGGGA
>JAJYSJ010000063.1 GCA_021793645.1 Bacillota bacterium
TCAGCACACTGGCCCTCCAGGTGGTCGTTGTGATCACACTGCACGGCAGCGCCCTCGACCTAGGACTCGTCAATGCGGCGAGATGGCTGCCCTATGTGTTCCTTGGTCTTCTCGCGGGTGCACTCGTCGATCGCACGTCCCGAAAGCACATTCTGATCGCAACCAACGTCATCTCCGGCGTGCTGTTGACCGCCATCTTCGTGCTGGCGGTGCTCGGACGGCTCGACGTCGTCTGGCTCATCGCGCTGATCCTGCTGTTCGGATCCGTCACGCTCTTCCATGATGCCGCTGGTCAGTCGACCCTGCCGCAACTCGTTCCAAAGCCGCTCCTCGTCCATGCGAATGTGCGCCTTGAGCAGAGTGCGGCCGCCGCACAGGCCACGGGGCCAGCCATCGCGGGCGCTCTCATCGGCTGGTTCGGGGCGCCCATCGCGCTGCTGACCGATGCGGCCGCACAGTTCGTGTGCGGTGCACTGACGGCGTCCATACCATACCCGCCTACCACCGACCGCCCGCGGGAGCATGGGATTGGAAAGGCGATCTCGGACGGACTCAGGTGGCTCTACAGCCACCCAGAGCTCCGCTCCCTCGCGCTCAATACGAACGCCTGGTTCCTGTTCCATGCGATGCTGGGTGCGGTCCTTGCACCCTTCGTCCTGCGGGACCTTGGCCTGAGCCCGCTGGCTCTCGGGGGGGTCCTGGCTCTTTCCGGCATCGGTGCCCTCATGGGCACCGCCTCCTCGGCAAGGTTGTCCACCCAGTGGGGCATCGGTCCGACCATTGGCGCCGCACGCCTGCTTTACGCGCCGAGCCTCGTGCTGCTTGCGCTCGCCTCCCTGGCCGCGCACCGTGCACCCGACGTACTCCCGATCCTCCTGGTGGGCGCTGGACAGCTTCTCTACGGCCTCGCCATGGGCATCGAGGGACCGCTCGAGATGGCGTATCGGCAGGGGGTGACCCCGGGCGCAATGCTCGGGCGCACCAATGCCACCATGCGCTCGACCAACCGCGCCATGGTGGTCGTGGGCGCGCCGGTGGGCGGAGCGCTTGCCGACGCCTACGGCTTCACGGCGGTGTTCTGGCTCGCGAGCGCTGGGATGGCTCTGGTGGCGGTATGGTACCTCGCCTCGCCGATGTGGCGCGTTCCTCGGGATGCCGGGGAGGCAATGCACCTGGGGGACTGATCTTCGCCCCCGCATTCCCCGCACATCCAACATGCGCCTTCTTCAAGCGGCCTTATTGGAAACTCCGCCCATGCTTAACGTGGTGCGGGCTACCTTCGCCTCAACCCCCTGCCGACAAGCAGGAATGAGAAAACCAGAGCCCCGCTGCGTCCGAGGTAGCCTAGCCGCTTTTACAGCACCTCAGAGACATGACCCGGGTCAAACGTCGGAGAGGTGCATGCCTCATTGGAAACCCACAAACCTTCGAAACAGAGGTTTGAGTTTAGTTCACGCCCCGGCAGGAGGTCAACGAGCGTGCAGCGGGACGACGTATCCTTAGGAGGCCGGGCCGGGAATACCAGCGCCGTCCAACGAAGTTGTCCGCGTCGTTGAGCAGGACATTTACCAAAACGAAAGATCGGCACCCCATCGACCTGATGAGCGCCGATCCTTTGAGCAAGCCCGATCTGGGCCTTGGTTGTGAATGGAGCTGACGTCGGGATTTGAACCCGAGACCTCCTGCTTACCATTTAGGTGTCGTCCCGTTTCGCTCGATGTGCAGTAGTGTGAAGTGAGATGAAACGAAGTGCGTCAGTTCGGCTCCCAGAGCGACTTTTCAGGCGTTCGTTGCCGATAGTTTCATCCTACCGACACCTACTTCATCTCGTCTCATCTCGCGTAAATGGCACCATTTTGGGCACCAACATGGTAACGACGCCCGTTGCCGTCCGCGTCTGAGACCGGCCCTACGTTGTCGTCGTCGCGTCCACGGCGGTGAAGCCCATCCCACAAGGGCGGAGCCCTCGCTCGGTGGTAGAATGACCTCATGAAGGTTGCCGAAGTGATCGCCCTCATCGAACGAGACGGCTGGTATCTCGTGACCACCGTGGGGAGTCACCGGCAGTACAAACACCCGAACAAACCTGGTAGGGTGACGATCGCGGGAAAACCGAGCCACGATCTTGCGGTCGGCACGCTGAACAGCATCTTTAAGCAGGCTGGACTCAAAGGGGTGAGATGAGATGCGCCGTTACGCTGTGGTCGTCGAACACGCCGACAGCAACTATTCCGCATACGCCCCCGATCTTCCGGGCTGTGTCGCCAGCGGCGAATCCGTGGAGGAAACCTTGGCTAACATGCGGGAGGCCATTGCACTCCACCTCAGGGGACTGCGTGAGGATGGTCTGCCTGTTCCAGACCCATCGAGCACAACGACCTATGTTGAGGTGGCGCAGTAGGACATTGGTGAGACACTCCGACACTTGTGCCGCTTGAACCCAGCAGCGCCGACTCCGAACACGGCCCAGCTAGGGAGCATGGTAATAAAGCAGTGGGAGAGAGGGGTTCCCCAGAATGACGAAGACGACCGACTACGAGGCGCTGCAGGAAGGGGCACGACAGGACGCCATCCAGCGCACCGTGGTAGGGATCGCCGTGCGCCGGGATTCCCGGCTTCTGGTGCTTCAACGCAAGTCCGATGACTTCCAGCGGAACCTTTGGGAGATCCCGGGTGGGCACGTCGAGGTTGGCGAATCGATACCGCAGGCCGTAGCGCGGGAACTCCAGGAGGAGACAGGATGGACACTCCAGGAGATCATGGGCTTCATCGACGCGTTCGATTACGACGGCGAAGCGGGGGACGTGACTCGTGAATGGAACTTCCACGTGACGGCTGCGATGACGTCCGCACTCGTCCATACTGAGCACCAGGCCCACGCCTGGGTTGGTGCAGAGGACTACGGGAACTACCCGATGACTGATGAGATGCGTCGCACTGTCGCACGGGCGCTCGATCAGCTCGGCTAGCAAGGTAACGGTTTGCCTTCGGTACCCTGTTAGCGCGAACAGCTTAAGGCCCTGCGCACGGCGCAGGGCCTCATTTTTGAATGGAGCTGACGTCGGGATTCGAACCCGAGACCTCCTGCTTACCATTTAGGAGGTCGCCGGTTTAGGCGGTTATGAAATAGTGTGAAACGAGATGAAACGAAGTGCGTCAGTTCCGCTCCTAGAGCGACTTCCGAGGCGTTCTTGCCCCTCCCCCTTCACCTTAACGACACCTATTTCATCTCGTTACATCTCGCGGGTTGGACACCAATTGGGACACCAGGAATGATCTGGGGCGGAGACGGCCTCGAATCGGTGCTATTCTCGAAGCCAACCTTGCGGCGAGTCAATCCTACACATATACTAGATGTATGTTTCTGCACGTGAGGTGAGCCGCTGTGATCCGCAAGCAGATCTTCATCCCCCGCGACCAGGACGAAGCGTTGAAGCGCCTCTCCCAACGGACAGGTAAATCAGAAGGTGCGCTGGTGCGTGACGCCATTGCATTGCGTCTTCAGCAGGAAGACGCAATCTCCAGGAAGTGGCAGGAACTTCTTCGAGAGTGGGCCAGTCGCTCTGTCGATAACCAGCCTCGCACCTGGCGGAGGGACGATCTTTACAGCGACAGGGTCTCCCCGAAATGATCACGACGCTTGTGGATACCAACATCCTCGTCTACGCCGCCGGGGTAAACACCGACAAGGCGCATCAGACCGCAGCGTCAAACGCTCTAAACGAGATCCGTCACGTAGGTGCACTTCCGGTCCAGGCGCTATCGGAGTTTGCTGCCGTTCTTCTACGCCACAATCGACCGGCGGATGTGATCCTGCACGACGTCGAAGCCCTCGCGGGCACTTGGCCCGTACTCCACCCCACCGCGCGCACCGTGGCAGAGGCCTTAGCCGGTGTCAAAGATCATCAATTGAGTTTCTGGGACGCGATGCTATGGGCAATCGCAGTTGAGCACGGTCTTTCCGCCATTCTTAGCGAGGACGGACCAACTGGGCACTCCATCCATGGAGTGCAATACGTGTCGCCCTTTTAGTGTCGCGCACTCGACCGCGGCCTTCAGCCCCGAGCGATGCTAGCTCGGGCATCAGCGCCAGCGCGGTGGAGGAAGCGCGACAACGCGAACGGTACAGGAACGACTAAGCCTGCCAATTCTACCCGTATTTCGAAGGTGACGCCGCGTGAAGGCGATCCAAGGGCCGTAGGTACCAGATCTTGGGTGATGTTCGTAGCGCGTGAGGAGCCGTAGGTACGTGATCTGCGTAGGGGCGGAAGGGCAGGCCCGTTGCAGACCGGAGGAGGCCGCAGGGAGCCAACCGGAGCCTCTCGGCTTCGGGCTGCGGGGGCATTGGGGTGGACGGGTCAGCAGACGAGGGCGTTGAGCCGTCTTCGCATGTCCTCGAACTGGCCGTCACGCCGGTACTGTTGGGCTAGACGGAGGGTCCACCCTCTGGCGTGTCGGACGAGGATGCCGGGGATGCAGAGGATCCAGCGGCGCAACAGGCGGATGGTCTTGAGTGGCTCACCACGGAGAGCGGACAGATCACGCTGGAAGGCGAGGGTCAGGTTGTAGGCCAAAAGCTTGAGGAGCAGGTCGGCGTAGTTGCCGTCCCAGCTGCGGCTGCTGAACTCATCGATGCCGAAGCCGTCCTTGGCCTCGCGAATCAAGCCCTCCATGGAGCAGCGCTGATTGTAGAAGTGGTAGACGTCCTCGGGATCGGCATCGAGCGTGGTGGCGATCGCCTGCATGCTGTGGACCATGCCCTGGGCGATGCCCTCGGCGATCCGCCTGCGGATGCACACGACCCGCCGTGGGCGGCTCCAGGAGGAGCGCTGGTAGGTTCCCGCCGCGACTTCGATGGCATCGTCTCCGTCGCAGCCGATCTCCCGGTAGGCGAGATCCATCGCCCAGGCGCGCAGGTTGCGGTCCACCGCCACCTTGATCGCGTAGTCGACGTAGCGCCCCTCGAGGTAGGAGAACACGTCCTCCCCTTGGAAGCCGCGGTCGCCCCGCACGGCGGTCACCTGCGAACCGATCCGCTCGACATCGGCAAACGCCCGCGCCAGCACCCCAAGGATACCCGTCGCCGCCACGGTATTACCGGGCCGCAGCTCCGCACGCACCGCCGCGCGGGAGATCCCCTCCGTGACGAGGATCGGGTGGTAGCTGGCGCGCCCATGCTTCGTCGGATTGTAGCCGACCGCCGTGCCCTCCAGATTCCCGTACGCGGTCTCCACGGTGCTGTCGACGTCGAGGATGGCCTCCTTGCCGATCACCCGGCGACCGACACAGAGCCCCAGACGTCGCAGGGCATCCCAGGCACGCTCCCCGCCCAGCCGCTCCAAGTCCCTGTAGAGCAGTGTGGTGTCCGGCATCTTCGCAAGGCCGAGCTTGCGCCGGACCAGCTCGTCCCCCTCCAGCACCTCGAACTGGTGCACCCGGCCGACGCCGAGCACTCGACCGAAAAGCAGGACCTCCACCGTGCTCGCCAGCGGATAAACGGCGTTTGGACGCTTCTCGAACGGAGCCAGCGTACGCCGCAACCGCCGGCGGAGCCCGATCCTCTGCGCGTAATCCACCAGCAGACCGGCACCGCCGAAGCCGGTAGCGCCTTCCAGATCGAACGTCTCCCGTACCGTTGCAGACCGACGTCCGCGCGTGCTATGCTTCACCCAACGGGTGCCTCCCCATTTGGCAAGTTGGTTTCTGCAACTCCATTCTACCAAATAGAGGCGCCCTATTGCTTTGCTTCGTGCAGATTATGACGATCTTTTGCCTCCTAATCCCCGCGGCTGATGGATCCTATATAGCCACTATTACGCCGAATAACTCATCTCTAGCCTACGCATTACCCACATTTCCGCTGTCATGGGTTAACAAATTAAGCATGAGTTAGGAGCAAGGAACTACCAGCCCGCATGGCGAAGAAAGGAGGCCGGGGAGGGGTCGGCGATCGACGATGTGACATGGGCTGTGCACGAATGCGGCCGGGCGGAGTTCGGTGACGCCCGCCTGACGCAGCGGTTCGTTAAGGTCGTTTCGGCTTTGGCGGAGCATCCGGAAGCATCGGTGGTCCAGGCGAC
>JAJYSJ010000003.1 GCA_021793645.1 Bacillota bacterium
GCCGGTGGTTCGGGTTGGTGTGTTCAATGGACAGATAGACGGCGATGAGTCCGTAGAGAACCGCGGCATGGCTGCTGATGGCGGGATTCCGAAGAAGTGCCGTAGGGGTTTTCACCATAGGTTCGTTCCCGTACTTGCGCACGATGGCTCCCTGCGACACCGCGTCACCCCCTCGACAAACAGAAACCAGGCCCCGCCGGCGGCGGTAGCCTGGCACTAATACCGTCTCTCGCGTTCGTGGCGGCTGCCCGCACCTGCTTCAGGCAGGGTCAGGGTGTTGCTGAAATGCTTCCTGCTCATGCTCTTGGAGGATCCGTTTGACACGCCGAGGATGGGTGTCCAGCGCTGTAGCGATCTCTTGTAGGGATCTTCCGGCCTCTCGCATCGCAAGCACCGTGCTGAGTGCCTTGTGTCGTGTTTGGCGCTGGAAGTCGCTGCGGCTGATCCATGTGGCTCCGTGGCCCCTGAACATTCTGCGCACCGTGTCCCAGCTCATCCCGTACTCGTGGGCAATTTCCTTCAAGGTCAGCCCTTGTTCATGGTTGAGCCTGTAGACCTCATCGAACGACGGAGGCTGCAGCTCGGGGTCCAACGGAAGGCTTGCTTCTGCTGATATAAACTGAGTGTCCTGCTTTGTCTGATGCGATTACGGTGGCTGACCCTAGCGTCTCCACGGCCGGTAGGTGGCGGACCAGGGCGTGGCGTCGGAGCATGCGTTGCACCCCGACCGCCAGCGCGATCGTGACTATGGCGGGGAGCCCTTCCGGGATCGCCGCGACCGCAAGGCTGACGCCCGCGAGGAACATGTGGAAGAGGCTCTCGCCGCGCAGCACACCCGCGACCACGACGACTGCAGCGATGCCGAGGCACGCCCACACAAGTGTCTTGCCAAGCCCCTCCAGGCGCTGCTGCAGCGGCGTCGCCTCCGCCGCCTGCTCAGTGAGCAGGCGCGCGATGCCGCCCATCGCCGTGTTCGTACCTGTCTGGGTCACGAGGCCGACGGCGCGGCCGCGGATGATGGTGGTGCCGGCGAAGACCATGTTCTTGCGCTCGCTGATCGGCTCCCGGCCGCGACCTACCCATTCTGCGGACTTCGTCACCGGGACGGACTCGCCCGTGAGGATCGCCTCTTCGACCCCGAGTTCCGTCGCCTGCAGGAGGCGGGCATCGGCGGCTGGCTTGTCGCCCGCCTCCAGCAGGAGCACATCGCCGGGAACCACGTCGGCGGCCGGGATCCTGACTTCCTCCCCGTCTCTGCGGACCCGGGCCGTCGGCGCCGACATCTCCTTTAGCGCTTCCAGGGATCTCTCCGCGCGGAACTCCTGCAACGATCCCAGCACGGCGTTGACGATCACGATCAGGATGATGGTGACCGCGTCGCCTACCTCGCCCAGCACCAGCGAAACTGCAGTGGCTCCGAGAAGGACAAGGACCATGAAGTCACGGAACTGTTCGAGGAAGACGCGGAAGAAGCTTCGCCGCTTCGGTTTGGGGAGTTCGTTTGGACCGTACTGGGCGAGGCGCCGCTTCGCTTCATGCTCCGAGAGTCCTTGAACAGCGTTGCTGGAGAGCTGCGCGGCCACTTCCGGCACGGACAGCTGGTGAACATCCAACTGAAGCATGACCTCTCCCCTTTGCGCTGGGAGAAGCCTATGCGTGCGTCGCGCCGGGTAGGAGCGGCCTCCGTGTGGTCAATTACGTTGCCCCGCCATGTCGCTGAGCAGACAGCGCAGTCGGCAACGCTGCGTATCACCTACACTGAGTCTCAGGTATGATTGGGCGTCGTTAGCCACACGGCCCGACTGTCATTGATCTCCTTCGACACTTCGTAAGGTATACTTAGCGCACCAGCCCGGCTGTTCCACCGGCTTCCCGCGGCCGACTAAGCTGTGAGCGCTTGCGGTACAGGAGACAGACAGACAGTGTATCGTTCGGGGTATTCGAGACCGGAGGACAGACAAGGCGCCTGCCATGGGGAGCAGCAGGCGTTTCGTGCAGGTGGGTCGACGGCGAGCGAGTAGTCCAGCCAGTGACGGGTTCGTTGCAAGGAGAAGCGGTGCGACGGGGCTCTTCTCTGGCGATGGACGTCAGCGGTGTGCCGCTCGGCCTGCTGACGTCGCGATTCTGGGCACGGGATGGCGAGAAGACAGCCGAGAAGGAAAGCCGCCGCTGGGTCGAGACGGTGCGTGAGGTGCGAGCGATCGTGCCGGAGGACACGCGCGTCGTCGTCATCGGTGATCGAGAGAGCGACATCTTCGCGGTGTTCTCCGAGGCGAGGGCGGTGGGCGCGGATGTCCTAGTGCGCGCGACGCACAACCGAAAGCTCGCCGACGGCTGGCCGGATCTTCCGCGGCACTGGGGCAGGCCCCGCTGCTCGGCACGCTGGAGGTGGACATACCTCGCGGCCATGAGCATCCGGAACGCCACGTCACGCTCGCCCCTGCACGCCCAAGAGGTGCAGCTGCACCCACAGCTGGACCTCAGCGGAGCGAATCCCGTCCAGATGACTGTGGTCTCCGCATCGGAGATCGCTCCGCGGATGGCGAGACGCCCGTTGGCTGGGTGCTGCTCACTACGCTGCAGGCGCAAACGGCGGAGCAGGCCGCGGCCGCGGCCGTGGTGCGCTGGTACTCCTACCGCTGGCGCATCGAGAGATTCCACTACACCTTGAAGTTATCCGGCCAATCCTCGCTCAGATCACCCCGCACGCGTTTAGACGCCCATTTTCAGATACTCGGCGGGCTTGAACGGTCAGGCAGGGGATCGCTTCCTCGGCGTCTGTTCACGCCCTGAGGTCTCATTCAAGAAGCGCTGCAGCCGTTCTACGAGGTCGCGATGACGCTTGATCTCCTCGGTCCAGCCCCTGGCTTGGGCATGCCGGGCGTGAAGGTCCTCTGGCGCGGCTTTCAGCGCATGGAGATCTTCACCGCCTGGATCGTTGCTCATCCTAGGCGTGATGTGGGTAAGGGGTAGCCTTTTCAATGAGCGCGGACAACCGCGTTCGTTCGAACTCCTGTAATAGAGGTTATGACACGCCATAATCGTAAATTTTTGTCCCACAACCGAACACCGCTTGGAGCAATAACGCTTGCACAGGCAGGATCCTCCGAAAATGAGTATGAACCCTTTGTTGTCGAGAAGCGCACGGTTGCCGATGCCCCATCGTTGCCCAGACAACCGAGCACTCCTCGTACATCCATCGGCAGAGTGTTCACAACTGTGAGCAGACCCCGCCATGATCGCGGGGATCTTAGCGTTCGAGCCGTCCAGAACACCTCCCCCGACGAACGAGATCTGACGAGGACCTTCTTCACCGCATACTCAACCAGAGTGGTCTTCGGTCTGGGTGGCGCAAGGATGACCTCACTTGCTAATGAATATAGACTGGTCGATCCCGATGGTTTCACAGTTAGAACGATAGTCATGTGGTCGCTTGAGCCCTTACTAAACTGCCAGCCCCAACCTTCGATCCCTTCTGTGAGGCTCGCGGTATAACCTCCAGCAACTTCTTGAAATCCTAACTGTCGCAATTTTGGCGAATAGTACGCGTAAATAGAGCGTGCCGACAGTGGGACTACGTAGCTTGTCATCTTAACGTGCAGAAGAGGGGATGTCGCTGTCACGAATGGCGCCAGCTTTCTGCTGCTGACGTGCGCTCCTGGAGGAGGTGGAGGAATGACGAATGGGTGATCCGCTGCAGCGGGCGTGGACAAGCGCCACATGACGGTAGCCCCCGTAAGCAGCAGGCCAAAAAATATAAAGGAGAGACTCCTTTTATACATGTCATATTCTCCTTCCTCGCCTCGCGCGCGTTGGGTGGCATAGCACGACAACATCAACCAAGCGATAGCAGCGGGTTGTGGGCACTCGTCCTGTAGCGTCTCCCTCCTTGGTCTCTTCTTGCTGAACCCCTATGGGCCGACTCCGTGACATGTGGAACGAAGACGCCATGCCATCCAGGCGGTCCTCGTCGGTGTAGAACTTGGAGGCGGCGAGCTAATCTCACCGCCTCCCGGGGCTACGTTATCCAGGCTGCGTCAGTGCCATGTCTCGGTAAAGCTTTCGTTGTCACTGCCCACAGCGCTTGGTTGGGAGAGGACAGAACCTGTGCAGTTCGATCCCGAGTACATAGTAATCTTCGTGTAGTTGAAATCTGCGAACGGACCGTCAGTGTTGCCTCCCGTAAGTTGCGCGTAAGTGAAGGGCACAGAACCAAAGTCCGGGAGCGTACCCGGTCCGTTTGGCATCTCATTGATATAGTCAGCGCTCGACCCGTCGTAGTATGGAGTGGACGCGGGCCACGGAGTGTACTTACCAGTAGACTCGTTCTCTAAGTAGTACTCGGTTTGTCCGTTCCCTTCGTAGTATACGGACACGTACACTGTGTTGCCCGGGGAAATGACTGGTCCGACGTATTGGGGAGGGTTCGGGTAGTCTTCCACCCACATACGATATGATGGGGTCGGAGAGTTAGCGATCGACACCGTTCCGGCTTGGTCTATGACATTGGACCCCGATGGGCCCCAGCCACCGATTCCCGTCCAGAATGCTGCTGCGGGCACAGGAGAGCCGCCGAGAGCCGGAACAGCCGCTATGACCCAGTCAGCGGATGTCTGAGTGTACGCTACCCCACCGTTATTTGCCGACTGATCCATATACCCTGCCCAGTTGGTAGAGCATGTTCCAGTCTCCGTTGCTGGTTGGATCTCAGGACTAACCCACGCAGGTGCCCAGACCGGGCTTGGGGCCACGTACGTCTTGGCGTGCTCCATTGCCTGAGTCCAGGCAGCCAACGCTGATGCACTCGTGGGACGTGGCGGGAACCCATAAGCCTTGAGGGCCGCAGCCGAGGCAGTGAGAGGATTAAAGCCCGCCGGAGGAGCGGACACGCGCGCCGATAAACCCTGAGTGGCGTTCGCTGCTGCAGCATAAGTCACTGCCAAAGACCCTGATGCCAGTAAGAGTATGCCAGCAGCTCCAATTGCCAAGCCGATTCGACTTATGCGCACAAGGGCACCTCCCAAATGTGAATCGAACCCTCACTCCACGGGACTGACGCCTAATCTCGTCGCACCATCACCCCCATTTTCTCCAGTATATTCCTGCTCCCGTTGCGGTAGAGTTCACCAAAGGGGCCACCGATTCCTTCCATGCCCGATGAAACATGGGTGCCCTAGGATGGAACAGACCAGCGGACTGCGCCACCCCCTCCACCCCGACCTGCACGATGAAGCCGTCCAACTCGGGGAATCTGCACTTAGCCTGACCTCCCGAGAAGAAGCCGCTCATGACTCGACCCTCGGCAGCGGCCGTGCAACCAGGAACGCGGCGCCGCTCTCCAGCAGGCTCTGCACCGCGTTGTGCAGGCCGCCCGGCAAGGCAGTACGCTCGCGCGCGTCCCGCCAATAGCCGACCATCCAGTCCATGCGGATCAGGCCGGGCCACACGTTGTCAGGAATGATGCCGGGGAGAGGATTCTTCGTCTCCGTCAGCATGTTCGGTTGGAGCGCTATCGCCCCCGGCGTGTCGCCGGCATCGACGTGCCCCCAAGGCCACCCATGAAGAGGCCCGCGGTCCACATCATCTGCACGAGCGCGTTCAGGCTGTCGCCCTTATCCAGGTAAGGCTCGAACGCCGCGCGCAGATCATCGACGCTGACCGGGTTGCGGTAGGCGTCGAGCCAGAACTGGTAGAGGGCCTCGGGCAACGGCACGAGCGCGCTGCCCGTCCACGCCCAACGCTCGCCAGGGTGCGCGGGCGGCAGCGGCGTCGTGATCAGCCAGTCCGGGTAGTCAGCGCCGAAGGCTGTGTTCCACCACTGTATCCTTGTAGAGGCGAGATGCTCTCCCCCACATGCCAGCCGCAGCGGCTCAGGCGAAGGACGGAACCATTCGCCACGAACCCTCTGATCGCGGGAGCGGTCGTGGAGGGCCCGCTCGAGATCCGCCCCACCTGGATGTGTGCCGAGAAGCACGAGACGTTCCGTGGAGGCAGCCTGAAGCATTCGTAGTCGGCCTGCTACATCGGCGCTTACACCGATCTTTATTCCTCCGCCTTCGCGTTGGATGAAGTGCATCGACCGTTTCGTCTCTCCATCGAACTTGTCATCACTCGATTGGAGAAGCGGATCTCCCTGCTCTCGCAGTAACGTGTAGACGCTGCCGATACGCAGCCCGCGAACGTCCACAATCGGCCTCACCTGGACCAAGCCAACAGCGACCAGCTCCCTAAGCGCCCGTCCCACAGTTGGCATGCTGACGCCCATGTCTTCGGCCAAGTGTCGCCGACTAGGGTTGGTGCGCTCGATGGAGAGGCAGCTGGCGATGAGCCCGTAGAGGCGCACGGCATGGCTGCTGAGGGTGGCGGACTCAAGGATCTGGACAGGGGCCGTAACCACAGCAGCGTCGCCATACCGGCAAACCACGCGGTCGCCACGCTGGCCGGGTCCTGTCTGTGTGGACACCGCGTCACCCCCTCGAAAAGAGAACCAGGCTCCCCGGCGATGGGAGCCTGGCACTAATAACGTCGTCTCTTCCGTTGGCGGTAGCCGCCCGCACCTGCTTCAAGCAGGGTCGGGGTGTTCATGCTCTTGGAGGATCCGTTTGACGCGCCGAGGATGGGTGTCCAGCGCTGTTGCGATCTCTTGTAGGGATCTACCGGCCTCTCGCATCGCAAGCACCGTGCTGAGTGCCTTGTGTCGTGTTCGACGCTGGAAGTCGCTGCGGCTGATCCATGCGATTCCGTGGTCCCTGAACATTCGGCGCACGGTGTCCCAGCTCATCCCGAACTCGCGAGCGATTTCTTTTAGGGTCATCCCCTGCTCGCGGTTAAGCCTGTAGACCTCATCGAACGACGGAGGCTGCAGTTCGGGTTCCAACGGAAGGCTTGTTTCTGCGGATATAAACTGATGTTCCAGTCTTGTCGGAGCAGATGCAGGTGGCTGAGCCAAGCGTCTCCACGGCGGGCAGGCGGCGTACCAGCGCCTTGCGGCGCAGCATCCGCTGGACCCCCACGGCCAGCGCGATCGTGACGATCGCCGGGAGCCCCTCCGGGATCGCAGCGACAGCCAGGCTGACGCCTGCGAGAAACATGTGGAACAGGCTCTCGCCGCGCATGACTCCCGCAACCACAACGACTCCCGCGATGGCGAGACAAGCCCATACGAGAGCCTTCCCGAGGCCCTCCAGCCGCTGCTGGAGCGGAGTCGCCTCCGTCTCCTGCTCTGTCAAAAGACGCGCAATCCCGCCCATCGCAGTACCACTGCCCGTCGCGGTGACGAGACCCACCGCCCGGCCACGGACGACCGTCGTGCCGGCGAAGACCATGTTCTTGCGCTCGCCGATCGGCGCTCTGGCATCGCCAAGCCACTCGGCCGACTTCATCACCGGCACGGACTCGCCGGTCAGGAGAGCCTCCTCCATGCCAAACTCGGTGGTTTGCAGCAGGCGCGCGTCGGCCGCCGGCTTGTCGCCTGCCTCGAGCAGCAGGATGTCGCCTGGAACAACCTCCGCTGCCAAAATCCGCAGTTCTCCACCCTCGCGCCGCACGCGGGCCGTGGGCGCCGACATCTCCTTCAGCGCTTCGAGGGACCGCTCTGCACGGAATTCCTGCAAGGCGCCGAGCACGGCGTTCACGACCACGATCAGGAGGATCGTGACTGCGTCGCCCACTTCGCCGAGCACCAACGAAACACCAGTCGCCGCCAGCAGCACGAGCACCATGAAGTCGCGGAACTGCTCGAAGAAGACTCGCAGAAAACTGCGGCGGCGGGCCTTGGGCAGTTCGTTCGGCCCGTACTGTTCGAGGCGCCGCTTGGCCTCGCGTCCCGAAAGTCCCGCGCTCGCATTGCTGGAGAGCTGCGCGGCCACCTCGGGCACGGGCAGCTGGTGCGCATCCACCTGAAGCATGACCTCTCCCCTTTGCGCTGGGAGAAGCCTATGAACACTTGCTGAGCCGTAGCCCCGTGCAGGCTACATGCGCTCCCCTCCAGTCGAAGACCGGTGCGGCTTCCCCGAGAGCCCCCGTACGGAACGCGAGACCAGACTCCCGTCGCGCAAGGTCTCTACCGCAGGCCTGGCATCCGTGGTACCCGGGTTCAGGAGGTCGCTGGCATGCGCTTGAATTTCCGTGGAAGCCGTCTGCAAGCGCGACGCGTGACCCGCTAAGAAGCCTGATGCGGGAACGAACACCCGGGCCGCTGGCGGAAACCCACCAATCCGCATGGTGCAGTGCGCGCGACATAACCGCGCCAACTGGCCCCTGCCGCCTGGCCGTTCCTCATTCCGATCTTGCGCTAGCCTAGTGTGTAGTTCGTCGGCCCATTGCGACGTATGCCGCAGCGACGAATGGCAGGGGTTGTGAACGCCATCACACCCCTGCCATTCCCCTGGCACGTCTGCGGCCGACGACATACTCCTGGGAGGTGTGTACACGATGGTCAACAACGTCTGGCCGAACTATATCGTCGAGGGGCTCCTGCTCATCACCATCGTCGCTTCGCTGATTCTCCGGTACCCGCACCATGGGTAGCCGGCAGACCGGTCCGACAAACTGGACAGCGGCAGTACGCGGGCGGCTCGAGGACATCACCTGGGACTCCTTGCTGCCCACCGAACAGCCGGTATATGTGCGCTCCGTCGTGTACAGCTTCGGTGCCCTGACGCTCGGATCACTCGTGATCGTGATCGCCAGTGGCATCCTCCTCGCGGCCAATGGACCGTTCTGGTGGCAGACGCCGGGTGCGGGAGTGTTCGTACGTGGCCTCCATTTCTGGGGAGTGCAGACGTTCTTCTTCTTCATGATTCTCCACCTGACGGCCCAGTTCTTCATGGGCTCGTGGCGACTCGGCCGGGGCGGAACATGGATCCTTGGCGTACTCAGCTTCGCCACATCCGTTATCACCGCGTTCACGGGCTACTTGTCGAGGGGAGACTTTTTCTCCCAGTGGAACCAGGTGCAATCCAAGGATGCCTTCAACGGCGCCGGCATCGGCGCTTGGTTCAACGTCCTGAACAACGGCCAGATCTATGGGCTACATATTGCGGTGCTTCCCGCGATACTGGTTGCACTCGTCAGCCTGCACCTGCTGCTCGTGCGACGGCTCGGCGTGGTGCCGCCCTATCCGGCCGACAACCAGCTTGAAGAGAAGGAGGCGGAGCGATGAGGCGCTACGAGACCGATCCTGCGGCGTACTCGCAGACGAGGTTTGACCTTGTCAAAGAGGCGGTGATCGGCGGCGGCATCGCGGCACTGCTCATCGTCGCTGCCGCGCTGGTCTTTGGAGTTCCATACGTGAAGCCTCTGACGATCCAGAAGGTGGCGACGACGCAGCCGGTCTTGTTCCTGCGGACGGCTGCCCGTGAGCTTGGCGGGACGTCGACCATCGCGCAGTACGGTCCGCCCTACAACCACGGAACCGGAAGCGTGCAATCGCTCGGGCCGCTGCGTCCGCAGATGCTTCTCGGTGTCACCACCCCGATCAACACATCCGAACTCGACGTCCTCAAGCCGCTGTCGATGGCAATGCCGCTCGACCCGGCCCTCCGGCCAACCATCGCCCTGTGGAGGGGCGCAAGCCATGCCCAGCAGCAGACCTGGGTGCAGGCGTACCTGGCAGCGCTGTCGGCGGCTACGGCGCATCGCAACACCGTGCATGTCCCGCAGGCTGCGGATGGGCCCGTCCCGGCGATGCTCTCGGCATTGCGCAAGTTGGCTGCCGGCGGGCTGATGTCGGGAGCGATCGATCGGTCGACGCCCGTCTACGGCTACGACGTGGCGCCGAGCCTGCTCTTCCTCCAGGGCGCGGCGCTCCAACAGATGGCGGGTCGCTACGACCTGCTAGGGGGGGAGTGGGGGATCATGCACGATGAGTACAGCTACCCAGGTCCGTGGTGGCTGACGCCCTACTCCGCCCTCTACCAGATCCCTCCATATTCGACCTCGTCGTCAGGCGACGCGCTGGCAGCCTACACGATGCTTCTGGCGCTTGTGGTGCTGCTCGCGCTCCCGTTCATTCCAGGGCTCCGCGACCTCCCGCGCCGGCTGCGCGTCTATCGGATCGTCTGGCGGGATTGGTACAAGGCCGAGGAACGCCAAGCGGAACCGCACTCCACCGACACCTCGCCGCAGGGGAGAGATGCCTCGTGAAAGGCGCGCGTTTCCCTCTCCTGTGGGTATTGGGCTTGACGTTGGGGACGCTTGGCACAGGGTTTCTATTCGATGCCATGACGCAAGGCAGCTCCATGGATCTGCTCATCGGCCTCGCGTTGTTCCTTCCTGGGCTGTATCTCGCAGGGAACGTGCTGGCAAGAGCCCGGCGCATCTACCGGCAATCGGCTGCCCCGCGCCGCTCCCGCAGGTCCCAGGCTCACGGGTAGTGCGGGGACGATTAGTTAGTTAGGGCCGCGTTGTGCGGGCCTAATCTCGGCCCCGTCCCTGCAGACACGTCCGAATGTTCGGGGCGCAGTGCGGAGAAACTCTCCTGGCCGGTTCAGATGCGGCGCTTGAACCGATACCGCACGCGGCGCCTGCGTCGGGAGCGCCAGCGCCAAAGAACGCTCACGAAGCCGACGGCGAACACGGCGGCAATTGTGGACAAGAGGAAGTGACTGCTCTTCTTGGGCGCTGGAGAAGGCCCGCTCGCAACGAGTGGAATCGTCGCCAGGTCATCCGCTGCAAGTCTCACCAGCACCTGTCCTACTGGCTGGCCCTTGCGCCAGACTGCAGGCCAGTGAACCGTCGCCTGAATCGCCGGCAGGGTCTGCCCAGGACCGACAAGCCAGGAGTAGCCCGCTGTCGCGACAGCGCGCGCACCGTCTGCGGCATGGCCGAAGACATCTCCGCGCTGCACGACCCCCACTTGGCGGTAGTGTGCGAAGCCCCAGTTGAGAAGGTTCTGCGGGTCGGTCCACATGTGGTAGAAGTCCGAGTGCAGCACCACAGCGATCAGGGTCACGCCGCCACGCGTGGCCACCGTGACGATGGACTGCTTGGCCTGGACCGTGTAGCCGATCTTGCCGCCAACCGCACCCGGGTAGCGCCAGAGCTCGAGGTTCTGGTTGTACATCGTGTACGGCTTGGGATCCCCGGGGAAGCGAAAGCTCTTGGCGGCATCGATCTGGCGGAACGCAGGGTAGGTGAAGGCTGCACGGGTGAATAGCGCCAGGTCGTGTGCTGTCGTCAGGTGGCCGGGAAGGTAGAGCCCGTCCGGGTTCAAAAACGTTGTGTTCGTCGCGCCAAGCTTCTTCGCTTCTGCATTCATCTGCGCAACGAAGCGGGGCACCGAGCCTGCCTCGGCAATTGCCAGTTCGACGGCGGCGTCGTTGCCTGAAACGAGCAGAAGGCCGTACAAGAGATTGCGGATCGTCAGCTTCTGCCCCGGTACGAGGTACGCTGAACTGCCCTCGACGCCGTACGCCTGAGGGGATACCGTGACGGTGCGTTGGAGGTCGCCGTGCATCACGGTCAGCAGGGCGGTCATGATCTTCGTGGTGGAGGCCGGTGCGAGTCTGACATTCTGATTGTGGGCCAAGAGCACTTGGCCCGTCGTCGCATCGATCAACTCATAGCCAATTCCCTTGACCGACGGCAAACTGCTCGCAGCCTCGGCCCCTTGCGCAGGCAGCGCAATCACGCAAAGCAGCAGCACAGCCGCGAGCGTACGTATAAGTCCTGCGTGCATTGTGTCCCCCCGGGTTTGTACCGTTCCCTTTCTTCTTTCCCTCGCAAGCCTTGTCCTCCCGGGAAATTCGGGTAGGATACACGGCAGATCACACAGAATGTCAGCCGTCGAGGGAGGGGTGCGTTGTGAACGGCGGGTTGCCGGACATCACAGATGACCTCCAACTGCTGTTAAAGCGCGCCGTCTTCTTCGATCCCTGGCTGGCCGCGTTGACCGAGCAGGACCTCGAACCGCGGGTCGAACTGGTCCTCGACGAAGGCGTGCGCGATTTGATGCGTCACTTCTGGACTGAACGCGACCGAGCGCAAGCCCTGGGCGTCCTTCCCGTCTACGACCAACTCGTCTCGGAGAGCCTGCGCACCTGCATCTTGTCGACGGCCTGCCTGCGCGCTGTCTGGGACGGACTGCCGCGCGTTCCCAACGAGGCCCGGATGCTTGCACTCCTCAAGGACCTGCACGAGTTCTCCACGTTGCACGGCCTCGGAGCAATCGTGCGTGCGAGCATCGGCGTCCTCGCCTACGAGAACATCTCCGCCTTGGACTACTACGACGGCATTCGCGAGGAGGACTTCCTGCAGGGCCGGCTGCACCGTCCCTGGGTCGCCTCCAGTCTATCCAGTGAACTCACGTTGATGCTGACGCTCGACGCCGCCGCCATCGAGATGAGCCAGGGAGTCCGCTACGTCCGGCTCACGCCGCACGGGCGCAAGCGCGGAAGAGAACTCGGCGACCAACTGCGCGCCGCCAAGTACATCGACAGGCGCGTCCAGGCGCTCTACGTGGCCCATTTCGACTTAAACACCGACGGCTACGACCACCTTTTCGATCGGTTCATACCCTCTCTGCCGTTGGCCCGCAAACGACTGCTCGAGATCTTCGCCCCAGTTCAGGGATCGCGAGTGCTTGAACTCGGGTCCGGCACCGGCATCTTTACGTTTGAGACAGGGCTCTGCCGGGCGGTCGGGCCGGACGGCGAGCTGTACGCGCTTGAGCCGGCCCAGGAAATGACGACCGTCGCACGTCAGCGCGCCCAGATGTGCAGCATCCGAAGTGTGCGATTCGTCCAGGGGCGGGCAGAGTCGACTCCATTCGAGGACGGCCTGTTCGACGGCGTCGTCAGTTCTCTGATGCTCCACTTCGCCGACGCCGAGCGGACGTTCGCCGAATGCTTCCGCATCCTGCGGCCTGGCGGACGCGTGGCGATGCTCTGGATGTTCGCCTGGGACATCCAGGAGAGCCGCCCGTTCTTCGAATGGATGGAGCCAATGCAGGCGCTCGTGCAGCGCCCGCATGAGAGCGGGTTCACCAACCGCCGCTTTCTTACCCTCGAACATGCGCAGGCGCTGCTGACACGTGCGGGCTTTGTCGACGTGCACACGGAGCGCATGGCACTGCCGCATGAACTTTGGCACGTGGAGGACGTCGTGCGCGCAACCCTGGCCATGGGGGTGTACCAGCGAGAGTTCGAGCAGCTGCCCTGGGCGGCTCGCCAGGATCTGATCCGTGAACTGATCGCGCGCGGAGAGGCCGCCCGCCAGCGCTATTCGCATGAAGAACTGACCGCCACGAACTACGCAGGGTTCCTCAGCGCACGCAGGCCTGACGAACCCGGAAGACACCTGCGTCCGGCGATCTCACTCGAGCGTCGGCGCCGCGTCAGCCGAACAGGCGGCGCATGACGCTTCCGCGCTTGCGGTCCCGCCGCGACTTCAAGGTGCCGAGCTCGCTGCGCAGGTGGCTCACCTCTTGCTGCGTACGCACCAGAGCCATCAGCACGCGATCGCGATCCTGACGCTCCCGTTCGACGTTTTGCATGATGACGTCGCGCAGTTTGCCGATTTCGTCCGCGAGCGGTTCTTGGGTAGCGGCAGCCGCAACCTCCGCCTGGCTGTGCCTGGTCGGCGCGATGGTGGGGGCTGTCTCATTTTGCCCAGCCATGCGATCAGCGGCGGCCTCCAAACCGGGATCGGCCACCTCGTTCAGCGGGGTATCCTCCCGTCCCATCGCGGGCTCACCTTGCGCTGCGCGATGCGCTGCGCCCTCTTCCCCACCGCGCTCTTCGTCCGGTGGTCGATGGGGGGCGCCGGCAGGGCTGCCTGCTGCATGGGGTCTAGGGCGCGCACGCCGCTCCGCGAGCGAAACGGATTGCGCGGCTGTCGCCGCCGCATTCCGCTCTTCAATCGGGCGCGTTGTCGCCAGGGCATCGAGAATCGCACTGCGTGGGCGCCCTGCCAGCGACATGCGCGCGGCGATCTGCAGCCGCGCCAAGTCCAGCGCGGTGAAGCGGCCGCTCTGCGGCGCACTCAACCACTCGTGGTAGTTCTCGACCAGACGTCGCACTGTGCGCGGGGGCAATCTGAGTTGATGCGCAAGTTCCTGTCGGTCGAACACGCGGTCCGCCATCTCAACACCTCGGCCCATGCCTTCGCAGCGTGGGCCTGGGCTTCCTGCGCGGATCTTGCCAGCTCGTGTCTAGCGTTCGACATGCAACCGCTCTGCCTGTTGCAGGGCGCTTTGCAGCGCCCGACACTGGTCGAGGGACTCCTCCAGAAGGCGTAGCAGGAGCGTGCGGCTACGTCGCAGGCGCATGAGTTCTCGGTGCAGCTGCCGGACTCGCATTTCCTCGTCCATTCGAACCCCCGGCATTACGTGTACGGGCTACGAACCGACGCTATGCCCGAGCAGGCGTTCTACAAATCGCTCGGTGTCCGCTCGCCCCAGTGCGGCGTCACCCGGTGCCGCACCCTGTACCCCGTGAAAGTCGCTCCCCCCGGTGACAAGCAGGCCTAGGCTGCGCGCCTCCCGACGCAGGGCCTGCCTCTGTGCCCGCGACGCACTTGGATGATTCACCTCCACCGCGTCGAGACCCGCTTGGGCGAGATCCCCTAGGTGGCGAAGGCGATAGTGTGCGGGGTGTGCAAGCGAGACAATTCCCCGCTCCGCGTGCACCTGTTCCAGCGCATCCACAGCGTCTGGTCGGAAGCGCTCCACATACGCTGGCGTGCCAGGCGTCAGGTAGCGCGAGAACGCCTCGGCTGTGTCGCGCGCGAGGCCGATGCGCACGAGCGCGCGGGCCACATGCGGCCGGCCCACCTGGGGATGGGCGAGGATCTCGCCCGCATCCGGAAGTGCGATGCCGATCTCTCTAAGACGGCGGAGCATCTCTTCGGCGCGTGTCCGCCGTTCTTCAGACAGCTTGTCGAGCAGCGCTGCGAAGATGCCCGCAGGAACCGCAGGAAAGTAGGCGAGGAGATGTATCTCCTCGCCTGCGTGCAGCGTCGCGATCTCAGCGCCCGCGATCGGCAGGATGCTGAGCGGGCGGGCAGCGGCCGCAAATGCAGCGTAGCCCGCCGTCGTGTCGTGATCGGTGATGGCCGCGACGGCGATCTGCGCCTTGTGGACGGCAGAGGCGAGGACGTCCGGAGGCAACAGCCCATCCGACGCCGTCGAGTGGAGGTGCAGGTCGGCGCGCTGGCTGCGGCTGCGCTCAGCCACCCTGGGCGAAGCGCACCAACGTTTCGACGCCGAATCCGGTCGCGCCGTGGCCGAGCGGACCGCTTTCGCCGTTGAAGGCCGTGCCTGCGATGTCGAGGTGCACCCAAGGAGTGTCGCCTGCGAAGTGGTGGAGGAACTCTGCCGCGGTCGACGCGCCGCCTTCGCGGCTGCCCGTGCTCTTGATGTCCGCGGTCGGGCTCTTCAGTGCTTCCTTGTGCTCCGGGTCGAGCGGCATCCGCCAGTAGCGCTCCGCAGCCTGTTCACCGGCGGAGATCAACGTCTGCGCGTGTGCGTCGTCGTTGGAGAACAGGCCCGCGCGGTGCGCGCCGAGCGCTACAACGATCGCGCCCGTCAAGGTCGCAAGATCGGTAATGTCGGCGACCTTCTCCCGTCGGAGCAGTTCCAGCCCGTCCGCGAGGACGAGTCGTCCTTCTGCGTCGGTGTTCGACACCTCGACGGTCGTTCC
This sequence comes from Bacillota bacterium, assembly GCA_021793645.1. GTDB lineage: Bacteria > Bacillota > Sulfobacillia > JAJZYS01 > JAJYTV01 > JAJYTV01. The sequence goes on from JAJYSJ010000003.1 coordinate 15,642, forward strand.
GGAGAGCATCTTCAGGACATCGCTTGGCCGGTAGGCGTCTGCACCAGTCATGTTTTCCGCGATCGACAGGACGCCGATGAAGCGGCCGGGCAGGTTCAAACGGTGAATGGCCCGCATCGCGCCCACGACTGTGCCTGCACCTGACATGTCGCTCTTCATCCACAGCATGCCGGGCGCGGGCTTCAGGTCGATCCCGCCGGAGTCGAACGTCATGCCCTTGCCGAGGAAGCCGTGCCAAGGCCCCTTCCCTCCGTCGTGGCGCAAAACCACGATGGCCGGTGGATGTGCGGATCCCCGTCCGACCGCAAGAATCCCGCCCGCTCCCATCTTCTCCAGTTCAGCATGTCCGATGGTCCTGCAGTCCAGGCCCTCCGCCCGGGCCATCGCCTCGACAGCGGCGACCAGCTTCTCCGGGAGCTTCTCGTTCGGCGGCATGTTGATTAGATCGCGCGTTGTCTCCACACCCGCCGCGATCGCCGCCGCAGCACTGTGTGCTGCACGCGCCGCCGCTTCGCCGTCAGGACGCCCGCAAATCAGGCTGATGGCCGTCGGGCCTTCGCCCTTCTCCTTCTGGTAGCGGTCGAATCGGTAGGCTCCCGATGCCGCGCCGAGCAGCGCCGCCTCCATCGCCTGTTGCGGCCCCAGGCCGTCCGGTGCCCCGAAGGGCGGAAGTCCGATGCGTGCGAGGTGCATCTGCTGGGCGCGGCGCGCCGCAAGCGCTGCAGCCTGTTTCGCCTGGGCATAGCCGAAGTCTGCGCGCGTGCCTAGTCCGACAACGAGCGCGAGGGGAGCGCCCGCGCCCTCCAGGGGCAGCGGCAGCACCTCGCCGATCGTTCCGCGAAACGCCTTTCCGCGCAGGCGAGCAAGCGCCCCTCCACTCAGGCGGTTGGCGCCCTCTCCAGCCGGCGTCAGCTCGCCGTCCGAGAAGACCGGCACGACGACCGCGTCACCCGTGTAGCTCTCGAACGTTCCAAGGTGCAAGAGTAGTTCCACGTCAAGATGTCCTCCTAACCGAGAATGGTCTCGAGGGCGTGCCGCAAGTTGCCCCCTAGGATGCCCGCTGCCTCCTCGGCAGTAAAGCCCGCCGCGTCGAGCGCCTCTCGCAGGTTCGGATAGTCCGCTACGGTTTGCAGGCGGTCCGGTGCTGACGAGATGCCGTCGAAGTCCGATCCGAGTCCCACATGCTGTGGTCCGACGAGGTCCGCGATGTGGCGGATGTGCCGCAGGAGGTGTCCAAGCGTTGCCTGCCCATCGTCGACCAGGAACTCCGTGTAGAAGTTCATGCCGATCACGCCGCCGCGCGCCGCGAGAGCCTTGATCTGCTCGTCTGTCAGGTTTCTCGGATGGTTGCGCAGCGCCCTGACGTTGGAGTGCGACGCAAGCACCGGTCCCTCGCTGATCTCCAGGAGGTCCCAGAACCCGCGTTCACCCAGGTGCGAGACATCGAGCGCCATTTTGAGCCGCTGCATCGCAGCGATGACCCGCTTGCCTTCGGCACTTAGCCCGCCGCTGGACTCCTGGTCCATGGCGCCGTCGGCAAGGCTGTTGCGCTCGTTCCAGGTGAGCATCGCACTGCGCACGCCAAGGCGGTGCAGCACCTCGAGGATCTCGATGGAGCCTCCGATCGCGCTCATGCCTTCGACTGCGAGAAGGCCGCCGACTCGTCCGCCCTGCGGGGCGACGTCGGCGGCCTCGAGGACTGGGTAGAGTCGTCCGCCGCTTGCCTCGACGGAGCGGTGGAACTGGGCGATCATCTCCAGGATGCGCCGCAGGTTCACCTCCGGGCCATTGCTCGGGTATGTGAACAGCGCAAAGAACTGAAGTCCGACGCCCGCCGTCAGCAGACGCTCCAGGTCGAGATGCCCAGGGAGCGTCTCGGTCAGGGACTTGCCCTTCGGGCGATCCCCGACAAGCAGCATGAGTGTGTCACAGTGGGCGTCCGCAATCGATGGGATTGCCAATTCACTCGCGGATGAGAATCCGCTGCACCTCCGTCGCGAGGCCGGATTCGGGATCCGTTGCAACGACTACCGCACTGATCTGCCGTTTTCCTTCTGCAACCTCAAAACGTGCCGGCATCTGGCTGAGGAAGCGGCCGATGACAGCCTTGCGGTCCATGCCCAGCACGGACTCCGAGGGTCCGGTCATGCCGACGTCGGTCAGATATGCTGTGCCGCCGGGCAGTACGCGGTCATCGGCCGTCTGGATGTGGGTATGGGTACCCACCACCCCGGCTGCGCGGCCGTCAAGGTACCAGCCCATCGCTTCCTTTTCGGAGGTTGCCTCGGCGTGGAAGTCCAGGAAGAAGAGGTCGTAGCGACCGGACTGCTCCTCCAACAGCGCATCCACACCACGGAACGGACAGTCGAGGTCCATCGGCAGGAAGACACGGCCCATCGCATTCGCGACAAGCACCCTCTGGCCGCCCGCCTGCACGATGCAGTACCCCTGGCCCGGCGTCCCTGGCGGGTAGTTGAGCGGTCGAAGCAGACGCGGCTCCTCGTCGAGCAGCGAGACCGCCTCGCGCTTGTCGAAGGTGTGATTGCCCAGGGTCACAACGTCCGCACCCGCTGCGAGGATCTCCTCGTAGATCGGGCGAGTGACGCCGAAGCCCGCAGCTGCGTTCTCGCCGTTGACGATCGTCAGGTCGATCTTGTGTGCGCGCTTGAGCTGCGGCACTTGCTCACGCAGCATTTGCCTGCCAGGACGCCCGCAGACGTCGCCAACCATCAGGATGCGCACGTCTACTCGCCTCCTTCGGGCTGGGGCAGCCAGGCGAACGGATGCACCCCCTGCACAAGCCCCCGCAAGAGGAGTGTCGCCTGCCGGATCTCCCACTGTGCATCGGGTTTGCCGCGCTGGCGCACGAGGTGGCAGACCTCCGCAAGGTCCAAGGACGCCTGAATGCTGCGACGGTGGGCGTTGAGGATCAGGTAGCGGCCAGCAGAGTGCCCCTCGCCCAGGCTGGCTGCGGCCTCACGTGCGATCTCCTCGGCACGATGCAGCGTCTTTGCAGCGCCTGCTTCCACGAGGAGCGGCGGGATGACGATGCCCCCGTCGAACCCGGGCTCGGACCAGGTGAAGTCGATGCGCCTGCGGTGGCGCAGCAGCTGATGCCACGCAGCCTCCGAGAGATCGAAGGCAACCTCGTAGCGCAGGATCTGGTACGAGGCTGGCGGGACGTCGTACGGTCCATAGGGCGTGAAGGACTGGAGGACCGAGATGAGTTCCACTTCGGTGCGCCGGGACATGTCCTCCCCCGGTCGCGCAGCGGACGCGAGGCGCCGCAGGGCAGCACCGGGCGGAGCGGCGCTGAGAAGGCGCACCGGCGTTGTCGCTTGCGCCGAGGGTGTGCCGCCGTTTGGGCGGGCGCGCACGGCTTCCGACGCATCAGCGTGGCGCAGGAGCGTCGGCGCAACGACCGACGCTTCGCGCAGCATCGCCTCGCCAAGGGCGACCTCTTCGGCGTGCGGCGAAGAGCGCAGGAGCACGATCGCATCGCGCAGCGCGCGCGCATTGCCCGATAACCCGAGGTTCGTCTCCATGCCGAGCGGCAGCACGTAGCGCGCGTCTTCGAAGGAGAGCCGCTCCAGGCGACGACGGACCTTCGGATCAGAGAGGTCCAAGCCGTCCCTCTCGGCAAGATGCCGAACGATGACCTCCTTGATCTCCTCGTATGCGTCGTAGAGGGCGTCCATCGCGCGAAGGTAGACCGTCTCCTCCGAGGGCGTCATCTCCGGGCGGTAGAAGGCGCCGCGGCGTGGCTGCTGGTAGCGCTGCGAATACTCCGTAAAACTCAGGTAGGGGTTCGCCAGTTCTAGGGTTGCGGACGCGAGGCGCGAGACCCGCTCAATGCCCAGATGCACGGCGGCGTGCTCGGCGACAGAGGCGTGGCCGTAGCCGACGACCCACTTTTCGTGGAAGGCCGCAGCCGTGGCGGCCGCCTCGTGTACGGCTAGGCCGTTGCCTTCAAGCCAAGGGCTGATCGCCAGCTCGTCGCCGGCGATCAGCTTCTCAAGATTCTCACGAAAGGAAAGCGGACTGCGGGACACATACGCGAAGATGACTGCGACTACTTCTTCGGGCAGGTTCAAGATGGCGTAGACGTCGCGGTCCAGGTTGCTCACAAACCGCTCCAGCGGCTGCAAAGGGCTGCCTCCTTCTCGGGCCGCCGAGGGCCGCAGGCTACTTCGCGTAATCGACGGCGCGCGTCTCCCGCACGACGGCCACCTTGATCTGGCCGGGGTAGGTAAGCTCCTCTTCGATGCGCCGGGCGATATCATGAGCCATGCGCGCAGCGGCCAGATCGTCGACGCGCTCCGGCTTGACGATGATGCGCAGTTCGCGGCCCGCTTGGATGGCGTAGGTCTTCTCAACGCCCTCAAACGAGTCGGCGATCTCCTCCAGCTTGCGCAGGCGCTTGATGTACAGTTCCAGGCTCTCGCGGCGGGCACCGGGCCGTGCCGCAGAGATCGCGTCGGCTGCCGTGACGATGACCGCCTCCACCGAACGGGGATCCCCGCCGTGGTGTGCCTCCATCGCCCAGATCACTTCCTGCGTCTCCTTGTACTTGCGCAAAAGGTCGATGCCGAGTTCGAGGTGCGTACCCTCCATCTCGTGGGTGAGGGCCTTGCCGATGTCGTGCAGGAGTCCGCCGCGCTTCGACACCTGGACGTCCGCGCCGAGTTCAGCTGCGATCATCCCGGCGATAACCGCCACTTCCACCGAGTGCTTGAGCACGTTCTGGCCGTAGCTGGTGCGGTAGCGCAGGCGGCCGAGCAGCCTGACGAGCTCCGGGTGCAGGTTGTGCACGCCGACGTCGAAGCATGCCTGTTCGCCCTGCTCGTGGATGCGCTCCTCCATCTCCTTCTTGACCTTCTCGACGACTTCCTCGATGCGTGCGGGATGGATGCGGCCATCGGCAACGAGGCGTTCCAGCGAGATCCGTGCGATCTCCCTGCGGATCGGGTCGAAGCCGGAGATCAGGACGGCCTCCGGTGTGTCGTCGACGATCAGGTCGATGCCTGTGGCGTTTTCGAGTGCGCGAATATTGCGCCCCTCGCGGCCGATGATCCGCCCCTTCATGTCGTCCGAAGGGAGTTCGACGACGGAAACCGTCGACTCAGCCACGTGGTCCGCGGCATAGCGCTGGACTGCCAGCGCGATGATGTTGCGCGCCCGCTTCTCCGCCTCTTCCTTGGCGCGCTGCTCTGTCTCACGGATGCGCAGCGCGATCTCTCGGCTCATCTCCTGCTCGACCTGGGACATGACCATTTTGCGCGCCTCGTCAGCGGAGAGGTTCGCCATGCGCTCGAGCTCCCCGAGCGCGCGCTTGCGCACCTCTTCAACCTCCACGCGCTCACGGCTCAGCCTGCGCTCGTCATCATCGAGCGCTTCCTGCCGATGGTCCAACTGCTCCGTACGACGCTCCAGGTTCTCTTCGCGTTGCATCACGCGCCGCTCGATCTCTTGCACATCGCTGCGTTGCTGCTGTAACTCACGCTCGGCTTCGCTGCGGAGCCGATGCGCTTCCTCCTTCGCCTGCAGGATCGCCTCGCGCAGGTGGGCCTCCGCGTTGCGCTGCGCCTCTTCACGGATGCGCTTGGCAGCCTCTTCTGCTGCCCGAAAGCCGCCTTCCCCGATGACGCGCCGCACCATGTAACCGCCCAGACCCGCGACGACTGCGACCAACACAACGAGGAGGACGATGACCGGTGTTCCCGTCTCGCCACCCCCGTCGAATCCGCGGTAACCCCGTAGTTTCCTAGTTCTCTCGTAGCTTGCAGGGAGAGTCGAGTCACCCTGACTCGACAAGGCGCATTCTCAGCCGATTCTTACAGAGGCGCATGGACGGTGTCAAGCACTTCCGTCGGGCAACTCGATCCCTTCAGCTGCCAGCACCTCCCGCACGGACTGCTCCGCATACCCCTTTTGAGCCAGGAAGGAAAGCAGGCGACGGAGTTCCTTCCGTTCCTGGGGCCTGCCGCGCCGGGCGATGTACGCCCGCAGTGCGGTATGGCAGCGTGCGCGGTCGTCCACCTGGGCGAGTGCTCGCTCGATCAGGCGTTCGTCGACACCGCGCCGCGCAAGGTCGTCTGCGACACGGACGATGCCGTGCTGGGCGCCTTGCGTCGTGCGTTCGCGCACCGCCTGCGCGATGCGCGCATCGTCAAGAAGTCCCAGGCGACGCGCCTGCCGCACCGCCGCTGCGGCACGCGTCTTCGTGTGGCCCCTGCGCTGCAGCGCAGCCTGGGCCTCGGCGGCGCTCAGGTCGCGATGTTCCAGCAGTTGCAGGAGAGCCTCCCAGGCCTCATCCACCTACTCGTCCGCTTCCTCGCTGCGCCCGGCCACGGGTGCCTCCACCTTGCCCTGCAGCAGGGCTTCGCGGATCTTCACCTCGACCTCCTGCGCGATCTCCTTGTGCTGCTTGAGGTAGTCTCGGACGTTCTCGCGCCCCTGCCCCAGGCGTTCACCGCCGTAGGAGTACCAGGCGCCACTCTTCTGGATGATGTCCATCTCGGTTCCGAGATCCACCAGGCTGCCCTCCTTCGAGATTCCCTCGCCATAGATGATGTCGAACTCGGCCTGCTTGAAGGGCGGCGCCACCTTGTTCTTGACGACGCGCACGCGCGTGCGGTTGCCGACCACCTCAGTCCCTTGCTTGAGGGATTCGGTGCGGCGCACCTCCAGGCGGACGGAGGCGTAGAACTTGAGGGCCCGTCCGCCCGGAGTCGTCTCTGGGCTGTTGTGCACGATGATGTTGTCGGCAAGGAAGTTGTGTGAGTCGGCGACTTCGATGTCGAACCGATTGAAGCCGCGACGAACGGGCTTGTCGTGGATATCGAGGATCGGCGCAGGGACCGGTTTCATCGACGCTGTCACGAACTCCGGACGCGGATCTGTGAACATGCCACGATGCTCCGGCAGGAGCTTGTAGTCCATCGAAAGGTGGACAAAGGGGGCGATCAGTGCGCTGAGGCGGTGGGTGGCTGCCTGATCGAAGCGAAGGTAGGCCTTCTGTGCGCGTCCCCGCAGGGTAAGCGTGACCTTGGCTTCAAGCTTCTCCGTCAGCCAGGCGGCCAGCCGTTCGCGGGTTCCTGCATCCATGGCTTCTACTCCGACATCGTACCTGCCCGCCGTCCTCGCCTTGCTCTGCAGCGTGAGCGTGGCGTCGTCCATGATCCAGATCGCGAGGGCAAAGGGCGTCAGGGCGTCGATATAGCGTGCACTGAAGTGTTTTCCGCCCTCGCGGTAGACCTCGCTGTAGAGCGGCTGGAGCTCAGGCAGAGGGCTCGTGTCGACGACCTTTGCCCCCTTGGCCGAGACCGACTCCCTTCGCGGGATGTTCGCCAGGAACCCCGACTTCCAGTCGAGGTACGGGATCTGCCGCGCATTGTGTCCCAGACGGAAACGGACCGGTCGGTGAAATCCCTCCGAACGCCTTGTAGGAGCCAGACAGCCATCGCCAAGCAGGCTGCCCTTGATCACTTCGATCTGCTGCGCGCTGAGGCGGTGCTCCACGGCGACCATCACCTCGTCGCCGACCCGCAGTTTGCCTGCGCGGCGCCATCCGCGCGGCGTCAGAACGGGGTGGTTGTCCGTGCAACTCACCTGCGAACGCCCGTTGCCGCCGGGGTAGTGCGCGCTGATCTGCAGGAACCGGTCCGTCCTGCCGTTGTTGTACCAGTTCAGCACCGGCCTCGGCACGACCTTGCCAACCGCAGGGTCCCACGAGAGGACTTCGACCGGCATCCGGTGGTTGACGATCTTGCCGATGTACTCTGTCGTCCCATCCGCGAGTCGCACCTTGCTCCTGTAGGAGAGGCAGCCGAACATGACTCCGACCTTCTCGCGGAGCTGGTTGATGAAGATCGCGGACGTGTTGCTCTTCGAGATGACGCCCGTGAGCTTGCGCAGCGCCTGCGACATCAGCCGGGCCTGCAGTCCGACGTGGGTATCCCCCATCTCGCCCTCGATCTCGGCCTTCGGCACAAGGGCCGCCACCGAGTCGATGACGATCACGTCGATCGCTCCGGAACGCACAAGCGCCTCCGCGATCTCCAGTGCCTGCTCGCCCGTGTCCGGCTGAGAGATGAGCAGTTCGTCGGTGTTCACGCCGAGGTTCTTGGCGTAGACGGGGTCGAGTGCGTGCTCCGCGTCGATGAACGCGGCATAGCCGCCGGCCGCCTGGGCCTCCGCGATGATGTGCAGCGCAACCGTCGTCTTTCCAGAGGATTCCGGACCGTAGATCTCGATCACGCGCCCGCGGGGCACCCCGCCGATGCCGAGCGCCACGTCGAGCGTGATCGCGCCAGTCGGGATCGCCTCGATCTGCATCGCGGCGCCCGCCTCGCCCAGCTTCATGATGGAACCCTTGCCGAACTGCTTCTCGATCTGGGCCAGAGCGATGTCAAGTGCCCGCTCGCGGTCCAACCTAATCCCCACCTTCTCCAGACTCAGGGCCCGGGTCGACATGGAGCGCGGTCGATAAGGGCCAAGTTTCCAGTACCGTATAGTGCGCTCCTGCGGACAGAAGTTCGCTTTCGTAGAGGTGAATCTCCTCTGCCTGGCCGAGAACCTCTTGAATCGGCTGCAGAGGAAGCACCGCGGGTGCGCGCAAGCGCCCGACGGTCAGGTGCAGTCGCAGGGGTTTTTCGTCTGACGGCACACCGATTGCCCTCAGCCGCCGAGCGAGGTCCAACGAAAGCGCCGCGAGTGCCGGCGGCGTAGGGCCCACCACCGCGAGGATGCGGGCGCCGCGTCCCGGAAACCCGCCCAGCCGGTCGAACGCATAGGGGATCTGCGCGAAGGCGTGCGCGGTCTCCCGTGCGGCAGCCTTCACCGCCGCGATCCGCCCGTCCTCTACGTCCCCGAGGAACGCCAGCGTGATGTGGCGCGCGGCCTCGCCCGTGCGGCGCGCGCCTGGAATCCCCCGCAAGGCGGCGTCGATGCGCTGCTCCAGTTCGAGCGGAAACGGCGGCGCATAGAGCGCCAGAAAGAGCCTGCGGGTCTCAGTCATCCTCCCACCCCACTGACGAAAAGGCGGCCGCCCGCAAGATGCGAGCGGCCGCCCTGGTCGTCTACTAGTTGCGGCGACGGGCGGGTTCGACGTTCACGGACCGCCCCTTGATCTGTCCAGACTGCAGCGCGTGCATGACGCGGCTTGCTTCCGCCTTCGGCACCTCGACGAAGGTGAATCGGTCGTAGATGTCGATCAGGCCGATCACGTTCCCTGCGATGCCGGAGAGATTCGCAACCGCTCGCACGACGTCCGCGGGAAGGATGCCCTGCGCGCGACCGACGTTGACGAACAGGCGAACCATGCCGGGTTCGGCTCCGGTGTCGCCGAAGTCCTCCTCGACCGGAACGACCTCAGCCCCTGCGACGTGCAATTGCAGCGCAGCCGCCGCAACGTCGAGAGAGTCGAACTCCGCCTCGTCCTCCAGTAGTTCACGAACGAGTTCGCGAAGTTCCGTGAGCGAGCGCCCAGAGCGCAACACGCCGCGCAGTTCCGTCTTCACACGCTCTCGTCGCTTGTCCCAGAGGTCCTCCAAGGAAGGCAGCTCGCGACGCTGGATGCGCTGTCCGATGCCGCGCTCGAGGTCGCGCAGCTGGCGGAATTCCTTCGGCTCAATCAGCGTGATCGCGACGCCGGAGCGGCCGGCGCGACCGGTACGTCCAATCCGGTGTACGTAGGCTTCGGCATCTTGCGGAATCTCGAAGTTGATCACGTGGCTGACGTGTTCGATGTCGAGGCCGCGCGCCGCCACGTCCGTCGCGACCAGCAGTTCGATCTCGCCCTGCCGGAAGCGGCCGAGCACGCGCTCTCGCTCGCGCTGTGTCAGATCACCGTGGATCCCGGCAGCCATGTAGCCGCGTGCACGCAGCGCTTCGGAGAGTTCGTCGACCTCCTTCTTCGTGCGGCAGAAGATAATCCCGCGTTCGACGGACTCCATGTCGAGCACGCGCGACAGCGCTTCAATGCGGTCGTGCCCGCGGACCTCGTAGAAGGCCTGCTCGGTCTGCGGAACCGTGACCTGCTCGGGTGCGATCGCAATGCGGGCCGGGTCCCTCAGGTATCTGCGGGAGAGCCGCTCGATCTCTGACGGGAAGGTCGCCGAAAAGAGCATCGTCTGGCGTTCCTGGGGAGCACTCGCAAAGATCTTCTCGATGTCGTCGATGAACCCCATGTCCAGCATTTCGTCCGCCTCGTCCAGGACGAGTGTACGGATCTTGCTCAGATCGAGAGTCCCGCGGCCGAGGTGGTCCAAGAGGCGCCCGGGCGTTCCGATGACGATCGGCACGCCCATGCGCAGCGCCCGAATCTGGCGCTCGTAGGGCTGACCCCCGTAGACGGGCAGCGTCTTGACGCCGCGGAACTTTCCGATGCGCGCGATCTCCTCGGAGACCTGCAGCGCAAGTTCGCGGGTCGGCGTGATCACGAGCGCCTGCACCCCGATGGTTCGGTCAAGTCGCTCGACGATCGGGATGCCGAACGCCGCCGTCTTTCCGGTGCCCGTCTGGGCACGGCCGATGACGTCACGCCCCTGCAATGCGGCGGGGATGGTGCGCTCCTGAATCGGCGATGGCTCCTCAAAGCCCATCTCCTCAATCGCCTTCAGAACGCGCGACGATAATCCTAGGGCAGCGAATCCGGTCAGGCCCTCCTGGCGGACTTCGCTCTCCTCATTCACTTCCGACAATGGCTCTACTCCTTCCGTTGCAGCCGCTCCCAAAGAAGGGAGAGGGCTGCCTGCGCAATGCGCTCGCGAATCTCCTGACGGTCGCCATGGGCACGCAGCTCGCGAACCTTCTCGCCGAGCGCTCCCGCGACCGCGATGTACGAGAGTCCAACCTGCCGCCCGTCCGGCCCGGCGAAGCCGCAGGTAGCGATGCCGACTTGGGCGGAGAACCGTTCCTTGACCGCTCTGGCCATTTCCAGTGCAAGTTCTGCCGAGACCCCGTCGCCGATCCGCTGTGGGTCGATGCCAAGCTGGCGCTCTTTCTCTTCCAACGCGTATACGACGGCAGCTCCGCGCATGTACGCGCTCGCGCCCGGCACACGCGTCAGCCGCTCCGCAACGAGGCCGCCCGTGACTGACTCCGCAGTAGCCACAGTCAACCCGGCCGCGCCCAGTGCCTTGCCGCATGCGTCGTGCAACTGCTCGTCGCCTTCCCCGTATACATGGTACCCCAGTCGGCGCCGGACCTCGAGTGCAACCGGCCCAAGCAAGGCCTCGGCTGCGGCGTCGCTCGGCGCGCGCGCCGAGATGCGCAGCTCGACCTCCGCCAGCTTGGCATACGGGGCAACCGTTGGGTTCTCTGCGGCCATCAGGTCCGAGAGCCGTTCCTGGATCGCTGCTTCACCGATGCCGGCGATCCGTAGCCGGCGGCTGACGAGGTGTTCGCCGCTGGCGCCGCGAAGGCGAGGGAAGACGGATGCCTCGAAGATCGCCCGCATTTCGTTTGGCGGTCCGGGCAGGAGCGCCACCAGCTGGCCGCCGCGTTGCCAGAGGACGCCCGGCGCCGTGCCGCGGGGATTCGGCAGCAGTTCAGCGCCGTCCGGCTTCATCGTCTGCTTCTCCTGGATGGCGCCGAACGCGACGCCCTTCGCCGCGAACCAGCCCCGCAGCGTGGCAAGGGCCTCCTCGTCCTGCACCAGTTGCACGCCGAGCACGTCGGCAAGCACTTCCTTGGTCAGGTCGTCATAGGTCGGACCCAGGCCCCCGGTCGCGATCACCACGTCAGCGCGCTGCAACGCTACCGCGTACACGGCGCGCAGCCGCTCCGGATTGTCGCCCACCGTGACCTGATGATAGACGAATACGCCCGCCGCCGCGAGTCGTTCGGCAAGATAGCGGGCGTTTGTATTCGTAATCTGTCCGAGCAGCAGTTCCGTACCGACCGAAAGGATCTCTCCGCGCATGCCGCGCCTCCTACGCCGTCGTCGCCTCGGCCTCGTGCGCATCGACCACAGACAGACCGCAGAGCGTGCGCAGGTCTTGCCCCGTCATCCGCTCCGATTCCGCGAGGCGGTCAGCTACGCGGTGCAGGCCGTCGACATGCGCAGACAGCACGCCGCGCACACGCTCTTCTACACTATGCACGATTTCGGTAAGGGCACGGTGAAGATCAGCCTCAGGCAGTGTCTGCTCGCTGACGACACCGAGCGGCGACATGCCGGAGAAGATCAGCAGCCGTCCACGCTGAAACGCCTGCTCGAAGTCCTGGGCGGCGCCGGTACTCCGCCCGCCGAGCGTCAGCTCCTCCGATACCATGCCCGCCAGCGCCACGGCGATATCGGTTTCCAGTTCTTGCGTCGTGTGCAGGTACCGGTCGTCATCTGGAGCCTGGCGGACGTAGCCAAGGGCTCCGCCGCGCGAGGTGATCGTAATCGATGCAACCGAACCCGGACGTAGAACTTCCGCCAGCAGCGCGTGCCCGGCCTCATGGAGGGCGACGCGGCGCATCTCCTCCGGCGTCGGCCGCCGATCGAGCTTCTCGCCCATGATCACCTTGTCGACCGCTTCGACGAAGTTGGCGTGACCGATCATGCGCGTTCCCGAACGCAAGGCCCCGATTGCGGCCTCGTTCGCGAGACTCTCCAGATGCGCCCCGGAGAATCCAAACGTCTCGCGCGCGATGCGGTCCAGATCGACGTCGTCGGCAAGCGGCTTGTTGCGCGTATGCAGGTTGAGGATCTCCCGCCGCGCCTCGCGATCCGGCAGATCGACCCGCACGATGCGGTCGAAGCGCCCCGGGCGCGTCAGCGCCTCATCCAGCAGGTCTGCCCGGTTCGTCGCGGCCATCACGAGGATCTGGATGTCGTCGCGTACCGGCTTCAGTCCGTCCATCTCCACGAGCAGCTGGTTGATCGTCTGATCGTACTCTAGGTGGCCGTGGTTCTGGCCGCGCTTGCCGCCCAGCACTTCAATCTCGTCGATGAAGATGATCGCAGCGTTCCGGCCCTGATCACGCGCCGCGTCACGCGCTCGGGAGAACAGATCGCGGACGCGCTGCGCACCGACGCCTGCGTACATTTCGATGAACTCCGAACCGGCGGCCGCGATGAACGCGGAGCCGGTGTACTGTGCAGCGGCCCTTGCGAGCAGCGTCTTGCCGGTTCCCGGCGGGCCCGTCAGCAGGATGCCCTTCAGCGGACGGATGCCTAGACTCTGCACCGCCTCTGGGTCCTGGATGAAATCGAGCGCCTCGACAAGTTCCTTTTTGGCAGAGGCTTGCCCGCCAATGTCCTGAAAGCTGATCCCGCTGCCGGCGCCAGCCTTCACAGGCTGCGCGAAGCGGCGCGTCATGCCGCGCAGAGCGGGCATGTTTGCCACCACGGCGAACAGCGCAACGAGCAGTATCACCGGTAGAAGGTCGATTCCCTGCGCCAGCAGGAACAAGAGCGTTCCGGCGGCAACACCCCCGACGGCCCACTTCCACATGCTATTTGGCCCCCCGGGAATAAATGAAATAAGCAGCTTTGTCGTGGTCGTAGAGAGCGAGGTAGACATTCTGGCTGTCTACGTAGATGCGTGCGGTGACATGAAGGTTCGACGCGTCATGCACAACGTCCTGGCGCATTTCCACGAACTGGCCGGTTACCATGCCTTGTTCCACGGGAAAACTGAGCACCTGGGAAGCGTTCGTAAGCGCCTTGTCGGTTCCGCCTGCGATGTGCAGCGCTGCGCCGGGCGCGAGCTTCTGCACCTTGGCCTCGATCGACTGGTAGGTCGTCTCGAGGTCCGCCACGCTGCCCAGCACGACGTTCACGCTCGGCGTAGACGACGAAAGGTTGAGCGTCACCCTTTTCACCTGGGACATCCGCTCGAGTTGCGCTTGCAGCGGCATCTTGGTCTGGGTGAGAAAGATCCAGTGCTGCAGACCGAACAGAACACCTAGGGTGAGAGCCAGTGCGATCGCCAGCACTGCGACGCGGCGCACCTGAAGACGCATGGCAACCCCACCCCTTTCGCATGACATAAGCAAATATAGCATGTGTCGCGGCGCGTCCTGTAGGGCAACCGATGGAGCGTCTGCCATATACGTTGCATAGCGTTGTGTCAAGGGGGGAGGCAGCGTCTTGTCCGAACGCGATGAACTGCGCGCGGCCGAAGGAGAGTTGGCCGACGCATATCGCCTCTTCAACTGGTCGGACGATCCGCGGTTGATCGACGAGGCGATCCACCGGATCCGCATCGCCGAAATGCGGCTGGACTACCTGACCCATCCAGCGGCGCAGTCGAGCGATGGGCATCCCGTCCTACCTTGGCTTGTCAGCCCTGCCGACGACTAGACCCAAAGGGCCGCCCCGCCAGTGGCGGGGCGGCCCTGCCTGCCGTCAGGACCGTTTGCCGAAGTCCTTGGCCTGCTCGTCGAGATTCTCGAAGGTAAGCTGCGTCAGGTCTCCGAGCGATGCGAGGTAGTCTACGACGGCCTGCGGCTGGAGGGTGTGGACATGCACCTTCGCCTCCTGCTCGTCGCCGACGACCAGCAGTGACTCGCCCATCTCGAGGAGTCTGCTCTGCATCGCCTTGAGATCCAGTTCGCCGCCTTGCACCAGGCACTGCACCTCCAAGCCGTAGCGCGCGCCTGCCTGCACCGGCGGCGCTTGAACGTACGCTCCCCGCGCCACCGTCTGCCCCCGGGCGGCGGCTCTGACCTCGCCTGCAGCCTCGTGCCCATGGTCCACGTCATCCCGCATCGCCTCGAGAATGGTTAGAAGACCAAGCCCGCCGGCGTCCACCACCCCGCTCTCGCGCAGCCGCGGCAAGAGGTCCGGCGTGCGCGCAAGCGCATCGCGCGCTGCCTCGACGACGTGGTCAAGGAAGCGATAGAGGTCCGCCGTCTGCTCACTGGCGCGCCTCCCTGCCTCTGCGGCCGCGCGCATCACCGTGAGGATGGTTCCCTCGACCGGCTCTGCCACGCTGCGGTATGCCTGTTCCGCAGCGCTTTCGAGGGCCTCCGCGAAGTCGCGGACCGTAAAGGTTTCGAGATCTCCCATGCGCCGCGCCAGACCCGCGACGATCTGGGAGAGGATGATGCCGGAGTTGCCCCGGGCAGCGAGCAGCGCCGCTCGCGACGCCTTCTTGATGAGCTGACCGACGGACTGTGCGCTCCCCTGCGCGGCCTGGGCCGCCGCTTGCCAGGTGAACCACATGTTCGTACCGGAGTCACCGTCAGGGATCGGAAACGTGTTGATGCGGTTGATACGCTCTTGCGACCGGCCGAGCTGCACCGATGCCGCGTCGAACAATGAGGCGAGAACTGCGCCTTCGTACAGCGGAACCACCCCCCCAATAAGATGAGTACGCTCTACGTTGGGGCACCTTCGTGCAGGTAGGCGATGCCGATCGTGCCAGGGCCGAGGTGCGCAGCCGCGGTCGGAGCCATCTGCCAGATGCCGAGTTCGCTCGGGTTGAACACTTCCTCAACACGCCGCTTCAGGGCCTGTGCGTCGTCTTCGCACACGACGTGGTCCACGGCGACCCGCAGCTTGTCGCCCGGCTGGTAGCCGAGCGCCTCCAGGTCCGCCTTCATCAGCTCGATCAACCGCTCCAGGGAGGCGGCGCGATTCGGCGCCCGATCAATTTCGCGCCAGCCCTTTTCCCAGACGCGGAAGACGGGGTTGCCGTCGTCCGTCTCCCTGCCACCCTCCTCTTGGCTGTAGCGCCCGCCCTGCTTCGTGTAGGCGGCCGTCTGTGTCGTCACGACCATCCGGACGCGGTCGATCAGGCGCTCCGCTGCGGAGCACACCTCCGCCTTGTCGGCACCTCGCAGCGCCAGTTCGGCAAGGTGCTCGGCCAAAAGACCCTGCGACGCAGTGACTGTGCGCGTCTCGAACAGAGAGACGTCGGCGTCCCCCTCCAGGAGCTCGATCGCCGTCTTCGCAGAATTGTAGGTGGCCGAGATGACCGGGGAGATCGAGAGCACGACGAGCGACGGCGCGATCTGCTGCGCCTTCTCCATGGCGCCGAGGAAGTCGGCCGCAGACGCAGCGGCGGTCGTCAACCGGACATTCCCCTCCAGCATCAGCCGGTTCGCCTCTTCAATCGTGATGTCGATCCGGTCAAGGTAGTCCTTTCCGCCCCCAAGCACATGCAGAGGTGCAACGGTTATCTTAAGCCGTTCGATTAGGTCATCCGGCAGATCGAACGTGCTGTCCGAAACAATGGCCACCTTTTGCGTCATGCATCCTCCCCCTCTTCGCCTGCTCTACTTGGCAAAACTTCTCCAAGGAAGTGGGCAACCTCCTGCCGGACCAGTTCAGGCAGCCTTCCACGCACGGCATCCGACGCCCGCATGAGCAGACGCGCTACGTCGGCAGGCTGCGAGCGTCCGTGTCCAGGCATCACGACGCCGGGAACCCCGAGCAGCGCGATCGGCAGGCGCGACAGGGTCATATCGCGCATCCTCTCGATCTGCGCCGCAAGTTCCCCAGTGGCGCCGCCAATCTCGATGAGACGGCGGGCGATGCCCTCCATCCACTTCAGAACGAGGTTGCCGATGTAGCCGTCGGCTACCACGACGTCGGCATCGCCCTCGACCATGTCGTTGGCCTCACGGTAGCCGATGAAGTTCGGCACCCGCTCCCGAAACAGGTCGTACGCCGCCTGCACGACCCTGGTGCCCTTCCCCCGCTCGCGGCCGTTCGAGAGCAGTGCGACACGCGGTTGCTCCACCCCTTTAAGCGCCCTCGCGTAGGCGCTGCCGAGTGCGGCAAACGTGAGGAGTTCGCGCGCGTCCGCCTCCGCGCTCGTCCCCAGGTCCACGAGGACGGGCTCCGCGCCGATCGGCAGTGCGCCGGCTGCCGCCGGCCGCTCGATCCCCGGCAGGGTTCCGAGGATCCAGCGGGCCGCGATCATCACGCTCCCCGTATGTCCCACGCCAAGGGCAGCGTCCGCTGCGCCTTCCTTTACCTGGCCGACCGCGACCGCGATCGAGGCGTCTGGGTGGCGGCGAAGGTAGACAGCCGGATGGTCTCCGTCCGGCACTGCGGCGCCGGACGTGACGAACGTGACCTGGCCCGACACTTCCCGCAGCTGCTGCTCAGCACGGCGCAGGACATCCGGGGTGGCCACGAACTGCACCGACAGCGCCGTATCCGCCTTCAGCGCCTGCAGCACCCCGCCGATCGCAGCCTGCGGCGCGTAGTCGCCGCCCAGTGCATCGACTGCGATCCGTACCGGCAGACTCACGCCCGTTCCAGAACGACGCTTGCATTCTGGCCTCCGAAGCCGAAGGAATTCGAAAGGGCCCGCTTCAGCTGCGCTGGCCGCGGAGTTGGCACGAAGTCAAACCCCTCGGGACCCCCGCCCTGGTAGTTGACGGTCGGCGGAACAACCCCTTGCGCTAGGGCGCACAGCGTGATCACTGCCTCCGCCGCACCTGCCGCGCCAAGCAAATGGCCAATCGCCCCCTTCTGTGAGCTGACCGGCGGTCGGTTGCCGAACACCCGCTGCACCGCTTTGCATTCCACTTCGTCGCCGATGGGTGTGGAGGTCCCATGGGCGTTGATGTAGTCGATGTCCTTGGGATCAAGGCCAGCACTCGCCAGCGCCCGGCGCATCGCAAGCTCTGCACCGCGTCCCTCCGGGTGAGGCTGCGTTGGATGGTGCGCATCGGATGAGGGGCCGTACCCCGTCACCCGTCCCAGGACATTTGCGTTGCGCCGCGCCGCGTGCGCTTCACTCTCGAGCACGAGGATGCCAGCGCCCTCGCCCATCACCATGCCGTCACGCCCCTCTGAAAAGGGTCGTGACGCAGTCAAAGGATCGCCATATCGACGGCTCAGGGCGCGGGCAGCGTCCAGTCCGGACATGACCACCGCTGCGAAGAGGGACTCCGCTCCGCCCGCGATGCAGACATCGACCCGTCCGGACGCGACGGCCAAGAAGGCCTCGCCGATGGCGTTGTTGGATGCGGAGCAGGCGGTGGAGAAGGTGAGGTTGGGTCCGCGCAGTCCCCAGTGTTCGGCGATCGTCGCGGCCGCCATATTGGGAATCGTCTTCGGCAGCAGGCGAGGGCCAACTCGCGCGCCTCCTGCGTGGGCGATCGTGTCCGCAGACAGCGTCTCGATGCCTCCAAGTGCACAGCCGATGTAGACGCCGACCGCTTCGGGGTCCGCAGACTCCAGCACACCGGATGCCGTCACGGCTTCCTGCGCCGCCACCAGCGCTAGGTGGATGAAGCGGTCGTAGTGGCGGATCTCTGCCAAAGGCAGCACGCCATCGACCGGGACTTCATGCACCGGCGCTCCAAGTGCGGGACCCGCAAGGCCGAACATTCCATCCAAACGCCGCACACCCGTGCGTCCATCCAGTACCCCGCGCCAGAGTGCCTCTACGCCCACGCCAAGGGGCGTGATCGCACCCATCCCTGTGACCACCACATTCGCCAAACCGTACCCTCCTACAGTCCCGCCTTGTGGGGCGGCGAAGGCTTGTTCGCGGAAACTTCGCTGCCAAATGCACCTTTGCCTCCCGGCACGGAGATCGGTCGGCTTGGTGCTCAGCCGGCCCGACTCGCCATAGCCATTGGCGATCAGCCATCGGAGGCGATGAACGATGTGGACGATCAGCCCCGACCGTACGGTCACGCGGCGGCTCGCAGTCGGCGCAGGTCTTCTGGCGATCGCCGCTGGCCTCTACTTCCTTGCTCCGGGCAGATCCGCGCCGGGAGCGGCCCCCGAAGGAGCGGTGCCTAAACCCCCACTGCGAACCGTGGCGATTGTGAAGAAGGAGCTCGCCCTGACCTTCGACATCAGTTGGGGCACCGTGATGCCCCCAAAGGTGATCGCCATCCTGGTGAGGGAAAAGGTTCCGGCGACCTTCTTCCTTTCCGGCCCCTGGTCAGGGCAGCACCCCGAACTAGTCGCGCTCCTCAAGCGCGACGGCTTCCAGATCGAGAGCCACGGGCAAGCCCACGTGAACTACTCCGGCCTATCGAATGCGCAGGTTCAGGAGAATATCAGCAAAGCGCAGACGATCCTGGAGCAGGTGGCCGGCACCAAGACGGACATGGTGCGCCCGCCGAACGGGGACTACAACCGCCGAACCCTGCAGGTGGCCGAATCGATGGGCTACACGGTAGTGCTGTGGGGAACGGACTCGCGCGATTGGATGAATCCGGGGGTCGGCGCCATCACAAGCCGCGTCCTGCGCCTTGCGCATCCTGGCGACGTCGTGCTCTTGCACGCATCCGACACCTGCAAGCAGACGGACCTCGCGCTGCCCGCGATCATCTCCGGCCTGCGCTCGCAGGGATATCAGTTCGTCACGGTCGACCAGCTGCTCCAGGACGCAAAGGCTGCCCAGGAACCGCAGCCCGCCGCGTAGCAGCTCCTCGACCGCGGAGCCGGCTTTGGCTACACTGTCAGCAGCAAGCCAAAGGCCGGTTAACGCGACGAGGAGTGAACTGCGTGCCATCCAACCCGCCCAATCTGCGCATCGCGGTCGTCGGGCTCGGTTTCGTCGGTCTGCCCCTGTCCCTGTCCTACTGGCAGGCTGGCGCCGACGTGCTGGGCGCGGAGATCGACCCGCAACTGCGCGCTGAACTGTCCCAGGCCCTCACCCACCACCTCGAGGCGGATGACGGCAAGCCGATCCGTGACATCCTGGCGGACGCACTGGCATCAGGCCGCTACCGCCTGTTCGCAAGCGCTGCCGAAGCGACGGCGCAGGCTGACGCGACCATTGTCACCGTCGGCATTCCGCACGGCCCCGAGGGCCTGGACCTCGGACCGCTGCGCGCTGCGCTCGTGCAGGTGGCCAAAGCGGCGCCCCGCGGACATCTCATCCTCCTGCGCAGCACCGTCCCGCCGGGAACCACTCGCAAAGACCTCTACGACCTCTTGCGCTCACAGGGCAGAACGGTGGGAGATGACATCTTCGTCGCCTATTGCCCGGAGCGCATCGCGGAGGGTCGTGCCTTCCGCGAGTTCCGTGAGATGCCGGTGATCATGGGGGCCTTCGATGCGGCGTCCGAGGCGCGCGCACGCTCGGTCATCGAGGTAGTTACCCGCGCCGGAGTCACGACGTCCGCTTCCGTGGAGGCGGCAGAACTCTCGAAGGTGATCGAGAACGTGCAGCGCGACGTCAACATCGCGATCGCGCAGGAGCTCGCCCGCACCTGCGAGGCGGGCGGGATTGACGTCTTCGAGGTGATCCGCCTGGCGAACACGCACAGCCGCGTTCATCTCCTGGAGCCCGGACCGGGCGTCGGCGGCTTCTGTCTGCCGCTCGCCCTTTCCTACTTCCTGCCCTTCGCCCAGGAACACGGCGTCGTAACTCCGACGCTCCTCGCCGCGCGGAGCACCAACGCCAAGGTGCCGCCACTTCTCGCGGAGCGTGCCCTGGCGCATGCGCGCGCACTCGCGGGAAATGACCAGCCACGCATCGCGGTCTTCGGTCTTGCGATGAAGGACTTCTCCAACGACGCACGGCTGTCGCCCGCGGTAGAGGTGTGCCAGTATCTCGTAGAAGCCGGAGCCGAGGTGCGGGCAGTTGACCCGGCGGTGCCGACGCGGTTTCCGTTTCAGGGTGAAGACCCCGCCTGGGCAGTCTCCGGCGCGCAGGCCCTCCTGCTGCTCACGCGGCAGAGTGGCCTCGAAGCCTGGCTCGAGGACCTCTCCCCACTCCAGACGATGCATCGGGGCGCGCTGGTCGTCGACGCGCGCAACTGGCTGAAGCGCGGAGCGGAAGACCTCGCAGCGCTCGGCCTGCGCTACTGGAAAATCTGAGATGACCGAAACGTTTCTCGACGTTCCAGTGGATGTCATCACCACCGAAGCCGCGCTTGAGGCGGCGTCGGCCGCCATATCCGGAGGGGCGCCGCTGCTCGTGGTCGCGGTGAACCCCGAGAAGGTGATCAAGGCCGAGCACGACCCGGACCTGCGCTCGTTCATCGCCCAGGCGGGCCTGCGCATCCCTGACGGTGTGGGTCTGATCATTGCCAGCCGGCTGCGCGGTGGCAGACTGCGTGAACGCGTGACCGGCATCGATCTCTTCCTCGCCCTATGCGAGCGGGCTGCCGCGCACGGCTGGCGCATCTACCTCCTGGGAGCCCGGCGCGAAGTCGTCGAAGATGCCGCAAAGGAACTCCAGCACCGGTTTCCGCGGATCACCATCGCCGGCCTGCGCGACGGGTACTTCGCCCCGGACGAAGCGCAGTCGGTCGCGGACGAAGTCGCCGCAGCGCGAACCGATCTTCTATTCGTGGCGCTTGGATCGCCCCTGCAGGAGAACTTCCTGCGCCGCTCCGGTGAACGTACCGGTGCCCGTGTGCTGATGGGCGTCGGAGGCTCCTTCGACGTACTCGCCGGGCGCGTGCCTCGGGCTCCCCAGGCGATGCGCTCTGTGGGCCTCGAATGGCTCTACCGCCTTTACCGGGAGCCCTGGCGGATCCGGCGCATGGCGGCGTTGCCCGTGTTCTTGTTGCGTACCGTACGGCACCGCTCCTAAGTAGAGAAGGCCCCGCCGGCCGACGCCAGCGGGGCCTTCCCGTATCCGTGCCCTGTTAGCTGACCCCGCTCGTCTCGCCGCGCTGTGCCGCGATTGCAGTGCGCAGCCGCCACGCGACCATGCCGAAGAGCAGCCAGAAGACAATGATCACCTGATGCGTCTCAAGCAGCGACGCGAAGAAGGATTGAATGTACAGGCCGACAGCCCCGGCCGCGAGACCGAGCCCTAATGCACGCCAGAAAGGATCCAGGTCCTGGCGGTAGAGGCGCAGGCCAGCGCGCACAGCGGCGATGCCCAGCCAGAGGTAGGCAATGTAGCCGATGGCGCCAAGTTCCACGAGTGTCTGAATGTGCTGGGAATCGATGATCGGATTGTACCCGAGGCCGAGCAGCACGTAGACGGGCGAGCCGTAGAGGTGCGCGACGCTGCCGCCGAACCGCCCCGGCCCCCAGCCGATCAAAGGGCTCTGGAGGAATGCCTGCAGCCCCTTCGACCAGAAGAGCAGACGGCCGTAGCTGCTGCTGGCGGCAAGGTAGTTCGAACTGAGGGCGAAGGTGAACCTGGTAAGCAGGTGCGGATCCACGATCGGCAAGAGCACTACGCCCGCGACGAGGACCAGCAGAAACCTGCGGTCGGCGACGACAGCGATGATCAGCGCGGCTGCGCCGAAGGCGAGCAACGCCTCGCGGGACAGCGTGAACAGCAGCGCGGGCACGCCGATCGCGATCCCGATCAGTGCGAGCACCCGCAACCCACCGCGCACCTTCGTGAAGAGCATGGCGGTCAGAAGCGAGAGTGTCAGCATGAGGAACCCACCAAAGGTGTTCGGGTTGTCCATCGTGCCGAAGGAACGCGTCGTCGCCGCTTCTGCAGCCGACAGCCACTGGCGCGGGGTCGCAACATGCAGGAACTTCTGCGCATCGCCGAATAGCGCGATCGCACCGGCCAAAACGAGGAACCAGATGATCAACTGTCGACGATCCGCATCCGCGAACGGGATGTAGGCAATCGCCAGGTAGAGGGCGTAGTACTCCAGGTAGGCCCGCGTGCCGAAGAAGGCGATGTGCAGCGGGACGAAGTTCCACAGCGTCGAGACCAAAGCGACGCCCAACAGCAGGATCACCGGCAGATCGGCCGGTGTGCGGCGCAATGGCCACCCGGTGCGGTTGAGGCGGATCGCGACGCTGAGCAGGAGCAGAACGACCGCAGCATCGCCGAGGTACTTGATCTCCGAGGGCAGCCAGGTAATCAGCCAAAGCTCGATCGGTACGAAGAGCACGACGAAGTAGAGCAGCATCCGCTCCCATCGCTGGGCAGGCGCGAGCTCCCCCTCTGTGCCGATGCGGGTCCGCAGGTAGCCGGCGATCGCCGAATTCGACCCAAACGCCCGCCCCACGAAGAGGCTCGCGATGTAGCTGTGCCGGATCCAGGCGCCCAGCGCCTCGAACGCACGGCCGACTGCGGAACCCTCCCAGAGTTGCCACAGTCCTGCGTTGAGGCCCGAGAGGAGTCGGAAGATCGCGCTCTCTTCCACCGTTTGCAAGAACCTATCCACGGCCTAGCGCACCTTCTCGTCGCCGATGATGCCGATGACCTGCGACCCGCCCTCCTGGAATGTCGACTCCTGACCCACCAGAAACGGGTTCCCGTTGATCTCGACCGTCTTGCCGCTCAGGGTGGACTGACCGAGCACCGTAAACCGGACCTCCCTCTGCGTCGGGTCCACTACCTTGTGCACGCCGCCCTTTCCGTCAGAGGCGGTGATGTAGTACGGCACGACCTGAACGGATTCCAGCTTCCCGAACGGAATGAAGGCACCGGACGCAGAAACGGTCACGGTCCCGCCAGCGGACATATGCCCCACGATCGCGGCGGCATTCGTTGTCGGGAGTGAGGTGACGGTAAAGAGGACGGGGTGGGTCACCGTGAGGGTCCCGGTGTGGTGCAGTCCCCGTCGCGCAAGGAGCAGGAGGCCGATCACCACGATGGCCGCGACAAGGATATCGAAGCCGTTGAACCGTCTGCGCAAGCGGGACACCTCCGGCGATTTGCGATGCAGACAAGCGGATTTTATTATACCATAGCCCCATGAGCGAACGCGGCCTACGGCTTCTCGCTTCCGGTTTTTACGGCGGATTTAACCTGGGCGACGAGGCGGTGCTAGCAGGCCTACTCCGCCTCCTGACAGAAGCGCCCTGCCACGTCGATCTCACGGTGCTCTCCGGCAACCCCTCGCTGACGTCCAAGTCCTACTCTGTCCACTCGCTGTCTCGGGCCTTGACCAAAGACGTCCTGCCGCGCGCACTGGCGCTGCGCCGCAGCCAAGCGCTGATCCTGGGCGGCGGCGGACTCCTGCAGGATATCTCTGGGCGCCGGGGGATCCGCGGCACCCTGGGACGCACCCTGTCTCTCGCAGCGTGGGCAAACCGTGCGGGCGTTCCGCTCCTCTTCTGGGGAGTCGGCGTCGGACCGTTGCAGCCCCAGACCGTACCGCCCGTCGCGCGAGCACTGCGGCGTGCCTCGCTGGTCGCTGTCCGCGACGAAGCGTCGCACGCACTGTGCCAGGATCTGGGCGTAGAGAGCCGGATCGTACCCGATCACGCCTGGGCGCTGCAGCTTCCGCTACGCACTGGCGGGGATCGGCTCGGCATCTCTCTGCGGCGCTGGCCCGGTCTGGACATCCCTGCTGTGGCGCGCGGCCTGCGCGCAGTGCAGAGCCGCTGGCGGCGACCTGCCCTCTTCCTGGCGCTGGAAGCGGAAGACCTGGAGGTTGGGCGCCTGCTGCAGCAGGCCCTGGGGAGCGGCAACCTTGAAGTACCAGACGCCTTGCCGACGCTGGATGGCGTGATCGATCAGTACCGGGAATGCGCCGGAGTCGTCGCCATGCGCCTGCACGCTGGCCTGCTCGCCGCCGCGCAGGGCATCCCCAGCGTCGGCATCGCCTACGACGCGAAGGTATCCGAACTGCATCGCGCACTCGATGGGGGTGGGCTGTGGCTGCCGGTCTCCGAAGCGGCGCAGGCCCCTGCGCTGCTCGCGCAGATGCTGTCCCAGCGGTCCGACTGGCCTGAGCGTCTGCGCACCTACGCAGCCGCACAGCAGCGGGCGGCCCACGATGCGGCCCGCGATATCCTGCGTGGGCTCTGCGAACATGTCTGACGAGAGCAGTGCCCGCACCACCGCCACCCTGCGCGTGATGTCCTGGACGCTCGCTGGCAAACTCGCCGGGGTGCTGCGCGGCACACTGATCGCTGCCCTGCTCGGCGCAGGGGTGTGGGGCGACGCCTATGCCGCTGCGGTCGCCTTGCCGAACGCACTCTCATCGCTGCTCAACCAGGCGCTCTCCACCGTCACGGTCCCGTACTTCCACGAGCAGCCTGAAGAGGCTCCCCAGTTCCTGTCTGCTCTAACGCGCCTCGTGCTGATCGTGCTCGTGCCAACGGCATTCCTGCTCGCCTTCCTGGCTCCCCTCTACCTGCCGCATGTCTTCGCCGGCCGCACGCCCGGCGGCGAGAGGGACGCCGCCGAGATCAGCTGGTTCTTCGACTTGATGCTCGTCCCCCTGGCGCTGGCCTCCGTCTGGACCGGCCGTTTGAACGCCGCACGGCGGTTCGTGCCGCTCTCTGCCACCAACCTTGTGCGCTCTGGCAGCACGCTCCTCCTGATCCTCGCGCTGGCAAAGCTCCTCAACCTTGGCCTCTTGGGAGTCGCAAGCGCGTTTTTGGGCGGCTCACTGCTCCAGCTGCTCTACCTCGCGCCTGCCACGGCGCCCTTCCAGCGCCCGTCAGCGGAAAGCTGGCGGCGGGTCTGGGCGGCAGTGCGGCTGATGCCAAGCCAGATCACCTCCTCGATCGTCGGCCAGGTGAACTTTCTCGTCGACCAGGCGTTCGCGTCCACGTTGTCGACCGGCAGCATCTTCGAACTGACCAACGCCGGCGGCTTCCTAGAACTGCCTGTGAGCCTGTTCGGCCAGTCGCTCGCGACGGTGCTCTTCCCTGACTTCGCCGACCACGCCAAAAACAAGGATCCCGAGGGGCTCGTGCGGTCCGTTGACCGCGCCCTCTACCTCACCTGGGTTGCCACGCTGCCGATCGCCGCCTTGCTGATCGGCCTTAGCCGTCCTGTTACTGCAGTCGTCTTCGGATACGGCAGGTATTCGCAGCCAGCCGTCGCGGCGACAGCTGGCATGGTCGCGGCGTACGCCGGATCGCTGATTTTCCGCACGATGCAGCAGTTCGTCATTCGCGCCTTCTACGTCTACAAGAACACGTCGATTCTCGCCCGCGTGAGCCTTGCCGCGATGCTCCTCAATGCCGGCCTCGACTACCTTCTGATGCAAGTGCTGCGCGGCCCTGGCATCGCACTGGCCACGACGATCGTCGGGGCACTCTACTTCCTCGTCACACTGATCATGCTCGAACGTCTCCTCTTGCAGCACCACGCAATCGGAGCGGGGCCCTACCTGACTGCCATGCTTGCAGCCTTGCCCCTGGCCCCGATCGGCTACCTCCTCAGCCACGTCCGCATCTTCCACGGGCGGCTGGAGCAGCTGGCGCTCGTGGTCGTCGCAGCGGTGGTCCTCGGAGCCCTCTACGTGGCGCTATTGCGCATCGTGGGCGGAAGGCGCGGCAAAGACGCCACCGACCTACTGCGTCGATTGCTGCTTCGGGTGCTGCGGCGCGAACACAACTGATCGGATGGGAGGAGACGGCTAGATGCGCATTGTTGAACTCTACGGCGGCGGCACGGGAGGCGGCGCCGCGCGCCACCTGACGGATCTTCTTCCGGCTCTTGGCGCACGCGGCGACGACGTGCACTATGTCTCGCTCGGGCGCGACGACCTCGCCCCCGAGGGAGCGCAGCGCCACACCGTCACGGGCCTTAGTGCCCTCTCGCGCCTTCTCTCCCGACTGCGGCCCGACGTCCTCCATACGCATGGCGTCCGTGCAAACTTCCGTGGGCGGCTGCTCGGGAAGATGCAATGCCTTCCGGTCGTCACCACCGTGCACAGCTTTCTCGCGCAGGACTACCGCTCCCCGCTGCGGGCAGGGCTTGCGTTGCAACTGGACGGCGCGACGCTGCAGTGGAGCGACCGCCTGATCGCGATTTCGGAATCACTGCGCGACGATCTCGTGCAGCGCGGTGCACTCGCAAGCAGTGTGCGCGTCGTGCAAAGCGGCATCACTCCCCCGCCCCCGGATGTCCAGACGCTGCGCGAAGCCGTTCCGCAGAGGCCGCTGCTCTGCGTCGCCGCGCGACTGCACCCGACGAAGGGCGTGGACGTCGCCCTGCAGGCGCTTGCGCTCTTGCCCGCAGCTCACCTTGCCGTACTCGGAGAGGGCCCGGAACGCGCAGTGCTCGAGGCGCTTGCCGTACGCCTCGGCATCGCGCAACGGGTGCATTTCCTCGGCTACCGCAAGGACTTCGCGGCGATCGTCGCGGGCGCAGACCTATTCTTGGTCCCGTCGCGGGCGGAGGGATTTGGGCTCGCGGCCCTCGAGGCGATGGCACAGGGTGTTCCTGTCGCCGCAAGCCGCGTCGGCGGGCTTCCTGAACTGATCGGCGACGGCGGGATCTACGCGCCGCCGGAAGATCCCGCTGCGCTGGCGGAGGCCGTTCTCAGCGCCCTCGGGGAGCGCGACGCGCTGGCGCAGCGCGCGAAGAAGCGCGCCGGCCGCTTCTCCCTTGACGCGATGGCGAATCAAACGCGTGCCGTGCTGCGCGAAGCGATGGAGGTGAAGCGCTGATGCGCCTGGTGTTCGCGACTGTCTTTGAGTACCCGCACCCGGGAGGACTCTCGACGCATGTGGACATGCTCTCCGCCGCCCTCCTGCGCCGCGGCCACGAGGTCTCCTTCGCCACGCCGCGCCGGATATCGCCCGTCCGCCTCGAGCTTGTGGCGCGCGCACCATCGGTGCTCCTTCAGGCTCTCGGCGGCGACCGCGGGCGCATCTGGTCGCACCGTGAGCGGCTGCGCATCCTCACCCAGGGGCTCGCACGTCTCCCGAAAGACCAGATCGTCATCGCGGAGGACGTGCTGGCCGCGATCGCCGCGAAGCGGGCCGGACTGCCCTGCCTGCTGACCGTCCACGGCTACCTGACGCGCGAAGCCCTCTCCCGCCGCGGCATGTTGGAGGGGTCGCTGGGCCAGCGCTACTTCGAGCGGATGGAGCGCGAAGGCTACCTCGCTGCCGGGCGGATCGTCACAGTGGACCACCGGTTGAAAGAACACGTCCTCACCGTCTCCGGCCGCGGGGATGCGAGGGTGCAGCCGAACTTCATCGACACCGCCTGGGCCCTCGGACTGCCACCGCGGGATGACTCCCGCACGGCCCTCGGCCTCGGGCAGGTGCCCGTGATCCTCTGTCCGCGCCGCCTCACGCCGAAGAACGGCGTACACGTCGCCGTGGCCGCGATGGCGTACCTGCCGCATGCCGTTCTTCTGGTTGTCGGGGACGGCGCAGAGAGCGACTCCTTGCAGTCGCAGGCCGCGGGCCTGGATCTGGGCGATCGGGTGCGCTTCGAGGGCGCGAAGCCCCACGCTGGAATGGCGCAGTACTACGCTGCTGCAGATGCCGTCGTCGTGCCATCCGTTCCAGTCGCGGGCGTCGAGGAGGCCACCTCGATCTCCGTGCTTGAGGGGATGGCTTCCGGGCGCCCCGTCGTTGCATCGGCGATCGGGGGGCTGCGCGAACTGATCACACCCGGAGAGAACGGTCTTCTGGTGCCTCCAGACGACCCGCGGGCCTTGGCGCACGCGGTCCGCGAGGCCCTGTCGGACGCTGGCCCCGCGCTCGGACGCGCAGCGCAGGACTACGTCGCACGCCACCATTCTGCCGATGCGGCGGCCGAGGCCTTCGAGGACGACCTCTCCGCACTCTAGCGGAGCGAATGCAAAAGGGAGGGGGCGCAACGCCCCCTCCCTTTACTTCTACTGCGAGTCGGTGACGTCTCCCTCGACCGTCTCGCCGCCAGCGCTGGCGCCTTCTGGCGGTGGATCCTGGCCCTCCTGCGGCGCCGCCTGCTTGTAGAGCTCGGCGGCGAACTTGTAGGAGATCTCTTCGAGCTTCTTGGTCGCTTCCTCGATGGGTTCCTTCGCTTCGCCCTTCAGTGCTTCCTTGAGCGCGGAGATAGCCTGCTCCGCAGCCGTCTTGTCGTCCGCGCTGATCTTGTCCTTGAGGTCGGCGATCGACTTCTCGGTCGCATAGATCAGGGACTCTGCCCGGTTGCGCGCCTCTGCGAACTCGCGCTGGGCCTTGTCCTCCGACGCCTTCTCCTGGGCTTCGCGAACGAGGCGGTCCACCTCGTCCCGACCGAGCTGCGTTGACGCCGTGATCGTGACGCGCTGCTCGCGGCCTGTGCCCAGGTCCTTCGCCGAGACATTGACGATGCCGTTCGCATCGATGTCGAACGTCACCTCGATCTGCGGTACACCGCGCGGAGCCGGCGGAATGCCGTCGAGGTGGAAGCGGCCGAGCGTGCGGTTGCCGGCAGCCATCTCGCGCTCGCCCTGCAGTACGTGCACCTCTACCGACGTCTGTCCGTCCGCTGCCGTCGTAAAGGACTGGCTCTTGCGCGTCGGAATCGTGGTGTTGCGATCGATCAGGCGAGTCATGACGCCGCCCATCGTCTCGATGCCGAGCGACAGAGGCGTGACATCCAGGAGGACGATGTCCTTCACTTCGCCGCCCAGTACCCCGGCTTGCACGGCGGCGCCGATGGCGACCACCTCGTCCGGGTTGACGCCGCGGTTCGCTTCCTTGCCCGTCAGCCGCTTGACCAGCTCCTGGATCACCGGCATGCGGGTGGAGCCGCCGACCAGCACCACCTCGTCGATCTGGCTCTCGGAAAGGCCCGCGTCCTTCAGCGCCTGGCGGAACGGCACGACGCAGCGCTCCGTCAAGTCGCGCGTCAGCTCCTCGAAGTGAGCCCGTGTCAGCCGCAGGTCGAGATGCTTGGGTCCGTTCTGGTCCGCGGTGATGAAGGGCAGGTTCACGGAGGTCTCGGTCATCGAGGAAAGCTCGATCTTCGCCTTCTCGGCAGCCTCCAGCAGACGCTGCAGCGCTTGCCGGTCCTGCCGCAGGTCGATGCCCTGCTGCTTTTTGAACTCGTCGACCATCCAGTTGACGATGCGCTCATCGTAGTCGTCGCCGCCGAGGTGGGTGTCACCGCTCGTCGACTTCACTTCGAAGATGCCGTCGCCGACTTCCAGCACCGATACATCGAACGTGCCGCCGCCGAGGTCGAAGACGAGGATGGTCTCGTCCTTCTTCTTCTCCAGTCCGTAGGCGAGGGCTGCGGCAGTCGGCTCGTTGATGATCCGCAGCACTTCCAGCCCCGCGATGCGCCCGGCATCCTTCGTCGCCTGCCGCTGCGCGTCGTTGAAGTAGGCTGGCACCGTGATGACGGCCTGTCGCACCGGCTCGCCGAGATATGTCTCGGCATCTGCCTTCAGCTTCTGCAGCACAGCTGCGGAGATCTCCTCGGGCGACAGCTCCTTGCCCAGCGCTGGTAGTGCGATGCGGGCCTCGCCGTTGCCACCCGCCGTCACCTTGTACGGCATGCGCTTGCGCTCTTGTTCGACCTCGTCGTAGCGGCGGCCGATGAAGCGCTTGACGGAAGCCACCGTGTTGTCCGAGTTGAGCACAGCCTGGCGCCGCGCCAGCTGTCCGACGAGCCGCTCGCCCGTCTTCTGGAACCCGACGACCGAAGGTGTTGTACGTGCGCCCTCCGCGTTCACGATCACGGTCGGCTGGCCGCCTTCCATCACCGCGATCACCGAGTTCGTCGTCCCTAGGTCGATGCCGACGATCTTCGCCAAGAAACCCTAACCCCTTCCCTTGGCGAACTGGGGGACCGCCTGTCCGGCGGCCCCCTGCCTTCGCGGTCGCAAAACTGTCCGCTCCCGATTATAGGGAGTGCAGAGAATTGCGGTCAACGGGCGCGGGACCGAGTCGATGCAGAAGCCGTATGTACCAGGGGGCCCGCAGCGCCCCGACGGTCAGGGGAGCCACGGCAACCGCCTGGTTCCCTTCCTCCAGCGAGGCGACTCCCACGACGCCGCCTGCATGCGCCGGTGCAGGTGAGAGGCGTACCCTTAGATGCAAGGGCTGGTGGAACACCGGTGCGGTCAAGTCGTCGGCCAGTCGCGGTTCTCGCCCATCCGGCAGGCGTCCGAATGCGGCGCCGCGCGGTACCCGCAGCGTCCCGGTCACTTCGGAGAATCCGTAGTCCAGGAGTTGCCGCGCGTCGCCATAGCGGTCGCCGCCCTTCAACACCACCGCGATCAGATGCACCTCCCCGCGCGTC
Organism: Bacillota bacterium; assembly: GCA_021793645.1. Taxonomy (GTDB): domain Bacteria; phylum Bacillota; class Sulfobacillia; order JAJZYS01; family JAJYTV01; genus JAJYTV01. Next base: position 46,415 of record JAJYSJ010000003.1, read on the forward strand.
GCCGATGCGACGAGGCACTTCCCGGCGGCGCTCGTCGTCCCGGTCTTGGCGCCATCCGCACCCAGGTACTCCCCGAGCAGGCTGTTCGTGTTGCGGATCGGTCTGCCCTCGCGGCCGACCGGCGTCAGCGTGAGTTCCTGCGACGCCACGATCCGCCGGATCTCGGGATTGCGCAGTGCGGTCCGCGCAATCGTCGCGAGATCGCTGGCGCTGGTGTAGTGATGGGCAGCCGTCAACCCATGCGGGTTCACGAAGTGGGTCTGCCGCGCACCGATGCGCACCGCAGTCTCGTTCATGCGGACCGCGAACTTCGGCATGGTGCCGCCCACCGATTCTGCGACGGCATGCGCCGCGTCGTTTCCGGAGCGCAGCAGCATCCCCTCCAGCAGTTCACGCAGCGTGTAGCGGTCACCGGCGCGCAGGTGGGCGCTCGACCCACTGACCGACGCGGCGGCGCGCGATACGTCGAACTCCTTGCGCAGATCGCCTTCGCGCACCGCGACGATCGCCGTGAGCAGCTTCGTCGTGCTTGCGGGAGAGCGGCGGATGTACGCGGACTTCGCATAAAGCACGCGGCCGCTCTTTGCATCGATCAAGATGCCCGCTTGTGAGGAGAGGCGCGGCGCAGCTGCCGCGGGAGCAGCGGGTCCTAGCGCAAGAAGCAGCATCAACAGCGCGCGGCGCATGCCGTCCACCCCCGTAGACTAGCATGCGCCGCAGGCCCGGCTAACCTTGCACTTGGACCGCGACCGACTCAGCGGTCGTCCCCGGCAGCGGGATTTTCTGCCCATCGACCGTCAATGTGGCAGCCGCCGGATTGCCTACCTTGATAAAGAACGACTGCTGCGCGGTCCAGGTGAACGTGCCGCCGGACTGCGTCGCTTCCATGACCGTCGTGCCGTCTGTGCTGACATAGACCCAGCATGGACCTGAGAGGGCGAGCGTGACCTTGATCGGGCCCTTCGCTGCCAGATAGTTGTCCTGCGGTCCGCCGAGCGGCTGCGGCGCTTGGGTCGATGGCTGCTGCGTCAACGCGGCAGTACCCGCTCCGGACCCGCTACCGTTTGGCGTCGTGGTCCCGCCGCCGCTCTTCGGCGGCTTCGTCTTGTGGTGCGTTTTCGGGGTTGCGCCTCCGAGTGCGGGCGCGGGCTTTTGCAAACCGAAGTAGTAGAGCAGCGCGACGAGGAAGAGCAGCGGAAGTACAACCCACGGCCACTGGCGGTTCGTTTTGCGCCGCATCACCGGCTTCAGCGTGTGACGGACCGGTGCCGCCTTGGGCATCGCATACTGCGTAGGCTCCTGCTCCGCAGCAACCGCCGGCGCGGCCGTGGGCATCTGCGTAGATAGAGCATCCGGGTCCAGATCAAGGTAGCGCGCGTAGCTGCGCAAGAATCCTCTCGCATAGACGAGGCCGGGTATTTCCTCGAAGTTCTCGGCTTCCAGCGCTTCAAGGTACTTCTCACGAATGCGAAGCTCTTTCTGGACGTCCTGCAGGCTGAGACCGCGTGCGCTTCGCGCAGCGCGCAACTGCTCACCGATCCCTGGCACTGACCCACCTCCAGTCCGGCGCTACGGCCGTAGTCGATAGAGCATCCGTGGGAAGGGAATCGCCTCGCGGACATGCTCGAGGCGCAGGACCCAGGCAAGTGTCCGTTCGATGCCAAGCCCGAAGCCGGAATGAGGCACCGATCCGTAGCGTCGCAGGTCAAGGTACCACTCGTAGTCCTGGACTGGCAGATCATGCTCCTGCAGGCGCTGGAGGAGCAGGTCGTAGTCGTCGATGCGCTGCCCGCCGCCGACGATCTCGCCATACCCTTCCGGAGCGAGCAAGTCTGCCGACAGTACGACCTCGGGACGATCAGGGTCCGGCTTCATGTAGAACGCCTTCGCCTGGGTTGGGTAGCGGTGAACGAAGACGGGTAGCTCGAAGCGCTTCGAGATCGCCGCTTCGTGAGGTGCGCCGAAGTCCTCCCCCCAAGGAATCCCAAGACCTTCCTCGTCCAGGATTTTGAGGGCTTCGTCGTACGAGATTCGCGGGAAGGGCGGCTGCACCTTCTGCACTTCGCTGGGATCCCGTCCCAGAAGTCGCAATTCGTCGGGGCAACGCCGCGCAATCTCCTGCAGCGCGCTCGAGAGCAAGCGCTCCACCGTCTGAAGGCAGCCGTCCAAGTCGCAAAAAGCCATCTCGGGCTCGACCATCCAGAACTCGATCAGGTGGCGGCGCGTCTTCGAGCGTTCCGCACGGAACGCGGGGGCAAAGCAGTAGACCTTGCCGAGCGCCATCGCGAGTGCCTCGTTGTATAGCTGCCCGCTCTGGGAGAGGTACGCCTTCTGCTCAAAGTAGGTCGTTTCGAACAGCGTCGTCGTCCCCTCGCACGCAGATGGCGTGAGGATCGGGGTGTCGGCGCCGATGAATCCCTCGCGGTCGAGCCATTCGCGCACTGCGTGCATGAAGACGTGGCGTACGCGCAGGATCGCCGACTGACGGTCTGCGCGCAGCCAGAGGTGCCGATTATCGAGAAGGAAGTCGACACCATGCTCCTTCGGCTGGATCGGGTAGTCGCTGCTTACCCCAACGATCTCGATTCCCCGCAGGTCGACCTCTACGCCGCCGGGCGCCCGCGCATCCGCGCGACATGTGCCCGTGACGCGCACCGACGTTTCCTGGCCGCACTCTGCCGTACGCTCCCAGACGTCTTGCGGCAGATCTGCCTCGCGTGCCACCGCCTGTACGCGACCGCTGCCGTCCCGCAGCGCCAAAAAGCGAATGCCGCCGCTCTTTCTCAGTCCGACGACCCAGCCCTCGATCTCGACCGCCTGCCCGATGGCCTGTCCCAGTTCCGCAATCCGCAAACGAACTTCCTCCATCCTGTCTAGCGCCCGATGAAGTGCGGCTTGCGCTTCTCCAAGAAGGCCCGCACTCCCTCCTTCCCGTCCTCGCTCGAGGCTACCTGCGCAACCATTCCCCTGAGGTAGCCGAGCGCACCCTCGAAGGGAAGATCCTCAACTTCCCAGAGCGCCTCTTTGCCGAGCGCGAGTACGAACGGACTGAGCGACGCGAGCTGCGTCGCCTTCGCCGCCACGGTGTCCCGGAGCTCTGCCTTCGGCATCACCGCGTTCACGAGGCCAAAGGAAAGCGCCTCCTTTGCGGTCGCGCGCCGCCCGGTGAGGGCAAGGTCCGTTAGAGCCCGCATGCCGATGAGGCGTGCCAGGGGGGCCATCACAACCATCGGGAAGAGCCCGATCTGCACCTCGGGAAGGCCGAACACCGCGTCCTCGCCAGCGTAGGCAAGGTCGGCCGCAGCCAGGAGGCCCATCGCTCCCGCGAGGCAATAGCCCTCAACTTCTGCGATCACCGGCTTCGGTGCCCTGCGCATCGCCCGCACGGCCTCAGCGACGCCGCCGAAATAGTCCCGCCGCGCAGCCATGTCGTCTGCCTGCGCCACTTCTGCTAGGTCGGCGCCCGCGCAAAAGTGTCCCCCTGCGCCGCGCAGCACGATCACGCGCACTTGCGCGTCCCGCCCAAGCGCATCGAACGCGGCCGCAAGCTGAGTCAAGCTCTCCGCGTCCAAGGCGTTGCGGCGCTCCGGACGGTTCAGCAGCACCTGCGCGATCTCCCCTGCCTTCACCTCAACTGGCACAAGAACCCTCCTCGAACGTTCGCATCACCGACCCGGGGAGCCGCCGCCCCACCAGGCGCTCCGCGAGCAGGGCCGCCTGGGAGAGCGCACCGAGATCCGTGGCTGTGTCAAACCCCTCCGCCTCGAACAGCCAGGCTAGGTCTTCCGTGGCGACGTTGCCCGTCGCGCCGGGGGCGTATGGGCAGCCGCCCATGCCGCCGATCGACCCGTCGAAGAGGCGCACGCCTTCTGCCGCGCCAGCGAGCGCGTTGGCGGGCGCCTGGCCGCGGGTGTTGTGAAAGTGCAGGCCGAGTTGGGCATCGGGCAGTGCGTCCTGCAGCGCCCGCACGAGGCGCCGGACCATGTGCGGCGCGGCGGCGCCGATCGTGTCTCCGAAGAGCAGCGTGCGGTAGCCGATCTCGTAGAGTCGGCTTGCCACCCGTACGACGTCCGCCACAGGGGTCTCGCCTGCATACGGGCAGACGAAGCTCGTCGCGACGACGCCCGAGATGGCGCGGCCTGCAGCTCTCGCACGCTCCGCCACCGCCTCTGCCTCCAAGAGGGATTCCGCGACCGAACGCCGCACGTTCGCCTGGTTGTGCTCCTCCGATGCGGAGAGGAAGAACGTCCACTCGTCGATCTTCGGCACCGCAGCGGCGCGCTCGGCGCCCCGCGCATTCGGCACGAGCGCGGACCAGATTTGTCCCTCGGGCTTCTGCGCGCTCTTGAGCAGCGCCTCGGCGTCGGCGAGCTGCGGAATGGCCTTCGGATGCACGAAGGACGTCACCTCGAGCCGCTCGATGCCGCACCGGCTGACAGCAAAAAGCAGCTGCAGCTTCTCCTCGGTCGAGAGTGTGCGATCTTCAGCCTGTAGCCCGTCGCGCATGCCCACTTCACGCAGTGTCAGACGGTCCACCGCGATCCCCCCCTATACCGGCGGTACGCCGTGCCGCTTCGGCGGCGGCACCACCTGGCGCTCCTTCGTGGCAGCCAACCGGCGCACGAGCTCCCCGCGCAGCTCCTCCGGCAGCACGATCTGGTCCACGATCAGTTCCGCCGCAAGGCGGCGGATGTCGATGTCCTCCTGGTAGCGCCTGCGCTCCTCCGCGACGAAGGCAGGGCGCTCTTCTGGGCTGAGCTCTTGGATGTGGTTGTAGTGGACGGCGTTGACGGCAGCCTCCGGCCCCATTACCGCGATCTGGGCCGTCGGCAGAGCAATCGTCGCCTCCGGCGAGAAGGCGGGTCCCGCCATCGCGTAGAGTCCCGCGCCGTATGCCTTGCGGACCACGACGCAGTACTTCGGGACCGTCGCCTCGGAGACGGCCGTGATCAGCTTCGCTCCATGGCGGATGATGCCCTGGCGCTCCACCTTGGTGCCGATCATGAATCCGGGCACGTCGGAGAGGAACACGAGCGGTATGTTGAAGGCGTCGCACAGCCAGATGAAGCGCGCCGCCTTGTCTGCAGAATCGACGAACAGCACGCCGCCCTTCGCCTTCGGCTGGTTCGCTACGATGCCGACGACCCGCCCGTCCATGCGCCCAAGGCCAACGATCAGTTCCTGCGCGAAGAGTTCCTTCACTTCGAGGAAGCTTCCTTCGTCCAGGAGCGCCTCGATCAGGAGGTGCATGTCGAAGGGCTGGTTCTGGTTCTGCGGGATGATCGCCTGGAGGTCCGCGGCAGGCGGAGCGAGCGGTTTTGCCGCAGCAGGCGCCGTGCGGAAGTTCTGGGGCATCAGCGCGAAGTATCGCCGCGCCCAGGCGACCGCTTCCTCCTCACTTCCCACAAGCGCGTCGCCGAGGCCGCTGACCGTCGCGTGCATGCGTGCCCCGCCCATCTCTTCAAGGCTTACCTTCTCGCCGATGACCATCTCCGCCATCCGGGGCGAGCCGAGGTACATGCTGGCGTTGCCCTCGACCATCACCGTCACGTCGGTGAACGCGGGGATATACGCTCCGCCAGCCGCGCTCGGTCCGAAAAGAATGCAGATCTGCGGCACGCGGCCCGACAGCTGCACTTGGTTATAGAAGATGCGGCCGGCACCGCGGCGGCCAGGGAACATCTCCACCTGGTCGGTGATCCGAGCCCCCGCCGAGTCGACGAGGTAGAAGAGCGGGATCTCCAGACGCTCTGCCTGCTCCTGGATGCGCAGGATCTTTTCGACCGTGCGGCTGCCCCAGGAACCCGCCTTGACGGTCGAGTCGTTTGCCATCACGGCGCAAGGCCGTCCGTCGATGCGGCCGATCCCCGTCACCACTCCGTCGGCAGGCAGATCGCCCGCGAGGTCGTTGGCGAAGATCCCATCCTCGACAAAGCTGCCCTGGTCCAAGAGCAGGTCGAGGCGCCGCCGGACGAAGAGCTTCTTGCGCTCCTGGGCCTGGCGGTGGTACTTCTCTGCGCCGCCGGTTTCGATGGCCGCTCGGCGCGCCGCGATCTCGTCGCGACTGCTCATTCCAGAATCACCAGCGCGTCGCCCTCCTGCACGAACGTGCCGGGTTCATGGCAGAGCGATGCGACGCGGCCCCCGTCCGATGCCGTCACCGGCACCTCCATCTTCATCGATTCCAGCACGGCGACCTCCTGGCCACTCTCGACCACGTCTCCCACCGCAACGGCGAACCGCAGCAACATCCCCGCCATCGGGCTCTGGATCTCCACGATGCGACTCCTCCTTATGGACTGTTAACGCAGCCCCAAGCCGCGGGCGATGACCAGCCTCTGGATCTCGGACGTGCCCTCCCCGATCTCCAGGAGCTTCGCGTCGCGCATGTAGCGCTCCACGGGATACTCGCGGATGTAGCCGGAACCGCCGTGGATCTGGATGGCCTGTGAGGATGCGCGCATCGCCGCCTCCGATGCGAAGAGCTTCGCCATCGCGGAAACCTGGCCGAACGGCTCGTGCTGATCCTTGAGCCACGCCGCCTTGTAGACCAGCGTGCGCGCCATCTCTACTTCCATCGCCATGTCGGCGATCTTGAACTGGATCGCCTGGAAGCTGCCAATCTTCTGGCCGAACTGTTCGCGCTCCTGAGCGTAGCGCAGAGCGGCGTCAAGCGAGGCCTGCGCAACGCCGACACCGATCGCACCGATCGAGATGCGCCCGGCGTCCAGCACCTCCAGAAAGCCGCGGAACCCCTCTCCCCGGCCGCCGATCATCGCGGCATCAGGCACGAAGACGTCCTGCAGTTCGATCTCCGCCGTCTCCGACGCGCGCATTCCCATCTTGTCGTAGGCGGCACTCGGGCGGAACCCTTCCGTGCCTCGCGGCACAAGGAACGCGGTGATGCCGCGCGCGCCCTTCCCCGGATCCGTGACTGCAGTGACGACCGTCACGCCGGCGGAAACCGCGTTGGTGATGAAGCTCTTGGAACCGTTCAGGACCCACCCACCGTCCACCTTGTGCGCGCTTGTGCGCGTGCCGCCCGCGTCCGACCCCGCACCGGGCTCGGTGAGGCCGAATGCGGCGAGGTATTCGCCGCGCGCCGCAGGCACGAGGTACTGCTCTTTCTGCTCCTCGCTGCCCAGTAGGTTCAGCGAGCCGACGCCCAACGAGACATGCGCCGCAAAGCTGAGCCCTGTGGAGGCACAGACCCGCGATACCTCCTCAACCGCAATCGCGTATTGGAGGTAGGTGCCCCCAGACCCGCCGTACCGCTCCGCGACCGGCAGACCCAAGAGGCCGAGTGCGCCCATCTTCTTGAAGATCTCGAGATCAAAGCGTCCGTCGCGGTCGCGCTCCATGGCCCCCGGAGCGATCTCCGCCTGTGCGAAGTCGCGTACGGTCTCGGCCACCATGCGGTCCTCGGGTGCGAGCGCAAAATCCATTCCTTCGCCTCCCGACGCCAATTCTCCATCCATATCCAAGTGCGATTGTAGCGCCAAGAAGGAGCCGCTGAAAGCGGGCCCCTCCGGTAGGCCGGTCGGCACGAGACGAGAAGAGTCCTCTGAACGTGGCCGACACGCCGAGGCGGGCCGTCCGGCGCGTACGCGCGGACGGCCCGTCAAACGAGTCGTCAGATCTCCTTGCGGTCTCCGTTCACGTCGCTGATCACGACGATCTTGGCCGTCTTGTTCAGCATGTGGGTGACGCCGCAGTAGCGCTCCTGCGAGAGTTGGATCGCCCGGTCCACTTTCTCGCGCTGCACGCCTTCGCCCTCCGTGCGGTAGATGAGGCGAATCTCTGTGAACACCGATGGGTGGGTTTCTGCGGTGTCCCCCTCAAGCTCAATGCGGAAGCTCTTGAATGGTACCTGCATCTTGCGCATGATCGAGATCACGTCAAGCGCCGTGCACCCGCCCAGGCTGAGAAGTGTCAGCTCCTTCGGCCTAGGGCCGCGGTCCTCTCCTCCGACAGAGGGCGCACCGTCCATCACCAGTTCGTGGCCGCTGCCGCTCTGTCCAAGGACGGCCATTCCTTCCGTCCAGGTCACACTGCCCGTCAGCATTGCGCTCTCGACACCTCCACACCCAGTATACATCGGGGGGTTTGGGGTCGCTGACAGGCCTAGCGAGATTTGAACGCGGAGCTGCTGCTTTCCCCGCCATACCGGAACAGCCGCAGGATGAAGCGGAGCGGACGCTCCAGCGCCCCCTGCGCGGCGAGCACCAGCGACCCGCTCAAGGCACCCACGACAGCCCCGCCGAGGACATCCGTCGGCCAGTGCACGCCGACGAAGACCCGGGCCAGGATGATGATCACCGCAAGCAGCCAGAACACCACCCGCCATACCGGTCCGGCGGCCCACATCACCCAGGCGACCGCGCCCGCGACCGCCGCGTGGTCCGACGGGAACGAGGCATCGGGGGCGTGCTGGAGGAGCAGGTGAACCCTGTGGGGGTATATGACGAACGGCCGCTCCCGTGGGTAGACAAGCGCGATCAAGTAGTTGGCCAGCAGGGCAACAAGGCCAGCGAGCCCAGCCAAGAGCAGACGGCGCCGCACTGCGGCGTCGCCGCGCGGTAGAGCGAACCAAAGGATCAGCATGAGCCCTGCCACCGCAAAGATGGCGTATTGCGCACCTGCCACCGCCACTGCATCGAGCCATTGGCTGCGGCCGGCAAACCCGTTCCACCAGAAGAAGAGGCTGCGGTCCAAAGCGTCCAACGCAATTCTCCCCTACTCCAGGCGGTCGACATCGCCATGTTAAGATCTGGCGAAGACGCCTGCAAGCGAGAGTCAGGCTGAGAGAAAGGGGACGGGTCCTCCCATCTGCCGGATCAGCCCACCAGCGCACCTGGGGCAGTACCCTCCTGCGTCGACGAGATGGCGTTCCACTGCTGCGACTTGGTCCCTGTCCTCGGGCGCCGGCTGCGGATCCTGCAGCGTTCGGCGCAGGAAACCTTGGAGTTCCGCAAACAGATGGCGCTCCAGCGCGACGCGGAGGGCCGGATGGTCTGGCGCCGGAGACTCCTCGTGCCCCTGGCGCGCGTCGCGCAGACCGATCTCCTCGCGGAAGGCGCGCTTTTGGGACTCGCCTACTCCGATCTCCTCCTCGATGTCTCGCATCATCCGCTCCCGCTCCGGCTGGCAGGACCGCCCGAAACGGAGCGCGGCAAGGTAGTCTTCGATCGCATCCAGATAGCTGCGCCAGAGAGCGTCCAACCGATCCTGGAACGACGAGATGAACAGCGGGTAAACCTCTTCCTCGACGCGACTGGCGAGTTCTTCCCACACTTCGTGCAGCAGGTTCTGGTACAAATCCACGTCCTGCGCCGCGATCGCGGGATGCTCGCGCAGACCCGTCTTCAGTGCGCGCAGCGCATCAAGTACCGAGAGGCAGCCGTCCGCGCGCACGACCGCCCGGCCGAGCTGGTTCACGACATAGCGCGGAGACACGCCGCGCATCCCCTCTGCCGGATTCTCCACGAGCAGTTCGATGCGGTCCTGATCGCCCATGCCCGGCACGCTCCGCCCATCGTACAGCAGCATTTTCTGCAGGCGCCCGAGGTTCGGCCGCTGCGACTCTTCCATTCGGGTGGAAACGGCAAACATGGCCGCAGCCTCGAGGGCATGCGGCGCAAAGTGGCTTCCTGCAGGGGCCGCGTCGCGGATCAGGCGCTCGTAGACCCGCAACTCGTCGGCGATGCGCAGGATGTAGGGTACGCGCACGGCCACGATGCGGTCTCGCAGCGCCTCGTTGCGCGGATTCTGGATGAACGCGCGGTACTCCGCCTCGTTCGTGTGCCCTATGACCACCTCGTCCGCATAGAGCATGGCGTAGCGGCCGGTCTTGAACCGTCCCTCCTGTGCCAGCGTGAGGAGCGTGTAAAGAAAGCGCTCGTCGCACTTTAGCAGCTCCACGAATTCCATCAGGCCACGGCTGGCTACGTTCTGTTCCCCGTCGAAGCGGAAGGCGCGCGGATCCGACTCGACGCCGTACTCGCCGATGGTGCTCAGGTCTAGTGACCCCGTCAATTCCGAGATGTCCTGGGACTTCGGGTCCGACGGGGCGAACGTGCCGATGCCCACCCGACTCTGTTCGCTGAGGAAGATGCGCTCCACCGGCATGTGAGAGGGGTCGCCCTCGAACTGGCGGCGCAGCCGCTGGGCGCACACGGGGCACACGTCGCCTTCGATCTGGACCCCGAGTTCAAGCGAAAGCTCCGCGCGCAGCGGCGGCGGCACGAGATGCAGCGGCTCCTCATGCATCGGGCAGCCCGCAATCCCGTAGAGTGCGCCCTCCTCTGTGCGCGAAAAAGCTTCAAGGCCGCGCTTCAGGGTGTCGACCAGCGTCGACTTGCCACCGCCGACCGGTCCCAAGAGGAGCAGAATGCGCTTTCGAAGTTCGAAGCGCTGGGCTGCGGCTGCGAAGTATTCCTCCAGTTCCGCGAGCGGTCCCGAAAGGCCGAAGAGGGTGTCCTGGCAAAGCGCCTGTGCACCGCCCGCTGCTCGCAGCATGCGGTAGATGCGGCGGTGGCTGAGGTCCGCCACCTCCGGCCGTTCACGCACGATGTCAAGGTAGTCGGAGAAGCTGCCGCGCCAGGACCCTCGCCGTTCATCGTCCTGCACCCTGCGGATGCGCGCGCCGATATCCAAGCGGAATCCCCCTTCCCCTCCCCGCGACGCCTGTCGGCGAAGACGCGGCGCGCGCCTTAGGCGGCGCGCGCGATGGGAATCCGCTCTCAGTCTATGCGGCGCAGCGTGCTGCGCTCAGTCCAGGAAGGAAAGTACCTGCGCCCAGGCGTCCGCGGCTGCCAGCGGCCGGTAGGTCGCCTCGCGGGAGTCATTGAAGAAGGCGTGCGGCGCGCCCGGAAAGACACGATAGGTGAACTCCTTGCCGGCTTCGGCCATGGCCTTCGCAAGTTGCGGCACCGTATCTGTGATCCGGGGGTCCTCCCCGCCGTAGAGCCCGAGCACCTCGGCGCGGATCTTTGGCACCGCCTCGAGCGGCGGGTTCTCGCCGTAGAAGATCACCGCACGCCACAGATCCTGTGCCTTTGTCGCAACCTGGCCCGTGATGCCCCCGCCCATGCAGAAGCCAAGGCAGGCAATCCGCGCGGGATCGACGCCGGGCGTCTGCTGCAGGAACTGAAGGGCACCCAAGAGGTCCTCCGCGAACGCCGAGCGCTGTTCCGGACGCATCACGCGCATCAGCGTACGCAGCGCCGTGCGCTCCGCGGGCGGAAATTCCTGCAATGCGTCCTCCAGCCGCGACGGATCGCGCTGGATCTCGGGCGGCGCCTGCCGCAGGAACTGCATGCCCGCCATAATTCGCTGCGGCTGCATCGCCTCTCGCCACTCGCCGGTGTAGAGGTCCGGCGCGAGCGCGACGAAACCCTGTTCCGCAAACCGCCTGGTCACGTTGCGAATGTGGTCGTCGAGACCCCAGATCTCGTGCACGACGATGATCGCCGGATGCAGCCCGTCGCCTTCGGGCAGCGCAAGGTACCCGTCGATCTCTCGATCTCGCCCCATGCAGCGAACTTCCTTTGTCTGCATGTTCGTCCTCCTCCAAGCGTCTTCTGCGGTCACCGAAAGCGTTTTGAGCCTCTGCTTCACGCAGCCTGGCGAAGGGCAGCACCAAACGGTGGGCCCAGTGAGCCTGTCGGCTACGCCTGCTTCGCGGTCTCGCGCAGGCTGGTCTTCACGACCTTCCCTGTCCCGGTCTTGGGCAGTTCAGGCAGGATGCGAACCTCATGCGGGATCTTGAAGTTCGCGATGCGGCCGCGCAGGTGCTCTCGCAGCTCCTCCGGCTGCAGCGCAGCCCCCGGCCGCAGCACGACGAACGCGACGGGCACTTCGCCCCAGCGCGCGTGCGGCTTCGCCACAACGGCCGCTTCCATCACCGCCGGATGCGTGTAGATGGCGTCCTCCACCTCGACAGAGCTGATGTTCTCCCCGCCGGAGATGATCACATCCTTCTTCCGATCGACGATGCGGAGGTATCCGTTCGGTTCGACGACCGCCATGTCGCCCGTGTGGAACCAGCCGTCGACGAATACGGTCGCCGTCTCCTCCGGCCGGCGCCAGTATCCCGGGCTGATCATGTCGCCGCGCGCCCAAATCTCTCCGACGGACACCCCGTCGTGCGCAACCTCCTCTCCCTCTTCACCCATGACGCGCAGCTCCGCTCCGAGAATGGGCAGGCCCGTAAGGGCCCGTAGGCGGTACTGCTCCGCTTCCGGCGCCGTCTTGAGCGTCTCCTTGATCACTGCCAGGGACAGCACGGGGCAGGTCTCGGAGAGGCCGTACCCGACGCTGCAGTCGACGCCCAGCTCGTCGTGCGCCTCCCGGATCATCGCGGAGGGCGGCGGTGCCCCGCCGATCGTGATGCGGCGCAAAGATCCAAGGTCATACTGGCTGCGCAGCGGCGAATTGAGGATGGCTGCGAGCATCGTGGGCACGAGGTAGGCGAGCGTCACACGCTCTTGGTGCACGAGCCGGAAAAAATCTTCGGGATCGAACCGCGACGTCACCACCTGCGTTCCGGCCATCGCCACGAGAAACTGCGGCGAGCCCCAGCCGTTCACATGGAAGAGCGGAACAGTTCCCACCAGCTGCACCTCGTCCGGATAAACGGGACCCGAAGCAATCACGGACATCGCATGCTGGTGCAGGTTGCGGTGCGTCAGCATGACGCCCTTCGGGCGCCCCGTCGTGCCGCTGGTATAGAAGATCTCCGCGACCTCTTGCTCGTCGATCTCCTCCGCGAGAAAGTCGCGCGGCGTCGCCTGCGCCAGCAGTTCCTCGTAATCCAGCCAGCCGGCAGGGGCATCGTCCGCACCGAGGTAGATGACCCGCACGTCAAATTGGGCGGCCAAGCGCTCAGCCATCGGCTTCAGGAAGCGGTCCGTCACCAGCAGCTTCGCCTCGAGATCTTGCAGGATGAACAAGAGCTCCGGCTCGGTGAGGCGAACGTTGAGCGGACTCAGAATGGCAGCGCAGGCGGGCACAGCATAGTACAGTTCGAGCAGTCGGTGGCAGTTCAGTCCAAGGTAGGCGACCCGGTCGCCGCGCCCGACGCCGAGGCCCGAGAGCGCTCCCGTTAGCTGGCGCACTCGATGGGCGTACTCGCGAAAGGTGAGACGCACCGACCCGCAGACGATGGCCGTCTTGTCGGGTTCGATGCGTTCCGCGTGGCGGAGGAAGCGCAACGGGGTCTGCGGCACGGGCATCGGCATGCACCTCCCGATGGTCTGCCCAGGGCTTCGCCTGCCGATTTGGCGAATCCTGCCACGCTGCCGCTGGAAGGAGGATCCCTCGTGCGCGTCTTCGTCGCCGGGGCAACTGGCGTACTGGGAAGGACGGTTCTCGCGGAGCTGTTTGCGCATGGCCATGCGGTTGTGGCACTGGCACGGTCCCAGGATAAGGCGACCCTGCTGCGCAGCGTCGGGGCGGAACCGATCCCGGGCGACCTTCTCGCGCCCGCGACGTTCCAGCACGCCCTTACGGCGATAGACGCCGTTTGCAACCTTGCAACCGTTGTCCCCAGGCCACCCGCACTACCCACCGACTGGCTCCTGAACGACGTGGTCCTGCGCCAGGGCGTCGCGGGCCTCCTCGGGGCAGCACGGCGCATGAACGTCCCCTACTACGTGCAGCAGAGCTCGAGCGACCTCTACCTGCCCCAGGGCGACGTCTGGCTGGTTGAGGATGCGAAGACAGCGCCGCAGGAGCCTCTGCGCGCCTTCCTGGATGCTGAATCGGAGGTCGCGAGTTCTGGGTTGCCCTTCGCCGTCCTGCGTGCAGGGATCTACTACGGCGCAGGAACTCCCCTCACCGAGCGCCTGGCAGCAGGGGTTTCGAAGGGACTGCTGCAACTCAGCCACAGCGGCGAGAACTGGCTTTCACCGACGCACCTCTTCGACATGGCCAAGGCGATCCGACTCTGCATCGAGCAGCAGCCGAAGGGTCGCATCTATAACGTCTGCGACGATGCGCCCCTGCAAGAGCGTGTTCTGCTGGCGTCCATCGCTGAAGAGTCGAACGCCCGCGTCGAATGCAGCGATGATGCTCCGCCGGATTCCGGGTGGCGGGTCTCGAACGCGCGCCTGCGCACGGAACTCGGCTTCGTCCCCTATTACCCCAGCGCACTTGGCGCAATCGGCGAACTGCGCGGCGGATAAAAGCTCCCAGCAAAACGGCAGGCAAGGAGAAGGGACCTTCGCCTACTCCAGACGGTAGGCAGCGAACGGCGGATCGTCTCGGTACGGCAAACTGCGCGCATCGAGCGCGGCACGGAGCGATTCGCCCAAGACAACATCAAGTGCGGCGAGGTTGGACTCGAGCTGTTCAGGGCTCGTTGCCCCGACAATTACGCACGCGACGGCCGGGCGCCCCATCAGCCAGGCGATCGACAGCGCAGCCGTCGTGGTGTTCGCTTCCCTTGCGAGGACCTCGACGTCGCGCGCGAAGGCGACCCTTTCCGGGTCCAGCCGCCTCGCGAAGGATGGATCTTTCTGGGCGCGCGAGCCGCTGGGCGCCGCTCCCGTCCCATACTTGCCCGTGAGGATGCCGCCTGCCAAGGGATAGTACGGCAGCAGGCTCACCCGCTCGTGGACGCAGAGCGGCTGCAGCTCTTGTTCCACCGTGCGGTCGGCCAAGGAGTAGGATGCCTGGATCGACTCGAAGCGCACAAGTTCATGCAGTCGGCTCTCTCCGAGCGCCAGCGCAAGCTGCCAGGCCGCATAGTTGGACGTGCCCACATAGCGGATCTTGCCCTGGTGGACCAGGTCGTCAAGCGTGCGCAGCGTCTCCTCGACCGGCGTAAACGGGTCGTAGAGGTGCACCTGGAAAAGGTCGATGTAGTCGGTGCGCAGCCGCCGCAGGCTGTCCTCGACGGACCGCAGGAGATGCTGGCGGCTGCCGCCCCGGCGGTTCGGCGCGTCCTTCACCGCGAACCCCGCCTTGGTGGCGAGGACGGCGTCCGCCCGCCGACCCGCCAGCGCTTCGCCAAGGATCTCCTCGGAACGGGTGTCGCTGTAGATATCGGCCGTGTCGATCAGGTTGACCCCGAGATCGAGCGCCCGGCGCACCACGGCAATCGAGGTGTCCTTATCCGCTCGCGACCCGAAGGCGTTCGTGCCCAGGCCGATCGCGGACACCTCAAGTCCGCTGCGGCCAAGTCTGCGGTACTGCATTGGCGAGCCTCCTCAGCGCATGCGGCGAGTGCCTGGAATCAAGGTCCACAGGTACACGATGGCCGCGCCGATCAGGATGGTCAGCACGATTTGGACGAGCAGGGCGCCGATGTTGAAGTTCAGCATCACGAGATTCAGCACCAGGGTGAAGATGATCGTGCTGGTCAGCCACTGCATCGAGTAGCCGCCAGCTCCGCGCAGCCTTCCCCACGCGTAGAGTGCCCCCACCATGCCCCAGAGCGATGGCCCGAGGCCGATGGGGAGCATGTTCAAGGACATCTCCGCCAGATCGCCGATCAGCCCGCTGCCGAAGAAGACGATCAGAAACAGTAGGAGCGGGACCTCTCGCTCGAGCGCACCTCCGACGAAGTAGAGGAACAGCAGGGAAAGCACGATGCCGAGAATCCCCGGGTTCACGAACAGCAGCATGACAATCTGCAGGAAGCCGCCGGAGTAGAAAAGGCCGCCAAGACCGGCCATGGCGGCGATGGACAGTACCAAAGTGAAGGCCATCAACACAAGCGTTGCCGGCGATGCGCGCCAGTACCCCCAAGCGGCGGACTGCGCTCGGTGCGCCTGGGCTTGGCGCTTTTGCTGCTGCCAGTAGCGTCGAGCCTCCTCCCGCTCCTTGGCCTCCCTGCGCTGGCGCAGCTGGACAACACGGGCATCCTCGTGCACCGATGCGACAGGGAACGGGCTGCCGCAGCTGTGACAGACGCGCTCGTCATCGGGAGCGGATGCCCTGCAGGTTGGACAGGTCTTCATGCATTGCCTCCCAGGGGACCACACCGCAGTGGCCCTTCTGGGTATATATCCTTCGATTTCGGGGTGTAATTCCCTCCGCGTCGATGCGACTAGTCCGTGCGTCGCGTTACGGTGCTTCCATCGTGGCGCAGCACGACCCGCTGGCCGGCGACCGCAGTCTCGATCTGCACCGGGGGGCCCCAGAAGGCCTGAATCTCCCCCAGGACCGCTTCGGCTTCCGGCAGGTCAAGGTCGCGGCCGTCGTGCAGGTGGCGCAGTCGCAGCGTCAGGCCAGGATCCGCCTGCTCGACTTCCACCTGCGGCCGCGATCCGCTGCTGACCGCAAGCAGGAGCGCCGTACGCACCTCCTCTACGGTCGCCGTCCGCACGGCGCCCTGTCCCGACCGCACGGAAAGACCCAGCCGGTCCACAGCCCGCTGACTCAAGTGGTTGCGCAGGAACGCAGTGTCGTCCTCGTACGCGCGTACGGCGCAGAGCGTCTGCAAGACCTCGCTCCCAGGCACATCCCCTGGGGCCCCGCCGTGCTCAGCGGCGATCTCCTCGAGCAGGGCGAGCCCTAAGGCATACGGGTTGAAGCGTCCCGGCGAGAGCGCGACGATCTGGCTATGCAGGGCGGCGAACTCCAGGTACTCCGCCGGAGGGAGGTCGAGCGCGCGCATGATCCTCAGGTGCCAGAAGGTGGCCCACCCCTCGTTGAGGATCTTCGTGCGCTGCTGGGCGCGAAAGTACACGCCCTCCTCGCGTACGATCTCGAGGCATTCGCGCTGCCACCCCTCCACCGACCCGCCACGGGCGACGGCACCCAGCACGTCCTCCGGGCCGTAGGGCGCGCAATACTGTTCGAGGAGGAGCGCGCGATCCAGCGTCTCCTCGAGCAAGCGGGCACCATAGCGCATCCGGTACTCGTGCAGCCTGCGCCTGTGCAGCGGAAGGCGCCGAGCCGCGCCTTGCGAGAGCCCCTGCATCCAGAGGTTGTGGCGGAAGAAGTCGGCGTGACCGGCTACGTGTGCCCGGACCGTAACGTCTTCGATCGGCTCGTTGCCCAAAAGCACATAAGCCTGCGGCGGCTCCGTGTTGACGATCACCTCGTAGAAGCGCTGCAACCCCAGATTCGCCTGGATGCGCATGCGGTGGTAGGCTTTGCCGCGGCTCCAGTGGCCGTAGCGACCAAGAAAGCCATAGGTCGCGAGTACCTGCATCGTCCGCGAAGGCACGCGGAAGAACTGGATGCCCTGCGCGTCCAGGCCGAACTCCTGCGCAAGATCCTGGGCGCGCCGGCCGAGCTCATCCCTGCGCATCGCCGAACAGCGCGTCGAGGGCGTCCAGCACACCCTGGCGATCGGCGACGCGCAGCGCGCGAAAGTGGGGCGCCTCAACCTCCGAAAGCGCCGTACCGAGCCCCGAGGCGCGGCCGTGCGGGCGCACCTCGACGTAGGCGAAGAGTTCGCTCGTCTGAAGAATCTCCCGCACGAGGTCGCGAGAAATCCGGTTATCGCTGTCACCCCAATTGTCACCATCTGGTGAATGATCTTTGGGGTGATTGTTTTGGAGATACGCTAACTGGAGAATCGCTTCTCCGTGCGCCATCATTCCCACGCCTCATTTGTGCTCTCAGGTTCGGTTCTGTCTGCGGGATTTTGATCGGCATAGTCAATCGGTGCGATGCCAAGTTCCTCGTCAGTACAGCGTGCTGTGACGCGGCACGCGATCTCCATGTATTGGGCCCATGCCTTCTTGCTGACGTTTCCGTCGCCGATTATGGTCACTCGCACCTTCTTCGCCTCAACGCCCATGCCTACGCGCGAAGAAGATTAGTCGTGCCTGTCCACTGCCTCAGCGGCAAGGTCCATATTAATCACCTCAACATTTTGGATTGGATCTCTCTAGCGACCAAGTCGCCGAGTCGCTCAGTCCTCCGACTGCCTGTAGCGCACCTGCCCGTCACCGATCACACCGAACTGCCGTCCTACTCGACGAGGGCCTGTCGGACAACAAGGCTGTTCGGCGACCCACCGCGCAACTTTACCTCGTCGGGCCAACCCGGAGGGGACCAGAAGTGCATGAGCGGTTTGCTCGTCTGCATCGTCAAGAGCGAACGCGAAGAGCGTGTCGCGGACGTAGACGAAACCCGCGTTGCCGTCAGGCACGCGCGGGTCGAACTGCACTTTCGGATGTCGTCTCAAACTGCCCCGCACCTCTGCTGTGCCTCAGTGACCTGTCTGCGCTCAACCTGATTGCCGCCTTGAGGTTCGTGCAGGGCCGAGTGCTGCAGGTGAACGCGGGACAAGAGCACACGCTTAAAACGCGTTCACACCTACCGACTGCACCGGAGTTCGCCGGCGCCGGTCTCGAGACGGTCGAACCCGGATAGCTGTCCCTGCAGATAGTCCAGGCTACTAGGCACAGGGGGAGGGCTCAGGCATTCCCCTGTGCCGTTGAGAGTTCAGCTCGCCGCCTCCTTTGGTTGCACGTTGGCCTGACGGCGCTCGATCTCGAGGATGACCTTGTCCGCCTCCTCCTTGCTCATCGCCGCTGGCCATCCGTAGGTCCTGCCGAGGATATCGTTGGCGATCTCGGTGTCCTTCGCGTAGAGGCTGAGCCCCTGGGCGATCGCCCACATGCCCTTGCGCTGCTCCGCCATGATTGCCCCGGGCTCCGCCTTGAGGGGCCCCTCCGTGATCCAGAGTTGTTTGCCGTTTGCCTTCGCTTTGTGGCATGACGTCCGGAGGAGGCCCCTCCGGGTTTCCCGGATCTCGATAGCCAGAGGTACTTGCCGCGGCTCGCGTCGTCTGGCCGGATCTGGCAACCCACTATGCGCCCCTCGCGGTCGCGTACCGGGATAAGTAGGCCCGGAGGTCCGCTTGTCAGTCAGGTCGCACCGACCTGATAGAAACCCGGCACTCCTTCTGGCACGATGCCGTAAGGGCTCCCGTGGCGTTGTGGGTGCGGTACTGGTTCGCTTCATCTCAGGCAGCGAGAAACCCTGTCGGAGCAGCGCGGCACGGGCGACAGCCATTCCCGCGCGATCAGCGCTGGGTAGGCTGTTCCGCGCATCGGGGCCCGCCATGCACTCTCGAGGGACAGGCGGCCTCTTAGGTATCGGAGATATTGGAATGCCGCCGCGTCCGGTCATGGCGATCGCGTCACGCACGGAGACGTGTTCAATTCGGGCGAGAAAGTCGATGCGTCTCCCTGGGCCCCGCAGGTGAAGCACTGCCAGGTCTGGGTTGCGGGAGACGACGAGGTTTGGACGCCCCTGATCATCGTGGAAGGGGCAGGCCCCCACAAGCACCGCGCTGCGGCGCTATAGCTCTATGCCGTGCCGATGATCTCCTCCACCGATACGAGCGCCTTGGCTTGGGCGACGTTCGTGGGTTTCCTCCTTAGCCGCCAGACGGCGTGGGATATAGTCGTGACATCGCCCTTGTCCACCTGGAGCCACGGCGTATAGCATATGAAGGTGAACTGCTCAGGAGGGGCGGACACGCGGATTCGGGTGAAACACACGGCTCAAATGGAGGTTTGTTTCGTGCCGGAGAGTGAACACGCTGACGATCGCTCCCGAAGTGCAGTCATCGGCATCGTCGGAGACTACAGCCCCAGCTATTCGACCCATCGGATGACGATCGATGCGTTGGGACATGTCCCTTCACCGCTTCCATTCGAGTGGGTGCCGACTGCTACGCTCAAGGAAGATGTCTCCGAGCGGCTCTCTCGCTACGCGGGACTGTTGATCGCTCCCGGCAGCCCGTATGTCAGCATGGACGGTGCCCTCCGTGCGATCCGGTTCGCTCGTGAGCGCAGGGTGCCGCTGACTGGAACATGAGGCGGCTTCCAACACGTACTGGTCGAGTAGGCCCGTAACGTTCTTGGTATCAAGGACGCCGATCATGAGGAGTCCAACCCGGCAGCCCCACAGCTCGCTATAATTGCACTTGCCTGCTCACTTGCCGGACAGGAACATCCGATCAAGCTGGTGCCTGGCTCCAGAGTCCATGCTCTGTACTCCAGCGAGACGGTCGTCGAACCCTTCTTCTGCAACTACGGCCTCAACCCGGATTATCGGCCCGCTCTGGAAGCGCACGGTCTCGTGTTCAGCGGTGTCGGCGAAGAGGGAGAAGTCCGGGCTCTTGAGCTTCTCAACCATCCGTTTTTTATCGCCACTCTTTACGTTCCACAAGCCCGTTCCCGGCCCGTGGCACCCCACCCTCTCATCAGTGGGTTTGTAGAGGCTGCTCGCCAGTACAACAAAAGATCGATATACCTAGCGGGCTGAGGTCACAGGATTCCAGGTTGAGAGCATGCTTCTCACCCGCCACCCTACGGCTGCCAGATTCCCTTTGCCGCCATTCAACTTGTTCCTGGTCAGCGTAGCGCGATCATCGTGGAAGGGGCAGGGGCCGACAAGCACCACACCGCGCGCTGCACCTCGATCCGTGTTCCGACGATCTCCTCCACCGATACAAGCGCTTTGGCCTGGGCGATGTTCATGGGTTTCCTCCTCTTTCTACGGAGGCCGGAGTGTCGGCGGCGATGGAGTGGGAGGGAGGCATCGCAATCGCCGCCGCACCCCGTCAGCGTCGACTGGCGTAGGTTCTTGTGCAGCAGCCATCACCAGAACTCCTCTTGAAAGATGGCAACGCGCTGCACCCCGGAGAAGGCGTCAAGGGATGGGCCGTGGGCCATGAGAGCACAGCGAGCGCACCCTTGACGCGGGCGCCGAGGGCGCGGCACCTGTCGCACTGCAGAAAAGGCCCCGGCAAAGCAGAGCGCTTCACCTGGGCGAGTGATGGATTTGTCGGCTTGCCTAATCGCCATGCGGGACGGGACTGTTCTCTACATCCGTCTATTCGTGCGCTGCCCGGACTGCCGTCACCAGGCTGTACCAAGCCATCATCCAAACAAGGGGAATTCGCAAGGCCCACCCACCGACACTGCCGCTTGAGGGCAGAATTCGGTTCAGTACTACCCCGCTGAGAGTGATCACAAGCCCTGGGATTAGCCAAGCCCAGAATCCCGCTCGGAACCGAGCGTTAACAGTCCGAAAAGTCCCCTGAAACCCACTCCTCGCTGTCTCGGCAACTGCCATCCCTGACCACACCGATACGATCAACATGGCAACTCCCGCTGCGACACCAGCAAAAGCAGCACCGCCAACGAGTTCAGTGATCGTCAATACAATCCACCCTACAAGCAGGAACGCAAAGAGCTGAATCCAAACCATGCCCATCGCGGCGAGCAAGTGCCGTGGCACTGTAGCAACACGCCCATTGTCAAGCGGCAAGGCAACGGCGATCGCAGCCATCGCAATAGACAAAGGGTATAGCACAACCTGGCCAACGTCAGACACCACTTGCATCGTGGACCCATTCGCAGACGTTACCGCCAAAGATCCGGCGTAATCAAACCATGCAATAAGCGGCAAAACAACAACAATGTCCGCGCCAATCAAAACCCAAAAAGTATAAGAACGCATCAGCTTAATTATTGAGTTTTTGTAGGCCGCCAAATTCCCACCTCTATTTGAAAACATCGATAAGTTTCGGAGGCGTACGATCTGCTAATCGAATCTGAAATGCGACTGCCAGCATAAACTTACTTTCTAGTTCGACATAGACCTGCCAGAGCCCTCCAGGACGGGCGCCTGCAGCCCCTATCGTCCAAGGCGCCAGAACGGAAGCGATGACACCCATCTCCCGGTCTGGAACCAAGTAGTCACGCAAAACGACGGGATTAAGGTTAGAGTCAAGTTGGTGGCAGAGCATGGCCGACATCTGCATCTTCTGCGGCGAGCACGAGGGGCTTACGGAGTTCAAGGGGAAGATCGTGTGCCGTTCCTGCGTCGAAACCGTCAGATCGACGTCGAAGAGCTGGTTGACGCCATCTCGATGAGCGGACGCGGATGTGGACACTTCCAAGTGCATGGCCAGCATCTTCACCGTAAGTGTGCCGTGGGACGTTGCCATGTGTTGCGATCCGACCGCCCGGGCCCTAGGCTCTAGCCCTCACCGTGGAGGCGTAAACCGGACCGCCAAATTACCCATCTCGGAAGTACTAGAGCCAGAATTTCCATATTTCGTCGTACGCTGACGATGGTTCAGGCCACGCCCTGAGTAAACGGTGAGGGCCCGTCAGAACGGGCTTTCTTGGCACCTGCCTGCACTCCCCCTTTGGGCACACTGTTGTCCAGAGGGGGGTGCCCTACGGTGAAGCAAGACGTGTTTGTGGGGATCGACGTCGGATCCACCACGGTGAAAGTCGCGGGAGTGGACAGCGCCGGCGAACCGGTGGGAGAGCCCGTTTACTTGCGGCACGATACCTATGAGACCCCTCTCTCGACGTTGAAGCAGGCCCTGTCGCAGTTCCTGGCGGCCGGTGACTGGCACATTGCCGGGGTGGGTACCACGGGCAGCGGGCTGGAGCTCACCCGCAGCCTGCTCGGCGCCGACCTCAGCCGCACCGAGATCATCGCCCACGCTACAGGGGTAACCCAGCTCCTGCATTTGGGCCTAGTGCGTGATGCGGCAGGCCGGGTGCTGGACCAGGTGGGCACACTGCTGGAGATCGGCGGGCAGGACTCCAAGGTGATTATTTTCGGCCCGGACGGTCTCCCCAGCTTCTTTCACATGAACAGCATCTGTTCCGCTGGCACCGGCGAGTTCCTGAAGCAGTTGGCGGACGAGGCCGGCATCGACGTGTCCGAGTTCGGTGCGCTCGCATTGCGGGCGACGGCGCCCGTCCGCATCGACTCCACATGCACGGTTTTCTCCCGCCGTGACTTCCGGCATCTTACGCAGAAGGGCGTGCCGTTGGAGGATCGCCTGATGAGCGTTTGTCACGCGCTGGTCCGCAACTTCCTGCGCACCGTTGTGCCGGAAGGGGCGGTGCGCCCCCCTGTGTTCTTCCAGGGCGGGGTGGCCTACAACCAGGGCGTGCGGCTGGCGTTCGAGCACCAGCTTGGCCTGCCCGTTGTGGTGCCGCCGATGCACGGCGTGGTGGGGGCGCTCGGCATGGCCTGGCTAGCCCGCCAGCAGATGTCCGGGCAGGCCGCCGAGCTCCCCATGGCCACCGCGTTTCGGGATGACTTCTCCACCCTCCAGTTCGAAAGCCGGGTTCGTTATTGCCATGGGTGCCGCAACGCCTGTGAGTTGGCCCAGCCCCTGGTGGTGCGGGAAGGTAGGACCAATGTCCTGGAAGTCGTGGGCGGGCGGTGTGAGGGGTGTCAAAACCCGGCGAATGTTCAGGCGGAGCCTCAGTCCATCGCCGCCTTTGCCGTGCCCGTGTTGCGAGAGCCTCTGCCGCTCCACCTGCACCCGCACGTGACTGGGCTCAGCGGCCCATCCCACCGCTCTGCTTCCCACCGGTCTTCGGCCGGGCAATACTTCGCTGGGTTGGACGGCGGCTCTCGCGGCACCAAATATGCCCTGATTCAGATCTGCGGCACCGATTTGGAGATCGTGGCCGTTGGCTCCCTGAGTACCGGCGGCGACGCCATTCAAGCCTGCCTGCAGGCCTTGGAACAGTTGCACCAGGTCCTGCCTCCGCAGGCCGTTCTCGCCGGGGTCGGCACCACCGGCAGCGCCGGGGAACTGTTCCGGGATATCATCACCACCCGGGACAAGGAAACCTCGGACTACCGCTCCACCGAGATCCTCGCTCACTATGCCTGGGCCAGCCACCGGGTACCCCAGGTGGGCACCGTAATCGACATCGGGGGCAATGACGCCAAGATCATCACAGTCAAGCCGGGTGGTCTGGACTTCGCCATGAACGATAAGTGCGCCGCCGGTACCGGCGCCTTCCTGGAAGCCGTGGCTAGCCGTTTTCACATCCCCGTGGAGGAGTACGCCCGGGTAGCCCTATCGGCTAGTACCCCGGCACGCGTTGCCGGGCGCTGTGCGGTCTTTGGTGAGTCTGATGTGGTCCACAAGGCCAGGATGGGCTTTGCCACCCCGGACCTGCTCCTGGGGGTGGCCTACTCCATCTGCCGTACCTACCTGACCGATGTGGGGCGCGGCCGGCCCTTGCGGGTGCCCATTGTGGCCCAGGGCGGGGCCTTCCTGAACCAGTCGGTCGAGGAGGCCTTTCGACGCACGCTAGGCCTCGGGGCGGTGGAATTCCTAGTGGCGGAGGATGCGCGTCAGGTCGTGGGGGCCGGTGCCCTCGGGGCCGCACTGCTGGCCAAAGGCATGTACGAGCAGGGGTACGACACCGCCTTCAAGGGCTTTGACAGGATCGCGGCCGGCACCTACCGGACGGTTTCCACTCAGTGCCGGCACACCCGCTGTCACCGCACCTGCGATGGCGTTGTCGTCCTGTTGGAAAACGATCTGCCCATAGCAGGGTACCGTTCCATCGACTGCCCGCTGGACCTATTCGACGGTATGACGAAAGGCGAGGCAGAAAAGTCGCACATGGCTACCCTATTGGAATCGAACGAACACAGGAGGGTCATCGGATCATGAGCCGTGGGGAGTCTGATCTGACCACAAGGGATGTGCAGGGCAAACAACCACCCATGCCGCCGGGCCGTGACCGGCGACCCAAGGTGGGGGTCGTGAGGGCCTTTACCGGCCACTACGAATCAGTACGAGTCCTGCATCGGTTCCTGCACCATGCGGGCCTGGAGGTGATCACCAGCCAGGTCAGCACAGCACCCATCATCGAAGCCGGAACTGCGCTGGCCAGTGCCGACTTCTGCTTGCCGCTGCGCGTCTACGTAGGACACGTCTACACACTGAGCCGTGAGCACCCGGATCTGGACGCCATCCTGGCGCCGAACGTCTGGACAGACAAGGGGGGAGCAGCCACCTGCTCTAAGTATCGTGACATCGGCGGCGTCGCCATTCGATCACTTGGAGGCATGATCCCGTACCTGCAAGGCCTCCGTGCCCAGGATGGGCATTCCCTTCCCCGCTTTATCCGTCCAAATATCCAATCCGTCACCTACCGATCCCTGTGCAATGTGGCCTTTGATGTATATGCCGAAATCATCGGGCTGGCACCGTGGTCCCGCATCGGCGTGTTCCTATCGGAAGACTTGCGCCGTCGATGGACTCCACATCTGGCGCATGTGGAGACGGCTTTCGCCCGCGCTTGGCGCGAGGTGATGGAACGCCCAGTGGATCGCCTCAGCGCCCTGCTCGCGGATGACGCCCGTCCCCGGGTAGCTGTGGTCGGCCGTCGCTATCTGCTCGATGATCCGGCCCTGACCGCAGACCTGAAGCCTTGGTTCCGACGTCGCGGCGCCACGGTCCTGACCGCTTCCGATGTGCCCTGGGAACAACTGGCTGGTCTGTACCGTCAAGCGGAGGGTTTCTACGACAGTCATCGGGAAGGCCAAGCCTTTATTGACTGGGCCGCGGACAAGGTGGACGGGTTCATAACCTTGGGGTCCTTCGGCTGCCATCCCGATGCCTTCCAGGTAGACTATCTGGCGGAGTACGCCCGCGCCAAGGGCAAACCCGCCTGGACCTTCCGATTCGATGAGACGGTAGGCACCACCGGTTTCCAAACCCGCTTCGAGACACTCTACGGGTTCCTGGAAGGCCAGCGGGACCGGCGCCTGGGTCAGCGACTGTCCAAGGAGGAACATGTGCCACCCCACAATCCAGTGAAGATACTTCCGGACCGCATGGCGAACGGCAGTGGGCAGCCCCCCTTGCGCCCCCTGTTTGTCTGGCCCTACATGGGCGAGGAGCTTAACCTGTTACTCGAAGAGGTCTTTGTCTACCTGGGACTGCAGGATTACGCCTGCCCGCCCAAACCGATCGACGGCACGACCCTGGAATTGGGGGGGCGCCGCTACGCGGAGACGTGTTCACCGTTTGCCTGTGCGACCGGCAGCCTGATGCAGGGTGTTCAGGCCGCAGTCCGCGAGCTGCGCGACGAGGCCCGAAGGCATGGCCAACCGCCAGAACCGCGGCGTATCCTCGCACTGATGATCCAGGGCGAAGGCCCCTGTACCTTCGGCTGGTATGCCATCGCCCAGAACCGCCATCTGCCTTCTGATCTGGCTGCCGATCTGACGGACGGGCATACCCTTGAACTACTGACCATGGGCCTAACCGATCCCGCAGACTTCTTCCGTCAATTGGGCCAGCTCGGCGACACCCGGCGCCTAGACCCCGTGGTGCGCTACGTAGAGGCACGGGTGACCGGGGACTGGTCACGACTCCCACGAGCAGCACGGCTGAACCTCCAGTTCAGGTTTCATCTCGCCCTCCGTTCCCTGCTCGCCCCGGTGTGGGCCAAGCTGGCCGCGGCGGAGGATGTGCGGGCCCGCTCCCTGTTGGTGCGGGCCCACGAACTGGCACCTGGCAGCACGGCTGCCGCCTACCGGGAGTGCCTGGGACTGCTGCGCGGCGCCCACACCGGGGCGGCGATTCGGCGCACCAGGGATCGCTGTATGGCCAAGTTGCAAGCCGTCCCCCAGGACCGCACCCCAAAACCGCGCGTGGTTGCCGTCGGTGAGATCTATGTAGCCCTTACCTCATTCGCCAACCGCGGCGTGATTGAGAAGCTGTTGGGACGGGATGGGATTGAGGTGGTGGAAGCGACCACCCTCAGCGAGTTCATCCATCGCTCCGTCTGGGAAACGCGGCGGCGCAGTCTGGCGAACCATCCCTGGATTCGGCCGTTGCGGGACCGATTGGAGGCGCGCAATATCCACTGGCTGAGGCAACGGCCCTACGACCTTCGGGCTCGTCCCTTCCTGGAGTGGGAGGTCGGCGGCGATGCCATGCCCGGGGTTGGTGCTGCCCGCGCCCTGTTGGAACAGGACTGCGACGGCATCATTCACGTTTATCCGTTCAAGTGCATGCCCGAGGGTATCGCCAAGGACGCCTACAAGGAACTGAGCGACCTGTATGGCGTTCGCTACCTGGGCCTCTCCTTCGACAAGGAACTGGATATCGAACGGGTCAAGACCGAGGTGGCCACCTTCGCCGCCCTGCTGCGGAACCAGGTCTCCAACCGGCAGGGCTGGCTGAACCGCCTCCGGCTGACCCGCCGGCGCCGGGCCCTGGGGCGCAAGGTGGACCGGCTGTATCAAAGACGAAGGGCGAACACCAGTCGCCCTGAAGCATGAGAGGAGGTCCCTCACCTATCGCTCAGCGGTAGAACTGCTTCAGCGCGTCCACTTCGAGGTTTACGGTCGCGGGCTTCACGCTTGCCGCACGCCGGCGGTGCCATTCTGCAGGGTCGATCGGGGTCACGGGGTCCCATCCATCTCCTGCGAGATCCACCGCCTGCACGGGTGACCGCCTGCATGCAGACGGTCACCGTTCGCAGACTGCGGCCTGCGGCGTGCAAGTGATCGCGGAAGAGCGACAGAGCCTCGTCGTTCGTCACAGTGTCACCTTCTCACCAATAGCGACAGGAGGCGGACACGCTGCCTCCTCGCGTGGTGGATTTGCTTGATGACAGTTTAGTGCCTCACCCGATTTCGGTCGCCCACATATGTTATGTCGACGACCGGATAGGAGGGGAACCGTTTGGCACTTTTCGAAACGACCTTTCCTCCTTACGTCCCCTTCGGCAGCCGACTACTCAGGCTGCAGACGCCGAACCTGCGTGGCACTGACGTTGCGGTGCTTCAGGGGATCTACAACCTGATGCTGCAGGTGATGAACCCCCCGCAGGGACCGATGGGCAGCCCGATCACACTAGACGGCATCTTCGGACCACAGACTCGCCAGGCAGTGCTCAACATCCAAAGCTACTTCGGCCTCTCGGTCGATGGCATCGCTGGGCCACAAACCTACTTTGTCTTTGGGCAAGGCGTAGGACCCAACACCACCTACGGCGGGCCAGTGTACGGTAGCCGACAGCTTATGCAGGGAACATCCGGGGGTGACGTCAAGATCCTGCAGAATCGCCTGAACTGCTTCCGATATGCTGGCTTGATTGGCCAGCCGGCAACCGGCTTCTTCGACGCTGCCACCGCCCAGGCTGTCCTGGCCTTCAAGCAAGACGCCGCCTCGAATGGCGACACCGGCTTCCCGAACAACGCCATCGCAGGCTTCGGGTTCTACGATGCATCGTGGATCTACACCTTCGCCGGAGGCCGCGGGATCTTCACTGGCCGCAACGGGTTCGACGTCGTCTTCATTCAGGTGATGATGGCGGAGTTCGGTCGCCTCTACAAAGGCCCAATCGACGGTTACTATGGCGCGGCTACTACAGCGGCAGTAAGGGCGTTCCAAGCCAGCTCGGGGATTATCGTTGACGGTGTCGTCGGCCCGCAGACGTTCTATCAGATCGGATTGCGCAACGACATCTTCGCGCCGATCCCCATGCCGATTTTTACCTTTTGACTCCCACGCTCCGTCTCACAGTTGGGTTTTCCCCCGCCTAGTCTTTGGCCGCACTTCAGGTGCGGCCTTTCCACATTCATCTGCAGGATCGATCTTGCCGCAGCGACGTAACTGCGGCTTAACCGAGAGAATGTCGAGGCCACGATGTAGCGCCGAGGCTTAGTGGGATACTACGCGGATCAGGAGTGGTGTCTTTCTCTTCGTGACCTTCGCAACCCACTCAGTGAACCCACCAAGGGCTTGACGCGCACTGTGGCTTTGGACCCAAGCGTGCTGTCCTCCTTCGTCAAGGGGCGCCAAAAAGCAATGAGCACCCCGGTCAGTGAAGATTCTGCGCCAGGATCTCATGGAACAGAAAAAGATGTGGGGCAACTCCGCAACTCGACCCGGCATGGTACGGCTGTTGGTACACGGACGAGATGTGGCTATGAGTGACCCGCAAACGCGTTCCAGTATTTTGAACCAGAACCTGAGCGAGCAACGCCTTATGTGGGCGGATTCCGCCACCAGCCGCAAGATGACCATATTCGCCGTGGACGGGCGTAAGGCCGCGATCAAGAATCCCGTGACAGCCAAACCGATACTGCAGCAGAATTTGAACGAACAGCGGGTTGCATTGGCTTCCCCGGACGTCGCGACTGGAATGTCGGACGTCTCAATAAGGTTGACGCAGCATGCGCTGACCAACCCCGAGCAGGCCAAGACCTTGCGCCATACCACGATGTCCGTTATGGAGGGAATCTCCAAGGACCCGAAGGAACGGCGGCGCATACTGGCACTTATGTCGCTTAATATGGAGGATCCCAGCATGAAGGCAAAGCTACTCTCCATGATGAAGTCGATGATGGCGAGCAGTTCCTCGGGCGCGTCGGGAGGGTCGGGCGGCAGTGCCGCCTCCAAACCCAGGCGCTCACCACTCGTCCAGCTCCGGTTCCACTTCAGGCCAGACAGGCCGGTAGAGCCTGAAGCGGGTGGGATTTAGTCGGCGACCTCCGATCCATCCAGGGGTGGGTCGATCCCCTCCACAAGTTGCAAAAGTTTCGGCAAGGTGGCCTCGGCTACCATTTCGCCTTCTGCGACACAACGCTGGATCTGCCGGAGGTCCAGCAGGCTGCATCCACCAACTGCAGGCTGGATGAGAAGGTCCGCCTGTACCCGTACGTCCGCCTCGAGCTTGTCCATCATCACGCTAAAGCTTCGACGGATTGTCCCGACCAGGCTCCGTGTACTCTTCGTCGGCTCTGCCACGAAACGAGATGCCGACGCGCGCACGAGATCGGTCGCGGTGATGAGGACGCGTAGAGGCAGGTCCTCGAGCGAGCCTCAACGGGTGACGACACGCAAGAAACGGAGGAAGCGCCGCGGAATGCCGACTGACGCGCCAGCCGATGATCTCCTGCCAGCGAATAGAACGGCTTGGCGTTCGATATCTCCAAGGTCGTCGCCGAGCACACAGAGAGCCGCGACCAGCGCACCTACGCTCGATCCCGCGACGATGTCGAACTCGACGCCATGACGCCTGAGGACCTAGAGTACCCCAAGGTGCGCAGCGCACCGCACGCCGCCACCACTCAGCGCGAGCCCGAACACGCTTCGCATCACCTGACCGGTTTGCTATGCCATCCAGCCTAAATCATGCTCTTCCTTCACTGAGGTCGTACTTGCCCTTCAGGCAGATGCCGGGAGCGTGCGGTCGGACCCGCTAACACCAGCCCCTTCCCCATGTCCGGCGGTAGAACGGCCGCAGGGCGTCCACCTCGAGGTTCATGGTCGCAGGCTTTGCGTTCGTCGCACGCAGCCGCCGCCACTCGGCGAGGTCGATCGGGGTGACGGAGGTCCAGCCGTCGTTGGTCCATGGCCTTAAGGGCACGGGTGATCGCACAGGTTAAATCGCCTCGCACTCCAGAGGTGGAGGGCCCGGTCTTGTGCAGTCTGCAGGAGGCGGAGGGGCCGTTCTCGTACAATCAGGTGGAGGTGGCAACGACTGCGCGCAGGCCTTTATATACGGGTATCGACTGAAGAGCAGGCGCGGGAGGGGTTCTCCGTCGCCGCGCAGCGCGAACGCTTGGAGGCTTATGCGCTCTCGCAGGGATGGCAGGTCGCCAACGTCTACGCGGACGAGGGTATGTCGGGCAAGAATCTCGAGCGCGAGGCCGTACAGCGTCTAATCGGCGATGTCCACGCCGCCCTCCTAGATGTGGTGCTCGTGTGGCGTTTGGACCGCCTCTCACGGCGCCAGCGCGACGTCCTGCACCTGATCGAGGATGTCTTCACTCCGCGTGGCGTGGGCTTTCGCAGCGCGACAGAGAGCTTTGATACGACAAGCCCCGCCGGCATGGCCATGGTTGGCATGTTGGCCGTGTTCGCGCAGCTTGAACGGGCCACGATCATTGAGCGTAGCACGATGGGCTATCGCCAGCGCCTCTCGCAAGGCAAATGGGCCGGGGCGGCGCCTTACGGCTATCGCTACGGCCAGGGTGGCGTCCTGGAGCCAGACGCCGACACAGTAGGATGGGTGCGCCTCATCTATCGGCAGGCGATCGACGGGGCATCACTGGATCGCATCGTGGCATGGCTCACCGCGGAAGGAGCACCGCCTCCCTTTGGCCGACGCTACTGGCATCCGAGCACGGTGAACATCATCCTTCATAATCGTGCTTACCTCGGTGAGCGCCGCACTCGAGATGGCTGGATGAAGTCCGGGCATACGGCACTCCTGGATGAGCAGACGTGGCTCGACGCTCAGGACGCCATCGAGGGCAGGCGCAAGGGGCCCGGTCGGCCACGGCGCGGTGAAGTGTCACCCTACCTCTTGACCGGCGTTCTCTTTTGCGGCGAGTGCGGAAGCAGGATGGTTGGCCACAAGAGCTCGAATGGTTTGCGGTACTACATCTGTGATCGGATCAAGCGCAGGGGACATCGCTGCGGTCCTGGCTATGTGCGTGTCGAGCGACTTGACGAGGCGGTAGCGGCGGCGTTCATTCGGGCGGTACACTCCCAGGACACGCCCGCGCCGCGCCGGCGCCGCGACGAGTTCGCGGCCATCGACGCCAAGATCGCTCGCTTAGTCGCCGCCATCGAAGACGGCACGTTGCCACACGATGTCGTGCGCGACCGCCTCGATCAGCTTCAGCGGCAGAGGGCGCAGGCTCTGCGTGAGCGGGCACCCTCTGCTACCACGGCGGAGCAGCGACGCACAATGGCTGCTGGTCTGCCGAGGGTCTGGGCGGCGGCGACGCATGAGGAGCGACGGGAGATCCTTCAGGCGCTAATCGAGCGCATCGACGTTGACGCCAGCGGAAATCCGCTTTTGAGGCTGCATGGGTGAATCACCCCAAAGAGCATTTACCCTCCGTAAAGTGCAATACCAGCACCTGCCTTCCCATCGTCTTCGCCGCGCGCGCAAGTTCGAGCGCAACCCGGTAGGCCGAAGACACCTTTGTGCCACCGGACTCGACGCGGCGGAAAAACTCCTCCTCCTCCACGCGCCGCGCCTCGGTGTGGTGAACGACATAGGCGATTTCGATCGGCCCGTACGTGCCGCGCACAAAGTCGACAAGCCAATGGAAGAAGCTGCGGCAGAGCAGCTTCTTTTCGTCGCCCATACTGCCAGAGACGTCGCGCAGGGCGACGATCAGGCAATCTGGAGCCGGGTTCTGGTCCGGAGCGCTCGTGTGAAAGCGCAGGTCCTCCTCGCGCAGCCGCACGGGAGAACTGCTCAGCCGCGCACGGCGAATCGCTGCCAGCATGCTCTGACGGCGGTGCAGGTTCGGCCACGGCCCAATGCGGCGCAGCCGTTCGACATCGGCTGGCCTGCTGCCGAAAAGCGGCGCCCCCGCCAGCTCCGGGAGCCGCCAACGGCGGTGCAGTTCCTCGGAAACTCGCTCGTGCAGCCACTCGAGTTCCTCTTCGCCCGGCTGGTCGCCAGCACGTCCTTCCGCGTGGTCGCCGGTGGCCGCTCCATCCGGACGATGCACTACCTCGACCTGAACCTCGTCCTGCGCAAAGCGCAGCCTGCGCTCGCGCAGCACGG
Organism: Bacillota bacterium; assembly: GCA_021793645.1. Lineage (GTDB taxonomy): Bacteria > Bacillota > Sulfobacillia > JAJZYS01 > JAJYTV01 > JAJYTV01. The sequence continues at coordinate 78,730 of JAJYSJ010000003.1, forward strand.
GATAGGAGAGGCGGAGGCCGCGTTCGCCTCCGCCGATCAGCGCTTCCTCTACGACGAGTTCCTTGAGGTGGTTGGCTAGCGCCTCACGCAGCAACTCCTGATGACGAGCTCTGTCCCGCTCCGCGCTGCGCTCAATGTCGAGGCCCCATGGATCCACGCCGTAGCGCCTCCCCGCAATGGAAGAGTCTGCTGCCAGCCTATGCTCGGCGAGGCGCCAAGGTCACCCGTTGGCATCCGGCAGGCGCACCGCATCGTCGAGGCGCGTGCGCCCGAAGTACCCTCCCGCCATCAGGAGATCCCCGGGTGACGCGCGACGCCGCTCCGATAGGGTGGCGGGGTCCACGAGGTGGACGTACTGGAGGCGAAATCCGGGGATACGCGTGAGCGCCGCCGACGTGCGGCCCAAAAGGCGCGTCGCCTCCACCTCGCCGTGCCGGGAGAAGAGTTCTTGAGCTTCCTGCAGCGCACCATAGATGAGGGAAGCACTGCGGCGCTCCTCGGGCCGCAGGCGTTCATTCAAGGAGCGTAGCGCAAGGCCATCCGCTTCGCGTTTGGTCGGGGTCGTCTCGACCACAGTCCCGATTGCCAGATCGGTCAGCGCAATGCGCAACGCGGCAGCCTTGTACCAGTCCTGCTCGCCGTAGTAGACTGCCTGCGCTCGCGCGAGTCCAATCAAGCGCACCACGGCCGTCAGTTGTGCGCGCAGCACCTCGGGGCCTGTGACGCCATGCAGGGCATTCTCCAGCTGCGGCATGCGCACTTCGGTGCAGAAACCCGGTGGATAGACGTCCTGATCCCGGGCCAGCCAAAGGACGTCAACGCCCACCTGTTCCGCGAACTCAACGTCGTGGCGGCTGTCGCGGGGATAGAGGGCGTAGTCCTCGCCTGGCCCAAACTGCCGTTGATTCAGGAAGACGCACAAGACTGCGAGGCGGCCTTGATCCTGCACGGAATGCACGAGCGCGCCGTGCCCCTCGTGGAGGTATCCTCGCGTGATGATCAAGCCTACCTGCCTCGGCTGATCCGAGATGGCCGCATGCAGTTCCTCGAGCGTTGTCGCCACACGCGTAAACGCTCACCTCTGTCGAAGAAGGTTTCTCCTTGTCTCATTACAACGTTGCAGGCAGGCTTTCCTGCGTTCCAGTGGGCCGCACCCGGGTAGCGATCTCGTCGAGGCGCCGATCGATCTCGGAACGTTCGCGGGTGAGGAACAATTCGAGAAGCTGCGCCTCGAGGGGGCGCTCCCGCTCTAGGTGCCGGATGATCACGTCAAGGTCGCCGATCACGCGCCGAAACATGTCGATCTTTTCGTGCAGGAGGCGAAGCACGTGCTCCTCCACAGTGTCGCGCGCACAAAGATTGAGGATGCGCACTTCGCGGGTCTGGCCCAGCCGATGCGCGCGACCGATGCGCTGCTCGACCCGCATCGGGTTCCAGGGAAGGTCGTAGTTGACGACGACGGATGCCGTCTGCAGGTTGAGACCCTGACCGCCTGTTTCTGTCGCGACGAGGACGCCGCCCTGCTTCGCGAAGCGCTGCAGCTCCATCTGCCTGTGCTGCCGATTCTGACCGCCGTAAAGGTAATGCACCTCCAGCCCGGCACGGGACAACTTGCGCCCAAGGTACGCTTGGGTGGCGCGGTATTCCGTAAAGACGAGCGCAGGCTCCTTGAGGCCGCACAGTAGCGAGGTTGCCGCTTCCGCCTTCTGGTTGCTGTCAATCGCCTCGGCCCGCCGCAAGAGGCTCGGTGCAGCGTCGCCGAACCATGAGGTTCCCATGCGCCGCAGTGTCTCGGCGAGGGCGAAGCTCGAGGAGCAGAGCTCCCGCTGGATCAGGATGAGCGGCAAGATGGTGTCCTGGCTTGCGCGGCGCGACCTGTAGGCCGCGATCAATGCGTCGGTCGCTGCCTCGTAGAGCGCGCGCTCCTGTGGGCTCAGCTCCACGAGCAGCAGTTCCACCTTGCGGGGCGGCAGGACGATGCGGGCCTCATGCCGCGTGCGCCGCACCATCACCGAAGAGAGCTCCTGACGCAGTTCATCCACGTTGCGCGGGCGCCGCGGGGCAAGGAGAAAGCGCCGGTAGAACTGCATGTAGCTCCCGAAGATGCCCGGTTTGACGATCGAAACGAGATTGTACAGCTCTGCAAGCTCGTTTTGGATGGGTGTTGCCGTGATCAGGATTACATACTTGCGCGGCAGGCCCGCAACGAAACTGAAGTTCTGGCTGCGTCGTGATTTCAGGTGGTGGGCCTCGTCCACAATGACGAGATCCCAGTTCACCCCTTGGTAGAGCCGGCGCTGCGGGTCGCGCTTCGCCCAGTCAAGCGACGCGAGGACGATACCTTGCCGTGGCGGCAGATGCGGTTGAGTCAGCGCGCGGCGAGCAAACTTCTGCCACAGCTCCTGCTGCCACTGAATCAGCAGCGCGGCCGGGCAGAGAATCAGGGCGCGCGCCACCTGCCCGCGCGCCATGAGTTCCTCGAGTACGAGTCCGGCTTCGATCGTCTTGCCGAGACCGACCTCGTCGGCCAAAAGCGCGGAGCCGTCCAGGCGTCCGACAATCTCCTGGGCGGCCTCGATCTGGTGCGGATAGCGTACGACGTGGCTTCGCCGCCAGATCGGCTCGAGTCGGGACCAAGCCATCAGCTCTGTCGTAGGCGCCTCAGTATCCGCGTTCACTGCCCGTGCCGCTCGAGTCACTGGTCACCGCCGCGCGCTCGCCGCGGGGTCGAAACCATGTACCGATCTGGTCGAGCAGTTGGGGAGCCTCGTCGAGCACGCGGTCAAGCACTGCGTTCTGGTCGATCGGCAAAAGCCGCACTTCGCTCTGGTGCAAGACAAGGAAGCCGACCGGTTGGACCGAAACCCCTGCTCCGGAACCTCCTCCGAACGGCAGCGACTCTTCGTGCACGCCATCGGAATCGCGCTTTTGCATTGCTGCGCCGTACTCGCCGCCGCCAGCCGCAAATCCGAAGCTGACGCGCGAAACCGGGATGATCACGCCACCGCTCTGTGTTTCCACCGCCTCGCCGATCACGGTGTTGACGTCGATCATATCCTTGATGCTTTCCATCGCGGTCTTCATGAGTCCCTGAATCGGGTGCTCAGACATCCCCAAACCGCCTCCTCGACTTAGGGATGCTCACGTTGTTCTATGCCTACACCTGAGGGCATCTGGTGAGCTTGGCAGCTGATGGTGGCGCCGTTCATAACGTGCTCAAATTGGGCTTCTGGCCAGCTGGTAGTGGCACGCAAGTTCTGGTGCACGCCCGGAGTCTCTAGCTCGTCTCAGTGCCTCCTGCGCCGCTCCATCTTAGCAACTGCCATCTCAAGATGTATCTAATGCAAAAAGTACGCCGACGTGCGAAGCCGCCGCTCCACAGGGATCTCCCATCTGCCGATCTGCGACGCATAGCCGTATGCCTGACCTCAAGCGAGTCGTGCAAATCAAGTAGCCGCCGATCTGCTAGCGGGTCAATCCCAGGAGCTGGTCTATGAGCATCCTGTCTCGCCTCCGTCTGTTGGAGTTCCCTATCCGTTTCTGGCATCCACCGCAGGGATGTGACGAGCGCATCGCTGATCCAAGACCGCGCTGCGAGGACGGCGTAAGCAAGGAAAAGCCCGGCCCGGCCGACCCTGGGGAAGCCCTTAGGGCGCAGGGTTCGGAACGGGCCGGCGCTACGTGGCTTTGGGCGGCAGGAAGCGGCGTGGTAGTGATTGGTATGGCTAGTCGTCGAGGAGCAAGAGGAATTCTTCGACGGACAGTTCGGCAGCCCGGACAAGTTTTCGAAGTAGCCCACGATCGAGTGTTCGGTGATCCGGAACTGACAAGTTGACCGGCACGCCAGTCTTGATAAGGATGATGTGGCTGCTTTCGCGCCGTGCGATCAGCCACCCGCCTTTTGGAGTGCTCGGACCGCCTCACGACCCGAGATAACGGGAAGAGGTGGCATCAGAGTGCCACCTCGACCAACTTTCCGCCAGAAGGTTGCCCGCGCTTATCGGTTTCAACCCTAAGCCAGGACCGTATCGCATCCTTGATGTTCGTCAGAGCTTCCTCTTCAGTTCGCCCTTGCGACAGGCAGCCGGGTAGAGCGGGGCATTCTGCGATGACCCATCCGTCCTCACCGGCCTCCAGGATAACGGGGATCTCCATCGCCCTCACCTCGGTTTGGTTATACCTTGGCAACGCTCGAACGCGCGGCCCCTTACCGGTGTCTACAAGGTAGGAGGTGAGCAGCACGACGGTCGACCAGTTCGTAGAGCGCTACGGGCCGGACGTCTACCGCGCAGCACGCCTCTACACAGGTGATGCCGCACTAGCCGAGGACGTGGCGCAGGAGGTCTTGATCGCGGCCGTACAGACGTTGCACCAGATGCGGGAACCATCCCGATGGCTGGCGAGAGTCACCCATAACAAGGCTCTGAACGCATTGCGCGCTCAGGGACGCCGGCGCGAGGTGCCGCTGAATGTGGAGCACGACGCACCAGTCGACGACCCGGCTGACCGCTACGAAGAGAGTGATGTTGTCCAAGCCGTGCAGCAACTGCCGCTGCCCTTGCGCGAGGCTGTTGTCCTACGCTACTTCGAAGGCTGGACGCCACAGCAGATCGGACTCCTGCTCCGTCTTCCGACCGGGACGGTGCGAAGCCGCCTGCACCGTGCTCGAAACACTCTGCGGTCGATACTTACGGGAGGTGACAAGGAGTGAGAATGCCACTTGACGACATCCTTCACAACTTGCGTGGCGCAACAGCTCGTACGATTTCGCCGCCAGACCTCAACAAGATGCGCGCGGCGGCACTTGCCACGAAGAGGCGGCGAAGCCCCCGGCTCCCCTGGGCAGCCGGAGCGGCAGTGCTCGCCCTGGCGTTTGGGTTCGGCGGTGCGTTCCTGGCGCAGCACGGACTTCCCGCCGGGGAAAGGCAGGCTATGCTGAAGGTGCCGCAAGGGTTTTGGGCTCTCACACCGATTCAACAGAGGCCAACCACGTTTAGCATCTTCCCGCGTGCTCCCGGCTCGAAGGCTTGTGCGATCGATCAGGGCGGTCCCGCCACCCCGTCATACAGGCCACTGCAAGGGGTCTGCACAACCGAGGTCCTTACCTTACAGCGGTATCTGGAGCGTTTCCCTGAAGCTCCCCACCCCGCCCACATCTGGCGTGCGGTGGTGCTCAACGAGCACTGGAAGGGGCCTGCCTCGCAAGGCCAGCATGCGGCGGCCTGGCTCTTCCTGCTCGACGAGCACGGCCAACTCCTGCACGTCGAGGTCATCGGCTTGCCGCCGCAAAACTGGCCTTGACGCCTCATCGGCAAAATTCGGTAGCTACGGAGGGGGCGTGCGCCTTGCCTCTGCCTAAGCAGGCAGTGAATGACTGTGCACCCGCGCTGCGTTCCGCCAGCCCGAAGGATGCTCGCAATGCCGTGGTTGCGGGGACCGCTGATCAACAGTGCGGAGGAGCGATGTGCGTACGGGCCGCGACCGTTCGTAGCGGCCGGCTCAAGGTGCTACATATTCTGGCGACGAAAATCACTTCCTAGCGCCATCTCCAGCAGATGGCCTTGGGACCAATGGCTGGCCTGTCCTACGGTACGATTCAGGTTGGGCCCGGCTGCGCTAGGCTCGCAATGTCGGGTAACCGCCGCGATTGCCATGGATGCGGATGCTCCAGTAGACCAGGAGGCGCCAAGTGGGCATTCTCTCTCGCTACGCAGGATTTCGGTCACTTTGGATCGGGCAGTTGCTCTCGCAGTTCGGCAACGCCGTTTTCCTGATCATGGGTCTATGGGAGATCCAGCTGCGCTCACCGTTTCTTCTCTCGATCGCCGGCCTTGCAATGGTGATCCCGTCGCTGCTGGCGGCAGCAGGCGGGGTCCTCGTCGACCGCTACGATGCAGGCCGGATGATGCTGTACACGGACCTTTTGCGCGGATGCGCGGTCGCAGCCGGCATGGTCGCACTGCTCGTACCAGGGAGCCTTGTGGCCGTCGTTATCGTGCTCCTCGGAGTGAACAGCCTGGGGGCCGCGCTGTTCAGTCCGGGGGAAGCCATCATGATCCCGCGCCTTGTAACGGATGCGGACCTCACGGCCGCCAACGGCATATACAACCTCACGGCCCAGGCGTCCGGCGCAATCGGCTCGGCGATCGGTGGCGCCGCAATCGCCGGAATCGGAGCTATGTGGGTATTCGGTTTCGACATGGGGTCCTTCTGGATCTCTGCGCTCGCCATTGCGCTGATGCTTCGGACCCTGGCACCACAGCCGCACCTGCACGAGCAGACTTCAGGCGGGGAGCCGCACTCTAGCTTCTTTACAAGCATGCGCGACGGCATGGCTGCGGTGCGCAAACTCCCTGCCGTGATCGAACTGCTGCCGATCGTGATCCTCACGAACTTCGCCTTCATGGCTGCCTTCACGATGTTGCCCTACTGGATCAACCACATACTGCACGCGAACGCTCTCTGGTACGGCCTGATCGATGCAGGTTGGGCAGTCGGTCTCGTGACCGGGAGCGTAACAGCCGGCTACCTGAGTCGTCTTTCCACGCGCACCGCCAGTACGCTGATGTTCGGTCTGGAAGCGCTACTGTTCGGCGCCTTCGCATTCTCGGGATCTGCGCTGCTGTCGGGCATCCTGCTCCTGCTGGGCGGCATCACGAACGGGATCGGCAACGCCGTGATGTTCACGCTGTTGCAGCGCCTCATCCCCGAGGCCGTGCGCGGACGGGCGTTCGGCCTCATCTTCACGCTGTTCGGCCTCGCGAACCCGCTGGGGGCACTGGCTGCGGGCGTCTTCCTGCACATCCTGCCGCCCTACTTGCCGTGGATCTTCGCCGCCCTCAGCACACTGGCGTTGGCGATCGGGATGTGGCGCGTCGTCCCCAACGATCTACCTGTGGCGCAGGAAACTCCCCACCCGTTGTCGGACTAGGCAGTGAGAACCCTCCCATCCAGGTGGTCTGGGCGAATCACTCCGATCGGCTTACCATGGGATCGTGCGGCGGGCTCAGTTCGGTGCGCGCAGCCGCACGCCGCATGCCCTGAGTACATCAACGTGCGTGCGGATCTTCATACGCAACACTTTCGGAGGTGGATACGGATGCCCAGGATCTTCCCCTTGCCGATCGACGGAGCACCCCAAGCGGCCAGGCCCGCGTTCGAGCGGTTCTTGCAAGAACGAGGCAATGTGCCGAACATGTTCCGCACGCTGGCCCGGCGGCCGGAAATGATGGAAACCCTATCGCAGCACCTGCACGCCGTGACCTACACGGGCACCGTGCCGGTGCGCATCAAGGAGTCGCTCGCCGTCTACGTTTCGCTGCGCAACAGCTGTCGCTACTGACTGAACTCGCATTCCGCCTTGTTAAGGCGGACCGGTGTGACAGAGGAGTATCTCGATTCCCTGTTGGACTTCCGCGGTTCGGACCGATTCGATGCGCCCACCAAGGCAGCGCTGGCGCTCGCTGAACACATGACGGATCATCCCGACCGCGAGGTCGCAGATTCCCTCTTCTCGCTGCTGCGCAGCCAGTTCGACGAAGCCGAAATCCTCGAGCTTGCCGCAATGATCGGGCTCTTCCACTACACCAACCGTTTCAACAACGCCTTCGGCATCGAACCCACGATCTAGTCGATCCAACCACGGGACAGTGTCCTGTGACAGGAGCGGCCAGCGCGAAGGAGAAGGCTACTTGATGCCCGGAGGGATGACCCCGGCTGGCAAGAAGTCCGTGCCGTCTGGGTCGTTCAGATATCCTGGCGCGGTTCCCGCAACTCCCGTATGTCCATATTGCCAGACGATCTGGTTCGTCTTCGGGTCGATCACGATCACCCGGTTGTGGTCGTCATCGTTGACGACAACCATGCCGTTCTTCAACTGGTAGGCCAGAGACGGGTTGTCCAAAGAACGCGGACCGCTTGGGAAGAAATAGTCCCAGAGAACCTTGCCGGTGGGCGTGATCTTCAGGATCTCCCCGGGGTTCGAGTAGTCGGCGACGATGATGTTCCCGTCCGGCGTAAAGTTTGCATCCGAAGGGTAGTTGATGTTCGCGTGCGGGAACGGGACATGGATCGACCAGATAAGGGAACCGCTCTTCGACAATAGGTCGAGGTAGGATCCATCGATTTCCGTGACGAGCATGCCGCCGTTCGGACCGGGGAAATCTCCGTTCGGTGCGGCGTACGTGGTCGGTGGGTTGTGCACCGACACGCCGTTCAGACCGTACTGCTTGATGATCTGGTGCGTCTTGCGATCGATGAACAGGATGCGCTGGTTGTGAATGTCCGCGACCGTGATGACACCGTTGCCGTTCTTGCCGGGGTACAGGAACGCGTCATCCGGCGTGTAGAGGTACCCGGGTGCACTACTGCCAGGCCCGAAGTGCCCGTACGTCCAGACGATCTTGCGCTGCGCCATGTTCAGGATGGCGACCGTGTTGGAGCCTTCCTCGTTCGTGATGATCTCTCGATAGCCGCTCGTAAAGAACGCGTCATCCGGTCCGACGAAGGGGAAGTTCGTCTTTTCGCCAGGGTTCGGAAACTGCCAGACGATCTGCTTTTGCGGGTTGACGATCAGCAGGCGGTTGTTCGCGCGGTCGGCGATCAGGATGTCGCCAGGGAGATAGGGATTGCGTGTGTGGCTCTTCCAAGCGTACGGATCGGTAGTGGGCGGCTTTTTGGCGGTCGGCGCCTTGGCCACGCTGCCGCATCCGGCAACCGAGGCGGCAAGCAACAGGACTGCGCCGAACGCAGACGCGGATCTCGTTGACAATCCGAACTTCACCCTTCCAGGGCAAGCATGCACACAGTATGGCGTTTATCGTCTGAAGACTCCATAAGTGAAACGCTGGCCTGCCTGCTCGCTGATGCCAGTGCGCTCCGAGCAGGCGCGGCTAGCCCAGCCCGAAATGCTCGCGCAGGCGGCGTGCATTCGCCCGGCTGACGGGTACTTCTTCGCGGCTGCCCTTCAGTCGCAGCGTGTAGGTGCCGTTGAAGAACGGCACGATCTCCGCAATAGCGTTCAGATTGACGATGTACCCGCGGTGGCAGCGGAAGAACTCCTGATCGGGGAGCGTGTCCTGCAGGTCGGCCAAGGTGGCCCGCACCTGCAGGCGCCTTCCTTGGGTGACCAGAAACACCTGGTCCCCCTCCGCGACCAGATAGCTGACCTCCGCCAGCGGAACTGGGACGGCGCGGTCACCTTGGACTCCCGCGAGAAAGCGCGGCGCGGCCGGAGCTGGTGTGCCAACCAGGTCCTGCTGCGCTCCACCCCGCAAATGGCGCAGCCGCTCAAGCGTCTCCGCGAGGCGCTCCTTGGAGACCGGCTTCAGCAGATAGTCCACCGCGCCCAGTGAGAAGGCCGGCAGGGCGTGTGCGTCGTGCGCCGTGACGAAGACGACGTAGGGAGGCCGCAGTCTCCCCTGGTGGAGCTTCTGTGCAAGTTCAAGACCGCTCGCCGACGGCATTTGGATGTCGAGGAACAGCACGTCGTACTCGACGGCACGGATCAGTTCCTGGGCCTCGCGCACGTTCGCCGCCTCCCCGATCACCTCGACATCCGGGTGGCGCTCCAATTGGTAGCGCAGCTCGGCACGGGCAGGCGGCTCGTCATCGACGATCAGGGCGCGCAGCATCAGTCTTCCTCCGGCAGTTCAAAGGGCAGGCGCACCAGCACCACAGTCCCCCGCCCCGGGCGGCTGCGCAGGCGAATCTGCCCGCGGCTGCCATAGAGCGCATGCAGCCGCTCATGGACGTTCGCGATGCCAAGTCCCATCCCCGTGCCTTCGTGCGGCAAGAAGAGGCGGCGCAGACGCGCGCGAGTGATGCCGACCCCGTCGTCGACTACCGCCATCTGCAATTCGACGCCGCGGCGGCGCAAGGAGACGAGAAGCTGCCCATGGCCGTCCTTGGGCGCAAGGCCGTGGACGATCGCGTTCTCCACGAGAGGCTGCAGAGCGAGGACGGGGATCAGGGCGGTCTCTACCCCCTGCTCCATCTGCAAGCGCACGGCAATCCGGTCACCGAAGCGAGCCTGCTCAAGGCGCAGGTACTGATGCACGAAGGCGAGTTCCTCGACGGCGCGGATCTTCTCACCGCGGTAGCTGATCGTATGGCGCAGAAATGCCGCGAGTTCCGTTAGCAGTTCGCGTGCGAGGTCCGGATCGAACCGGCTGGTGGCGATCACCGTATTCAGCGTGTTGAACAGGAAGTGCGGCCGAATCTGCGCCTGAAGCGCTTCCAGCCTAGCCTGCGCCAGCAGTTCCTTCTGGCGTTCCACTTCGGACAGTTCGGCCTGCAGCGAAAGGAGTTCCGAGATGCCGATCGCGAGGCGCGTCGCATAGCCGGGCATCGGGCCCGGGTGCTCGGCGTAGAGCTTGACCGTTCCGACGACCTCTCCTTGCACCTTGAGCGGTGCAATCACTGCTGCCTGCACGGCGCAGGGGCAGCCGGCGATGGGACAGTGCAGGTCCTGCTTGCGCTCGATGAGCGCGACTTCGCCTGTGCGCAGCACCTGCCGCGTTGCCTTCGTCTGGACCGGCTGGCCCGGCCGCATGTAAGGGCAGCCCGCACCCTCGTAGGCGAGGATGCGAGCGCTGTCGGTGATCGCCACCGCCTGCACGTGCGCGACGCCAAGCACGATGCGTGCGATGCGCTCCGCCGTCTCGCGCGTCAGCCCGGCCCAGTAGCCGCGTGCGGCGCGGATCGCCAGTGCGATGTCGAGCGGGCTCACGGGCTCGCCCATGGCTCGGCCCCTTCCGCTACGTTTTCGTCTATTCTAGGGCGCCCCGCGCCCGGGGGAAAGACTCTTGGGATCCATCCGGCAGGAGCGCCTTCCGGTAGAGCGCCTCGATCTCCTCGGCGCCCGCCAGGCGCGGGTTGTGCTGTGGACTGCCGCTTCGTAGGGCGTCGCGCGCCATCTGCGGTGCAAGGCGCCCAAGCCGCGCATCATCGATGCCGAAGGAGGCAGGATCCGGCAGGCTGCAAGCGGTGCAGATCCGTGCCACTAGCTCTGTTGCCGCCGTGCTCTCCTCCCCGAGCGCCTGAGCGATGCGGGCATAGCGCTCCGGCGCGGCCGGCAGGTTGAACTCCACGACCGTTGCAAGCAGTAGCCCATTTGCCACGCCGTGCGGCACGCCGAAGCAGGCTCCCAGCGGTCGCGCCATGCCATGCACCAGAGCGACAGACGCATTGGAAAAGGCCATGCCTGCCTGGAGTGCCCCCAGCATCAGTTCACCCAAGTCCTCCGCTTGCGCCTCGCCCTTGGCGGCACGCGCGAGATGCGGCGCGAGATGTCTGATCGCCGCGAGCGCCAGGTCGTCCGTCAGGGGCTGCGCCGCGTCAGAGACGAACGCCTCGATCGCGTGCGTCAGGGCATCCACGCCGGCCCCCGCCGCGGCGGCCGGGGGCGCGGAGAGAAGGAGCTCGGGATCCAGGATGGCAGTCCGTGGAACCAGCAGCGGGCTGCCGATCAGCATCTTCACCTGCGACCCGTCGTCGCCCGGGCGGGTCACCACGGTGAAGCGCGTCACCTCGGAGCCGGTGCCGGCTGTCGTCGGAATGGCGAGGACGGGCAGTGCCGCGCGCACCTTGTCCTGCCCCTCGCAGTCTGTGATCGGAGACCGGGTCGCGAGCTGCACCGCGATGGCCTTCGCCGCATCGAGCGCGCTTCCCCCACCGATGCCGACGACGAGGTCCGCACCCAGCGTGCGCCCGACGAGCGTTCCCTCGTCGACATGAGAGACATGAGGCTCCGCCGAGATACCACTGTAGGCTTCGGCCTGCAGTCCGGCCAAGCGAAGGAGGTCCACTGCCGCACCGGCGCGACCGAGAGCAGCCGTCTTGGGGCCGCTGACGACGAGGGCGCGGCGTCCGAGCCGCACTGCCTCTGCGCCTAGTTCGCGGATCCCGCCCTCGCCGAAGCGCAGGCGAGGAGGCAGAAGGAATGTGCGGGGAAGCATCAGCGCATCTCCATTCCGCCAGAGATGTTGAGCGCCTGCCCCGTCATCCCGCGCGAAGCGTCGCTGACCAGGAAGAGTGCGAGGTCGGCAAACTCCTCCGCCTCCGGAATGCGGCGCAGCGCCGCCATGCGCACCATCTTGTCGCGGATCGCTTCAAAGGGGATGCCGCGGCGGTGCGCGCGTTCACGCCAGACGCGCTCGATGCGCTCACCCGCGATCGGTCCCGGGCAGATCGCGTTCACCCGGACGCCGTAGCGGCCCACCTCGTGCGCCAGGCTCTGCGTCAGACCGATGAGCGCCCACTTGGCTGCCGCATACGGCGTTCGGTAGGGATAGGCGCGCTTGCCGAAAATCGAAGACACGTTGAGGATATTTCCCCGGCCGCGCTGCATCATGCCAGGCAGCACTGCCTTGGCGCAGAGAAATGCGCTGGTGAGGTCCACTGACAGGGTGCGCTCCCAGTCCTCCACGCTAATCTCGTGCAGGGGCGCGGTGGGGCCGGAGACGCCAGCGTTGTTGACCAGGATGTCGACCTGGCCGAACTCCCGCAGGGCGCGATCGAAGAGTCGCTCCACCTGCTCTGGACTGCCTACGTCGGTCGGAACGGCGAGCGTCTCGACGCCGTGTTCTTTCAGGGACGAGGCTGCGTTCGCCAAGGACTCCTCGCTGCGCGCGGCCAGCACGAGGTGCGCTCCCTCTCGGGCGAATGCAGCCGCCGCGGCGAGACCGAGACCCCCGTTCCCACCTGTGATCACCGCAACCCGATCCTGTAGCCGCAATCGCGGTGCGCTCGCTACGCCCTCGCCCAGTTCCACTTCCTCCCGCGGCAGGGGCACAGCCTCCAGGACTTCCCACTCGCCCATCGCCACGCCTATTCCCTCCCGCCGGTCCTCGGTCTTGTCATCCGTAGCCTAGGAGACCAAAACGCCGCCGCCAACGGGCGGACGGCGAACGGGCGGTAGCGGGCGGTGGACGGCATCACCGCGGCAGTGGATGGAACGCAGCGCACTTTTCGACCGGCCGTCACCCGAGATGACGCTTCACCGGCGTCTGCCCCCCGCTTGCCGGCTTGGCGTTCCCTCCGATGGCATGCCGTGATATGTTGCGGGCAAGTGTAAGGAGGTGGGCATCCTTGCCCCCAGGCGAAGTGCGGCAGCAGACGAACGGCCAGGATCTTGGTCCGCGAACCAATCCGTATGCAGACCCTGCAGCCTTTGCCGCAGCCCGCCGTAGAGCCGCCGAGGACCCCGGCGCGTTCCACGGGGACATCGCGATCGGTGAAATGCATTTCTTCGACCCTGGGATCGGGGCGTGGATCCGCCGTCAGGAGAACGGCCGGTTCGAGGCGATCTATCCAGACGGTCACGTCGCCGACTCAGGACTCGGACCAGACTACCGGCCCTGGCGCGTCGCCTTCGACGACGCGCTTGCACCCTACTTCCGCTGGTTTCTCGGTGCTCAGACGAATGCTTGCTTCAACGAAGTGGACCGCCACGTCGCGCTTGGACGCGGCGACGAGATTGCCTTTCACTTCGAGGGCGACCGCTGGGATCCGACTGCGCTGGGCGGCCGCGGCGCGCCGCAGGTTGCGCTTCGGGTCACGCGCAAGCGCCTTCTCCTGGAGGTGGCGAAGGCGGCTCTCGTGCTGCAGCGCCTTGGTCTAAAGCGCGGAGACCGCATCGTCCTCAACCTGCCGAACATCCTGCCGCAGATCTACTACACCGAGGCGGCAAAGCGCCTCGGAATCATCTACACGCCTGTATTTGGCGGCCTCAGCGCCAAGACGGTGTCGGACCGGCTAGAGGACCTTGGCGCTTGCGCAATGGTCACCGCTGACGGCGGCTACCGCAATGCGCAGATCGTGCCGTATAAGGAAGCGTACGCAGACCCCGCGCTGGACGGCTTCAGAGCAGTGCGCACGCTGCGGCTGGGGGCGCAGGAAGTGCTGTCGAGTCTGCCGCAGGATGTGCAGGCGCGGCTTTTGGCTGTGCTCGAGCAGGGATTCGCCGGAGAGATCACCATGGCGCCAAAGGACGCGATGCGGGTCTTCGGCCGGGCCCTCGACGAGGCAGGCGCGCAACTGCCCAGCGATCAACGGGCAGCACTGCGCATGAGGGCCGCGACGACCTTCGCCTCGCCGGTCAGACGAGTCGACTTTGTCCTCGTTGTGCGGCACACGCGACAGGAGATCCCGTGGCGCCCCGAGCGCGATGTCTGGGCGCACGAACTCGAGGCGCAGGCCGCCTCTGCTCTTTTGTCCAGCGCACGTTCCGCAGGCTTTGCCGCCGCGGACGAGGAGCAGCTGCTCGCGCTGGCAGACCAGGACTTCTTGCGCGCGATCTGGGCATCCAGTCTCCCGGAGCCCGTCGAAGCGAACTTTCCGCTCTTCGCGATCTACACGTCGGGCAGCACCGGCAAGCCGAAGGGGGTCGTTCACGTCCACGGCTACCTCGGAGGACTTGCGCACACCATGCGTGCAGCCTTCGGTGCGCATCCTGGTGACGACGTCCTCTACGTGATCGCCGACCCTGGCTGGATCACCGGCCAGTCCTACATGATCGCCGCAGCCCTCGCAGCGCGCATCCCCAGCGTCGTCGCGGAAGGGGCGCCTGTCTTCCCGACGGCGGGACGCTTCGCGAGCATCATCGAGCGCTACGGCGTGACGATCTTCAAGGCGGGCGCGACGTTCCTCAAGGGCATCCTCGCCGACCCCGCGGCTCAGGATGAGGTGCGCCGCTACGATACAGCGTCGCTCCGCGTCGCTACCTTCTGCGCCGAGCCCGTCAACCCAGTCGTGCAGCGCTTCGCGATGGATCTCCTCTGCGAGGCGTACGAGAACTCCTACTGGGCCACGGAGCACGGCGGCATCGTCTGGACCCACCCTTACCGGAACCCCGATGCCCCTGTGCGACCGGACGCACATACGTACCCGCTGCCTTGGGTGCAGGGCGATGTCTGGGTCGAGACCGGCGCGCAGCCGGACGGGCGCCGCCAGCACCGCAGGGCGCAGGATGGCGAAAAGGGCGAGATCGTGCTCAAAGCGCCGTATCCGTACCTTGCGCGTACGGTCTGGGGCGACCCGGACCGCGTGCTTGCCCCAGAATGGCGCGGCGACGCAGAGCGCTGGGCCAAAACGTACTGGACGCGGTGGGCAGACACGCTCGCTTACACGCAAGGCGACTTCGCCTGCCGCTATGCGGATGGATCGTTCACCCTGCACGGCCGCTCTGACGACGTGATCAACGTGGCGGGCCACCGCATCGGGACAGAGGAGATCGAGGGAGCCATCTTGCGCGATCGCCAGCGCAATCCGGCCTCCCCCGTGCGCAACGCAGTCGTGATCGGAGCGCCGCATCAGGAGAAGGGCCTGGTGCCGGTCGCGTTTGTGCAGACTGCACTCGGCCGCCCGCTGACGGATCAGGACCGCATGCGCCTCGATCAGTTGGTGCGCAGCGAGAAGGGCGCCGTGGCCGTACCGGGCGACTACATCGCGGTGCAGGAGTTCCCGGAGACGCGCAGCGGCAAGTATATGCGGCGGCTGCTCGCAGACCTTCTGCGGGGCGAGGCGTCGGGGGATACCACGTCGCTGCGCAATCCGGAGTCGCTGACCGCGATCCGCCCCCTCGTCGATCGCTGGCGGGAGCGCGAAGCGCTGCGCGCGAGCCAACAGGTGATCGAACGCTTCCGCTACGTGCGTGCGCAGTACCTCACCGCGGCGCCAGGCCGTGAAGTGGCGCTGGTGACAGTCGAAAGCCCGCCCGTCAACGCGCTGAACGAGCGCACGCTCGACGAACTGCTCACGCTGGTCGACCGACTGGCGCAGCGTGAAAGCGTCGCAGCCGTCGTCTTTACCGGCGCGCGTGGCTTCGTCGCTGGTGCTGACGTGCGTCAACTACTGGAGGAGATGCAGGAGGCGGGCGACGTGCTGCCCCTCTCCCACAAGGCGCAGCGACTCTTCTCCGCGATCGAGGGCATGGGCAAACCCGCCGTCGCCGCTGTGCGCGGCGTCGCCCTGGGTGGTGGCAACGAGTTCCAGATGTCAACGCATTACACGGTAGCGGAGCCGGACGCGCAGTTCGGCCAGCCGGAAATCAACCTGCGCCTCTTGCCCGGGTACGGAGGGACCCAGCGCCTTGTACGCCTGCTGCACGCGGCAAGCGGCGTGCACGGCGTCATCGAGGCGTTGCGTCTGATCCTCGGCGGCCGCACCCTGGATGCCCAAGCGGCACTGCGCATCGGGCTCGTGCACGAGGTGGCGCATGAGACCGATGCGCTGTCGCGCGCGCTCGCCCTGGCGCGCGGCCATGCGCGCGGCGAGGATGACACTCTTGCCAAGGCGCTTTCGCGGCGCCGGGCCCTCGTCGCGACATACGATCAGCCGCTCGTACTCCCCACGGACCTCCTGGAAGACCAAGAACTCCTGCGCATCCTTGCACAACTTGCGGCCACGGGACGCGGGGAGGCGGCGAATCGGACACTCGATGCGGTCCGCACCGGTCTCATGCAGGGGACCGGCGCAGGCCTGCGCGCCGAGGCGGATCACTTCGCCCAAGCCGTTGTCGACCCCCAAGGCGGACGCCAAGGCATACGCGACTTCCTTGACCGCGTCAGCCCCAACCTGCCGACCCGTGCACCAGGCGTCGGGCCCAAGGATGCCCCCGCGGAACTCGAGGCGCGGGGTGATCTTTTGCCTCCCGGCAGCCCATTCTACCCAGGCTTCACTCCTCTGCCCCTCTGGCAGTACGCCTACGGCGTCCGCCGCGATCCCGAGACGGGGGCGCCGCGCCATGGGGACCCCCTGCAGGCGGAGGAGCGCATGATCGTGCCAGTGGAGGTAATCGCGTCGGATGAGGCGCTCGTCTACATGCTGGCGAGCGACGTCAACTTCAACGACATCTGGGCGGCGACAGGCATTCCCGTCTCCCCCTTCGACAGCCACGACGAGGATGTCCACATCAGCGGCAGCGGCGGCGTTGGACTGGTAGTCGCGCTTGGCGAGGCGCTGCGCCGCGAAGGTCGGCTGGAGATCGGGCAGGTCTGCGTCGTCTATCCGGGGCAGTCCGACCCCTTCTCGCCAGACGCCGGTCTGGACCCGATGGCAGCGAACTTCCGCATCCAGGGCTACGAGACGCCGGACGGCAGCCACCGCCAGTTCCTCAAAGTGCAGGGAGCGCAGCTCCTGCCAAAGCCGGAGGGTGCGAGCCTCGAAGCGAGTGCAGGCTACCTGCTCGCACTCGGAACCGTCTACCGAGCCCTCTACACCACCCTGCGCGTTGCACCCGGAGGGCTCTTGTTCTCCGAAGGAGCTGCGACAGGCACGGGGCTCGAGGCCGTGAAGGCTGCCTCCCGCGACGGGGTGGCGGTCGCAGGCATGGTCTCCAGCGACGCACGTGAACGCGCAGCCCGCGAGGCAGGCGCAAGTGTCGTGGTGCGCCGCGACGCACCGGAACTGCAGGGCATCTTCACGCCGGTGCCAGAGAACGCTGCACTATGGCATGCGTGGGAAGTGCAAGGCGAACCGTTCGTGGCGGCCCTTCGCGCCCAGGGGAAGGGGCGGCTGCCAGACTACGTGCTCTCCCACGCCGGAGAAACCTCGTTCCCGCGCAGTTTCCAGGCGCTCGCCCCAGGCGGCCGCCTCGCTTTCTTCGGTGCCTCCTCCGGCTACCACTTCACCTTCATGGGCAGGCCGGGCTTCCTTACCGCCGACGCCGCAGCGAGACGCGCAGAACTGCGCTCGGGCGACGCGGTGATGGTCTACTACGGCGTTGGCAGCGACGACGTCGAAGACCCTGTCGGCCTTGAACTCGTCGAGGCGGCACGTGTATGCGGCGCTCGCATCGCCCTTTGGACCCGCACGGACGCCCAGGCCGAGTTCGTGCAAAGCCTTGGATACGGCGACGCCCTTGCGGGCGCCGTCAGCCTTGAGGAGATCATGCGCCGCCGGGGCGACGGGTTCATCTGGCCCAGCACCATGCCGCCGCTGCCGGATCCCAGGCAAGAGACCGCCGCGTTCAAGGAAGCCGTACGCCGGTTTCAGGAATTCACCTTCAAGCCCGTGGGAGAGGCGATCGGCAAGCTGCTGCGGGGGCCGCGCAACCCCCGCGGTCAGCCGGACGTCATCTTCGAACGCGCCAGCCACGACGCTCTTGCAGTCAGCGTGATGCTGGTCCGGCCCCTGACGGGGCGAGTCGTCTACTGTGAGGAGACGGCAGGCCGCCGCTACAGCTTCTTCGCTCCTCAGGTCTGGATGCGCCAGCGCCGCATTCTCCTGCCGAATGCGGAGATCCTCGGCACGCACCTGTGCAACTCCTACGAGGCGCAAGAGGTTACGAGGGATGTGGCCGCAGGCCGTTTCCAACTGACCGAACCCGTCCTTGTACCGTTCGATGGGCTGCCGCAAGCGCATCAGGAGATGTGGGAGAACCGACACGCAGGCGGCAGCTACGTCGTCGATCATGCACTTCCGCGCAGCGGCCTGAAGAGCGTAGATGAACTGTATGCCGCCTGGGCGCAGCGCTGAGCCCTGGCAGGAGGCGCCCGTCCGTGCTACCCTGCTGGCATGCAATACACCGCAATCGTGACCGACGACCTCTTCCTGGGTACGAAGGCGCAGGACATCCTGCGCCGTGCCGGAATAGCGGCCCGGCGCACGGCTCCGGGAGCGCTTGACGCGGCGGACCCGGCACCGGCCGTGGTGGTGCTGGACCTCGGACTGCCCCTGGAGAAGCGCGTCCAGGTCGTGCACTGGGCACAGGACAAAGCGCCTGTCGTAGCCTTTGGCCCGCACGTCGACGCGGAGTCGCTCTTTTGGGCGCGACAGGCCGGCTGTGCGGCAGTGTTGACCAAGGGCCAATTGGAAGCGCGCCTTGCCCGCGCCGTCGCTGGCGCACTGCCCGCCGATGCACCACCTTGACACTGCCGTTTGACGCCCGCGCAGCCGCGCGGGCGCTTGCGTCCTCTCGTAGGATCGCCGTGATCGGAGCACCGGGTGCTGGCAAGTCCACCGCAGCGCGGGCGCTCGCAGAGTACCTTCCGCTCCCGCTCCACCACCTGGATCGCCTGTACTGGCGACCGGGTTGGCAGCCGACGCCGCCGGACGAATGGCAGGCGGTGCAGCGCGCACTCGTGCAAGCACCGCGCTGGATCATCGACGGCAACTATGGCGACACCCTCGGCATCCGCCTTGCGAGAGCCGAGGCCGTGCTCTTCCTCGACCTCCCCGCACCGGTCTGCATCCGGCGCGTGCTCTGGCGCAGCCTGAGGCTGCACGGTCAGGTGCGGCAAGATCTGGGCGAAGGCTGCCCGGAACATTTCGACCCTGAATTCCTGCGCTTTGTCGCGAGATTTCGCCGCCACGTTCGCCCACAGCTACTCGCCCTGCACGCCGCTGCGCCGGCCGGCCAGGCGTGGATCGCTCCAAGCAGCTCTCGGGAAACGCATCTCCTCATGGCCGAGGTCCGCAGAATCTCGCGCTCGGCGGCCTCCGCGACCTAACGCATGCTCTGGGCGGCAGGACATGCGAGTTGGCGTTCCGCCACCTGGCTCCCTCGACGGGTTGACTAGGCAGGGTGCGGCGCCGCGCATCTCCAATCCGGTTGCAAAAAGAGGGGACGGACGATGCAGGATGCAACGGCACTTAGTCTTGTCGAACTCCTCCTGGCAGCGGGGGCTGGAATTTGCATTGAGATGGTTATCCACTGGGCCCTGCGACGCTTCTTACACCGGCGTAGCGCTGTCCATGCCTTGCTCAGGCGGACCGGCCGCGCTGCGCAGGCTGCCTTCGCGCTCAGCGTTGCGCTGATCATCAGCCCAGCGCTGCATTTCAGCCAGGGCGTCTCGGCAGTGTTGCATGAACTCGCAACACTATCGGCCCTGACAGTTGTCGCGTGGGTGCTCATCGTGCTCGTCTACGTCGCCGAGGAGATCGTGCAGACTCGGTTCGACGTCACGGTGCCTGACAATCTCGCTGCACGCAAGATTCTCACGCGGACCGGAGTAATCCGGCGCGTGATCGTTGCCATGATCCTCGTGCTGACCGGTTCGTCCGCGCTAATGACCTTTCCGGCAGTGCGCGCCCTGGGGGCAAGCCTGCTCGCGTCCGCCGGCCTTGTTGGGCTGATCGCCGGTCTTGCCGCTCAGCCTGTGCTGTCGAACCTGATAGCGGGTCTGCAGATCGCACTTACACAACCGATCCGCATCGATGACGTCGTGGTCATCAATGGCGACTGGGGGTGGATCGAGGAGAT
Source organism: Bacillota bacterium (assembly GCA_021793645.1). Lineage (GTDB taxonomy): Bacteria > Bacillota > Sulfobacillia > JAJZYS01 > JAJYTV01 > JAJYTV01. The sequence continues at coordinate 98,933 of JAJYSJ010000003.1, forward strand.
CGACACGACATTCGTTGTGGTGCGCATCTGGGATCTGCGCCGGCTGATCGTACCGCTAACCTACTTCCTGCAAAACCCGATCGAGAACTGGACATACCACAGCGCCAGCATCATCGGATATGTGTACGTCTACGCCGACTATCGCGTCAGCGTCGATGCCGTTCGTGAGGAACTGCAGCGCATTCTTGCCGCAAGCCCGGACTGGGACACGAAATCCTGGAACCTGCAGGTCACCGGACTCGACGAGCAGGCCATGCAGATGCGCGCTCTGTTCAGTGCGGCCGACTCCGGCCACCGCTGGAACCTCATGGTGGAGGTGCAGGAGAAGCTGATCGCATTCTTGCAGACGCAATATCCTGAACACCTGCCGCGTACACGCGTTGAAATACGGCCGGAACCGCCTGTCAGACGCCCGGGCTCGTAATCCCGTGGGGGTGCGGAGATCCCGTCGCACAAGCGGTAGGGCTATGGCGTGAACTGCTTCTCCGTATGACAGAAAGGGTCGCAAATCGAAAGACTCCGCGTACCGCCTGGCCCAAGTCCGCAGCCGCTTAACTCCAGCGAGACCTGTCGCCACCGGTTCGTCCAATCCCGTATCCTACGCTGCGGTCTGCGTGGCAGAATAGAGGCGTCAGAGCGCGCGCCCAAGGCCGCCTGACGTTTACTCGCGCAGTCCAAGGCGTTCGCGGACTCGATGTTCGTTCATGTCCCTTGGCGTCCGAAGGCTTGACGGCGGAGCGGAAGCCTCGCCTCCGTGCAGTAGCAGGAATACTGGCCACCCATCCGAAAGCAGTTTCCTTAGGAGTTCCCTGCGAAATACGTCGGCGGGTCTTGCGCAAACGCGAGACGCGCATGCATGGGCATACAGGCGTTGATGCAAGCGAGCCCGTCTCAGAGCAATTGGAACCAAGACCTATTGAAGGGGCCCGAACGGCATTATGCGCAAGCCCGTTATCCCTGAACCAGTTTTGATCATTCTCCTTGCGGTAGTGGTTGGAGTTGTCGGCGGCGTAGGCGCGGTCCTCTTCCGCCTGATGATCCAATACGCCCAGGTCGGTTTCCGGTGGCTGGCGGGCGCCTCCTTCCACATGCCGCACGTCACGGTCGCGATCATGCCGGTGCTTGGTCTTTTGGCGGTCGGGGTGATCTCAACCTACTTCGCCCGCGAGGTCAAAGGGCACGGCGTGCCACAGATCCTTGAGGCGCTCGCGCTGCGCGGAGGCCGCATCCGCCCGCGGGTCGGATTCTTCGGCATCCTGGCGCCGGCGCTCACGATCGGATCCGGCGGCTCGGTCGGCCGCGAGGGCCCGATCGCTCTCATCGGAGCTGCCTTCGGCTCGTCGCTCGGACAATCGCTGAAATTGCCGGATCGCTACACGATGCTGCTCGTCGGCTGCGGCACTGCGGCCGGTATCGGTGCGACGTTCAACGCGCCGATCGCCGGCGCCCTGTTCGCCATGGAGGTCGTGCTGGGCAGCTACGCGATGGGCACGCTCGTCCCGTGCTTCGTGGCATCGGTCACCGGCGTGAGCGTCTTCAACCTCATCCTCGGCGACCACTTGGCGCTCACCGTACCGTCCGCGGCGTTCCACACGCCAGTTTCGCTTGTCCTGATGGGAGCCCTCGGCATCCTGGCCGGCCTGTTCGGCATCGCCTACACGCGCGGCCTCACGTACTTTGAGGACCTCTTCGACAACTGGCACGCCAGCTTCTGGCAACGCGCCCTGGTCGGCGGCCTGTTCGTCGGGCTGCTGGGCCTCGTCGTGCCGCAGGTGCTGGGCGTCGGCTACGGCACGATGAACGCCGTGGCGACCGGCAAGATTTTCGGCATCATGGTGCTTTTGCTGCTTGTTGCGAAGTACTTCGCAACACTGGTGACGATCGGCGCTGGAGGCTCAGGTGGCGTCTTCGCTCCGAGCCTGTTTCTCGGACTGATGCTTGGCACAGCGTTCGGCACGGTTGTACACGGACTCGCGCCTGGTACGTTTGCTCCGGCCAGCGTTTTCGGGGTCGCCGGCATGGGCGCGGTGTTCGCCGCGACGGCGCAGGCGCCGCTGACTGCCGCGGTGATCGTCCTCGAAATGACGGGCGACTACCGCCTTGCCATGGGCACCGTGCTGGCCTGCGCGCTCTCCTACTTCCTTTACGGCTCCATGCAGCGCGACACGATGTACACCGTACGCCTCAGCCGACGCGGCATCCGCATTCTGCGCGGCTCCGAAGTGCGGCCGCTGCAGTCGATGCTGGTGAAGACGGCGATGAGGTCCCTGGAGACGCGCGTCGTCACGACCGATACCCTGCAGAGTGCCCAGCTCAGAATGGTGGAACTGCATGCAGACGCCCTCGTCGTGGAAGACGAGTACGGCGCCTACGCCGGCGTCCTTGAAGCCCCGACCGTTCTCGCGGCAACGGGCAAGGAGGGCCTGGACGCATTGGTGGGGTCGGTCTCGCTCAATCGCGTTCCGCCAGTATCGCAGGCAACCAACCTGGACGAGGCGATGCAGCGGTTCGCGCTGTATGACACCGACCTGCTCCCGGTCGCCGATCACCAGAAACTGCTAGGCCTGCTGACCCGCCGTGACGTTCTGCAGGCATACCAGACGCACACCACACTCAGCCTTGAAACGGATCGCAAGGTGGCACTGCTGCAGCAGGAGACCGGTAGTTCCGGAGCGTTCCAGTCGTTCGGGATCTCCCCTGGGAGTCCGATCATCGGCATCGCCATTCGCGACCTGCGCCTGCCGCAGAACACCCTGATCGTGGCCGTCGAGCGCGGTGCGACCGTCGTTGTCCCGCACGGCGACACGACAATCCAGGAGGACGACCGGGTGGTCGTCTACGCGAATCCACCAGCAGGCATCGACGAAGTGCGCAAACTGCTCAGTTCCTCGCAGCGCGTCAAGGCTTAGTCGTTAAGGTCAACCCGCGATGGGCGCCTTGAGCCTGCGCAGAGCGTGCAGTGCGCCAGCCGCCAAGGAGAGCAGCGTCACCTGCACCTCCGCTTCGCCGTAGGCGTTCACCTCGGCCGGCCCCAAAAGCTGAGGCTGCAAAGACAGTTCCTGCGGTCGAAGGCCCCGTGCCGCGAGGAATGTCCCCAGCACCGACCATGCGGCGCCATAGAGGAGCGCCGTGGTTGCGGGGTCGCCGGTGCTGCCGCGGGCTACGATACGCAGTGCGCCAACCGGAGCGGAGCGCAGGGGGCTCAAGAAGGCGGAGAACGCCTCGATAGACCGAAGCGAATTCGGGCCAGACCCGCTCTCCTGCGCATTGCCGTCGGGCTTTGCCGGCGGGGACTGCCGCTGCAGCGGCAGTTCGGGAAGGCTGCTCCAGCGCGACAAGGTCCAGGCATACAGGCGGACTTGTGCCACGCTTACACCGGGATAGGCCAACCGCAAGGACAGCCGCAGCGGCAGAAAAAGCATTGCGAGAAGAAACACGAGGGCGCCCAGCAAGCCGAATCCGAGTGTCAACGCACCATCCTCCGAACCTAGAATGCCTCCTCCTCCGGCTCCGCTTGCGCCAGTTCGGGCAAGTCGGCAAGCGACCCAAGGTTGAAGCGACGCAAAAACTCGCCGGTGGTGCCGTAAAGCGGTGCGCGTCCAATGCCCTGCGAGCGGCCCACGACCTCGATCAGGCCGAGTTCCAGCAGCGTCTGAACCGTGCGTTCGGAGCGCACCCCGCGCACTTCGTCGATCTCGGCGCGCGTGACGGGCTGGCGGTAGGCGACCAGTGCGAGGGCCTCCAGCGCCGCTGCAGAAATCTCTCCAGGCGCCGCAGGCAGGCGGTCCGAAAGGTATGCGCCGAGATCCGGAGCCGTCGTCAGGCTCACCTCGCCATCGTGCCAGGAAAGCACGATGGCGTGCCCTTCGAGCCGCTGCTCCAGTTCGCCAAGCAGCACGCGCACCTCAAGCGCCGTCGTACCCAAATGACGGGCGATGGCGTCCTCACTGTGCGACCCCCCGCTGGCAAAGAGAAATCCCTCGAGTTCGCGCCAGCTAGCCACGATGCTCTTCCTCCTGGGCCACCAGATAGAGGGGTCCGTATAGGCGCTCCTGATCGATGCCCGCTTCACCGAGGCGCGTCAGCTCCAGCGCCCCAAGCACCTCGAGGATGCCTTCGCGCCGCGTGCGCTCCGGCGCCGCGATGCGCAGCCTGCGCTCTTCGCGCAGCGCACGGCGCAAGGTCTGCAGGACGCGCCGGAACGCGAGCCGCGGTCTCGTTTTCAGCCGTGCCCTGCGCCCCAACCGGCGGGCGCGCCGCTGGACGCGCTCCATCGCTTCGACGAGGATGATCGGTGGGTATGACGCCAGCGGCGCACGCGCAGGGTGGCGAAAGACTGCCTGCCGTACTCGCCGGCGCAGGAACGGCACCCCGATCTGAACCTCAGGTGCATCCTGCGCCCGGGGCACCGTGGCGGCCTCCTCGTCATCATCGTCGAGGTTCCACTCGCCTCTCTGCCACGCGGCCTTCAGGCGAATGAGACGTGCCGAGAGGACCGCGAAGTCTCCGACGTCGGCCAGCGGCAGATCCTCGGCGCCGCGAATCTCCTCCTGGAACGCCCGAGCGATGCGACTGAGGGAGATGTCTGGCAACGGCAGATCGCGCTCGAGGCACAGGCTGACCAGCAGCTCCAGCGGCCCCTGGTAACGCTCCTGCTGCACCCGAAACTCCATCTGATCTCCTCCCGTTGATGCGGACAACAGTATACCGCAGCGTGGGGCGAGATGGGGCGGGAGAGCGTGCTGGCCGCCGCGCCGAACAGCGGGGTGCAGCATCCAGGACATCGCTCTCGACTGCCAGTTCTCCTCGCAGGAGGCCACGTTCACCAAGGCGTTTTTTCGGCGTCGATGGCTGACGCCTCCCGACGCATCTGGTCCCAAGATCCGTCGGCAACCGGTCGGGAGTACAAGGGAGGCGCCCCCGATTTGAGGTATACCCCGCAGTCGACGAAGGGCCGATGAAGATCGTGATCTTCATCCCGGTTCGCTAGCGGTTCAGCAGCAGGACCCCGCCGGCGCGAAGTTGCGGCCGGTGGGGTCCTCCGCACTCGTCAGGCCCTTGCCCGAACGAAAAAGGCTGCGAGAACGCCGAAGATCAGGGCGGCCTTGATGCCGGCGCCGGTCGCCTTGAAAGCCCCGCTGAAGACCGAAACCCACCCCTCTTTCGGGATCTCCTTGATGATGCCCGCCACCATGCTGTAGCCGAAGCCTGGCAGAGGAATGGTCGCACCGGCGCCGGCGAACTTCGCGAACGGCTCGTAGATGCCGATCCCGCCCAGAATGACCCCCATCACCACTCCACCGACGAGGATGTGGGCCGGCGTGAGGCGCGTCAGGTCCATGACGATCTGCGCGATCATGCAGAGCGCGCCGCCGATCAGGAACGCCATGAGGAATGTCATCGGACCGCCTCCACTTCGACCGCGTGGGCGATCGTGGGGATCGATTCGCCCTGCTGGTAGGTGCGCGGGCTGTGCAGGCTGCCGGTGGCCACAAGCAGCATGCGGTGCATCTCGCCGCGGCGCAGGCGCGGCAGGGCCATCGCACCGAGCACAAGTGCGGAACATGCGGCGCCGGACCCTCCCGCGTCGACCTTCTGATCGTCCCGATACAGCAGGATGCCGGCGTCCTGCAAGCGTTCGCGCGGATGAACGCGTTCCTCTGCGAGCAGTTCCTCGAGCAGTGGATGTCCGACGCGTCCGAGGTCGCCCGTCAGAATCAGTTCGAAGTCCTCAACACTGCGGCCACTGCCCTGCAGGTGACGCAGGATCGTGTCGGCGGCCGCCGGCGCCATGGCCGCGCCCATGTTGTTGGGATCCTTGAGCCCATAGTCCTGTACGCGCCCGACCGTCGCCGAGACGATGCGCAGAGTGGCGCCGTCTCCTTTGGCCGGCGCCGAGGGAGACTCCCTTTCCGCGGGATCCTCCACGAGGAACGCCGCAGCGCCGGTAGCCGTCCACTGCGCGGTGGGCAGGCGCTGTACTCCGAGTTCGATCGGGTAGCGATACTGCCGCTCTGCCGACAGGTGGTGGCTCGCTGTCGCCGCAATGGCGCGCCTCACCGACCCCGACGCGACCGCCATAGCGGACAGCAGGAGAGCCTCGCTGCTTGTCGAGCAAGCGCCGTACACGCCTACCAGCGGGATGCCGATGTCACGGGCAGCGAAGTTGGCCGTGACGATCTGGTCAAGAAGATCGCCCGCGAACAGCAGGTCGACGTCGCTGGCGTGTCGTCCCGCGACCGACAGAAGCAGGTCGACCGCACCAGTGAAGAGTTTGCGCTCGGCGCGTTCATAACTCTTCTCGCCCATCGTCTCATCGCGGACAATGCGATCGAAATGGCGCCCGAGCGGTCCCTCCGTCTCCTTTTTGCCTGCCACCGTGGCCCACGAGGTCAACACGGGAGGCTGCTTGAATGCGAGGTGACCGCGCCCCGCAAGCGCGATCTGTGTTGCACTCACGACAGAACCCCCCGCAGTGCAAAGCGCACGATCCCGACGATGAAGGCCGCGAACAGGCCATAGGCAATCACAGGGCCTGCTACCTGAAAGATGCGCGCGCCTGTGCCCATCACCGCACCCTCGTTCCTGAACTCGATGGCCGGCGCGACAACCGCGTTGGAAAAGCCCGTGATCGGGAGTGACGCTCCCATGCCCCCCAGCACCGTAAGCCTGTCGTAAAGCCCGGTCGCCGTGAAAAGCGCGCCAAGGAAGACCATGATCACCGCAGTCGGGGCCTTGACCGTCTCTTCGGAGTAGCCGACGCCTTGCAGGGCGGTCTGCACGCCCTGTCCCACGAGGCAAATCGCACCACCGATCAGGAACGCCCAAAAGGCATTGCGCGCGACGGGACGCGGCGGCTCCACCTGGCGCGCCCTCTTCTGGTACTCCTTCTTTTCCATGAGGGCACACTCCCTGAAAGAATGAGATGCACGGGCGGGGTCGCCCCCGCCCGTGCCTGGGCCTTAGTCCACGAATGCTACCTTTACGTTGGCCTTGTACTCGACGAGCTTACCAGACTCGACCTGCGCTGTCCAGTTCGCAACCTCGACACCGGAGATGTTCTTCACGGTCTTGGACGCCTCGCGGACTGCCGAGGCCACCGCGTCCTGCCAGTCGGTGTGCGATTCCCCGACGAGCTCGAGCACTTTCACGATCGGCACCATGCATCCCTCCCTCGTTCACCGAGTTAGAGTGCCACGGCGACGCCGTGCGATACCTTCAGCGGCCGAGGAGCTGGCGAACCCTTTGCAACGCCCTCCGCTCGATGCGCGAGATCCGTACCTGGTGCGTGCCGAGCCGCGTCGCCACTTCCTGCTGGGTCTGGTCAGCGAAAAACCGCAGGAAGAGGACGGCCCTTTCCTCCTCCGTCAACGTCTTCAGCGCCTCGCGAAGATCGACCCTGTCGATTGCCTGTACGTCGTACGCGGCTCCGTCCTCCAGCCGATCGATGCGCAGGAGGTCGTCGCGGTCGCCATGCCCGATCACCTCGTCGAGCGAGTGGACCGCCTGTGTCGCCTCCAGCGCCTCCAGCACTTCGACGACGTCCATCCCTGCCTCGTCGGCGATCTCCTTCGGGGAGGGTTCCCGGCCGCTCCGCGCCTGCAAGGACTCCGCGACGTGTCGAAGCTGCGCAGCGCGCTCGCGGATGCGGCGGCTCACCTTAATCTGTCCGTAGTCGCGTAGGTAACGCCGAATCTCACCGATGATCAGTGGCACGGCATAGGTGGAGAAGCGCACACCGTACGCCTCGTCGAACCGCTCGCAGGCACGCCACAGGCCGATCGAGCCGATCTGGAAAAGGTCCTCCGGCTCGACGCCGCGACCGCTGAAACGCGTTACGATCGACCATACAAGGCGAGCGTTCTGGGCAATCAGCTGCTCGCGCGCCGCCGCCTCTCCCTCCCGCACGCGGCGCAGGAGCTCCATCTGCTGCTTGTGCAGGCGGTCCGCTGAGGGCGCCATCAGCTTGCCTCCGCTGGGGCCTCCCGGCGCTTGCGCATCTTGACCCGGGTGCCCCGCCCAGGCGCGGACTCGACGGCAAACTCGTCGGAGAACGATTCCATGAACACAAACCCGAGGCCCATGCGCTCGGGATCGGTGCTGAAGGATGCCTGCCTGGCCTGGGCGATGTCCTCGATGCCGACGCCCTGGTCGCGCACCTCGATCACGATCCCGTCCTCCAGTTCCTCGCAGCGGAGCGTGAGTGCACCCTCCTCCTTGGGGTAGGCATGCACCACGACGTTCGAGGCGGCCTCGGACACGGCAACCTTGATCTCCTCGATCTCAGCGACGCTGAAGCCCGCATTGGCGGCGAACGTCGCCGCTGCAACCCGGCACAGCCCAACATTCTCCGCCCGGCTCGGGCAGTGCAACTCGAAGTGGTTCGCCATCAGCGCGGCACCTCGCTCTCGGAGCGCAGCACAGGCACGACCTGCGGAACACCGCTCATCTCCAGTACGGTGCGCACCGCGTGTTGCGCCCCAACCAAAAACATCTCGCCGCCGAGTTCGCTCAACCGGCGATATCGCCCGAGGAGCACACCCAGTCCCGAGGAGTCGATGAACGGAACCTTGCGCAGGTCGACGACGAGGCGGCGATGACCTCCGTCGATCAACCCGTCCAACTCCTGGCGGACGCCTTGCGCGGCCGTCAGGTCGAACTCTCCTGCGAGCGCCGCCGTTGCGGTACGTCCCTGCAGCTTGACCGTAATCTGCAACTCATTCCCTGCCCCTTCCAACTTCCCCCGCCGCTTTCGCCCATTTGCGGTGCCTCTCCTCCTGACACCGCTCGACGGCCCGGGGCGGACGGAGCCGAAGCGAGGCGAACAAGCGCGCACGGCGTCAGTCCTTGGCGACGAAAAGGCGCCCCGCCGGAAGATCCGGAGGGGCGCCATGCAGTAGGGCGCCTTAGAAGCGGACGACAGACCGGAGTAGCCCGGTGAAGAGGCCGACCCAGGTTGCGCGGTGGACGCACTCATTCGCCACGAGCGGAACGGCAGCGATCTGCTTGCCTCCAGCTACGATCTGCGCCTCCCCCACCGCCTGCCCGCGGCGCACCGGAGCTCGCAGTTCAGTCGGAAGCTTGGGCTGCAGCTTGACCTTCAGCTTCTCACCGCGCGGGTGCACCGCCCGAACGTCCCTCGCCACCACGACTGGAACGCTCACCTGCGTGCCGCGCAGCACCTTCACGGTACCCAGGGACTGGCCGGATTTCGCGAGCAGGACGGCTTCGTAGTTCGAGAATCCGCTCTGAAGGAGTGCGGACGTATCGGCGAAGCGCTGCTTGGACGTCGCGTCGCCCATCACGACGGCGATCAGGCGCAGCCCCTGACGCTCCGCCGTCGCTGTGAGGCAGTAGCCCGCGCGGCTCGTGAAGCCCGTCTTGAGCCCGTCGATGCCCGGTACCTTGCCGAGCAGCCGGTTGTGGTTGATCAGCCAGAGATGACCGCCCTTGCCGTCGCGGATCGTGCGGTCCTCCCGCTGGGACGTCAGGGCGAGGAGGCCAGGATCGTTGACGACGGCGCGGCCCAGCTTCGCCATGTCGGCGGCTGTGGTGTAGTGGCCTTCCTGGTCCAGCCCGTGGCTGTTCGCGTAGTGCGTGCGAGTCATTCCAAGACGTTTGGCTTCCGCGTTCATCTGTGCGACAAACGCACCTTCCGAGCCGGCGAGGTGCTCGGCGATCGCCATGCAAGCGTCGTTCGCGGAGCCGATGGCGATCGCGCGCAGCAGCTGTCCGAAAGCGATGGTCTCTCCAGGTTCGAGCCAGATCTGCGAGCCGCCCAGGCGGTAGGCATTCTCGCTCACGGAGACGGGATCCGTCATGCGGGCACGGTGGACGGCTACGGCATTGAGTGCCAAGTGGAGCGTCATCAGCTTGGTCATCGATGCCGGCGGCCGCTCCTCTTGGGCGTTCTTTGAGAAGATCGTCTGACCGGTCGACGCCTCCACGAGGACAGCCGAAGGCGCGCTGACATCGATCTGCGCCGGGGCCGAGGGGCCAAGTGCAGCGGGCGACGACGCCGCAGCGGGAGCGAAGCTGCTGGCGAGCAACAAGGCGAGGCTCGCGAGTATTGCGGATCTGCGCACGGGGGCATTACCTCCTCGGCGCTAGCATGTCCGCGTCGCGAGCCTGCGAGTAATACAACCCCCGCTAGGCGCGGGGATGCGAGCGGGAGTACACCTCCTTGAGCCGCGCACGCGTCAGGTGCGTGTAGATCTGCGTCGTGGAGATATCGGCGTGGCCGAGCATTTCCTGTACTGAGCGCAGGTCCGCGCCGTTCTCCAGCAGGTGCGTCGCAAACGAGTGCCGCAGCGTGTGCGGCGTGATCGATCGGTCGATCTCCGCCTCCTGGGAGTAGCGCTTGACGATCTTCCAGAACCCCTGCCGCGTCAGGCGATGGCCATGGTGATTGACGAACAGGCACTGCTCGCGCGCCTCGCGCACCAGCCTTCCTCGCGCGTGCGCGAGATACTGCTTCATGCTGTCCATGGCAAACGAGCCGATCGGGACAAGGCGCTCTTTCTGCCCCTTGCCGATGCAGCGCAGATAGCCCTGCTCCAGGTTGACGTCCCCGAGATTCAACGACACCAGTTCCGAAACGCGGATGCCGGTCGCGTAGAGCAGTTCGAGCATCGCGCGGTCGCGCAGCCCGGCTGGATGGTGCGGATCAGGCTGGCGCAATACCCGCTCTACCTCGCCCACCGACAGCACCCGCGGGAGGCGGCGCTCCAGCTTTGGCGATTCGAGATTGCTCGTGGGGTCTTCGGTCATCAACCGCTCGCGCACGAGATACTGGTAGAACGCCTTTAGGGCCGCAAGCCGCCTCGCGATCGTCGCAGTCGCCTTGCCCTCCTCCTGCAGATGCAGGAGGTATCCCACGATCGTCTCCCGCGAGACTGCATCCAGCGAAGGGTAGTCCTGGGCGCCGAGGTATTCCGCGTACTGACGCAGGTCGCGGCCATAGGACTCCAGAGTGTTCAACGCCAGCCCGCGCTCCACACTCAGATAGTTGATGAAGTCCGCGATCCAATCGCTCACAGGCCTTCCCACCTCCGCCGCTCATCGCCCTCTGCACGTAGGATGTTCCGCAACTGGACCGTCTATACAGATGCGCCGAAAAGCCCCGGCAATCGGCCTACGGCCAGCCGCCAGGGCCCTTCGGGCGCATCGCGGGCGCATGGCCCTCGAGAGCATCACTATGCGGAGAGTGCGTGATTCAGACGCCGAGAATCGATGCGATGGACGTCGTCTCCATGTTGTGTGCGCGTCCGACTGCCTCGTAGGTCAACTTGCCCTCGTAGGTGTTCACGCCCTTCACCAGGGCCGGATCCTGTCGCAGCGCTTCCTTCAGTCCGAGATTCGCGATCCGCAGAAGGTACGGCAGCGTGACGTTGGTCAGTGCCAGGGTCGAGGTCCGGGGGACCGCTCCCGGCATGTTGGCGACAGCGTAATGCAGCACGCCGCTGCGGAGGTAGGTGGGATTCGAGTGCGTCGTGATGCGATCGATCGTCTCGATCGAGCCACCCTGGTCGATCGCCACGTCGACGATTACCGAGCCTGGACGCATCGTTTCGACCATCTGCTCGCTGACGAGCTTCGGCGCACGCGCGCCGGGAATCAGGACGGCGCCGATCAGGAGGTCGGCGTCTTGCACCTGCTCGGCGATGTTGTGCTCGTTGGAGATGAGGGTCTGCAGGCGGCCGCGGTAAATGTCGTCGAGATAGCGCAGGCGCTGTGCCTGCAGGTCCAGGACGGTGACGCGCGCCCCCATGCCCACCGCGATCTGCGCCGCGTTCTGTCCGACCGTCCCGCCGCCGAGCACGACGACGTGTGCGGGCAAGACGCCCGGCACTCCGCCGAGCAGGACGCCACTCCCGCCGTGCGCCTTCTCGAGGCAATGGGCGCCGATCTGGGTTGCCATCCTGCCGGCCACCTCGCTCATCGGCGTGAGCAGGGGCAGTGATCCATCTGCAAGCTGCACCGTCTCGTACGCGATGGAGATCACTCCCTGACGCAGCAGGGCTTCCGTAAGCTCACGCGCCGGCGCGAGGTGCAGGTATGTGTAAAGCAGCTGACCTGGGTGGAAGAGTTCGTACTCCTCCGGCAATGGCTCCTTCACCTTGACGATGAGGTCCGCCTCTTGCGCGATGCGCCGCTTGTCCACGTCAATGCGCGCGCCATACTGCAGGTATTCGCTGTCGGGGAAGCCGGAGCCGATGCCCGCTCCCGCTTCGACAACGACCTGATGTCCAGCGCCAACCAGGATGCGCGCACCGGCTGGCGTGAGACCAACGCGGTTTTCGTCCGCCTTGATCTCCTTGAGTAGCCCGATGATCAACGGGGTGCACTTCCTTCCTTGTCCGTTCAACCCCCAACATACGGCCACAGGAGGTGCAGGGCAAGGGGGCTAAAGTACGCTTCGACAATGGCCGCAAGGACGATGCCCGCGAGGGCCAATCCTCCAGCTCCTGCGAAGCGCATGACCGCCTGTGCAATGGCCGGTCCACGCCATCGCGCATGGTAGAAGTCGCCGACATACCCCATCGCAGCCTCGCAAAGCAGCATCAGGCTGGGCAGGACGATGAGGGCAGGAGGCAGGACGCCCAGGCCGAGCAGGGCAAGCCCGCGCGGGCCCAGTTCGCCGAGCAGGAAAGCCGCGCTGAACCCGATCGAGAATCCCTTCACGCCGAGCGAAAGCCAGCTCAGGAAGACCCCTACCAGACTGAGCGCGAGGATCCACCCGAGCAGGATGAGACGTCCATCCCCGACGATCGCGGCGCGCATCAACTGGGAGCCTGGCGGTAGTCCGCCCTGGAGGCTGCCGAGGAAACCCCCTAGGTACGCTAGCAGATCGGCGCGCTGGAGCGCGCTCAATTGGCCGGCCGCGTAGGCACCGAACGCAATGGCCAACAGCAGCCAAGCCGTCGCTGCCGCGTACCAGCCGATGCGGCGCAGGACCCGGGCGCGTGCGAGATCGAAATATGCCCTGAGCGGGTGCAACATCCTTCCCTCCGGCTAAGAGGGTATGGCCCAAACTGGCGGATATGTCCGAGCCGGCCGCGTTCCAACAGCAGGAGTCCCCGCGAAAACCGTCGAAAAAAGGGCTTGCTTCGTTGCCGGTGTTTTCCATCGCCATTGGTTCCAATCATGGCGCCGCTCCGGGTGCACTGCTGCTGGAGCGGACTGACCTGTCTCACCCTTGGGTGCAGGGCCCGAAGCAACGCAATGAGGTGAGCCGCAATTCCCGAAACACTAGGTCCAGAGTCACCTGATCGTCAGACCGCGCTGGAGACCTTGCTCGCCCTGTCTGAGCATCTCGGCCGGTCGCCTGATCCATCGCAAGTTCTCGATGGCGCTCTTGAGGTGCTTTGTCGTCACTTTTCTTGCAACACCGGCTGGATCACAGTGGCCGGCCCGGACGGCGAGCAGCGGCTCGCCGCGCACCATGGCTTGCCCCCAGCCCTTTCTGCCAACAGCTTCTCCGCACTGCACTGGACGCCATGCCGTTGCCAAAGCAAGCTGGCGCACGGCACCCTGCCGGACGGCGCCACCGTCTTCGCCTGCGACCGTCTGGAACTTGCCAGTGGTGACACCGCCGGTCTGCGTCATCATGCGACGGCGCTGTTGCGCGCCGGAGACAGCGTACTTGGCATGATGCACCTCACCCTGCCCGTCGAACACATGCTAACGCGCGAGGAGTGTGCGGTCCTGGACGCCGCCGGCCAAACGATCGGGCTCGCGCTCGACCGCCTGCGTGGATCGGAGTCGCCGAGTCGCGAGGCGGCGGAGCAGAGCGCTATGCTCGCCCTCACATCGAAGCTGCTTGGGCTCCTGGACATCAATCAGATCGCCTCTGAAACGGTACGCATCATTTCCGAGACGTTCGACGCACCGCTCGTCGGTGTGCTGTCGTTTGAATCCGCCTCGCGTCATCTCTTCCTGCGGGCGGGCAGCGGGTGGCCCGAAGGCAGGGTGGGCGTACTCCGTGTGGCGTTCGATGATCCTGAGGACAGCCTCGCCGTCGCGGCGCGCGAAGGTAGGCTCGCGGTGCTAAACGGCATCGGCCTCCCAGGCGCCCTGGCGGAGGCAGGCATCCACTCTATGGCTGTCGCCCCGATGTCCGTAGGCGGCAAGCTGATGGGTCTACTCGTGGCGGGAGCCGAGGCACCAGACCGCTTCGGCGAACCAGATCTGCGCTTCCTCTCTTTGGCGGCCGACCAGGCGGCCCTTGCCTTCGACCGCACCGATCTGCTCAGTGCAACGCGACGTCAGGTGCACGATCTCGCCGCCTTGCACCAACGGACGGCGGAACAGACGCGCCAGCTCAGCGAAACCTATGGAGCGACCCTCGCCGTGCTCGGCGACGCCCTTGAATTGCGTGACGAGGACACGATGGGACACACCGAGCGCGTCGTCAGTCTGGCGGTCTCTCTGGGGCGGCAGCTCGGACTATCAGCCGAGGAGCTGATGCACCTCGAGTGGGGCGCCTACGTCCACGACCTTGGCAAGATCGGAGTGCCGGATGCCGTCCTCCGCAAGCCGGGTCCGCTCTCGCCGGAAGAGTGGACCCTGATGCAAAGGCACCCGGAGCAGGGCTACAACCTCCTGCAGCGCCTGTTCTTCCTCTCTCGTTCACTCGACGTCGTACGCTTCCACCACGAGCGCTTCGACGGCAAGGGGTACCCCTTGGGCCTGCAAGGCGATGAGATCCCCCTGCTGGCTCGGATCTTCGCCGTCGCGGACGCCTACGACGCGATGACGAATGACCGCCCGTATCGCCGCGCAATGAGCAACGACGAGGCTCTGGCAGAGATCCTGCGCAACAACGGCAGCCAGTTCGACCCGCATGTCGTCGAGGCGTTGGAGAGCTTGCCCGAAGCGGAGCGTTCGCCGATCCGCAGCGTTCCTCACGGGATCCCCGGGGTCGCCGCTGTTGAAGCCGTTCCGCCACTGGTCCCTGACGGGGAGACCCTGCTGCAGTTCGCCCGTATCGCCGGCTCAGTACTGCGCGCAGCCGATCTCCCCACCGCTTTGGATGCGGTTGTCGCGGAGATCCAGCGTCGCTTCGGCTATCCGTCGTGCGCCATCCTACTTTCAGACCCCACGGCTGGCCAGATGCAGCTGGCAGCCCAACGCGGGTTTTCCGGTGCGGGCAGCAGCCTGCTGTCCGCGGACCTCGGGCTCGTCGTCGGGCGGGTGCTCGAGTCGGCAACGCCGTACTACGTGCGCGACGTCGACGGCAAGTCGCTCACATCTTCCGTACAGAGCCATGTGCGCTCCGAACTCGCATTGCCGCTTTCACTCGACGGCTCAGTGCTCGGCGTCCTCGACGTCGGCAGCCCGGAACCCGACGCGTTCCCGGAAGCGATCCGCAACGTCCTGGAAGCGTTTGCAATGCTCGTGTCCTTCACGGTGGAGCGTGCGCGCCACGACGCCGATCAGCAGCGTCTGGCGCTTACAGACCACGTCACTGGCCTGGGCAACCAGCGCGCGCTGATGGATGCAGCAGAGCGGGAACTAGCGCGCTCGGCGCGTCACGGCAAGTCTGTCTCGATCCTGGCGCTGCAGTTGGACCAGTTCGCCAGCTTGCATAGCCAGAGCCGCTCGGGTTCCGAGGAGGCTCTGCGGGTTGTCGCCCGCCTGCTGCACCAGACTTGCCGCAAAGAGGACGTCGCCGGGCGCCGGGAGGGCGGAGAGTACCTGCTCGTGCTTCCGGAGACGGCAAAGGTCGGAGCGCTGCTCGTCGCGGAGCGCATCCGGGCGGACCTTGCAAGGCTTCCCCACCCGAACGGGCCCCTGAGCATTTCCGTCGGCGTCGCTTCGCTGCCAGAGGACGGCAGAGAACTCCCGGTCCTGCTTGACGCGGCCGACCAAGCAATGTACCGCGCGCTGCGGCGTGGCGGCAACGAAGTGGTCGCCGCCACGCGGCGCGCCCCGGACCCAAACTAGCGCCTATCCCTGCTGATCGAGCGAGAAGCGGCCCCAGTGGCCGCCGCCTCCCGGACGCGAGGGCAGTGCGCCGCGCCTCATTGCAAGGATTACATCGGTGCGCGCGGCGCCCAGCGTCGCGCGCAGTTCGTTTTCGTCAGCCTCGTGGAGCGCACGGTGTTCGCTGCCCAACCTTTGGACGATGACGCGCCGCGTAGATGGTCCGAAGCCGGGCAGAAGGCGAAGCGGCAATTGGTAGCGGTATTCCGGATAGCTGCGCTGTGCGGTCGGCGCCGCCATCGATGCTGCGCGATCGAGGACGCCTGGGACGACGCGGTGGGCCGGGTCTTTCTCGCACTTAAGCTGCGGCGGCGGGCCCGAGGCCATCTCGCCGCAGACAAGGCAGTAGGTGCGGTGGTACTTGCCAAACGCTGGATTCATGCCGTAGATCGTTTCCGCTGAGCCCCCACGCAGGCGCCGGAGCAGCGAGAACCCAGGCTGCTCTCCTTGGACCGCGTTCATCTCGCGTCCGATCGTGTCCGGTCCGTGCGCATCGGACCCGCCCAGGAGGCCGCAGTCTCCCACGGCACCGACCGTGCGCGCAATCTCCACATCGGCAGAGAGGCCGAGTTCGAGTCCCAGTCCCTGCGGATCACGGAATACGTCGGCGATCATGAGGCCGACGCCGAACAGCCCGCGGTGGGGCGTGAACGCATGAGCGATCACCACGAAGCCTCCCGCCGCCTCCACCGCGCGGCGAAAGTCGTCCGGCGACCCATGCACTCTCTGGGTTGAAAGGTTCGGGTTCTTTACACTTTCGCGATAGATCCGCGCGAGGACTTGCGCACCCTCGAGCCCGGGTGCATAGGCGAGCAGGTGGAACGGGCCAGCCGGCGGCAGGCGGAACTCCGCCTCCAGCGCAGGCACGATCAAGGCTCCTGCAGCACTCTTTAGAGCGCCGTCGTCCGACTCATGAAGCAGGCCCGACGCAAGGGCACCATCGAGCGTCTGCAGTCCCCGCGCCGTGCCGAGGTCCACGATGGCACAGACGTCCACGCCGCGCTCAGGCAGGCGGTCAAGGACCCGCCGCAATGTCAGCGTGCGGCCGGCCCCGATCTTGATCGGTGCGCCGTCCTCGGTCGCTCCAAGGTGGACGTGGCTGTCGACGAGGTATTTGCTCACGGGACGAGCAGCAGTCCGAGCGCCGTCTTCGCGTCGCCCATCATGCCGCGGCGCGCCAGCGCCTGCGCCTCGCGCAGCGCCATGCGCACGACCTCGATATCCTCGTCCTCGTCGCCAGGCAGGCGCGACAACACGAGGTCCTCCGCGAGGAAGAAGTGGTACACCTCCGAAGAGTAGCCTGGCGCAGCGTAGGCGCGCAGGAGCGGGCGCAAAACGCGCGGCAGGTAGCCGCACTCCTCCTGCAGCTCCCTGCGCGCAGTCTCCTCGGGTGGCTCTTCCGGCTCCAGCGTGCCTGCGGGCAATTCCAGGAGGTCCTCCCCCGTGGCGTGCCGGTACTGCCGGACGAGCAGCACTTCGTCTCCCTGGATCGGCACCAGCACAACCGCGCCCGGGTGCTGCACCCAGGCGCGGCGATAGGTGCGGTCGGAGTCCGACAGCTCGTCCAACTGCACGCTGAACGGCCCCTCATAAAGCGTCTGCCGCGCAATCACGCGGGGATGCGGGCGATCCATGGCGTACCCCCTAGTGTCCATTCTTCCCCGGAGTCGCTGCCCAAACGGCCGTTGGAGGATCGTGAACGCGTCAGCGGAGCAGTGGATCCTCGGAAGGCTTGGGTGCGCGGTAATTCCAGCCAAACGTGCGCGCCATCTCTTCCGTGATTGCCGCAAGCAGCAGGTCTTGTGGAGGTTCTTCCCCCAGAAGGGCACGCAGCGACGTAACGCCGCGATCCTGAATGCCGCAGGGGATGATCTCGCCAAAGAGGCTGAGGTCCACCGCAGAGTTCAGGGCGAAGCCGTGCATTGTAACGTTCTCCGCGACGCGCACCCCAATCGCGGCCAGCTTGTCCTGGCCCACCCAGACCCCCGAGAGACCCGCGACCTGTTCACCTGGGACGCCGAAGCGCAGGACGACGCGGATCAAGGTCTTCTCGAGGTCGCGAACGAAGCGCACCACGTCTCCGCCCCGGGATGTAAGGTCCACGATCGGATAACCGA
This sequence comes from Bacillota bacterium, assembly GCA_021793645.1. Lineage (GTDB taxonomy): Bacteria > Bacillota > Sulfobacillia > JAJZYS01 > JAJYTV01 > JAJYTV01. The sequence continues at coordinate 117,037 of JAJYSJ010000003.1, forward strand.
TCACTTGGCCGGGGCCGTGATAGGTAACGCGTCCGCCGCGATCCGTCTCGTACACATCGACACCGAGTGCGCGCAGGCGCTCGGGGGATGCAAGCACCTCCTCGGGCGTGCCCTTGCGGCCGATCGTAAAGACCGAAGGGTGCTCGAGGAGGAGCAGGACGTCGGGTATCTGCCCTGCGGCACGGGCTGCGTGCAGGCGCCTCTGCAGGTCCGAGGCCTCCCCGTAGGGGAGGCGACCCGGACGTAGCAGCAGGGCGTCAGACAGTGGTGGCGACGGGCATCGAGGGCACCCGTCCGGCCGGCACCTGCGCGTGTGCATGGTAGGAAGAGCGGACGAGCGGTCCCGATTCGCAATGGGCAAACCCCATGGCCAGTGCTTCAGCCTTCAGGTCCGCGAACTCGTCGGGCGTATAGTAGCGCTGAAGTGGCAGGTGGTGCATCGTCGGCCGGAGATACTGGCCGATCGTGACGATGTCCACCCCTGCGTCCCTGAGATCGTGCAGAGCCTGCACGATCTCGTCGCGCTCCTCGCCGAGGCCGAGCATGATGCCCGACTTGCTGTAGGACCTGGGCTCCATCAGCTTGGCGCGGCGCAAAAGTTCGAGGGAACGCGGGTACTTTGCCTTGGAGCGAACGCGGTCGGAAAGACGCGTGACCGTCTCGATGTTGTGGTTAAGGATATCCGGGCGCGCGTCCATCACGAGCTGCAGCGCGTCCCAGTTGCCCTGGAAGTCAGGGATGAGCACTTCGATCGAGCACTCAGGGCGGGCATCGCGGATCGCACGGATCGTAGCGGCGAAGATTGAAGCCCCACCGTCTTCCAAGTCGTCGCGGGCTACCGATGTCACCACGACGTGGTTCAGCCCGATATCGGCCACGACCTCCGCAACGCGGGCCGGTTCCTGCAGATCAAGCTCGTTCGGACGGCCCGACTGCACGGCGCAGAAGCCGCAGTGCCGGGTGCAGACGCGTCCCAGGATCATGAAGGTCGCGGTGCGGTTGTTCCAGCACTCGCCGATGTTGGGGCAGCGGGCTTCCTCGCACACCGTGTGCAGGAGGTGGCCGCGCATCATCTGCTGCACCTGTTGGAAGTTGCCGCCGGACGGCAGCTTGACGCGCAGCCAGTCCGGCCTGCGTCCCAGGTCCTTCTGTTCTAGTGGCATCTTCAGTACACCGCCGTTTCTGGACCCATCGCCTCGAGTCGACGCTTGACCGAAGCGAGGTATTGGTTGGCCATCGCACCGTCGAGGACGCGATGGTCGAAGGAGAACGAAAGGAACATCATCGAGCGCACCGCGATCGCGTCGCCCTGGACCACGACAGGCCGCTTGACGATCGCCTCCATGGAGAGGATCGCCGCCTGCGGCTGGTTGATCACGGGCGCGGAGAAGACGGACCCGTAGGAGCCCGGGTTGTTGACGGTGAAAGTGCCGCCTTCGATGTCCGTCAGGGTCAGTCGCCCAGCACGAGCGCGCGTGATCAAGTCGTTCGCTCCGCGCGCGATGCCGGCAATGGACAGGCCGTCGGCATTGCGCAGGATCGGTACGATGAGCCCGTCGGGAATAGCCACCGCCAATCCGACGTGCACTGGTCCATGCACGATGATCTTGTCGCCGCCCCAACTAGCGTTTATCTGAGGGAATTCGCGAAGTGCCTCGACTGCAGCCTTCGTAACGAAGGGCAAGTAGGTGAGCGGCACGCCTTCGCGTTCCTCGAACTCGGCGCGGATGCGCTTGCGCAGGGCAACGACGCTGCTCATGTCCACTTCAAACCAGGCCGTGGCATGCGGCGCTTCACGCTTCGATCGTACCATGTGTTCGGCAATCGTGCGACGCATCGGCGTCAGATCCATAAACCGGTCGCCCGCCATCGCTGGCGGCTGAACGGGTGGGGCTGGCTGCGGGATCTGCGGGGCAGCGGCCGCGGGTTGGGCCGGCGCTGCGGCCGCAGCCGAAGCGGGCGCCTGCTGCTGAAACCGCGCCAGATCCTCTCTCGTCACGCGGCCCTCGGCACCACTCGCAGGAACGAGTTGGAGGTCGATGCCTGCGTCATTCGCGAGCCGTCGCACGTAAGGCGATGTGCGGACGCGACCTGCGTTCTGCGCGGCCCCAAGAGGCTCGTACGCCGCCGGTACCGGCTGCGGCGCATCAGCAGTGTCCATGGCGCCCGCCGCAGGAGCCTTTGGCGTCGGCGCATCCGGGACCTTTGCGGCCGCGGGGGCTTCTGCGCTGTCCCCACCCTGCTCCGCGATCTCGCAGATCGGCTGGCCGACGCTGAGCGTCTCCCCCTCTGCGGCGATGATCTCTGTAAGGACGCCAGAGAAGGGGCTAGGCACCTCGGCATTAACCTTGTCAGTCGCCACTTCGACGATCGGTTCGTACTTCTCCACCTGGTCGCCAACCTGCTTCAGCCAGCGGCCGATCGTTCCTTCAGTGACGCTTTCCCCAAGTTGGGGCATTGCGACTCTCAGACGGCTTACCTCCCTACGCGCTCATCAGGACGCGAGTAGTTCGCGCGCTGCGTGCACGATCTTCTCGGGGTTCGGCATGAAGTGCTCTTCCTGAACGGTGTTGAACGGCATCGCCGGCAGATCCGGGCCGGCGAGGCGCCGCACCGGCGCGTCCAGTTCGAAGAGCGCCTCCTCGGCGATCAGCGCCGCAACCTCGGCGCCTGCGCCCATCGTGCGGTTCGCCTCATAGACGACCAGCCCGCGGTGGGTCTTGCCGATCGAGGACAGAATCGCCTCGCGGTCGAGCGGCAGGAGCGTGCGAAGATCGATGACCTCCGCTGATACGCCTTCCTTCTCCAGTTCGAGAGCGGCCTGCTCAGCGAACACCGCCATGAGCCCGTAGGCGAAGATCGAAAGGTCCTTGCCCTCGCGTACGGTGCGTGCCTTGCCGATCGGCACCGTGAAGTCACCGTCGGGGATTTCGCCGCGTACGAGGCGGTAGGTACGCTTGTGCTCGAAGTACATCACGGGATCCTCATCCCGGATCGCCGACTTGAGGAGCCCCTTCGCGTCCGCGGGCGTCGAAGGCACGACGATCTTCAATCCCGGTACATGCATGAAGAACGCCTCGACGCTCTGCGAGTGGTAGAGCGCACCGTGCACTCCGCCTCCGAACGGGGCCCGGATGACCATCGGCACATGGAAGTCGTTGTTCGAGCGATAGCGGATCTTGGCCGCCTCGCTGACGATCTGATTGAACGCAGGGTGAATGAAGTCGGCAAACTGCATCTCGGCGATCGGGCGCAGCCCGTTGAGGGCCATGCCGATCGCCACGCCGGCGATCCCGGACTCGCCAAGCGGCGCGTCGATCACGCGTGCCTCGCCAAATTCGCCGACGAGGCCCTCCGAGGCGCGGAACACGCCACCGCGTATTCCGACGTCCTCGCCCAGCAGCACGACCCGCGGATCGCGGGCCATCTCCTCGTGCATCGCCTCACGGACGCCGTCGATCAGGTTCTTTACCGCCAACTGGGTCGACCCCCTACTCCGCGTAGACGTGCCGGTACATGTCCTCCACCTTGGGGTAGGGCGCCTGCTCGGCGTAGGTGATCGCTTCGTCGACCTCCGCCTTTACCTCTCGCCACAGCGCCTCGTCCTCCTGCTTCGTGAGGATGCCCTCCGCAAGGACATGCGCTTGCATGCGCGTGATCGGGTCCTTCTGCTTCCAGTCCTCGACCTCTTCACGGCTGCGGTAGACCCGGTCGTCGTCGTCCGAGGAATGCGGCACCGTACGGTACGTCTTGAACTCGAGGAGCGTGGGACCTTCGCTGCGCCGCGCGCGTTCTGCAGCCTGAAACGTTGCCTCATGGCATGCGAAGTAGTCGTTGCCGTCGATGGTCGCGCCAGCTATGCCGTAGCCGAGCGCCCGCTCAGAAACATCTTGCACCGCCATCTCTCTGCTTTGCGGTGAAGAGATCGCGTATTCGTTGTTTTCCACGATGAACAGCACCGGCAGCTTGTAGATGGACGCCCAGTTGAGCGCCTCGTGGAAGTCCCCTTGGCTCGTCGTCCCCTCGCCCAGTGCGGTCGCGGCGACTGAATCCTCGCCGCGCAGACGGCTCGCGTAGGCAATGCCCACCGCGTGCAGCACCTGTGTACCGACAGGCGAGGAGCCGGTGATGATGTTGCGCTCACGCCAACCGTAATGGCCCGGCATTTGGCGGCCGCCGGAGGTAAGGTCCTCTGCCTTGCCGAGCAGTGCCAGCATTGCCTGTCGGGCAGTGTAGCCGCGAGCGACGACCACTCCCAGATCCCGGTAGTAGGGCAGGAAGAAGTCGGTATCGCGCAGCGCAGAACCCCAGCCGACCTGCGCCGCTTCGTGTCCGCGGCAGGGGATTACAAACGGCGCCTTGCCGGCGCGGTTCAAAACCCATTGACGTTCGTCGATGATCCTCGCAAGGAGCATGTCGCGGTACGCCTTGCGTACCGCGTCTGGAGTCAGGGCAGTCGCCGCGGTGGCGCGCGTCTTCGTCCTGGCCAAGGGAAAGCCTCCCTCCGTCTTCAAGGGATCGGCGGCTAGTTGCCGGCCGAAACGGTTCCGGCGTCAGGTTCGGCCGGTCTCGCTGTACGCAAGAATCTCCATAGTCACCTTAGGCATGGCACTTGGTGTAGTCAAGGGTCGGCTCCTCACCTTGGAGCGTCCGCAGCGCTCCAAGGGCGAGAGCCTGCATCTCCGCTTCGCCCGCATAGACAAAGCGGCGCTGCGCCAGGAAGCCTACCTTTCGGAGCACGGCGCGCACAAGGCCGGCATCATGGGCAGCGCCTCCCGTCAGCACCAGCGCATCGACCGGCCATCCGGCCAGCGCTGCCTGACGACCGCACTCCCTGGCGATCCCGACGGCTAGTGCTGCGCGCGCCAGGCTCCCTTTCCCCTGATCAGGTATGCGGCGCAGGTCTTGGGTGCCGACGAGATCGACAAGGCCGCCCTTGCCGCTGATTTTTCCAAGCGCTGCGCTGAGATCGAAGCGGCCAGCCTTATAGAGCGTCCACATGCGGTAGAGCGGCAGACTCCCCGACCGCTCCGGAGCGAGCGGTCCGTCGCCGTCGAGCGCATTGTTGACCTCGACGATGCGCCCGTGGTCGTGCAGCCCGACCGAAATGCCACCGCCGATATGCGCGACGACAAGACGGAGTTCGCGGTACGGCCTGCCGAGTTCGCGTGCTGCCCGCTGCGCCATGGCGCGCTGATTCAACGCGTGCAGAAGAGACCGCCTGGGCAGGCCAGGGAAGCCGCTCTCGCGCGCCTCTTCCGTCAGTTCATCCGTCACCACTGGGTCCACGATGAACGCGGGACACGAGGCTGCCCGCGCGATTCGCAGTGCGATCGGCGCACCGAGGTTCGACGCATGCGCGCCGTTTGCTGCGGAGAGAAGCTCCTCCACAAGGGCGTCGTCCACGCGGTAGGTGCCGCCAGGCACGGGCAAAAGCAGCCCACCGCGCCCGACAACAGCCGAAAGCGTCCGGACATCGAGGCCATGCGCCTGCACGGCCTCATCGATATCCTGCATGCGCAGCGGCAGCTGTGCTGCGATCGTCGGGAAGTCCGCTAGTTCCTGTGGCGCATGCGACACCTCGGTACGCCACACTTCTTCCTCGCCCGCGTACAGCGCGACCTTGGTCGAGGTGGAACCGGGGTTGATCACCAGGATGCGCGGCACACCCGAGAGAGACATGTCAGCGGCGTGGAATGAACATGCGGTTTACCGCGGCGATGCGTGCGATGCGCTCTTCCGCCATGTGGTCGGCGGCCTCGTGGGGAGCGATACCCTGCTCGCGCGCAATGCGGAAAATCTCGCGCATGCGGTCATAGATCTGCGCCACGCGGCTGAACGCGCGCTCCTTGTGGTACCCGTCCGGGTGCATCTCGTCGGCGACATTGATCACCCCGCCGCCATTCGCGACAAAGTCCGGCGCGTAGACGATGCCGCGCTCCTGTAGCAGCTTGCCGTGGCGCGGCTCCTTGAGCTGGTTGTTCGCCGATCCCACGACCACCTTGACCTTGAGGCGCGGGATTGTGTCGTCGTTCAGGGTGGCCCCAAGCGCACAGGGGGAGTAGACGTCGCAGGGCTGGTCGTAGATCGCATCGGGGGCAACAGGATGCGCGTCGAAGCGGCGCACCGCCTCGTCGATCCTTGCCTGATCGATGTCGGTGACGTAGAGCTCTGCGCCATCTTTGTGCAGCTGCTCGCAAAGCAGGACCCCGACGTGCCCGAGTCCCTGGACCGCGATCTTGCGGCCGCGCACCTCCTCGCTGCCGAAGGCCTCCTGCAAGGATGCCTTCAGTGCCATGTACACGCCGTATGCTGTCGCGATCGATGGGTCTCCGGAGGCCTCCGGAAGGCCGCGAACGCTGCGCGACTCCTCCGCGGCGATCGCCATGTCCTGCACCGATGTGCCGACGTCCTCCGCCGTGACGTACCGTCCACCCAGCGTCTCGACGAAGCGGCCGATCGCCCGCATCGTCATCTCGTCCTTCTCGCCGCGCTCGTGCTGGAGCACGACCGTCTTGCCGCCGCCAAGGCGAAGCCCCATCGCGGAGTTCTTATACGTCATGCCGCGCGAGAGGCGCATCACGTCCTCAATCGCCGCTTCCTCGGACTCGTATGGCCACATGCGGCAGCCGCCCAGCGCCGGGCCTAGCGTCGTGTCGTGCACGCCGATGATCATCCGAAGGCCGGTAGCTTTGTCGTAGCAGAACACCAGTTGCTCGTGGCCCATTTCAGCCATCTTGTCGAAAATACCCATCACAAGCGCCTCCTCAGCACTACTGGCGGACTCGCGAATTCGAACCTGCGGCCACACGCATTCCCATGCCAATCGAGAGTAGCTTCGCCTCCGGCGGATCCGCACGCGAGGTCAAGACGATCGGGCAGCGCGCACCCAGTAGGATTCCGGCGGTGCGCGCGCCCTGGAAGTAGGTGAACGCTTTGTAGAGGATGTTGCCCGCTTCGATGTCCGGAACGATCAGCAAGTCGGGTCGGCCGGCGACTGCGCTCGTAATCCCCTTGTGCTCGGCAGCTTCGGACGAAATGGCGTTATCGAGTGCAAGCGGACCGTCGATGATGCAGTGGGGCAACTGTCCGCGCTCACTCATCTTGCTGAGGTTCGCCGCGTCGACGGTTGCCGGCATCGCCGGATCCACCAGTTCGATGGCGGCGAGCGCCGCTCCCAGCGGCTGCTCAATCCCGAGTGCGTGGAGGGCGTCCACTGCATTGCGGACGATCTCGAGTTTGGTCAAGAGGTCCGGCTGAACGTTCACCGCCGCGTCGGTGAGGAAGTATAGGCGGTGGTGCAAGGGGTCCTCAAGTGCTGCGAGATGCGAGATCTTCCGCCCTGTCCGAAGCCCGTGGTCCCGGTCGAGGATCGCGCGCAGGAAATCCGACGTCTCGATGAGGCCCTTCATCAGCATGTCGGCCTGTCCGTCCCGCACGAGTTCGACTGCGGCCTGAGCAGCGTCGCGCTCTTCTGGTCGCGCCACGATCCTGTGGTCCTTGGGGATCATGTACCCGACTTGATGCGCCGCCTCCGCGATCCGGTCCGCGTCGCCCACCAGGATCGCCTCGACCCAGCCGCGGTCCTCCGCTTCCTTAATAGCGGACATCACTTCGACGTCGCCGGCAGCGGCCACCGCGATCCGCACCCGCTTTTGAGGTACATCCCTCAGCAGTTCCCCGAAGTTCTGGTAGCCCATTTTTATCCCTTCTCTTCGACCCGCGCCCACGCTTCAATGCCCCATGCGACTCCGGTCTGCACCACTGGCGCCAGGTCCGAGAGCACCGCTTGCGCGCCGCGGCAGCGTTCCTCGTCTCCACCGAGCCAAATCCCGTCGGGCGGCCCGCCGAGCGCCGCCGCAAGCCGCCCGACGGCCTGCCGCAGCCGGTGGTTGTACGCACTGAGTCCTGCGCCGGAAGCCACCCCTGACGCGGTGAAGAGCTGCCGCGCGAATGCGTCGCCCTGCTCCAGCATGCGCTCGATCGCCTCACGAGTCGGCACGGCGCCGGTCGTCCGTTCACCGATCGCCTCCTCATCCAGGCTGCGGAAGGCATCTTGCAGCCTGCCAGACCGCAGCCCCCAGCCGACCGTCTCGGCCCCCAGCAGGAGAAGTACAGCCCTCCTTCGGCCCTGCGCCGCGCGCGCGAGGAGCTCGCCCTCGCAGTGCGGAGGCGCCATGCGTCGCAAGCCGGCCACGCCGACGATCGCCGCGGCAGGTGGCAGGCGCCGAAGCGAGAGCAACCGGGGAGTGGCTTCCGCGATGCCGTGAAAGACGCTACGCGCTTCCCGCTCCGCGACAACGGGGACAGTGACGCGCATTGCGCCGACGGCGGCAAGCGCATCCGAGAGTTCTTCCGGCGCACCCCGCCAAGAGAATCCTTCCTGCCAGATTTCTGCCTCGTAAGGCAGAAGACGCGCATACGTGTTGCTCACGCAGGTCTCCCCAACCAACCGAATCTGCATGTTCAAGCACCGGCAAGGGCGGTCTGCAGCGGCCTGCAGCGAGCGCCGTCTCGCCGAGGACCCGAGCGGAAACGGAACCCATCCAGCCCGCTCTTCGGAAGGCCCGCACAATCGTACCACCAGCGCACACGCCGCTCAACCGAGCCGACGGTACCCGACGCAACACTGTCCGTTTGGCAGGCCTCGTGGAATGCCCGTCCCGCTCGCACCGCCATGACGCGACGAACGGCCGCCCCGTAAGAGGGCGGCCGTTCGATCAACTGGCCCTTGATTCCATTCGCAGTTTGTCGGCAACCATCGCGATAAATTCGGAATTCGTGGGTTTACCCCGCTCTTTGCTCACCGTATGGCTGAAGATCTTATGGATGGCGGCTAGGTTCCCGCGATTCCATGCCACTTCGATCGCATGCCGGATCGCGCGTTCGACGCGGCTGGGCGTCGTCTTGAACTTTCGCGCAACCGACGGATACAGTTCCTTCGTCACGAGCGAAAGCAGCTCTACATCGTCGATCACCATCAGAATGGCCTCTCGGAGGTAGAGGTAGCCCTTGATGTGCGCAGGAATGCCGACCTCGTGAATGATCCGGGTGACCTCGATGTCCAAGCTGCGCGCCATGGGTGCGGGGCCGGCGATGGTGGACGCCTCCGGCGCATTGACGAGTTGGCGTACACGCTGCGCCAGGACGTCCAAACTGAACGGCTTAAGAATATAGTAGTCGGAGCCCAATGCGTGCATGCGCTGCGTCAGAGCCTCCTGACCGAACGCCGTCAGGGTAATGATCTTGGGCCGTGTCTCCCGCTGCTCGCGCGCCAAGCGCTCGAGTACCCCGATGCCATCAAGATGAGGCATGATTACGTCAAGGATCAGGACATCTGGACGCTGCTGGTTCAAAAGCTCCAGTACCTCGACACCGTTCTCCGCCACCCCGACCAGTTCAAGATCGGACTGCCGGGACATGAACTCGCCAACCAACTGGCAAAACTCCTTGTTGTCGTCCGCGAGCAGAACACGGACTTTTGACAAGTGGCACCCTCCTTCTTTCCTCGCGTACCAAGGGTTCGACGCCCTATTAGTCCTCCCTTCTCCAGAATTGCCAAACCGTACGCCAGCATTCGCGCGACGCCTGGACAGGAACCTGCGCAATCCGTGTCCCGCCGCGGCGTCCGAAGGCGGCGCGGAAGGCGTCGCAGCGCGGGAATGCGCAGATTACGACGCGTTTTCATCCATTTCCGGCCAAGGTAACAGGTGTCGAACGATCGATCGATGCGACGGCGGCGACACCAGCTCCTGGTACATCCAAGCGGCGAATGTACCGTATCCACGCGTCGGATCATGGATGAAGACATGGGTGATCGCACCTGCCACACGTCCGTCCTGAACGATCGGTGAACCGGACATTCCCTGGACAATGCCTCCTGTGAGCCGTAGAAGACGCCTGTCTGTGATCCGCAGCACGAGGCTCTTTGCTCCGGCGCGGCGGTCGGGCACCACGCGCTCGATGCGCAGCCGGAATCCCTGCACGCCACCCTCTCGCAGGACGGTGTACAGCGTCGCGTCACCCGGATGTACCTGACTGACCGTCGCAAGCGGCAGATTTCTGCCCTTAAGGTGCCTCGGCAGCAGGGCACCTCCCACCCCCACCTCGCTGTTGCGCTCGATCCGACCCATGACCTGCGCCTCATAGCCGATGACCCCGATCTTCTGGCCGGGCTTGCCGCGAACCGCCCGCTGCACGCCCACGATGGCCGCCGGCAGGATCACGCCGGCCGCTGGTGCCGCTCCGTTTCTCGTCAGTGCGACCCGGTGCCCGAGTGCTGCGAAGCGGCCTCGAGCGGGGTCGGAAAAGGTCAGTGTTCCGACCCCCGTCATGCGGTCGCGCACAAAGACTCCCAACCGATAGCGCCCGAGGGTTCGGTCGAACGCCGGGTGCGCCTCGATCTGCAGCTTGTGCCCATCGCGCTCGATCTGCAGACGCACGCTGCGGTGCAGCCGTCCCGCGGTGTCCACAAACGCAGCAAGATCACGGTCGCCCGAGACCAGCCGACCATCTACCGAAACGAGGCGATCACCAATGCGCAGACCCGATTCCTTCCCAGGTTCTGCAGCCGCTCCTTCAGTTGTCGGAATGCGATCGAGGCCCACCACGGTCGTGCCCCGACCGCGCACGACCACTCCGATCGCCTGGCCACCCAGGGTTACCATGCGGCGCGGTGCAACGTGCACCGCAACCTGCTTCATCGGCACTCCTCCGAGCGTCAGCGCCAGCTTACCGCTGCCGCGCGCCGACACCTCGAGCGACTGCGGACCTGACACCTCGTGCACGCCCCCCTGCGTCCTCCAACCGAATCCCGGCACCGCCTGCAGGGCGATGTGGTCTCCGGCAGGCAACGCAAGATAGGACGGCAGGCTGGCGAACGCACGGTACTCTGGCGAAAGAAATCCGACGCCAAGTAGTGCAATCGCAAGAAAACTGGCGATTTTTCGCGTATCCACCTGATGTCCGCCTCCCATCGTCCGCCTCCAGGCTATAGCGTGCGACACGGCCAGCGATGCAATCCTGGCAAGATGACAGAACGCGCACCGATACGGTGCGCGTTCTGCCTGCGTCATACTGGCAACCATCGTGTGCCGGCCCAGTGCTCTGTCCGGCATTCCGTCAATCTACGCTTCTTCCAGAAGTTGCGCCGCATGTTTCAACGCGAGCTCTCCGCTTTCGCCCGAGAGCATGCGCGCGATCTCGCGTACACGTTCCTCCCCCTGGAGTACGTACGCCCGCACGATCGTGCGGCCCCCCAGGACTTCCTTGCGCAAACCGATGTGACGATGAGCACGCGCCGCGACGACCGCCTGGTGGCTGACCGCGATCACCTGGCGATGCTCCGCCATCGAACGTAGGTGCTCCGCAAGGCTGCGCGCAGCGCGGCCTCCGAGTCCCTGGTCGACTTCATCGCAAACCAGCGTTGCGCGTTCGTCGCGCGCGAGCACCGAACTAATCGCAAGCAGCACCCGGCTCGCCTCCCCACCGGACGCGATCTGCGCGAGCGGCCTGGTCGGCTCGCCGGGGTTCGGCGAAAAATCGAAGCGCACGGCGTCTTCTAGAAGTCCCTCTTGCACCGCGACGCGCAACGCGGCATCCTGCAAAGAAAGGCGTTCGAGTTCCGGCGCGACAGCCTGCTCCAGCGCCTTGGCGCCGTCCAGCCGCTGCGCATAGAGTGCGCGAACCAGGTCCGCAAGTTGCGCTTCGGCGTCCGTGATTTCCGCCCCGATCCGCGCGGCCTCTTCTTCCCACGAGGCGAGCCGTTCAAGCTCTGCGGCGGCCTCAGCGCGGAAGGCAAGGATCTCCGCCTCTGCGTCCCCATACTTGCGTTTCAGCGCCACGAGAAGCGCGCGCCGCTCTTCGGCGCGCCGTAGCGCGGATGGGTCAAACTCCAACGTGTCAGACAGTCCGGCAGCGGTAGACACGCTCTCGGCCAGCAGCGTCGCGCCTTCCTCCAAGACGGATACAAGGCGTGCGATCTCCTCATGCAGGCGGGCGAAGGGGCGCAGACGCGAGACCGCTTGCGCGAGCATCTCCTCCGCGCCCTGCGAGTCGTCGCCGCGCAAGAGGCTGTGCGCGTCGGAGAGCGCAGAAAGGATGTCCTCCTGCTTGCCGAGAAGGTCGATCTGCTGTTCGATCGAGTCGAACTCGCCGTCCTTCACCTGCGCCGCATCGATCTCCTCGACCTGATGGCGCAGCAGGTCGACCTGGCGTTCGCGCTGGCGAGGGTCGCCGCCAAGTTCTTCACGCTGCGTGCGGAGATCCACGATGTGCCGTGACAGTGCGCTTGCCTGCTCATAGACGGCCACCGCTCCGCAGAAGCGATCAAGCAGCTGGCGCTGGCGCTGCGGGCGCAGCAGCGTCGCCGCCTCTCCCTGTGCGAGCAGTTCGACAAGCCCGTCTCCGGTGGCGCGGACCTCCGCCAGCGAGGCGGCTCGCCCATCGATCCGCGAGAGGCTGCGGCCGCCTTCGGAAACCTCGCGTTCGAGCACCGTCTCGCCGCCGTCGGGCGGCCAGAACACGGCTACCACGCGAGCGCTTTCAGCTCCCTGGCGCACGATCTGGCGACTTGCCCGCGCGCCCAGCGCCAGATCGAGGCCATCCAGCAGGATCGACTTGCCAGCTCCGGTCTCGCCGGTGATTACGGTGAGACCTTCGGCGAACTCCAATTCGATCTCATCGACGATCGCGAGTTCGCGCAGCTGCAAAAGGCGCAGCATCAGAGTGTAAGACGGCGCAGGTGCTCTGTGACCGTGGCCGCCTCCTCTGTCGGGCGCACCACCAGGAACACCGTACGCTCTCCGGCCATCGTGCCGATCACGTTCGGCAGCCTCAACGAGTCGATCGCCTCGCAGACGGCCTCCGCTGTCGCGGGCAGCGTGTGCACCACGACCATGTTCTCGCTGTAGTCGACCGTCAACACGGAGTCGCGGCAGATGCGCATCAGCTTCTCGTCTGCAGTGGGCGGCCGCACGTCGCTGACGTAATGCTGGCGGCCATCGGAGCCCGTTCTCTTTAGAAGGCCTAATTCCTTGATGTCGCGGGAGACCGTCGCCTGGGTCACCGGCAGCCCGCCTTCGCGCAGCCGCTCAGCGAGTTCCTCCTGAGTCGCGATCAACTCGTCGCGAACCAGTTCGAGGATGCGGAGTTGCCTACGCGCCTTCTCGCGGGACACCTGACGCTCGGTCGCCGTCCTATTCCCCGGCATGCGCACCTTCCTCTTCCTGCAATTTGCGCCTCAATACGTCGTAGAAATTCCAGCCGGGTCGTCGCCAGAGCACCGTCTGCTCGGTCGCGAGCCGCGTGACCACGACATCGCCCGGCACGAGCTGCGCACCGTGCTGACCGTCGACAGTCACAAAGGCATCGGTTGGCGGCGTAACGATCCGCACGCGGACCTCCTCGGCCGGGTCGACCGCAACCGTCCGCGCGTAAAAGGAGTGGGGGCAGATCGGCGTGATCGAGAGTGCGCGCACGTCCGGGGACAGGACGGGGCCGCCGGCAGACAGCGCGTACGCCGTGGAGCCGGTGGGCGTCGACAGCACGATGCCGTCCGCGGGCCAGATGAAGGCCGGCCGACCGCGCAGCCCGACCTCCACTCGGATCAGACGGGAGAAGGGGCCCTTCGAGACAACGACGTCGTTCAGTGCGAGAAAGCGCTGGACCACCATACCGTCCCGCAGGATCTCGGCGCGCAGCATGTTGCGCTGGTCGAGAACTCGGGTCCCGGTCAGGAGGCCCGGAAGGTCCGCCTCCACCTCCTCCGGCTCAAGCTCCGTGAGGAACCCGAGATGACCGAGGTTGATGCCCACGATGGCAATTCCGAGCGGCGCGAGGCGCTTCGCGGCCTGCAGCAGGGTGCCGTCTCCGCCAAGCACGACCGAGACCTCCACACGCCCCGCCCAGCTCTCCAGAGGCTGCGGACGCACGTCCAGTCCGAGCAGCGCCGCTGCGTCCGGTTCGAACCAAGCCGTACGTCCGAGGCGCTGCAAGAGTCGCGCAACCTCTGCCGCGCGGCGCAACGCTTCAGGCTTTTCCAGATTGGGTAGTAGACCGATCGGCGCCGCCACGTGCACCCTCCTAAACTTCCCGCCGCAGGTATGAATTTCGCCACCCCAACTCCCGCTCCTGCGGCCGAACGGCGCATCGCGTCGCCCCTTCGCCCAACCGAACGGCATGTGGCTATCGTTCGAAGTATTCCCTCGCTGCGTTGCCGGCGGCCTCTATGCCATCGTGTCGAACGAAGACGGAGACCTGCCAAAGGTCTCGGTAGCGGTCCCACAGCAGCGTCGTCTCCGCATCGCCGCCAGGCGGGGCGTCGAGCGGAAAAATCCCTTCGGGCAGCCGCGTCGGCACGCGCATCTCCCGGAACTCCGGTGCGGGCGGGCAGGAGATCACGACGTCCCGCGGCAGGAGTCCGGCGCTGCGGGCGATCTCGCCCTCTGCTTCGCGCCGCATGGCCGCCGGCGCGAGCTGTTTGTGAAGCGCCGAAAGGCGTTGCTCCCCAATCTCCCGTCGTCCCGCGACGAGTGCGCGCTTATAGAGGCGGCGGTGCGCAATTCGTTCGCCGAGCGCCGCGGCGTCAGGCCCCCAGCTGCCGTCTGCAAGGAGCGAGAGCAGCGCATCATCCGACAGTGCATAGATCGTCTGTGCCTCGAGGCCCGCCAGTGCCGCAAGCTCCACGGCCTTCGCAAGCATCGCCCCGGCCGCGATCTTGGCATGATGGAGGTAAACCCGCTCCGTGAGGATGTAGCGCATGCGAAACAACTGCAGTACTTCGCTGCGCGCATCGAGCCGAACCCGGCCGTGGCGCTCCAGCTGGACGCCCAAGCGGCCATCGAGCAGTGCGAGAGACTGCAGGACCCGCTCGTCGTACGTCTGGCGCACTCCGGTAAAGTAGGCGTCCCTGCGCAGATAGTCGAGCAGGTCCGCATCGATCGATCCTGCGACGATGTCCCTCGCCCATGTCGGCGCCGCCAGGTCGCCGGTAAGCAGACTCCGCGCCTGCGCCCCGCACGCAAGCGCATCCAATTCTTCGCCGACTTGTCCACTCAACGCCCGCAGCATGCGCTGGGGCGTGTCGTGGCGCGGCAGCAGCGGGCGCTCGTCTTCGAACGTATGGCCGAACGGCGCATGCGCGATGTCGTGCAGCAGCGCAGCCGCCACGACGCCATCCGCCCAATCGTCCTGCGAACGCCCGATGGCCGACAGCATCAGTCCCGCAGTATGGGCGGCGCCAAGCGAATGTTCGAAGCGGCTGTGCTGCGCACCGGGATACACAAGGTAGGCAAGGCCCAGCTGGCGTACCCTGCGCAGCCGTTGCATCTCCGGTGAGTCCAGGAGCGACGTCGCCCAATCGGGCATCGCAATGTCGCCCCAGACTGGATCGCGAACCAGCATCAGCGCCACGCCTCCTCGACCGCCGCATCGAGATCAAGTGCACCGGCCGGCCCGACCCCGAAGTGCATCAGGAACTCCCGGTTGCCCGACGGGCCAAGAATCGGAGAGGGGCAGACGCCGCAGGCCGCAAGGCCCAGATCCTGCGCCAGGGAGGCGACGTCCTCGAGTACGCGCCGGTGCACCGCCCGGTCGCGCACGACGCCGCCCTTGGCAACGAACGCACGCCCGGCCTCGAATTGCGGTTTGACGAGCGCGATCACGTCGGCCTGCTGTGCACGCAGCGCGCGCACAGCGGGCATGACGAGCCGCAAGGAGATGAAGGAGAGGTCCAGCGTGAACAGGGAGATCTGTTCGGGAAGGTCCCCTCCGCGCAGGTAGCGCAGGTTCGTGCGCTCGATGACGACGACTCGCCCATCCTCGCGCAGCGGCAGCGCGATTTGTCCGTAGCCGACGTCGACCGCATAGACGCGCAGCGCTCCCTCGCGCAACAAGACATCCGTAAATCCACCCGTCGAGGCTCCGGCGTCCAGGGCGACACGCCCAGCGGCGGACACGGAGAACCGGCGAAGCGCTTCGATGAGTTTCAGTGCACCGCGCGAAGCGTACGGAAAGGGCGTTTTGATCTCTAATGCTGCGTCCTCGGAAACGGCCATGCCCGCCTTCCGCGCTGGTTGGCCGTTCACGAGTACCTGCCCCGCAATGATCAGCGCCTGCGCTCGGCTGCGCGTCTCACATAGGCCGCGCGCTACGAGCGCCTCGTCAAGACGCGTCTTGGTTGACATTGAGGGTTTGCTGCAGGCGCTTCGCGATCTGAGGGGCCGTGAGGCCGCACTCTTCGAGCTGCTCCTGGCGCGAGGCATGCTCGATGTAGCGATCCGGCACCGCAAAGCGTTCGAACCGTCCCTGGTAGCCTCGAGCGGCCAATTCCCCGAGCACGGCGTCACCGAAGCCGCCCTGGTCCGTCCCTTCCTCCAGGGTGGCAATGAGCCTGTAGTCCGCTGCACGCTGCACCATCTCTGCGTCAACCGGTTTGACGAATCGGGCGTCGGCGACCGCCAGCGAGATGCCCTGTGCGTTCAGCAGCTGCGCGGCGTCAAGGGCAACCTGTACCATCGTGCCGACCGCGAGGAGCGCTCCATGCGTTCCGGTACGCAGCCACTCTCCCTGCCCGATGCCGAAGGGGACCGCCTCCCGCTGCACTCCGGGGCAGTTGCCACGGGGATAGCGCACGGCGAATGGCCCATCATGCTGCAGAGCTAGGCGCAGCAGCGCCTCGAGGTCCACTTCGTCGCGCGGCGCAGCCACGACGTAGCCGGGGATCGCGCGCAGATAGGCGAAGTCGTACAGCCCTTGGTGGGTCGCACCATCCTCGCCGACCAGTCCGGCGCGATCCATGCAGAACACGACCGGCAGCCGCTGGATGCCGATGTCGTGGATCAGTTGGTCGTAGGCGCGCTGCAGGAAGGTCGAGTAGATGGCGCAGAGCGGCCGCAGCCCCTGCGTGGCCATCCCGGCTGAGAACGCGACGGCGTGCGCCTCGGCGATCCCAACATCGAAGAAGCGGTCCGGATGCACTTCCCGGAACCGGACAAGCCCCGTCCCGTCGGCCATCGCCGCTGTGACCGCGACGATGCGCGGGTCCTCCTTGGCGAGGTCGACGGCGATCGAGCCGAACGTCTCGCTCCAGCTCGTGCCCGACTTGCGGGCCGCCTTACCCTGTCCCGTCTCGACCTCGAACGGCGCCGTGGAGTGCCACTTGTTCGCGTCTGCAGCCGCCGGCTCGTAGCCGTGTCCCTTCTCCGTGACAGCATGCACCAGCACCGGCCCGCCGATTTCCCGAGCACGCCGCAGCACCGTGCGCAGCATGCCCACATCATGCCCGTCAATCGGTCCGAGATAGCGCACGCCGAGCTCCTCAAAGAGCTGTCCCGGCACCAGCAGATGCTTCACCGAATCCTTCATACGTTCAGCAGCCTCGGCCGCCCCGCGACCGACGAGGGGAATGGCGCGCAGAGCCGACTCGACGTCGTGCTTCAGTCTAGCGAATGCGGGAGCCGAGCGAAGCCGCGTCAGGTAGGTGGAAACCGCACCGACGTTCGGCGAGATCGACATCGAATTGTCGTTCAGCACGATGATCAGATCTGTCCCGAGTTGACCGGCGTTGTTCAGTCCCTCATAGGCGAGGCCGCCCGTGAGCGCACCATCCCCGACGATCGCCGCGACGGCGAAGTCCTCCTTGCGCACGTCGCGCGCCGTTGCGACGCCCAGCGCCGCCGAGATCGCCGTGGACGCATGTCCGGCGCCGAATGTGTCGTGCTCGCTCTCGTCGCGGCGCAGGTAACCGCTTGCGCCGCCCTTCTGGCGCAGATGCTGGAAGATCGCGCGCCGCCCGGTAAGCAGCTTGTGCGCATAGGCTTGGTGGCCTACATCGAACAGCAGTTTGTCCTTCGGTGAGTGGAGGACGGCGTGCAACGCCACGACGATCTCGACAGCCCCTAGGCTTGGGGCGAGGTGACCGCCGACGCGAGACACGACATCGATGATCTCGTGGCGGATATCGGCACAAACCTGCCGCAGTTCGGCATCGCTGCATTGCCCGAGGTCCTTACCGTCGAGCTGATCTCCCGGTGCCAAATTCAAAGCCCTCCCCGGCGCCGCTTCCGCGGCGCTTCCAGGATGTGCAGCGGCAAGACCCGCTCAACCGCTTCGAGCAGCCGTCCCACCAGCCAGACGACGGTGTCCGCTTGCCGAATGGCAAGCCCCTTTGCTGCTGATTTTAGCCCAATCGTCAATGCCGAGACGAGTGCAATCGATACGATCGCTGCGGCGGCCCGCAAATTCACGGGTGCGATCCGCACTGCAAGGCTGGCAGTGAGTGCCCCCGACAGAGTCCCAGCGATGTCACCGACCATGTCGCTGCAGACTGTGGCAACGCGGTCCGCCTCGCGCACGAGGCGCAAAGCCTTGCGTGCGCCAGGTCTTCTTGTCGCAGACCTCGCATGGAACGGCGTCTCGTGGGCGCGTGTCGCGGCCACACCGACGATATCGAAGGCGACGCCGAGGAGAATAATCAGCAGCAGAATTGGAAACGCTGAGAGAACTGGCCAGCCGATCGTCGCCGTCTGGGTCGGCCAGGTGACGAGGAGAGCAACGACGAACGCCACGGCTGCATAGCGCAGAGCGCGCAGACCGAGGCGTTGCTTGTTCCTTTTCACGAATGCCTCCAAAGAGAAGGGTCGGGTGGAAACGCACTGGGTAAACGCTGCGTCATAGGTCCAGCTGGCTTTCCCATCCGAGGTACCGGCCGTTGCCGGCCGGCGGTTCCCCTTTCACCCCGATGCGCCCTGTCGCCAAAGGCGCTGCTAGATTGCCACTCAGGACGCACTGTAATCCCCCGCACGCCTCGCCAAAGGCGAACAGCCTAGGAGCTTTCCTCGCGGCGCGTGTGTTCCCTTAGCCTCTTTTGCCAAGCGGGTTTCGACCGGCAGCGGCAGCGCTTCGGGGCCCCGAATGCGCACGCCGGAACCCGGCATCCCTCCGCCCAGCTCAAGGCAGGCTACGCTGTACCAAGCGCCTGGCCATGCCCAGCACCTGGCTACAGGTACAACTCCAGGCCGGAGCTTCATCCGCAGGCGGAGAAACCGCGAACCTGGGCCTCCGCGGGGGTTGGGTGCGTAACCACATGCCGTTATGGGCGCCCCAACCTCCCTAACTCCCAGCACGAACCCGGACTTGGCGTTCCATGCCCGCACCAGGAGCTTCATCGATGTGCCCTTCGACGGATTTTTAGGCCCGCCCTAGGGGAGACACGTCCGGCTAGGATACTGCTCCACCCGAAAAGTTCCCGTGGACGATTATAACACCCTGTCGACTTCGCCACGATGGCGGTTAGTGCGTACGCTCGGCAAGTTCTTCCAACAGCGTTATTAGACGCTGCGTGTCGACGCCAGCCGACGCGGCGCGTGAGAGCGCCGCCCGCGCGATTTGCGCATGTCCCTCGTAAACTGAGCGTGCGCCCTCGACTCCCAAAAAGCGGACGATGTTCGGCCGTTCCTTGTCCGCGTCCTTATGCAGTCGCTTGCCCAGCTCCGCTTCAGAGCCGACGACATCCAACAGATCGTCCCGAATCTGAAACGCGACCCCGAGGGAACGCCCGTACGTGCGCAGCGCCTCCACCGCAGGCGCCTTCGCACCGGCCAATTCCGCGCCGGCGGCTGCGGCAGCGCCCAGAAGAGCGCCCGTCTTTGCCCGCGCGACGCGCACAGAACCCTCCGCATCCTTCGCACCGTCAAGATCCAGGGCCTGACCGCCGACCATCCCGGGGCCGACGCCGGCGCCTGCGGCGATCTCGGCGATGGCGCGCAGTGCGCGCTCCGCTGCGACCTCCGGCATCGACCGGGCCAACAGAGTGAATGCCAGGGTCAGAAGACCATCGCCAACCAGGATTGCAGTCGCCTCGCCGAACGCCTTGTGCACTGTGGGGCGTCCGCGCCGCAGGTCATCGTCGTCCATCGCTGGCAAGTCATCGTGCACCAGGGAGTAGGCATGGATGCATTCGACAGCCGCCGCCGCAGGCAGGAACTGCTCCCAACGACCGCCGCAGGCCTCCGCGGAGAGCAGCAGAAGTCCTGGGCGCAAGCGCTTGCCGCCCTCGAGGGCATACGCCATCGGCGCTGCAAGCGGATGGTCCGCGCCGGGCGCTTTCAGGATCGCTGCCTCGATCCCGGGAAGATACTCGGCGAACGCCTTCACGACCTGCCTTCCTCCACGCGCAAGTCATCTGGAGGCGCGTCCTGCGCGTCGCCGAGCAGTTCCTCGATGCGGCCCTCCGCCTTCCCGAGGATCTCCTCGCACGCCTTGGCGAGCTGCATTCCCTCCTCGAACAGACGAAGCGAGACATCGAGCTCTCCACTGCCTGCCTCAAGCTGCTGCACAATAGCCTCCAGCCGCGCGATCGCCTCTTCAAACGACATCTTCCGTCTCCCCCTGCGCGACGCGCTCGATGCGCGAATACGCCTTGCCATCCTGAAACCGCAGCGTTACCTCGTCGCCCGCGTGCAGTGCACCGACCTTGGAGACGGGCGCACCCTCCTTGAGGACGAGCGCGTAGCCGCGCTGCAGCGGCCCCTGTGGGTCTAGCGCCTGCAGCCTGTAGAAGAGGTTCGAGAGGGCGGCGCGACGCTGCGTCCCCGCCCCGCGCCCCAAATGCTGCAAGAGCCTTAGTTCCTGTGTGAGGCGATCCCGGCGCGCCTGCACGATGTCCATCGGCCTGCGCAAGGGCGGCCGGCCCACCAGCGCCGCGACGTGACGCCTGCGCTCGAAGAGGTCACGGCGGGCGCCGCCCTCCAGCCGGGTGCGCAGTTCGAGCACTCGTGCGAGGAGTTCAAGATAATTCGGAACGCAGAGCTCTGCGGCCGCACTTGGCGTCGGCGCGCGCTGGTCCGCCGCAAAATCGACCAGCGTGAAGTCTGTCTCGTGCCCGACGGCAGAGACGACCGGTACAGGACTTGCAGCCACAGCCCGCACAAGGGATTCCTCGTTGAAGGCCGAGAGATCCTCCTGCCCGCCGCCCCCTCGCCCCACAATCACAACGTCGACGCCTGGGGCGCGCGCGATGCGCTGAAGCTGGCGCACGATCTCGTCCGCAGCACCCTGCCCCTGCACCCGCGCCGGCGCGATCACAAGGTCGATCGCCGGATGTCGGCGCCGCGCGATCTGGATGATGTCTCTGAGCGCAGCGCCCGATGCGGAGGTCACAATGCCGACGCGGCGAGGAACCAGGGGCAGCGGGCGCTTTCGCTCTGGCCGGAACAGTCCCTCCGCCTCCAGGCGGCTCTTCAACTCCTGCAGCTTGAGGAGTTGGGCTCCAAGCCCGAGCTGCTCCATCTCCTCCGCGTACACCTGCACCTGTCCCGCCGGTTCGTAGAACGCCACCTGTCCTGTGACGAGGATCATGTCGCCGTCCTTCGGTTCGAATCCGACCTGGCGGAACCGGGAGCGGAACATCACACCCCGCAGCTGGGCACGCTCGTCCTTGATCGAAAAGTAAAAATGCCCCGAGGGGTGCGCCTTGCAGTTCGCAAGCTCCCCGCGGACACAAACGAGGCGGAGCCGCGGCTCCGCCTCCATGAGGCCTGTCAGGAGACGGGCGACTTCAAAGACGCCGAGGATCTCCACTTCATCGCCTCCAGGCAGTTGCGTAGCAGCAGCGCGATCGTCATCGGGCCAACGCCGCCGGGAACCGGAGTGATGAAACCGGCTACCGGCTCCACCTCGCTGAAGCGGACATCGCCCTTCAGCTTGCCGTCCTCGCCGCGGTTCGTCCCAACGTCGATCACTGCGGCTCCTGGCTTGACATGCTCCGATCCGATGAGTCCAGCGCGGCCGGCGGCGACGACCAGGATATCCGCCCGCCGCGTGACATCCGGAAGGTTGCGGGTGTGCGAGTGCGCGATCGTAACGGTCGCGCCGGCGCCCAGAAGAAGATGTGCCATCGGCTTTCCGACAATCGCGCTGCGGCCGACGACGACTGCCTCTTTGCCATCGGGCTCCACCCCCGCTGAGCGCAAGAGTTCCATCACGCCCTGCGGCGTGCAGGGGCGCAGGCCCTGCACGCCGAGCAGCAGGCGGCCAGCCTGCACAGGGGTGAGCCCGTCGACGTCCTTCTCGGGATCGATCGCCCGCACCACGGCCTGCGGATCGATCTGGGGCGGCAGCGGCAGCTGCACGAGATAGCCGTCGATCTCCTCGGCGCGGTTCAACTGATCGAGGAGCTGCAACAGCGCCTGTTGCGTCGTATCGGCGGGCAGGCGGTGTACCTCCGAGTGGAACCCGACCTCCTTTGCAGCGCGCTCCTTGTTGCGCACATAGACGGCGGAGGCGGGGTCGTCCCCTACGAGCACGACGGCGAGGCCAGGAGGCCTGCCGTAGCGCGCGCGAACGCGCTTCGTTTCCTCAGCGATGCCTTCGCGGAAGCCGCGAGCGACTTCCTTACCGTCAATGATCTTCGCCATGGTCCTTCTCCACTTCTTCCTGCTGGTCTTGATCCCGATCGCGCAAGGGCCGGCCGATCTCCTCGGCAATGCGCGCCAGAACCCCATTGATGAAGCGCGGCGCGTCCTCCGTAGAGTACGTGCTGGCGAGTTCCACTGCCTCGCTGACGACCGCCGTCGGCGGAATCTCCGGCTGATGCAGGAGCTCATAGGTTGCGAGGCGCAGGAGACTACGGTCCACAGCGGCCAACCGGGGCAGGCTCCAGCCTCGGATGAAGCGGGCGATCAGCCCGTCGATCTGCTCACGATCGGCCTGCACGCCCGCGCAAAGCGTGCGGGCGTACTCGGCGAAGCCGTCGGGTTCGCCCTCCAGCGCCTGGCGCAGCGCCGTCTCCGGGTCCTGGCGGCCAATGTCCATGGCGAAGAGGGCGCGCAGCGCCAGGACTCGAGACTGACGGCGCGCCATCAGTCGCGGTCGCGCGGGAAGAAGCGCTCCAAGAAGCCGCCCCAGTCCGCGCTTTCAAAGTCGTAGCGCGTGCCGATATACCAGCCGACGGTTCCGGCGATCAGCACGAAGAGTGCGGGGAAGAAACCAATCTCCACGGCGAGCAGTGCCCAAAGGACCCCGCCGCCCATTCCAACCAGGGCGCCCGGGCGTTCCTGCCAAAGGTGCTGCCAAAACTCCTTCATCTATTCCACCCGCCCGCGTCGGGATTCCGGGCTGATGTGGTCGATCTCGACGCGTACGCGCACAACGGGAATCCCGACGACGCGCTGCACCTGCGTCTGGATCGCGTCCTGGATCGTCGCCGCGAGATCTGCGATCGGCGACTCCGGGCCGACCGTCGCGCGCACTCGCACCGACAGCCCCTCATCCCAATTCTCGATCAGCGCCTTCGCATCTCGGACACCGGCCACATTGCGCACGAGGCGCTGCACCATCCCCTCGATCGCGTGCACAGAGACGCGCACATCACCCATCGAGAGGGAGTGAACGATCGCGCGCCGGCGCGGCGAGCCCGCAATGCCGACACCAGTGAGTCGCACACTGACGACGAGCAGCACCAGTCCGACGAAGGCGATTCCCACCCTACCGCCTAGCGTGAACGCGCTTGTCCGAAGAAACTCCAGCGGCACGCGCCACCCCGCCGCGATCATGATGAGCGCGATGGAGGCGAGCCCCAGGCTGATCGTATAGAGGGCAAGGATGACCCGGTCAAAGTAGCCGACGATCTTCACTTAACGCGCAGCCCCTCTTGGTCCTTCTCCATATCGGCGAAGGCGACGCCTTGAATGTGCACGTTCACCTCGACGACCTTCAACCCTGTCATGGATTCCACCGCACTCTTCACCCGATCCTGCACATGCTGGGCCACCTCGGGAATGCGCGCACCGTAGTCGACCAGCACGTAGAGATCGATTGCGGCTTCGCGCTCGCCCACTTCCACCTTCACACCACGCTGAAGATGTTTCAGGCCGAGCCGCTCGGTGATGCCACCGACGATTCCGCCGGCCATACCCGCAATCCCCTCCACCTCTGTGGCGGCAATTCCTGCGATGACCGAGACAACTTCATCGGCGATCCGAACGGCGCCGGTGTCGTCGGTTGCGATCGAGAGCACTTCGTGCTCCTCCAAAGCGGCCCACCTCCTTCCGCATTATAATACCTGCGACTTGGTCCGATTCCAAAGAACTTGAAGCGTAGCCAGCCTTCCCACTGTCCACGCCCGCAAGACAAGGGGCCCCGCCGCAGGCGGGGCCCCGCAGGCGGCGCCTAAGATCCCGTAAAGGCACCCTCAGCTAGCCTGCGTTCAAGGAAGTTGATGTCGATGTTGCCCGCGACGAAGTCGGGGTCCTCCATCAGCTGCATGTGCAGAGGGATGGTCGTCTGCACGCCCTCCACGCGGAATTCGCGAAGCGCACGCCGCATGCGGGCGATCGCCTCCGGGCGGTCCCGGCCCCAGGTCATCAGCTTCGCCACCATCGAGTCGTAAAAGGGCGATACCTGGTTCCCTTCGCGAACGCCGGAGTCGACGCGGACTCCAAATCCGCCCGGCGGCTCAAACGCCGTGATCGTGCCCGGCGAAGGCCGGAAGTCCTTCTGCGGATCCTCTGCGTTGATGCGGCACTCGATGGCATGGCCGACAAGCGGCACCCTGTCCTCGGGGATGCCGAGCGATTCGCCCATTGCGACCCGCAGCTGCTCCTTCACGATGTCCACGCCTGTGACGAGTTCGGTGACACCGTGCTCCACCTGGATGCGCGTGTTCATCTCCATGAAGTAGAACGCGCCGTCGCGATCCAGCAGGAACTCGACGGTGCCGGCGCTCTCGTAACCTACCGCCTGCGCCGCGCGTGCGGCAGCGTCCTCCATGCGACGGCGCAGCTCTGGGTCGACCGCGACGGACGGCGCCTCCTCGAGCACCTTCTGCCGGCGGCGCTGGATCGAACTCTCGCGTTCACCGAGAGTCGCCACGCGGCCCGCGCTGTCCGCCACCACCTGGATCTCGATGTGACGCGGGTCTACGATGAAGCGCTCGATATAGAGGCTGCCGTCGCCAAAGCTCGCTTGGGCCTCGCTGGCCGCCCGCTCTAGAGCCGTCGCCAGCTCGCCAGGCTCCTGGACGACCCGGATGCCTCTGCCGCCGCCGCCGGCCGAGGCCTTCACGATCAAGGGGTAACCGATGCGCTTTGCGACCGCTTCCGCCTCCGAAAGGCTCGTCACGACGCCGTCGCTGCCCGGCACCACCGGTACGTCCGCCTGTCGCATCGTCTCCTTCGCCTGGGCCTTGACCCCCATGCGCTCGATCGCCGGCGCTCCCGGTCCCACGAACTTAACGCCCCAGAGCTGGCAGACAGAAGCGAATCCAGCGTTCTCGGCGAGGAAGCCATAGCCCGGATGGACGCCATCGGCGCCTGATTGGGTAACGATGTTCATGATGGCTGGGATATTCAAGTAGCTCTGCCGGGCCGGTGCCGGTCCGACCAGATAGGCCTCGTCGGCAAGTTCCACGTGCAGAGATCCCTTGTCTGCCTCGGAGTAGATGGCGACGGTCTCCAGGCCGACCTCTCGGCACGCCCGGATCACTCGCACGGCAATCTCTCCGCGATTCGCTACCAGTACCTTGCGGATCACGATCCCCTCCCTCAGGGCAGGCCAAGTTTCGCGCGCGGCGCGGGAAAGTCCTGCCGCAGCTGCCTGGCGTCACCTTGGAGGAGGTGCCTAGTCCTGCGGCACGATGCGGATCGACTGGGGGGGCAGTCCGGTCACAGCCTCGACGTACGAGGCAATGCCCTCTACCTGCCGCAGTGTCAGCTTCTTTGCTGCGACGAGCACCTGCACGTCGCCCGAGTCGATCAGCGTGGCGGTGAACCAGCCATGCGCGCCGAGCACCGCATCAGATTCCTGCTCCTCGCGCATCGTCTGCGTCAACTGCGATGCCTCATCCCCGGCGGTCTGCCGAGCCTGCTCGCTTTGGGCGGACGAGGCGATCTGCTCCAGGTCCGCGATGGAGCGGCTTTGGGTCTGGTCACGGCTGAGTCTCAGGTTGACGATCACCGCAGTGTCCTTGGCCTGCGGCAGTCCGCTCTTGGCCACCACCTGCACCGCCCCGCTCGGCGGCAATTCCTTGGCCGGATGGCTGCGCCAGGCGAGGTATCCGGCGGTCGCTGCAATCAGCGCGAGCAGCGTCACGACGCGTACCAGGCGATCCCGGTCGATCGTCACTGCCCGCCACCGCCTGGCAGGACTTCGATCGTGTAGGCCGGCAGCCCAAGCAGCGCCTCGGCCGCCTGGGTCAGTTCTTGCCGCACCATCGGATTGTTCGCACCCGTAGCGACGATCAATACGCCAACGACCCTCGGGGCTACCTCCTGTGTCAGCACGGGCGTCTGTCCGCTCCCGGCCGTCGCCAGTTGTGTCTCATTCGTCGTGTCGGACGTCGTGGCGGACGATGTGCCCGTGCCAGTGTCGGTCTTGCGCGTTGTCTGGTTGAAGGCATAGAGGTAGCTCGGCCCGCCGCGCAAATCGAGCGAAACGGTGACGTGCCCCGCCCCCTGGATCCCTGATAGGGCGGTCGAGAGTTGCGACGAGAGAGCCCTCTGGTAGGCGAGGAGGTCCTGCCCTGCGCTTGCGCCGGCCGAGGGCGACGCGGCCTGCGACGCAGTCACCGGCAGGACAGCCGCGGTCCCTCCACCTCCCCCGGAACTGCCACCGAACAGGGTACCCGAAAGCAGGAGGAGAACAGCGGCAGCCACTCCGACGATCAGCCATGTCTTAAACTTCCTCAGATCGAGACCGTTCAGGGCGCCCTTCACGGTCCGACACCTCCTTCGGTCCAACTTACGCGGACAGAGCCTTGTGAAATGCCCAAGGCTGTCGCAGCCGCCTTGCGCACCGCTTGCAAGGTCGCGGGGCCGCCCGACGCGACAACGACCTGCACGTTCGCGGACTCGGGTGCTTCCGAGGCACTGAGCGTCACCTGCACCTGCGCCTTTTGAACCCCCTGAACTCCCAGCACAGCCGCCATGGCCGCACGCGAGAGCGCTTCCTGGTAAGAGGCCTGGGCGGCCTTCTGCTCCCGCTGCTGCAGGAAGACCCCTTGCTGCAGCAGTCCTTGCACATCGCCATCCGTCCAGAACGGCTTCGCCAGCGTCGGCAGGCGCGACCCGAGCAGGGTGACGATGGGGTGGAGGATTGCGACCATCAACAGGAGGCCAATCGCCAGCCGGGTGTAGCGCTTCATCGCGCTCGCGGGCTGCAGTGCCTCGAAGAGCCAGCCGAACAGCGCAACGACCAAGATCCCGCGCAGCCAAGAGAGCCAGTCCATCAGCCCCAGACTCCCTTGCCGGCTGAGAAGACGATGGTCATCGAGAGGAAGAACATGATCCCCACCGCCCCAAGCGCCACCGCTAGGTGCACAAGGCTGGTGGCGAACTGCGAGAGTGCATCCGTCACGAGCTTCGCGCCGATCGGCGCGAGGACGGCGGCCGCGATGCGAAAGACGAGGATCAGGACGAGGAGTTTGAGCAGCGGGACGACCACGACGAAGGCGATGCCCAGGAGACCTGCGATGCCGACGGCATCCTTCAGCAGATAGGTCGAGCCGAAGACCATTTCCGTCGCGTCCGAGAAGAGCTTGCCGACGACCGGGATGAAGGTGTTTGCGAGGAACTTTCCGCTGCGCAGCGCCACGCCGTCCATCACTGGACCAGCATTGCCGTAGATGGCGATCAGTCCGAGGAAGAGGGTGAGACCGGCACCGGTTGCCCAGAGGCCGATCTGGCGGAGCAGCACGGCGATGCCCGAGAGCTTGAAGCCTGTGACATTACCGATCACGTCGAGCACGACGCCCGCGATCAGGGCCGGCACGACGAGGCCTTGTACGAGGATCGCGACGAGGTTGATCGCGATGAGCATCAGGGGATGGTAGATGCCCGCCGTCGTGAACGCGCCGACCCCGGCGAGCAGCAGGGTGACCAGCGGCAGAAGGGACTGCATCAGCCCCACGAGGAGGGAGATTGCGGAGCGGACGGAGGCGACGGCGCCGAAGAACGTGGACAGCGCCAGAACGGAGAGGGCAACATAGACGGCCGCCGTTCCGAACCTGCTGACATCCTGGCGGTCGAAGCTCTCCGCCAGCAGTTCGAGGAGCGCGGCGATCACGCCGAGTGCCAGAAGCTGCCCAAGCAGCCTGCTCTCCTGGGAGAGGTCGGAGGATACGACCTGCCAGAGGCTGCCGATGACGCCTCCTGCGGAGAGCGGTCATGTACCATGCAGAACGCCGTCGATGATCGACTGCAGCGATAGGGGCGGCAACTTCCCCCCGGTCGACTGGTTGACCTGGCCGAGGAAACTGTTGAGGGGCGACTGCTGCACCGTCTGCCAGGCGGGGCTCAGCTGCGGCGTGAGCGGCGCGGGCGCAGTGCTGGAGCCGGGGCCTGCTGCTCGGGCCAGTGCGGGAGTCAGGAACAGCGCGACCAGCAGCGGCGCCAGCAAAAGAAGCCGCTTCACAGCGCCACCCCCAGTACGAGATGAACCAGCGCGCCGACGATCGGCACAGCGAGCACCAGGATCAGGACCTTGCCCCCCAGCTCCACCTTCTGCGCCAGTGCACCTTCGCCCGCATCGCGGCTGACCTGCGCGGCGAACTCCGCGAGGTAGGCGATGCCGATGATCCGCAGCACCACATCGATGTAGAGGACATGCACTTGGCTGAGCAGGGCGAGTTCATCGATCAGCCGGATCGCCTGTGCCAGCTGCGGCAGGATGAGCAGGAACAGGATGGCCCCTGCCGCGAGCGACAAGAGCACCGCGAACTCGGGGCGCTCGCGGCGCAGGACGTTGATCAGGACCACGCCGGCGAGCGCGACTCCCACGTACGCTACGATGGCCAGTCTGCGCCCCTCCCCCGGTCAGAGATTGAACAGCGTCTTCACCGATGCGAAGAGCTGGGTCAAGAGTCCGACAACCACCATGAAGACGATCGAGACCGCCGCCAGCGTCACCAGGTGGCCGATCTCCTCCTTGCCCGCCTTCGCCAGCACCGTGCTGATCACCGCGACGAGCACGCCGACGGCCGCCAGTTTGAAGATCAGATCGATGTTCAGACCGCGTCCCCCCTCTGTCTCACAGCAAGAGCAGTGCGATCGCCATGCCCGCCGTCGCCCCGAGCGTCCGCCACAGGCGCTCGCCGCGGCCTCGTTCGTCCGCAGCGCGCGTTCGCTGCACCCCGAGGCGCGCAAGGGCGTGTTCGAGATGCCTGGCATGCTCAGCGCGGCCGAACTGGCCCAGTGCGTCGCCAAGTTCGCCGAGAGCGACGATATCTTCCGGTACGAGGCAGCTTTGCGCACGCATGCGCTCGAGTTCCTCGCGCCAGACGTCCTGGGCCCGCACATGGCCCTCCAGTCGCCGCGCAACCCTCTGCGCGAACGTCCTCGTGGGTGGTCTGAGAGATCGTGCGATCTTCGCGAGCGCCCGCGGCAGTTCAAGTGCGCCGTAGGCGACGTCGCTCTGCAGCAATTGCAAGAGCGCCTGCCATTCGTCGAGTTCTTGCACCCGCCGCCGCAGCCGGTCGGCGAACATACTGCCCAAAGAATAGCCGGCGATGCCGACCACCAGCGCCAGTGCAATGCGCAGCGCGATCATCTTGCAGCCCCCCGCAGCTCCCGGCCGGTCTCGTCCTCGATGCGCAGCACGATTCCCGGGCGCGCGCCCGGCGAGAGCAGTACGAGGCGCCGAAAGACCCGCTCCTCGATCAGCCGGCGCATGCTCGGGCGCCGACGGATCTCACCGAGGTCCGCCGCGTGCGCCGTCGCCAAGAGCCGAACCCCCGAGCGCGCCGCGTCGAGCGCCGCCAGGGCATCCTCCTCGCCACCCAGCTCGTCCGTCACGAGCACCTCCGGGCCGAGCGAGCGAAGCGCCATGCGCAGCCCGAGGACCTTCGGACAGCCGTCCAGCACGTCCGTGCGCTGACCGACGTCCCGCCCAGGCATTCCCGCACGGCACGCCGCGATCTCCGACCGCTCGTCGATCACCGCGACCTGGTGTGCCCGCAATCCGTAGAGCGCATCAGAGGCCGCGCGCGCGAGGTCCCGAAGGAGCGTCGTCTTGCCGCTGCCCGGCGTGCCGACGAGCAGCGTTGGCATCAGTTCCCCCCCGTCGCGCAGCCAGGGAGCGAGTCCTTGCGCCGCTCCCTCGACGCTGCGGGCCACCCGGTAGTTGAGGCCGGAGACGTCCCGCACGGCGAGCCGCCCTCCGCTCGCCGTCGCCCAGCGGCCAGCAACTCCGACCCGGTGGCCGCCGGGAATGGTCAGGAAGCCTTGACCGATTTCGTCTTCCCAGGCATAGAGCGAATGCTGCGTCAGGTGCTCGAGACACTCCCTCAGGTCTTCTGGCGTGATGACCGGTCCCTTGGACCACTCCTCACGACCGATCAGGACGACCCGTGCATCCCGCCCCGCGCGCAGCCGAACTTCCGTTGCCTGTACCCAGATCTGTTCAGGCGCGGAGTCGAGGACAGATGCGAGCCGAGCGGACAGGTACGGGCGCAGTGCCGCCCAGACTCCGGCCCCGTGCATGGGCCGCTCCGCGAGCATGGGCATGCCACCACCTTCCGGACCTAGTGCTATGTGGCAAGCGTTGGGAATAGTCCAACCGCTCCGGGCAGGAGCAGCACGTGCAATCGACAAACTCTGTCTCTGGGAAGCCATGTTGGGAGTGGGAATGGTGCTGAGCCCGAGGGAGATCGAGGACCTCACGTTGGAACTCGTCGGAATCCAGTCGGTGAACGGCACTCCGGGCGAAGCTGCGGCCGTGGAATTTCTTGCCGCCCGCCTGCGAGAAAGCCCCCTTGCGCGTCGCGGGGACCTCAAGGTGTACCTTCTTTCGTCGCCGCAAGATCCGCTCCATCGCCCCGTGGTGGTTGCGCACCGTCCCGGCAGAGGGCGCTCCGGTGTCCTGTTGATGGGCCACATAGACACCGTGGGCGTCGACGATTATCTCGATCTCGAGGATGACGCCCTACGGCCGCACAATCTGACTGAGCGTATTGCACAGGGCGCACTGGGGGCGGAGATGGCGGCGCTTGCGCGGTCCGGAGACTGGCTCTTCGGGCGAGGGGTCCTCGATATGAAGTCCGGCGTCGCGGCAGCGCTCGCCGCCTTTCTCTCCCTCGCGGAGTCGGCGCCCGATGGGCATCTTCTCTTCGCTGCGACGCCCGATGAGGAGGGCTCGTCGCACGGTGTGCGGGTGCTTGACGCTTGGCTCGCGGAATACCTCCCCGCGGCGGGGTTCACGCTTGGCGCCGTCCTCAACACCGACTACACGACGTCCCGTCCGGATGACGCGGGATCCTTCCACGCCTATGCCGGCAGCACCGGCAAACTGCTGCCCGCAGTGTATGTCCAGGGCATTCCGAGCCACGCGGCGGAGCCGGAGCGCGGCCTGGACCCGAGTGCAGCCCTCGCGGCGATTACCTCCGAGGTGGCCTACAGCGAGGTCCTGCGCGACGCGGCCGAAGGAGACCTGGCCCCGCCGCCCGTAACCCTCTTCCAACGTGACGGAAAGCCCTTCTATGACGTGCAGACGGCGCTCTACGCGAGCGCCTACTATAACCTCTTCCACCGGCAGCGAACCCCAGGAGAGCAACTGGAGCGCTTCGTCCAGCAGGCGCGCCGGGGTGCCCAGGCGTTCGCGGAGCGCACTGTCGCGCTCTCCCTGCCGCCGCTGCGCGTGATCTCGTTCGCGGATCTGGCACAGGCGGCGCCCCAGGTGATCCCGCCTGCGGTGGACGGGCTCGACGTGCGAGAGGCAGCGCGGCGCATCGTCGCGTCACTTGTGGCCCAAACGTTCCCCGATGAGCCCGTTGCGGTCTGCTATTTCGCGGGGCCACTCATTCCGAGCGTTGAAAGCGCCCCCTGGGCGCGACTGGCACTCGAAAGCGCAGTTGCCGCGGCAGGGGTTCCGTATCGCGTGCACCGCTACTACCCCTACATCTCGGACCTCTCGTTTCTCGCCGAATCACGGGACTGGGACGATGCGGCCTTCGTAGAAAACTATCCGCTTGCCGCGTTCGGCGGCGCCGCAGGGATCCCGCCGCGCTCACAGCTTGCGCCGCTGATGCTGGGGCCCCATGGCTTCGGCGCGCACCAGCGCAGCGAGCGCGTGCTGCGCCCCCACGCCTTCGAGATTCTGCCGCGTCTGTTGCACAGCACCGCAGAGGAACTCCTGCGGGCACAGCCAGTCGGCTAGACAGAGAGGAGGAGCCCATGCCCTCGCTGTCATGGCGCACCCTGAACCGCGCCGCTTCTTTCCTTCCCGCCGGGCGGCGGTCACGGCGCAGCCCGTGGTGCAATCGGATCCATGCAGAACGCGCCGGCGGGATGGGCAAGCATGGGACAGCGTGCTAACGTCTCGGACGCGAGATCTGTAGGAAAACGGCAGTTCCTTGCGCGACCGCCGGGGCGAGGCCCGCACGCGGGTCGCAGTCGGTCACGCGTGCCGCCGGTGCGCATCTCGGGCCGGCTGCACACCAGTGCAGCTGGCCCGCATCGATTGGCAGTTCCGCTCGCCGGGCTGTAACGCGACGCACTCGTTCTGCGACTAACACCAGGGGAGGGTGAAGTGATGATCTTCGTTCCGCGGGTGCGGAGCCGCACCGCTGCCCAGCATCCGAACGGCAGCGCACAGCGTTGCGCGTGAACGGCCGGGAGGCCGCCTACCAAGCAATCGAGCGCCTGTTCGAGCAGCACGCCGACGAGATCTTTCGCTTCGCGCGCTTCAGCGTCGGCAGTCGGGGCGCAGCGGAGGACATCGTCCAGGAGGTCTTCCTGCGCGCGATGGGCAGCTGGGACCGGTTCGCTGGGCGCTCCTCGGAACGGACCTGGCTCTTCTCCATCGCCAGGCACGCGATCGCGGACCACCTGCGCCGGGTAGGGCGTCAGGAGGGTGCAACGGACCTCGAGCGGGAGATCGCGGACCCAAGCCAGGCGGACGAGGTCGCACGCCTCGACCTCGAGGCGAGCCTCCGGCTTCTCCCGCTCGCGCAGCGAGAGGTCTTCGTCCTGCGCATCGTCGAGGACCGGTCCGCGGGGGAGACGGCGGCACTGCTCGGACGCTCCGAAGTCTCGGTACGGGTCACGCTGCACCGCGCGCTCTCCCGGCTGCGCGCCGCACTTGCGCCCGATGATGCCCCAGGCGAGAGGGAAGGTGGAAACCTGTGAACGAACGGGAATGGCAGGATCGGTACCGTCCCCTGTCGCGGGTGGCGCTGCCGGAGACGTCGAAGGAACGGATCGGGCGCGCGCTGCGCAGTGCAAGCGCAGGCGGCGCACCCTCCCCGCGCGGCACGGCGCGCGGCGGCTGGTGGGTCGCGGCGGGCGCCGTCGCGGCGGCGCTTCTTGTCATCGGGGTCGTCGGCCACGGACTTGGGGTCGAGCCGCTGGCGCATCCGAAGCCCCAGCCGAAGCCGGGACCGGCCCTCACGATCGCCAGGACCCCGCTGCAGAGTATCGACATGCTGGGTGCGTCGGACGGATGGGCGGTGACGCAGACGGGAAAGGTGCTGCTCACGGCCGACGGCGGGGCGGCCTGGCAGGACGTGACGCCGCCGGGGATGCCGCAGGGCACGCCCGGCAGCGTGCAGGTCAGCATCGCGTCCACCGGCCCACAGCATGCCTGGGTGGCGGTGGCGACCACTGGCTCGCCGAACTTGCCGCCCGCCCGCGTCTACTACACGACCGACGGCGGCAGGAGCTGGCATCGCGCTGCGGTGCACAAGAGCGGCATGCCACAAATCGGCTTCCTGAACGACCGCACCGGCTTCCTCCTCCTGCACGAGGGCGCGGCGGCCGGCAGCGAAGCCGTCCTGCTGCTCTCCACCTCGGACGGCGGCGCCCACTGGCAGGTCGTCGCGGACGGCAGGCCGACGGCACAGAACCCGCCGGTCATCTTCGGTGGCGACAAGAGCGGCTTTGGCTTCGCAAACCCCCAGCACGGCTGGCTAACGGGCAACTGGGCCGCAAGCTCCATCCTGCTTTACGCGACGCTGGACGGCGGCAAGGCCTGGCACGTGCAGAACCTGCCATTGCCGGCCGGACTCACGGCGCAAGGGGGCTCGGCAGAGAGCTTGCCGCCGGTCTTCTTCGGCCAGCGCGGCGGTGTGCTGCCGGTCCGCTTCTTCGCCCCAGGACAGCCGCTCGTCTTCTACCAGACGACGGACGGCGGCAAGACCTGGTCCCCGACGGCACCCGTGAGTGGCGGACAGAACCTCGCAGCGTACTCCGTCGTGAACCCAAGCCTGCTCTTCGTGTCCGGCGGGACCAAGGTCTACCGCTCGAGCGACGGCGGCCGTCACTGGACTGCGGTGGAGCCCAACGTGAGCCTGCATGGCGTGACACAGTTCGACTTCACGAGCGCCTTGGACGGCTGGGCTGTCGTGAACGGGCGGCTGCTGCGGTCGACGGACGGCGGCAAGAGCTGGCAGAGCGCCGCGACCCTCGCCCAGTAGGCGTACCGGGCAAGGGACAACGCGAAGCCACTGTTGCCAGAGGGCGGTCTCGCCGAACCAGAAGGTCGAGGGCCGCCCCGGCTTCCCGCCGGGGCGGCCCTCTGAGTTTCCGGTCTCCTGCCGGCGTCGGAACCTCTCCTCCGGGATGGCCCAACCCGCTCCTTGGGGGACCAAAGGCGGATTTCGGAATCGTCTACCCTGTAGAAGAGGTTCATTCCCGCCACAACGTCCGCCTCAGGCATAGCGAAGGGCCATCCCCTGCAGCCTTCGCTGCATGCGGGATAGCCCCTTGCTGGCGGTCAGGCACGTGAGAGGTATTCCCCCGTGCGCGTGTCGACGATCAGGTGGTCGCCGTTCTGGATAAAGAGCGGGACGCGTACGACGTAGCCCGTCTCAAGCTTCGCGGCCTTCGTCCCGCCGGTCGCGGTGTCTCCCTTGAGACCGGGATCCGTCTCCACGACCTCCAGGACGACCGAGTTCGGCAGGTCGACGCCGATCGTCGCCCCCTGGAACTGCATCAGGCCGATGACCATGTTCTCCTTCAGGAAGTTCAGCGCGTCACCGAGATCCTGACGGGTGAGCGACACCTGCTCGAATGTCTCGTTGTCCATGAAGCTGTACTCGTCGCCGTTGGCGTAGAGATACTGCATGTCCTTGCGATCGATATGAGCGCGAAGCACCTTTTCACCGGCATTGAAGGTCCGCTCGACGACGGCACCGGTCTTGGCGTTCTTCAGTTTCGTGCGGACGAACGCGGAGCCCTTGCCCGGCTTGACATGCTGAAACTCGATGACCGAGTAGACGTTGCCGTCCAGTTCAATCGTGACGCCGTTGCGAAAATCGTTCGAAGAGATCAATGCAATCCCCCACCCTGCAAGTTTCGGGATCCGGATACACCAAATGTGCGCAGTTCCTTCGGCGATTGCGTCAGGATCTCGCAGCCGTCCTCTGTGACGAGTACCGTGTCCTCGATGCGGACGCCGCCTACCCCCGGCAGGTAGATGCCGGGCTCGACGGTGACCACCATCCCCGCAGCGAGGGTCTGTTCGCCGCGTGCGCCTACCGAAGGCAACTCGTGGATCTCGAGCCCGACGCCATGACCCGTCCCGTGGCCGAAGCGCTCGCCGTAGCCGGCGCCTGCGATCACGCCGCGCACTGCCGCGTCGATGTCACGGGCGAGTACGCCCGCCCGCACCGCCGCAAGGCCGACCTGCTGTGCCTCGAGAACGACTGCATAGATCCGGCGCAGTTCCGCAGACGGCTCACCGATGGCCACCGTACGGGTGATATCCGAATGATACCCGAGGAAACGGCAGCCCACGTCGAAGGTAACCAATTCGCCCAGCGCAAGAGGCTTCGCGCCGGCACCCCCATGCGGCAGCGAACCTCTCGGGCCGGATGCGACGATGAACTCGAACGCAGGTCCATCAGCACCGAGCTCGCGCATGCGCGATTCGAGCCAGAAGGCCGCCTCCGTTTCGCGCATTCCGGGTCGAAGACGCACGAAGAGCTCCTCAAGGGCTTGAACGGTGATGGTGCAGGCGTGCCGAATTGCCGCCACCTCGTCCGGCTCCTTCACCTCGCGGATCTGCTCGATGAGGGAACTGGTCGGGACGAGCTCCACGTTGAAGCCCGCCAGGCGCTGGTACTCCGCGTAGCGCACGTGCTCCGCCTCAAAGCCCCAGCGCGCGCCACCGAGCCGTTCCATCTGCTCGCCGACCGCTTCTTCCAGACGTCCGACGTGCATCAGGGCGCGGGCGCCTTCGGCTTCCTGCTGCGCCATTTCGATGTAGCGGCTGTCTGTCAGCAGCACGGCGTCTTCCCGTCCGACGAGCAGTGCCCCGGCGTCGCCAAAGAAGCCCGTAAGGTAGCGAAAGTTCGTATCGGAACTGACGAGCATCCCGTCGAGCCCCTCCACCTCCATGCTGCGGCGCAGCGCAGCTAGGCGCCTGCCCTTCGTCCCAGTGCCTGCCGTACGACATTCCTCCCTAGCGCGGCGTGTCGCCGTCTTCTGCCGGCCCGGCCGCGCGGCGCACGAACGCCTCGAGCGCCAGGTCGTAGGAAAGCGCCCCGAACCCGGCGATCCGCCCGATGCACACACTCGCCACGACCGAGCGGTGACGGAACGGTTCGCGGGCCTCGGGCAAGCTGAGGTGTACTTCGATCACAGGCAGCGAAACCGCAGCGATGGCATCACGCAACGCGTAGGAGTAGTGCGTGTAGGCACCCGGGTTCAAGATGACGCCCTGCACGTCCCGGCGCTCTCTTTGGAGAACGTCGATCAGCCCGCCTTCACCGTTTTCCTGCGCGAAGACGAGTTCTACGCCTAGGTGTGCGGCGCGCAGCCTGAGACGGTCCTCAATCTCCGACCAGGTCTCCCGCCCGTAAACCGAGGGCTCACGCTCCCCCACGAGGTTGAGGCTCGGTCCATTCAGCACCAAAAGCCGCACGGCAGACCCTCCCGGGGGATTGTAGCATACGTTCTTCGCTACTGCGCCGCCTTCTGGAATCTCTGCCAGAGCGCACTTTCCGGCTGCGCGCCTTCGAGCCCGCTGACGAACTTCCCGCTCGAATTGAAGAAGGCGAATGAGGGGTAGCTGGAAACGCCCATCGACATCGTGTAATGCAGTCCCGGATCAAAGAAGAGCGGATAGTCGAGGTGGAACACCTTCTCGTAGCGTTTGAGCTCCGCAATGCTCATGCTCTGCTCCTTGGTGGGCGCTGGCTGGTAGTGGCTGCCGTCTTGGCCCCCCTGCGGGTTCCCCTTCGGCCCGGGAATGCCCTGCCCAAGCTGCAGCGAGGCCTGGACGCCGATGACCTGGCCACCGGCCTGCTTCACCTTCTTGGCGAATTCGGGCATGACCCACTTCGCATCGTAGGCGCAATAGGGACACCACGTCGCAAAGAAGATGACGACGGTCGGCTTGCCGGAGAGAACCACGTTCACCTGCTTGCCGCTGGTCGCCACGAGAGGTACGGTGACGGGTGGGGTCGAGACCTGGACGGCGTAGGCGATAGCACCGCCGACAAGCAGCGCGGCGATGATCCCAATGATGAAGTAGCGTACGGTCTGAGGCTTGCGAGATGATCGCTTCATGGCACACCTCTTTCGTATGCGGCTGGTTCGCTCTCCCGGCAGGTCATCCCTGTTTGCCCGGCTGGTAAAACCCACATGATACAATTTACGGTGTCGGCGACTTCCACTCCAGTAGCGCCGACCGCTCCCGACGAAGAATCCCTAGAAGGGACGGACGATCGCGTGACAAGGCAATTTTCCGCATCGCCCGGTTCGGCGTTCGGTGCGCTGGACCTGCGCGCTGTCAACACCATCCGGGCACTGGCGATCGATGAGGTGGAGGCTGCGAAATCCGGGCACCCCGGTCTGCCGCTCGGTGTCGCACCGATGGCATACGTCCTGTTCTCGCGCCACCTGCGATTCGCGCCTGAAGACCCCTCCTGGCCGGACCGAGACCGCTTCGTGCTTTCCGCCGGCCATGGATCCGCGCTTCTCTACGCGCTGCTTCACGTCTTCGGCTACGACCTGCCGCTCACTGAACTGCGGCGCTTTCGCCAATGGGGCAGCAAGACGCCGGGGCACCCCGAACGCGGAGTGACGCAGGGCGTCGAGGTAACAACCGGCCCCCTTGGACAAGGGATCGCGAACGCAGTCGGCATGGCCCTTGCCACGCAGCACCTGGCCGCCCGGTTCAACCACGCCGGCGCACAGGTCGTGACGCACCGGACATTCGCCATCTGCTCCGACGGGGATTTGATGGAAGGCATCTCTCATGAGGCCGCCTCGTTCGCTGGGCACTTGCGACTGCCCGGCCTTGTGGTGCTCTACGACGATAACCGCATCTCCATCGAAGGTTCGACCGATCTCGCCTTTACCGACGACTCAACCAAACGGTTCTCCGCCTACGGCTGGTACACGGCCTCGGTAGAAGACGGCAACGACCTCGCGGCGATCGATGCGGCGGTGCAGAGTGCACTGGCGCAGGATCGGCCCGCGTTCATTCGCGTGCATACCCATATCGGCTTTGCAAGCCCCAAGCAGGACACGGCCGCAGCCCATGGTTCGCCGCTCGGAGCGGAAGGGGTACGCGAGACGAAGCGCGCACTCGGCGTGCCCGAAGAGCCGGCCTTCTTCGTCCCGGAGGAGGTCGCGGCACTCGCTCCCGCACACCGCGAGGCGGGGAAGGCCCTCGTCGCAGCATGGCAGCAGGAACTGCAAGAACTGAAGCGGCTTGACGCGGATCTCTATCGCGACTTCGAGGACCGGCGATACGGCAAGACGCCGGAAGACCTCACCCAACGCATCTCCACCTTCAAGCCGGGGGAGCAGATAGCGACCAGAAACGCGTCGGGCGCAGTCCTGCAGGAACTTGCGCAGGCCGTGCCTGCGCTGTTCGGCGGTTCTGCGGACCTCGCCCCGTCGAACGAGACGAACCTCAAGGGGCTTGGATCGGTCGCGCCGGGCGACTACGCGGGGCGCAACATCCACTTCGGCGTCCGTGAGCACGCCATGGCGGCCGCCATGAACGGAATGGCCGCGCATGGCATGGTGCGGCCATTCGGAGGGACGTTTTTGGTCTTCTCCGACTACATGCGGCCGTCTGTGCGCCTCGCGGCGCTGATGGGGCTGCCGGTCACATACGTCTACACGCACGACTCGATCGGTCTCGGAGAGGATGGGCCCACCCATCAGCCGATCGAGCACATCGCGGCGCTGGAACTGATCCCGAACCTGCACCTTGTGCGCCCTGCCGACGCCAACGAGACTCGCCTCGCATGGATCTACGCCGCACAGGCCACGACCCATCCGACCGCGCTCGTCCTCAGCCGACAGAAGCTGCCCGTGCTGGCCGGGGTTCCCGAGGATGCCTTGCAGCGGGGCATCTACGCGCTGCGCGAGCCGGGCAGATCGCCGCAGGTGGGCATCTTGGCATCAGGCAGTGAAGTGAGCATCGCGCTCGCCGCTGCGGACCTCCTGGCGGAGGAAGGCATTGCGGCCAGGGTGCTGAGCGCACCGTGCCTTCGTTCGTTCCTGGCGCGGCCGGATGATGAGCGACGGGCAACCCTGCCGCGGGAACTGCCGCATGTCGTTGTCCTCGCGGGGAATGCCTCAGCGTTCCTCCCCTTGTTGGGTGCTAGACGCGCCGTCGTCGATCTTGAGCATTTCGGAGCTTCGGCGCCCGCCGAGCGCCTCTACCAAGAGTTCGGCATTACCCCGCAGGCAGTGGCGGCAGCGGCAAAGACGCTGCTTTAGCCCGCGAAAGGAGGATCTCCATGGCTGACCTGATGCAGCTGCGCGAACTGGGCCAGAGCGTCTGGATCGACTACATCTTGCGCTCCTATCTGACCAGCGGCGGCTTTACAAAGGACGTCGCTCGCGGCGTGCGCGGCGTGACCTCCAACCCGGCGATCTTCGAGCACGCCATCGGCAAGAGCGATGATTACGATCCGCAGCTCGGCAGCCTCTATGCCTTCGGGTCATCACCCGAAGCAGCGTTCGAGGAGCTCGCACTGCGCGACATCCGCCTTGCCGCAGAGATCCTGCGCGCCCTCTACGATGGGAGCGAAGGTCTGGACGGCTACGTCAGCCTGGAAGTCTCGCCGGAACTGGCGCACGACGCGGAGGGTACGATCCGCGAAGCGCTGCACCTGCGTGAACGTCTTCAGGTGCCCAATGTGATGATCAAGGTGCCGGGTACGCCGGAGGGCGCCAAGGCCATCGAGGAGCTGATCTACCGCGGCGTGAACATCAACGTCACGCTGCTCTTCTCCCTCACCCAGCACCGCGGGGTGGCCGAAGCCTACCTGCGCGGCCTCGAGCGGCGCGCCAAAGAAGGTCTGCCGCTGTCTGGAATCCATTCGGTGGCCAGCTTCTTCGTCAGCCGCGTCGACACGCTCGTGGACGAGCGCCTGCAGGGCCTTGGCGGCGACGCGCTGCAACTGCGCGGCAAGGCGGCCGTCGCCAACGCGAAGCGCGCCTACCGGCTCTTTCAGGAGATCTTCGGCGACGCCCGCTTCCTTGCACTCAAAACGAAGGGCGCCAACGTGCAGCGTCCGCTCTGGGCCAGCACCTCTACCAAGAACCCCGACTACCGCGACGTCCTCTACGTTGAAGATCTGATCGGACCGGACACGGTCAACACGCTGCCTCCGAAGACGATCGAAGCGTTCTTGGACCATGGTGTTGCCCGTGAGACCTTGACGCATGATCTCGGCGATGCCGATGCCGTGGAAGCGAAGCTGCGCGGCATCGGCATCGACCTTGAGGCGGTCGGCGACGAACTGCAGCGACAGGGCGTGCAGCTGTTCAGTGAAGCGTTCCAGAATCTGCGCGCAGAGATCGCCCGCAAGGCAGCGGCACTCGTGCCGGACCCGCCCGTCCAGGCCGTACTCAAGGACCTCGCCGGACCTGCTGCCGAAGCGCTGCAGCAGCTTAGGGACTTCGATGCACCCAAGCGGCTGCGCCGCAAGGACGCGACCCTCTACCCAGACGCACAGCGCAAGATCGCCGAGACGAGGCTCGGCTGGATCGACCTGCCGCAGGCGATGGCGGGACGCCTCCCGGAGCTTGAAGCATTCCAGAAGGATCTCACGGATCGCGGTGTGCAGCGGCTCGTGCTGGTGGGCATGGGCGGCAGTTCCCTCTTCCCCGACGTCCTGCAGCGCATGGCGAAGAGTCCCGGCATCGCGGTAGACGTGCTCGATACGACGCACCCCGACTACGTACACCAGGTCGTCACGTCCATCGACTGGCGGACGACGGCCGTGCTGCTATCGTCGAAGAGCGGGGGCACGCGCGAGGTCGATGCGCTCTACCGCATACTGCGCGCCAAAGCCGATACCGCTCTGGGCCACGCAGCCGGCAAGGCGTTCTACGCCATCACCGACCCAGGTACATCTCTTGAGCGGCGGGCTCAGGAGGAACAGTTCAGCGGCTGTTTCTTGAATCCGCCCGACATCGGCGGCCGCTACTCCGCACTTTCTCTGTTCGGTCTGGTTCCGGCCGCGGTGCTCGGCGGGGACATCGCTGCGCTCCTCAAGGGCGGCGCCGCGGCCCTCGAGGAGCTCAACGGTCCGGTTGAGCGGTCGGCAGCCGCGGCGCTCGCAGCCGTACTCCAAGCGGCACACGCAGCCGGCCGCGGCAAGATCGTGCTGCCAAGCCCCCAGGGGTTGCCGTTCAGTGATTGGCTGGAGCAACTGCTCGCCGAAAGCACCGGAAAGCAAGGCAAAGGCATCCTGCCCGCGCCCGGCGCCATGCCCGGAGAGGACCGCATTGCGGCCGGCTTTGGCACAGCCCCGGCGGCGCCGGGTGTGCAGCTGCCCAGGATCGACGGCATGGAGGCGCTCGGCCGCGCGGTAGTCACTTGGGAAGCGGCAACTGCCCTGTTCGGCTTCCTCGCAGGCATGAGCCCGTTTGACCAGCCGAACGTACAGGAAGGCAAGGACAACACCGAAGCGGTGCTGCGCGAGGGCGACCGGCCGAGCCAACGTCTGCAGCAGCTCGGGGATCCCGAATCTCCCCTGTCAGCGCGGCCGCCCGCGTACCTGGCCGTGCAGGCGTTCGTGCCTCCGACCCAGGAGGTGCAAGATGCACTGCGCGAACTGCAGTCTACACTCTCGCAGAGCGGCGTTGCCGTAACGGTCGGCGTCGGACCACGCTTCTTGCACTCGACCGGCCAATACCACAAGGGCGGTCCAAGCGAGGGCTGCTTCTTGCAGATCGTCGCTCCGCCCCAGACAGACATCGATCTTCCGGGCTTGCAGTTCTCGCTTGCGGACCTCTTCGCGGCCCAGGCCGAGGGCGACGCAAAGGCGCTTGTTCGCCGCGAACGTCCCTTGGCACGCATCCTTCTGGATGGCGACCCGGCGGATGCACTGCGCCGGGTCGGAAAGACACTCGTCAAGAACCTGAAAGGTAGGTGAACCGGGTTGGAAATGGGTATGATCGGCCTCGGAAAGATGGGCGGCAACATGGCGCTGCGCCTGCATCAGGCCGGGCATCGCATCATCGGGTTCGACCCCGGCGAGGACTCCCGCAAGCGCGCGCAAGATGGCGGCATCGACACGGTTGCCAGCCTGGAGGCGCTCGTCTCCGCCCTTAAGGCGCCAAGGGCAGTTTGGCTGATGGTTCCGGCAGGCGAGGCGACTGAGTCGACGATCGGGAGGCTGCTGCCGATGCTCTCGAAGGGCGACATCCTGGTTGATGGGGGAAACAGCCACTACAAGGACAGCATGCGGCAGGCAGATGCATGCGCCGAGCATGGCATCGAGTTCATCGACGCTGGCACGAGCGGCGGCGTCTGGGGGCTCCAGGAAGGCTACTGCCTGATGGTTGGCGGCAGCGCCGAAGCCTTCAGTCGCATGGAGCCCATCCTCCGGGCGCTCGCGCCCGAGGGCGGCCTCGTGCACGCCGGTCCCTGCGGCGCGGGCCACTACGTCAAGATGGTCCACAACGGAGTAGAGTACGGAATGCTCGAGGCCTACGGCGAGGGATTCGAGATCCTCGCCCGCGGCCCGTTCGATCTGCACCTCGGGGAAATCGCCGAGAACTGGCGCCACGGGTCGGTCGTCCGCAGCTGGCTTTTGGACCTGTTGACGCAGGCGCTGCAAAAGGATCCGCAGCTGCAGCACCTGCGCGGCTACGTCGATGATTCGGGTGAAGGCCGCTGGACAGCGCAGGAGGCGATCGAGCGCGGCATCGCGGCGCCGGTCATCACACTGTCCCTGCAGCAGCGCTTCCTCTCCCGCCAGGAGGACACCCTGTCGAATCGGGTGATCGCTGCGCTGCGCAACGAGTTCGGCGGCCACGCGGTGAAGAACAAGTGAGCGCGACGCAAGAAGGCGCCATCCTCGTCGTTTTCGGCGCGACGGGAGACCTGACGCATCGCAAGCTGATCCCTGCCGTCGCGGAGCTGCACCGCACCGGCCTCCTGAAACGGCCCTTGAGGATCGTCGGGTACGCGCGCCAGGACCTCGATGACGAGAGCTTCCGCGACCTTCTGCGCCAGACGGTCGAGGGCGAGGGAACGGACGCGGTGATCGCGGACACCTGCTATGTGCGCGGCGACTTCCAGGATGCAGAGGGCTACCAGCGGCTTCGGAAGCGG
The DNA here is from genome assembly GCA_021793645.1 of Bacillota bacterium. GTDB lineage: Bacteria > Bacillota > Sulfobacillia > JAJZYS01 > JAJYTV01 > JAJYTV01. Next base: position 160,561 of record JAJYSJ010000003.1, read on the forward strand.
CTGGCTGAACTGGAGAAGGACAGCCACTCCGCGGGCCGGGTCTACTACCTTGCTGCTCCACCCAGCTTCTACACCGACATCTTCCGAGGCATCGGGGAAGCAGACCTCGCGAAAGAGGATGGGGGCTTTCGCCGCATCGTCGTCGAGAAGCCGTTCGGAAGAGACCTCAAGACTGCGCAGGATCTCAACACCGAGCTCCACCAGGTCTTCCAGGAGAGCCAGGTCTTCCGCATCGACCACTACCTGGGCAAGGAAACCGTACAGAACATCCTGGTTCTGCGCTTCGCGAACGGCATCTTCGAACCACTGTGGAACCGCCGCTATATCGACCACGTCCAGATCACGGTGGCGGAGTCGCTCGGGGTGGAGCATCGCGGGCGCTACTACGAAGAGGCCGGCGCACTCAGGGACATGATGCAGAACCACCTTCTGCAGCTGATGACCCTGATCGCGATGGAGCCGCCGGTGGCCTTTGACGCCGACGCGGTACGCAACGAGAAGGTCAAGGTGCTCCGGGCGGTCCGTCTGCCGTCGCCGCAGGAAGTGCCGCATCTGACAGTGCGGGGACAGTACGGTCCGGGAGATCTCGACGGCAAGCCGGTGCCAGGCTACCGCCAGGAGTCCGACGTTCCGCCCGACTCCATACGGGAGACCTTTGCCGCCTTTAAACTGAAGATCGAAAACTGGCGCTGGGCGGACGTACCGTTCTACCTGCGGACAGGCAAGCGCCTGGAGCGGAGGGCGAGTGAAATCTCTGTGCAGTTCCAGCGAGCGCCGCAGCGGCTCTTCCCGCGCGAAGCACGTCTCAAGCCGAACGTCCTGCGCCTGCGCATCCAGCCCGATGAAGGCATTACGCTCTCCGTCGGCGCAAAGGTGCCGGGGATGCGGATCGAACTGCGCGACGTCGAGATGGAGTTCGACTACGACGCGTTCGGCCGCCGCGGCACCGAGGCCTACGAGCGTCTGCTGCATGACGCCCTGATCGGCGATGGCACCCTGTTCACCCGCAAGGACGAGGTGGAGGCGGCGTGGCAGGTTGTCGACGCGATCGAGCGCGGCTGGCAGCAGGAAGAGGCTGGCCCCGAGATCTATCCGGCCGGCAGTTGGGGCCCGGAGTCCGCAGACGAACTCCTGCACCACGACGGCCGACGCTGGCACCTCAGATGAGCATGCGGCTGGACGTCTCCGCCACACCGGAACAGGCGCTGGCACGCTGCGCCTCGGCGATCGCGCAGGCTCTGGCCGCCGCCGCGCAGCCGTCGCTCTGCCTTGCCGGCGGAACGACGCCGCGCGGCGCGTACGCCATGCTCGCCGCCGACTACGAGAACGCCCTCGACTGGCATAGGGTCGGGTATTGGTTCGGAGACGAGCGATGCGTGGCGCCCACCCACCCGAAAAGCAACTACCGCATGGCGCTCGATTCGCTGCTCGATCCCCTCGGCGTACCAAGCCATCAGGTGCACCGCATGCTCGCGGAGCTCGGCGCCCAGGAGGGCGCCCGTCGCTACGCGCAGCGCCTAACCGACCGCCTTGGAGCGCGGCCGGTCTTCACCGTTGCCCTGCTCGGTATGGGACAAGAAGGCCACACGGCCTCCCTCTTCCCTGGAAGCCCGGCCCTACAGGCAGGGGAACTGGTTGTGGGGGTGGACGTGCCCGCGGTGCCGCGCGAGCGAATCACCCTGACGCCGGCCGCCCTGTCCGCTGAGCACGTCTTTCTGCTCGTAACCGGCGAGCAGAAGCGCGATGCGCTGGCGGCCGCGGTGGCCGCCAAGGCGCCGGATCCCCACTTACCGACGTCCTACGTGCGCGGGAGCATCGAGACGGTCTGCTTCTGCGACGCCGCAGCAGCCCCAGCCGACAGCTAGGAGGAACAGCGCATGGGGCGAGAGCATCAAACATTCCAGATGCGCCTGGAGATCGGCGCCGAACCGGAGCACCTGCTTGCACTGCCCGAGTGCGTCGCCCGGGGCGCCGATGGCGCGCTGCCGCTCCTGGCCGGTCGACCCGTCGTCCTGACGGGATGCGGCACGTCGCTTTACGCGGCGCAGCTCGCATCAGACTACATCGCGCAGTGCGGCGGCGACGTGCCTGCCGTCAGCGCGCGCACGCTGCTGGAACGCGCGGGCGGCCTGCCGCGGGAGCGGACGATCGTTGCCTTCAGTCATTCCGGAGGCACGCCCGCGGTGCTGGACCTCCTCCTAAAGGCGCGCAAGCAGTCGGTCTCCACCGTAGTGGTGACGGGCTTCCCCGAATCGGAGGCGGCGTCGCTTGCGACCGCCGTCGTATCGACGGGCTATGCGCAGGAACTCTCCTGGTGCCACACGATCAGCTTCTCCCTTTCCTCCCTGACCGGGCTCCTGCTGCTGGAAGCATCCGCGGCCGGCGGCCTGCCGGCGGACCTGCCACTCCCCCGTCCCGCGCAAGTCTCGACGGCGGTGGAGCAGATCCTCGCACGGGAGGATGTCATTCGTACAGCCGCAGCCGCAGTGCACCTCGGCACCACCTTCGTTCTGTCCTCCGGCGAGGTGCAGGCACTGGCCACAGAAACCGGCCTCAAACTCGCGGAGGCTGCCTACCTGCCGAATCAGCCGCTCGAACTCGAACAGTTCTTCCACGGCTACATCCCCGCCACCGACAACGAGAGCACTGTCATCGCCGTGCTGCCGCCCTCCGCGCGCACCCGCGCGGCAGACCTGCGCCAGGTGGCGAGCGTCGTCGGCTTCCACCTGCTTGCGCTGGACCTGCCGACGCTGCAGAGGCTCGCACCAGCGACCGATGCGGAGTCCTTCCCATGGGCTGCTGCGGCCTATCTGCAGTTGTTCGCCTACCACGTCGCGCTGCGCCGAGGCACCGACCCGGATCGACTGCGGCGCGAGAACCCGGTCTACCTCGCAGCGCGCAAGGCGTACCGCTAGAAAGCCAAGCAGCAGCCCGCCGGACCTACGGCGGGCTGCTGCATTTCATGGGCTTGCTACTGGTAGATCACGACAAGCGGCGGCGGGTCCAGGGAGAGCACGGTGGAAGGGCGCATCAGCGGCTTGTCCTGCGTGTAGAAGAGCTTGATTCCTCCGGCAACGAAGGACGCATTTTGGTAGTGTACCGCAACGGCCTCGTTCAGCACGCCAGGAACCGCTCCGGGCAAAGGCTTGATCTGTGCGACGTATGGGATGGCCTCCTGGTGGATGAACCTCTCGTACTCCATCATCTTCAGCTGCTGCCCGCCAAACCCGTCCATGTCCCGCACCAGCACGACGTTCGGCTGCTCCTGAATGCCCTGCCAGTCGGGCACCATGCTCTCGATGAACTGGTGCAGGATCAGAATCTTCTGCGGCAGGTGGTACTGCCGGACGAGACCCTGGAGGTAGGCAAGCGCCCAGTTGATCGGCGGAGTCGGCATCGACCCGAACTCGATGCCGGGGATGTCGCCGGGCTTCATCGCGAACTCGGGGTCGAGCGCCAGCTCTACATCGGGCTGCTTCAGGAAGCGCGCCAGGTACTGCACTTCGCTCTGCACGGTGGCGTGCCCGATCTGCACATCGAGGATCAGGAGCAGGTGATTCAGTCGAGCGATCTTCAGTTCCTGCTCGATCAAGGAGTAGGGCATGCGCAGACTGTAGTAGCCGTTCGGCCCGGGCGAGCGCTGAGCCACCACGGCGACGAGTTCTAGCGCACCGATCGTGGGATGGGTGGGATCCGCCGCGACGTACGCTGCCTCCTGCTGGCGCAGCCGCGCGATGACTTCCTGAGACGTTCCGCTTCCGAGGATGCCCATGCTCGCGGAGAGCGGGTTGCCATAGTAGGAGATGATTCGGTTGTTCGGTAGCAGGGTGGGGCCGAACCAATCGAGATTCTGCTGCGTCGCAGCGTGCGCCGGCAAGGCGGAGGTGAAGAGTAGCGGCAAACCGGCGAACGCGGCCAGCAAACCGCGGCGAAGAACGATCGGGAGCCTGGATGGCACGTTTCATTCCACCGTTCGTCAAAGGTCTACGCATATCCACAATACCATTGCCAGGGCCAGGGCTCGATGGCATTCCTATCTGCGTAAATGAACTGCAAGTGCGATGCGGGCTGGCAGGGTACAGCGCAAAATTGAAGCGCTACACACGTCTCGAGTCATTCGTCCCGGGAGATCGCACAGAACGTCGCTTGCGCGGCTGACTGTAAATCTCGCGGCGCGATGAGCAGCTCTGCGCTGCGCACACCGGCACTCACAGCCATGACCTCCAGTCGCAGCGCGCTGTCGTCAATGAATACGGCAAGGGTGCGCCTTGCGCCGAGCGGCGAGACGCTGCCGCGCACGTATCCTGTGACGCGCTGGATATCCTGGGGATCGGCCATCTCCGCCGCAGTCTTGCCCCAGGCGCGCGCCAGGCGGCGCAAACTGAGCTCCCTGGTCGATGGCACGACCGCAAACGCGAAATCGCGTCCGGACTGCACAAGCAGCGTCTTGAAGACGTTCTGCGGAGGCAGTGCCAATTTTTGTACGACTTCATTGGCGGTTTTTTCGACTTCGTCGTAGGCACGAAGCGTATACGCGATCTTGCATCGATTCAGCACGTCGGTCGCAGGCGTTCGCATGGTGATTCCTCCCTTGGAGTGCGCCTTGTGCCGATTGACACAAGTGCCGCATAGACTCAGAATGGATGCGGTCTGAACTGCGCTTCGCTCCTTGTTGCGCATACGCTCAGGAGGTGGCCGCGCTTTGGTCTGCACTCGCTGCCAGCATGCGATCTACCGTACGGACAAGACTACAGAAATGACCGCATACGCAGATCTGATCCTCTTCCCGCTTGGCACAATCCGCGCCCTTGCCCGAAAAGGCGACCACCAGTACGTTGCACTGATCGAGTGCCCGAACTGCGGACGCGAGAACGACGTTCCGATTGACTTCTAGCATCCGCGAAAGGAGGGGAGCCGGTGTTTAAAGCCATCGGGAACATCCTCAAGGGTCTCGGGACAACGCTGCGCATCTTCGGCACGGTGCCGAACCAAACAATCAGCTATCCCGAGAAGAAGCGCGACCTGCCTCCCCGCTACCGCGGTGTTCATAAGCTTCGCCGCTATTCGGACGGTCTGGAGCGTTGCGTCGGCTGCGAGTTGTGCGCCGCTGCGTGCCCTGCGTACGCCATCACCGTCGTTGCGGAGGAAAACGACCCGGAACACCGTGTCAGTCCTGGCGAGCGGTACGCCGCCCGCTACGAGATCGACTACCTGCGGTGCATCTTCTGCGGAGAGTGCGAGCGCGCCTGCCCAACGGACGCAATTGTCCTCACCCCGCAGCCGTTGCCGCCGTTTGTTTCGCGGCGCCAGGTGCTGATGACGAAGGAAGATCTCCTGGAGCCATACCCCGGCGGAGACCCGCCGGCGTTCAAGCTCCACCCCTGGGACGACTCGCCTGACCGCATCGACCGCTTCCCGATGCCCGACCAGCACTTCCTGCAGGGCGACTGAAACCCGTATGCAAGAGAGCTCCGGCCATAGGCCGGAGCTCTCTTTTTTGCCTTGCGGCACGCGTTCAGCCGGCGTACTCCGGATAGAGGGGAAAGCGGCGGCACAGATCCCCGACCGCTGCCCGGATCTCCGCAAGGCGCGTTGGCTGTTGCCGCGCCTGGATCGCAGCGTCGATGTAACGCGCCACATCACGCATCTCGGCCTCTCCCATGCCACGAGTCGTTGCGGCAGCTGTGCCGATGCGCACTCCGCTCGTCACGAAGGGTGAGCGCTTCTCGCCCGGGACGGTATTCTTGTTTACGGTGATGCCCGCGTGCTCAAGCGCATGCTCAGCATCCTTGCCGGTCAGGTCGTCGCGGTCGACGAACGAGAGGAGCAGCAGATGATTGTCTGTCCCCCCGGAGACCAGGCGATAGCCGAGGGTGAGGAGTTCGCGCGCCAGCGCATTCGCATTGCGCACAATCTGATGCTGATACTCCTTGAACGCTGGCTGCATCGCCTCGCGGAACGCGACCGCCTTCGCCGCAATGACATGCTCGAGGGGACCGCCCTGCAGGCCCGGGAAGACCGCTTTGTCGACCTTCGGTCCAAGCTCCGCGGTCGAGAGTACGAAGCCGCCGCGCGGCCCGCGCAAGGTCTTGTGCGTCGTCGATGTGACGAGGTCGGCATGGCCGACCGGCGTCGGATGGACGCCGGCGGCAACAAGACCCGCGATGTGAGCCATGTCGACCATCAGTCGCGCTCCCACTTCATCGGCGATCGCCCGCAGGCGCGGGAAATCGATGATGCGCGGATACGCCGAAGCGCCGGCGACGATCAGCTTCGGGTGGTGTGCGAGGGCGAGCTCGCGCACCTCCTCGTAGTTGATCTGCTCGGTTGCGGGGTCCAGACCGTAGGCGACGAAGTGGTAATCCTGCCCGGAAAAGTTCACGGGGCTGCCGTGCGTGAGGTGGCCGCCCTCGCTGAGGCGCATGCCGAGCACCGTGTCGCCCTGTGCGATCACGGCATGGTACGCCGCCATGTTGGCCTGCGCGCCAGCGTGCGGCTGGACGTTGGCGTGCTCTGCCGAGAACAGGGCGCAAGCCCGGCTACGGGCCAGTTCCTCGACCTGGTCCACAACAGCGCAGCCGCCGTAGTAGCGCTTTCCAGGATACCCTTCGGCGTACTTATTGGTCAGCACCGTGCCCATCGCCTCGAGCACGGCGCTCGAGGTGAAGTTCTCCGATGCGATCAGTTCGAGCGTATCGCGCTGCCGATCGAGCTCCTGCTGGATCAGCGCTGCAATCTCGGGATCCACGTCCCTCAGCATCCTTCGCCCTCCTGTCTAAGCTCCCACCAGTCCTGAAAGGCCGCATGCAGCGCATTGCGCACCGCACGCCGCGGGATCTCGCGGCCAACCGCTTCCCATAGCCCGATCGCCCTCCGCTGCATGCCCTCTACGTAGGCCTGTGGGTCTCCCGCCCCGAAGACGGCGGCCCAGAGCGCGTAGTCGAGCGTCAACGGCAGGGCGCCATGCTGCAAGAGTACGCCTCCGCGGCGCACTTGCGCAGATCCGAGCAGCTTCCTCCCACCCACCTCGATCTCATACCAGGAGGGCTGCGCAAAGCAGTTCGCGTCCGCTTCTGCGGACCCTGGTGCCCCCGCGAGGTCAACCTCGGCTCCAAGGCAGCGCAGCGCAGAGACGAGCGCCTGCGCGATCTGCAGGTAGGTCGCCCGCACGTCTCCGGGAAGTGCACTCTGCAGGGCGGCAAAAGCGTACGTGACCTCATGCTGGTGCAAGACAGCGCGCCCCCCCGTGGGACGCCGCACGAGGTCGACGCCGAGCGCCCTGAGGCGTTCGGCGTCAAAGGGCGAGGAATCCTGTGCGTAGCCCAGCGATAGCGTGGGACGTCGCCAACCGTAAAGCCGCAGGCGGGCGATGCCGTCCGCCTGGACCATCTGTGCAACCTTTACGTCCCGCGCCATGTTGAAGGCACCTGACCTCTCGCCTTCGCGCAGGATGCGCAGCTCAGCCACCGATGGTCTGGCGCAGCTTGGGCTCGCGCACGGCCTTCGCCTCGTCGAGACGGCCGACACTTGCGTGATGCGGCGCCGTCTTGACGACGTCCGGCTCCGCGTACGCCTCCTTGAGGATGCCGAGCAGGATGTCCGAAAAAGCGTCCAGCGTCTCGCGCGTCTCTGTTTCGGTCGGTTCGAGCATCATGGCCTCGTCGACGATCAGCGGGAAGTAGACGGTGGGCGGATGCACACCAAAATCCAGAAGCCGCTTCGCGATGTCCAGCGTGCGCACGCCCGTCGAGCGCTTGAGGTCCTTCGGCGGTGCAATCACGAACTCGTGCTTGGGAATGCGCTCGAAGGGGAATTGGAACGCGGCCTTGAGTCGGGCGAGCAGGTAGTTCGCGTTCAGCACCGCGTCGTCGGCGACGCCGCGCAGTCCATCCCCACCCAACGAGTGGATGTAGGTGTAGGCACGCACCAGCATGCCGAAGTTCCCATAGAAAGAGCGCATCTGGCCGATCGACTGCGCAATGTCGTAATCGAGGCCGTAGCTCCCGTCGTCGCGGCGCGCGATGACAGGCATCGGGAGGAAGTCCCGCAGCGCAACCTTCACACCAACGGGCCCAGACCCCGGACCGCCGCCGCCATGCGGCGTCGAGAAGGTCTTGTGCAAGTTGAGGTGTACGACGTCGAAGCCCATGTCGCCGGGGCGCGAGCGTCCGAGGACTGCATTGAGGTTGGCCCCGTCGTAGTAGAGCAGCCCTCCGGCACCATGTACGGTGGCCGCGATCTCAGAGATCCGCTCGTCAAACAGGCCGAGCGTGTTGGGGTTCGTGAGCATGAGAGCGGCCGTCTTCTCGGAGACGACCTGACGCAGCGCGTCAAGGTCGACGCCGCCGCGGTCGTCAGAGGGGACGTGCACAACCTCAAAGCCGGCCATTGCCGCCGTCGCCGGGTTCGTGCCATGCGCGGAGTCCGGCACAATCACCTGCGTACGGCCCATGTCGCCGCGAGCACGGTGGTAGGCTCGGATCATCAGGATGCCCGTCAGTTCCCCATGGGCGCCTGCAGCCGGCTGCAAGGAGACAGCGTCCATGCCGGTGATCTCCTGCAAGTCACCCTGCAGCTCCCACATCAGCTGGAGCGCTCCCTGCACAGTCTCCTCGGCCTGGTAGGGGTGCAGCGCGGCGAAGCCAGCGAAGCGCGCGGTGTCTTCGTTGATCTTCGGGTTGTACTTCATCGTGCATGACCCGAGAGGGTAGAAGCCCGAGTCGACGCCGTGGTTGCGATGGCTCAGTTCGGTGAAGTGCCGGACGACCTGGATCTCCGCGAGCTCCGGCAGCGGGAGATCTTGGCGCAGGGATGATGCCGGCAGGTACTTCTCGAGGTCAACCCTGCGCTCTGGCAGATAGGAAGTGCGGCGCCCCGGCTCGTGTTCTTCAAAGATCGTCTTCATGACGCCATCCCCCGCAGTTCTTGCACGAGATGATCGATCTCTTCCGGCGTGCGCCGTTCGGTTACGCTGAAGAGAACATGATCTGGCAATTCGGGATAGAACCGTCCGAGGTTCAAGGGACCGAGGACGCCCCGCTGCAGCAGCGCCTTTTGCAGCTGCGCCGGCGGCACCGAGGTGCGCAATGCGAGCTCGAACCCGAACGAGCCATCGAAGGCGCGCTGGAAGCCGCTGGCCCCCTTGAGCCCATCCGCAAGCCGATGAGCGCCCTCGATCGACAGAGCGGCCGCCTGCCGCAGGCCGGCCGGGCCGAGCAGCGAGACGTACACGGTCGCGGCGAGCGCCATGAGGCCCTGGTTCGTACAGATGTTGGACGTCGCTCGCTCGCGGCGGATGTGCTGCTCGCGCGTCTGGAACGTGAGGACGTAGCCGCGTCGGCCGTCGTGATCGGTCGTCTCCCCGACGATGCGGCCGGGAATGCGGCGCAGATACTCCTTCTTCACACCCATGAAGCCGAGATACGGACCTCCGAAGGAGAGCGAGATGCCTAAAGGCTGGCCCTCTCCAACGGCGACATCGGCGCCGAACTCTCCGGGCGGGCGCAACACCGCGAGCGACACGGGATCGGCAACTGCGATGTAGAGCGCTCCCTGCGCGTGTGCTGCCGCGACGAGGGCCTCGGGCTCCTCCAGCAGCCCAAGGAAGTTCGGGTGCTGAACGATCACGCACGCCGCGTTCTCCGCGAGCCGCCGCACCTCGTCTGGATCCGTGCGGCCATCGCGAAGCGGAGCCTCGACGACCTCGAGGTTGTGCCCCTCGGCGTAGGTGCGCAGCACTCCACGGTACTGCGGGTCGACAGAACGCGCCACGACGATGCGCGTCCGTCCCGTGTGTCCGTAGGCGAGCATCGCAGCCTCCGCGACCGCGGTCGCACCGTCATACAGTGAAGCCTGGGCGACGTCCATGCCGGTCAGGGTGGCGATCAGGGACTGGAACTCGAAGATCACCTGCAGCGTACCCTGGCTGATCTCTGCCTGGTACGGCGTGTAGGACGTGTAAAACTCCGACCGGCGGAGCATCTCTCCGACGACCGACGGGATGTACCGGTCGTAGGCGCCGCCGCCGAGGAATGAGACCATCTGGTCGGTATCCTCGTTCTTTTGCGAAAGGTCGGTGAGGAGACGGCGCACCTCCATCTCAGAGAGGCCATCCGGCAGGTTCAAGGGGCGGCCCAGCCGGACGGAGTCCGGAATGTCTGCAAAGAGGTCATCGACCGTGCGCGCGCCGATTACGGACAGCATCGCGGCGCGGTCCTCCTCCGTGTGCGGGGAGAAGCGCATCTCAGTGGCCGCCTTCCTGATGTGATTCGTAGGCGGACGCATCCATCAGACTCGACGCCTCGGCGGCATCGATACCTTCCAGGGCGATGATCCAGCCGGCGCCATAGGGGTCCTGGTTGATCAGTTCCGGGTGGTCGACGAGCTCCTGGTTCACCTTCGCGATCTTGCCGGACACGGGGGAGAACAGGTCGGATACGCTCTTCACGGACTCTACGACGCCGAACGCCTCGCCCTTCTTGAGTTCACGGCCGACCTCCGGGAGTTCAACGAAGACGACGTCGCCGAGCTGGTCCTGCGCGAACGCGGTAATGCCGATCTGCCCATCCGCACGCAGCCACTCGTGGTCCTCTGTGTAGCGCAGATCTTCCGGTGCGGTCACTTGCCACTCCTCCTGTAGAACGGGATCTTGACGACTTCCGCGGGCACCGCGCGCCCGCGCACTTCCACGGCAATCGACGTCCCGGGCTGCGCCAATGCAGCCGGCACATAGCCGAGGCCGATCGATCCGCCGAGTGTGAGGCTCGGCATGCCGCTCGTGGTGATGCCTACCGTTCGTCCGGCTGCGTCGAGCAGCGGGTAGCCCTGCCGCGCGATGCCTCGATCCAGCACGCGGTAGCCGATCAGGCGCCGGGCAGGTCCGCCGTCCTCCTGCACCTTGGCCAGTGCGGCATGGCCGATGAAGTCCGGCTTCTGCAGCTTGACGAAGAACTTGAGGCCGGCCTCCAGAGGGTTGTGCTCACGGTCGAGCTCGTGCCCGTAGAGTGGCAGGCATGCCTCGAAGCGCAGCGAGTCGCGTGCCCCAAGTCCACACGGCAGCGTCTCCTCCGGCGCGCCGGTTCGCAGGATCTCACGCCAGACGTGCACGGCGTCCTCGGACCGGAGGTAGATCTCGAAGCCGTCCTCGCCTGTGTAGCCCGTGCGCGAGACGAGCGCGGTGCGCCCCGCCACCTCGACATTCTCCGCTGCATAGAAGAACGCGATCTCGTCTAGGTTCTTCTCCGTCAGGCGCTGCAGGATCTCCTGCGCCTTCGGACCCTGCAGGGCTATCTGGGCCGTTTCGGCAGAGACATCGCGCACCTGCACGCCGTCCCCGAACGTTTCCTTTTGCTCCGTCACCCACGCGACGTCCTTCTCCGTGTTCGACGCGTTGACGACCAGCAGTACGCGGTCCTGCAGTCGATAGACGAGAAGGTCGTCTACCACGCCTCCGTCCGGGTAGCACATTGCCGTATACAGCACCTGGTCCATATTAAGGCGCTGGCAGTTGTTCGTGACCAGGTAGTCGGCGAATGCGAGCGCACGATCCCCCGTGCACTCGATCTCGCCCATGTGCGATACATCAAAGAGCCCAGCCCGCTTGCGTACCGCCTCGTGCTCGGCAAGGATGCCTGCAGTATACTGCACAGGCATATCCCAGCCGCCGAAATCCACCATCCGTCCGCCCAGGGCTAGATGTTCCTCATAGAGCGGTGTCTTCTTGCCCATCTCAAACCTCCTGCCTCAGACCATGTTGGGTCGAGGCTGGCTTCCCCACAGGAGCAGCGCCGCCAGCAGACCCGCCACGCCGACACCCGCGGCAGCCAAAAAGAGCTGCGCGAACACCGGCAGGAAACTTGCGTAGAGCACGGGACCAGCCGCCGTGCCAAGTGCCCGGAAAGTTCCGAGCATGGCAACGGCTGCGCTGCTCTGGCCCTTCGGCGCAAGCCCCAAAACAAGATACTGCAACGGAGCGCCCATGGTAAGGCCCACTCCGCCCCCAACCAGCACGAGTCCCAGGCCAAGGCCGACCATGCCGCCCAAGGCAGGCACGGCATAGGCTCCGCCAGCTAGCAGCAGAAAGCCTGCCGCTAGCACCGGCATTGGACCGACGCGATCGGTAAGCCGCCCACCCCACCATGAGGTAACGGCAGCCGCCAGGGCCATCGGCAGGAGCGCGACACCCGACTGCACCTCCGTGAGGTGCAGTTCCCTCAGGCCGTAGAGCGGTACGAAGAGCGCGACGACCATGCCGGCTGCGCTGAGGATCCCGAGCGCGTAGGCGAGGCCCATACCGCCGCGCAAGTCGATCCTGCCGAAGATGGAACCGCTCGCACTGCGCTCCCAGAAACCGAGGTTCGGCAGCAGCAGCGCGCCGAAGATGATGCTGGCAACGCCGAAGGGAAGGTCGCCCCGGTGAATGAATTCAAAGCCGAGCAAGAGCGCACCCACCGCCGCCGCAGTGAGCAGTGCGCCCAGGATGTCCAGCGGGATCGCGCGGCGCTCTACAGCCTCCGGGAAGGACAGCGCAGCGAGCAGAGCGACAGCTGCCGCGATCGGTACGGTCGCGAAAAACAGCCAGCGCCAGCCGACGTAGGCCACCAGAACTGCGCCGATCGGCGGCCCCACCACTGCCGCCAGGCCGTAGACGGCGCCAACTGCGCCGAGCAGTGCACCGCGCCTCGCTGGTGAGAACGCTGTTCCGATCTCGGCGGTCGCGAGCGGGATCAGCGCGGATGCGCCGAGCGCCTGCACGCCGCGGGCGATCAGCAGCATCGTCAGGGTGTGGCTCAACCCCGCAAGGAGCGAACCCACTGCGAAGACGATCGCCCCTGCGAAGAACACGCCCCTTCGCCCGTAGCGGTCCCCCAGCGCCCCGGCGATCGGCAGGCCGACTGCGTAGATGATCGCATAGATGGTGACGAGCCACGCGCCGACGCCGGACGTCACGCGCACCGCATGGGAGATGGCAGTCAAGCCGGGCGCAATGAGGTTCAAGTCGGCTGCACCCAGGAAAACCCCGAGCATCAGCGTCCACAGGAGTGCCGAGTGCTCCCTTTGCAAGCCGTCGCCTCCCCGTGCCCTCGCGCCGAACGCGCGGGCCTCCATGTCCAAATGGATATTCTTCGCATCCTTACCCAAGATTCCTCTCCATGTGCCACACTCCACGAGATCGCAATCGTCGCACGCTGCAGGCGCCTGGATCTGGGTAGGGCTGAACGGCTGCATCCTGCAGTGAAAGAGCGGCAACTTGCCTACACTTGGCCAGACCGGGAGAAGGCGACGATGCACCGGAGGATTTCGAGCTTCTGCACCAGTTAAAAGCCGACCTGACGAGGCGCCGCGGCGTAATCGCTCTGACCTGGCGATCGGGAACCTGAGCACAATCGCGATCTCGCACGCGCCATCATCGCCACCGGCCTCGGCGACATCCGCCGGCAGGTTGAATACAAGGCCTCGATGCGTGGTGGCCGGGGGAGCCTCGGTATAGCAACGGTTGGAACGGTTTTCGAAGCGGTCTACGGACGCGATTTCGCCGGGGTGACGAGCTTGCGAGAGTTCGCGCCCTCCACCTTGCCGCAGAACAGGCCCTTAATGGTCCTGGTATGGCTGAAGCTCAGGAAGGCAGGCGCAAACCTCCATGCTGCCCTTTCCGGTCAGCGCGTCCTGTCGGAGAAGCAGGCAGAGGCGTTGTCTCGGATGCTCACGCTTGGATGCAATCACCAGGTTAAACGCAACCCGGCACCACAAGACGACGGGATGGAGGTTTGAGTCATGGCGAGGTGGCTGGGCGACATCGAGGTGCTAATCGAAGCCAGGGACCGCGACGCGGCGGAATAGGTCCTGGAAGAGCTTGCAAGGCAGCTTGACGACATAGCGGCAATAGAGGCGGGCATCGGGTGGGTTGGGGTCGTCTCGGCTAGGGTGATGCCGGTGCAGGATATGGAGCCACGCGCACCGTCGCTCTGGCCGCGAAAGCGCGGGCGGTCAAAGCGGCTCGGACCGCCGAAGACTCGGGTTCGGGGGCGGAGGGCAAACAGGTGGCATGCGCGGACTTGATGCGCACGGCGTGAGGCGATCATCTCGCGTGCAAGGTGCTGGGCCGCTGCCATCTTTGTGCGGGCGCTGCGATGAGCATAGTGCGATGGCAAGAAGCAGAATCCCACCAGGGTATACCTTCGAGTGACTAGCAGGTATGCTCCCAAATCACCATCGCACCGATAGGCGGGACGCCTGCACTGCGCTGGCGTCGATCACTCCTCCTGTACCCGCGAACTGCCCAACCGAAAGCACAATCCGCTGCCGTTGGTTTACGAACAACTGTAGCGGCACATCCACCTTGCCGCTCACCGGCACCTGCCACGAGCACGCGATTTGTGACCCCGCTGTGGCGCAAGCGACGACAACGCCACTACCTCGTACAGCCACCTGCACGTCCCACCAGCCGGGTTGTAGTGTTTCGTCGGTGCTGACAGCCGCAGATGCGATCCCCGTACCAAGCAGGTGAGACATGTTTGCCTGTCTCCAATGCGGATGGAGCGTGATCACATGCAACTTGATGATCTTTGGCCTGTGAACGTTGCCGTGCTGTTCCAGAAGCACGATGCCAGCACTATTGGACACGACTTTATATCCTCCACGCTCTGCAATCGGCACGAGGTCGAGGTAGTCGTGCATCGGCAGCGAGAGCGTCTCTTTGGCAATTGCGATATAGCGAGTCCCCATCTCGCCAACAAATGCCTTCAAGAAGTCGGTGGGCGGCATGATGGCCACCAGCCTTGTTCTTCCCGTTTGGTCTAAGTAGGGGAGAAGGTTGCTCGTCGTCAGCAGGGTATGACCACCAATGATGCGCCGATCTGTTGAGAGCGTCCGCATCTCAGGCGTACCAAAGAGGGATGTTGGGAAAAGTGCGGCAATGGAAGCAGGTGGCCATCCGTACATCGTTTGTCCTGCAAGCCAGGCTGTCATGCCTGCGACAACAGCAAGTCTTGTTGTGAGTGGCCGCAGGGTGGTCGAAAGCGCGCGGAAGGCCACAAGCCCTTCCGCTGTCGCCACAAATAGGGCCGGTAGTGCGAAGGATGTGTACTGGAAGTAACCCGAGTAGAATGTCGGGTTGAGCACCGCAAGGTTGATGGCCAGAGCCACCACAACCGCAGGCAGAAGTCGCGGTCGCAAGAGCGGCAGGAAGAGTAGCGGACCAAATATGCGCACGAAATACTCCCATTTGGCAGGCCAGAGCAAGGCACTCTGGATAGCGGTCACTTCGCCACCGATGCTGGTTGCGGCCGGGCCAAAGAGAGTGCTTCGCATAAAGGCCGCATGATGAGGCGACAGCTCCGGCATCACGGCCGTGGCCACAAGGACTGCAGCGACGCCTGTGGCCGCCATAATCCACGCCGCACGCATGCTGCGCCGGGTGCCGCCTCCGAGCCCCACATGAAGAAGAGCGACGGACGCCAACGCCAGTCCCGCGTCCTCCTTCACCAGCAGGGTGCAGGCTGCGAGCAGCCATGCCCAACCGAGTCGGTCATCTCGCAGCGTGAGAAACAGTGCCATTGCGAAAGCTGCTGCCAGTGGGTCGAAATGGAACTCCTGCACCGCAACCGCTGCCCCGGGCGGGTATAGAACCATGAGCACCGCAAGCATGATGAGAAGCCAGCCACGAAGCCCAATTGTCTGCGCATAGCGCACGACCATTGCGACGATCACACCAAACCATGCAGCCTGCAGGGCGATGAGCAGCCACGGAGAGGACCAGAACCTGAACAGGAAAGCTACCGGGTAGCTGAACAAGGCAATGTTGTCCGCTAGATATGTGTGGCCCGGCAATGCCGCAAGGGTTGGGTTGAGCACCCCCTGTGCGATTCTTCGCATTGCCTCCATGTAGTACCCAAAGTCGTAAGCCCTCGCATGACCCGTGAGGTAGGCTACTCCTCCAACAGCCAGCCACCAAAGCGCACCGAGAATGCCAATGAGAAGTGGACCAGCCCATGTTCGCCGGTCGGCACGGACCCGTTCGATGGTCCTTTGGACAGAACGCATCCTGATCACGAATACACCTCATGTCGCACGTCATCGCAGCTCTCTGTGTGTGCCTTCGGTCGGATGGTCTCTGCGCACTCCTGGCACACGCTCTTCTCCTCGAACTTCGTCAACCCCTTGTGCTCCCGGCCCTGAGTCCATTCCGTTTCTCCGCCGCACCACTGCGCGAGATCGGCGCCGACCGCTGACCTCTGGTACCGCGTCGCCGCCGCCGCCCTGACGGGCCATCCGGAGCAAGTGGACCTCGACTTGCCGGGCTTTGACAAGCCGGCCGTGAGCCGCTACGCGGCCACGGCGCCCGCTCTCCTCGTATGGTTCGACGCCTACAACACGGGAAGCCGTACCGGGCGACTGTCCGCCCTTTCGGCTTCCTGCTCGCCTTTCACGCATCACACCCACCCACCGAGTCGTGGGAGGACCACCAGGACCGCTCCAAACGCCACCGCATGCGCTTGGAAGCGTGGCAGGACCTGCGCCAGCGCATCATGGCCGAGGGCGGCATCCGGCCGAACTCCGACTACCCGGCCCGCGACATTCCACGCAGCGTGCGGCGCCTGCGCGGCCTCCCGCCCGACGAGATAGCCAGCACTCTGGGCTACCCAGGCGACCGCGAGTTCATGGACGCGCTGTGGCACACTTACCGAGCAGCTCAAGAGGCCAGCAGGTCGTCTCGAACGGGCCCCTTCGACCTTCCGCGTCCCGTCGCTCCCTACGACAAGGACCCTGGCAGCGGTGTTACCCGCTGCTTCGACCGCGTGACGGGCCAGCCGGTTCCCCCTGACCGGCTGAAGTCCTACCGCGATGCCCTGGCTCAGTACCACTTGCACCCCGAGGACAAGTTCCTCGGCGGCGACTTCACGGATGGTGGCGCGACGAAGCGACGGCATGTCTATGTCGCGTCGGTCGAATACATCGGCAAGGAGGCCAATCGCTGGGAGGAGCAGTTCTACCTCGGCGCTACGCCGCAGGCCCAAGTCGAGTACGGGCCTCCCCTAAGGACCTGGAGCGACTGCAGGGGGACGGTGCTGAGAGCCTGCCAGCCGTTCGGGCCGCGAGCGCTGGCGAGGCTATCGGGACTGTCGGTGGGTAAAGTGTCCGCCGTGCTGCTTGGACGGGGTGCCTCGCGTCGCGATACCCTGACGGCATTGCTACAGGCTACATCTACACGCAGGGCCGAAGCCGAGGAAGCGGACAAGGCCATTGGCCAGATCATCGAAGCCGCCCGCGACCCCATAGAGGCCATCGGCCTGCGCAGGTTCGCTGAGGCTACAGGCGTGGACCCGTCGAACCTAGCCAAGGTTCTCGCCAGGCGAAAGAAGGCGAGCGGTGCCATGCTCGGTAGTTGCAAGCTGCCCTTGACGGCTTACAACCGTACCCTTGGAGCACCGCTCAGGTTGAGCAGCGGGACTGCGGACGATGGAAGCATGTGGTGTGGTCGAAAACGTTCATTTGTGTGCTTGTGCTAACACGGTCAGGGTCCAGCCGCGAAGTCCGATTATCTGTGCATAGCGTACGACCATTGCAACGACTGCGCCGAACCAAGTGGCTTGCATGGCGATCAGAAGCCATGACGACGGCCAGATCCGGAATAGGAGGGCTACCGGATAGCTGTACAGCGCAATGTTGTCCGCTAGATACGTATGGCCAGGTAGCGCTGCCGGAGTTGGGTTCAACGCCCCTCCGGCGATCGTCCGCATCGCTTCCATGTAATACCCAAAGTCGTAGGCTCCGGCATGTCCTGTGAGGTAGGCCACCCCTCCGATCGCCAACCACCACAGCCCGCCGAGAACACCAATGGCGAGTGGACCAGCCCATGCCCGCCGGCCGCTGAGAACTTGTTGCACAATCGCCCGAACTGGACGTACCCTGATCACAGGTGCGCCTCGTTTCGAATACGCCTACTGCGGAACACTACGACATCCCACATGTTATCGCAGTCCGTTCCGTGCAGCGAAACCTCTCTCAGCGCCGCCGACATGCCCATCGTGTCAAGCACCTCGATATAGCAGGCGGCTCATTGCAACCTGCTTGGAGTTCGCTTGTTGTCTTCGACCACGGCAACGCGGTAAAAGGTCCGCAACCACTTTTTGAAAGGTCACGGGCGTTGTTTACCGTCTCTGCCTCTTTCGGTTCCGACGGGCCAGGTTCGCCGGTGATGGGCCGAGATCCTGTCGCCAGCACCGTGTTACCCCTCATTCGTGCGCTTGTCGCTGTACCCCGAAAAGGAGCGAATGGCCATGCCGACATCTGCAGAGGGGCATATCTCACCCTTCGGCCGGCGTCCGATGCTTGTCTTCTGGGAGACAACAAAAGCCTGCCTGCTTGCCTGTCGGCACTGCCGTGCCACAGCGCAACGCGAACCCTTGCCGGGAGAACTCGATACCGCGGAAGGAGAAGCGCTGCTGCGCGAGATTCGCGCATTCGATGCCCCTCCGCCAGTCGTGATCTTCACGGGCGGGGACCTGCTGATGCGCCCCGACATTGATCACCTGCTGCGCTACGCAAGGGACCTCGGTCTGCACACGGCGGCCGCCCCTGCTGCGACGCCGCTCCTTACCAGAGAGGCGCTCAAGCGGCTCGCGGATGCGGGTGTCCACTCCATCTCGCTCAGCCTCGACGCTCCGGACGAGACCCACGATGCGATCCGCGGCGTGTCGGGGACCTTCCAGCGCACGTTGGAAGCGGCGCGCGAGGCCCTCTCGGTGGGTTTGCAAGTTCAGGTGAACACGGTGGTGATGCGCAGTACCCTGGAGACTCTGCCTGACATCGCCGCCCTGATGCTGCGCGAAGGCATCCCGGTGTGGGAAGTCTTCTACCTCATCGTGACCGGCCGAGCGCTATTGGATGACGCACTCTCGCCGAAAGAGCAGTACGGCGTAGCGCAGTTCCTGCTGCAGGCATCGCGCTACGACCTCCTCGTCCGCACGGTGGAGGCGCCCTTCTTGCGGCGCGCGCTCTTAGAAGAGGAGCGCGGCGAGGAGGCCACGCCGCTTGCGCAGCGCCTCACCGATCGGCTTGGGCAGCTCGCTGGAGATCCGCCCCACGGAGTGCGCATCGGCCGGCGCGGCACGCTGGACGGCGACGGGATCATCTTCGTCGGCTACGACGGCACCGTCTTCCCGGGCGGCTTCCTGCCGGTTGCGCTCGGCAACGTCCGCACGGACAGCCTCTCCTCTGTCTACCGTGAGCATTCGCTGCTGCAGGCCATCCGAGCACGGGCATTGGGCGGCGCCTGCGGGACGTGTGAATACCGGGCAGTCTGCGGCGGTTCGCGAGCCCGCGCTTACGCGGCCACCGGAGATGCGCTTGCCTCCGATCCGGCCTGTCCCTACGCCGCCGCCGATTGATCGCTTCATGCGCACCCCATGGCCGGGAAGGTTGACCGTTTCCGCCGCGACTGCGACCGCGTTCTAAGCAGTCGCATCGTGGATTCTACGTAACCCGGCACGGTGATCGTTGTGGAGACCTGACGCACATTCGGGCGCGAGTGAGGCGATGCGGCAAGAAGGCCCGTCGCCCTTTGCATTCCTGGCCGCTTGCCCGGTTGCGGACTTTCCTGACCTACAAAGAGGAGGCAGGCTGCATCGTCGTAGGTGTCGATCCCCGGCACAACAGGCAGTGCTCCCGCTGCAGTTACACGGCCAGGTATAGCCGGCTCTCGCAGTCGGACTTCACCTGCCGCTCGTGCGGATTCGTCTTCACGCGGAACTTAGCGGCTCTCGGAACATCGCCTGGATGTAGCTTGCCGCCTAGCTACAAGCAGTCCCGGTTGGCCGCCGTCAACCGGCCTGATGCCTACTGCTCCCGGTCGGCAGCCGCCGGCTGAAGCCGACGGTAGTTAACCTGCTAGTGCCCGAAGGTCTTCGCGAAGGAGAGCACGGCGGGACCCAGCAGCACCACGAAAATTGCCGGGAAGATGAAGAACACGAGCGGAAAGAGCATCTTGATCGGCGTCTTGAGTGCCTTCTCCTGTGCCTTTTGCCGCCGCAGCGTACGCATCTGGTCGCTCTGTACGCGCAGCACGTTCGCGATCCCGATGCCAAGCTCATCGGCCTGCACGATCGAAGAGACAAAGCTGTCCAGTTCAGGCAACCCGATGCGGGCGGAGAAGGAACGCAGCGCCTCCGAACGCGGACGGCCGAGCTGGATCTCGCGCAGAGTCCGTCCAAACTCCGTTGAGATCGGTGCTGGAAAGCGCTCGGAAACGCGAGACAGCGCTGCATCGAAGCCGAGTCCCGCCTCGACCGACACCGACAGCAGGTCCATCACGTCCGGCAACGCACGTCCGAATGTCCGCTGCCTCGCAGCGATGCGCTGCGCCAGCCAGAAGTCTGGCAGGCGCCATCCCAGCACGCCGAGCGCCAATGCGAATAGGACGGCACGGCCACCCAGCGCGAGGAACGAGGCGCCGATCACCGCAAGGATGATCCGGCTTCCGAAGATCGTGCCAGGGTTGGTTGGATTGCCCGCGCGTTCGATCCGCGCGCGCAGCACGTCTACTTGGCCCTCAGGGAGGAAGCGCGCGAATTGTGTGGACAGTGAGTTGAGAAACGGCTGCAAAACGCGGTTCCGGAAGCCCTCCCCCGTGCGCTCCTCCTGGAGCGGCTGCACAGGGTGCCGCGCGATCTCCTGCAGCTGCAGCTGCAGCCGCTCCTGGTGTGCACTCGGCGCGATAGCGTAGAGTCCGATCACGAGCCCGACGGCTGCGGCTTCGAGCAGCAGCAAGACTTCCATCGCCTACACCTCGATCCTTACAATGCGGCGCAGTGCGAGGAATCCGATGACCTGCAAGAAGACGGCGAAGATCAGCAGGGCGCGCCCAGGGCCTGGCTGCCACATCGGGTCGAGGAATGTTGGCGACATCACCGACATCACCGCGACGAGGGCGAGCGGCATCGCGCCCACAACCATCGCAGATATCCTGCCCTGCGCCGAGAGCGCACGTACCTCTCCTTGCAGACGAACCCGTTCGCGGATCGTCTGTTGGATGCGATCCAGGATCTCTGCAAGGTTTCCGCCGACCTGCCTTTGAATGCCGACGACGGTTACCATCAGTTCGAGATCGGCCGAACGCGCGCGGCGGGCGAGGTTCTCGAGCGCCTCGTCGATCGGCACGCCGACACGTGTCTCCGCCAGCATGCGTTCGAACTCTTGACCCAGCGCCCCGTGCGTCTGCCGCGCGCAGGCATCGAGTGCCTGCATCAGCGAGAAGCCTGCGCGAAGAGCGTTGGAAATTGTGCCAAGAGTGTCCGGAAGTGCTGCGGCGATCTGCTTTTGGCGTTCCTGTGAGCGCGTCACCAGGACGATTGAGGGTGCGAGCAGGCCGCCGAGCCCGAGCATCAGGGCAGCGAGCGCACTGAAGATCACTCCGAGCAGCGTGCCGAGCACGCCGATGCCCAGAGAAATGAGCAGGAACTCACCAGGGCGGAGGTTGAGGTCTGCGGCGCGCAGGCGGATCGAGAGCCCGGCAGACAGGGAGCGCCGTGCGAGCATCCGCTCGATCGCGGCCACCAGACGGGTGCGCAGAGAAGAGCGTTCCCTCCCTGCCGCGTCTTCCTCCGCTGGCTGGGGAGCGCCACCCCTCCGCACCGACGCACGCAGGTGGCGCAATACCTCCGGGTCGGCTGCAAAGAAGGCAGCGACAGCCCAGGACAGCGCGCCGAACAGGGCGATCAGCAGCAGGTCTCGCGCCATCTCAGATTCCCCCGCCGGAGAAAATCTTTGAGTCCAGCGTTTGCCCATACATGGCAAGTCGGTCGAGGAAGCGCGGACGCAGTCCGGTCGGGCGGAACCCCTCGTCCGGCCGGTAGAGAAAGATGTCCTGCAGCAGAATGACATCTCCCTCCATGCCCTGCACCTCGGTGATGTGCGTGATACGGCGCGAACCATCGCGCATGCGCTGCTGATGCACCACAAGGTCGAGGGCGGAGGCCACCTGTTCGCGGATCGCCCGCACGGGAAGCTCGAATCCCGCCATCAGCACCATCGTCTCGATGCGGGAGAGCACGTCGCGCGGTGTGTTGGCGTGAACGGTGGTGAGCGAGCCGTCGTGTCCGGTATTCATCGCCTGCAACATGTCGAGTGCCTCTCCGGCACGGACCTCTCCCACGACGATGCGGTCTGGCCGCATGCGCAGCGCATTGCGCACCAGCTGTCGGATGGTCACCTCGCCGCGTCCTTCGAGGTTCGGTGGGCGCGTCTCCAAGGAAACCACATGGTCCTGCTGCAGGCGCAGTTCCGCTGCGTCCTCGATCGTGACGATGCGCTCATCGGTCGGGATGAACGCCGATAGACAGTTGAGCAACGTCGTCTTGCCGGATGCAGTGCCTCCGGACACCACGATGTTCAGTCGGCCGCGAACGGCTGCCTGCAACAGCTCCGCCATCTGCGGCGTCAAGGAGCCGTTGCGCTCCAGGTCATCGATCGTCAGCGGACGCTCTGGAAAGCGCCGGATGGTTAAGGTGGGGCCGCGCAGGGCCAGGGGCGGGATGATCGCGTTGACACGCGATCCATCCTTCAGACGCGCGTCCACCATCGGGCTCGCCTCGTCGATGCGCCTGCCCAAGGGCGCGACGATGCGCTCGATCAGTTCAAGAATTTCGCGGTCGTCGCGGAAGCGCGTCTGTGTGCGCAGCAGCTTGCCGCGTCGCTCCACGTAGACTTGGTTTGCCCCATTGACCATGATCTCGCTTACGGTCGGGTCTTCGAGCAGCGGCTGCAGGGGGCCAAGCCCGACGATCTGCGCGTAGAGCTCCTCGGTGAGCGTCTCGCGCTCCAGGGGACCGAGCCCCTCCTCCTCGCGCAGGATCTCCGAGATCCTGGCGCGGACCTCCTGGTACCACACGGCGTCTTGGCTCTGCTCGCGGCCCTCGAGGTCGGCCGCCAGGCGCGATTGGACGATCTGGCGCAGCCGCTCGCCGCGGCTGAGTTCCGCGGAGCGCTCGACCGGAGTCGAGTCCCCAGATTCTGTGCCAGTCCTTAGACGCTTGTAGAGAGACATGGCCTACTTCCCCTCCGCGATGGCCGAGACCCTGCCGCGGTCGCGCGCTTCCACGAGGCTCGCGCCGAGTCGCGCGATTCCCCGCGCGAGCGCAGAACGTCCACGCAGCCGTACGAGCGGTATGCCAAGGTTCGCTGCGCGGACCGCGACGTCGCCGTCCGATGGCAGGGAGTACAGGATCGGGTGGTCGAGGACCTGAGCGATTTCGTCACCGGAGAGGCCGATCCCCGCGTTGCCCCGGTTGAGCACAACCTGCAGCTTGTCGGCGGGATAGCCGAGCCGTTCGAGCAGGATGTCGAGCCCCTTCGCGGAGTTCTGCAGCGCGGGCACGTCAGGCGTGGTGACGAAGAGGATGCGTTCCGCCTCGTCCAGCGCCGTGATGACCGCCTCACCAAAGTCCACCGCCGTGTCTACGATCACCCAGTCGTAGCTCGCCCGCAGCACGCGCAGGATCTCCTGCACGTAGTTGCGGTCCGGCTCCCGCTTCCCCTCGCCGTCAACGAAAGCCGCGAGATCGGGGGTCGGCGGAGAGGCTAGGATCTCGACGGAGCTATGCGCCGAGCGGGTCAGTGCCTCCTCGATCGCCGCGAGGTTGAGTGCACCCGAGCGGCGGCAGATGTCGACGATGGTCATGCCGGGATGGGCTCCGAAGAGCGTCGCTGCGCAGCCGAACTCGAGATCGAGGTCCACGATTGCGACGCGCTGCCGGTGACGATCCGCCAGTACGACGGCAAGGTTGGCCGCAACCGTGGACTTCCCGACTCCCCCCTTGGTTCCAAAGACCGTCACGACCTTGCCTCGACGCGTCCTGCGCTCCCCCTGCACCAGGCGGGCGAGTGTCGCCTGCAGTTCCTCCGGCGTGATCGGCTCTCCGAGGTAGTCTCGGGCCCCCGCCTGCATCGCGGCCCGAATCGACGCGATGTCGGAATCCGGGCCAATCACGACGACGCGCGTCGCGAGAGCCTGATCCAGTTCCGTACAAAGGGACAGGATGTCGTCGCCGCCACCGAGGTGCAGCATCACAAGCTCGGGATGCTCTTGGCGCACGATGTGGCGCACGCGATCCGGAGTGTCCGCCTCCAGCACGCGCCCGAAGGGCCGCAGCGCGTCCCGCAGTTCGGCACGGCGCAGGGTTGGGGCGAGGAGTACGACGACGGGCTGACGTTCCTCGCTCATCAAGGCAACCCCCCAGCGCTGATGTTTGCCGCACCGCTACCGGCGTTCGCATGCGGCCGAAGCAGGAACGTCACGCTGCCAAGCTCTTCCGAGAGGGAGATCATAGCCGCTTCCTGCGGTGTTACCGCAAGCGTGACAAGGGTGTATGGAGATCCGTTCCCGGCAGCCGTCGGGTTGATGGTGCCCGTCCCCGTGCCAAGCTCGAGGACGGCAACATCCTGCACGACAACGCTTGCATGCGCTGGAGTGGAGGCGCCTGACGTGTTCGTCTGGGCCGGGAAGGTCGCCAATACATCGACCTGGTCGCCCACGATCAGGCTGCCGCCGACTCCGGTCACACCGTTGACTGGAACGGTGAAGGCACGCTCCCCGGCGGGAATCTGGTAGTTGAGACCCGCCATCTGGCTGGTCTGCAGCTCATCCGAGAGTACGGGATCCCCTGCAGTCAGTCCGACGCGCGCTACCTCACCCGTCGCGGCGCCGACCGACTGAAGGCTGCCCTGGAGCGCATGGCTTGCAGGCACACTGTGCACCTGAAGGTCGTGGGACGTCAGCACCGTACCCGGAGCTATGTCCTGGGCCGCAACCACAATAGCGACTGTGGGAGCCTGCGGCCGGGCCGTAAGCTTTGCGACGGCCACGGTCGCAATGAGTGCGACGACCAGAGGAATCAGGATGCGGATCAATTTGCGTCTGGTCATTGAATTAAACGCTCCGCTTCGAGTCCGTAGTCGCCGGCGCTGCTGCCAAACTGGCCATCGACGACGAGGTGCATGAACTGCCCCGTGACGTCGCCGCCATTCACCGACTGGAGGTAGAACGCGGCGAAGCCGAGGATTGTCACACTGCTTTTGCCGCAGTCCGACGGGCTGATGATCGGCAGGTACAAAACCCGCGGCGACGTCGGCAAGACGGTCTGGTAGTTGCTGTTCGGATCGGAAGACTGGCGGGTCTTCAGCCCCGTATCGGTCGGGCCGACCATGTCCCCCGTCTCCGTCGGTACCCCATCGCCGATTGTCATGGTCTGTGGGTAGCCGTCTTCAAGGTTGGTCTCGTACTGCGAGGCGCCGTTGTCGCCGTTCCCATCACTCGAACCGTTCAGGTCGAGGGCCATGTAGTTGCCGCAGCCTCCGCCGCCGGCCCCAGCCTTCAAGGTATAGGTCTGCCCGTAGACGAAGGGCTGTTCAAAGACGCCGAGCGGTACGGCTCCCTGCAGTTGGCTCTGCGGCCCGACCTCCACCACCGAGGTCTGCGAGAAGGTGCCGGAGTCGACCCCGAAGAGCGGTGCGAAGTAGTAGGGCACTGTGCCGGTCGTCGTCACCGTAATCGTCTGATTGGACTGTCCTACGCTGACAGTGACGTCTGCGCTCTGCACACCGTTCGCTGCTGCCGTAGCCTGCGCATCGACCGATGCCTGCACCGGATTGCTGGGAAGGTCCTGGCCGCCCGCGAGCGCTGCCGCGTCGGCAGCGGTCTTCAACTGCTGCACCAGGACGTAGGCCCGCCCCGCGTCCAGCGAGAGCGCGCCCATCGACAGCAGGGCGACGGCGGAGATTGCGAAGAGCACCGTCGCCTGCCCATGCTCACTGCGCATCTGTCGCATCGCCATCACTCCATGCGCATCACGGAAGTACTGGAGAGTTGCACAGACGATCCGATGATCGGCTGGAGCAGCGGCACCACTACCGTGACGGCGTATGATCCCTGGACAGTTAGTTCGGTACCCTGGGCACGCTCAGACTCCGGAGGAGTGATCGTCACTTGCAGCGCGCTCACTTGCAGGCTCGGGGCCGACTGGTCCACGACCTGAACGATCTGGCTGTCGGACATGCCGAGCATGCCGGCCCTCGCTCCCTCTTCGACGGCCTGCTGGAGCTGCAGGTAATCCTCGATCACGATGCCTACCTGCAGCAGGCCGAGGATCACAAGTACGAGAACCGGAAGGATCAAGGCGAGCTCGATGGCCGCCTGACCCTTCCGGCTTGCGAAGCCCGAGCGCCGGAGCGCCTTGCGGTTCTTAAAGGCTGTGCGTGATCTGGTTGAGAACATTGGAGACGCCGCCGCCCAGAGCAGTCAGCACTCCGATCACGGCTACAGCTACGAGGAAGATAATAAGGGCGTACTCCACCATGCCCTGGCCCTCGGACGCGCGCAGGCGGCGCAGCAAGTTCAAAACCATGAGTCCAGCCATCTTGGCCCCTCCCTTTCCCCCGCCCCGAAGATACAAAAATCCTCCCAAGGTTGCCTTGGGAGGTTAGTACTTCTTAGCCTTCCCTTCGGCGGCTCGGCGATCATAGCCTCTTCGGCCGTAGACCCGTAGCTTTGCGTCCGACCCTTTCGGTGTCGTTTGCCTTTATCGCGGGGTGTTCTATTGTGTCGCCAGCATACAGGCTCGTCCTATACCTGTCAATAGGAAACCCAAATTCCTCTTCGGGCTTAATTTTCCCTGACCATCTGGGCCAAAAGCAGGGCATCTTCGCTGCCTACTTCCACCAGTTCGCAACTGCCAATGCGCGTCGGCACCACTAGGCGCAGTCGGCCCGCTTGCCGCTTTTTGTCGCGTCCAATAAACGGCAGCAGGCTCTGGGGATCTCCGGACCACGATGTTGGAAGCCCGAGGCGACGCAGCGTCGCGATGACGCGCGCCGCGTCCCGAAAGCCGTGGCGCGCGGCCGCGTACCGCGCGACCGCCGAAAGCCCGATGGCGACGGCGCGACCGTGTGTGACGGTAAAGCCGCTTTGCGCCTCCACCGCATGTGCGATCGTGTGCCCGAGGTTCAGTTTCGCGCGCTCCCCGCTCTTCTCGAACGGGTCACTTGCAACGATGCGTAGCTTCGTGCCGGCAGCGCGACTGATGGCGAAGTCGAGGTGCGGCCCCGCGGGCAGGCGCGGCCATCGCTCCGCTGCCGCAAAGAGTTCTGCATCGAGCCCTACGCCGCACTTGACGACCTCGGAGAGCCCATCGCGGAACGCCGCATGCGGCAAGGTACGCAGTGTTTCGGGATCAATCAGGGTCGCGCGCGCAGGATAGAACGCCCCCACGAGGTTTTTGCCCTCAGCCAGGTTGAGGCCGGTCTTGCCGCCGAGCGCCGCATCGGCCTGGGCCAGGACGGTCGTCGGCACGAGCACGAGCGGCACGCCCCGCAGGTAGGTGGCCGCAACGTAGCCGGCGAGGTCACAGACGGCGCCGCCGCCCAGCGCGAGCACCGGTTCATCCCTTCCCATGCCGAACTGGGCGGCGCGCGACAGAAGGTTTTCGTAGATTGGAAGCTCCTTGGCTGCGTCTCCGTCCGGCACGACGACATCGGCCGTCTGCCGCCCACCGTAGTGCAGCTGTGCAAGCAAGGACTCCCCCCATGCTTCCCGCACCGTGGGCTGCATCAGGAGCATCGACTTGCCGAAACCGCTGAAGGCGCCGGCATGGCGGCGTGCGCCGCGCCCGAAGTAGACCCCGGGCCCCAGCCGGTCCAGCTGCAGGAAGGAGTAGATCCGGTCAACGGCACGGCTTGGCGCCGACTCTGTCCAGAACCAGGCCTCGGCGACCTCCTCGTAGAGGGGTCCACGCTCCCATCTCAGCGCCCGCAGACGTTCCGCGGGATCCGGCTCCAGCACGGGCCGCCCCTTGCCGCCGCGCAGGCGACCGAGCAGCTGCCCGTCGCGCGCCGTCAGCCCGATCACCCGCACCTCGCGCAGGCGGTCGCGGTTCTCTTGGCGGAGGATGGTCCCCCCACCGGTCGAGACGATGCGGCGGTCGCCCGAAAGGGCCTCCGCGAGGACGCGGGATTCCTCGTCGCGGAACCGGCTTGTCCCCATGCTGATGAGGAGTTCACCGACGGGCTTGCCGTAGCGCGACTGCAGAAGATGGTCGGTGTCGAGGAACTCGAACTGCAGTCGCTCCGCCAATTCCCTGCCGATTCGTGTCTTGCCCGCCCCGGGCAGCCCTACCAGCGCGACGATCACGGCTGTAGCCGCTCCGTGTACTGGCGCAGCGCGAATGCGACATCAGCCATCGTGTCGCCGCCGAATTTTTCGAGGAAGAGGTCGGCGAGCACCAGCGCCATCACTGCTTCGAGGACGACGCCGGCCGCCGGTACCGCAGTAATGTCCGAGCGTTCGACCTGCGCCAAAAACGGCTCCTTCGTCACGAGATCCACTGACCGAAGGGGGCGCCGCAGCGAACTCAGAGGCTTCATCGCGGCGCGTACGACGAGGGGTTCCCCGTTGGAAATGCCGCCTTCGCTGCCGCCGGCGTGGTTCGACGGTCGCACGTAGCGCCCGCCTTCCCAGAGGATCTCGTCGTGCACGGCAGACCCACGCTGGCCGGCAGACCAAAAGCCATCCCCCACCTCAACGCCCTTGATCGCTGGAATTGCCATCAGTGCCTGAGCCAATCGGCCGTCGATCTTTCGGTCCCACTGCACATGAGAACCCAGGCCGACCGGCAGCCCAGTCGCGACCACCTCAACGACACCGCCGAGCGTGTCTCCATTCAGCTGTGCCTGATCGATCGCGCGCATCATCCGTTCGGCCGCATTAGGGTCTTGGCAGCGCACGGGCGACGCTTCGATCGCCGCAGGGTCCAGCCGCGTTGGGGATTCCGCCTCCTCACCCCCGAGCGCCACCACGTGGGACAGGATGTCGACGCCAAATCCGCGCAGAAACTCGCGCGCCACGGCGCCCAAGGCGACCCGCATCGCTGTCTCGCGCGCGGAAGCGCGCTCAAGGATGTCACGCGCGTCAGCACGGTCGTACTTCTGCGCACCGGCGAGATCCGCGTGGCCAGGACGCGGACGGGTGAACTGCTTCCCAGCCGGCTCCCCCTCCGGCGCCATGCGATCCAACCAGTTCTCGTGGTCCTTGTTGCGAATCATCAAAGCGATCGGTGAACCGATGGTTTCTCCGAAGCGCAGGCCCGACAACCACTCGATCTCGTCCCGTTCGATCTTCATCCGCATGCCACGCCCGTATCCACCCTGGCGGCGCGCGAGTTCCCCATCGATCATCGCCTTGGAAAGCCGCAGCCCTGCGGGCATCCCCTCGATAATTCCAACGAGTGCCGGGCCGTGCGATTCCCCCGCCGTCAGGTAACGCAAATCCTACTCCCCCTTGTCCCGAGCCGCATCGGCCTGCATCGCAGCATCGAGTGCCGCTGCCATCGCGCGATGGGGCGGCTGTTCTCCGTACCAGAGCCGCCACGCGAGCAGGGCCTGCGCGAGGAGCATGCCATTGCCGCCGAGCACGCGGCAGCCGCGCCGAAGCGCGCGCTGCTGCAGTTCGGTCGGTGCCGGACGGTACAGGAGATCGTACAGAATGATGCCCTCTGGGATGTCATGCTCTGCGAGCGGCGACTCGCCAGGGCGCCCTCCGAGCGTCGTGGCGTTGACAATCAGATCCAGACCGTGCAGGCCTGTCCAACCTTGCCAGTCGAGTGTCTGCGCACGGAACTCGATTGCGAAGCGTCCCAGCTTCTCGCGGTTGCGTCCTGCGACGTGCAGGCGTACGCCCTCTCGCTCAAGTGCGGCGCAGACCGCCAGGGCAGCGCCGCCGGTGCCCAGCACGAGTGCTTCGCGCACCGGCCTTCCCACGGCGGCGATCGGCTGCCAGAAGCCGTCTGCGTCAGTGTTGTGACCAATCCAGCCGCCCTCACCGCGGACCAGCACGTTGACGGCGCCGATCCGCCTCGCCCAGGGGTCGAGCCGCGTGCACAGCAGTGCGGCAGCCTCCTTGTGCGGCGTCGTCACGTTCGCGCCGCGTGCGCCAAGCAGATAGGCTCCACGCATAGCACCATGCAGATCAGCCTCTTCAACGGGCCAAAGCATGTACTGTCCCTTGCGGCCGCTCTCGCGCAGTGCAGCACTATGGATTGCTGGAGAGTACGACTTGTCGATGCCCTGGCCGAATAGGCCAAGCAGTTCCATGCCACACCTCGTCCTGCCTAGCATTGTCTCTCAGACCGCCTCAAGCGGCGGGTAGCGAAATCGCCAAGGCGCGCAACGCCTTGGCGAACAGCGTAGGCTTGGTCAGCCCGCGTGCGTGGGAAGGTGTAGTCCTTGCCGCTCGAAGTGGCGCAGTACGACATCCTCGACTCTGCGCACCGCCCTGGTGCCGATGAACTCCTCGCGGGTCAACGGCGAGACGAGGATCGTGAAGAACCCCGCCCGGTTCCCTCCAAGGATGTCAGTGAACACCTGGTCACCGATCACGGCGGTCGTCTGCGGTGTCGTCCCGAGCAGTTCCATCGCCTTGAGGAATCCCCGCGTCCGAGGTTTGCGGGCGTTGGGGATGCAAGGTACGCCGATAGAACGTGCGAAGTCCCCGACCCGACCCTTGCCGTTGTTGCTGAGGATCACAGCCTCGATCTGGTGGCCGCGCAGTCCCTTCAGCCAAGTCGCGACCTCCTGCGTTGGGCTCAGTGCACGCCACCCGGCAAGGGTGTTGTCGAGATCAAGGACGACGCCACGAATGCCCCTGCGGCGGAGGAGCCTCAGGTCGACAGCTTGCACGGAGTCCAGGTACAGGTTCGGGCGCAGCTTCGACAGCAAGCGAGATCCCCTTCCGAAGTTGCAAGCATTATAGCACACCGCCATTGTGCACCACGCCTGTTGTCTCCTGCCCCAAGCGGGTATATATTGAAGTCCTCGGAACAACGACCCGGCGCTCGCTCCAAGCGCAGCCCGGAGTGAGGAGGCCGCTTCGTGGCGTACGTGATTGCTGAACCGTGCATCGGTACGAAAGACAAGTCGTGCGTCGACGTCTGCCCGGTCGACTGTATCCACGGCGGATCGGATGACCAGCAGCTGTACATCAACCCGGATGACTGCATCAACTGCGGTGCTTGTGAAGCGGTTTGCCCGGTGAACGCAATCTTCGAGGAGTCGATGCTTCCCACTGAGTGGGAAGGGTACCTCGCCAAGAACCGCGAGTACTTCGAGAAGTAGTAAGGAAGGGGGGGAGGGGCCGCTTGCCCCTCCCCCCTTCCTTCTAGCCTACAAGTCGTTGTGCGTACGTGATCAGAAAGGCCGCGAGGACGACATAGGCGGCGCCGGCTGCGTAGGTGATGGTCGTCCGCCCGCGTGCGGCGCCGTAGACGACGTAGGCCGCGAGGAAGCCGCCAACAAGCCCTCCGACATGGTCCCACACACCGATCCCCGGCTGCAAGAAATCGAAGCCAAGGTTCAGCACGAGGATCGAGACCAGCCACCGCATCAGGTAGCTGCGCGTCTGTCCACCGCTATGCAGTGCGATCACTGCCGTTGCGCCGAGCAAACCGAAGATGGCGCCGGACGCACCGACCATGACGACGTTGAGCGGGTAAAGGGCCAAGGACAGGAGTCCACCCAAGATGCCTGCAAGCACATAGACGAACAGGTAGTTGCGGGTGCCCAGAGCCGGCTCCACGAGCTGCCCCATCACATACAGACTCCAGCCATTGAGTAGAATGTGAATCCAGCCAAAATGCAGAAACATGGCGGTGAAGATCCGCCACCATTGGCCATCCAGAAGGACGTACCCGTTGACCTGCGCACCGAGCTGCACGAGGCGGGTCAGCGAGGGTTGCCCCGCAAGCCCCCCCTCATAAAGGAAGATCAGGGCGAGCAGCACCAGCAGGCCGTATGTCGCTGGCATGTTACGATCGCGCATGGACCTCCCCAATTGACCGCCCCCCGGATCATTCTATCGCAGACGTGCAACTCGGTCGCACATCCCACGAGAAAGCGAGAGAACCCCATTGCGTCTTCCCCGACTGGCGAAACCCGTTTGGCGCGCTGCATTGCCGA
Organism: Bacillota bacterium; assembly: GCA_021793645.1. GTDB lineage: Bacteria > Bacillota > Sulfobacillia > JAJZYS01 > JAJYTV01 > JAJYTV01. Next base: position 192,556 of record JAJYSJ010000003.1, read on the forward strand.
TGGGCGCATTGTCCGCTGCCCTCGTCTGGCTCGTCTTCCTGGCGCACGGAGGTGTCCGCGGCACCGCCGATGAGGGCACTGTGCTGCCGCTTGCGCTGTTCTTTCTGGAAGCGCTGGCGTACGGGTATGCAGGATTCCGGGTGCGGCGCCAGGGCCTGAGCCCCAAAGACAGCGCACTGGCCGGCGCACTGGCCGGCCTTCTTACGGAACTGCTTGCAGGATTCTGGCGCACCTCTCTGCTCCTCTTCAGCCGGAGCTACATGGCGTGGATCCAGCACGCCAAGCATCCGAACCTAGCGCTCAACCAGATTCCCTGGCCACCATTCACTGTACTGGCTGCGCTGATTGGCGTCGTCCTGGCAGGGATTGCAATCGGAGCGGCCGCGGGTGCGATCGGCGGCTCTTTTGCGGAGCAGCCGCACAGCGCCCGTCCCTAGGCACCGAATTCCCGTTTCGGCTGCTGCTCGCTTGCCACGCCAGGAGCCATGTCGTACACCTGCCGCAGCCATAGTTCCAGGGCGAGCAGGACATAGATGAGGCGTCCACTCCCATTGGGACGCGCCCGGAGCCCATTCAGCACCTGGGCGACAGTCTGCGTCTCGAACAGGCCACGCGCTTGTGCCGTATCGTCGGTTAGGAAGTCAAAGGCAAGATCTCGCAAGGGCCCCGCCAGTAGGCGGGAGATCGGCGAAGGAAAACCGCGCTTGCGGCGGCTGGCCACTTCCGCCGGAAGATGCCTGTGCGCCACCTGTCGTAGGACCCATTTGCCCTGTCCGCCCTCCAGCTTGCGCTGCCAGGGCAGCCGGTCGGCCAGGTCGATGACGCCCGCATCAAGGTACGGGACGCGCGCCTCCAGGCCAAACGTCATCGTCAGGCGGTCGAGTTTCAGCAGTGCTTCATCGGCAAGCCAGACAGTGCGATCTACGTGGAGCATGGCGCCAAGCCAATCAGCTCCGCCTCGTTCGGCTTCCTCGAACGCTTCTCGAGCGAGGCTGTCGGGGCTGGCGTCGATCAGTTCCTCGCGCACCTCGGGGGCATATAGCCTCAGCCGGTTTTCCCCCGTCCAGCTCATGCCGATACCGAGGTACCGCTTACCGAGCGGCGTCAGGCTGCGCTGCGCGAAGCCACGTCCCGGCACCGCAAGCGGCAGGTGCGCCAGTGCGCGCCGCAGGCCCTGCGGCACGCTGCGCTGGAAGCGCTCGACAACGAGCGGCTCGTAGTAGCCTGGGTAGCCGGCGAATAGTTCGTCAGCACCCTCCCCGCTCAGCACCACCGGCACGTCCTGTGCAGCGCGCTCTGCAACTGCCCTTAGCGGCAGTGCGGTCGGGTCGCCGTTCGGTTCGTCCACTTCGTGCGTCAATGCGAGAAGGTGGCGCTCCGCCTCCTCTGGCGTAATCTCCAGCCGGTGCAGCGGCACACCGTAGGCAGCAGCGGTCGCCGACGTCACGTCGAATTCCTGCCCTTCGTCGCCAAAGCCGACGAACCCAGCGGTGTACGCGTGCAGGCCCTGCATCTCCTGTGCTGCATAGTGCAGGACGAGACCGGAATCGATACCGCCCGACAGCAGCACACCGATCGGCTGGTCGCCTTGCAAATGGGTGCGGACAGACTCGGCCATGCGTCGATCGAGTTCGCTGACGGGATCGATGATCTCTTGCGGCGCGTTGGCGGAGGTCGCAACCGCGAACACGGCTCTGCGCATCGTCCCTGCCGCATCGATCTCGATCGTATGTCCAGGCAGGACGCGGTGGATGCCCTCGACTACCGTCTCCTCACCTACCGCCGTGCGGTAGAGAAGGTAGCGGTCGATCGCGGCAAGGTTCAGCGCAGGCGCACTGTCGACATGCAGCAGAGACCGCAGTTCCGAAGCAAAGGCGAAGCCGTGTCGCGTGCGACGCCACAGAAGCGGCTTGATACCCACGGGGTCCCGGGCCAGCAGCAGCCGATGCGTGCCGCAGTCCCAAAGCGCGACCGCAAACATGCCCCGCAGTTCAGCGGGGAACTTCGCACCGTGTTCCTCGTAGAGGTGGACGACAACTTCTGCGTCGGATCCGCCGCGAAAGGCATGACCCTTTGCCTCGAGGCGCCGCCGCAATTCGACGTGGTTGTAGATCTCGCCGTTTACGACCGCCACAATGCGCCTGTTTTCGCTATAGAAGGGCTGGATTCCGCCGGCGGGATCGACGATCGCCAGCCTGCGCATGCCCAGCGCGATCCCTTGGCCTGAGTAGGTGCCGAGGTCATCCGGTCCGCGGTGCCTCAACGACTCGAGCATTTGCTCGAGCGCCTGCACCGGCTCGGCTCGTCCGTCCAAGTCGACCATCCCCGCAATGCCGCACACGCGTGTGGTTGCCTCCCCCTCAGTCCCCTGGTGCAGTGTAGCCCAGAATGGATGAAAACCATCTGAATCAGCGGACTCTTTCATGAATGAAAGCTGCTGCTGCACAGCGTAGGCCGCCCCCTACAACAGGGGGCGGCCCCCTCTTTCATATATCAGTGCATGTGAGATCGTACCACAATCGTGTCAAAACTGGGCGCACCCTGCGGCTGTTCGCTACCACCTGCCGCCCACTCGTGCCGGAGCAGCAAGGAGAAGACCTGGTCGCAAGACACCCATCCAGGTGGCAGCTCATGCAGGCGTCCGACATGTCGAAAACCCGCCATCGCCAGGATCTCCTGCGACGCCAGATTGTCGCTTGATGTCGTTGCATACGCTCTAGCGAACAGGATCAGTGCCCGCTGCCGATGCCCATCTCCGCTAAGAGGCCGCGGGTGGTAGCAGTTGTGATCGCGTAGGCTGCTGATCGCACACACCCAGCCGATCCGCAATCGCGAGCCTCCGCTGAGGATCAGCTGGCATCAAGATCGCGTTATTAAGAGGCAGCGCCACTTGCAAGTATGTTCGCTTGCTTCTACTGCACCGGCAACGTGATGGTGTCAATGCCTTTTCATCCAATGCGGCAGGGCCCACCCCACCCTAGTCGAATGCAATTCGAACATGGCCGAAGCCATTCCTCAAGACTTTTTCATGCGCAAGAACGGGTGTGCGCCTCGATTAAGTGCTATCTTGAGTGCACCAGTATGGAATGCGAAGCTTCTAGGGAGATGGTGCCATGCCCAGAACCGAACACGCGGGTCGCCGCCCTCTCGGACGAACTGGCGGTGCATTCTTGCCGACAAAGCACGGAGAGTTTACCGCTTACGCCTATCCCAACCCCGCAGGCGGCGAGGCCCACCTTGCGCTCGTGCACGGCGACCTCAATACGGACAAACCCGTGCTGGTGCGCATGCACTCCGAATGCCTCACTGGCGATACGCTCGGATCCCTGCGCTGCGACTGCGGCCCGCAATTGGAGCGCGCGCTGCAAGAAATCGGCGAGGCTCCTGCCGGCGTACTGCTGTACCTCCGTCAGGAGGGGCGCGGAATCGGCCTCGCGGCGAAGATCGAAGCCTACATGCTTCAAGAGACCGGTGCGGATACGTATGACGCGAACATCCTGCTTGGGTACCCCCCGGACGGCCGGGACTACGGGCAGGCGGCCGACATCCTGCGCGACCTCGGGGTGAGGAATGTCGCACTTTTGACGAACAACCCGACCAAGTCCGCTGCTCTGCGCGCTGAAGGCATCAATGTCATGGAGGAGCGTTCGCTCGAGATCACTCCGGGACGGCATAACTTGCGCTACCTCACGGTGAAACGGCAGCGCTTCGGCCATCGTCTGCAGTTGCCTGGGGATGCGGCGGCTGCCGGGGCACAGTAGGCGCATGGAAGGATACGTCGATGCGCTAGCGCTTGATGCACTGCCGCAGGGTTCCCTGCGCAGCGTCCATGTTGGAAAGGATCGCGTACTGATCGCAAACGACGGTGGTCAAATCCGTGCCATCGGGGCGATCTGGACCCATGAGCACGAGGATCTTGCCGAGGTTGAGATCGAGGATAGCTGCGTTGTCTGCCCAAGGCACTCCGCCAGCTTCAACCTTGAAACAGGCGCAGTGGTCGTGGATCTTGCAGCACAGCCGGACCCCGTATCCGACGTGGGCTTAGAGAGCGGCAAGATTCTGACCGGCCGCAAGAAGGACTAGATGCGCAGCGTCGTGATCGTCGGCGCCTCAGTCGCCGGAGTCCACGCAGCGAAGGCGCTCAGATCTGGTGGCTACGATGGGGACCTGCATCTCGTCTCGAAAGAGTCTGATCTCCCGTACGACCGGCCACCGCTCTCGAAGGGCTTCCTGCTGGGGACTGTACATGCGGAGGAGATCGCACTCGCGCCTCCCTCGTACTACGAGGAGGCGCGCATCACGCTGCGCCTAGGCGTGCGCGCCGTCGCGATCAGTCCGCAGCGCGTCGATCTCTCGGACGGGACGCACCTTGCGTTCGACCGGCTGCTCCTCGCGACGGGGTCGCGCCTGCACCGTCTCAAGGTACCCGGCGACGACCTTGACGGCGTCCTTTACCTGCGTACGCTGGCGGATGCCCGCGTACTGCGCGCCCGCCTGCTTGCGGCGCAGCATGTCGCCGTGGTCGGCGGCGGCTTTATCGGACTTGAGGTGGCGGCTGCAGCGCGGCAGCTGGGTAAGGAAACGGTCGTCCTCGAGGCGCTTAACGCCCCGCTGGCCCGTCTCCTCGGCGAGGAAACCGCACAGGCCCTTTGCTCGCTGCACCGGGAGAACGGCGTATCCATCGTTACACGGGCAGAGGTCATGGCCTTCACGGGTGATGGCGGCGTTCGTGCGGTCGTACTGCGCGACGGTCGCAGCTTCCCCTGCGACCTTGCAGTGGTCGGAGTTGGCGTGACACCGAACGATGACCTCCTCGGGGCACGAGGTCAGGGTATTCCGGTCGGCGAGCACCTCCAAAGCGCCATGGACGGAGTGTTTGCGGCGGGCGACGTTGCGCGCTTCCCATACCGAGGGCGGGAAGTCCGCATCGAGCACTGGGACAATGCCCAGGCAATGGGAGAGCATGCTGCGCGCGCAATGCTGGGCCATGCGGCGCCCTTCGCCGCCTCACCCTTCTTCTGGAGCGACCAGTACGATACTACGTTCCAGTACTTCGGCCACGTCGATGAGCACGATGCCGTCGTTCTGCGCGGAGACCCCGCTTCGCGCAGCTTCATCGCCTTCTACCTGCGGGGCGGCGCAGTCTCAGCCGCCTTCACCGCAGGCCGTCCGCGCGACGCCCTGCCCCTGCGCCGCCTCGTTGAGCAGCAGGCACAGATCGATCCAGAAGTGCTGCGCAGCGAAGACGCCAGCCTGAAGCGCCTCTCGCGAAGGGAGTAGCCTGCGACACCTTCCAAAGAAGGCCAACCTTCCAAGGACGCACCGGCCTGCACCTCGCTGCGCGGGCTGCGCACGCTTAAGTCCTCAAGGGCCGATCAATAGCACCAGCCCAGCGCTGACCGCGAGCGTTGCAAACAGGTACACTGCACCCAACAGCACGTTGCGTGCGTGCCCCGCTGAAAGCTCCCTGCGCAGCGCCAGCCCGACGCCAGCGAAGGCAAGGGCGAATGCCACTTGGCTCGCCTGCGCCGCGAAACGGATCAACTGTGGGTCAAGAAGGTCCATCAGCCGGAGTCCTGCGAGCAGGAAGTAGCCTGCGATGAACGGCGGGAAGTCCGCGATGAGAGCGCGCAACGCATTCTGCCCGGCCCGCTTGCCGGAAAGGGCGACAACGAAGCCGAGAAGGGCATTGCGTGTGAGTTTGAACATGCTCGCCATCTGAAGTCCGATCGGCCCGAAGGCGCCTCCAGACGCGATCGCCTCTGCGGTGTTGTCGACCCCAAGGCCGCAGATCGCGCCCGCGATGTAGGGAGCAGGATGAACGTGCAAGGCGACCACCGGTGCCGCAAAGACAGCAAGCGTTCCGACAGCCAGCACCGCGTTCGCCGCGGCAGCGGTCTCGGCGTCGCTGGCCCCCAGGCGGTCCTTCGCTACAAGGATGGCGCTGACTCCACACACGGAATTGCCGATGCCGAGCAGTCGTGCGGTATTGGCTGGAAGGAAGCGTCGCAGAACGAATCGGGCTCCCAGAAACGCAAGCGCGATTTTGAGGCCCACCAGCACGAGTCCGCGCCAGCCCATGGCGCCAATCGCTCCGGCATCCACCCCGGCGCCGAGCAGTACGGCGCCGAGGCGAAGCCAGATGCCGTAGGTCTGCTCGCCGCCGCGGCGCAGGTGGCGGGTGCCCGGCAAACTCGCTGCGCCGACCCCGAACAAGATGGCAGGCACGGCGACCGACATGCTGGCAAGCAACGTCTCATGCAGCCAAACGGCGAGCGCAGCCATCATGGCGATGGCGAACATGCCAGGGACGTAGCCCAGCCCACGCTGGAAGAGGGACGTCTGGAGCACCTCGGCCTCGGCCGGGTCTTCCTGGGGGCTCGCCAAGGCACCGCCCTCCTGTTCGTGACTCCCACGCAGGATAGGCGGCGTTCCCGCCGGATGTGACGGAATGTGCGCAAGGAGGCCCAGGGCAAGTAGCCTGGACCTCTAGACAGGACTCTTCTATTCCCAGCGCCAAGTGCGCGCGGAGATGGTCGCGAGAACGACGAACCAGATAAGAAGCGCCAGCATATCTCCCCCGACCTGCGCGGACCAGGGTGCGTACTGCCCGGACATCATGCCGCGAATCCCGTCCACCAGGTAGGTGAGAGGCAGATACTGCACGATCGTACGCAGGAAGTGCGGCAAGGTGGTGACCGGGAAGAAGACTCCGCTCAGGAACATCATCGGGAAGCTGATCACGTTGATGATCGGGAGCGTGGCCTCCTCCGTGCGGGAGACGCCCGCGATCACGAAGCCGAGGCTGAGGAATGCCGCCATCCCGATCACGACGACAAGCAGCAATGGGATGACCGGCAGCGAGACGTTCGCGTGCAAGAAGACCATCGCAATCGCCACGATCACTGCGGAGGTCAGCAGTCCGAAGACCAGTTGGTAGAGCACCACTCCTCCAAGGAACTGCAGCGGCCGCAGTGGCGTAGCGAGGAAGCGCCGCAGGACGCCCTTCTCCTTCCAGCGCGTCAGGCTGCCCGCCACGCCGAAGAGGCTGTTCTGCATCGCCATCAACGCGAGAATACCTGGCAGGAGGAAGTCGAGGAAGGTTGAGCTGCGGGATCCGGAAGCGGCCTTTGCCTGGACGACCAGCGCGGCCGGACGGCCAGTGAAGGCAAGGTTGATCTGCGCAGCAGCGGTCTCGACGGCGGAGACAGTCTGCTGGGCCGTCTGTACGTTCGAACTGTTGTAAATCAATTCCGCCTTCCAAGGAGGCGTCGCTGCGTTGGTCGGCAACACCAGCACACCGTCCGCCTGCCCGATCTTGACGAGGTGGATGGCTGCACTCTTTCCCTTCGTCTGGACATGGAAATAGGGGATCTTCTCGAAGGCTTGCACGACCTTCCGCTCCGCTTGGGACCCGCCGCCTGCGACTAAAAGGTGCATCTTGAAGTTCGAGTTGCCCAAAAAACCGAATACGACCATCAGCAGAACCGGGAAGAAGAACGTCCAGAACAGGGCCTGCCGGTTGCGCATCAGCGTGCGCAAGAGCGCCCCTGTGACCTTGAAGAGCTGCTTCATCAGTCGCGTAAGCTCCTTCCCGTAAGGTGGAGGAACACGTCCTCCAGCGTCGCGCTGCGCGTGCGCAGTCCGGTGAGCGGCACGTCATGCTCCCGCGCCCACATGACGAGGCCAGCAAGCGTTTCGTCAAGGCGTTCCGTCATCAGCGCCGTCGCAAGCGCGTCGCGCTGGACGCGCTGCAGTGATGGCAATTGCAGATCATCCGCAATGGGCACTGAAGGATCCAGTTCGATCATCGCACCAGGCCTGTGGCGCTGTATGAGTTCCTGCGGCGACCCCTCGTCGAGGATGTGCCCGTGGTCCATTACGGCGAGGCGGTCACAGAGCGCCTCTGCCTCATCCATATAATGGGTCGTCAGGACGACCGTTCGCCCTTCCCCACGCAATTGCCGAACCGAGTCCCAGACGTTGCGCCGTGCCTGTGGATCCAGCCCCGCCGTCGGTTCGTCGAGGAACACAACCTCCGGGTCGTTCACCAACGCCACAGCCACGGCAAGTCGCTGGCGCTGACCGCCCGAGAGGTTCTGGACGTACGCCGAGCGCTTCTCCTGCAGTCCAAAGCGATCAATCAACTGATCGCGCGGTAGGGTACGGGCGTAGAAGCTCGCGAACAAATCAATCGTCTCATCGACCCGCAGTAGCTCGAAGAAGGCCGACGTCTGGAGCTGCACTCCAAAGCGTTCGCGCGCGACCTTCTGGTGGTGCAGAAGATCCCACTCTCCGTAGCGGATCTGGCCCGCGTCCGGCTTGCGCAGCCCCTCGATCATCTCGAGTGTCGTCGTCTTGCCGGCGCCGTTCGGGCCGAGCAGTCCGAAGATTCCACCCGGGTCGATCGTCAAGTCAATGCCGTCCACGGCCTGCACCTGACCGTAGCGTTTGCGCACCCCCATGATTCGCAGGACCTCGCTGTGCGGCAGTGTGATCCCCCCAGCCCACATTTGCTGTCAACTGTACCCAGCCTGCCACATGGGTTGCCAAAACGCCAGTGACGCAAGTTGGACTAGACGCATGACAAATGTCAGGCGTCTAGTCGGGCAGGCGGATGTTCCCCTCGATCACCGTGACGACCTCGCCCCCGACCCGTACCGCAGATCCACCGCTGCAGGCCGAGGAGATCAACAACCTTTGCCGGGTCTCCAGTAAACGGCCGAAACTCCGGCTTCCCCTGCTGTATCCAGGACATGCCGTCGAGGCTGCTCTCCATCTGCAGCAGGCCGATATTCGTCTCCACGCAAAGGACCCGAGATCCTGCCCTTCTCCCGAAGCGAGCGTCGCAATCGTTGCGTGCCCGCAAAGGTCCATCTCCACCGCGGGCGTGAAGTAGCGCAAGCGCAAGTCGCCACGTGACGAAGACAGTACGAACGCTGTCTCAGAACAGTTCATTTCACGGGCCACCCGCCCTGGTGACGACGCCGGCAGGATTCCCCTCCAGCGGCGTTCTTGTAAACGCGTCGACCTGCTTCACCGCAACCGTCCTCTTATTCGCTCCCCCCTCAGACACCAAGACTGGACCGTCGATTTGCGGAACTCTTCAACCAGAAGCGCAGACCTCTGCCTGCGTACGGTTCGTCCGCATAGCGCGGCAGGACATGCAGATGTGCATGTGCGATGGTCTGATTCGAAACTAGCCCGACATTCCAACCAAGCGTGTACCCGGCCGGGTGGAAGCGTTCGTCAATGTAGGCTTTCGCCTGCTGCAAAAGCAATTGGGTGTCCAGCCACTCCTCCGAGGTCAAGGCAAACGCGTTCTCCCTGTGCGCTCTGGGGACGATCACGCCGCTTCCCACCAGCACGTCCTGTTCGCGATCGTGCTGCAGAAAGCGGCAGGCTTGGGTTTCGAACACCACGTGCTGGTCAGGATCGCGCTCAGGATGACAGAACGGGCAATCTGCCGATGGCTGCACTGCGTACACTCCTCACGTGACCACTTTGCGCGCACGGGATGAACTACTCCCTCTCTACGTCCTGTGCCTTCTGCGTTCCTCGTCCTGCCTTCCGAATTCGAGCGATCCGGGCTTTTTCATTGCATCGCCGCGCGACCACCAGGAGATGGTACGGTGTGGGTTGGGTCCATGCCGTTTTCCCCAGAAAAGCGCTAAGGGCGCCTTTGCGCACCTGCTGCATTCTTGGAGGTGTCCCGCCACGTGGTCTTGGGGGGCTTTATTTGACCTTCACACACGTCGCCAACGAAGAAACCTGGAACGCGCTCGTCCAGCGACTGCCGGGGCACGGTATTTATCAGTCCTGGAGCTGGGGTGAACTGCGCACTGGAGCGCGGACAATCGTGCGTAGGTATGCGCTACTGCAAAACGGCGAGCCACGCGCCGCCGCCGCGGTTGAACTGCGGCGCCTCCTGCGGGCGCCGTGGCGCATCGCATATGCTCCCCGTGGCCCGCTCTGGCTTGGAGAAGACAACCTGCAGGAGTTCATGGCAAGGTTGTCCCAAAATCTTATGCGCAGCGGCGTTCTGCACCTCAAGGTGAACCCGACCGGATCACTCGGAGCGGACAAGGTTCTAAGAGAGATGGGATTCGTACGCGTGCGCCGCCCGGAACTCACATTTGGCGGGGTCCTCCCCGAATTGACCGCACGCCTGCCCCTCGGCGGGACGGCCGAGGTGGTGCGCTCCAACATGGAGCCCGAAGCCCGGCGCCGGGTACGCCAAGCGGAGCGCCGCGGCATCTCGATTACGCTCGAAACCACCGCCGATGCGCTGCAGGCGTTCTACCCAAGGCTTGCTCAGAGCGCAGCGAGGCAAAAGTTCTGGCTGCCTCAGGAAGATGCGTTGCATGCAATGGTCGAGGCTTGGCTGCGAAATGGCGAAGGGGTCGTGCTGCTGGCGATGCATGCGGGGGAATGCATCGGCGGCGCGCTCTGCACCTTTTTCGGCGAAGAGGCTATGGGGCACTTTCTCGCCGATGACCCTGAGAAGCGCCATCTGTCCGCCGTCTACGCCCTCTATGATGCAGGCATGGTCGAAGCTATTCGCAAGGGATGCAGGTTCTTCGATCTCGGGGGAATTCGCAATGCCCAGGACGACGGCCTCTTCCGTTTCAAGCGCCAGTTCGGCGCGGCACGCCAGGCACACCTCGGCGAATGGAACCTCCCTTTGCGCCCCTTATGGTACGGCGCCTTGTCCGTTCTCTCCCACGGGGATCTCAAGCGTCGCATCTGAGCCGCGACGTCACACCTCGTCGACGCAAGGCGCCCCATCCCTCGCCAGAAGGATGGGGCGTCTCGGTCAGAGGCCTACTGCGTGCTTTGTTGGCTGCTCAAAGCGAGTGCCTCGAGTGTCGCCACTCGTGCAAGCAGGGCCGCCATCTGCGCGCGCGTGAGGGTTTGGTCCGCAAGTACTTGACCATCGCTGCCCTCGACGAGCCCAAGCTCGACGGCGAGTGCGATCGCACCCCTGGCCCAAGTTGGCACCGGACCAGAAAGCGGGATCGATGCCGTGCTGTCGCTTTGCGCGGCCTGGTTTAGCCCGAGGGAGTTGATCAGCAGCGCGACGGCCTGAGCGCGTGTCAGTGGCATATTCGGGGTGGAGAGGCCGCTGATGCCATGCAAAACGCCTTGGCTCAGTGCCGCCCGAATGGCCTGGAGTGCGAACGCAGGCGCCTTCGCAAGGAATTGGGCGTTCGCAGGGGGCTGTTGGCTTGTCTGAGCGGCAGCTTGCCAGTTCTGCATCCTGGCAAGCATCGTCAGGAGTTCGGCCCCTGTCACGTCCGCGTTCGGTGAGAATGTGGTCTTGGTCGTGCCTCGGACAACGCCCGCATTGCTAAGCGCATCCACGTACGGAACGGCCCAGCTGGCGCCGCCCATATCCTTAAACGACGGGGAGATGGTCTGCCCGCCATTCGTAGCACCATACACCGACTGGTACACTGCTTCCGCCACGGCAATCCCCTTGGCATTCGGCTTGAAGGTTGCAATCACGAGATGGACTGCATTCGCAAGCGCTGTGCCCCGCTGCCCAGAACTGAGCGCAGTGTAGACAGCCTCCTCAACCGATTGGCCGAAGGCGCTGCCACTTCCGGACTGGGTGCCCGTCAGCCCTAGGCCGTGTCCCTTGGCCTGGCTGCCATGCGACGCCGAGGCGCGAGCCCCCGACGTTCCCTGCCCAGCGGCCAACGCGACCCCGCCGAAGGCAGGCAAGATGAGGCTCAAACACAAACTGAGCGGAAGTATCCACTTTCGCACCGCGCACCTTCCTTCCCATCGCAATATTTGCGTCTCCTCAGGCTGGACACCCTTGTCCGATTGGCAGCGCCAACGAACATCCCGACGTCCACACTGACTGGGCCGATAGTGCAGTCCAGCCGGGAATGTGCCGGAGGCACTGAATCACAGGGGGAGCCTCCAGGTGATGGAACTACTTAGTTCTACGTGTACATGTTCTCGTTTCTGACGCAGTTCGTCATGAGTCGACCCAAATCGCGCTGATTCAGACTGTCTTCCTCTGCTGGAAGCCGGTCCTTCTCAGGAGCCCCGACGGTTGTCGTAGATCCTCAGTGGATTGCCCAACGAGTCAGCGAACCTTGGCCCTCATGAATCGCACGTGGCGTCGACCGCGTCCACATCAGCCGACGCCGTCATCAAGATGTGGCATGTCCAAGAGTTCCTAGCCATTCCATGTACGGTTTTGGCAACCCCGTGTCCGGTGACGCGTGACTATCCTTGGTGCCTCGCGTTCCACTATTTTCACAGAGCAACCTTTCGCGAGGAGGCCTGATCGATGTCCACGTGTTACAGTGGCCATTTGGCGCTCAAGTTGACTGCACGATGGCCATCCCTCGACGAGAACGCCAAGGTGCTGGCGCGCGCCGAGGTGGTCGATCTGTTCGCCGCGAACGCAGACCGCGTGACGCTGCGTGGGGCATACGTCACACAAGGATTTCAGGGCCACACGGACCTGCTCTTGTGGATGCACGGTGAGCGCTTTGAGGACATCCAGGATGTGCAACTGGCACTGCGCCGCACCACGTTCGGCCAAGCGGTGGACATGCCACAGGCCTTTGCTGGCTACTGGAAACCGTTCGAGTTCTCAGAGCACCCACCGGCCTTTATGGAAGGCGTCCCGCCGAAGACCTACCTCTGCTTTTACCCGTTCATCCGCACGCCGGAGTACTACCTTCTAGCGCCGGAAGAGCGTCGGGCGATCATCGAGGAGCATGGGGAGATCGGCCATGAGTTCGTACCCGCGATTCTCACGAATGGTGTGTACGCTTTTGGCCTTGGCGACTTCGAGTGGCTGCTTTCGTTCGAGACGGATGACTTGGCTGTGTTAGTCACCGCTGTGCGCGCGCTGCGCGGCAGTAGCGCAAGGCTCTACACGAAATACGAGTGGCCCTTTATCGTTGGCCGACGCTATGAGCTTCAAGATGCCTTGTCGGTGTACGGCTAGCGATCGGTTTGACGTCAACCGCTTCGATCTAAGAGGACTCATATGATAACCAGGCCGGCCATGGTTCGAAGACCACGAGCCGGCTTGGTTATAAGGCTTTCGGGGGCCACTGCATCGAGAAAAACGAAGAAGCGGCAAGTATGCGGAGGTACTACCCCCAGACCGCCTGGTTGAACGGCTGACTGCCACTGGGTCGTCCTCAGTTATGGTCCGTGTCTCCCACATGACGCGGACATGTATGCAGGCCAAAGATCGCGTAGATACCGCAGCGGCCGATCGCCCCTGTGATGAGCAGCACCACCGCCACGACCCACAGCACCACGGAGAGGACACCGCTCGTTCCGTGAGCGAAATATCCGAGTGCAATGGCGAGGATGATGCGGATAACCCTGTCCACCGTTCCAACGTTGACTGGCACAAATCCACCTCCCATTCGGGTCCAACCCATTGTCGCGCCGCAAGGGACCACAATCTGTACGGTTTCGCACTTGACCCTCACCCCATGGTCAAGGCCTCATCCAACTGCACGTCGCAGAGATGCTCCCCGCGGATTCTGTCGTTTTACGGCGAGGCGCTCACTGGGCAGGCTATGCAGCGGATTGCAGTTAGTTCCCTAGTGGGCGGTGTATGGACCAAAGATGCCTCTGATCAGACAAGGGCCTGTGCCAATCGGTCCCGATGCACGCGCATTCCCTGACCCCGGCCGTACTGTACAGCTCCACGGCGCCGTAGGTCGGAAAGCATAGCACTCACCTGTTCTCGGGTCGTCGAGATGCGGCCAGCGATCTCCGTATGGGTGACTGGTTCCAAAAGCCTCGAGAAACCCTGCTCGTCCTGCGTGCCGTGTGCCGCTCTCAGGAGATATCCGACCAGTCGGGATCGTCCCCCCTCGAGCGCCATTTCCGCGAGGCGCTCTTCTGCGTCGGCCAGACGGTGGCTGAACATCTCCAACAGTTCCAGCGCAGCCCTCTCGCCCGACGTCACAAAGCGCACGAGATCCTCTGGGCCGATCCATGATCTCCGAGTCCTCGAGAGCTACCGCCTGCTCTTGGCGAGCGCGAATTTCACAAAAACACACCTCGCCGAACGCCTCGCCCTCTGCGTACTGCCCCAGTACGTATTCGCGCACGGCCGAACACAAAGTACCACGCGACGAGCGGTCCCTTGTGCTCAGCCGACGCGTACTTGTGCGCGAGCATTCTCGCGGGTGATCCGACGGCCTTCCGCTGGGTTTGGCATATACGGGCAGTATGGATCACTCTCGAGATAGTCTCCGGTGATGGCGTAGGCACGGGAACGCGAACCGCCGCAAATGTCGCGAAACTCGCAATAGCGGCACTTGCCGCGCAAGTTCGATCGGTCGCGTAGGAGGAGGAGTTCCGGCGCGGTACGGTAGATTTCGCTAAGAGGCTTCTCCCTGACGTTCCCTACGACGACAGGTAAAAAGCCGCTCGGGTAAACCTCACCTTTATGACTGACGAAGACGAAGCCGTCACCGTCTGTGACCGGGCGTGGCGCCCGTCCGACGACATCGTGCGACGCCACCCCCCCTTCGAACGCTCCCTCACCCCGTAGCTGCCGGCGTACGCGATGCCACTGCGGTGCCTCGGTCGTCTTCACGTCACAGCGGCTGTCGCGCGCGAAGCTGTCCAGCCAGTGGAGTACCTCTTCGGTCTCGAGGGCATCCAGTGCGTCCGCCGCCTTGCCGCGCCCGACCGGTACCAGGAAAAAGACACTCCAGAGGACTGCACCCAGATGTTCGACGAGTGCGCCGATCTCGGCGAGAGATGTTTGGTTGTAGCGAGACACAGTCGTGTTGATTTGCAGTGGGAGGCCAAAGGATCTAAGGTCCTCGATCGCCCGCATGGTGATGGCGAACGAACCTTCCTGACCGCGAAAGTCGTCGTGGGCCTGGGCGGTGGCCCCGTCGATCGAGAAAGCCCAGCGCGAGAGTCCCGCTTCTGCACAGGCCTGGATCGCGTCCCGTGTGACGAGCGGCGTGGCCGACGGTGTGATCGAAATGCGCACTTGCCGCTCCTTCGCTGCATAGCGGATGATCTCCACGAGATCCGGCCGCTTCATCGGGTCTCCACCGGTCAAGACGAAGTTCGGCTGCGGGCGCATCTCTGCGATGTCATCGATGAGCCGGAATGCTTCGCTCGTCGTCAACTCGTCGGGATTGCGCATCTTGATCGCCGCAGCGCGGCAGTGTTTGCACGCGAGATCACATGCACGCGTCGTCTCCCAGATGACGATGAACGGGGTAGTGTCGTACTGCGAACCCATGATCTTCCGCCTCCCAGCAGCCGCCCGTGCTTGGGGCGGCCCTCTTTCGGCATTCTGCGCGCCTGCGCCAGCACGAAAGGTGATCCACATCACGCGGCTCACCCAGACGGGAGGGGATCAGCTGGTCAGTGTCCATCGTGACGGAGTCGCCTCGGTCAGGTTGCACGAGGTTTGCTTGCAGAGGCCCGTTCTCAGAATCGCTGGGAAGGCGATCCGGACGGCCTTACGAAAGGTCTCGCGTTGCAGATGGGAAGCCATAACCGTATCGAGAAAGGACGTTTCGCGCTGACTCACGTCATTGATCAAGCTGTCCCAGATTTTGCGGCTCGTACAATTCAGGAGTTCACGCTGCCGCTGTGGCTGATGGGCTCGTCAGCGCCACCCACAGCCCAGCGCGCCAAAACGTATAGAAGATCGGAAACGCGGTTGAGATATTGGAGCACCTGCGGCCCGCTGACTTGTCCAGCCTGCTGGCAGATAACGAGTCTGCGTTCTGCGCGACGCACGATGGTTCGTCCCATTTCGAGGGCCGCAGAGGCGAGGTTGGCACCTGGCACCACGAACACCGGTTGCAACGGGTGTTCGGCGACCCGCGCGTCGATGATCGCCTCGATCCTGCTGACCATGCTGCTTGTTACGGTGGAGATACCGGGAACTAAGTGGTCGCGTGCGTGGGGGTTAGCCGCCAGATCGGCAGCAGCCACGAACAGCCCCCGCTGCACTTCCAGGATGATGACGCTCAATGCAGGATCGGTACTGCTGGCTCTGGCGAGGCCAAGTGCCGCAACGGCTTCGTCCAACGTGCCCAGCGCGTCGATCAGTGGATCGCCCTTGGAAACCCGACCACCGAAGAGTAGTCCTGTACTACCATCGTCACCAAGCTTCGTGTAAATGTCGCTCATCGTCAGCACTCCTCACACAGGTGAATGTTCTGGCGGTCGTCCCAACCAGGGCTGGGGCTCGACGAAGAACGGTTCGGTATGTACCTTCGTCGCCTTTGCACCAAGCGTTCGCACCGCCTCGGCGCAAGCGGTGACGAAACCGGGAGCGCCTGAGACGAATATCTCGTGATCATCAAGCTGGCTGAATAGGTCTGGTAGCAGGGTGGGGACCCGACCGTGCAATGGCGCGGCGGTATCGCGGGTGAGGGTGAGTAGATAGCGGAACCCCGCGTAGGCTCCCGACCATCGCTCGAACCAGTCGCGGCTGATCACGTCAGCCGCGGTTCGAGCGGAGACAAAAAGCGTCACCGAACGTCCGGGCTGGGCACTTAGGGCAGCCTCCGCAAGGGCACGCGCCGGCGCCAGTCCCGAACCACCGGCGAGCAAGAGCAGCGGGGTTGGCGCCGCTGGGTCGATGAGGAACGTCCCATAAGGCCCGGAAAGTGCGACGTCCTCGCCGGGCTGCAGCCGGTCGTGGACCCAGCCGCTAGTTGCGCCGTTAGGCACCCTTGTCACGAGCATGCTGACCAGTCCATCAGACCGGGGTGTGTTTGCGATAGAGTATGAGCGCTGAGGCATTGCGTGACTGGCATCGCAGAGCAGTGCGTACTGCCCCGCCTGATAGCTCATCGATTCAGTGCAAGGGTACAGTCGCAACTCGGCGACGACGGGCGTTACCAATTGCTTCGACAGCACCTGGTAGCGCAAGTCTTCCCATGGTCCAGCTCCAATCACTGCGATTCCCTCCGATATCCAACCGTGAACAGTCGTCGCGGGCCGACGTGCCTGACTTGAGATCCATCAACCCTTGTATTAAGCGTAGCCATTCGTGGACGGTTAAGTGGTTCATCTGCCACCAACGGCACGCATCTCTTAGGTCTAGTAGAGCATCGCGTGCGCGAAACTGAGCAGCAATGTCACAACGTCAATTCCGCCAACATAGAGACCTCCTCACTCAGTTCCAGGGTATGAGCGTCCAGTCGTCAGGGTCGCCGGGCGCGCGCGGTGGGCGTACCGCTCGCAGCGGCAGCGCTCGCGCGCGGCCGAAGTCCTCCCACTCTGCGGGCGTCCTCTGCCGCAAAATCTGCTGCAGCGCCTGCCAGACCGAGTTCGTCTCGGCCACGGGACTGTGCGCTTCGTCGATCCACTCCATATGCCCGAACGCCTCGCAGGTGCGGGCCCATAGGTGCGGCTCGACGGCGGCGAGCGCGACGCGGCCGCCACGCGCCGGGTAGACGGCGTAGCACACGCGCGTGCCGTCAAGCCCCGCCACGGGCGGATAGGCGAAGACGCGCGGTGCGCGCTCGAGTTCCACATCGAAGACTCCGCCGCCTCGAAGCAGACCGCGCTGAGCAGCGATGACAGCCCACAGGGCGCCGGCGCTGTCCGCCAGTTGCACCCCTGGCCACGCGCGGTCGAACCGGTCCAAAAGGCCGGCCGCGGCGAGATAGGTGAGGTCGTGACCGGGTACCTGCCGGAAGTCGTCCGCAGCGTGCCCGGCGATCCGCACGTAGCTGAGCCCGGGGTTGGCGTCTAGCAGCACCTCGGGACCGACGCCCAGCCGCTCCATGACGCCGGGCCGGTTCGAGTCGAGCAGGACGCTCGCCTGCCCGACCAAATCCAGCAGCCGGTGCCGGCCCTCCTGCGTCTTGAGATCGACCGTCTCCTCGGACTTCCCTGAGTTTAACCACGCGAAAGTGGCAGGCGAGTGGCCTGCGAGCAGGTCCCCGCCGGGTGGCACCACGCGGTGCACCCTGTACCCGAGGTCGCGCAGGATGCGCCCCGCGAGGGGGCCTGGAAGGAGCCGCGTCAGGTCGAGCACCAACGGAGGCTGCAAGTCTAGTGCGCTCCCATGCGCAGTGCGCCGTCGAGCCGTAGCGTCGTGCCGTTCAGCATGGGGTTGCGGACGATCTGCAGGACGAGTTCGGCATACTCCTCGGGCCGGCCCAGGCGACGGGGGAACGGCACCTGCTCGCCCAGCGACCGGCGCGCCTCGCTCGGTAGACCGGCCAGCATTGGCGTATCGAAAATACCGGGGGCGATGGAGACGACCCGGATCCCAAACTGTGCGAACTCCCTCGCGAGCGGCAGCGTCATCGAGACGATGCCGCCCTTCGACGCACTGTAGGCCGCCTGGCCGACCTGCCCCTCGAAGGCCGCCACGGACGCGGTGGTTACGACGACGCCGCGCTCCCCGTCCGGGCCCGGATCCTGTCGGCGCATCGCGTCGGCCGCGAGGCGAATAGCGTTGTAGGTGCCGATCAGGTTCACGTTGACGGCCCGCGCGAAGTCCGCAAGGGGATGGGGGCCCTCGCGCCCGAGCACCTTCTGGGCGACGCCGATGCCGGCGCAGTTCACTAGCAGGCCGAGCGGTCCGAACGTCGCGGCCGCGGCGAGCGCCGCGCGTACAGACTCCTCGTCGGTCACGTCGGTGTTCGTGTAGAGGGCCCTAGGGCTTAACACATCGCAGAGCGCACGACCGCCGTCCTCGTTCAGGTCCGCGACCACCACCCGCGCGCCCGACGCGTGCAGACGTCTAACGGTCGCCTCTCCGAGCCCGGAGGCCCCGCCCGTGACGATGGCAACCAGTCCCTCGAGTCTCATAAGAGGTCCCTCCTTGCGTTCATGTTCCGTCGACCACCGTGGCCGTTGCCATCCCGTGACCGATGCACATCACCTGCAGACCGAACTGCGCGTCCTGTCGCTCGAGCTCGCCCACGAGCTTCGCCAGTAGCACCGCACCCGTGGCGCCGAGGGGATGGCCATGGGCGATCGCGCCCCCGTTCGGGTTGACCCTCTCGAACAGGGATGCACTGCCGGCAGGGATCAGCTCCTTACGCCAGGCGAGGACGACACTGGCGAACGCCTCGTTGATCTCCACCACGTCGATGTCCGCAAACGACAGGCCGGCCCGCGCAAGCGCCCTTTGCGTCGCGGGGATGACGCCGAGCAGTTGGAGCGTCGGATCGTCGCCTACCACGACGCGCGCTCGGAAGCGGGCGCGCGGACGAAACCCATCCGCCTGCGCGATCTCGCGATCGGCGACCAGCACGGCGGCGGCGCCGTCGGAGATCTGGCTCGAGTTTCCCGCGGTCACGACCCCCTGCGCGCGGAATACGGTACGCAACGCGGCCATCGCCTCTGGGCTCGTGTCCGGTCGCACACCCTCGTCGTGCGCAAGCAGGAACGGGTGACCTTCCGGATCCGCCCCCTGCACTGGGGCCAGTTGGCCGAGGAAGCGCCCCTCCTGGTAGGCTGCGGTAGCGCGGCGGTGGCTCTCACGGCTGAAGTCGTCGAGGGTGCGGCGATCGAGGCCGTACTGCAGCGCGATCCTCTCCGCCGACTCGCCCTGGTGGATGAGCTCGTACTTGGACAGGAGATCCGGGTCAAGGCGTTCGAACCCGCCGCCGAGGTCGCTGAACATCGGCACGCGGGTCATCGACTCGACGCCGCCCGCGACGACGTACTGCGCATCCCCCGCCGCCACGGCTTGCGCGGCGAAGTGCACCGCCTGCTGGGAGGAGCCGCACATGCGGCTCAGGGTCGTTGCGGGGACGGTCATCGGCAGGTCGGAGAGGAGAACGCCGAGCCGCCCGATGTTCGCCCCCTGCTCTCCCGCCTGCGTCACGCAGCCCGTGATGACGTCGTCCACACGCGACGGTTCCAGGCCTGTGCGTTCGATCAGCGCGTTCAGCACGTGCGCGTAGAGGCGTGTCGGTCGTACGTCGCGCAGGGCTCCCCCCCGCCGTCCGATCGGCGTACGCACCGCGTCGAGGATCACCGGCTCTCCCATGCTCATCCCCCCGTCAGCTGGCGCACCATGATGGTGCGCTGGATTTCGGACGTGCCCTCGTAGATCTGCAGCACCTTGGCGTCGCGCATCAGCTTCTCGACCGGGTACTCCTGACTGTACCCGTAGCCGCCGAAGACCTGTACGGCCTCAATTGCCGCCCACATGGCCGAGTCGGCCGCGAACGCCTTGGCGTAGGCGGCCTCGAGGGTGTTGGGCTGCCCCGCGTCGACCTGCCATGCGGCCTTATGCGTCAAGAGCCGCGCTGCCTCCGCGCGCATGCCCATCTCCGCCAGCTTGAAGCCAATGCCCTGGTGGCTCTTGATCTTGCGACCGAAAGCCTCGCGGCGGGTCGCGTACCCCACCGCCTCGTCGAGCGCTCTTTGGGCGACGCCGACGCCGAAGGCCGCCACCATCGGGCGCGAACGATCGAACACCCGCATCGCGAGGGTGAACCCCTCCCCCTCCGCGCCGAGCAGGGCCTCCCTGGGCAGCAGCACGTCCGTGAACGTGACCTCTGCTGCCGACGACGCCCGCTGACCCGTCTTTGGCAGGGGCTTCGCGACGCTGACCCCGGGAAGGTCGCGGTCAACGAGGAAGGCGCTGATGCCCCGGCTGCCGGCCGCGGGATCCGTCTTGGCGAAGACGACGAAGAACGTCGCCTCCGGCGCGTGGCTGATCCAGGTCTTGCGGCCCGTCAGGCGGTAGCCGCCGGCGGTCCTGGCGGCGAGCGAACCGATCGCCGCCGCGTCGGAGCCGGCGTCCGGCTCGGTCAGGGCGTAGGAACCAAACCCGTCCGCGAGCAACGAGAGGTACTTCGCTCTCTGGCCGCTCGTGCCGGTGAGGAGCAGGGGCAGCGCGACGAGGTCGTTCAGGAGGATGCATGCGGCGATCCCGGCGCAGCCCCAGGCGAGCTCCTCGGCCACCACCGCGATTGCCAGGGCCCCCAGGCCGCTGCCTTCGTACTCCACAGGGACGCCGAGGTTCATGAGCTGCAGGTTCCGCGCCTTCTCGACGACGGCGTGCGGAAAGACCGCCCGCTCGTCGTACTCGGCCGCGACCGGGACGATCTCCCGCCGGGCGAAGTCGCGCGCGAGGGACTGGATCTCCCGTTCGTCAGCGTTCAGGGTGAAGTCCATGTCCTTCCCTCCAATGCGAAGCGCAGGAACCTGTCGGCTAGATCCGAGGGCTCAATCTCGCCGCTGGCACGGAACCATTCGCTGCTCCAGTTGAGCGCACCGAGCAGGTAGCGCCGGAAGAGACGCGTGTCAGGAGGGCACAGGCCCTCCTTTGCCGCCGCATCCAGCACCACCTGCCACCGCTCCTCGTAGGCGTCCCGCAAGGCGACCAGCCTCTGGTGCTGTTCTTGCGGCAGGCGCCGCCATTCGTAAAGCATGACCTGCAACGCTTCGTGGTCCGGGCCGAGCAGCGTCTGGATGTGCGCGCGGAAGAGACCCCGCAGCCGCTCCTGCGTGCTTCCCGCCGCAGCGAGGGCGCGGTCCGCCGCCTCCGTCGCCAGCAAGACGCCTTCGCGCATCACCGCCTCCAGCACGTCGTCCTTATTCTTGAAATGATAGAAGAGGTTGCCCGATTGCATGCCCACTTCTGCGGCGAGCGCCCGCACGGTAGTCCGGTTGTACCCCAGGCGGCAGAACAGGCGCGCAGCCGCCAAGATGATACGCCGCCGCTGTTCGCGGGCCTCCCCGAGGCTTGCGCTGGCTGCCGCCGCAGACCCTGTCTCCTTGGAGGATTCCAAAATACCATATCTCCCTATAGTATTGATTGATCGCTTGATCAAATCATAGTATTTGAGCAGATGGGAACGCAAGGGCGCAAACGGATGCAAGGAGGTTAGAATCGGCATGCAAGGCACGATGATGCACTTCCCCCTGACACTGACAGGAATCCTAGAGCGGGCAGGCCGGCTGTTCGGTGGCGTGGAGGTGGTGTCTCGACTTCCCGACATGAGCCTCCACCGCTATACGTACAGGGACTTCCACCGCCGCGCGCGGGCCCTCGCGGATGCCCTCCAGGCCGCAGGACTGCGCCGAGGCGACCGCGTCGCCACCTTGATGTGGAACCACTATGCCCATCTCGAAGCGTACTTCGGTGTGCCCGCGGCCGGCTGCGTCGTGCACACGTTGAACCTGCGCCTCGAGCCCGCCGACATCGCCTACATCGTCAACCACGCGGAGGATCGCTTCCTGATCGTCGACGACGTCCTGCTGCCTCTCTACGAGAAGTTCAAGGACAAGGTCCACCTACAGCGCGTGATCGTGGTGCCGTTATCCAAAGGACCCGTGCCGGTCGGCCTGACCGACTATGAAGAGTTCCTGAAGTCCGCGACGGGAGAATTCGCGTATCCGGAGCTCGACGAGAACGAAGCAGCGGGGATGTGCTATACGTCCGGAACCACCGGCAAGCCCAAGGGTGTCGTCTACTCGCACCGGTCCCTCGTACTGCACTCGCTGACGGAGGGCATGGTCGACAGCCTCGCGCTGGGACACCAGGACACCGTACTGCCGGTGGTGCCCATGTTCCACGCGAACGCCTGGGGACTGCCGTTCACCTCGACCATGGTCGGGGCCAAGCAGGTCTTCCCTGGACCACACCTCGCACCAGAGGCCCTGCTTGACCTGTACGAACGCGAGCAGGTGACGGTCAGCGCAGGCGTTCCGACGATCTGGTTTGGCGTCCTGCAGGCACTGCAGCAGCAGCCGGAGCGTTGGCACCTCGTGCCCGGACTCCGAATGGCTGTCGGTGGTGCCGCAGCACCGGAGGCAATGATCCGCGGGTTCGACCGGTTGGGGATACGGGTGATCCACGCCTGGGGAATGACCGAGACCACGCCGCTCGGCACGGTGAGCTACGTGAAGCGGGACCTGCGGGACGTGCCGGAAGACAAGAGTTATGGCCTGCGCGCCATGCAGGGGATCCCCGTTCCCTATGTCGAGGTGCGCAGCGTGCAGGGGGACGCGGAGGTCCCGTGGGACGGCCGGAGCATGGGAGAACTGCAGGTGCGCGGTCCGTGGGTCGCGGCCAGCTACTACCGACTGCCGGATGCGAGCGACCAGTTCACGAGCGACGGGTGGTTCCGCACGGGAGACGTGGCCACCATCACGCCCGAGGGCTACGTGAAGATCACGGACCGCATCAAGGACCTGATCAAGTCCGGTGGCGAGTGGATCAGCTCCCAGGACATGGAGAACGCCTTGATGGGACATCCTGCGGTGGCCGAAGCGGCGGTCATCGGGCTGCCGCATCCGAAGTGGCAGGAGAGACCTCTCGCTGCGGTCGTGCTCAAGCGCGACGCGCAGTGCTCCGTGGAAGAGCTTCGCGGGTATCTTGCACAGCGCTTCGCCAGGTGGTGGGTGCCGGACGCCTTCGTGTTCCTCGACGAGATCCCGCGCACGTCGGCCGGGAAATTTCTCAAATCCAGCCTGCGCACGCGCTTCAAGGACTGGACTTGGGAATAGTCTGTCGGGCGCACAGGCGCGGAGAGCGCGCACGGACGGACGACCGTCCTACGCAGCACCCGACCTCGGTGCACCTCAGACAGCGCCCTCTCGCAAGGGCGCCCGTTCCACCGATCAAAGCCAGAGCAAGTGCAGGGGAGGGATGGTGCATGCCGACCATCGGACAGATCCTGGAGCGCAACGCGCATCGCGCACCTCAGCGTGAAGCGCTCGTGTATGCGGAGCGGCGCTACTCGTACGCGGCCGTCGACGCCGCGGTGAACCGTGCCAGCCGAGCTCTCGCCCAGTCCGGCGTCGCGCGCGGAGATCGCGTCGCACTGATGAGTCCCAACAGCGACAGCTTCATCATCGCCTACTACGCCGTGCTCAAGCTCGGTGCGATCGTCGTGCCGATCAACGTACGGCTCGCGGTACCTGAGTTGGAGTTCCAACTGGCGGACAGCGGGGCCCGCCTGATCCTCTACGACCCGGAGTTAGCCCCTGTTGCACTCGGCGCGATGGCCTTGATTGGGATCCCCGGGCTCAGCCTCACGCCCCACCCCGACGCGGAGGATCTCGAAACCGCAGCGCAGCGGCAGAGTAGCGAACCGCTCCAGGTGCCGGTCGAAGAGGGGGACGACGCGCAGATCCTCTACACCTCAGGCACTACCGGTCGCCCCAAAGGAGTGCTCCTCGACCATCACCGCGTTATTTGGACAGCCGTCAACATCGTCGTCGGTACGGGTCTGCGTGAGGGGGACCGCCTCCTGCACGTCGCGCCTCTGTACCACTCGGCAGAGCTCGACCTCTTCCTGATGGGCGGCACCTATCTGGCCGCCACCCACGTCGTTCTGCGGGAGTTCGACCCGTCGGCCGTGGTCTCCGCCCTCGCGGCGGAGCGGATCACCGCCTTCTTCGGCGTCCCGACGATGTACCAGTTCATGCTGCGCGACCCACGTCTGCAGCAGATGGACCTCTCCGACTGGCGCGTGGGCATGTTCGGAGCCGCACCGATGCCGCCATCCGTGGTTGCGGATCTGGCACGGGCGTTGCCGCATTTGGTGCTCTACAACCTGGCCGGGCTGACCGAGATGGGCCCGGGCGGTGTCTTCCTGGGCGGAGAGGAGCTGCGAAGCCACCCGGCCGCAGCGGGCCGCTCCATCCTCAACACCGAGGCCCGGGTGGTCGACCTCGACTTTCGCGACGTGACAGTCGGCGAGGTGGGAGAGCTCGTACTGAGGGGCGAGACGCTGATGAAAGGGTACTGGCACAATCCAAAGGCCACCGCCGAGACCATACGGGACGGCTGGCTGCTCACCGGGGACATGGCCACCGTCGACGAGGACGGCCGGATCTCTCTCGTCGACCGCAAGAAGGACATGATCATCACGGGCGGAATGAACGTCTACTCCGTGGAGGTGGAGAACGCTGTCGTCACGCACCCCGCGGTGGCAGACTGTGCAGTGATCGGGGTGCCGCACGCGGAGTACGGGGAGACGGTGACGGCGATCGTCAGCCTCCGTCCCGGAGCCGGCCTAACGCTCACGCAGCTGCGCGAGCACTGCCGTACGCTCATCGCGGACTACAAGATCCCGAGGCGGCTGGAGGTCGCCTCGATTCCGCGCAACGCCTCCGGTAAGATTCTGAAGTATCAGCTGCGGCGGACGTACGGCAGCGCAAGGTGATACCCGCATCCTTGTAGCGCGGCAGCCACCTGGCGCCACGTACAAGGGCATGATCCGCCGACCCCTATCGCATCAGGGCGCACATTATGCCGACGGCGTGGCCGTCTTGTTCGGCATCACCCACTACAGCCTAGTGAGCCATTTGTTCGCTTCTACCCAGGACAGACCGCCACCAGTAGAAAGGTGCGAGCCTGGGAGGCCGGTACACCGAAGAGGCGCTCCTACCCTACACGGTTTCTGCCAATCCAGCCGTTGTGGATCACGCCAAGCAAATACGGAGCCGACCCCCCATCAGGAGATCGGCTCCGCAGCAAGCACCCGCCTCCAGCCGAATGGGCGCGAGAGGGTGTTTACGGATTACCCTGTGGGTTGCCGCAAAGGTTCGAGTTGTTGTACCCAGTCAAATAGCCGCTGGCGCCTCCCGCCATGTTGTAGTCCCGCCCTAGAGCACCGAAGGCGCCTGCCCCGGCGCATCTCGTGTTGCTAAGCGCAACCCCAGTACCGGGCGTGCCGTAGCCATCCGCAGCGAACACAGCCGGGGCGCTGGCTGCGAGGAACATAGCCGTCGCAGCTGCAATTAGTAGTGCCTTCTTCATCGTGTCACCCCTTTCCCAACCTCGTTGAAGCCGAACCGTTGCACCTACCTCCTCCGACACCCTCCTCCCAGTTTCCAACCTATGGGTGGCTCTTGCTGTCGCTGTTCGGTGTGCAGTTCCCGACTCCTTCCTTTGACTTAACCTCTATTTACAAGGTTTGTTGGAAAGGTGGAACGAGAAGCGGAACTCCTAGGACTCGAACAGTTTCGCTTCTCGTTCATTGGTTGAGCTAGCGACTGTGGCAAAACACCTATTGCAACACCTGTAACGTAGATTGGGCATTCGGGCGAGTGCACCCTGGAACATACGTGCGTCCGTGCAAACTGTTGAACGCGCCCGTAAGCATGCCCTTGTTGTAAGGGAACGCAATGCGGAATGAAACCTTACCAGGCTTCGCATTGCACCAATTTCCCCAGTTCACTGATAGACGGGCTTCACTTGCGCCACGGGGTTTGAGCCAAAGAGCCGTGAAAGGAAGAGTGGTGGGCTGCGAGACTATCGTTGTACTTATTATCGAGCCGTTGCTTCCAACAAGCCGCACAGCATCTTGCATGGCATTCGGCAAACCTTCAAGCGCACATTCCGAACCGCTCTTGTTGGTGATGATTATATCCACATTTACAAACTTGCCGTTGGCGCGGGGCACGCCATAGGCGCTCAGCTGAGAGGCGTCACATCGCGGTCCAAAGCGGAGCGTAGCAGTAGCGCTCGGCTTTTTGAGATGGATTACTGTGACTTGGTTCTGCGTCTGTTGTCCGCACCCGGAAATCAAAACAGCAACACTTATCGCAAGAATGGCAATTGAACGGTTCATTTCTGTTCCTCCTATTTCCAGCATACTCCATTTCATACCGAACTCAAGGGGAAAGTAGTCTTTTCGTTGTGGTGAACACCATGGGCGTGTGACTGTGATGCAGTAGACGATTGGCGACCACGTTGCGGGGAAAGTTATTCGTGGAATCTATACGCTGGAACCAGACAAGGTAGTTCGGCAGGTACTTGGTGCTCACACCGTTGAAGGGGCGAATCCAGCGCTTCAAGCGGCTGTGGTAGCTGTTGACGTTGCCGAGGTGGTAGATGCCCCGCTTCTTCACGCCCCGTCTAGCGTTCAGGGCTTCGAGCGGGATCTTCTTGTCGTTGGCGTACGTGCGATACGCACTTGCGGCGTCAGTGCAGAGTACGCAGTCGTGCAGCACTCCGTCCAGGGCAGTCCCTATCTGCTCTGCCGTTACGCGCCCGCGACCGACCACCTCCGAAACCGTAGATGTCTGCCTGTCGCGCGCGACGAGCACACAGACTTGATGGTGGCTGATGCCGCGCAGTGGTGCCTTGTCGCCAGAGTACCTGGCAGGTCGAGTGAGGTGGCGGGACCCCTTCTGCGACTCCAGGAAGAAGGTCTCATCCGCTTCCACAATGCCTGTCAAGGTCGACTTCGGCAGATTCCGCAGTGCGGTCAGGATCTTGTGCCGCCAGTAGAAGGCGGTCGGCACACTGATGCCAACGTCCTGAGCGGACTGGCGTATCGTCATTCCCTGGCTCATGCACTTCGCGTACTTGAGCCACCTGTCTATGCCGTAGTGGGTGCCTGCGAGCGGCGAGGCGGTCGCATCGTTGAAGGTCTTCCCACAGTCAACGCAACGGTAGCGCCACCGGTCCTTGTACTTGCCGTGACGATGGATGTGAGTCCTCTGGCAGTGAGGGCAACTGAAGCCGTTGGCGAACCGCTTCTCCCTGAAGTCAACGACCACCTGAGGGCTGAGTCTGGGCTGGAGAAGCCTCTCTAGGCGACGGTACAGGAACTCTTGGTCGAGCGGCGGGAGCTGGCTGATGACTTGCGCGATCTGTTGTACCGCAGGAACTGCCACGTGGTTCCACCTCAGGGATCAGTATACCCACCCCCTCGGATTCCCACACACTCTTTGAACTGAGGTTTGACTTATCATGCCCCCGATAGATGCGCCTGTCGGGCAGTGTGCTTTGACGCTTCTGAATCTCGCCGATCCCACACCAGCCTCCCGAAGATCCGTTCCTGCTCGCTCGGCGCCAGCATGCGCAGGACGTCGAGGATGGTGACCGTTGGACCGGTGCGCACTCTCTCGGTACGGCGCAACCATAGAGATCTCAGCCTCGGCGAAGCGGGCGCCACAAAGCTGGACCTGCCGGCATGGACAACAGCCTGAGGTGCTGTTGGTGCCGAAGACGCGCCGCCCTCATAGCGCCACCAGAAGGCCGCCACGGCGTGCTCCAGACAGTCTGCCATTTCGTGCCGATGCCGTCTGATATCCTCTAGGACAAATAACCATCGGGGGCCTCGACCAGATGCACTTCATCCAGGCGCCGCACCGTTCGCGAGAGGGCTGTGATGCCCGTCAGTAGGGCGATGGCACTACCGCCTATCCACAACCCTACCCGGACGCCAAATGCTGTCCCGAGCCATCCTGCCGCCACGTAACCGATCGGATTGGCCACCCGGGCGAACGTACTCATCGTACTCAAGACCCGTCCCCGGAACTCATCCGGCACCATCCGTTGCCACAGAGATGATGTCACCACCTCAGAGGCAGCGAACGTGAGACCTAATACAGCATAGGCAGCGGCGAGCCATGCACCGTCCCGAGAGAAGCCCATCCCTACGATGGTCAAGCCGAATATGGCCATGGGACCAAGAACCCATGCTAGACGATGGTGACCTTGGTGATCGACGCGCATGCCCAGCCCGCGAGTGCCCCCAGGCCGAACGCGGTCGACAAGGCTCCAAAGGCCCATGCAGGCAAGTGGAGGACAAGGCGGGCGAGCACCGGTACCAGAGCCTCTACGTCATTGAGGGCGTTGGTCGCCGCGAAGAAGAGGATGTGTAGAACATTCCGGGACGGGCCTTCAAGAATCGCCATCCTGCCCAGAACTCACCCTGCCCGGATGATCTGACGCGCGGTAATCGGGGACGCTCGGGGCGACGCGTCAACAAGACGTCCACCAGGGCAATCAGGCTGCCAATTACGCTTATTCTCTGCGCCCACGCGACCAGCGACTCGACGCCGCCCTTCTCGTTTTTTTCGGAGGCCGGGTTCGCGAACTCTGGAGTTCCCACATGGCCTTGCGTTGCTCACTGATGATTGCGCCCCGAGCCGCCACCTGCCTTGGGCGACCATGCCCCAGGGATCGAGACGAAGACCTGGTTGGGCTGCGCTGGATGCTGCGTCGTCTGTTGCCGGGTCCAGGGGATGACGGAGGGGCCTCGCGCTCCGAACCCGCAGAAGACGAGGTACTGCGCGTCGGGAACCACGTAGTCCTGCGGGAGCGACGCGGGCCACGCGCCCGGGTCGAACACCGCTGCATGGAGATCGCGCAGAGGGCGCGGGCCGGCGGCCTGCTGCGCCGCACCGTATGCCGCCTCCAGCCGCGAGAGGTGGCGGTCCTTGTCCCAGGCATCCACTGCGAAGGCGGCTGCGCGCTCCCCGATCTGGGCGCGCAGACGGCTGTCCGCAAAGAGCAGGCCGACCTGCGCCGCGAGATCCTTGCTGTCTCCCGGCCGGGCGAGCAGACCCGTCGCGCCGTGCTCGATCATCTCGGGGATGCCGCCTGCACGCGATGCGACGATGGGCTTGCCGGCCACCTGCGCTTCGATCACCGCGTAGGGAAGCGAGTCTTCGATAGAGGGCAGGACGATCGCATCCGCGCGCCGCATCAGCTGAGGCACGTCGTCGCGGCTACCGAGGAGGCTGACGGACGCAGCGATGCCGAGGCGCTGCGCCTGCTCCTCCAGCTTCGCTGCAGGTCCCGGCCCCGCGATCCAGAGGTGCACCTTGCGGCCCGCCGCCTGCAGAAGGGCCACGGCCTCGAGGAGGTAGCGGTGGCCTTTTACGGGATCGAGCCGTGCGGGGCAGAGCAGCAGGGGAAGCCCCTCCGGGGCGTCCGGAAGGTCCGCAGCCTGGCGCGCCTGCCGGAGGAACTTCTCGCGGTCGATCCCGTAGTAGAGCACCTCCATCGACCGCTCCTTCGCGCCGGTGAGGAACGCCATCCGGCCCGCCGCCCAGCGCGACGGCACGAGGACCCTGTGCGCGGCCGCGATCCCGGCGCGCTCCTCCGCCGTGATGTACCGGTAGGCCTGCGAAGCGGTGGACAGGAGCCCCCACGCCGCGAGGTCCGCGGCCATCGAACCGTGCAGCGTCGCGACGAGCCCGACGCCGGTCGGCAGCACGCGCGCGATGGCCCGCGCGGCGACGGAGTCCTGGGTGTGGATCACATCGTAGTCGGCGATGCCGAGGTGCCGTGCGGCGATCTCGAATCCGTACCTGCGCAGCGCATGCTGGCGGATCCACGGATCGCACGCCGGCAGGTGATCCTCGACGTAGTGCCGCGACCAGTGGTCATCCGTGATCCGCCCGTCGCTACGCAGCCAGTGCCAGTCGGTCGGGTCGGACTCCATGTACCCCCGGTGCAGGACGTCGACCGCATGGCCCCGGCGCTCGAGCTCAGCGCGCAGGAACTCTACGTACGTGTTGATGCCGCCGACGTGCGGCAGACCGAAGTAGGTGGCCAGCAGGATCTTCATCACGCCTCCTCCTCGGCTGCGCCCAGCGACGCGGCGACTGCGAGGATCGTCTCGTCCAGGGTGATGCGGGGTTCGTAGCCGAGCGAGCGCACCTTGTCGATGCGCGGGACGCGCCGCGGCGTCTCCTCGAACCGCGCGCCGAAGGCCTGATCGTACGGCACCAGCTGGATGGTGGAGCGGGAGGCCGTGAGGGCAATGATCCGGCGGGCGAGATCCGCGATGCGCACCTCCTCGACCCCGCCGACGTTGTAGACGTCTCCCCATCTGCCCCACTCCCACACGAGCAGCATGCCGGCGACGGCGTCGCGCACGTCGACGAAGGTCCTCGTCTGCTCGCCGTCGCCGTAGACGAGCAGCGGCTGCCCCGCGAGCGCCCGCGCGACGAGGCGTGGGACCACCATGCCGTACCGGCCGCTCTGCCCGGGGCCGATCGCGTTGAACAGCCGGACGATCTTGACCCGCGTGCCGCGCTCCGCGTGCGCCGCCCGCGCGAAGAGCTCCTCGGCCAGCTTCGCGTAGGAGTAGGTCCAGCTCGCGACGTGGGTGTTGCCGAGCTGCACGTCGTCTTCCTCCTGCACGGGAACGCGCAGGGTCTTCCCGTAGATGGCCGACGAGGAGCAGAGAAGGAGCGGTGTGCCCTCCCCCTCGATCGCCTCGAGGATCCGCAGAGTGCCCACGATGTTCGTGGTGAGGCTGTCCCACTGCCGCGCCATGGCGTGGGGCACCCCCACGACGGCGGCGAGGTGAAAAACGGCGTCCTGCCCCTGCAGCGCCTGCCGCACAATGCTGGAATCCCGCACGTCGCCCTCAATCAACCTTGCGCCGGACGGCAACTCCCGGCGGCCGGTGCTGAAGTCGTCCAGCACCGAAACGAAGTGTCCCATCGCCTGCAGTCGAACCACCAGATGCGAGCCGACGAATCCAGCCCCCCCCGTGACGAGGACGCGCATAAGACCACTCCCACTCCATTCCTACGCGTGAGCGCCCCCCAGTGACATAAGAGGGAAACGCGGCATACCCCAGCCGTAGAGGAGTTGGGGATGCAATGCTCGGATCGCCGGAGGATCCGCTACGCTTCGGGCTACCCGGAATGCGGGTTGCGGTCGTCGGGGTAGGGTACGTCGGGCTCCCGCTCGCGCTCGCGCTGGCGGGCGCGGGGTTCTCGGTGGTCGGTTACGATTCGAGCACGCGGCGCATCGAAGCGCTGCACGAGGGCGAGCCGGGTGTCGAAACCGCGACGGCAGAGGAACTCCTTGCGGCGCTGCAATCCGGGCGCTTCGCGCCGACGGCGGATCCCTCCTCGCTCTCGAAGAGCGAGGCCATCGTGATCGCGGTGCCAACGCCCGCATCCCCGGACGGCACCCCCGACACCGCTGCGGTGGAGGCCGCTGCAGCGCTCGTCGCCCGCCACGCCGCCCCAGGTACCTTGGTGGTGCTCGAGAGCACCAGCTACCCCGGCACAACGCGAAACCTCGTCCTGCCCCCGCTAGAGCGGGCACTGGGCGCGCCTGGGACCGACTTCTACCTTGCAAGCGTCCCCGAGCGGATCGACCCCGGGAACCGTTCGCACCGTCTCGGGAATACGCCGCGCCTGATCGGCGGGGTTACGCCGCGCTGCGGCGATGCGGCCTACGCGCTCTACGCGCGCATCGTGCCCGGCTGCCAGGTGCTTTCCTCGCCGGAGGCGGCGGAGATGGCAAAGCTCCTTGAGAACGCCTTCCGCAACGTCAACATCGCGCTCGTGTCGGAGGCACAGATGGTCTGCGAGCGCATCGGCCTCGACGTCTACGAGGTGATCCGGGCCGCAGGCAGCAAGCCGTTCGGCTACCTTCCGTTCTACCCGGGGGCGGGGATCGGCGGGGAGTGCATCCCCGTCGACCCCCTCTACCTCCGCTGGTTCGCGCAGCGGATCGGCGCGCCGATGGGCCTCCTCGAGAGGGCGATCGCGACGAACGAGGCGATGCCCATCCATGCCGCGGAGCGGATCGGTGCGGCGCTCGCGTCGGCCGGCAGAGGCATGGAGGGAGCGCAGGTACTCCTGTGCGGGGTCTCCTACAAGCCGGACATACGCGACACGCGCAACGCGCCGGCGCTCCGGGTTATGGAGGAACTGCGGCGCCGCGGCGCTCAGGTCCACTACCACGACCCGCTCGTGCCCGCGCTGCAGATCGACGGCGCAGAACTGCGGTCGGTGGCGCTCACGGAGGAGACGGTGCGCAGCATGTCCGCGACCGTCGTCCTGACCCGGCATTCCTCGCTCGACTACGGCTGGATCCGCCGGATCTCTCGCATCTACCTAGACCTCGCGGCGCACGCACACCTGCCGGAGGCCCACGGAGCCGTGCCCTCCGGACGGCAGGCGGGCGGAGTATAGGACACCGGACGGGAGGTGCACCGTGGAGTCGCCAAGCGAACAAAGCTCGCCAGCATCGCTCGTCGGGGTGGTCATCCCCTGCTACAACTACGGTTCGTTCCTCGAGGAGGCCGTCCGCAGCGTCGAGGATCAGACGATCGGCAGGGTCGCGATCGTGGTCGTGGACGACGGCTCGGACGACGCAGAGAGCCTGCGGGTGCTCGCAGGGCTGCGCGGCGCAGCGCAGATCCTGCGGCAGGCCAACCGAGGGCCGTCCGCGGCGCGTAACGCGGGGATCCGCGCCCTCGCGACGCGGTACGCGTGCTGCCTTGACGCGGACGACGCGCTCGAGCCGACCTACCTCGAGAAGGCCGTCTCGATCCTGGAGGCGCAGGGCGTCGACCTCGCTTACTCCTGGGTGCAGGCCTTCGGCGACGCGCATTGGGTCTTCCGCACGGAGCCGCTCGACCTCGGGACGATGCTCTCCCGCAACCAGGTCTCCGGCCATGCGGTATTCCGCCGCGCCGCCTGGGCAAAAGCGGGAGGCTACGACGAGGCCCTCCTGCAGGGGCACGAGGACTGGGAGCTTTGGACCCACCTCGCGGCGCTGGGCTGCCGTGGCGTCCCGATTCCCGAACCCCTGTTGCGCTACCGCCGCCACGGCCGCACCCGCGTCTTCGAAAACCTCGCGCACGAGGAGGAGTTCCTGGCGCTGCTGCGCGCCCGCTACGGAGGCCGGTAACGGCGGGGGCGGCGCGCCCACTGGCACGCCCGGTGTCGAGGCATGGCATCGCCTTCTTAAACT
This sequence comes from Bacillota bacterium, assembly GCA_021793645.1. Classification (GTDB taxonomy): domain Bacteria; phylum Bacillota; class Sulfobacillia; order JAJZYS01; family JAJYTV01; genus JAJYTV01. The sequence continues at coordinate 225,995 of JAJYSJ010000003.1, forward strand.
GTTGCTCCCATGTTGATCGGGGTTCTGGTCGCCTAGTGGGAGGATGAAGGTCTCGTAGTACCCGCAGATTCTTTGCGGCGAGATGTCGTTGCGCTAGCGTCTCCGATTGGGTCCACCTAGAGATCCGCGTCCATCGCAGTGCAGCGGCGCATGAGGAGGCCGACGCACCGGTAATGCGGCGGCCTTCTCCGGTAATCCCTAGGTCCTCCCTTGCGAGCTTCGTCACCGCCCGCTTCTCGATCCGGGAGACGTAGCTCCGGGAGATCCCGAGCATCCGCGCGATCTCCCGCTGGGTCTTTCGCGGCGCGTGCCGGAGACCGAAGCGCAGTTCCAGCACCTTGCGCTCCTTGGGCGCGAGGATCCGAATCTCCTTGTGCAGGAGCTCCACCTCTTCCCGGGCCACGACCTGGTCGGGGATGACGTTCGGCTCGCTCCCCAGCACATCGACCAGCATAATCTCGTTGCCTTCGCGGTCGTAGCCGATGGGGTCGTAGATCGACACCTCGCTGCGGCGGCGCTTGGTGACTCGCAGGTGCATGAGGATTTCGTTTTCGATCCCAATAGTGGTGCGTAAGATTTTCCCAGGCGACGAGGAGCTAAGGGCCCTCCTCTGGCTCACCCGCTCGGCCAAGCAAGACCTGTAGCTGCTTGCGTAGTGTGGGTACGTCTTCGGTGGCGATCGTCCAAACGAGATCGAGGCGAACGCTGGCGTATCCATGGATGAGGACGTTGCGAAGATCCTTGATAAGGCGCCACGGGATGTCCGGAGCCAAGGCACGGTAGTCTGCGCTCACCTTAGTCCCGGCTTCCCCGATGATTTCGAGTTGCCGAATTACCGCATCCTGTGTCCGCTCGTCGCGTTCCGAACGCCTGCCAGTCTAGATCCCGTATGTACCGTTCTACCTTAGCGCAGGCGTCGCGCATGTCGCTCACGTATACTTCGTCAGTGTGCTGTGACATATACTGTTCTCTTCGCATGAAGCACTTTGCTGGCAATTAGAGGGTGGAGCGTGCTCTGTTCGATTAGGTCTACCTGCCGATGGAAGACCTCATCCTCCAGGTCCTGCTTGACACGGATGAAGTCAAAAAGGCTTCTCACAGGGGTGTCCGGTTCGAACTCTACGAGAACATCGACGTCGCTAGTCGGGGTGAAGTCATCGCGTAGGACCGAGCCGAACACGGCCAACTCCCTCACCTTGTACCGTCGGCATACGTCAGCTAGCCTGCTCTCATTCACGGCCAGCTGGAGTCCTTCCACCGTGACCTCACTTCCTTCCCGGGAAGTATAGCACGGCCAGTCCTGACCGGAAGTTGTTGGATGTCTGCCCCCCCCCCGAGAAGGAGCCAACCTGTGCCTTTCTACTAGGGCATGACTCGCGCTACCTATGCATGTTTCGTAAAACGCTTTTGCCAACTTCAAGAGGTCGCCCCATTCCAAAAGTTGACCTCTTGTTCCGGCAGCATGGTTTAGGCGGTAAAGTCGCTTAGCGCCCTGGCAAGCATTACGGGAAACTCCGGCGGAAAGTCATGTGCTCGACTAGCGCTCACCCATGACGCCATTCAAACCCTCGACGAGGATATCCACAATCCGACGCGCGTAGACCCCGTCCGGGTCGAGGTCTGGATCAAAGATGGTGACATCCGCGCCCACCGCACCGGGGGCAAGCGCCGCCAGGAGGTGCGTAACCTGATCGGCGTCCAGACCACCCGGGTCGGCGCTGTCCACCGCCGGCATGATATTGGGGTCAAGAATGTCCACGTCCAGATGAAGCCAATAGCCGGCGAGATGTGAGTTGTCGAGTTCGGCGCGTATGGCTTCCGCCACCGCCAGAGCTTCACCGTCAACGATCGCGGAAGCCGGAATCGCCTTCGCGAGCAAACCGCGTACCTCTGCCAAATGTTCGTCCTCATTGCGGCAACCGACGTGGATCGTGTCGGCGGGTTGAAAGTACGGTCCGAGACCGTCGATGTCGGCGATCACGGGCCAGTGCAATCCCGTCACCGCAGCGAGATCTTCCCCAGCCAGACTGGCGCACATCGCCGAATTGCCCGGATGACGGAAGTCGGTGTGACCGTCCATGTGCACCAACCCGTGGCGAGCGACCCGGCGAAGTGCAAGCCCCGCCCCGACCAGGAGGCTACAGTCCCCTCCGATGATCAGAGGGAAGTGTCCGGAAACCCGAAGCTCCTCGATACGGGCGGCCAGCCGTCTGGTGTGCTCGATGATCGCTCCCAAATTGCGCAGCGTACCAGGAGTGGCATCGTCGACGTATCGTCCCGGCAGCACTGCCCCAGCATCGATGGCACCCAATTCCCCGAGGCGACGGAACAGACCCGCTTCGCGCAGTGCCTCGGGTGCCTTCGCACACCCTGGAATGCTCGTCGGCTGGGGAGGGCGCAGGCCCAAATTGGTGGGTGCGGAAACCAACGCAATCCTCTTCAACCTGTCCGACCTCCAGATGTGCTCCCGCGGGTCCGCCAGCCAAGTGAACGGACATCACGCGCCGCCATCGGTCATCCGGCAGCATCTCAACGGGGCCACATTCCACAACAGCTACGTTGTTGACGAGCACATCCCAATAACCTTTGCGTTCCATAGACGCCTCGAACCGCCCCCAGATAGGGCAGTGGCGCCCAAACCCAAATTGCACCGTCAGGCTTCTCCCCGGAACGGTCGTCCTCCTTCTGTGTTCTTCCATGTCGCCCGATCAGGCACTTCGGCAGAAGTGGAATTACGCGACCTAGCCGCGCCCCACCATGGCACGTGAAAAAAGTGTAGGAGAGTGCAGAGGAAGCAGCCAAATAGGAAAGGGGAGCACAGGAGAAAGCCGCCGCACCCCGTGATGCGACGGCCACGGGGCAACCCCTACCGCAGATCCTCCCTGGCGAGTTTGGTCACCGCCCGCTTCTCGATCCGGGAGACGTAGCTCCGGGAGATCCCGAGCATCCGCGCGATCTCCCGCTGGGTCTTTCGCGGCGCGTGCTGGAGACCGAAGCGCAGTTCCAGCACCTTGCGCTCCTTGGGCGCGAGGATCCGAAGCTCCTTGTGCAGGAGCTCCACCTCTTCCCGGGCCACGACCTGGTCGGGGATGACGTTCGGCTCGCTCCCCAGCACATCGATCAGCATAATCTCGTTGCCTTCACGGTCGTAGCCGATGGGGTCGTAGATCGACACCTCGCTGCGGCGGCGCTTGGTGACTCGCAGGTGCATGAGGATTTCGTTTTCAATGACTACAGGGGTGCGTCAAATTCTCCCAGGAACACGGCTCACGGGTTGTGCGGGTGTCCTGTGCTACGCAAGAGCCAAAGGGTCAACTCGTGTGGCCCCTGAACCTTCAAGATCGCCGCCTTCCCGCTCGGGGACCAGCGCGACCAGATGACGGCGACACCCGTGGGCATTCCCTTGAGAGCTGTGAATCTCCCGTCTGCGTTGCGGCCAACTACTCCGCCGCGAACGACCAGGGTCGTCGTCGAAGAGAGCGGGAGGACGGTATCCCCCGCTGCGTCGGGCCATACCGTGATCGTCCGTCCTTGGACGTCTACGATCCGGTCACTGCCCTGCCCCTCCGGATCCGGGGTGCTGATCCAGAGTCCGTCTGACTTCGGCAGCCACGCGAAACCATTCCCGTAGGGCGCCTGACCTACCAGCCGCCCGCCCACCGTGAAAATGAAGGTTGGAGCGGTGCTGGCGACACCTAAATCCATCGGCTGGATGGCCACATAGCGGTCGTCGGGTGAAAAGGCGACCCCCTGGATGACGAGTCCGGCCTTTACCTGAGGCTCCGTCAGCGGCAGGTGGAGTACCGCGAGGCGTCTCGGACCAAGTCGTCCGCCAAGGTACCAGATGGAGATCGCAGAGTCCGCGTTCGCAGGCTGGAGTTCTGACACGTGTGCGGGCGAATCTGTCCAGGGCTCGCGGGGTCGCAGCATGACCGCCCCATACCGGCGGTCGGGCGAGAGATACATCTCCCCGCCGTGGAGGGCGAAACGCTCCCTGTTCTGCTGCGTGAGAGACAGGGAGCCGCGGGCATAGCCGCCTGTCTCGATTGCAGGAAGCCCTCCCGGGAGTGAAATCCACCCTTGCCAGAGATCTCGGGCAGCACGCCAGACGATCGGCTTCCCAACCACACCGGACGGCTCGATGGGATACAGCACATCGCGACCGGTGCGCCACGATGACCCAATTAAATAGTTGTCTGTGAGTCCAACGACCCGCATGCCTGCCCCGAGCCGCACCGTACGCAGCAGAAGTGGTCGCACCGACCCGATCTCCGCCGTACCCGCCGTCTCACTCAGTGATAGGGCGACCCAGTTCCCGTTTGGTGACCAATAGGCGACATCTCCGGGGACCGGGGGAGGAGAATCCATACAGATGGTAACGGCGCCTTTGAAGGGTGGCATCTTTGCCGAGGCGATCTGCACCAGCGAGAGGGCGGAATTTTTAAAATTGAAATCGAGCGCCTGAAGAGTGCGCCTTGGGGCGTGGATGGGCAGCGGCACGGTGGCCGTCCCGCCACAGATGGCTTTGGATGCCTGGGTCCCAGCTCCATGCGCCTCTATCGATGCGCAGCCCGCCGATAGAAGGGCCGCGCAAGATATGAGGACCGCGAGGAGCTGCAGAACGCGCCTTCCTATCCCACCAGCGCAAACTCCGTTGCGAAGCCAACCGCTCGGCACGTTACGACTCCCTTCACCGGAATCAACGATGAAGACGGCGTACGTAGCATTAACCCGCTGCCGGGTGGATCTGTGACGTACCTGAGCAAACAGTTACTTCGAACCCCTAACTCGCGTGAAGGCGCCGTGCCGGCGGCCAACTTACCTTGCGCTCCTTGGGCGCGAGGATGCGAAGCTCCTTGTGCAGGAGCTCGACCTCCTCCCTGGCCACCACCTGGTCCGGGATGACGTTCGGCTCGTGACGAACTCAAGCCGCACGTTCGCCTTCTCGATCTCTTCCGTGACGAGAGGCTGGTGCGAGAGGTTGCGGGCGAAGCGATCCGGGTCGTAGATAACGACCAGGGCGACCTCTTCCCGCTTGACCGCTGCCCTTAGAGACCGTTCAGATCGGGCCTGTCCAGGATGGATGCGGACACACCCTCGTCGGAGAACTCTACAATTTCATCTGCGCCCATCTTGAGGGCCCGTTCACGACACTCCTTGCGTTGAGCGGCGATGCTGTATCCATGTTGCGCCTGGTCATCACTGGAGACGCGAAGATAGATCGCCGCCTCCACCAGACGATCCCTCCTCTCGCTCCATGAAACCGGATGCGCCTTGCTTGCGGACCCAATCTGCGATGATCGCGAGGGCCCGCCGCTGTGCCTGATCGGCTTGGGACGGCGTGCCGTCAGGAACGACCAGGACGCGCCACTGCGTCGGACGAGTTCGTGACGACACGCTATCCTCCTCTTCGAGAGGCTACGCGGCACCGGGCTTGGACACGGCCTGTCCGCTCCTCTGGATATTGATGGCGCCGTCCTCTTCCGCGTTGTACCTGCCGCGTTTAGCCGACGTGCCGCTCGACCGCCCGCGCAGCTTTCAAGTGATTGCACGTCCTCGTTGCCCCGAAGGTGAACGCAGGACAGGAGCAGACACCGAGGCGGGTCCAAACTTGGTAGTCCTTGCTCTCGTGCGCGATGTAGTGGCCCGGCTCGATCATCTCGATCCCCGCCGCAGCGAACTCTGGCGGCGGCGGCAGCACCGATTCCGCAAGGGCGACCGCCTCGGCGTCCTCGGCCTGCTGAATCAACGCCTTGCCAGATCGCAGAGGCATTTCGGGCCAGATCGCGACCTGCGGTGCGCTCGCCCGGTGGGCAAGGCCCACGCGAAGGAGAGCGGACACCCCTCGGTCGACGGCCTGCCGAAGCGTCACGTCCCCGACCCGCTCGGCCGAGCGCCAAACGAGAACCCCAGAAGGAGTGCGTAGCCAGCCGCCAAAAGCAGCGGAGCCGCCGCGGGCGTGTGCCGCGAGGGCTCCGGTCCAAGTGTGGCTTCGCATTCGAGTTCCGCCTCACCCCTTGCATCACGTGTCTTCTGGGTTAATGCCGCCCAGTTCTTCGACTGTAGGCTAGTCGCCGCGATCCACGCTGCATATTCGCAAGTGTGGGGTGGTTTCAATTTTCCCGACAGAACTGAGAACCTTGCCCGAAGGCGGCTATTCACAGAGAAGCATGCCACCCGGTCTGTCAACCTACATTACTTGTAGAGGTCCACTAATCATCCAATCCCTTTCCGGCGAGAATTTGCTTCACACACTTCTCAACCCTTGACTCCCGAGTTTTGGATTGTTTGGGTTCAGAAAAATAGTGAATGTATGCTCTTTGCCGCCCCGGCGTCAATGCTTCAAAAGCACTTTTCAAGTCAGGCATTTCACCGAATTTATTTTGAAATTCTTCGGGAATTGCGAAGTCTGTAGTGTTCTTAAAATTCACCTTCAAGCCGGCCTTTTCTACCTCAACGGCCTCATAGATATATGCTTTCAAGACGGTTTCCATTTCAATTATCTCCTGAACATTGGTGAACCGAATCTGGCGCGCCGCCTGTACGTTCTCCGTTTGTTGGATGAGAATCCCATAGGCATCCTGTAACAAGGCACCTTTGTGAAATAAAAGCGCGCAGTATTCTTTAAATCCATGTATTAAGACTATGTTTCTGCTCTCAAACGTGTAGCAAGGGTGCATCCACTTGAATTCTTCAGTCAACTCACAGTCAAGAACATTCTTCCTCAACTGCTCATATTCCGCCCTCCACCTTTTAGCCTTACTTATGAATTCATCGACCTTAGGATTCATTTTGCTGTTCATCATCAAGGAACACTCCCTTCATCTTTTCGAGCATCTAACAAGAACCGAAATTTCTACTTGTTTTTGGTACGCCGTTTCTTCGGTCCATTAGTTCCGGTAACTGAGTCTTGAGGTGGGCCCGCATCGTATCATAGGTAATCTCGCTGCAGGCGTAGCAGAAGAGCTTCTACAACTTTACGTTGCTGACGATCTCTCCCTCCGCGGGGTCGCATTCAGTAACAGGTAGCGTGCCGCGTCGAGGGCACGGTACGGCGCCGTCATGGATTAACCTCGCGATGACAGTATGGATGTTTCCGTCCGTAGCGTGTAAAGCCCCGCTTGCAAGTCTTAGCTTGCGTCGAAGGTCGCCGAGGTCGTCTGCAGCACCATGCGGGCCAGGGGAATCCCGTCCCTCGTGTCGCCCAGGAAGAGGAGGAGAGCCTGGGCGACACGAGGCGCGGGGGTAGGCGAGCCTCCCATCCGCTCCGTTGGTCAGCTCGCCGCCTACTGTTGCACGTCGCTCTGCCGGCGCTCAAGTTCGAGGATTACCCGGTTGGCCTCGTCGGTCGTCATTTCCGCCGGTGAGCTGTACGACGCCCCCAGGATCGTGTTGGCCTCCTTGGTGAGAGCGTTCACGTCGAGCCCCAGAGCCTGCGCGTGGTCCCACATGACGCGGCGCTGCTCGTTCGTGATCTTGCCGTTCGGCGTGGTCTGCGCCGCCGATGGAAGCTGGAGCAATCGGCTTGGGTGCTGAGGCCGACGGTGCGGCCTGAGCCGGGGAGCTCGAACGCGGTGCAGGCGTCGCCGCAGCGGCAGCCGGCTTCCCGTCCGCGAGCCAGTCGGCGACCTGCTGGAACCATGCGGCGTCGGGCTTGCGCACCACCGCGTCGGCGATGATGTTGATGCGGGACTTGCTCACGACCAGGACGTGCTCGGTGTTCATGTCGCCCACGACGTCGAACTCGTATTCGATCTGGTCGCGCTGCACCGGCTGGAGGCCAACCTTGCGCGGCACCTTCTTGCCCGCTCGTCTTCCTCCACAACCCATTCGGTCTTGACCCGCATGGTGGCGATGATGTGCGCGGTGCTCTTCAGCATGGCGTCGACGAGGGCGTTTTGTTCCGGCGTGGCCTCACGCCACGAGGAGAACCCGTTCTTCGACTGGGAGCGTGCCTTGATGTTGTCGACCATCTCCAGCACGCCGTCTTTGCCGGCCCAGGCGTGCGAGAGCGGGTCGATCACGATGACGTCGTAGCCGAGCTTCTCGAGTTCCTTGATCGCCTCGATGTAGGTATTCGGTGCGAATGTGGTGAGATCCACGATGTCGAACTCGGGGAACATGTCGGCGTAGAGCTCCGGGCCGCCGCGCTCGGTGTTGATCACGGCAACCCGCTTGCCGAGCGCGAACCCGGCCGTCAGCGCAGTGTACGTCTTGCCGGAACCAGGCGGCCGACGAGGGCGATGCGAGCCTTGACGCGGGACTTGGTGGCTTTGCGAACCTGAATCGGCATGGGCTTACCCCTCTCTTGTGGATTAACGGAGGCGAGCGTGTTCCTTCATGTGCTGGGATCGGTTCATTACCACAAGGTTCTCAGGGCGGTTGTCGCTCTTGTCGCCGTTAAGGTGGTGGACGACCTCATCTGGCCGAAGAGGTCGTCCGATCATTCGCTCTGCGACGAGGCGGTGCTCCGCGTAGTACCGCGATGTTGGGTGGCGTCGCATTCTACGATACTTGTAGCCACGACTGTCGACGCGCCCACCCTTCCAGTGGGGGTTGGTAGCGCCCTGCAACCTCTCTCGCACCGCGGCCTTGGCGCACTCAGGCGAGTAGTAGGCTGTGTGTTGCCGGCCTCTAGCCAGAGCTCGCGCCGTAGGCGGTTGGTCAGAAACTCCTGACCGCAGACAGGACAACGCAGGGTCCTGATCGGATGCTTGCGCGTAGCTTCATGGGCACACCTGGATGCCCGCGCGCGTGGCACGTCAGCAGGCGTTGCTTCGATCGTCTTGAGGCGTCCACGCCGGCCATCAGCCGGTTCATGCTCTCCGGGCCGCTTGTTGTCTTTATCTGCCCGGTTTGCCACGACCCGACCGCGACTTCGTTTCGTACCTAGGCACGAAGAAACGGAGGCGTGCGACGTACTCCCTCCGTTGCCGTGCAAGGCGTTCGCCAGCGATTTCCGACCCCTGTGCACGAACCGCCGTCAGTTTGTGTGCCTACCCAGCAGCCTGTGGTTGCCGGGGCCAGTTGCCCACAGGCCGATACCCGCCGCTACCAGCGTGCCGGCGCCGAACGCCCAAGCGGCGCGGACGCCTACCGCAGATAAGGGATGGTGCTGACTCACCGCCACGCTGAGCAA
>JAJYSJ010000064.1 GCA_021793645.1 Bacillota bacterium
CGGGTTCCGGCAAGACCTACACCGCGCTGCTGCTCGCGACGCTGATGGGGAAGAAGGTCGCCGTCCTCGACACCGAGCACGGCAGCGCGAGCAAGTACGCGGACAAGTTCAAGTTCAAGACCCTCAACCTCACGGACTTCCACCCCAACAACTACGTGGCGGCGATCAAGGCGGCCGAGGCGGCCGGCTTCGACGTCCTGGTGATCGACTCGGCCAGCCACGAGTGGAACGGCCGCAACGGCTGCCTCGAGCTCGTGGACCAGGCGAGCAAGCGCTACAAGGGCAACTCCTACGTCGCCTGGGGCGACGTTACCCCGATGCACACGGAGTTCATCGAGACGATGCTCGCCTCGAAGATGCACATCATCGCGTGCTTCCGCTCGAAGATCGAGTACCTGCAGACCGAGAGCGGCGGCAGGAAGGAGATCCGCAAGGTCGGCATGGCTCCGATCACCCGTGAGGGCGCGGAGTACGAGCTGGACATCGTGGGCGAGATGGACCTCGACCACAACTTCGTGATCACCAAGAGCCGCTGCGAGGCGCTCGCCAACCGCGTCGTGGCCAAGCCGGGCGAGGATCTCGCCAAGGCGGTCATGGCGTGGCTCTCGGACGGCACGGAGCCGCCGGCGATCGGTAAGCCGGTGACGCCCCAGGCGCCCAAGCCAAACGCTCCTGCGTCTGCGAGCTCCAAGCCGAGCGCTCCCGCCCCGGCTCCGGCCCCGGACCCAGTAGCCAGCGCCCCGGCCAACGGCACGATCACGAACGAGCAGCGTCGGGCGATGTGGGATCTCGCGCAGGGTCTCGGCCTCGACGTGAACAACCTCACCAAGGAAGCCAACACGCTCCTTGGGAAGTCCTACGGTTCGCCGGCCGAGATGACCACCGAGGAAGCCAACAAGGTGATCCTCGAACTCGAGCGCCGGGGCGCGAACAAGGATCAGTCCGTCGCAAGCTGACCAACGCGGCGGGAGGGCACTCCCTCCCGCGCCTCGTGCCGCCCAGGCTCTACCTCCTCTACCTGGGCGGTAGGAGGGGCGGGAAACCGCCGCATCCACCACTGGCAGGCTGACAGACAGCCCTCAACCGTCAGCGAGAAAGAAGGTGAACCCACCGGGTAAGTAAGGCTGGCAGACCTCCAGGCTAGAGATGAACAGTCATACGCCCGATGGATCGACGGACCTGGCCGGCGCCCCCTGCGAAACTCCCTACGGCAGGGGGCCGCCGGCACAAAGTTTGCGGAACGCGGCCTAACCGCCGACCGACATTTGCGCCGCTAGGATGAACGCTCGGCTGTCGCCCGAGAGGTGCGCAGTGGGGAGGTGAGCGCAGATGGTGATGTCCTGGCAATATATCGCTGGTTTCTTTGATGGAGAAGGTAGCATTTCTCGGCGTACACCTCGTAACGGGTATGCAATCACTATACCGCAAACAGAATTGAACGCCTTAAATGAGATCCGCTCTTTTGTTGGCTTTGGGTCGATATATGCAGTCGCAAAGAAGCATGAGCACTGGAAAGACAACTGGGTCTACAACATACATGCCCAAAGGGAAGTGCTGCACTTCTGCGAATCGGTAGCACCTTTCCTGGTTATCAAGAGAGACAAGATCGTCGCTGCAGCCAACGATCTATGGGAACTCATCCTGCGCGACAGCCTACGTAAGCAGAAACGCGATGAAGATATAGCCTTCGCTGTTGCGATGCGGGAACAAGGACATTCCTACAGGGAGATAGCTTCAGCTCTGGGGAGCAACAATAGGCTGTATGCCCGAAGTCTTCTCCGCTCGGGAGGCGTTGTTCCTCGGTATTGAGACGACTCGCCGCGCCGATACTGGGCGGAAGTGCAGCAGCGGCTTCGACGCCAAGATCAAGCCGGACTCATTCGCCGCATCGTGCGTCGCGGACAAGTTTACGAAGTAGGGGGGGAGCGCAATGCTGAGATCGCTAATGCCGGCTGCGCTCCCGGCCTCGCTCCAGTGCGAGGGCGGCATCTACAAGCGGATCGACGAGATCCGTGAACTGACGGAGCTGCTGACCAAGGACGCACCCGACTTTCTGGCCACGCATCCTTGGGTCTGCGGTTGGCTTTCCAGTACCGACGACTTCCTGAGCGCTGTGGCAAACGCGACCGATCCGGCCATGCAGAACGAGTACCTCTTTCCTCGGCGTGATGGCGCACAGCCATTCCCACGGCCACGTCAAGAAGAATCATGGCCAGAAGGGATCAAGTTCCTACATCAGCCGTCCACACCAGAGATGAAACGTAAAATGATTCGAGCGATGCAACAGTTCCTAAAAGACGATCAAGAGCGCCTGGAGGGGCCGTCAAACGAACCCGGCCAAGGAAGTGTGCCTGATGCCTAACCCTACCTGGACCGGAGCCGTCGCGGCACACGCACGCGGCGGCTCCGCTGCTTTTGGAGGCTGGTTGCGAACCCCCTCCGGCGTTCTCGTCTGGCGATCTGCCGAGCGGGTCGGCGACATGACGCTGCGACAGGCGGTCGACCGGGGAATCTCCGCCCTGATCAGGGTCGGTCTCGCCCACAAGACCAGCGCGCCGCGGGTGACGACTTGGCCGGAGCTCCCACTGCGCTCTGGCAAGTTGGTGTTGACGCTCGAAGAAGACGCCGCCGCCGCCGCCCTAGCCGAGTCAGTGCTGCCGGCACCGCCGCAGTTCGAAGCCGCTGGGCTCGAGATGCTGGAACCAGGGCACTACGTCGCACACGGGAGCAAGGACTACCAGGTGTGGACAGAGCTCGGCATCTGTTCCTGTCCCGCATTCACGTACGGCTCACGCCCCTGCAAGCACCTGAAGGCAGCGCTCGAAGCAGAGCGCCTGGTTGGATAGTGACACGAATCAAGGAGGCCAAGCCGATGAAGACCGAGGAGCGGACTTCGCAGGGCGTGGTTCGAGTCTCTGACCTTTCGGAGGCCGCTGTCATCAGACGGGGTGCGGCTTCTTTGCGCCAGGAGATCGGGAACCTTAGCGCGGAACTCGGCCGCCTGATGGTAGGAGCCGGCGTCGCGGCCGCGATGATCGAGGACGCCAGGCCGATGTATCAGATCCCTGACGACGTCGAGATGACGACGGTCATCGCGTTCTTCTCGCAGGCTTCGCAGGTCGGCCTGACCGCAGATCAGGCACTGATGCTCCTCCTTGACTACCTCTCGACTGGACTGATCCGAGACAACGAAGCGCTCAAGCACCAGGCGCAGATGGTCGGGATCATGAACGAGCGCGGCCGCCTCCATGAGCTGAAGAATCGAGCTGAGACCGCTCGCGCAGTCCTGCACGTCCTGCGCGACGGATCGCACCGGTGGGAGGCCTACGCCCGCGGCCTAGCCAGTGGTGGTGGCTACGGAGGCTACGCCGAAGGCGCGGCCGACGCCGCTGAACGCGAAATCATTGAACTCGCCCAAGGTGGCGACGGAGACGACTGATGGGATGGGCCAGCCGCGCGATCGCTGACCTTCAGAGCGGCGTTTCGACCATCATCAAGCCGAGAGGCCGTTCGATGAAGGGACTCGTAGAGGACGGGCAGACGGTGCGGTTGGACCCGATCCCGCCGGACGGCGAGATCAACAAGGGTGACATCGTGCTCTGCCGCGTGCAGGGGCACGAGTACCTGCACCTGGTTCACGCGGTCGGCCCGCGCGGCTACCTGATCGGGAACGCTCGCGGCCATCTGAACGGATGGACGCCAAGGTCTCGCATCTTTGGCCGACTCACACAGCGTCTGGAGGGATGACGATGCGCCTAGGCGACGAAGTGGTGCGACACCTGGAGGGCACCTGGCTCCAAGCAACACTGGGCATCGCCGTCAACGGCGCCCGATCCCAGCCCGCAAGCGAGGGGCAGCGGACGGCGGCCGTCAACGCCTGCCTAGGCGCCTTCCCTCTTGTCCTATACGACCTCGAAGAAGCACGAGCAGACGGCCGCAGATGGCTCCATCAGGCCGAGAAGAACGAAGATCGCATCGCGGAGCTCACCCGCGAGATCGAGGAGTTGCGGCAGCAACTCCCACCCCAGGAGCCAGCAGAGTAAACGCTCAGGGAGGTGCTGCTATGTCGCTCACGTCGGAGTTGCACGAGCCAGACAGCCCGATCAGCCAGTTCTTCGCCGCGCATTTCCCCGATCGTGACGGCTTCTGGAACGCCTGGTCCGAGCGGGTATGGATGTTCCCGACGATCAGGCCGCACGGCTCGCTCGCGAACTACCCGTGGGCTCTCGTCGGAGCTGCGCTCGACTACCGCATTCGCATCTGCTGGCGCCCATACGCGGCTGCCGATACGGTCGCGGCGATCGGCGCCCGGTACGCTCGGCGCTACGAGATGCCCGGCGCCGCAGAGATGTGGCACGATCTGGCCTCCCGCTGGGATGTGATGATGGCCTACATCAAGCGCGGGCTCCCCTTAGACCCTGATCGCGAGGACCGGATCGCCAGAATGTGCATCGCCCTGGCGGCCTACGAAGCCATCGCCCGTTCCGGTCGTGAGGTCAGCCTGCTGGCCAGGACCACGAAGATCGACGAGGTGCTCAGCCGGGTGCCGGCGGAGGTCGTCGACGACATCGACAACCTGCTGGATGAGTTCAAGCGCTCCGACGACCGCTTCATCAGCCCGCAGTCGACCGTTCTCAACCCGATGTTCAGCGGGGCGATGATGGTCGGGGGAGCCGACGGCGACGTGATCCTCGATCAGTATTTATGGGACTTCAAAACAACCCTTCACCCAACCAGGGCTTCGAACGACTACTGGCCATACCAGCTCCTCGGGTACGGGCTGCTGGATCTCGATGACCAGTACCAGCTCGAAGGAGCGGGCATCTACCTCTCGCGCCAAGGGGCATGGATCTCATGGTCTTGGCCTGAGATGCTGGCCCTCCTCGGTGCAAGGCCGAACGTGAGCATGCGGGAGTGGCGAGCACGGCTGAGCAGGCACTTGCTCGCCAATAGCCTGCTGTAGAAGCGGAGGTGATCGGATGGCACTTGCTGCCGAGCCCGGAGCGAAGCGACCATGGAGCCCGAAGGACTTGGAGGCGCTCCAGAATCTCGTCGATAAAGGACTCGACAGGGTGGACATTGCGCTGCGGCTCAACCGCAGCGTTTCTGCTGTCAGAACCAAGGTAGCCAGCCTCGAACAGGCCAGGCTCCTTCGTGAGGAAGCAGAACGCACCCACATCGAGGACGACGCGAAGCGGTCGCAGGGTTCCACCCTGATCTACCGGCTGCTTGAGCCGCTCACGGAAGATGAAGCGTTCGCGCTTGGCCTCTGCCTGACTGAAGCGGAGGCGCGGGCGGATCAGTTCGGCGTCGGAGAGGCGTTCCGGTCGGCGGCCGCCAAGGTGGAGCGGGCGGTCGGGACGCGGTGAGTGGCAAGCGGATCATCACAGGGAAACACCCCTACGCCAGGGCCCGCATCGAGCGGGTCCGGCGAGGGCTGTGGAAGGTCGCCGTAACCGATGCGGCAACCAAGGCCCGGATCGGCCAGGGAACGGCGGAGGATGAGGCAGGAGCCAAGTGGCTTGCGAAGCGCATCGCCAACAAGCACATGGCCACCGTTGCCCCGCAGTTCCGGCTGCGCCGCTGGATCTGGGAGGTTGAGGTCTGGGAGGACTAGACAAGCAAAACTTGCCATGCAGGAGGACAACCCTGCTGGACATATGGTGCGGTGGATGGGGGAGTGGGCTCATGGTCGTGTCTCCGTCAC
>JAJYSJ010000004.1 GCA_021793645.1 Bacillota bacterium
ATCTTCACCAGCCGCGTCCAGAGTTCTCCCGCCGCCTTTCGGGCCAAGGACGCCTTGGCCCACTCCTTGCGGGACATAGAGAAGCGATAGCTGAAAACCGTCGTCTCCTGCACGACACCACCACCCCACACTCGACGGTTTCCATTCTCTAGGATACTCTTGGGGTATGGCTGATTCAAGAGACTTCCATACAGGACGCCACTGCGTCTTCAATCTGTACGTGCATTTGGTCTTCGTCGCGAAATTACGGCGCCTCGACCAAGGAGATCTTGGAGGACCTGCGAGCGATCTTCACTGCGGTCTGCGAAGATTTTGAGGCGACCCTCGACACGTTTGACGGAGAGAAAGATCACGTGCACACTGGTTTTTGAATTGTGGAGATTGGTCCTCCATCAGTGGATGAGTCAGTCGCAGTGTCCCGGTCCTCGAGTCAGTCCGGTGGCTTCGGAACTGAGAGAGGGATTTGGTATAGAGGGCGGACACGGAAAAAAGATCAGTCTGGCGCCGAGATCGCCACCCTCAGTTGCTCCGATGGCTACTTCCTACAAAGGGGACGCCACAATACAAAAGGAACCGGGAGAGACGATGGTCGTCTCTCCCGGTTCGGTGCCAATTGGCTTAGTAGCGACGCGGGCGCTCTTCGCGCGGGCGCGCCTCGTTGACCGTCAACTGGCGGTCCTCCCAGGTCGAACCGTTCAGCGCCTCGATCACGGCCTCAGCCTTGTCCGCTGGGACCTCAACAAACCCGAAGCCGCGTGAACGCCCAGTTTCCCGGTCGGTCGCGATGCGAGCTGTGAGCACTTCAGCGTACTGTGAGACAGCCTGCTGCAGGTCCTCGTTCGTGACGGACCACGGCAGGTTGCCCACGTAGATGGTCTTCTGCATTGCTATGCACTCCCTTCGAAACAATGTTCGCCTGGAAGTGCACGGAGGCATCCGCTTTTCAGCCGGTGAATCCATATCAACCCCTAACGCGACGATAGAACCATACCACATAGTGGCAACCAGTGCAAGCGGGAACGTCAGGGGGTTTGATCCGCGGCGTACAAAACGTAAACCGAAGCTTCCAGGCAGGCGGATTGGCTTTCGTCCGCCCTCATATGTTTTCCCCGCAGCACGGATCTGAAAGCCCTCAGATCTTCGGTATGGCTGGCGTTCCTTTCCCGCAAAGGTAGAGGAGTTGCGCGACGAGGCGGCGGCTGTGGCGCCTCATCGCCCGCCGCTAGCCTGTTTGGCGAGAGCCCGTTCGGATGGGAGGGCCGTCGGAACTTCCACAAGACCTTGTGTGCGGGTACAGCGTGCAGCCGTATACAAGTGAACTCCGTCCATGCCGAATGGACAAATTTACGAGAAGATGGATGCGATTAGCAGGTTATTTGACGATTTGGCGAATTTAACTTGCAGAGGCTTTTAACGAAACGACCAGGAGGTGGCACCTAAGAATGCGGGTGCTGGGAATGGACATCGGCTTCGGCCGATGCAAGGGTGCACTAGACGGCAGGACTGTGGAGTTCCCGGCCTTTGTATCTGCCCCGTCTGCACTGGACCTGGGTGAGGTCCACATTCGGAACGTACTGACGGACCCGGAAGGTCATGTCTGGATTTATGGTGAGGACGCCATCCTCGAGGGTGGAGCCCGGATCACTCTCGCACCGGACAAGATGCGCAGCGAGACGGACCGTGCCCGGATGCTCGCTCTATTAGGGGAACTGTTCGCCGATTCGCCAATGGGCTACATCGACCGGATCGTGACCGGCCTTCCGGTCGCAGAACTTGGTCCTTTCAAGGACGACGTGGTTGCCTTGCTCAAAGGACCGCACAAATTCAGCATCGGCAAGCGCAACTACAACATCACGATCGGGGATGTGCGCGTCATTCCGCAGGGAGCGGGCGCCTACTACTCTCTGGTCCTGCAGGACGGTAAGGAATCATCGGAGGCGTCATCTTATTCGGGGCGTTGCCTCATCGTTGACGTGGGGTACCGGACGGTGAACCTCGTGACATTGGACAACGGGCGGTACGTACCGCATTTGAGCGCCACGCTCCCGAAGGACGGCATCAACAATCTGCATCTAGACCTGCGCCGTCTCATCGCGAGGCAATTCTCCGGGTATGACGTGGGCATCGCGGAGATCGACAAGGCGTGCCGTACGCGCTCGGTCCTGATCGACGGCGAAGTGACGAGAATCGGTGATCTCGTCGAAGCGGCCGCACTTTCCCTTGGAGAGCGCGTGGTCGAGCAGATCGAGACCTATTCCGACTCCCGCTCCGTTGCGAAGGTCATCCTGACCGGCGGCGGATCCGCGCTGCTGCAGCCGGTCTTCGCGCCGCTGTTCAAGAACCTTGTCGTACCGCCGCAGGCGTCGCTTGCGAACGCGGTTGGCTACCTCGAGTACGGCAAGTGGATTGCGCGCAGGGAAACGCCGAGCAGCAGCAGCGAGGCGGCAGCTGCCGCAACCAGCGAAGAGTAGGCGTGAGCTTCTTCCCCTTCGCGCCTGAGACGACTTAGAAACACCAAACCAGAAGAGCGGGGAACCGGGCATTGGCCTGGCTCCCCGCTCGCATTTGCTGGCGTGAGGGACGTAGGAGGCGCTTCGAGCGGCTTGGGCGCTGGCCACGCATGCACCCTGGCCTCCGACGGAGGCTGGCGCAGGCGTATACTTGAGCCGGGGTTCGCCCTGCACGGCAGGGGTGCCGCCCAAAGACCGCTGCGTTGTCCAGACGCCGCAGGGAGGACCGTTGCGCGTGCCAAGATGGAACTGGCCGATCGTCAGCCTGCTGGTCGCGGCGGGCGTCCTTGCTGTTCCCGTCAGCGCCGGTTCCGTCGCGTCGGACAACCTTGGGGTGTCCCCGGTGCCGGCTGCCCATCGAACTTCAGCCGCCGCAGCCCCGAGCCTGGCCCAGACCCCGAAAACCAGCCTGCAAAACAGTTGGCTTGACATTGTCGCGACCAGCCCGGCGCTGCAGCACGCGGCAGTTTCGGCTTATGCGTATGACCTGACCACCCATCGGCCGCTGGCGGCGCTTAGCCCTCAGCAGATGCAGATCCCAGCATCCGTCATGAAGATGTTCACGACGGCCGCAGCGCTTGCGGAGCTCGGGCCAAACTTTTCGTACAAGACAAGAGTGGAGGTGCCGGCATCCGTGGTCGCGGGGCAGCCAGGCCCAATCTACCTCGTGGGCGGGGGCGATCCGTGGCTGGAAGCCAACGGCTCGCAAGGGCTCGAGCAGCTTGCCGCCGAGGTGGCGAGGCGGATCCCGCAGGCAACGCAGGTGATCGGCGTGAGTTCGCTCTTTACGCGCCCGGGTGCCGGTCCAGCCTGGTCCGCAAGCGAACTGGAGGATTCCTTCGCCTCTGCCACGTCCGCCCTCGTGGCGGAGCGTTCCGAGGTTGAAGTGGTCGTCACGGCCGGGTCCATGCCGGGCGCCCCGGTGCGCATCGGTCTTCAGTTCAACAGCAAGCTTGCGGACCCAGGGTACTTCCAGATCCGAGATGAAGCGACGACAGTAGCAAGCCACGCGCCGGGCGCGACGATCACCAGGCTACTGGGAACGAACACCATCGTCGTACAGGGCAGCATGCTCCCGCATGCCCAAACGGCGACCACGCTTTCCGTGCATGACCCTGCTCTCTTCGCCGCAGCGCTCTTCCAGGAGGCGCTTTCCCAGCGCGGTGTACAGCTGCAGGCTCCCGCCAGTACCGGGAGCCTCCCCCAGGGCATGCAGCAAGTGGCGGTGCTCAGTTCGCACCCTCTGAGCTACCTGCTCCCGCTGCAGAATCGCTTCTCCATCAACTTGATGGCCGACAACCTCTACCGCATGCTGGGAGCCGCTCGCAGCGGCGTTGGATCGCCGCAGACAGCGCAGGCGGCGATGGCGGCATTCTCTCAGTCGGCAGGATTTGGCGGTGCACCGCCCCAGGCGGATGGCTCCGGCCTCTCGCCGCTCAATGAGCGCAGTGCGACTCAGATCGTCTCTCTACTCACCTACGCCGCGTCCCAACCTTGGTATCCCGTGTTCGAGCAGTCCATGATGCAGGCGGGCAGCCCGAACCCCAAAGTGTGCGGCGTGATCTGCGGTCACTTCGTCGGCACGCCAGCCGCGGGAAGGGTCTGGTTGAAGACCGGCAACCTCGAGAACCAGTGGAACTACGCCGGCTACGCAACTGCTGCGAATGGCGACAATATCGCCTTCGCAATCCTCGTGGAGGGACCGCTTACAAACCAGCTCGACGGGTTCGGGTCGTCCCTCAGTCCGATCGATCAGATGACAGTCGATCTCGCCACCTGGCCGAAAGAACCGCCGTCCACCCAGCAGCAGCCCACCCAGCCCCCAGCTGCCCCGCCTGCGGTGGCCGCCATCCTGCACGGTCTGCCCGGAGCAGCCGGTGCGCTCATGGGCGGAACGGTGATCGACCTGCGGAGCGGGCGGGTCGTCTGGCAACAGAACGGCGCCACGCTCATTCGTGCGGCCTGGGTGCCGCGCATCGCTTTGCTCGACGCGGCACTCGGCGGCGGGACGACCGCTTTCAAACCGGTGACGGTGCGCGCTGGCGGGCCGCTCCAGGGCGGAACTGTCGCCGGCCCCATCATCCTGGATGGCAACAACAATCCGGATCTCTCGAACGGAGACCTTGCGACCCTGGCGCAGGCGGTGCGGACTGCCGGCGTCACCACGATTGCGGGCCCGGTCGAGTATGTGCAGGGGCCGATTGCAGGGAAGGGCGCACTTCGGTGGCCTTCTGGCGCTGTGTACGAGGCGCTCGGTCAGGCGTATTTGCCGCCAGCCTCCCGCCTAACGGCAGATGGCGACCAAGTCACGCTGACGATCAGCGCCTCCGCTGCAGGAGCACGCGCGACGACGGCAGTCTCGCCGCAAGATGCGCCGATTTCCGTGATCGATCGTGCCATCGGTGCGCCTAGCGGCACGCACGCAGCGCCAGTGGTGGAGTGGCAGCGCGGGACGGATGCCTACATCGTAACGGGGGAGGTCCCGATAGGGGAACCGGTTGTCGTGCACATCGCGCCCCCGAACCCCGGGCAACTCGCCGCCACCATGTTCCGCGATGCGCTGCGCTCCGCCGGCGTGCACGTGGAGATCGCCACGGTCAGCGCAGCGGCACCCGATGGGCAGGCAGCGCTCCTTGCCTCGCTGCCTGGGAGCTCTCTCGCGCAGATCTCCCGGACGCTCCTTGCAAGTCCATCCACCGGCACCGCCACGCAGGTCGACATCCTGCTCGGGAATGGTGCGGTGAAGGCGCTGCAGGCGGTTGCAGGACCAACCGACATCGTCCCCGATCCGACGGGCACTGCGATGAACGACTACATGACAGCAGAAAGCGTGGCGCAGATGCTCGCGCAGGCCTGGGGCCGGCCGGCGGAGCAGCCGCTCGTCGCCGCATTGGGGACACAAGGCCTGTGGCACGCGACCACTCCGGGGACAGAGGCTTTTGTAGGCTACTTCAAGGGCCCTAATGGGACGCCGTACGCAGCGGCGATCCTGCAGAGCGGACTGCAGGCGGGCGGCTCCTTTGCACCGGTGATCACGCCGCCGTCGACAGCGCCCTAACCCTACTGGGGCGCTGGGACTGCTTCTTCGAAGATCCGGCTGACTGCCGACCAGCGCTCGCCGGGCGCAAGTGCCCGCATGCCGGTTTCCTGCGGCGGCAGCGCGATGTTCGGGGCGTTCACAAGGCATGTCATCGGCTCGGGGCAGAAAAAGCCGCTCTTCGCATCGCTGTTCCAGAGCATCCAGGCGCGGTACTCCCGGCCTGTCTGGTAGACGAGGCGCACCCCCAGCTTGTGGTCTGTGACGCTGCACTCGTTCGGTCCATCTCCCGGTGCCGCACTGAAGAGCGCGTCGATCGGGTGGACGTACGGGTCGCCTGTGCCGTGCGCGATGGCCTCTGCCATGCTGTCGCGACGGATGATTCGGCCGGTCGGGACCTTGCGGTCGGAAAGCTCCCACTGCTGCCCGATGTTCACGGAAACCGTACAGTCCTCAGCAGTGCTCTCCGGCGCAAACGGTACGAGCAGGGCTGTGTGGAAACCGAGCAGGAACGGCATCGGCCGGTCCCCGTCGTTTTGCACGCTGACCTCCTGGCGTAGGCCATCCGCACTGAGCGTGTAGTCGAGTTCGAGCGTCAGGCGGTGCGGGAAGATTCGGAAGACGTCGTCGCCCTCGCGCAGCAGGTGACGCAGCACAAGGCGAGCGGAGCCCTCCGTTGCGCTGCGCGCGACGATTTCCCAGGCGGCCTTCGCGAAGAAGCCGTGCAGGTGGTTGTGCAGGGTGGGCTCGTTGATCGGAAAGCGGTAGGTTTCGCCGTTGAACGTGAAGGTTCCATCGGAGATGCGGTTTGGTGGAAAGAGCAGGGGCAGCCCGTAGGGAACAGGGTGCTGAAGGTACTGAGAGAGGTCTTGGCTGCCTGGCGAGAGGGGCTCTCGCAAAAAGCGCAGACCCATCTTCACGTCGCGGAGCGAGACGAGATGGGCGCCAACGGATGGCAGTACGACGGCTTCATAGCGCTCGGCTTGCAAAACGACCGAAGGAGCCGCCCCATAGGTACCTGCGCTGATCGATGCTTCCTTCACATGGCTCACCCCTTTTCTGGTCTCAAGGCGCATCGACCTACTGTGGTCGAGCGGTGGAACCTCTGCGCAGCAGTGCCCGTACGAAGCGGCGGAATTTCGCCGCGATGCTCACGGCGGCCGCTCCGTGGAACCGGCCGAAGGGGTCGTGGGCGTGGTGCGCGACTTTGGCGACGTGCACCCTGTCGGAGCGCGCCACCGCGATCGCGGCGATCAATGCGCCGAGCGCCGGGCCGAGCAGGTAAATCCAGAGGACGCCGATGGTGTGCGACGCAATGGCCGGTCCTAGCGTACGCGCCGGATTCATCGAGGTCCCGCTGTAGGGTGCTTCGAGGGCCACGAGTACAGCGACAAGCGGAGGGATGAGCGCGGGGGTGAAGGCGCGCAGCCGGGGGTGGCCGACGAACCAGAGGATCCCGCCGACCAGCGCGAAGGTGGCGATGACCTCGCCGAGGACCGCCGCCCAGGGACCAGCCAGGGTGGATGGAACTGTGGCGCCGAAGAGCACGGCGTGGCCGAACGCCCCCCATACGGGGGGGAGCGAGAGCGCCGCGGCGATGGCGCCTGCGCACTGCGCCGCCGTATAGAGCAAGGCGTCCTTGATGCCCAAACTGCCGACAAGCCAGAAGGCCCAGGAGAGCACGGGGTCGAGATGGGCCCCCGAGATGCGCCCCGCAGGACTGAGGGCCACGAGCGCCCCGACGCTGCCGAACAGGAATCCTGTCAGCAGCCTGCGCAGAAAGGGGTCAGGCAGCCAGGTTGCCATGGGCGACCCGGGGCCGAAATCGAAGATCACGACGCTGAGTCCGAGGAAGATAAGCAGGAACGTGCCTAGGAATTCGGCGGCATATGCCTGCCAATGCCAGAGAGGACGGGTGTTCGGCAAGCTGTCGCCTCCATCGCATGCAAAAGATCAGAGGGGAGTCTCTCGCGTGTTCAGCATATGGGCCTGCACATGCCGCCACAAGAGCGGCCCCAGTTTGCGGCGTCCGCTCCCCACCGCACGCCCGGACGATGCCGCAGACAGCACACACGAAAGGCGGGTCGCGAGCACGCTCGTGCGGGCATGCTTGCCGCAAACTCGTCAGGTCAGCGGTAACACGTGAAGGGTGATCCACTAAGCGGACTTCGCGCGCGTCAGCATTTTACTGAATGCACAACATTGGTGAAGGACTCAATGTGCGCAGTTACATTGTAGACGTATAAGCCTATCATATTCCATAGCATAAGCGTTACCTTCATAAATGAGAAAATCGCACCGTTGTGACGCATGACCTTTTTCCGAGAAGGATAACGACTAAAATTCGAGTGGACAACGGATTACACCTGCCGCGGACACCTGTGGAACATCCGCAACACTGTATACTGCTGAACCTATGTTGCCAGCTTTGCGAAGCTCGTCACAAGGAGGGGTCTTTGTGGCTTACCATCGATATCGGTGGTCTCGTCTCCTATTGCCGTTGACGGTCGTCACAACTGGCCTACTCGCTTCGGGATGCGGCAAGCAGTTTGTCGTCCTCGACCCGCAGGGTCCTGTCGCCCGCAGCGAACTTCATCTCATCGAGACCACCGCCATGGCCATGGGCGTGGTCGTCTTGTTCGTACTCGTACTCTTCGCAGTCACGGTGCTCAAGTTTCGCGACAGGCCAGGCAACCGGGCACCGTACATCCCGAACTGGAGCGGCAGCCGCCGGCTGGAGTTCGTTCTGTTCGCCATCCCGGTACTGATTGTCGTGTACATCGCCGTACCGACCGTCCAGCAGACGTATGCCTTGGACCGTCTGCCGCCAACGAAGCATCCGTTGATCATCGACGTCACGTCATTGGACTACAAATGGCTTTTCCAATACCCGAAGCAGGGAGTCGCGACCGTCAACTACATCGATGTGCCGGTCGGAGTCCCAGTCCTCTTCGAACTCACCGCGAATTCGCCGATGAACACCTTCTGGATTCCGCAGCTGGGCGGAATGGAGTACTCCATGCCGGGCCGTGTGCTGCCCCTCTACCTGCAGGCAGACAAGGCAGGCGTCTACTGGGGACGTAGCGCCAACTTCTCGGGACGCGGCTTCGTCCACATGGTCTTCCATGTAAAGGCGATGCCTCCGGCAGAGTTCAGCCGCTGGGCGCAGGGCCTGCGCACCACAGCGCCCCACATGTCCATGCAGGACTATCGCCAGCTCCTTGCCGTCGGCACGGCCAGGGAGGAGAGCTTCTCCGCGTATCCCGCAGGCACGTTCCCCACCGCGACGCATGGCTTCACGCTGAAGGGCGGCATGTACCTCGAGCCCAACTAAGCCTAGGAGCCCTCGAGACTGGACCCAAAAGGCGGGTATGTCATGGCACAGCTGATTGCGAAACTCTTTCCCTCCACTGTCCTGCGGCCGATGGAGATCGGCGCCGACGCGTCCATCCTGCTTGCGGTCTTGGCAGTCGTCTACATCCTGACGCGGTACAGGAAGTGGGGGTGGCTCTGGCGCGAGTGGATCACCACCGTCGACCACAAGAAGATCGGGATCATGTATCTGATCGCGGCGATTGTGATGCTCTTCCGCGGGGGCGTCGACGCCCTGATGCTCCGCACCCAGCTGGCACTGCCGAACGGCCACTTCCTCGGTCCGGAGCACTATAACGAGATCTTTACGACGCACGGCACGATCATGGTCTTCTTCATGGCGATGCCGTTCATCTTCGCTCTGTTCAACATCGCGATTCCGCTCATGATCGGTGCGCGGGACGTGGCGTTCCCGAAGCTGAACGCCATCAGCTTCTGGCTATTTGCCTTCGCCGCACTGCTCTTCAACATGTCGTTCGTGGTCGGCGGATCTCCCAACGCAGGCTGGACCGCGTACCCGCCTCTGACGGAGCTCCACTTCAATCCGGGCGTCGGCGAGAACTACTACCTGATCGCCTTGCAGATTACCGGCATCGGATCGATCGCGACGGGGATCAACTTCCTTGTGACGATTCTGCGCATGCGCGCCAAGGGCATGTCCTTGATGAAGATGCCGCTCTTCGCCTGGTCTGCGCTTGTCACCTCGTCGCTCGTCATCTTCGCCTTCCCTGCCCTGACGATCGCGCTTGCGCTGACCATGCTTGACCGGCTGTTCGGGTCGACGTTCTTCACGATCGCGCATGGCGGCATGCCGATGATGTACGTGAATCTCTTCTGGATCTGGGGGCATCCCGAAGTCTACATCCTAGCACTGCCGGCCTTCGGCATCTTCTCCGAGGTGGTTGCCACCTTCTCGCGCAAGCGGCTGTTCGGTTATGCCGCGATGGTCGGATCGCTGGTCGCAATCACCTTGCTGAGCTACGGCGTCTGGGTCCACCACTTTTTCACGATGGGCGCGGGCGCCGCGGTCAACGCGTTCTTCGGCATCTCCACGATGCTGATCGCTATCCCGACCGGCGTGAAGATCTTCAACTGGATCTTCACGATGTGGGGCGGCCGCATCAAGACAACGGTCGCGATGCTCTGGCAGCTTGCCTTCATCCCGACCTTCGTGGTCGGCGGCGCGACCGGTGTCATGCTGGCAGTGGTGCCGGGGGACTACCAGTTCCACAACAGCTACTTCCTGATCGCGCACTTCCACAACGTCCTGATCGGGGGCGTGGTCTTCGGCCTCTTCTCAGGGCTGTACTACTGGTGGCCGAAGATGTTCGGGTACATGCTGAACGAGCGCCAGGGCAAGTGGGCGTTTTGGTTCTTCGTGATCGGCTTCTGGGTGACGTTCTTCCCCCAGTACCTCTTGGGCCTCAAGGGGATGACGCGCCGCATCTACACCTACCCGCACGGTATGGGCTGGACCCTTCTGAACCTCATCTCCACCGTGGGTGCCTACGCCATGGGCATCGGGTTCATCATCCTCGTCTACAGCGTCGTGTACAGCTGGCGTCACCAGGAGCGCGACCTGACGGGAGACCCCTGGGACGGAAGAACGCTGGAGTGGTCGCTGCCCTCACCGGCGCCGGAGTACAACTTCGCGGTGCTCCCAGAGGTGACTGAACGCGACGCCTGGTGGGAGATGAAGCAGGCAGGCAAAACCGGCAGGATACCCGCCAAGGACGTTCACTCGATCCACATGCCGAGGAACACGCCGATGCCGTTCCTGCTCGGGCTGAGCTTCTTCGTGGCCGGCCTTGGGGCCGTGTTCTCCTGGTGGTACGTCGCCGTAGCTGGCATGATGGGGGTCTTCATTATCCTGGTGTCGGGCTGGTTCGACTACCACGACCACCATGAGATCCCCGCTGAAGAGATCCGCCGCAATGAAGCGGCGCTCGGGAGGCTTGAGGGATGACGACCAGGACGAACTCTTTGCAGGAAGCGCGGCTGCCGCTTGAATTCCAGGAAAGCCACGAAACGCTGAGCATCTTGGGGTTCTGGCTGTTCCTCGCGTCCGACGTCGTACTCTTCTCGAGCCTATTCGCCGTGTACGCCGTCTATCAGGGGCGGGTTGCTGCCGGCCCGACGCCGCTTCAGCTGTTTAGCCTGGGACCAGTCCTCACGGAAACCATCCTGCTTCTCACCAGCAGCTTCACCTGCGGGCTTGCGATCTTCATGATGCGGAGGGGCCGCACGCGACCGCTCGTGGCCTGGCTCGTGGTCACGCTCCTGCTGGGGCTCGGGTTCGTCGGAATGGAGGTCCATGAGTTCGTCACGGATGTCGCTGTCTGGGGGACCTGGCACCAGAGCGCATTCCTCTCGGCATTCTTCACGCTGGTCGGTACGCACGGCCTACATGTCTCGTTTGGGATCCTCTGGGTGGCGGCGCTGGTCGTCCAGCTCCTGCGGTACGGCTTGACGCCGACCACAGCGAGGAAGGTGTACACCTTTAGCCTCTACTGGCATTTCCTCGACATCATCTGGGTGTTCATCTTCACGGCGGTCTACCTGTCCGGGAAGATCACCTGACATCTGCGGAGGTGGAACAAATGACGCAGGTTCAGCGGCCCCCGGCCATCAGCGCACCCACTGGGCGGGGGGACGAGGTGGAGATCGCCATCCTTGCCCCGAGGTTCGAAGAGCATGCCTTTCCATGGCGGCAGATCTTCGGCTATGCGGCCTCCCTGATCCTGACGATGGCCGCCTTGCTGCTCGTCGTTCACCACGTGCTGCCGCCGGTCGGGCTGATCGTGGCGATCCTTGCGCTGGCCACGATCCAGGCCAGCCTGCAGCTTGGCCTCTTCATGCACCTGCGCGAGAGTCTGGGCTCGACGTGGCATGTGGTGACACTGGCCCTAGCCATCGTCGTCGCGCTAGGCATCGTCATCTTCTCGATCTGGATCATGAGCTTCAAGTCCGGGGTGTCCTGACTTGGGACCTCTCTTTTGGCACTCGTCCCAGGGAGGAAACTCATCCCCGAAGACGAAGCCGGGTTCCACCGGATTGGAGTGAAGAAGGAACGCAGGCGTGCGGATAGAGCGGATTCTTGCCGGGATGCTTCTCCTGGCGCTCGCGGGCTGTGGCGCGCAAACAGGCGCGGTGAGGCATCGTCGGAAGCCCGCCGACCGTCCCAAGGCCGTGTCGGTCGACTGGTCGCTCTTTTCGCAGGATACCTGGGCGGACCGCACTGCTCCCTTGCCGTCGTTCACGCCGCAGGCAGCAGGTCGCCTGACCCTAGCCTTCTCCCAGCCCCTGGGACCCGTTGGAGCGCCGAACGAATCCTATCCTTTGGAGCAGAACGGCATCCTTTACGTCACGGGGCCCGGGGACCTCGTCGAGGCCATCTCGGCCGCACAAGGAAGACTGATCTGGTCCTATAAGCCATCCACCATGCATCAGCCATACTGGGCTCCAGTCGCAACGCGTGGCGTGGCCCTGGGGGACGGCATGGTCTATCTCGTGACGGCCG
This sequence comes from Bacillota bacterium, assembly GCA_021793645.1. Lineage (GTDB taxonomy): Bacteria > Bacillota > Sulfobacillia > JAJZYS01 > JAJYTV01 > JAJYTV01. Next base: position 12,440 of record JAJYSJ010000004.1, read on the forward strand.
ACGACCGCCTGATCGCCCTCGATGCCAAGACCGGTGCCCTCCGCTATCAGGTCCCGGTGGCCGACCCATCGCAGGGCTACTTCGAGACGATGGATCCCCTGTTCGCGCAGGGGAAGGTGATCGTAGGGAGTTCAGGTGGCGACGAGGGAGTGCGGGGCTTCGTCGCCGCATACGACGCGGCGACCGGAAGCCGTCTCTGGCAGTTCTACACTGTGCCCGCACCGGGCACCTCCTGGGTGCCCGCAACCGGTCACCATGGCGGCGGGGCGGTCTGGACGACTCCAACCTTCAACCCGGCGACAGGGCTTCTCTACGTACCCGTAGGCAATCCCTCGCCCGACTACTTTGGGCAGATTCGACCCGGCCCCAACCTCTACACCGACAGCCTCGTCGCACTGAACATGGACACGGGGTCCCTGGTCTGGTACCAGCAGGAGGTCGCCCACGACCTCTGGGACTATGATGTCGCCTCGCCGCCGCTGCTCCTGCGCGCAGGCCGCGCGGTGGACGTCGCAGAGGCCGGCAAGGACGGCTACTTCTATGTTTGGAACGCCGCGACGGGGCAGCCCCTTTTTGCACCGGTCCCGTTTGTGAAGGAAGACCACAGCCCCCCGACCCCGCAGGGTGCCGTGGAGTGGCCCGGACCCGTCGGGGGCGCGAATTACGGGCCCTCGGCCTACGACCCTGCGCTTGGCCTCGCCTTTGTGGCAGGGATCAATGGGGGAACAGTCGTGACAGCCGAGGCGACGGGTCGTCCTGCGCAGCCACTGGACTTCGGCACGAGCGCCGTGGACATCAAAGGGGTGCCCTGGACGGGGACCATTACGGCGGTCGACGTGCACACGGGGAAGGTTCGTTGGCAAGACAAGACCGCGACGCCACCGATCGGGGGCGTGACGGCCGTCAGCGGCGGCGTACTCCTCTTCGGTGAGGAAAACGGTGTGCTAGAGGCCGTCTCCGCTGCGACGGGCAAGGCGCTTTGGGAGACCCAGACCGGAATGCCGATCGCATCCGCACCGATTGTCTACGAACGCGAAGGCACGGTCTACGTCGCGGTAGTCACGGGCGGGGCGGCCTCCATGAACAAGCGGTTCCCCTCCACGACGGCGTCCTTGCTGCTCGTATACCGTTTGGGCGCAGCCGACGCGGCGAAGTAGGCCGCAAGATCCTGCGCAGATCAGCGCGGAAGACCGCAGCGCAGGGGCCGGGCTCTTTGCCGGGCCCCTGTTTGAACGTTCGGACAGATCCCGTGGCAAGGCGGGTTACTCGGCCTGGCTGGCGGCTTCCTCGCGGTCGTCGCGGTATGCCTCATATGCTGCCGAGTACTCCATCACCCGTGCGACATCCGCGATGAAGGACTCCTCGTAGCCCGCGCGGCGCAAGAGATGGAAGCCCACCTCCATGCCCGCGGAAATGCCGCCACCGGTGATCAGGCGTCCTGCGTCGACGACGCGGGAGCGACGAATCTTCGCGGACGGCGCGATCTTCGCCAGCCGCTCGATCGGGACCATGCCGCGGCTGCCTGCCTCCTGGGCGTCCGGCTCCTTGCGGTTCGTCGCCGGCAGCCCATCGAGCAGCCCCATCTTCCCGTAGATCCAGGAACCGGTACAGACGCTCGTGAGCAGTGTGGTCTGCGGCAGCGACCGGATGTACTCGTGCAGCCGCAGGTTGTGCATCTCCTGCCTTGTGCCGTAGCCTCCAGGGATCAGGAAGGCGTCCATGGCGGGGCGGTCCGAAAACGAGTAGTTGGGCAGGACCGTGAACCCGGCCTGTGCTTGCACAGGGCGCATCGCATCCGAGATCAGGAAGGCGTCGAGTTCTGCGTCGTACCGCCTTGCCACGGAGAACACGCCGTACGGCGCGGCGAAGTCTACGATTTCCGCGTCCTTGAACACGTAGATACCCAAACGGAAGCCTGGCATCCGCATCCTTCCTCTCCGGAGAACGGGCGTTCTCATGCTATCATTATAGAGAACGGTCGTTCTCCAAAACAAGGGGGCATCTGCGTTGTCATCCTCGGTGGACGTTCTAGACATCGCCAGCCAGCTCTTCTACCAGGAAGGCATCCAGCACGTCGGAATGGACCGCATCCGCGACGCGACCGGCGTGTCACTGAAGGCACTCTACCGGCAGTTCGGCTCCAAGGAGGGGCTGATTGAAGCGTACCTCCTGAGGCGCGATGAGCGCTGGCTAGGCTGGTTGGCAGAGCACATCCGCACGCAAAGCGTTCCGCGGGCCCGTCTGCTTGCGATCTTCGATGCCTTGGACGAGTGGTTCCATGGTGCGGACTTCGCCGGCTGCGCCTTCATCCGTGCCTACGCTGAGTCGCCTGAGGGCTCTGCCGCCCAGATCGCTGCGGCGAACCACAAGGAGCGTCTCGCCGCGCTTGTGCGCGGGGAGGCGTTGGCATACGACCCGGCGCGGGGAGAGGAACTCGCAGAGCAGCTCCTCCTCCTCATCGAAGGCGCGATGGTGAGAGCCCATGTCGGCCGCCAGCCGCATGCCGCGCGCACCGCGAAGGCAGCCGCAGCGGTGCTGATCGAACCGTGGGCGCGGGATAGACAGCGGCCTGCCACGACGGATGAACCTACCGGCCGGCCAGGCTCCCGGGAGGAATCTTAAGGCCAGGAGCTGCCAGGAGAACCCGCAGGGAGAGCAGGAGCTGCGGATGCGATTGCAACTGCGCCACGGGGTACACCGCCACTACCCGGAAGTCGGTCGGCGGCCACTGCGCCAACTGCGTAGGCATCGAGAAGCCCCTAGCCTGCAGGAAGATCGTGCGATTGGGATACTGTGCGCTGGGCCACGGTACAGCGAACAGTTTGCCGGCACCCGCCGCGTAGATGGCGCTCGGCGACGTGCTGATACCGAGCGCTTCCGTCGAGGGCGGCAGCACGTGGCTGCTGGCCGGCCGGAGCCAGTAGAGGCTGGACTGCATGCCGTTCCACAGCGTCCCGGTGCCTGTGCCGATCTGTACCTGAGGGTCGTTGATCACCGCCAGAGGTTGCAACCGCGGCGATGGCCAGGTGTTGAGGGTTTTGGGAATCGTGAATCCCTTCGGCAGCAGAAAGATCTCCTGCGCGGGCTGGCTGGAGTACGCAGGGCTGTTTGGCCACCGGATGCCGTAGAGCTCCCGCTCGTTGTTCCACCGCTCCAACTGGGAGATGCTCGCCGGGTGGACGCTGTGCTGCGCGGGCTTCTGATGCGGTGTCCTGGAAGATGCTGGCGGTGGTGCAAGATGCAGTTGGCGCAGCGCCGTCACCGCGAGCAGCAGCAGGACCAGTACGACTGCTGCCGCGGGCCAGGCGACGACGCGCCGCCGCGCGGGTGAGTAGCGCCGCAGCGTGCGTGACTGCCAGCGCGCGGCATCGAACTCCATCGGATCCTTACACCCCAGTGTGTCATCGAACGACCGGCGCAGTTCCATTTCCTCCGGATCCTTAGTCATGGCGCATTGCCTCCCATCCATCCGAGAATCGCTTGCGTGCCCGCCGAAGACGCGTCTTGACGCTGTCGAGAGACGTGTTCAAGTGGTCGGCGACTTCCCGGATAGACCACTGGCCGAAGTAGAACAGCATGAGGCATTCCCTGTCCGCTTCGGACATGTCGTCCAGCACTCTTCGCACATCGAGCCGGGTGATGACGGCATCCTCGAATGGCGGCGAAGGATCCGAAAGTTCCTTGGGCAGGGCGTCCGACCGTTCTTTGCGAAGCCGGTCGGTGGCCGCGTTGCGTGCAACGGTGAAGAGCCAGCCAGGCCGCACTTCGTGGTCCGGGTATCTGTCGTGCCATTGCATCAACCGGAGGAAAACGTCTTGGGCCACATCCTGCGCCATCTCGCGGCGGCCGGTGTAGGCGGCGCCGAACTTGACGAGGGCCGCGCCCCACTGCTCGATGAACGGCTGGACCCAGTCCTGCGATGCTGCAGGGCGTTTCGCTCGTCGGGGCGACATCGTCGGCGGTCCCTCCTCGTTCCTACGTGATGATAACGGCAGAGGAACGTCGAAAGTGACAGGGTACGAAGCAATCGCCCTAAGGAATCAGCGACAGGGCAGGCCGTGCTGCTTTAGGAAGTCGAGGGAACCGGCGGCGACGATGCAGCCGTCTTCCAGCCAGATGACGCTGTCTGCCTGGCGCAAGAGGAACGCACTGCTCGTGACGACAAGGTAGGTTCCACCCGGGCGCAATACCTTTGCAAAGAGCCGACGCTCCGTCTCCTGGTCCAGGGCGCTCGACACGTCATCCAACAAAAGCAGGTCCGGAAGGCGCAGGAGCGCACGGGCGGTCGCAACCCGTTGCACCTGTCCGCCGGAGAGCCGCATGCCTCCAGTACCGATCTGCGTCTCCCAACCCTGCTCCATCATGGCGATGTCGTCCTGGAGGACAGCGCTGTCGGCCGCACGCGTCAGCGCGCGTTCCTCCACATCGAGCCCCATTCGGATGGTCTGTGCAAGCGTTCCGGAGAGCAGGGCCGGTACCTGCGGCACGTAGGCGACGCGCGGCGGACGCATGAAGTCTCCCGGATCCTCGACCAGGCGTCCGTTCCAGAGGATCTCGCCCGATGCGGGCAGGAGACCCAGCAAAGACCGCAGCAGCGTCGTCTTGCCGGACCCGAGGCCACCCGTCACCACCGTCAGCGTACCGCGCCGAAGGTTGAAGGACGCCTGCATGATGCCGCGCCCGCCAGGCGCTATATGGGTCAGTCCGCGGACGGTGAGAAGGTCAAGGGGGTCTTCGCGCTCTTGTTGCATCGCCGCTCGATCCTGCACCTGTACCAAAGGGGCCGGGCGGACGAGCGTCTCGGGCGGCGCCCCCTGCAGCAGTTCGGTCATGCGCCCAAAGCTGACGGAGGACTGTTGATACGAACCGATCAGGTAGCCGACGAAGCCCATGAAGTCCGCCACCTGCATCAGGTAGGCAGCGAACAGAGCGAAGTCTCCGACGGTGAAGGTCCCGTCGCGCATCGCGGAAGCGGCCAGCAGAAGCACGAGGCCTGCGCCCAGATTCATCGTGTAGTGGAATGCGGCGTCAAATAGGGCGCCTTGCACGACGTCCCGGACCATGGCGCGCTGCCGATCGCCGCCCAAGTTCCGCAGGTGTGCGACGAGCTGCTCCTCGGCGCCTGCGGCCTGGATCGCCTGCAACGCGTGGAAGATCTCCCCGACGGCGCCGGCCACGTTCGCCGTCGCCTGTCGGCTGCGCTCCCGTGCATGGATCAGCCGGCTGCGCGCCAGGTTCGCGAGCACCAGAAGGAGCGTGAGCGGAAGGAAGACAAGCGCGGTCAGTCGCGCATTGACCGAGAGGAGGATCGCCAAGCCGCCAGATGCGAACAGGCATCCCGCCAACGCGTCATAGGGCCAATCCGCCGCGAGGGCTCCTGCCTCCGCATCGTCGCGCAGCGTCGAGATCGCCTCGCCGACGGAGTGCGTCAATGCGCGGGCGCCCGGCAGATCGAGAATGCGCGCGATGATGTTCACCTGCATCGAAGAACGCATGCGAAATCGCATCGGAACCCCGGTATGAGAGGCGGCGCGCATCATACCTGCACGGGCTATGCCGCTGGCGAAGAGCAGGGCGACGACCGCGGGGACGGTGAGGCCGAAGGGCGCATGTCCTGAGAGCGCATCGAAGAACCATTTGGCGAGAATGCCAGGCACGAGCGGCCAGATGTTCCAGACGATCCAGGCGAGCGCAGTGCCCGTATACGCCAAAGGCTCTGTGCGGATCAGCGCCTGCACAAACTTGGCGGGCGACAAGGCGCTGCGCGCCATCAGCCCCGCACCTCCCGGAAGGCCGTCCGTCGAAAGCGGCTGAAGTGCGTCTGCGGGTTCATTGCGAGGACGCTGCGCTCGCCAAACTCTACGACCTGGCCCTTTGCCAGGACGAGGATGTCATCCATGTGCTCAAGGGTCCATGGCCGATGCGCGATGACAATCGCGGTCCGATCCTTGAGCAGGTATTCGAGCGCGCGGTCCAGGGCCGCCTCGGTTGCGGGATCCAGCCGACTTGAGATCTCGTCGAGCAGTACGACGGGGGGATCCTTGTGGTAGACCCGCAGAAGCGAGATCAGCTGGGCTTCGCCGGCGGAGAGCGCGGCGGACGAGATCTGCGTCGAGAGGCCGTCTGGCTGGCGCGCCAGCCATTGCCCGAGCCCCAACGCTTCCAGCCTTGCGAGGAGGTCATCGTCCCTGGCGGCCGGGTCGAACAGGGTCAGGTTGTCCCGCAGGCTCGCCCGGAAGATCTGCACTTCCTGCGTGGCGTACCCGATCTTTGCCCGCAGTTCTGCGAGGCGCAGGCTGCGAAGGTCTATGCCGGCCAGCTGTACGCTGCCCTCCTGCGGGTCGTAAAGGCGCATAACGAGGCGTGCGATGGTCGACTTGCCAGCGCCGGTAGTGCCGATCACGCCGAGGCGGCGACCGGCAGCGACGTGGAACGAGATACACCGCAGCGCCGAGCGATCAGATTGCGCTTCGCTGCACTGGCCGTTCGGGTAGGCAAAGCGCACATCCGCGAACGAGATGGCCAAGGGGCCATGGGGTATGTGGGCTGTGCCCTGCTCGAGAGTGGATCTCTCCCGGAAGAGGGCCTGGATGCGCACGATGCCTGCATCAGCCCCCTGCAATTCCACAAGACGTTGCCGGAGCGTTCCAAGCGGCTGCGCCACAAGCGCCGCGTACGCCACAATCGTGTAGACGCTGCCAAGTGAGAGGGCATGCGTCAAGTAAAGATGTGCGCCGAAGGCGTAGGCAAGACCGTCCCCGATGCCGAACGCGACGAGCGCTGCGACCCAGACTGCGTAGCCGCTGACCTCCGCCCGCACGTAGAACGGCATCCAGGAGGCGAGGTGTGCCCGCACCCGGGCCATGACGTAGGTGCTGGCGGCGTTGGCACGGACGTCCTCCGCGGCGTCCAAGGCCTCCCCGACGAAGCCGAAGTAGGAAGCGCTGCCGGCCCGGCTTCTTGTCTGCAGCGGTACTGCGCGACGTCGGATTGCCTCAAGCGTCGCTGCCGTCAGGATCACGAATCCGCCGAAGACGAATCCGAGGGTCGCGTGCACGAGCCAGAGCGCCACGACCAGGCCACAGAGCAGCAATGCGCTGCCGAAGAGGTCGACGGCTGCCGCGGAGAGCAGCGTGCTGAGTGCGGATACATCCCCGTCCACGCGCTCGATCAGTTCTCCCGGGAGGTGGTGCGCGTGGAAGGTCTGGTCGAGCGAGAGCAGATGCCTTGTGAGGTCGATGCGCAGTTCGTTGGTCGCCTGCCAGGCGATCCGTTCGCTAAGGAGCGTCGCGAGGAGGTTCGCTACCTGCCCGAAGAGCGCGGTGCCCAGGAAGAGTAGGGCCAGCCGGATCAGCCCCGATTCGGGAAGGCCAGAGGAGGCGGAGTCAATGAACGCTCCTGCGATCGCGGGCGTCGCGAGCTGCAAGCCGGTCGCGGCAAGCAGGCAGCACCCCATCAGGGCCGCTGGGGCCAGCCGTGGCGACAGATAGCGGCTCAGAAGGTCGCGGTATGACCCGAAGGGTGTATTGCGCTGCATACGTCCTCCCCCGAGTTGATGTTTCGGACGAGAAGACCGTAGCATATGATAGTGACAGAAAATGGCCCTAATCATCAACACATGAACAACTCGTGGGCATGAGCATGACGGAATGCCATGCAGGGTGACGTTCTTGGCACCAACAAGGAGTGCTGATCTGTGCCGAAGTCAGACCGACTGCTCGCCGTCCTCATGGAGCTGCATACCCGGCGGCGCTTCACGGCAGAGGATCTCGCACAAGAACTCGGAGTCAGCCGCCGCACCGCCCTTCGCTACCTTCATGAACTGAGTGAGGCGGGCGTTCCGCTCGCGGCCAGGCCGGGGCCAGGCGGCGGCTATCGCGTCCTGCGAGACAAGACCCTGCCTCCGCTCGCCTTTACGGTCGACGAGGGAGTCTCGCTGTTCTTCGCCTACCAGTCGCTGCAGAGCTACGGCTCTCTGCCGTTCGATGCGGAGTTCGAGTCGGTATTGCGCAAAATCTACCAGCACCTTCCGGTCGACGCACAGCATCGCATCGACCGACTGCGTGAGCGTTTGGAGTTTTCGACGCGTCGCGTCGAAGCGCAGGCACCGCACCTTCAGCTCCTGCTGGAGGCGGCGATGGACCGTGCGGTGGTCTCGATCGTCTACCGCTCGGCACGCGGTCCCGAACGGCGAGCGATCCAGCCGGTCGGGGTCTATGCGCACGATGGGCTTTGGTACTGTCCGGCGTACTGCTTCACGCGCAAGGCGGTGCGCCTGTTTCGCGTAGATCGCATTGTAGAGGCCGAGTTGAAAAAAGACGACCCAGCTCCGTTGCCGGAGATCGCTGCACTCACGCTAACGGACTTCTATGACCACATACGCGAAGCGGCCGAAAAGACGACGCTCGAAGTGGAACTCACGGCAGCCGGACTGCGCAGGCTTGAACATATGCAGGGGATCGTGTCGGCGTACCCGAGTGGCGGACGTCTGCGCATGGAGATCGAGACGTCCGACATGGAGCACTTCGCGCGCATGTTCCTGGGCATGGGCACCGACGCACGCGTCGTGGCTCCCGCTGCGATGGTCGAGCGCATCCAGAACGTGCTGCGCCAGCAGACGGCGCTCTACGGCGCACGGCCTCATTCGGCTGCGATGGAGAAGAGCGGTCGGCCGAGTTGACAACGGAGAACCCTTCCGCATACCATTGCTGATAGATGAGTTAGTCAAGTCTAACTCTGAGCGCAGGAGGGACGAAGATGGTCGACAGCATGGCAAAGAACGCGCCACTCAGCAGGTCACGAGAAGATTACCTTGCACACATCTATCGCATTCAAGCTGTCGGCCACAACGTCAACACGGGAGAAGTTGCCCAGCACCTTGGCGTAACTCCCGCATCGACATCGGCAATGTTCAAGCGCCTCGCCCAGGAGGGCCTGGTGAACTACAAGTCCTACAGCGGCGTGTCGCTTACCGAGGAGGGCGAGCGCGCCGCATCGCACGTTGTTCGGCGCCACCGCGTAATCGAGCGCTTCCTCACGGACATCCTCGGGATCGGCTGGGAGCGCGTTGACGAATTCGCCAACCGCATGGAGCATGCCATGCCGGACGAAGTACTGGAGGCCATCGAGCGCCTGCTCGGCGGACCAGACACCTGTCCGCACGGCTACCCGATCCCAAGCGAGGAAGGCAAACTGGCGGTCGCGACCGGTCAGCCGGTCGAGGCGCTCGTTGCCGGGGAGTGGGCTGTCATCCGCCACGTCGACGAGTCCGACACGGAGCTTCTGCGACACTTGCGCGAACGCGGCCTCGTGCCGGGCACCCTGCTGCAAGTGGCCGAAACCAACCTGATCGACGGTACGCGCACGCTGCGAATCGGTGACAGTACGCTCGTGGTGGGGCAGCGCATTGCCCGCGCCTTGTTTGTCGACCGCGTGGTCGACGATGCGTGACAGCGTAGCGGTGCCGCGCTCGCAACGCGGCGGCGTGCAGTCGGCGGCACGAGATGCACTGGAAGGCCGAAGGCGGGGGTTGCGTGCGCTCTTGCCCTTTATCGGTCCAGCCTTCATCGCGTCTGTCGCCTACATCGACCCCGGCAACTACGCCACGAACATCCAAAGCGGCGCCGAGTTCGGTTACAACCTGCTCTGGGTTGTCGTCCTCGCGAACCTGATGGCGATGCTCTTTCAGAACCTCTCGGCGAAGCTGGGGATCGCGACGGGGCGAAACCTTCCGGAGCTGTGCCGCAGCGAATTCTCGCGTCCGGTCGGACTCTCCATGTGGATCGTGAGCGAGATCGCGGCCATGGCAACGGACCTCGCAGAATTCCTCGGCGCCACATTGGCGCTGAACCTCCTGCTGGGCGTCCCGCTGCTGCTTGCGACGGTGATCACGGGCGTCATCACCTACTTGCTCGTGGCCCTGGACCGCTACGGCTTCCGCATGCTCGAGGTGGTGATCGGCGCGCTCGTCGGCGTGATCGCCGTGAGCTACCTCGTGGAGACTGCACTCTCGCATCCGAACTGGGGTCAGATTGCGTACCATTCCGTCGTTCCATGGCTGCATGGGCCGGACAGCGTAATGCTGGCGGTCGGGATCGTCGGCGCGACGATCATGCCCCACGCCGTCTACCTGCACTCGGGACTGATGCAGGACCGGATCATCGGCGACAGTCCGAAGGAGCGCCGCCGGATCTACCGCTTCGAACTGATCGACGTGGTGATCGCCATGACGATGGCCGGCCTGATCAACATGGCGATGCTCTATATGTCCGCATCCGTCTTCCACACCGGCCACTCCGGCATCGCCGACATCACGACCGCCTACCGTACGCTCATCCCTCTGCTTGGCGGGGGCGCCGCCTTCGTCTTCCTGATCTCGCTGCTGGCCTCTGGACTCTCCAGTTCGGGCGTCGGCACGATGGCCGGGCAGGTGATCATGCAGGGCTTCGTCGGCTTCAAGATCCCGATCTGGGTACGCCGGGTCTTGACGATGCTGCCTACCGTGGTGATCGTCGCGATGGGCGTCGATCCGACGCGGACGCTGATCATCAGCCAGGTCGTCCTCAGCCTAGCGCTGCCCCTGCCGATGATTGCGCTGGTCAAGTTCACCAAACGCCGCGACCTGATGGGCGACCTCGTGAACTCCCAGTTGGTTTCGCTCGCAGCTGTCGCCTGCACGGTGGTCGTGCTCTTCCTGAACGTCGTGCTGCTCTGGCAGACGGTCGGCCTGCGACTGCCGCTGGTCGGCTGACACGATGCAAGCGCCGCCGGGCGACCCCACGGATTTGGGCCGCCCGTTTTTTTGCAAGCCATGCATCTTTGCTGGATGGAGTGCTTCGATTGCGAGTCCGAACGCACCGGAATCGCCGAGGACTCGTTCACGCGCCTGCAGCATAGCCAAGCAGTTGCGCAGTCGACAGTGCAAATGGCCAGCCCAACTGCAGGAATCGCACCAGGGCCGCGGCGAACATACCGACCGGTCGGTCTGAGAACCCTTGCTGCATTTACGAGGAGGTCGAGCCATGGATTTTCGCCTGACCCCGGAGCAGAAGATGATCCTCGAGACGGTTCGCAGCTTCGTCAAGACGGACCTGTTGCCGCTCGAAGTGGAGATGCAGACGGCAGAACTCGCCGGCAAAGGACACGAGTACCCGGACCGCGAGACCGTTCGCCGGCTGCAGCTCAAGGCGAAGGAGCTTGGACTCTGGGGCATCAACACGCCGGAGCAGTACGGCGGTGCGGATCTCGGCACGCAGATGACGGCGCTGATCAGCATGGAGCTTTCGCACTGCCTTGTGCCATTCCAGTTCGGAGGCAGCGCCGACAACATCCTCTTTCACGGGAACGACGAGCAGAAGCAGGAGTACCTTCTGCCGACCATCGCGGGCGAAAGACGCTCCTGCTTCGCCATCACCGAGCCCACCGCCGGCTCCGACGCGACCAACATTCGCATGACTGCCACGCGGGATCCCGGCGGGGACTGGCTTTTGAACGGCGAGAAGATCTTCATCACGGGCGGCAACGAAGCGGACTTCGCCATCGTGTTTGCCGTCACCGATAAGGAGAAGGGAGCGCGCGGCGGGATTACGGCGTTCCTCGTCGACCGGGCGATGGGCTGGACGTCCCGCTTCATCCCGACGATGGGATCGTGGGGTCCGGCCCGTCTCAGCTTCCAAAACGTCCGCGTGCCTCAGCGCAATGTCCTCGGAGAGGTGGGCTGGGGCTTCAAACTGGCGATGCAGTGGATCGGCAACGGACGCGTCCTGATCCCGGCACGGGCCATCGGCCAGGCTGAGCGGCTGCTCCAGGCAGGTCTCGAGTACGCGGAACAGCGCGTCGCCTTCGGCCACGCGATCGCCGACTACCAGGCGATCCAGTGGATGCTCGCGGACTCCGCCATCGAAATCAACGCGGCACGCCTTTTGGTGATGCATGCAGCTTGGAAGCAGGACGAGGGACTCGACAACCGGCACGAGGCGTCGATCGCGAAGCTCTACGGCGCACAGGCGGTCGGGCGAGTAGCCGACCGCGTGATGCAGATCCACGGCGGAATGGGCTACACGAAGGAATTGCCGATCGAGCGGCTATACCGCGATGTCCGACTCTACCGCATCTACGAGGGCACGGACGAGATCCAGAAGCGCTCCATCGCCAAGAATCTCCTGCGCGGCAGCGTGCGGATCGGGGAGTGGGACTGAGATGGCCATCGACCGGTCGATCATCGGGCGCGAATCGCCGCCTGCCGTCTTCGAGGTGGAGAAGGGCGCGATTCGCAGGTTTGCCGCCGCGATCGGGGATGAAACCCCTGCCTTCGCACGCGGGGAGATTGCGCCGCCAACCTTCCCGACGACCTTCCGCAGCCCTGTTCCAGGGCTTGCCCTGGACCTCCGGCGGGTGCTGCATGGTGGAGAGGAGTACGTCTACGAGCGGCCCTTGCGCGCGGGCGACGTCCTTCACGTCACGCGCCGCATCGAGGACTGCTATGAGCGGGAGGGCAGCCTCGGCAAGATGACCTTCTACATCGTGTCTGCCGAAGGACAGGACGGGGACGGGGAGATCGTCTACCGCAGCCGGACGACGATCATCTATCGCTAAGGGGGTGACGGCGTGTACGAGGGAGAGCTTTCGCCGGGGCAGGAGCTGCAGACGCTCGTCAAAGCATCCGTCACGAAGGTGCAGTTGCTGCGCTACGCAGGGGCATCGGGCGACGACAACCTGATCCACACCGACGTCGAGACAGCGAAATCTGTCGGCCTCGATGGCGTGATCGCCCACGGAATGCTCAGCATGGGATTTCTCGGCCAGTTCCTCACCGACCTTGCCGGCCCGGACGGCGTGAAGCGCCTTTCGGTTCGCTTCGCCGGGATGGTCCACCTCGGCGACGTCATCTCTTGCAAGGGCGTTGTACGCGCCGTGGAACGCCAAGAGGGGGATCGGACCCGGGCGACGCTGGCTATCTGGGCAGAGAACCAGCAGGGCGAGCGAGTCACGACCGGAGAGGCGGAGATCTGGCTCGCAGTACGGCAACGGTAAAGGAAAGGGGACAGCGAGATGCAGTTCAAGGACCGGGTAGCACTGGTTACAGGCGGTGGGCGCGGCATCGGAGCGGAAACGGCGAAGGTCCTGGCAGCAGGCGGGGCAGCGGTCGCCGTCACGGACATGGACCTGGGACCGGCGCAGGAAACGGCGGCTGAGATCCGCGCGGCGGGCGGCAGGGCGATCGGGATCGCCTGCGACGTCACGAGCCGCGGGAACGTGGACGCCGCGTTCGAGCAGGCAGTGAAGGAGTTCGGCCGACTTGACATCCTGTTCGCCTGTGCCGGAATCACTCGCGACAACCTTCTCCACAAGATGACGGAAGACGAATGGGACGCCGTCGTGACGACGCACCTCAAGGGGTCCTTCTTGTCGGCGCAGGCGGCGCAGCGCTACATGGTCGCCCAGAACTACGGGAAGATCGTCCTCACGTCGTCTACCTCCGCCCTCGGCAACCGCGGCCAGGCCAACTACTCCGCCGTCAAGGCGGGCATCCAGGGTCTGACGAAGACGCTGGCGATCGAGCTGGGAGCCTTTGGCATCAACGTGAACGCTGTCGCGCCGGGCTTCATCGAGACCCGGATGACGCGCGCGACCGCGGAGCGCATGGGCGTCGACTTCGAGCAGATGAAGGCGGCCGCGGCGAAGGTGATCCCCTTGCGGCGGGTCGGCCAACCGAAAGACGTCGCTCACGTCGTCGCCTTTCTAAGCAGCGATCAGGCGAGCTATGTGTCCGGTCAGGTGATCTACATCGCGGGTGGACCGAAGGCCTAAGGAGGGGGAGTCGTGCAGGCTGTTGTTCTGCTGAAACAGGTGCTCGATCCGGAGATCCCCCAAAAGGCCTTCGGGGTGGACCCGGACCGCAAGGTGCCGCAGGTGGACCGTGCACCTCAGGTGCTGAGCATCTTCGACGGGAACGCCCTTGAACTCGCGCTGCGTCTAAGGGAATCTCGCGAGGGCGTGCGCATCGTTGCCCTCACCCTGGGCCCCGCAGGCGCAGACGACGTGCTGCGCAAGGCACTTGCGCTGACGGTCGACGAGGCCGTCCGCGTGTCGGCGGATTCCGTAGGCCTTGATTCGCAGCAGAAGGCGCGGCTGCTCGCGGCGGCGATTGGGCAGATGGGGCCGGTTGACCTCGTGCTCTCTGGCCGGCAGGCGGCGGACTGGGAAGCCGGACAGGTCGGCGCGATGGTGGCTGAGGCCCTTTCGCTGCCCTGCGTACCGTTCGTCTCCCGCGTGGAAGGGTCGGATCCCCTTCTCGTACGCCAACAGCTCGAAAGTGGACACGCCATCCTGCGCATTCCCGGGCCGGCCGTTCTCACCGTGACCAACGACGAGACGAACGTATTGCGCCCGGCGAAGGTGAAGGACGTGATGGCTGCGTCGCGGAGGCAAATCCGCGTGCTGGACATGGCGGACCTCGGTCCGTTGGATCTGGGAGAGCCCCAGGTGGACCTGCTCTCTCTCTCCCTCCCCCCAGGACGCGCGGGGGCGGAAATGATCGAGGGCGAGTCGGCGCAGGCGAAGGCCCAGGCGCTTGCGAGGCGGCTGCGCCAGATCGGCGCAGTATGAAGGGAGGCGATGGCGATGGCGAAGATTCTTGCGACCGCAACGCTGCAGGGCGGCGCGGCCACTGCGGCAGGACTCGATCTCCTGGGGTTGGCGGCAGAGCTCGCCGGGGCGAGCGGCGGATCCGTCACCGTCTTGGCGCTCGGCGCCGGTGCGCGCGCGGTCGCGCAGTCGCTCCTCGCGCAGGGAGCGGACGAAGTGCTCTGCAGCGAGGAGCCCGCCCTGGCGCAGTCGCCCAGCGAAGCCGGACTCGCGGCGCTGTTGGAAGCGGCCCGCCAAGTGCAACCTGAGCTCTTGCTCCTGGCGACAGACAGCTTGGGACGCGACTGGGCGCCCAGGGTCGCTGCCCGACTTGCGGCGGGCATCGTCACCGAGGCGACCGGCGTTGCCTTCGAAGCCGGCCGATTCGTCGGCACGCGCCCGGTGTTCGGCGGCAAGGCCGTTGCGCGCATGGCGGCGAGGACAAAGGTGGCTGTCATGACGGTGCGCCCGGGTGCCGGGAGCGCAAAGCCGCCTGATGCTGCGGGGCAAGGCTCCGGGGGCGTGCGCGACCTCGGACTCGAGATCACACTGCAGCCGGACTGGCCCGAGGTGGTACGGCGGGAGGTGGAGGCCGTCAGCGGTCCGCGCCTTGAGGAGGCGAAAATCATCGTCTCGGGTGGACGCGGTGTCGGCGGACCCGAAGGCTTCCGTGTGCTGCAGGAGCTTGCCGAGGAACTCGGCGCCGCGGTCGGGGCGTCTCGCGCCGCGGTTGACGAGGGCTGGGTGCCTGCGGCGTGGCAGATCGGGCAAACGGGCAAGGCGGTCGCACCTGACCTGTACATCGCCGTCGGCATCTCCGGAGCGAGCCAGCATATGGTCGGGTGCTCCAGGGCGAAGACGCTCGTCGCGATCAATACTGATCCGGACGCCTTGATCTTTGAAACGGCCCAGCTCGGACTCATCGCGGACTACCGCGAGGCATTGCCGGCGCTCGCCCAGGCGTTGCGAGAGAGCTCGTGATCTGCGAGCGCACGGTTGCGGAGAACGCCTGGCAGGTGGAGGAGGGGCTCTACCGCGTTCTCCTGCCGCTGCCCTGGTCGGTCCCCTTCGTGAACGCCTATGTCGTAAAGAGCGATGGGCAGTACATGCTCGTTGACTGCGGCGTCGGCACCGAGACGAGCCTGAGGGCGCTGGGGCGGGCGCTCAAGGCGATCGGCGTGCCGCCAAGAGGCCTTTCGCTGCTGCTCCTAACGCATCGCCACCCGGATCACGCGGGCGCAGCGCGCGCAGTCCATGAGCACTGGGGCGGCAGGGTGCTGCTGCATGGTGCGGCGCGCAGGACATACCCCTCCTCCGCCGAGATGCTCTCGTGGGCGGTGGAGGAGGGACTCGTTGGCGAGGCGCTGGAGCGCCTTCGGCGCGAGCGCAGGGAGTGGCCGGAGCCCCTCCCGGAAGGCCTGGAGCCGCTTGCGGGCGATACGCTGCGCTTCGGTGCGGTCACCTTCGACGTGGTGCATGCCCCGGGCCACTGCTCAGGGCAGGTGCTGCTGCATGAACGCAATCGCGGCTGGCTCCTCAGCGCCGACCAGATCCTGACACCGCTCGCAGCGAACGTCTGGTACCAGGCCCAAGGGGAGGGCGACCCGCTCGGCGAGTACCTCGAGAGCCTCGAGGCAACCGCCCGCATTGCGGCCGATCTGGTCCTGCCAGGGCACGCGGCGCCCTGGCGCGGCGGGCCCGCGCAAGGAGCCCAGCAGATGCTCTCGTTCCAACGGGACTACATCGAGCGAGTTGCCGCCTGCGTCGATGCTGCACCGCAAACGGCCTGGCAGGTGACAGAGCGCTTTGCCGCGTCCCAGGGAGGGCGCGCGACGGACGCCTCGGAACTGGCCGAGGTGCTCGCGGCGCTCGTGCACCTCGGGGAGACGGGCCGCATCCAGCGCACGGAGGAGAGGCGGTGGATACGCAGCTAGGCACGCAATCGACGCGACCCTTCTCACAACCAAACAGCAGGTGAAGGGGGAGAAGGCGATGGCTGGAGAAAAAAGGCCATGGGAAGCCTTTCGGCGTCCGGGTACAGAGAAGCTCACGGTTCCGCAGATGCCGGTCTACGACATACTCAGGGGTACGGCCGAGAGCCACCCAAATCTCTTGGCGCTTGCCTTTTACGAGCATGAGATTACGTACCGCGCGCTGTGGGTTGACGTGTGCCGCATGGCGAATGCCCTCTTGACGCTCGGGCTGCAGCCGGACGACCGGGTCATGCTGATGCTGCCGAACTCACCCGCCTACGTCGTCGCCTACTATGGAATTCTGCGCGCGGGCGGCATCGTGACCCAGGTGAACCCACTCTATGTGGAGCGCGAACTCCAGTACATCGCGACGGATTCGCAAGCCCGCTTCCTGATCGTGGCTGACGCGCTCTACGATCGGGTGCGCAGACTGCCGGAGAGTACTGCCATCGAGCAGGTGATCGTCGCGGAGCTGAGCGGCGCGCAGACGGACGCAAGAGCGCTCAGGCTGCGCGAACTCCTCGAAGCCTCGCCCGAGGTCGACCCCCCTTCGCAGCGGACACCGGAGGACACTGCTGTGCTGCAGTACACGGGCGGTACGACCGGCCTGCCGAAGGGCGCGATGCTCACGCACCGCAACCTCGTCGCGAACGCCTGGCAGAGCGGAGGCGAGGCTCCGCAGCCGGGCGCGTCGCGGGTGCTCGCGATCCTGCCCTTCTTTCACGTGTTCGGCATGCTGGTGCTGAACATTTCCGTCAAGCATGCCGCAAGGATCGTGCTGCTGCCGCGCTTTGAGATCGACCGCGTGATGGACGCGATCCGCGATCACCAGATCACGGACTTCCCAGGCGTGCCAACGATGTACGTGGCTGTCCTCAACTACCCGAATGCCGAGGCGTACGGCATCGGTAGCATCAGGAGCCTCAGCGCCGGCGGTGCGGCGATGCCCGTCGAGGTAATGGAGACGTTCGTCGACAAGTTCGGTGCGGAGATCAGCGAGGGGTACGGGCTCACCGAAGCGTCCCCCGCCACCCATGCCAACCCGACGCACGACCCCACGCTGCGCAAGCCTGGCTCGATCGGCATCCCGCTGCCTTTTACGGACGCGCGGATCGTCGACCTGGAGACCGGAACGCGAACGCTCCCGCCGGGTGAGGTCGGCGAGCTCTGCATACAGGGCCCGCAAGTGATGCAGGGGTATTGGCATCGGCCGGAGGAGACGCGCGCCGCCCTGCGCGACGGCTGGCTATACACCGGGGATATCGCGCGCATGGACGAGGACGGGTACTTCTATATCGTTGACCGCAAGAAGGACATGATCATCGTCTCCGGCAACAATGTCTACCCCCGGGAGATCGAGGAAGTCCTCTACGAGCACCCGGCTGTCCTGGAAGCTGCCGTGATCGGGGTTCCGGATCCCTACAAGGGAGAGGTGCCGAAGGCGTTCATCTCACTGCGCCCGGGCGCCCGGCTGACGGAGGAGGAAGTCCTCGTGCACCTGCGCGCGCAGCTGGCCCCATTCAAGCTGCCGAAGGCGGTGGAGTTTCGCGGGGAGCTTCCGAAGAGCGCCGTCGGCAAGCTCCTGCGGCGGGAGCTCGCAGCACAGGAGAGGGAGCGCAGGAACCGGGACGAGGGAACGCACAAGGGCGCCTGAAGGGAGAACTGCTCGATGAATGCGCAGCTGCCGTCGCTTACGGAACTCTTCGCGCTGCAGGGCAAGGTGGCAATCGTCACCGGGGGGTCGCGTGGGCTGGGGCTGGAGATGGCCGAAGGGCTCGGCGAAGCCGGCGCGAGGCTGGTGATCACCGCGCGCCGGGAACCGGACCTGCGCGACGCGGAAGCCCATCTCCTGCAAAAGGGATTCGAGGTTCTGGCGGTTGAGGGGTCTGTGGCCGATCCGAATGCGGTGGCTGCACTCGTCGCGGCCACGCGTGCGCGGTACGGCAGGATTGACATCCTCGTCAACAACGCCGGCACCACCTGGGGTGCCCCAACCCTTGAGATGCCCTTCGAACGCTGGCAGTACGTGATGGACACGAACCTCAACGGCACGTGGCTGCTTTCGCAGGCAGTCTGCAGGGTGATGGTCGAACAGGGAGAGGGAGGGCGCATCATCAACGTGGCGTCGGTGGCGGGCATGCGCGGCGGCTTGCCGGACGCCCTTTCCGCGATTGGCTACTCCACGTCCAAGGCCGCCGTCATTGGACTCACCAGGACCCTCTCCACCAGCATGGCGCTCCACGGCATCCTGGTGAATGCGATCTGTCCGGGCTTCTTCCCGACGCGGATGACGAAGGGGATCCTCGCCGCAGCGGGCGAGGAGATCGGAAAGAGTGTGCCCCTGGGCCGGATCGGTCGTCCCGGGGAACTGAAAGGTGTGGCCGTGTTCCTGGCTGCGCCCGCCAGTGCGTACGTCACGGGCCAGATCCTGCCCGTCGACGGCGGCACAACGGCCTGAGAAGAAGGAGGAACCCACGTTGGCGGATGCAGTGATCGTCAGTTCCGTGCGCACCGCGATCGCCCGGGCGCCGGGCGCCCTGCAGCACGTGCCAGCCGAGATGTTCGGCGCGGCCGTAATGCGGGAGGCCATCCGACGCGCGCAGGTTGAGCCGCGAGAGGTCGAGGACGTCATCTGGGGGAACGTGATGGCCGGCGGCGGCAACATGGGCCGGCTGACGGCCCTGCAGGCCGGGCTGCCGGTAGAAGTACCGGGCGTCACCGTGGACCGGCAGTGCGGCTCCGGGCTGCAGTCGATCTGCTTTGCAAGCCAAGCGATCAAGGCGGATGACGCCGATATCCTGCTGGCGGGCGGCAGCGACTCGATGACCAGGGCGCCCTTCCTGATGGAGCGCCCCGACAGCGCCTATCCGCGACGCGCCCCCCGCTTCTACTACCCGAGGCTATCGCCGGAAAGCATCGGTGATCCGCCGATGGGAGTGACGGCGGAGAACGTGGCCGTACAGTACCGGGTGAGCCGGGAGGACCAGGACGCGTTTGCACTGCGCTCGCAGCAGAATGCCGCGCGAGCGATCCGTGAGGGGCGGTTTGCTGAGCAGATCGTTCCGATTCCGGTTCCGGCCGGCAAGGGTGAAACGGTCCTCTTCGCGCAGGATGAGCACCCTCGTCCCGACACGTCCCTAGAAAGGCTCGCCGCGCTGCGCCCCGTGTTCCAGAAGGACGGGACAGTGACGGCGGGCAACGCGTCGGGCATCAACGATGGTGCCGGGGCTGCAGTGCTGATGTCGGCAGAGACGGCTGCCAAGAAGGGCCTCGCGCCCTTGGGGCGGATCGTCGCGTGGGCAGTTGCCGGCGTAGACCCGAACCTCATGGGCATGGGACCGGTGCCAGCGGTGCAGAAGGTGCTGCGCAAGGCCAATATGACGCTCCAGGAGATCGATCTCATCGAGTTGAACGAAGCCTTCGCCAGCCAGTCCCTCGCCTGCATCCGCGAGCTCCGCATGGACCCCGACCGGGTGAACGTGAACGGCGGCGCGATCGCGCTCGGGCACCCGATCGCTGGCACCGGTGCGATCCTCACCGCGAAGCTCCTCTACGAACTGCGCCGCTCCGGCGGGCGTTTCGGCATGGTGACCGCCTGCATCGGTGGGGGGCAGGGCATCGCGACGATCTTCGAGCGCCTCTAGAGGGAAGGAGACGAGAAGGCCGCCCACTTGGGCGGCCTTCTCTATGTACGCTGGATGCCGCCTTCGAGAAGGATGCGGAAGAGTACAGCGGACATCTCTTCCGGATTCAGGGGCTGTCCTGGTCGGAACCAGCGGAATGCCCAGTTGAACGTGCCCAAGACCGCGAAGCTGAAGATCTTCGGATCGAGGTCCGCGCGCAGTTCCCCTCGGCGGATCGCCTCTTCCACAAGGCTGCGCACAACGGCCTCGTAGCGGTCCCGCTTTGTCTGCACCAGTTTGAACTTCTCCTGGGTCAGAAAGCGCGACTCGTTGTTGAACACGGCCATGTGGTCGTGGAAGGTCGACATGCTCTCAAGCAGGTGGCGCAGGATGCTGAGCAGGTTGTCGAGTGGATCTCCCGGTGCACGCGCAGCCCGCTCTGCAAAGGCCAGCAGGTGGTCGATGAAGGTGTCGTGGAAGAGCAGCAGAAGGTCTTCCTTCGACTCGAAGTAGTGGTAAAAGGCTCCCTTCGAGCAACCCGCAGCCTTGATCACTTCCTGCAGCGAGGTGGCGTGGTAGCCCCGCTCACCGAAAAGGCGCAGTGCTGCATTCATGATGCTCGTGCGGGTGTCCTCGGCTGTTTGGCTTTGCGGCATCAGGGCGGACTGCACCCTCCATTTATAAGTATTCATCGATACTTCGTCAGGGAGGCCCGGATTTCCTATGCTGGCAGGAGTATACTCCCCCAGCCGCGCGGTCGCTTGGCGCACGGCTGGGGGAGCAGGTAGTGGGGCGCAGGGTGAAATCGGGGTTCGCGCGCGAATGAACAGCGGCTTGGCGGCACTGGCCCAATTCCTCGCCGCACGCTGCCTGCCAGGGCTGCCGCCAAAATAGTGCAGGGGGCGGACGAGGAATTAGCGAAGTGGATCCTCTGGCGTGAACCGAAGTCTATCTGCCGGAGCGATTCTCTGATGCACTAGGGCCCGCTTGGCGACAAGAAGCATGCCCAGGCTGAAGCGGCGCTCCCTTGCCGTTCGCGCGCCCTGCGGCGGGAACGAAGCCGCGCAGGCGTTGGGCGGGCGCCGAGGGTGGTCTGATCCGACTGGCGCCGCAGCGGTCCGTCCGACGATATGGTAGAACGCAAGCCGGCACAGGAGGTCGATCGAGTGCTGCCAAATGGGATCCGCGACGCAGCGATACTGCACAACGGGGTGCGCATGCCCTGGCTGGGACTCGGGGTGTTCCGCTCAGAAGCGGGGGCAGAGGTTGAAGGCGCCGTCGCAAGCGCTTTGGAACTTGGCTACCGCCATGTCGATACCGCGACGATGTACGGAAACGAGGCAGGGGTCGGGGACGCTGTGCGCAGATCCGGACTCGCCCGCGAAGACGTCTTTGTCACGACGAAGGTCTGGAACTCCGACCAGGGGTACGACGCCACGCTGCGGGCCTACGAACGAAGCCTCGAGCAGCTCGGCTTCCAGTACGCCGACCTCTACCTCGTGCATTGGCCCGTGAAGGGGAAGTCCAAAGACACGTGGCGCGCGATGCAGCGGCTCTACCGCGAGGGGCGTGTGCGGGCGATCGGCGTCTGCAACTTCAAGGTGCATCATCTTGAGGAAGTGATGGCTGACGCCGACGTCGTACCGATGGTGAACCAGGTGGAGTATCATCCGTTCCTGGCGCAGCACGAAGTCCGCAGTTTCTGTCGAGAGCACAGTATCCAGATTGAGGCGTGGGCCCCGTTGGTGCGAGGCAAACTCGACCATCCCGTCCTCATCGAACTCGCTCGCCAGCACGGTAAGACGCCAGCACAGGTCGTCCTGCGCTGGGACCTGCAGCATGGCGTGGTGACGATTCCAAAGTCGGTGCGGCCTGAGCGCATCGCGGAGAATGCCGGGATCTTCGACTTCACGCTGTCGGCGGACGACATGCAGCGGATCGACGCGCTCAACGAGGACCGCCGTCTCGGTCCGGACCCCGACAACATCAGCTTTTAGGCGTTAAAGGCCCAACTGCCGGCAGCGTTCCGCAAGTGGAGAACGCTCTGCAGATTCCAACTGCACGCAGGCGAAGAGGTCCTGGCCGCGCATCTTCTGTGCGATGAAGCTCAGCCCGTCGGCGCCCCGGCTGAGGTAGGGGCTGTCGATCTGCTCTGGGTCGCCGATCAGGATCACCTTCGTGCCCTTTCCCGCGCGCTTCACCGTGATAGCCGCTTGGTGCGGCGTGACGTTCTGCGCCTCATCGAGAATCAGGAAGCGCTGCGAGAAGCTGCGGCCGCGGAAGAACGAAATCGACTTGAATTCGATCTGGCCCTGCCGCTTCAGGTAATCGACGCGGTCCTCGAGCGTCTCCCGCTCGGCACGGGCACCGTGTCCGCCGCGCCGCGGACGCTCGAAGAGCGCTTCCAGGGCGTCGTAGGCCGGCATCACCCACTCGCGCATCTTCTCCTCTTCGGTCCCCGGCAGCGCTCCGAGGTCTCGGCCCATCGGCACGATCTCCCGGGTGTAGACGACCTTCTCCATCGCTTGCCGCTCCGTGAGCTCCATCCCGACCGCGATCGCGAGCAGCGTCTTGCCGGATCCTTGGGGTCCAAGCAGGGTCACAAGCGCCTTTTTCGGGTTGAGGAGCGCGTCGAGCGCGAAGACCTGCTCGTCGTTGCGCGCGTCCAAGCTGCCGTACACCTTCTGACCGGGGCGGTAGCAGGAGAGTGGACGCAACGTGCCGTCCACCACTTCCCAGTAGCCCTTCTCCTGCAGCGCGACGTGTCCGTGGCCGAACGAGAGCTCGGTCTTCGGTCGCCCGCTATAGAACGCATCGGCCGTTTCCACAAGGCGCGGCAGGTCATCGACGAGGCAGGCTGCGCACAGCCACTCCGTCTTCGGCGGATCGCTGTAGTACACGATCTTCCGCGCATTTGCGCCTTTGCAGCGGGCGCAGGGCTCTGCAAGCGTGGCGAGCAGGTAGTCGCTCTCCTGAAGTTCCAGGCCAGGCATCAGGGAAGTGAAGCGCACAAGCTCCACACCATCCGACTCGACTTCCTGAAAAAGTGCCGGCGGCACCGCCGCGCGCACGATCCCACTGTGGTCTACAGGGCCAACCTGGTCATTGCGGTAGGCCTCGGAGCGAATGCCCATGCTGCGGGCCTTGACCCGCAGATTGAAGTCGTTCGATACCAGCACGACCTGGTGGTCTGGGTCCGTTTGCTGCAGCGCTGCGGCCACCGCGAGAATGCGGTGGTCCGCCTTCTCGATGTCGAGGCCCTTCGGCAGGAGCCCGCCTTCCTGGTGGTTCAGCTCGATGCGCAGTGTGCCGCCGGTCGGCAGAGGAGCGCCTTCGACGATGTCGCCCTCCGACGACACCTGGTCCATCAGCCGAATCGCGGCCCGAGCGTTTGCGCCGATCGCGTCAAGATGGGTCTTGAAGCGGTCCAACTCCTCGATCGTGACGATCGGGATGACGACCGTATTCGCTTCGCCGAATGTCATGAGCGACTGCGGGTTGTGCAAGAGCACGTTGGTGTCGAGGACGAACTGTTTGCCCAAGGATGCACCCCTCTCGCCGACTGGGCCTGCTGCAGAGATTTGCCGGAACAGCCCTCGCGTCCTGCGGGTTACAGACGGAATTCGACGACTCCTTCCTCGGCACAAGAAAGGCCGCGCGGCGCATCTGCGCCGTGCGGCCTGTGGCTCTCTTACCGGGACGGGTCTTCCGCTTCATCTTCGATCTCGTCGCGGAAGCCCTCAATGGCCTCCGCGCGCTGCGACTGCTGGCGCGCTAGGTCTGCGCGCTGCTCGTGACCGATCTCCCCGCGGTGGGCCTTAAGGTAGTCCTCGGTTTCCCGCATGTTCTCCATCGTGTTCGAGAGAGATTCCTGCAGGTGCTCGACGTTGTCTGAGCGGTCGTCGGGCTTCGGTGGGTTTGGCATCGGCATCACTCCTTGCAACCCTAGTGTCTCCGCTTGCAGGACTGGCATGTCAGTGCCAGTGCAGCTGCGTTGGCACTGGCGTCAGGCGACCCAGTGGGCCGTTGCGAAGAGGGCGACGAAGAGGGCACCGATTGCAATGCTCACCCAGAGCGCGGGACGGCTCCAGCGCGGGCGCTCCGCCATGAGCACTCCCGCAGCGAGGAAGATCGGCCAGGCGGAGAGCAAAAATCGCGGCGAGGACATCAGTGGGACGCCGGTGGACGGGTAGAAGAGCGGTATCAGCAGCACAGCCACTGCGTAGGACCAGAGAGCCGGGCGCAAGCGCCGAATGGCAAGCACGAGCAGGGCGATGCCAAGCACTGCGAAGATGAGGTTCCAGACATTGCTCATGCCCACGAGCGGTTCGCCGGCCGCAAAGAGATGTCCCCAGTCGAGCTGCGAGAGATGCTGGGCGAAGTCGCGGATCGCCTGCCAGAGCGTAACCCATGGCAGAGCGAACGAGCGGCCCCAGTGCGCCTGCACGGATTGGAAGGTTAGTGGGTTGCCGAAGCGGGCGTCGAGGTAGGCCATGTAGGCGAGCAGCCCGAGCGGCACGAGGGCGAGCGATGCCCACTCGCGCCAGGGCCGCCGTTCCTGCCAGAGCGAGATCAGGATCGGCAGTCCCAGCAGGAGTCCATTCACCGAAGCGGCTGAGGCGATTCCCGCGACCAGCGCTGCCCACGTGTAGCGGCGCAGCGACACAAGGTAGAGTGAAGCGACGGAGAGTAGAAGGACGAGCGCCTCCGGGTAGACAGCGTTGAAGAAGAAGCTGCTCGGGAAGAAGATGAGCGAAAGGACGGAGTACCACGCAGCCTCTTGTCCAAGTTCGCGCCGGGCAAGCAGGAAGAGCAGCCACGCGCCACCAGCAAAGCACAGCAGCGAGACGAAGATGCCGGAGAGCGCCGTGCTGCCGAGCAGGTGTACGAGCATGGGGTAGAGCGGGAAGAAGGCAGTGGCGATGGAACGGCCGGTGTAGCCCAGTGTTGCGATGGAGAGGTACCAGTAGCCGTCCCAGTGTGCCCACACGCCGAGCAGGCTCTGGGACCAGTAGCCGGCTGCCGGCACGAGGTAGCCAGGCACGCTCTGCACCCAGGCGTGGGGGAGGAAGCGGAAGGCAAGTGCTGCGACCTCAAAGATCAGGATGCGCGAAAGCGCAGCCAGCCCGATCAGCAGAGCGATCGGTGAAGGGCGAAGGCTGGATCCCTTGGCGCGAGCGGCGTCTAGGAGCTTCGGGGTCGAGAATGCCCGGCTCAATGTTTCACCTGTTTCTCTCGTACAGATGCGGGAAGCGAGCGCACGGTCAGAGGCGTGATCCGTTCATCATTGATATACGTTACCAGAACGAACATTTCGTACGGTGAGAGATCCGTGATAGACCCTTGCAGCACCGCCGCGACAAGCAGGTTCCCGTTGCCGGGGATCTCTGGCAGGTACTGTATGAGGTCCTGGATCACTGTGATCGAAGCCTTTCTTGGCGCGTTCGCGTTCGGCCAGCCGAGGTCCGCGAGGGACTGGGACGGCGTGAGATCCGGCGGCCAACTCGGCGCCTGATCCCAAAGCTTGGTAAGGACGTACTCCACAGTGTCGGCGTCGATCACCAGGTACCCGGAAAGCTGCACGTGCAGCTGACTGACGACATCATTTGCAATGGCCTGCCCGCTGGCGGTCGGTGCGATCTCGGCGAGCGTCTGTCCATCAGCGGTAGGCAGGCTGCCCGGGACCGGGATAATCCCGATGTCATGCTTGCTTGGGCGGATCACGGCGATGAACGCCGCAAACCCTGGCCCGAGTGAGTCGGTCGGAGTACCGCGCACCGCGAACAGCACCGCCTTCGGCTTCGCGATCGTCGGGTCGATCTTTCGCGGTGTGCTGCCTGAACGGATCAGCACGGCGGCGCCAACCACTGCGATCACGGCAAGCGACAGAAGCAGACGCTTGCCGAAGGAGGCCGGAGACCGGCCGTGACGTTCGGGACGATCGGGATTGCCAGCCACGCTGAGACACCACATCCTCGCGCATCGACGCTGCACGGCCATGGCTTTGGAGGCGATGGCCTTGATGGAGAAACCGAAGGGACGCTATGGCGTACACTTCTCCAACGCACCGGGACTTCCTTGGGCGTTCACCTCAAGGAACGATGAGATCCTCCGCTTGCAGGATCCAGCCGGTCTACGCAGAGAGCGAAGTGGGCAGGCCCACATGGTCCGCGAGCGCACGAGACAAGATACCGCCATGAAGCGTCGATACGTTCTCATTCTAACGCTCCTCGGTTCGCTGCTGCTTCCCTGGCCGGCCGCTCGGCTCGAGACACCGCTCACAACAGAGGAACAGACCGTGAAGGATGCGCTGCAGGCGCTGTTGAGCCGGCAGGACGATGCGGTCCTGCGGACAAACGAGCGCGCCTTGCGCACCGTCTACACACGAAGCGGCAGCACCGATGCGCTGCGGCACGCACGGGCGCGCCAAGAGTTCCTGCATGCTTGGCAAGCCGCTCGACGGGTGAAGATCGAGGGAGTTACCGTCGAACTGCGCACGCCGGCGATCAAGTTCAGCGGGAAGGACCGCGTACGCGTGACAGCCGTCGTCTCTGAAGCCTTCCGCTACCGCCAACAGCAGCGCGACGCGCAGCAGGAGGTCTTCGGACTGGGTACGCGACGCTGGTACGTGCTGCAGAAGGAGCGCGGCTGGAGGATCCGCTCGGAGGACTACACGGACCCTCTGGATCAGGACACCAGGATTCCTGGCGAGGCGATGCCTGCAGTGAACACCCGTGAACTTGCACAGGTCGAACCGCCCCACGTCATCTTGCCTGCGGCCGAGCGAGCGGTGCGGTACGCGGACACGTACTGCGGCGCTGCCCCGGGATGCGGCAACGGCCGACGCTACAACCCTCGCTACAACGACTTCAACGGCGAAGGCGGCGACTGCACGAACTTCGTCTCCCAGAGTCTGCGCGCGGCAGGCTTCCGGCAAACCGGAAAGTGGTCGTGGGACGCCGGCAAGGGAGACGGGACGCGCGCCTGGTCAAACGCGGACGGCCTTGCCGACTATCTCGTCGGCAGCGGTCGTGCGCAGGTCGTCGGCAGTGGCACGTATACAGCGCTCACGCACCCTTTGCATAATGGATCCCCGGCGCCGATCTCGCGCTTGGCACCGGGGGACATCATCGGATACCGGGAGCGCGGACGCATCGTCCACCTTGGCCTGGTCGTCGGCCGCAGCCCGTCCAACTATGTGATCGTGGATACGCATACGGCGGATCGCTTCCATGTGCCGTGGGACATCGGATGGGACCGCAGCACGCGATTCGTGCTCCTGAAGCTGCGCTACCCGGAAGAGCAGCGCGCTTTCAATCGCTGAGCTGCTCAGTCGCGTTGAAAGGTGATGGGCTCGCAAAGCTGCGTTGTCTTCGACTCTGAGATGACTCGTCCGCCCTTCACGACGAGCGTTGCCGGGGCGAGCCGCCGGATGGCGTCCCACTTGTCCGCCGCGTCTACGAGGATGAGTTCCGCAGGGCACCCCACCGCAAACCGTACTGCTCTTCGATGCCGAGGGTGCGCGCGGCATGCGTCGTGACCATGTCGTAGCAGTCCATGACTTCCAGCCGGCCGGTCATCTGGCAGGCGTGGACTGCCCTATGCTCTTTTGGCATTCTACCGGTCGGACTCTTCGGGATCGGTCGACTGCGGCTCGACGGTGGACGTCGGGGCAGACATGGGGACCGCTCTTTGTACGGGGTATTCCGGGGGAGCCGACCTGTCAGGCGGCTGCGCCATCGTTGTGGTCACGGTGATCTGGCTGCTGAAGCCGGCGGCGGATCGTACCATGCTGGGTATGCGGAACGCATCAATGACCCACCAGACGAAGACGGCGAACAAGAGAAGGAAGCCGATGAAGATGAAGCTGGTGATCCACCCGACGACTGTGAGGGCGAGCATGGCAAGGCCGGTTCCGGCCCTGCCGAGGTAGAAGCGGTGGATGCCGAGTCCGCCGAAGAAGAACCAGAGCACGTACGCGACGGTGATGTTCTTCGGCACATGAACGGTCACGTTGGTCTCTTGGGACACTGCTGCCCCTCCTCCGCACCTCTCAAGGCGCCCCATAGCCTTATTCTTCCTGACGCCGGTGATGTCTCAAGGGGCTCGCCTTTCCGCCTGCACGGCGGGCAGCGCTTGCAAGAGGCGGGCATAGCCGCGCGGCCTTCTAGGCCGCTGCAGCCGCTGCTGGATGAGCGTCCAGGCCGACGCGGCCGAATTCTCTTTGGGCGGCAGCCCCCAATGCAACAGGGTGCGTCCCGCATGCCCGTGGATCCGCTCCACCTGCCCGATCGACTCGAAGACCGTGACCGTCTTCCAACGGGAGCACCACTCGAGCACCGCCTTGCCCGACGGCAGTACGACGCCCACAGCAACGATCCCCGTACCGCTGACGCCGGACGCGTCGACGATGCGGTGCAGGTAGAAAGGACGAATTTTTGCCTGCGGTTTGCGCCATGGCCACATGTGCACTCCTCCTGGATCGACCGTTTCCTACAGAATATCCACTGGCCTGTTGGCGGGTGCGACGCAACACCTCGGTGGGGGCACCAGCATACGGTGCGAGCAACTCGGGTCTAGGGGGCATGCAGCGTGTCCATCGACGTGCGAAAGCGGCTGGACGAGGGCAGGTTCGGTGCGTTTCACCGCCGACTGATCTTCGCAGGGGGATTCGGGATCCTCTTCGACTCGCTTGATGTAGGCATTCTCTCGTTTGTCATGGCCGCGCTCATCCTCGCGTGGAAGCTCGCTCCGACGACGATTGGGCTGGTCGGCAGCATCAACCTCGTGGGGATGGCGCTGGGAGCAGCCATCGCGGGCACGCTCTCTGACCGCTTCGGACGTCGCACCGTCTTTCTCGTCACACTGCTCATCTACAGTCTCGCGACCGGCATCACCGGCTTCGCGACGTCGGTGGGATTCCTGATCGTCATGCGCTTTCTTGTGGGCGTCGGTCTGGGCGGCGAACTGCCCGTGACGACGACGCTCGTGACCGAGTTTTTGCCGAAGCCACTGCGCGGTCGGGGCATCGTCTGGCTGGAGAGCTTCTGGGCCGTCGGCTGGATCGTCGCCTCGCTCGTGGCCTACTTCCTGATCCCGACCTACGGCTGGCGCATTGGGTTCTTCATCGGTGCTGTTCCCGCACTCTACGCGCTCTACCTGCGGCGCGGCATCCCGGAGTCGCCGCGTTACCTTTGGCAGGCGGGCGACCGCGAAAAGGCGACCGCCGTCGCGCGAGCCGCGCTCGGCGAAGAAGGTGTCGCGGACCTCTCCTCCATGCGCGCCAAGGCGGCGCCTGTGAGCGCCCTCTTCGCCCCCGGCCGCACCCGCTTGACGCTCTCTTTGTGGGCGCTCTGGCTGATGATGAACTTTGCATACTACGGCATGTTCCTCTGGCTTCCGTCGGTGCTTGTCGAACGCGGCTTCACGCTCGTCCACTCGTTTGGCTACGTCCTGCTGGTGACCCTCGTGCAGCTGCCGGGCTACCTTTCCGCAGGCTGGCTGATCGAGCGCTGGGGGCGACGCCCGGTCCTTGTGCTGTACGTTCTGCTGGCGGCCCTCTCAGCGGCGGCCTTCGGGTTCGCCACTGCGCCGGGGATGGTCATCCTGTTCGGCTGCCTCCTGGGGTTCTTCAACCTCGGTGCCTGGGGAGTCACCTACGCCTACACGACAGAGCAGTACCCGACGCTCCTCAGAGGCACCGGCAGCGGCTGGGCGATGGGCGTCGGCCGGGTGGGCGGAATCGTCGCACCGTTCCTCGTCGGTGCCCTGCTGGCTTCCCACACGCCGATCTTCTCGATTTTCCTCATGTTCGCGGCTGCGATGCTGGTCGCTCTGATCTCCGCGCTGCTGGTCGGCGAGGAAACGAAGGGGCGCAGCCTCGAGGAGATCACCGGAGAGTCGTGAGATGCACGCAAAAAGAGGCCGTGCTCCTCGGGGAGCACGGCCTCTTCCTTAGTTCGAGCTCGGGGGAGTTGGAGTGTTCTGCTGCCCGTTCGGCGGGCCCCAGTGCCCGCCGCCGTGCGGCCCGCCCAGAGAACCCGTGCGGGTTACGAACTGCTGGACGAACTGCTGGAGGTGGCTTTGCGCCTGAGTGGACTGCTGCTGCGTCATGCGCCCATTCGTGACGGCCTGCTGCAGAGCCGTCTGCATCGCTGCGGTGATCGCCGCCTCCAGGCCCTGGACGGTCTTGCCTGTCGTCGAGGTCGTGAGAGTCGAAAGCGACTTCCCTCCCTGCAGGTCAGTCATCAGCTGCTGCTGAGTCAGCCCGAGGTACGTCGCCGCAGCCTGCATCGCGCCCCGCCCGTCCATCATCATGTGGGGGCGGCGGCCGGACATCATCCCGAAGCCTGCACCCATCTTGCCGGCCTTGATGGACGCTTCGATCTTCGTTGCCTGGGCGGATGTCAGCTTGCCCGCTGTGACCTCTTGCTGAACGCGGTCGAGCTCTGCCTGCTGCACCGCGTTTTGCAGGGTGCTCGTGGAGATGCCCAGATGGCTCGCAACGTCGGCGATGAACGCCGCCGCCGGCGAGGTTCCGCTCGCAGTGCCTGATGCGGCGAACGCCGCGACGCCGCCTCCAACCAGGAGGGGCAGCGCTACCAGGGTTCCGATCAGGAGGTTCTTGCGCTGCATGGGATACCCCTTTCTCGATCGGATCTCGTCCGACCTCGATCCGAGTATCACCGCAATGCCTTGGAAGTCCCTTCGAGCCGCATTAGATTCTCTAAGTCCCTTCTGATGAAAGCGGCCAGAAGACGCGTACTTTCGTCCCCTTGTGCGGTGCGGTATCGAGTTGAACGCGTCCGCCGCGCGATTCCACGAGCACGCGGACGAGCGACAGACCGAGGCCGAGTCCTTGGCTGTCAGGACCGCGATAAAAGCGCTCGAAGGCCCGATCTGCCTCTTCCGGCGCCATCCCTTTGCCAAAATCCGCGACCTCAGCCCAGCCGTATTCCTCAGCACTGCCGACGGAAAGTACGATGCGGGTATTCTCCGGGTTGTGGCGCTCTGCGTTGTCGACGAGCAGCGACAGAACCTGGAAAAGCTCCTGTGCCGGCGCCGCGACGATCAGTTCTGCTGGACTGACTGCGAGTTCATGTGTCCGCGAGGCGCGGCGCACTGCTGCAGCGAGATCGGCCGTGGCCGATCCACCCTCGCTACCTTCTTCTAGGCGGGCTGCCATGCGTTTCGCTTCGCGGCGTGCGAGTTGCGCGGCCTCCGCGGCTGCACCTTGTCCGAGCTGCCCCCCCTGCATGAGTTCGAGCGCTCCGAGCACGGTTGAGAGCGGGGTGCGCAGGTCGTGCAGTGTGCCTTCGCGCAGTGCGCGCGAACGCGCCTCTGCCGCCTCCAGCGCTTGGAACGTGCTCCGCAGCGTGCCGAGCATGCGGCCGAGGGCATCGGAGAGTTCCGCGATCTCGGCAATGCGTCCGCCTTGCGGCAGATCTTCTTCGAGGTCGCCGGTCTCTGCGATCCGGCTCGCCACGAAGGCGAGATCGGTCAAGGGCTGGGCGATGCGGCGGGCAAGGCGCCAGGCAACGAACAGGGCAATGGCCAGCGCCAGGAGCGTCAGTACGATGAGGGCATCTTCGAGCAGGCGGACCGGGGCGTTGACCGGCTGCATGCTGGTGCTCGCGAAAAAGATCTGCCCGTTCGGCAGCGGCTGCGCGAAGCCGAGCTGCCCGGACTGCGTGCTGAAGCCCGGCTGCGGCGCACTGTTCGGGACCGGCCCGGTTCTTGCCAGCAGTTGACCTGACGGCGAATAGACCCCGATCTGCTCGTTCATCGGCAGCCTGGGCGGAAGGGTGCCCCGCCGCAGGTAGAAAGTCGCGGTCTCCTGTGCGGCAGTCGCGATCTGCGCCGAAAGGTTCCGCTCCAACATCCCCCGCAGGAAGACGACCGCGCCGATGTCCGCCAGCAGGAGCGCGATGCCGACCACTGCGGCGATCGCCCAGCCGAGCGTCTGTCTAAGCCTTCGCATCCTCGGCCTCCGCCGCGCGCAGCGTATAGCCGAACCCGCGCACCGTCTGGATGATGCGGGGGCCGAACGTCTCGAGCTTGCGGCGCAGGTAACTGATGTAGACGTCGAGGACGCCGTCCGAAACCTCCGCGTCATAGCCCCAGACCCGCTCCAGGATCTGCTCGCGGGTCACCACGCGGCCAGGATTGCGCAGAAAGAAGCAGAGCAGGTCGTACTCCCGGCGCGTCAGATCCAGCGGGTGCCCGGCACGCAGCGCCTGCTGGCGCTCCAGGTGCACCTCGACGTCTGAAAACGACAGCACCGGCAGCTGCTCTGCACCAGGGCGACGCGCGACGGCGCGCATGCGCGCGACGAGTTCCTCGAAGGCGAAGGGCTTCGGAATGTAATCGTCCGCCCCCAGTTCGAAGCCGTGGACGCGATCCGCGACATCGCTGCGCGCCGTCAGCATCACGACCATCATGCCGCGGTCCTTGAGCCGCGGACACAGCGCGAAGCCAGAGCCGTCCGGCAGGTTCACGTCGACGAGCGCAAGGCGGAACGCGCCGCGCTCAGCCGCTGTGACGGCCTCTTCGACCGATGCGGCGACTTCCACATCGAACCCTTCGGCGCCCAGGCCCAAGCGCAGCGTTGCGCCCAACGACGGATCGTCCTCAACGACCAGAACGCGCACGCATCCATCGCCTCCTCGAAGTCCTATCTGGGCAGTTCCGTGCACGTCGTCGGCCTCCTGCCGGTGCAACTGCCTCTGCTTGACAGTGTACCCGTTCGACGAGATACTTTAGGCAGTTAAACAATTCTGCGGATGCGACAGTGCATCTGGAGATTTTGCGAGGTGACTGGGTTGCCGGCGATGATCGAGGTTGACCGCTTGACAAAGCACTATGGGGCGATCGAGGCAGTAAAGGCCGTCTCCTTTGCGGTGGAGGAGAGCGAAGTCTTCGCGTTCCTCGGGCCGAATGGCGCGGGCAAGAGCACGACGATCAAGATGCTCGCGACCCTGCTTGAGCCGACCTCCGGAACAGCGCGGGTCGCAGGCCATGACGTACGGCGCGAGCAGTCCAAGGTGCGCGAAGCGATTGGCGTCGTCTTCCAAGACCCGACGCTCGATGATCGGCTGACCGCACTCGAGAATCTGCAGTTCCAGGGCATGCTCTACGGCATGCGCGCCAAGGAGGTGCAGCAGCGGAGCATGCCGCTGCTCGAACTGGTCGGACTCGCGACGCGGGCCAAGAGCCTCGTCAGGACCTACTCGGGCGGGATGAAGCGGCGGCTGGAGCTGGTGCGCGGACTCCTGCACATGCCGAAGGTACTGTTTCTTGACGAGCCGACGGTCGGACTCGATCCGCAGTCGCGCTCCCAGATGTGGCAGTACGTCCTGCAGCTGCGCGAGCAGGAGGGCGTCTCCGTCTTCATGACGACGCACTACATGGAGGAGGCCGAGGCCGCCGGCCGCATCGCGATCATGGACCACGGTGAGATCGTCGCGCTCGACAGCCCGGAGGGACTCAAGCGCAAGGTGGGAGAGGAGATCATCTCGCTCGAGGCCGCTGGCTGGCCCGACGACGCCCGATGGCAGGAGGGACTGCCCATTCGGGTGAGCGGAGAACTGCCAAACCTGCAAATCCGCTGTGCCGATGCGAGCGCCGTACTGCCGCGCATCTCCCAGGCCTTCGGCGCAAAGCTGCGCCGCGTCGAGATCCGACGGCCGACGCTCGATACAGTCTTTCTGGAGATCACCGGTCGGGAGATCCGCGACGAGGAAGTCGACTCGCGCGACGCGATGCGGGCAATGCACGCCCGCATGGGAGGTGGACACAGATGAGGGCACTGCGTGGCGCCTACGTGATCTGGCTGCGCGAGATCCTGCGCTTTCTGCGTGAGCCGATGCGCATCCTCGGCATGCTCGTCCAGCCGCTCCTCTACCTGCTGCTCGTCGGCAACGGCATCAGCCACGGCTTCTCCCTCAACCAGGCATCCGGCGTGAACTACCTTACGTTCATGTTCCCGGGCATCGTCGGCATGTCGACGCTGTTCACCGCCATCTTCGGTGCCGTGTCGATCGTCTGGGACCGAGAGTTCGGGTTCCTCAAGATCGTGCTCGTCTCACCGGTGCCCCGCTGGGCGATCGCGCTCGGCAAGGCGCTCGGGGGCGCCTCGATCGCGATCGTTCAGGGCGCGTTCCTGCTGCTATTGGCGCCGCTGGTCAATGTGCACTTGAGTTTCGGCGGCTTCTTCGCCATGCTCGGCATCCTGGCGCTCGTCTCGCTCGCCCTTACAGGCCTTGGCATCCTGATCGCCTCGCGCATGTCGTCCATGCAGGGGTTCCAGGTCGTGATGAACTTCCTCGTGATGCCGCTCTTCTTTCTCAGCGGCGCGCTCTACCCGCTGCGCGGCATGCCGGCCTGGCTCAACCTGCTGATGCATATCGACCCTCTGACCTACGGCGTCGACGGACTGCGCCACATCGTCTACGCCGGCACTCCGCTGCTCCACGTCCTGACGCAGTTCTCGCTGTCGCAGGACATCATCGTCACCGCCGGCGTCGCGATCGTGCTGCTCCTTCTCTCGACTTGGGCGTTCGACGCGGCCAACGCAGCCTGACATCCCTCGCGTGACCGCGTGACTGGCGTTCCATCGCCGCCAGACTGCACCTAGCAGGAACGGCTGCCCCTCGGCGGAGTGCGTTTGGCACCGATCGGAACGGCGCCGATCGGCATATCGCGCAAGGCAGGGCTGCATCGCGATCCGCCGAACAACTCGGCGAAAGGACGGTGTCGCGATGCAGCCCGCGCTCTTGGTGATCGATGCGCAGCAGGAGTACTTCCGACCGCATGGCCGCTGGGTCGTCACTGGAGGAGAGGAGGCGCTCGCGCAGATCGAGACGCTCCTCGCCGCGTTCCGGGGCGAGGGTCTTCCTGTGTTCCACATTGTGCATGAGGCGCTCGACCCACAGAGCCCGGTGTTTCGCGCCGGATCCGAGGGCCAGAAGATGCATCCGGCACTCTCGGTGCAGCCTGGCGAGCACCTGATCAAGAAGCATTTCCCCGGATCCTTCACCGAGACGCCGCTCGCCGCCTATCTGCGCCGTGCTGGCGTCGACACGCCGTTCATCACGGGCTTCATGACGCACGTATGCTGCGACACGACGACGCGGCAAGCCGCGGAACGGGGCCTGCATCCCGTGTTCGTCTCGGACGCGACCGCCACCAGGGGCCGCCCATTCGCAGGGGAGATCGTGCCGGCGCCAGACATCCAGCGCGCTACCTGCGCGGCGATGGGGGACTTTGCGGAGGTGCTTGCGACACAGGATGCGATCCTGCGCCTGCGCAGCTAGCGGCCCAGGGAGCCCCCCTGAAGTCCAGGGGCATGTCGGCTCGCAGCGTCGTCGCGTTCCCGCACACCGCACAGCGAGCGGCGTCTGGTGAGCGGGGCGCGGGTTGGCGCATCACCCGCTGCGAGCGCCACGTCCGCGGAGCGGGACTAGGGCCCCTTTGCGGGGAGCACCCAGACGCCGCGGCCGTAGGTGGCTGCGACAATGCCACCGCGCGGCGTCGGTGTGAGCCCTGTTACCTCGACGTTCGGCAGTTTCCGGCCGAGGGGCCTCCAGTCTGCGCCAGAGCCAGGACTGTAGTACACGCCTCGCCCGAGCGCGGCATAGAGGCCCTTCGGGCTTGCGAGAACGTCGTTCACGGCGAACGAAGGAAGGTTTCCTGAGATGTCGACCCAAGACGGCCAGGAGCTGTTTGCCGCGGGCGTCTCAAGCAGGAACGGGCAATCCGGCAGCGACTGCGGGTAGGAGTAGGCGAGCGCGACGAACACCCGGTATGGGTCCAGGGGAGCGACGCTGAGGCCGGTGATGTACAGGTCCGGTTCCGCACCGGGCCCGGGCGGACAGTCCGTCGGCCAGGCTGTCGGGCCGATGTCCTGCCAAGAGCGCCCGCCGTTCTGCGACATCTCCAGGAGGCCATTCTGCCAGCCCGCGTACATCACCTTTGGATCTGACGGTGCGACGGCGATCGCGGTCAAGGGGCCCATTCCCTTCAGGTGGGTCAGCCGCACCCACTTGCGTCCGCCGTTCGCCGACTGCCAGAGGTTACCGTCCCCGAGAAGGACATCGCCAGGGGCGATCGGGTCCATGGCGATCGGTCCCGCAATCTGGCCGGGCACGGACGGTATGTGCCAATCGACGCCCCGGTCGGTCGAGCGCTGCAGTTGGCCATCCACCTCTCCAAGCAGTGCGCCGCCCTTGCCTGGCAGGATCAGATTGAAGGCGCCGTCTCCATCGATCAGCGAGGTCCAACGCCCTGTCGTCCAGTGGAAAAGCGCCGTCCCGTTGTCCTGGAACCCGGCGAGGATGCGCCTGCCATGTGGCGATACGGAGACTCCCTGATAGACCTGGGTGATCGAGAGATTCGTGTTGAGATCGAGAAGTTTGCCGCTCGGCTCCAGCGCGTAGACGCCGCCGTCGTTGCCGATGTAGAGATTGCCATGCGAGAAGACGAGCGCGTGCTGGTCGGTGTGCAGGTAGAAGTGGTTGGTGAGATCGGTCCACGTTGCGCCTCCGTTTGCGGTGGCGAGCAGGTCAACTCCGCCCGCGAACACGATGTTCGGATTACTCGGCGAAACGGCGAGGACGTTGTCGTAGTCTCCCTGGGCAGCCACGGGCGTGCCGTGTTCGCGAAAGTAGTCGGGAACCTTGAGCTTCGTCCAGTGCAGACCCGCGTCGTGGGTCACGTACAGGCCAAGCAGGCAGTCCTGGCACTTGCGCCGAAGGCCG
This sequence comes from Bacillota bacterium, assembly GCA_021793645.1. GTDB lineage: Bacteria > Bacillota > Sulfobacillia > JAJZYS01 > JAJYTV01 > JAJYTV01. Next base: position 49,418 of record JAJYSJ010000004.1, read on the forward strand.
GCGTAGGCCGCGTAGATCGTTGCGGGACTGCTAGGCGCAACCGCAATTGCGATACGCCCGATGATTGCGCGCTGATCCGGCAGGCCGCCTTGCAGGCGCTGCCACGTGCGCCCTCCGTTCACCGACTTCTCCACACCGACGCCCATCACGCCTGCCAGGAGCGCCTGTGGCTGGCCGGGCTCGATGACGAGGTCTGTCGTCGGGTCGTGCAACACGGTGTGCCAGTGCAAACCGCCGTCGTCGGACCGTACGACGCCGAGGTCGCCGGCGACGTAGAGCCGCCCCGCATGCTGGGGGTCGGCGACGACGCTGGAAAGGTAGTGGCCGAAGAAAGTGCGGCGGCCGAGAACTTGCCAGGTCGCTCCCGCATTCGTCGAGCGCAGGACCCCAACGCTGTAGAAGCAGTCGCCGCAGTCGTCGTTCTCGCCGGTCGCGGCATAGATGACGTTCGAATTGTGCGGATCGAGCGCCAGTGCTCCGATCGCAAGGTCGGGCTGGTTGTCTGTCAGCGGGCGCCAGCTCTGGCCGCCTGTCTTGGATGCCCAGACACCGCCGCTCGCGGAGCCGGCATAGATCGTTCCACCGGGTGCGACCACCATGCTGGTGACGCGTCCGCTCTCGTTTCCCGCGAAGGGATCGCCGCGCACCGGCGCCGGCCCGATCGGCTGCCAGATCCCGCTCGAGGCCAGAGGGTGCTGGTTCGGAGTTCCTAGGGTGGCAGCCGAGAACGCGAGCGCTGCCGCGCCGACTGCGGCCAGTGCAAGGAGCGGGCGCAGCCATGGCCGATGCAGAAGACCGCCCCTTCCTCGCGAGCCTTGGTACTTCGCGATTCGCTTCACAAAAGCCCCGTTCCTGCGATCCCATCCGGGTTCGGGCGCGGGGCAGCAGCTGGCGCAGTGGTGGGTGGGCCTGAGGCCCGCTCGCGTTGCTGACGCGGGCCGGCATCGAGGCGGTGCGCGAGAAGGCCCTGCGTCAGACGTCGCTCCTGATCGAGATGAGCGAGGACCTGCTGGCGCCCCTTGGGTTCCAGGTCGGGACACCGCGCAAGCCGTCCGAGCGTGGTGGCCACGTGGCGCTCGAGCACCCGGAAGCCACCCGCATTGCCCGTGCCCTGAAGGAGCGCGGCGTCATCCCGGACTACCGTCCGCCGGACGTTGTTCGGCTCGGTCCAAACCCGCTCTACACATCGTTCGCCGAAGTGGCGCAGTCTGTGATCCGGCTGCATGAGATCGTCGATTCCGGCCTGCACCTGCGCCAGCAGGCGAAGAGATCGCCTGAAACGAGCAAGGCCGGCCTGTGCAGGCCGGCCTTGCGTTGGGGACTCGGGGTGGTGTGCGCCGCGGTCCAAACCGCCCGCTCGCCCCCAGATGCTGCTTACTTCGGGGCGTACTTGGCGAACGAGGCCAGGTGGCTCCAGAAGGCGCCGTAGCCCATGTAGCAGAAGATCACGGCTGCGACGATCAGTACGAGGGCCGCGAGGTACACGATGGTTTTTTGGTTCTTGTAGCCGATCGCAGGCAGGGTGAGCATGCCGCCAAGGCCTGCGAGGATGTAGCCGGTGCCCGAGAGGCCAGGCTCGCTGGTCATGCCCATGTTCATCATGCGGAGGCCGACGACGATCGGAACGATGCCGGCGAAGAAGCCGATGATCGCGGGTCCGAGCAGGTCCTGCTTCATCAGGAGGAGAATGCCGGCGACGCTGTAGATCGTGGCGAACAGCAGTGCGGGCTCGCCGAAGGCGATGTTGTAGCTGCTCGGCAGGATCCAGTGCAGGTCGATGTTGAGCGCCAGGAAGAAGAGCACGAGGCCGATGATCAAGAAGGCGCCGCCCCAGGTCGGACGCTTGCTCTCGTCCGGCGCGAAGAACAGGTAGAATGCGAGAAGTGCGAGGCCGACACCGACGCTGACCAGCATGACGGCAAGGTAGTCGATCATAATCCACTGAGCCTCCCTATTTGGCAGACTCGCGTGCCGCGGCGCGGGCGCGTGTTGCGTTCTGGACGTCCCCAGAACCTTCTGCCGCAACCAATATCGCTCGCCACGGCTTGTGAAGAAACGAGCAAGCAGTCCCAAACTCGGCGGTGCGTTCGGTGCGCCGCACAGGGGCCGATCGACGCTGCACGTCCATTGGGTGCTCGCGATTCGGCTGGCGACGCGGTCCGAGTGCCGAGTGCACAGGGCCGTACTCTGTACCTATTGGTGCCCATCTGGGCGACTGCAGCGCGCCGCTCGGATCGACTGCGTGTCCAGCGCGGATAGTGACGAATGCGACCTGAGCACAGTGCGGTACAAAGGGATGCTGCTTCGTTCGCATGCTCTTTTGCACAAGTGCGCTTTGAGGACGCGGAAGATCTTGCGCCCATGCGATCGAAGATCCCGCGATGGCGGGCGGACCATGCGTGGGCGACGTTCGGCAGGGTCATCGGCAGTGCGGAAGGAGTTGCGATGCCCGATCGGAAAACAAGCCCTCGGGGGGTGGCGAATCTTGTCGAAGACGCGTCTGCTTCCGCTCGCGGCCGCGATCGCAATCGGGGTTTCACTTGCGGGGTGCGGTGCACAGACCAAGGCTCCGAAGGCGGTCAAACAGCCTGCACATCATGCGCAGGCGCCGAAGAAGCAGCCTGCCGCATCTCCCACTCCGCCCAGTTCGAGCAGCGGAACACAAAGTACGGGCAGCGGCGCCAGCTCCGCGACCGGCACAAGTCCCGCCGGTACCTCGGCGACCCTCAGTTACACGCTCGCACCGCCCAGCAAGGGCACGGGTGGGGTGATGGCACAGCTGACCGTTGCAGGGCTGCCTCAGGGGTGGTCCCTGCAGTCGCTGCAGGCTTGGTCGTCGGCCGGCGAGATGTCTTTTGAAACGCCATCTGAGGCGATGACGAGCGTATTCGGCCAGTCGCAGGGCGGCTTCTCGATGGGTTCGGACGGGGAGATCACCAGCTACTTCTTCCCGAACCCACCGGGCAAGTGGGCGCAGACGACAGTGCACTTCACCTTCGTCTACCAGACGCCATCGGGCGGAACGGCGTCCCTCACGAGCGCCAGTTTCCCGTTCCCGAAGGAATAGCGAGACTGCTGGCTAGGCGATCACCCGCACCGCAGTGAACAGGCCGAACCCGATCACCACGGCCACCGATGCCCACACGACGATGCGATACAGGCCACGCATGCGCGCCTCGGCAGGCAGCGCCCGGGCCTCCAGTGCGACCAAAAACCCGAGCACCACTGGCAGGAGGATCGCGTTCATCACCTCGACGTCAATCGTCAGGCGGACGAGTGGCGCCCCGGAGAGGACCGCGGCAGCGCCCAGTGCGAGCGCGCCCGCATAGGCGAGGTAGAAGAGCTTGGCCTCGCGCGGGCTGCTGTTCAGGCTGTGGGGCTTGCCGAGCGCCTCGCCGAGGCCGAACGCACCCGCCAGCGAGACGACGAGCGCCGCCACCAGCGACGCGCCGAGGATGCCGAGTCCAAAGGCGAGCTTCGCGCCGAGGTAGCCGAGGAACGGCTCCAGGGCGCGAGAAATCTCCGGGATAGCAGTGAGGCTTTGCGGGTGGTTTGCGCGCCCAATCGTCGCTGCGACCGCGACGACCACGCAGATCATCACGACTTGCGTCGCGGCTGCGCCGAGCAGCGTATCTAGCCGCGCAGCGCGCAGCTGATGCGGAGCGAGACCCTTGTCGATCACGGCGCCCTGCTGGTAGAAGACCATCCAGGGCATGATGACTGCGCCGATGTTGGCGGCTAGCAGGAAGAGGTAGCCACCGTCCCCAAGGGGCATGCTGGTGAGCCCGTTCATGAGCTGGGACGCCTGGGGATGCGCCAGCAGGGCCGCGGGCAGGAAAAAGAGTTCGAACAGCCCCAGTGCGATGCCGACCCGCTCTACCTTGCGGTAGCTGCCGCTCAGGCCCAGGCCGATCAGGAGTGCCGCCGCTGCGATCACGGCGAGCGGGGCGGACACGCCAAACAGCTGAGCTACGCCGGCGATGCCCGCGAACTCGGTGATGATCGCGCCGAGCGAGGCGACGAACAGCGTGCCGACGGAGATCATTGCCCAAGATCTGCCGAACGTATCGCGGATCAGTTCGCCGTGTCCCTTGCCGGTAAGCACGCCGAGCCGTACTGTCATTTCCTGCACGAAGAAGAGAATGGGGATCAGCAAAATCTGGGGCAGGACCATGCGATAGCCCCACTGCGCGCCGGACTGGGCTGCAGTGATGATGCTTCCGGCATCCGTGTCGGCAAGCATCACCATCAGACCTGGTCCGAGTACTGCCGTCCATCGCGCGATGCGGCGCCACAGCAAGGGGCGCATCGCCGAGAAGTCCGCGTCCACCGTGTCTCCCCCAGCCGGGCCGTACGCCTGATTTTCCCCCAGCATGCCCGATGGGTTGGCATTGCACTCTGGGAGGGCTCGCGTTCTGTCTACTGCCGAACGAAAGGCTACGCCTATGCTGGGAATTGTCATGAGCAGGGTCAAGGCCCATCCGGACATGGCGCACGCGTCCGAACGCCTGAACCATCATCTGGCCCGCGCCGCCAGGCCCGATCGTGCGGCGTTGGCTCGGGGAGGGCTATTGCGGGACGCCGATCAGCAGCACATCGACCGGAAGGCGCAGGAATGCGCGGCGCATGGCGATACGCGGCGTGAGACCCGCGGCGTGTGCGAGTCGGCGCAGTGCGATGGGGCGACCGAAGTAGGCCAAAGGGAAGGCGCGGCGCAAGAGCTCGTAGTATTGCAGGGGACGGTCCGAGGTTACGGCATCGGCGATGGATGCGACCACAATGCGGCCGCCGCGACGCACGACGCGGCTGAGTTCTCCGAGTGCGGCCTCGGTCTGGCCCCGCTGCAGCAGTTCCAACGTCAGCACGCTCACCGCGCCGTCGAAGGAGTCGTCCGCGAAGGGGAGGCGCCGGGCGTCGCCGGGAATCACCGCAATCTCCGAGGGGTGCGGCGTTCGTGCGATCTGTCGCTCCGCCGAGCGGCACATCGCCGGCGAGATGTCCAAGCCCTGTACTGAACCTGAGGCTCCGACGAGTTGCGAGAGGGCGATCAGAAGCCGTCCGGTGCCGCTCCCGACGTCAAGGATCTTTTCCCCCTCCTGCGGCTGCAGCAGGGAGAGGGCGGCTTCCCAGACCTCCTCGGTCGTCTGGAAGAAGAGAAAGTCGTAGGCGGGGGCGAGGAGGTTGAAACTCCGCCGTAGGCGCCCCGCCCGCAGATCCAGGTCCGAGGCCATGGGAAGACCCCTTTCTTGCGCCGCCAACTGCGGCGGCATGCCAACCAGGATCATAGCAGAGCGAGCGCGGCAGGGGACGAGACGTTGGTCGGCGTAACGAACAACGGACAGGGGGCCTTTGCTTTGGGATGGACACTCGACGATCTGCGAAGCGACATACCGGTACTGCGGCGAAAGGTATACCTCAACACGGGAACGCTCGGCGCCTCTCCCCAGACCGTAACGGTCGCCTTCGTGCGAGCCTACGAGCAGTGGCAGGTCGAGGGTCCCGGCTGGCCTGAGGCCTACGAGGCGCGCCGTGCCGGGATGGACGCCGTTCGTGCGCGCGTCGGGCTGTTCTTGGGCGCGGCGAGCGACCGCATCGCGTTCGCAGAAAACATCTCGCAGGCGATCAACTGGGTGGCCGGCGGGCTTCGGTTTTCTGACGGCGACGAGGTGATTGTCGGCACGCACGAACATCCTGCGAATCGCTATCCCTGGCGGGCGCTCGAGCGGATGGGCCGCGTGCGCGTCGTGCTGTGGGAGATGGATGGCGACGACGATGCCCTCATGGAGGACCTCAGTCGGCTGATCACACCGCACACTCGACTCGTGACGGTCTCCCATGTGCTACAGACGAACGGCAGGGTGCTGCCGGCGGAGCGCATCGCTCAGTTCTGCCGTTCTGCCGGGGTGCGTCTCTTCCTGGATGGCGCGCAGGCCGTTGGCCAACTCAGGGTCGACCTCTCCGCGATCGACCCTGACTTCTACGGCTGGAACGGGCACAAGTGGCTGCTCGGCCCGGTCGGGACGGCGGGCCTCTATGCGCGGCCCGACGCCTTTGGCGAACTGGGGCTGCTGCCAGCCGGCGGCGGCTCCGCCGAACACGACCTCGCTGGCCGTTACGAGGACGACGTGCCTTGGCGCGAAACGCCGCGCCGACTGGAAGTGGGGACGCGCAACTGGCCGCTCTATGAAGGCTTGGCGCGGGCAATCGACCTGTTCGGGGAGATCGGCTGGGGGCAGGCGTTCGCCGCCTCGGCAAGTTTGGTGGAACAGTTCCTCGCAGGGTTGCCCCCAGGCGTGGAGGAGATCGCCGTGCCACGGCGCGCGGCGATGGTAACGGTACGCGTGGGGGACTTGCCCGCCAAGCAGGCCCTCGAGGACCTCTATCGCCATGGGCAGGTGATCGTGCGGGCCGTTGAGGAATTGCAGCCACAAGGGGCCGTGCGATTCTCCTTTGCTCCCTTCAATACTCCGAAAGACGTGGAGCGGGCGCTGGAGGCTCTAGGGGAGGTTGTTCGCCGTGTCTGACCTGAAGGGACCGCTTAGGGGTATCCACGTACTCGACCTCTCGCGGGTGCTAGCAGGTCCCTACGCGACCATGGCACTGGGCGAGCTGGGTGCACGCGTGATCAAGGTCGAGCACGTGCTGGAGGGCGATGAGACGCGCAGTTGGGGACCGCCCTTCGCAGCGGGGGAATCGGCGTACTACCTGGGTGTCAACCGCAACAAGGAAAGCATCGCCCTTGATCTGACGCGGCCGCAGGCACAGGAGATCGTCCGCAGGCTCGCAATCGACTGGGCGGATGTCGTGGTAGAGAACTTCCGCCCAGGAAACCTCGACAGGTTTAACCTGCCGCTCTCAGCCTTGAGAGATGCCCAGCCGCGGCTGATCACAGCCAGTGTGCGCGGCTACCCGCTCGGAGACGACCGCGCAGGCTACGATTTCGTTATCCAGGGCGCGGGTGGCCTCATGTCCGTCACGGGCCCCGAGGAGGGGGATTCCTACAAGGTCGGTGTGGCGGCCGCGGATCTTTTTACCAGTTCCTTTCTGCTGAGCGGAGTGCTCGCGGCATTGTACGAGCGGACACGGACCGGATTCGGCCAGCACCTGTCCGTCTCTTTGTTCGAGAGTCAGGTCGCGATGCTGGCGAACGTGGCTTCGTCCTATCTCCTGACCGGCAATCGCCCGCGTCGCTACGGCAACGCCCACCCCTCCATGGCTCCGTACGAGGACCTGCGCACCAAGGATGGGCGGATCACCGTGGGCGTCGGCAACGACCGCCAGTTCCTCAGCCTCGCCCGCTCACTGCACCATGAGGAATGGATTCAAGACCCGCGCTTTCGGACAAACCCGGACCGCGTTGCCCACCGCAGCGAGCTGAAGGAGGCCATCGAGGCTGCACTCGCCGACAAGACGCAGCAGGAGGCGCTCTCGGAGTTGACCCAGAGCGGCATTCCCTGCGGGCCGATCCGCAGCGTCGACGAGGTGTTCGCTGGGCCCGAGGTAGCGCAGGCTGGTACGGTCGTGCACATGCGCCATCCGCTCATCGAAGATCTGCCGCAGGTTCGCTTGCCGTGGCGCTACAGCCGCACGCCCGCGGAGCCGCACTTGCCGCCGCCGCTGCATGGCCAGCACACCCGGCGCATCCTGCGCGAACTGGGCATGAGCGAGGACGAGATACGCCAGGCGCTCGCGACCGGCTACGCCAGTGCGGCGCCGGTAGGCCAAGATGATGAGGCCTGAAAGCAAAAGTGGGAGGCCCAGCGCATGATGCGCCAGGCCTCCCACTGCGTTCGCACGCTACGCGCTCTCTAGGATTTCCGACAATCGCCGATGGGCACCTGGCCCGAAGAGTCCCCCGTGGTAGCAGAGGATGCGCTCGACATCCGTTGGCAGCTTCCGAAGGGACTGCAGCGCAAGCGGCATGTCGGGCGTCGCCTGGGGTGCCGGACCTTCGAGCTGGCCGTCCACGACGCGCAGCGCGTCGCCCGCGATCAGGACCTTTTCTTGAGGGAAGTACAGACACAGGTGACCCGGTGTGTGGCCGGGCGTATGGATTACCTGGATGCCTCCGTAAAGCGGCAGCAGTTCACCGTCCGTGAGCGCCCGGTCGACCGGTGCGGCAGGCGGGTGTTCGAGCAGCGGGCGCATGCGTTCGCGCATCTCCTCTGGCATGCGCTCGGCCATACCCTGCATCTTGATCAGAGGCAAGGTGCCATCGATGTAGGGGATGTCGGCCTGATGGGCCAGTACCACTGGCTGCGCTGCGGCCACGATGCCCGGCAGGTTGCCGATGTGGTCCACATCCTGGTGCGTCAGGATGATGCGGTCGATGTCCGCAAGGCGCAGCTGATGACGACCGAGGGCTTCCTCAATCGCAGGCTGCTGCCCTGGGAAGCCGGTGTCCACCAGGGTGATGCCGTCCGCGCCCCAAAGGAGCAGTGGATGCACGATGCTCTGCATTCCACCGAAGCCCTGCATCTGCAGTTCCAGAGCTTCCGCTCCGTCAAAGAGCTTCACGCAATCTACCTCCTTCCACGGTACACTGTCTTCGTGGGGGTAGTCACGGTTCCTTCGCGAGAAACGCAGGAGGGAGGCCTTGGATGTCAGCCAACCTACTGGTGCCCGCGAGCCGCATGGACCGCACCGCGCGCCTTGTGTCGCTGGTGGGCAGCCCGCCCATCCTCGGCACGCTGTACTTCCTGTGGCTTGCGTACGAGGACGGTCCCCTCGCCTATGATGCAGTCAGCATTTCCTGGGCCCTCATGCTGTGCTTGCCCACACTGTTCCTCCTGGCGGCCGTCCACCGCGGGAGCATCGCCAGTTCCGAGATGACCGAACTCGCTGAGCGCAGGCGTTTTCTTCCCGTTGCACTGCTGTTCGCTGCGGCCACACTGAGTACGGCGATGGTGCTGCAGTTTCCACTGCCCGTGCAGATCTCGGTCGTCGGGATGGCGCTGTGGGTCTTCCTAGGGGCAATCCTCAGCCAGTTCTGGAAGGTTAGCCTCCACGTCAGCGGCACGGTCGGCGTCTTTTGGCTGAGTGTTGCGTTCTTCGGACTGCCGGCCCTCTGGCTTGTGTGGCTGCCGCCCGCTGTCGCGTGGTCTCGGCTGCGCCTGCACCGCCATGACGCTTGGCAAGTGGCAGGAGGAGCACTCCTTGGCACCGTGTGCGCGTTCGCGGCGTTCTATGCATTCCTGCGCTGAGCCGCTGTGCAGGAAGGAGAAGGGGCTTTCAGGAAATATGTCGCACCGCACGCGTTTCCGCGCCAACGTTTCTGAGAGGGGAATTCGCCCATGACCGAGGCGGGTCAACGCCTGACGAACCTGTACCTCGCATCAGCGGTGATCGGCGTGCTAGCGGTGATCACCCGCTTCGCCTTGCCGCTCACCAGCAGCTTCGCCGTAGTTCTTGGCTACATCTTCGATATCCTGATCGGAGTCGTCGTCGTGCTGATCGCAATCCGTGCGAAGAAGACGATGGATCGCGCTCCGATGCGCGCGTCGCTGGCAGGGGTAATCTACAGCCTGATCTCCGGCATCGCAAACCTGCTCTTCCCACCGTCTGCGGCAGCCCTGCGCAAGGCCATGCTGCAGCAGAGCTCGAACTTGACACAGTCCCAGATGAACGCGGCGATCAACCTCACGCGTTCGCTCGGCGTGCGTCTCGGCGAACTGATCGTCGCCCTGCTCTTCGGTTGGCTGCTGACCTTGTTCGTCGGTTGGATCGCTACGCTCTTCGTCCAGGGCGGAGACCGTCAGGCCGTGTGAGACGTCCCTGTGCGTCCCCGGCGGTCTTGTGCCGCCGGGGACGTTTTGCGGAATAAGGAGGCCGCTTCGTTGGCGATCGAACTGCGCGATGTCTCTCGTATCTACCGCATGGGCGACGAAGAGGTCGGGGCTCTGAGGGATCTCTCGATCAAGGTGGAGAGTGGCGAATTTCTTGCCATCCTTGGTCCAAGTGGCTCCGGCAAGACGACGCTGCTTCACCTGATCGGCGGTCTCGATCGCCCATCGGCAGGGGAACTCAAGGCCGGCGACATCCCGCTGCAAAAAGCGGACAGCGACACGCTGGCCGCGTACCGCCGCACGCGCGTCGGGGTCGTCTTCCAGTCGTTTCACCTGATTGGGTCGCTGACGGCGCTGGAGAACGTGGAAATTGCGATGTCTCTCAATGGTCTGCGCTCGGCCTCTCGCCGCGCCCACGCAGTAGAGCTCCTCGAGCAGGTCGGCCTTTCCGATCGCATGCATCACCGTCCAGCCCAGCTCTCCGGGGGACAGCAGCAGCGGGTTGCCATCGCGCGGGCCTTGGCGAACGATCCGGAAATCCTCCTCTGCGACGAGCCGACCGGCAACCTCGACACCCGCTCCGGCGAACAGGTGATGGAGCTGTTGCACGAGCTCCACCGCCAGGGGCGGACGCTCATCCTGATCACCCACAATCCGGCCCTCGTCCAGGACGCTGATCGCGTGCTGCACCTGCTGGATGGAGCTGTGCAGGAGGTGACGGGCCAGGCGCCCGCACCCCAGACGATGAACGCACAAAGGCCTCTCGGCACGTTCCGGCTGCCGGACATGCTGGGCTATGCCTGGCGCAGCATCCGCAGGGTCAAGGCGCGGGCCATTCTCACAGGACTGGGCGTGGCAATCGGCGTCGGGGCCATCGTGCTGATGGTCTCGTTTGGGCAGGGGCTGCAGAACAGCGTGATCGGCCAGCTGAACGGCCTCGGATCCGTGACGCAGATCGTGGTGACCGGCGCCAAGAGCCAAGGCGGTTCGCCGTTAGGCGTGTCTCTCGGCGCGCCCACGGCGCAGAAGCCGCTCAACGACACGACGCTTATAACCTTTTCCCGTCTGCCGGATGTGGCAGGCGCCTTCTACTCCGCTACCCTGCTGGCAACGGTGAAGGAAGGCCCACAAGGAGCGACGGTGCTGGCGCAGGACCTGCCGCCGGTGCACTTCCGGCTGCCGACCTTTAGCAAGCAGATGCGTCTCGGGCGCATTCCGGGCAATGCCCAGATGGCAATCGTGCTGGGCGACGGCTCGGCGGGATACCTCTTGAAGAAGGGCGAGAAGCCGACCGATGCCAATCTCAAGAAACTCCTCGGGCAGCAGATTACACTGAAGTTCACGAATGACCTCGGTTCAAACGGGCTCAACGGCAGCGCCTTCAAGAAGCCGGTATCAGAGACGCTGCAGGTGGTGGGAATCGTCAAGGGTTCGGCGAGCTACGTGCCGTACCGCACCCTGCAGGCGGTGCTGCGGCAGGGGAAGGGGTCGGCTGGTCAAGGGCCGCACGGCTTCCTCTATGACGCGATTACCGTGCAGGCCCAATCGCAAGCAGACGTGAAGCCGCTTGCTGCTCGCCTCGGGCGGATGGGCTACGGCACGCAGACCTTTCAGAGCATCATCGACTCCCTGCACCAAGTGTTTCTGATCGTCCAGTCGATCCTCGGCGTGATCGGCGGCATCGCGCTCATCGTCGCGGGCCTTGGCATCGCGAACGTGATGATCGTGGCGGTTCTCGAGCGCACCCGGGAGATCGGGGTTCTCAAAGCGATCGGGGCCAGACGGCGTGACATCCGGCGCCTGTTCCTGTCGGAGTCCCTGATCATCGGCCTGCTGGGCGGAGTGATCGGACTTGCAGGAGGCTATCTCTCCGGCGCGGGCATCAACGCAATCGTCAACTACTCCATCCAAAAAGGTGGAGGCCAGAGCGTCTCTCTGTTTGCGGTGACGCCTTGGATCGCGCTCTTTGCCATTGCCTTCGCGATCATCGTCGCGCTCGTGTCGGGGATCTACCCCGCAAACCGCGCGGCGGGCCTGAACCCAGTGGACGCACTGCGGCACGATTAGGCGCTTACGCTTGGAAGAGCCGGGCCCGGCTCCGAGGGAGCTGGGCCCGGCTCTCTTCATACCGCTGCGCAGGCCGAGTGCCGCGACCGCAAAAGTAGGGCATCGTACGCGTGGGACGGAGCTCTCTCCGCCGCGCGTGAACATGCATAACGCGTACGCGGAAGCATGATAACTGCGCATTACGCATGAAAGCAGAGCCGCGCTATAATGATGGCACTTCAACGGCAATGGTCTAGCGTCCCAATTTCGCAGGAAATCTGCCCATCGAGGATGGTACGTATGGATCTGGGGGAGCTGTTTCACGGACCCAACGCTGGAGCCGCCCTGGAACTCTACGAGCGGTATCGCCAGGATCCTGCGTCGGTGGACGCGCGGAGCGCCGCGCTCTTCGCGGCGCTGGAACGGCAGGCGGGCCCGCTCGATTTTGCAGCCGAACCGGCCGCTGCCCAGACAGTATCCGCCACGGACGTCCAAGAGGTCGTCCTGGCTGCGAGGCTCGCGCGAAACATCCGTCAATTCGGACACCTGCGGGCAAAGCTGGACCCGTTCGCCGACGACCCGCCGACGGACCACGGGCTGGAACCCGCGGCATACAGCCTGCGCGAGGAGCAGCTCAGGCGCCTGCCCGGGAGCATCGTCTTCCCCGAGCAGGGTGCTGCGGCCGGCAGCTTCGCGGACGCTGTTGCCCGACTGCGGGCGGTCTACATGGGGTACATCGGGTTTGACGTCAGCCACGTGCACATCGCGGAGGAGCGGGACTGGCTCCAGCACGCTGCTGAAGGCGGCAGCTACCTGCACGTCGCACCGGAGCGGCAGAGGGAAACGCTGCAGCGGCTCGTGGCGGTGGAGGAGTTCGAGCAGTTCCTGCATCGCACGTTCCAGGGACAGAAGCGCTTCTCGATCGAAGGCACCGACATGCTGGTGCCGATGCTCGACGAGATCATCGACTCAGCCGTGCGGAGCGGTACGCGCGAGGTGACGATCGGGATGGCTCACCGCGGGCGCCTGAGCGTGTTGGCGCACGTGCTCGGAAAGCCGTTCGGTCAAATCTTCACGGAATTCCACGCCGGCCCTGCGGAGGAAGCGGACGTACACGTCGGCTGGACCGGCGACGTGAAGTACCACCTGGGCAGCCGCCGCACAATTCAGGAGCCGGACGGTCCGGTGCAGCTCACCCTTGCGAACAACCCGAGCCACCTGGAGTTTGTGAATCCGGTCGTGCAAGGCCTGACGCGCGCGGCGCAAGACAACCGCGAGCACGCCGGCCCCGCCCTCCAGGAGGTGGCACGGGCGCTCAACGTGACTGTCCACGGCGATGCCGCATTCCCGGGGGAGGGCGTTGTCGCCGAGACCTTGAACCTCTCGCGTCTCAGAGGGTACACGACCGGCGGCACGATCCACATCATCGCCAACAACCAGGTCGGGTTCACGACGGACCCGCAGGATGATCGCTCGACGCGCTACGCATCGGACCTCGCAAAGGGATTTGAGATCCCTGTTCTGCATGTGAACGCCGATCAGCCGGAAGCCTGCCTCGCTGCGGCGCGCATCGCGATCGCCTATCGCCAGCTCTTCCACAAGGACGTCCTGATCGACCTGGTTGGCTACCGCCGCTTTGGCCACAACGAGGGCGACGAGCCGAGCTTCACGCAGCCGCTGCTCTACGAGAAGGTCCACAGCCACCCGACAGTGGCCACGCTGTACTCGCAGCAGTTGGAAGCACAGGGCATCGTGACCGAAGTGCAGGCAGAGGAGATGCGCAAGGCTGCGCAGACCGAACTGCGCCAGGCGTTCGATGATGTGGTGAGCGGCAAGCAGAAGTTCCCCCACGCGCTGCCGGCGGAGAAGGGCACAATCGAGGAGCCTGCGCCGCCTGGTGAAGATCGGCTGCGCGCCCTGAACGATGCCCTCTTGGCGCGTCCCGGGGGACTGCAGGCGAACACCAAGCTGGAGCGCCTTCTGCAGCGGCGCCGCGAACTGCTCGAGAAGCCTCAGAGCATCGACTGGGCGCACGCAGAGGCACTCGCCTTCGCGGCTATCCTCGAGGACGGCACGCCGATTCGCATGTCGGGCCAGGACACCCAGCGAGGAACGTTCAGCCAACGCCACCTCGTCCTGCACGACACCGCGACCGGCCGGACCTACGTCCCGCACGATCACCTGCCGCAGGCGCGCGCGAGCTTCGACGTGTACAACAGCCCGCTCTCGGAGACGGCGGCAATGGGCTTCGAGTACGGCTACAGCCTGCGTGCGCCGGAGGCGTTCGTGCTGTGGGAAGCGCAGTTCGGCGACTTCGCCAACGCGGGCCAGGTGATCGTAGACCAGTTCATCTCCGCCGCCCGCGCCAAGTGGTCGGAAACCTCGGGCTTGACGCTGCTCCTGCCCCACGGCTACGAAGGCCAGGGACCTGAGCACTCCAGCGGCCGCGTGGAACGCTACCTGCAGCTCGCGGCGGAGGAGAATCTGCGCATCGCGAACTGCACGACCTCCTCGCAATACTTCCACCTGCTGCGCTTGCAAGCGTCGGCGCTGAAGGAGCGCCCGCGCCCGCTGATCGTGATGACGCCAAAGAGCCTGCTGCGCCACCCGCTCGCAGCGTCGAGCCTCGCGGATCTCGCCCAAGGGCGCTTCCAGCCGGTGCTCGACGACGAGGAGGCGACCGCACGCAAGGAGAAGGTGGAGCGGATCGTCTTTTGCAGCGGCAAGATTTCCGTCGAATACCGCGCCGCAGCGAAGGAGAACAGGGATGCTGAGCGTGGTGCGCTCCTGCGGGTGGAACTCCTCTACCCGTTCCCAGAGGCGGAGATTCGCAGAATCCTCGCGACCTATCCCTCTGCGCGCGAGTTCGCCTGGCTGCAGGAGGAGCCCCGCAACATGGGCGCCTACGCGTACATCGCAGCACGCCTGCAGGCGTTGCTGCCAGGCGGTGCGGAGCTCCAGTACATCGGCCGCTCGGAGCGTGCAGCGACAGCAGAGGGGATGCCGGACGTTCACCAGGCGGAGCACGAGCGCATCCTAGTGGAAGCGCTCTCGGGGAAGATGCCGCTCAAACTTGAGACGCGGGGTGGGAAGAGACGTGCCAAGTGAGATCACGGTTCCGCAGCTCGGCGAGTCGATCGTCGAAGCGACGATCGGCCGGTGGCTGAAGCATCCCGGAGACGCAGTAGCGCAGGGCGATGCACTGGTCGAGCTCGAGACGGACAAGGTGAACCTCGAAGTGCAGGCACAGGAGTCCGGCGTGCTGTCCGAAGTGCGCAAGGCGGAAGGCGACACGGTGACGATCGGCGAGGTGCTCGGGCTGCTCCAAGAGGGCGGTGCGGCGACGACCGTTGCGGCGGGCGCTTCTGCTCCCGCATCGCAGCCCGCTGACGCAAGCGCCTCAGCCCCGGCCCCAGCCCCGTCGCCTGCCGAGGAGCCGGGTGGACCGACTTCGCCCGAGGTGCGACGGCTGGCCCAAGACCTGCAGGTGGAGCTCGCACAGATCGCCGGCAGCGGACCGCGCGGCCGCGTGACGCGCGAGGACGTGCTCTCCTTCGCGAAGTCGCGCATGCCGCAGGCAGCAGTTCCTTCGCCGGCAACGACAACCCCTGCACCAGCGCCTTCCGCAGCTCCACCAACTCCCGCAACTGCGACAGCATCCGCGCCGCCGTTCGACGAGACCGGGCGCCGCGAGGAGCGCAGGCGCATGTCGCGCCGCCGCCTGACGATCGCAAGGCGCCTCGTCGAGGCGCAGCACCAGGCTGCGATGCTGACTACCTTCAACGAGGTGGACCTTTCGGCGGTCATGGCGCTGCGCAAGGAGCGCAAGGACGCCTTCAAGGAGAAGCACGGCGTCTCGCTGGGATTCATGTCGTTCTTCGCCAAGGCGACGATCTCGGCCCTCAAGGCCTTTCCTCGCCTGAACGCGGAGATCCAGGGAGAGGAGATCGTCCTCAAGAGCTACTACGATATCGGCATCGCGGTCTCGACCGACGAGGGGCTCGTCGTTCCGGTGGTGCGCGACGCCGACCGACTGAACTTCGCAGGCCTGGAGCAGGCGATCGCAGCCCTTGCCGAGAAAGCGCGCAACGGTGCGCTGACGCTGGAGGACCTCCGCGGCGGCACCTTCACGATTACGAACGGCGGCGTCTTCGGTTCGCTGCTGTCCACCCCGATCCTCAACGCACCGCAGGTAGGCATCCTTGGCATGCACGGCATCGTGGAGCGGCCGATCGCGGTCAAGGGAGAGGTAACGATCCGGCCGATGATGTACATCGCCCTCTCGTACGACCACCGCATTGTCGACGGCAGCGAATCGGTGCGCTTTTTGCGGCACATCAAGGACTGCCTCGAGGACCCGACGCAACTGCTGCTCGAAGGCTAAGCGCAGACGATTGCGGCGCGGCGGCAGATGCCGCCGCGCTTTTTCAGTTGGGCTCGAGGAGGGAAGGCAGTGCTACTTCGGGCCCAACCGGCCGAACGCGTCGCCTGGCTCGGCAACTTGGGGATCGGTCTTCTTGCGACGGCCTACGGCGCCGCACTGCCTGCGCTGGTGCACGAGCTCCACCGGGGATACGCTGCACTGTCACTGCTCTTTGTCGTGCTTGCGGTAGGGAATACTTTCGCTTACTTCCTCGCGAACCCGCTGATCGACCGCTTCGGCGCTCAGCGTGTCCTGCATGTCGGACTCCTGCTCTTCGTGGTCGGCGGTCTCGCACTCGGCGTCGTACAGAGCTTCGCAGCCTGGGTGGCCGCAACCCTGGTGGCAGGCGTGGCGTTTTCGCTCGTCGACGTCGGCGCTTCGCGTCTCGTAGGCGCGATGTACCGGTCGCATCCAGCCCAGGCGCTGAATCGCCTCAACATCTTTTTCGGTATCGGCGCGATTGCTGCGCCTGTGATCATAGGGCTCTCGGTGCATCTCGGGGGTGGGCCACAGCCGGCCTTCCTGGCGATCGCGCTGTGCGGCGCCGTCGGCGGAACGGCTCTTGTGCGCATCCCCCTGCCGCCGTCTGAGCCTGTAGTGCACCGCGACCCCGACGACTCGCTGGTCCGATACTTTGGCCGGGCGCGCTGGCTACAGCTGCTGACGCTGCTCGTTTTCTTCTACATCGCGGCGGAAGTGGGCTTCGGCAGCTGGATCGCAGCCTACGAGCATCAACGCGCAGGGATCTCGACGGCGCTTTCGGCGCTCTACCCGGCGGCCTACCAGGTCGGGCTGACCGTGGTGCGCCTGTTCGTCGGCCGCTCGCTCGCCTCCTTGCGCCTCGAGCGCCTGCTGGCACTCGGCGGCCTCGTCGCCGCAGCGGCAAGCCTGCTTGCAGCCCTTGGCGGTCAGAACCCCTGGTTCGCGCTCATTGGCGCGTTCCTCGCCGGTGCCGGGTTCGGGCCGGTCTTCCCGATTGCGTTGGGCATCGCGAGCCTGCGCGGCCCCGGCCGGGAAGGCTGGACCTATGGCGCAGTCTTCTCGGCGCTCGCTCTCGCTGCCCTGATCGCTCCTTGGTCGGAAGGGCAGGTGTTCAGCCGCATGCCACAGCTCGCGCTTTTGTTGACACCGCTCTGCGCCGTGATGGTGGTTGTATTCGCAATGATGCTCGGACGCACGTCCGCCGGGCCTACTGAGGCGGCGCAGGGATAGCGGCCTTCGCCGACATGTGCTTCGTCGAGCATGCATCACCGCAGTGGGGCAGGCGGCAAGGACTGCCTTCGCTCAGCGGGGGCGCGCGAAGAGGTGTGCAGACCAAAGCAGCTCCTTTCCCGAGGCATTCTCTGGTCTGTGCGCTATGCGCTGCCAAAAAAGGGGTATTGCTCGCGAGCGCGCGACGGCGCGGCACTCGACGAGTATCCTAGAGCAAGAGGCCGAACGCAGGAGGAAAAGAGATGGCGGGCTTCAGCGAGATGGTCCCGCTTGCCCCGCAGACCACGATCGGTCTGGGCGGGCCGGCGCGGTTCTTTGCCGAGGCAGGGAGCGACCTTGAGCTGCGCGACGCGCTCCAGGCTGCGCGCTCACAGGACCTGACCGTGCAGATCCTCGGCGGGGGCAGCAATACAGTCTTCGCGGACGCCGGCTATCCCGGGCTCGTGCTGCACATCGCGCTGCGCGGCATCACGTTTGTTTCGGATGGAGACGCGGTGTTGGCGACCGCTGCGGCGGGTGAGGACTGGGACGCGTTTGTGGCCCTCTGCCTGCAGCAGGGACTGCAGGGGCTGGAGTGCCTTTCGGGGATTCCCGGTTCTGTCGGGGCGACGCCGATCCAGAATGTCGGGGCGTATGGGCAGGAGATCTCGCAGACCCTCGTCTCCTTGCGCGCCCTCGACCGCGAACGCCTTGAAGAAGTCTTGTTCGCCTCCGCCGACTGCGGCTTCGCCTATCGTGACAGCCGGTTCAAAGGCGAGGACGCAGGCCGCTACGTGATCACCGAGGTCACCTACAGGCTCCAGAAGAATGCCCGCCCCACCTTGCATTACCCGGAACTCGCTCGAGAGGCGCAGGCACGCGGTGTGGCAGACGCGCCGCCAAAAAAGGCGCTGCAGGAGACGCGCCAGGCAGTAATCGCACTGCGCCGCGGCAAGTCGATGGTCTACGACCCCCTGGACGCCAATTCACACTCCGTCGGCTCGTTTTTCCTGAATCCCGTGCTGGACGACGCAGCCTACCGCATGCTGCGCGAGCGACTGCGCGTCCGATTCCCGGACAATCCACCCGAGCCGCCCTCGTTTCCAGCAGACGGCGGGCGCAAAATACCTGCGGCTTGGCTGATCGAGCGCGCGGGGTTTGTGCGCGGCCTGCGGCGCGGCGGCGCCGGGATCTCCCTGAACCATACCCTGGCGCTCGTCAACTACGGCGGCACGACTTCGGAGCTGCTGGAATTGGCAGAGGAGATTGAGAGCGGGGTGGAGCGCGCCTTCGGGGTGCGCCTGCGCCCGGAGCCCGTGATCGTACCCGGTGGCTGACCGAAAGCCATCAGCAACGACAGCGTCCCCGGCGAACGCCGGGGACGTCATCTCACTGCAGGCCTCAGAACGGACGTACCGTCGTGCCGCCATATGCGACGAGCAGCACCCCGAATAGGCCGATCACCGATAGCATTGCGAGAACGAGAAAGCTGTGGACGCGTTGGCGCCACGAAGTGCGGCCTTTCTCCATGTGATCACCTTCCTCACAGATGGGCGGGTGCAAACGCCGCCTGTTACGCTACCCAGCATGCGCCTTGGAGATGAACGGCTTCTTAGGCCAAGCTGAGAATTCACATAGAAATGCTTGGTGCCCTACTGGTCTGCGGCAGTGTGTGCCGCACGGTGCAGAGCGGAAGCGGCATCCGAGATCGGCAGAACCTCCGCTTCACCGCCCTTGCGGCGACGCAGTTCGACGCCTCCTGATGCCAGGGACCGCGCCCCGATCGTCACCCGCAGGGGCATGCCGAGGAGATCCGCGTCCTTGAACTTCACACCGGGCGACACGCTGCGGTCATCGAACAGCACTGCGCTCCCGCCCAGCTGCAGGTAGAGGTCTTCCGCTGCTGCGCGTACGTCTTCGCCCTCGCCAGCGGTGATCAGGTGGAAGGGATAGGGAGCTGCGGCCAGCGGCCAGACGATCCCCTGCGCATCATGGTGCTCCTCGACGACGGCGGCGAGCAGCCGCGTGATGCCGATGCCGTAGGAACCCATCACGATCGGCGCTGCCCTGCCGTCGGGACCGGTCGCAAGGGCGCCTAGGGCGGCGCTGTAGCGGGTGCCCAGCTTGAAGATGTTCCCGAGCTCGATGCCCCGCTCCTCAGCGAGCGGGCGCCCGCAGACCGGACAGGGATCTCCCTCGCGGGCCAGCGCGATGTCGGCGACGATGTCCACGCCCAGGACGTCGCGCGCGATCGAGACGCCGACTAGGTGCGCATCCTCTGCGTTCGCGCCGGCGACTAGCCCTTCGGCGCCCTCGAGGTCGTGGTCGAGCACGATACGAAGCGGTCCCTGGACCTGCAGGCCGACCGGCCCCGTATAGCCGACGATGAGTCCGCGCGCGCGGCTCTCCTCTGGAGAGAGCGGGCGCACATCCTCGCCGAGCGACTTCGCGAGCTTTGGCAGACAGACCTCGCGGTTCCCGCGCACGAGGGCCACCAGCGTCTTTTCGCCCGCTTCAAAGAAGACCGACTTGATGGTTTGCTCAGGCCGGCAGCCCAATTGCTCGCAGAGTGCGGCAATGGTGTGTGCTCCAGGGGTGGCGACGCGGTGCAGCTCCCCCTGCGGTGCAGTGCTGCGCGCCTGTTGTTGGAGTTCTGCCGCATCGCTGTTCGCCGCGTAACCGCACGTGCAGGTGAGCAGGCGGTCCTCCCCGAGCGGCGAGCGCAGCATGTACTCATGGCTGGAACGGCCGCCCATGATGCCGCTGTCGGAAGAGACCCGCAACACCGGGAGGGCGAGGCGCGTGAAGATCTTGCGGTATGCCGCGGCGACCGCCTCGTAGCAGCGATCGAGGTCGTCCTCGCTATCGTGAAAGCTGTAGCCGTCCTTCATCACGAATTCTCGCAGTCTGATGAGGCCGCCGCGCGGTCGCGGCTCGTCGCGGAACTTGAGCTGGATCTGGAAGAGCAGCAGGGGGAGCTGGCGGTACGAGTCAACGATGTCTGCGACGAGGGCGGTCGCGGACTCCTCGTGGGTCATGGCGAGTACGTGTGGGTGGCCGGTCCTGTCGGGGAAGCGCACAAGTGCGTCGTCGATCGACCTGTAGCGGCCGGTCCGCTGCCAGGCTTCCGCCGGCTGGACCAGCGGCAGGAGGACCTCCTGCGCGCCGATCGACTCCATCTCCTCGCGCACGACGGCTTCCATGCGCCGCAGTGCGCGCAGGCCCAGCGGCGTCAGGGAGTAGATGCCGGCACCGACCCGCTGGACGTAGCCTGCGCGCACGAGCAGCCGATGGCTTTGCAGCTCCGCGTCGGCCGGAGCTTCCTTGCGGGTGCGCAGCAACAGTTCTGACATGCGCATACGAGCACCTCCTGAGGAACATAGCAACGCCCCGCCCTATGGAAGGGCGGGGCGGGTTCCCGCGGTGCCACCTTCATTGGCCATTGGCCATCTCAGCGCGCTCCCCGGAGCGGGAAGCGGACACCCGGTCACGGTGGGCGCCGGGCGGCTCTTCGCCGCTAGCTCCGGGGTGGGATTCACGTCCTAGGCGTCCCAGCATTGCACCGTCCGCCGGGTCTCTTGCACGCCAAGGGCCGCTACTGGCCCCTTCCTCGCTCTTTTCGGCACAGTATAGGACCGTGCAGAGGCCACGTCAAGCGCCGCCCATGCTTCTCCTCCACTGGAACATGGAGCGCCATATGCCTTCAACTGCTGCCACCTCGGCTGCCTGGCGCGCCTCGCTCCAGCCCTGCAAGAGGGCCATCTCCTGGCCGAGGGCTGCGATCTGGGCTCGCGTCTTGCCTGCGGAGAATCGCAAAAAGTCGGTCCTGCGCTGCAGGACGTCCGTGAGGTGCAGCGCCATCTCTTCGCGGACGGCATAGCGCAGCCGCATGCGAAGCAGGCGGTGCTGCGGCGGCCCGCTGATGCCGGCGGGCAGGTCGGCGAGCACCGAAGGCGCGGCGGCGCCGTACGGCGCCAGTTCCCGCGTGAGCAGCGGCTCCGGAACCGAGACGGTCCTTGCCAGGCGCCGCCAGTCCTCACTGTGCGGCAGGGGGGCCTCACCGCCTGCCAGGGGACGTCTGCTGCGCAGGCGGACTTCGGCGCTAGGCGTGTTGGGGAACACGCGGTCGATGATGCGTTCGGCCATCGCGCGAAACGCGGTCAGCTTGCCGCCGACGACGTAGACGAGCCCGTCCGGGGAGAAAACAAGGCGGTAGTCTCGCGAGACCTGCGACGGGGCGGGGCCAGGCCGCAGGCGGACCAAGGGACGCACGCCGGACCAGGCGCCGATCACGGACGCGGGTGAGATGTTCGCATCGGGGAAGGTACGCCGGATGGCCGCAAAGATGTACTCTGCGTCATCCGAGGTGATGGAGTCGTCGCCGGGCGACGCCACATCTGTATCGGTCGTGCCGACATAGGTGACAGGGCCGTCGGGGATCGCGAACATCAGCCTTCCGTCGGGGCCGCGTACGACGCACGCCGACGAAAGAGGGAGGTCCTCGCGGCGCAAGGTGAGGTGAACGCCCTTCGTGAGGCGCAACAGCGGCGCCTCGCCTTCTCGTAGCCGGTCGGTCCAGGCACCGGCCGCAATCACGGTGCGCTCCGCCATGATGGGGAAGATCGCCCCGGACTCCTCGTCGCGCACCTCGGCGCCCCGCACATCGCCGTCCGGGCCCGACAGGAAGCGCAGCACGCGACAGTAGTTGGCGACGGCCGCCCCTTCCCCGGCGGCGGACTGGGCCACTGCAAGGGTGAGGCGCGCGTCGTCCGTCAGGGCGTCTTCATAGAGCGCACCGCCACGCAGACCCTCGCTACGCAGGAGCGGAACCTGCTCGCGCACCGCGTTCGGCGTCATCAGGAGATGGCGCGAGCGTACTGGCAGGCCGCCGAGGCGCTGGTAGAGCGCAACACCGAGCCGCACCAAGGAGAGGGCATCGGGGTCGCCGCGGAAGACGGGGAACAGGAAGGGCAGAGGCCGTACGAGGTGCGGCGCCATGCCAAGGAGCAGTTCGCGTTCGCGTACCGCCTCCCTGACGAGCCGCACTTCGCCCTGTCTCAGGTAGCGCAGGCCCCCGTGGATCAGCCGTGTGGACCGACTGGACGTGCCGCTCGCGAAATCTCTCGCCTCCACCAGAGCTACGCGCAGGCCCCGTAGCGTGGCTTCGCGGGCAATGCCGCTGCCCGTGATGCCGCCGCCAACGACCAGAAGGTCGAACTGCTCGGAGGCCAGGCGCTGCAGGGCAGCGTGACGGACGAACCCTGTCATTGGCGCACGCGCCGCGCCGCATTGAGCGCCTCTCGCCATCTGCTGCGCAAGGCGCTGCGGTCGGTGTCCTTCCACTGCGGTGTGAAGCGGCGTTCGCTCACCGGGAGTTGCAAGAGATCGTCGGTGCTCCGAAAGAGGCCTGCGCCAAGCCCAGCAGCCAGGGCTGCTCCCCGCGCGGTCGTTTCGACATCCTGCGGGCGCAGGACGGTGAGGCCGCTTAGGTCCGCCTGGAGCTGAGCCAGTAGATCGGAGTGCGCGACACCCCCGTCGATGCGCAGTTCTCCAAGGCTCCCGAGGTCTTCGGCCATGGCCTGCAGGACGTCGTCCGTGCGATAGGCGATCGCGTCGAAGGCAGCACGTGTGAGATGCGCTTTGGTCGTGCCTCGTGAGAGGCCGAGGATGGCGCCGCGCGCACCGGCATCCCAGTGCGGCGCGCCGAGGCCGCTGTGGGCCGGGACGAGCAGTACACCACCCGCATCCGGGACGCTGCGGGCAAGCTGCTCCGCCTCCTCGGCCCCCGACACGAGTCCAAGTTCCGCCTGCAGCCACTCGAGGATGCCGCCGGCGAGGAAGACGCTGCCCTCAAGGGCGTAGCGGAGCCCATCTCCGAGGTCCCAGGCGACAGTCGTCAAGAGCCCGTTCCCTGAGCGCACCGGAGTCTTTCCTGTCTGGGCGAGAAGAAACGCCCCGGTTCCGTACGTGTTCTTGACGTCCCCTGGATGAAAGCAGCGCTGTCCGAAGAGGGCGGCCTGCTGGTCGCCCAGTACGCCGGTGATGGGAATGGCCGCACCAAGGAGGGTAGGGTCCGACGTGCCGAACTCTCCTACGGAGGGCCTGATCTCCGGCAGCAGGGCCAGTGGGATGCCGAAGAGATCAGCGAGGTCCTCCGCGAATTGGCCCTTCTTGAGGTCCATCAGGAGGGTGCGCGACGCGTTGGAAGCATCCGTCGCGTGCACCTTTCGGCCCGTCAGGCGGTAGAGGAGCCAGCTGTCGACGGTACCGAAGCGAAGGTCACCTGCTTCGGCATCCTTGCGGAGGTCTGCGTCATTCTGCAGGAGCCAGGCGAGCTTCGTCGCGGAAAAGTAGGGGTCCAGCACGAGCCCTGTGCGCTCGCGCAGCAAGTCCTCGACCCCTTTGCTGCGCAGGTTGTCGCAGATCTCCTTGCTGCGCCGGCATTGCCAGACGATTGCCGGCGTGCGCGGCGCCCCCGTGCGCACATCCCACACGATCGTCGTCTCCCGCTGGTTCGCGATGCCGATCGCCGCGACGTCCGATGCCGGGACGCCTGCCGTTGACAGCACCGCACGGGCAGACTGGAGCTGGGTTTGCCAGATCTCTTCCGCGTCCTGTTCGACGAAGCCGGGATGGGGGTACAGGCTGACCAAGGGATGGGAAGCCTGCGCGAGGGGCGTCGCGTGCAGGTCGTAGAGGACAGCCCGCGATGCGTGAGTCCCCTGGTCGAGGGCCAGAAGGTATGGCAAGCGTCGCATCTCCTTGCGCGGTCGGGAGCGTCAGGTTCGGGTATTCGCGGCGTCACGGTCGGCTCCTGGCAGACGCGGTGGATGTGCCTGAATGGAGAGCCGTTCGCGCGGCATGCTCTAGAAACCCGAAGATCCAGCAAGACAAGAGGAGGATGCGCATGCGCGCGATGGTCATCGACCGCTTCGGCGGGCCGGAAGTGTTCCAGGAGCGCGAGGTGCCGCGGCCTGCGGCGGGACCGGGCGAGGTGCTCGTGCGGGTCGCGGCGACATCCGTCAACCCGGTTGATGCCAAGATTCGGGCGGCGGGTGCTTGGGCTGGTATCACGCCGCCTGCCGTGCTCGGCTATGACGTATCGGGAACCGTGGAGGAAGCGGGTCCGGGCGTCGCTTCGCTCCGGATTGGCGAGGAAGTCTACTTCACGCCCGAGATCCACGGCAATCAGCACGGCAGCTTCGCGGAATTCATCGTCGCTCCCGCGTCGATCGTGGCGCCAAAACCCGAAGGCCTCGATCATATCGCCGCCGCTGCCATCCCTTTGGCCGGCGGGACGGCGTGGGAGGGCATCGTGCGCAGGCTCCAGGTACGGCCAGGTGAAACGGTGCTCGTCCTCGGTGGAGCGGGGGGCGTGGGATCCTTCGCCGTGCAGTTCGCAAAGGCGGCCGGTGCGCGGGTGCTGGCGACTGCCAGCGAAGCGAACCGCGAGACCCTGACGGCGCTCGGAGCAGATGTGGTGATCGACTACCGCACGCAGGACGTAGTCGAGGCGTCACTCGCAGCGACCGCTGGGATAGGAGTACACGCGCTGATGGACACCGTCGGCGCACAAGCGCTCTACCCGGCGCTCGGAGCGGTCCGGGCGTTTGGCCGCATTGCCACCATCCTGGGTGGTAATGGCGACATCGCATCGGTCGTGTTCAAGAACCAGGCGCTCCACGGCATCTTCCTGCCCAGGGAACGAGCGCGGCTCGAGGAGATGGCGCCGCTCTTCTCTCGCGGCGTCGTCCGGCCGCTGATCGACGAGGTCTTGCCGCTCCGGGAGGTGGCACGGGCGCACCGGCGCTTGGATACCGGGCATGGGCGGGGCAAGATCGTGCTGCAGGTGTAGGCGGAAGAAGCCTATCCAGCAAAGAAACGGCACGGGACCCCCAAGGGGATCCCGTGCCTTGCGCTGATCGGTTTAGTAGCGGCGCGGCGCGCGCTCTTCACGCGGCCGGGCCTCATTCACCGTGAGCTGGCGACCCTGCCAGTCCGAGCCGTTCAAGGCGTCAATGACGGCCTGGGCCTGCTCCTCGGGAACCTCGACGAAACCGAAACCGCGCGAACGACCGGTCTCGCGATCCGTCGCGATCCGAGCGGCAATCACCTCAGCGTACTGGGCGACCGCCTGTTGGAGGTCCTCGTTGGTAACGCTCCACGGAAGGTTACCGAAATAAATGGTTTTCTGCACTCCGATGCACTCCCTTCGAACCCGTATTCGCCCGGAAGTGCACGGAGACAAGGCACGAGGCCTGGATCCATACGGACTCCTAGCGACATCATGACTCTACCCCGTCACAGCGCACATTGCAAGTTGCTTCCTATGCTGGGCAGGTGCAAGCCTGTTGGACCGAAACGAAGCCGCATGCTACACTTTCGCAAGCAAGTAGTTGCTGTCATTTGTCAGGGGGTCGTTGGCGCGGACAGGGCGAGCGAAACGCGCGGCCGGATCCTTGAGGCGGCCTTCGAACTCTTCGCAGAGAAGGGTTTCACAGGTGCCACGACGCGAGAGATCGCGGACCGCGCCGATGTGAACGAGGTGACGATCTTCCGGCACTTCCGTAGCAAGGAAGCCCTCTTTCAGGAGGGCATCGAGTTATACTCGCCGGTAGCCATACTGACGGCGGAACTGCAGGAGCGGCTGACGGGCGACGATGTGCGATCGAACCTCGCGCATCTCGCGAGTCAGTACCTCAAGGCGGCATTGCCACGTGCCAAGGTGATTCACCTCGGCATGACGGACGCCGCCCGCAACCCTGAACTGCGACGGATCGTCGGACAGATCCCGCAGCGCCTCGAACAGCATTTGACCGACTACCTCTTCGGCCTTGAGGGGCAAGGCCGAATCCGGCAGCGGGACTTCGCGCTCGTGGCGCACCTCTTCTACGGCATGCTGTTCCAGCATGTGCTGTCATCGTGCGGCGTCCCGGACTGCGTACGGCGTTCTGACATCGTGGACGGCGACCTCGCCGAGACGCTCGCTGATCTGTTTTCCGAATACCTACGGCCGGAGCCGGCGGCTTCAGTACCCGAAGGAGGAACCCATTGAGCCAGGACGTCTTCAAGCCGATCACCAGCGAGCAGCGCCTCAGCCTGATCGGCGTTTTTCTCGCGATCTTCCTCGCGGCGCTGGACCAGACGATTGTAGCGACAGCGCTGCCGAACATCGTCGTCGAACTGCACGGAACGAACCTCTACGCCTGGGTCGCCACGTCGTACCTGCTCGCATCCACGGTCGCGCTGCCGATCTTCGGGCGGCTGGCGGAGATCATGGCGCGCAAGTGGGTGCTGCTCGTCGCCGTCGCCATCTTCCTCGTCGGTTCAGCCCTCTCTGGCGCATCCACGTCCATGATCGCCCTGATCTCCTTCCGCGCGCTGCAGGGCATCGGTTCCGGCGGCATCTTCGCCGTGGGCGTCACTGTGCTGGGCCTGATGTTCCCGCCCCGCCAGCGCGGCAGGATCCAGGGGCTCTTCGGTGCGGTGTTCGGCATCGCCAACGTGCTAGGGCCGTGGCTCGGCGGCCTGTTGACGGACCATCTTTCGTGGCACTGGATTTTCTACGTGAATATGCCGTTCGGCCTGGTCGCGCTCTACTTCATCGCGGTGCACATGCCGCGTCTGCAGCCTGAGACCCGTCACCGCTTCGACTACTTCGGCGCGCTCGCGATTGCCGTGATGACGGTGCCGCTGCTGCTCGCGCTGTCCTGGGGCGGCAGCGCGTACGCCTGGACCTCGCCAACCATCATCGGGCTGTTCGCGTTGGCAGTGGGCGGCGTCGTCGCCTTTATCGTGGCGGAACAGCGCAACCCGGAGCCGCTCTTCGTGCTGAACCTCTTCCAGGGCGCGACGTTCCGCTGGGCGATGGTCGGGTCGTTCTTCTTCGGTGCTGCCTTTCTCGGGGCGCTCCTGTTCCTGCCGTTCTACCTCGTGCAGGTACAGGGCATCTCGGCGACCGACTCCGGTCTCTCGCTCACTCCCTTGACCTTGGGGGTCGTCGTCGGCAGCTTCGTCACCGGCCAGCTCGCATCGCGCCTCGGCCGCTACAAGGGGCTCCTCATCGTCGGCCTCATCTGGCTGACGGCGTCCCTTTACGTCTTCCACCTCCTGCTGACACTACACACGCCGCTATGGCAGATCTGGCTCGTCATGGTGCTGATCGGCCTCGGCATGGGGCCTGGCATGCCGACCTACACGCTTGCGGTGCAGAACGCCGTACCCGTCAACCGCTTGGGTCAGGCGTCCAGCGGGGCGCAGTTCTTCCGCCAGATCGGCTCGGCGCTCGGCGCCGCGCTGATGGGTGCGGTGCTCGTCTCCACGATGCAGGTCGATGTGCCGAAGTACCTGCCAGCCAGCATGCATGCCGCGAAGAGCCAGTTCGCGACGTCGCAGGCGAGCGGTGCAGGCGCATCGTCGATCGGCAGCACGGTGCACACGACGTTCGCCAAGACGGAGCGGCAGATCAATGCGGCGCTGTCCGGCAATGCCAAGGCCTACGGCGCCGTGCAACAGAACAAGGACATTCCTGCCTCCTACAAGGCGAAGATTCCAAAGGGCGGCGTGCCGGCCGAGGTGCGCAAGGGCTTCAGCGAGACCCAGGCGCTGATCGCCCAGGCGATGCAGGGCAGCGCGGCCGCGCAGGCGGCGGTCCAGGCGAACTCCGAAGTGCCAGCCCAGGTCAAGGCGCTCGTCGCCCATCCGCCTCAGAATCCGGCGGTGCGCGCATCCGTGCTGCAGCAGATCGATCAGGGGCTCAAGGCCGCGGAGCCCAAGGCGATTGCCAAGGCGCTCTTTCAGGCCCAGAGCGCAGTCCGCACGCAGATGCGGACGCTCGAACGGCAGATTACGCATGACCTCGTGCGCGGATTCAATGAGGGCATCACCCAAGCGGTGCGTACGATCTTCCTCTACGCCGCGATTCTCGCGCTGCTGGCGCTTATGTTCGCGTTCCTTCTGCCGAATGAGGAACTGAGCCATCAGCACCAGCCGTCAGACCACGAGCCCGCTGCGCAGCCGACGACAGGGGACTGACTGGGACGCGCAGGCGCCCGGCCGCCTTTCGGTGGCCAGGGCGCTTGTGGTACGTTCCCCGTAGCGCACTAGACCACGAATCTGGGAGGCACCATGCTGCTCGAACTGACGAACGTGGCGGCGGAGGTTTCGGGCCGCACGCTCTTCTCCGACATTTCCGGCCGGCTGCGCGCAGGTGAGCGCATCGGTCTCACCGGACCGAACGGCGTCGGCAAGACGACGCTGCTTCGCATGTTGTCCGGCGGGCTGCTCCCCGCAGAGGGGCATATCCGCGTGGCGGACGGCGCGCGGCTTGGCTACCTGCGCCAAGACCTTGAACTGGGAGACCGCGGCACGCTCTGGGAGTACGCCCTTGCCGCGGGCGGCGATGAGGTCCGCGAACTCGAGCGGCGGCTGCGCCGCCTCGAGGTAGAGATGGCGGAGGATCCCCAGAAGATGGACGCGTACGGCCGAGCCCTCACCGCCTATGAGCAGAAGGGCGGCTACGCCTGGGAGGCACGGGTGCGTCAACACCTGCGGGGCGTCGGCTTCACGCCAGAGCAGGAGACGCTCCCCTTGTCCGGTCTGTCGGGCGGGCAGAAGGTGCGGCTTGCCCTGGCGCGTCTCCTGCTCGAGGCGCCGGAGATCCTGCTGCTCGATGAACCGACCAATCACTTGGATCTGCCGTCGCTCAGCTGGCTAGAGGACTCGCTCCTTGGACTCAAGGGCGGCATCCTCTTCGTCTCCCACGACAGGGCGTTCCTTCGCCGCATCGCGACACAGGTCTGGGACTTCAGCCCCTTGGGCTTCCAGGTCTATCCCGGAGGCTTCGAGGCCTACCGCCAGCACCTCAAGGCGTCGATGGAACGACACGAGGCGGAGGCGGACCGCGTGCAGCGGGAGCGTGAGAAGCTCGAGGACTATGTGCGCAAGTACAAGGCGGGCAATCGTTCGACACAGGCCCACGACCGGGAGCGCAAACTTGCACGCCTGCAGACGGTCCAGGGGCCCCGCAGGGAGCACCGCCTGCACCTCGAACTGCGCGCAACGCCAGCAGGGGAGCGGCAGATGTTCTTGCAGGTCCTGGGCCTCACGAAGGCGTACGGCGAGCGGACGCTCTGGCGGAACCTGCACTTCGTCCTGCCAGAAGGCGGGCGACTCGGCATCGTCGGTCGCAATGGGAGCGGCAAGACGACGCTCCTTGGCGCGCTCGCGGGAGAGAGTTCGCCGGATGCAGGCGAGGTGGTCTGGGCGATCGGCGCACGCCTCGGCTACCTGCGACAGGAGGTGCAGATCGCCGGCGAAACCCCGCTGGATGCGCTGCTGCGACTGCGCGGACAGACGATCTTCACGGCGAGGCGCCTCTTGGCGCGCCATCTCTTTACCGAAGAGCAGATCGACACGCCGGTCTCTGCGCTATCGGGTGGGGAGCGCAGCCGTCTGGCGCTCGCGGTGCTGGTCGCGCAAGGGGCGAACGTGCTGCTGCTGGACGAGCCGACGAACCATCTGGACCTGCCGGCGCAGGAGGAACTTGAGGCTGCCCTCGCAGCCTTCCGGGGGACTGTCCTCCTGGTGAGCCACGATCGCGCCCTCCTGCAGACAGCGGTGCAGCAGTGGCTCGTGCTGGGAGAAGGCGGAGAATGGTCGCTTGTGCGCGAGTGGCAGGACGTCATCGCCAAGACTGCGCTCGTCCAAGCGGGGTCGGCAACAGCCGCAGCGCAGCGCCCGCGCACCTCGGAGGCACCTCAGCGCGCGCGCCGAGCCCAGCGGGCGCAGCAGCGGCAGGCGCTCACCCGCGTGGAGCAGGCCATCGCAGACCTCGAGGCGGAGCGCACCAGACTCGAGCAGGCCCTGCAGGCAGGCTTCGATCCGACCGTCAGCGAACAGCAGGCCTCGCGCTATTCCACGGTGCTCGAGGAACTGGAACACGAGTACACGCGCTGGGCGGAACTCTCGGAAAAGACAGAGGCGGAGACCGCCGACAATGAGTAGCGATGGGCGTCAGCTCGGCGTCAGCAGATCACGGACGCCGCTTGGGCCGACGTCAAGCATGAGGTTATCAAGCAGCCGCGCGCGGCCGACGTAGGCCGCGACGGCCAGCATCGTGCGCCCTTGGACGCGGTCTTGCGGCACGAGAGAATCTGCCTGAACGACTGCTGCATAGTCCATGCGCACCGCAGAATCGCCAGTCAGCACGGCCTCCATCGCCTGCTGGACGGCGGCCCCCCTGCGTTCGCCGGCCTCCAGCAGCGCGCGCCCTGCGAAGAGCGCCCGCGAGAGCGCCAACGCAGACGCCCGAGCGGGTGGATCGAGGTAGACGTTGCGTGAACTCATCGCCAAACCGTCCGTCTCGCGGACGGTCGGTACGACGTGCACCTCCAGAGGCAGCTGGAGGTCGCGCACCATGCGCCGCACCACCGCAACCTGCTGGCCGTCCTTCTGTCCGAAGTACGCGATGTCCGGCTGCACGATCGAGAACAGTTTGAGCACCACCGTGGCGACGCCCTGGAAGTGGGTTGGTCTGCTCTTCCCCTCGAGAGTCTGGGAGAGGGACGGCACACTGACCCATGTCTCCATGGTCTCCGGGTACATTTCCTCTACACTCGGCGTGAAGACGGCGTCCACGCCCGTCTGCGAGAGGATGCCGAGGTCTCGATCGAGGTCTCGCGGGTAGCTTTCCAGATCCTCGCTCGGAGCGAACTGCAAGGGATTGACAAAGATGCTCACGACGACGAGGTCGCACTCTCGCCTCGCCGTCTCGCAGATGGCGATGTGCCCTGCGTGCAGGTAACCCATCGTCGGCACAAGGCCCAAAGACTTTCCTGCTTTGCGCGCGCTGCGCATAGCCTCGCGCAGACCTTGGATCGTGGTGTACTGCAGCACTTCAGCGGCTGCCTCCGTAGGGATTGATCTCGACGTCGTCATCGCTCGCCTGCCCTTGGTGCCGCTTCTCGACGCGGCGCATCGCCGCGAGGACATCCGGTTCGCTCGGGCCAAGCGAAGTCGCATGGTCACTTGAGGGGAACAAGGAAGCGCGCACGTCGCTTGCATAGGCCTCGGCTGCGTCGCGAATGGCCTGCCCGACCTCCGCGTAGCGGTGCGTATGCTTTAGCATGCCGCCCTCGTTGAGCCCGATCATGTCATGCAGCACAAGCACCTGCCCGTCACAGCCTGCGCCCGACCCGATGCCGATCGTCGGCACATGCAGCCTGCGCGAGATCTCAGCTGAGACCTCGGCTGGGACGAGTTCGAGTACCACGGCGAACGCTCCCGCCTGCTCGAGCGCGAAGGCGTCCTCCATCAGGCGGGCAGCTGCCTGCGCCGTCCGGCCCTGCACCCGGAAACCCAGGGCGTGGACGGACTGCGGGGTGAGCCCGATGTGGCCCATCACCGGGATGCCGGTCCGCACGAGCCGCTGCACGGTGAGGGCGACATCAACGCCGCCCTCCAGCTTCACAGCCTGCGCGCCGCCCTCTTGCAAGAGCCGTCCCGCGTTCCTCAGGGCCTGCTCCGCGCTCACCTGAAAGGTGAGAAAGGGCATATCCGCTACGACCAGAGCCTGCTGCACTGCCCGCTCGACCATCTTGGTGTGGTACACGATGTCCTCCAGGGTGACAGGCAGCGTGGTGCCCTGCCCCTGCACGACGTTGCCGAGGCTGTCGCCGATCAGGATGGCGTCGATTCCTGCGGCGTCCAGCAGACGCGCCGTCGGGTAGTCGTACGCCGTCAGCATGGCGATCTTCTCGCCGCGTTCCTTGCGTTCGAGGAATCCCCGGGCGGTCATGCGTTTGGCCAACGGTCCCTCACCTCCGCGAGCAGTTGCGAAATCTCTTCGGGACGCCCTGCGCCTGTGCTTTGCTTCTCTGCAGCCAGGCGTGCGAGGACCGGAAGGAAGGTGCGGTAGACCTCCGCCGGCTGATCCACAAGCACACTAAGATGCAGGATCACCGTGCCGAGGTCGCCGCGCTCGACGGCACCTGTCAGGGCCATGGGGATGCCAACGGCGAAAACGTTTTTTAGCGTGCCCTCTGCCAGAGGAAGCAGAAGCCGCAGTGCTTCCTCCCGCTCCGCTGCGTTCGCCTTTGGCCCTGCTGCAGCCTCTGCGGCCACCGCCAGCAGACCGACGAGCGCATTGCTCGCAAGAGCAGCCGCAGCGTGAAGCCTCGGCTTCTGCTCCGATGAAATGCGCAAGGGCGTCATCGCCATCGACCGGACGAGCTGCTCCGCCCTGCCTGCGGCGGGATCGTCTCCTTGCACTGTGCAGATAGCGCCCGCAAAGGCCTCCCGGCCCGCCTGCGGCCGCGCGATCGCCTGCATGGGGTGCAAGGAGAGCACCTGCGCTCCAAGCTCCTTTGCAGGCGCGAGCACCCCCGCATCGAGCACACCGGAAGTGTGGCAGACGACCTGCCCCTTGCGCAGCGCGCCGTCCCTGGCGAGCGATGCGCAGACGTCGGCGATGCGTCCGTCAGGAACGGTGAGGTAGATCCAGTCTGCGCTGCGGCAAAGCGCTGCGGCGTCCGAGACGAGGGGCAGGTGCGTCGCCTCGGCGAACCGCTGCTGGGTTTGTGGATGGCCGCCAGTCGCGCCGAGTACGTCCTGCAGACCGCGGAGCGCCAACGCAAGCGCCGTGCCTACGCGGCCCGGTCCGACGATCGCGGCACGCTCCAAGCCCCTCGCCCCCCACCCAATTCTAGCATGCATAGCCATCCGGAGGGCGCGCCGCCAGAACCATTCGGGGCTACTTTTGCGACGCTTGCACCGTTGGGCTCGCGGTGCCCGCGGAGACGTTGAAGTGGATCCACATGCCCTGGTCGGCATGTCCCGGTACGCCGCAGGCGATGTAGTACCTGCCTGCCGCCTTGGCGACGAAGTGGAACTGTGCCGTGCGGCCCGGCGAGATGCCCGACGTCGGATCGGTCGTCGAGGCGCCGCTGAACACCGGGGCGATGGTCGTTCGGCTTGCGGTGATGACCGCGCTGTGCGGGTACTGCCCATGGTTTGCAAGGTCCACGGTGATGTCCCAGTCGACCGGCACAGTCAAGGTGACGCTGCCGTTCGAGGCGCCTCCGAAGTTGAATCCGTTGTTGGCGCCGCCGTCACCGGCGATCAGATCGATCGTGACAGTCCTCTTGGCGGCGTCCACGCCGCCAAGCCAGGTGACGCCCTTTAGCACACCGCCCCCCGTAGCGGCCGCACTAGAAGAACTGCCGTACGAACCGTAGCCATACGAGCTCGACGACCCGTAGCCGCCGCTGGACGAGGTGCTGTGGGCCTTGTGGTGGTGCGAGGGAGCGGCAGACGGGCTGTTGCCGCAGCCGCCCGCAAAAAGCAGTACCGCCGCAAGGGCGGCGCCGCAGGAAAGGCGATGTGCCAAATCAGGATCCCTCCTTTACCCGCACCGTACCACGGTCCTGCGGCGAGTCAAGATGAGGACGAGCGTGCGCTAAGATACGGATGTCGACAACACGCATTTCCGGAGGCGATCGATTGCGCCCGACGTTTCCGCCCAATCCCTTTCGCAGGATGCTGGGCATCGAGATCGAGATTCCGCAGCGCGGCCGCTGCGAAGCGACCATGCCAGGCCTCGAGGCGTCGCGTGACGCGACGGGCCTGATCGCCCAAGGGGCCGTGGCGACGCTTTGCGATATCACGATGGGACATGCCATCGGGGCGCAAACGACGGCGAACGAGCCATTCGCCACCGTGCATCTGCAGATCGCGTTCCATGAGGCCGCCGGGAGCGGTCCTTTGCGCGGCGCGGGGCGCTGCCCTGCGCTTTCCCCCGGTTGGAAGGAGGCGATGGCCGCCTGTGAGATCCGGCGCGATGACGGCGGACTCGTGGCGACGGCGCAGGGCTTCTTCGCGCGACGGCCGCCCGGGGCTGAACGCCCGGCCGAGCCTCCCGCGTGGGAGGGCGCCGCGCCGCAGAGCTTGTCCGCGCTGCTCGGGCTGCGGGTCGTGGGCGAGGAACTACGCATGGAGGTAGGCGGAGCGCTTCTCAACCCGGACGCGGTCGGGCACGGCGGCGCGCTCGCGGCTGCGCTGGACTCGGCGATGCGCCATGCGCTGGCGCAGCGCGGGGCAGGGGAGGCGATCGCCCTGCGCACGCTCGATGTGCGCTACATCCTTCCCGCACTTCCGGGTGAGGTGGCGATTGTCCCCCAGGTGGATCGTAAGGGGCGCGCCATCCACTTTGCGCAGGCCCGTGCACTCGGTGCGGATGGACGGACCCTTTGCGCCGCCGTCGGCATCTACGGCGGGCGGCTGCGGAGCTAGTCCGTTTTCGAAGCAGCCGGATCTGGCGCTCTACGGAAGAAGTGCGCAAAGAGGAGTGCGTTTGCCGCCTGGAAGGCCGAGGCGAGTTCGAGCGGCAGGGCCATGAGGTCCAGCGACTCCATGAGCCAGCCTCCGAGGTACGGAGAGATGCTTGTCGTGACCTGCGCAGGGAGGGATGAGGCGGAGGAGAGCCGACCACGCTCCTCGGGTTCGACGAGGTCGAGCACGAAGGATTGGCGGATCGGATTCGCGACCATCTGGAAGGCCATGCGCAGCACGTACACGATGCTGGCCCAGAGAAACGTAGGCGTGAATGGCAAGAGCGCCGTGAACGCCGCCCCCAGCAGGCGCGTCCAGAGGATCGCCGGGATGCTGCCAACGCGCTCGGCGAGGCGCGCAGCGCCCAGGTAGGGGAGTGCGGTAACGAGGTTGGTCACGGTGAAGAGCATTGCCAGCTGTGCTGCGCCTACGCCGAAGCGGACGTGCAGCCAGTACGTTAGGAAGGGGCCGAGGAAGCCGGCACCAAAGCCGTTCAGGCTGTTCGTCAAGGAGAGCCGCCAGACGGCTCGGCGGGCTTTCACAGAGAGTCTGCGCCCCTCGATCCGGGCAGCCGGCACGGCTGGTGCCTCGCGTACGGGCAGCACGAGCAGGCCGGCGGCGAGCTGCGCGAGGCCTGCCAGCACCAGGGTGATGGCGTCGCCTCCCGCCCGCGTGATCCCGACGCCTTGCAAGACGTCCGGCAGCGCGGCCACCAGCGAACCCAGGGCGCCTGCCAGCACGCCCAGCAGTGACATGCGGGCGAATACCTCGTTGCGTGCGCTGCGCGGGACCACCTCGGCGATCAGGGGCTGCTCGACAGGAGCGAACGGACCCCAGGCCCCGCCAGAACCCGCTACGCCACCGCGCGCAAGGGCGCCGATGAACGCGAAGAGCAGCAGCAGCAGGTAGTTCGAGGCCAGTCCGAAGCCCACTGTGGCGATGCCCGCGAGCGCCGCGATTGCCAGCAGCACCGGGCGCCGCCCGTAGCGGTCGCCGAGGAAGCCGGCGCTCAGCAGGATGACTGCGCCGCCGATCGAGGCAAAGGTGAACACCAGCCCGGCTGCGGTCGGGCGAAGCCCGCGCTCCGCGACGAGCAGCGGCAGAACGACGGTGACGATCGACATCGCAAAGCTGCGCACCACGCGCGACGCGAGCAGGAAAAGATACTCCCTGCGGCGAGGGATGGACTGGTCTGCCGTTGTGCCACCTTCTTCCGAATGTCCGAGCACGGATGCCTGCTCGCAATAGACAACACCCTGTACAATGGATGTACCCGTTTGATACTCCTGGGGAGCGTGGATGGGATCAGCTACGACGTCGTATTCCTGCGTGCCATACTCGGGTCGGTATACCCATGCACTTGGCCTCTGCCCGTCGTGGCGATCGGTCTGGCGGTCGCTGGCGGACAGGGGGCTACGGTCTCTCGCAACCGCCTGATCGCCTACGCCATCGGGTTCGTCATCGCGTTCACGCTGCTGCACCTCTACGGAACACCCGTCGCGAACTGGCTTGAGCGCCACCGGATGGTCGGCGAACTCGCCTTGGCCTTCCTTCTGATTTTTGAAGGTCTATTCCTTCTCGGGGTGCAGAACGTCTGGGCCCGCCTGCGCGGCAAGAGGCCCGGGGAGGATCCCGCCAGCGACGCGACCACAGCGACGCTGCTTGGCCTTGGGATGCCGTTCGCCACGACCCTTTGCCTGAGCACAGCGGCGCTGGCGGGAGCTTCGGCCTTGGGCGATGCGGGCAATGTAGGCGCCGCGGCAGCCGTCATCCTGATCATCGCCGTCGGTACGGCACTTGGACTTCTGCTCGTCGGGCACCTGGCCTACTTGGTCTGGCGCCGATTGCCCCCGGCTACCATCATCCCCCGGATTGCGGGCGGCGCCTTCGTCATCCTCGCGATCCTGATCGTGCTGGGTCGCGCATAGCCGAATAGCGGAGGGGAATCGCATGCGCCGGTATCGGCCCTATCTGATCGGAACCATCGTGTTTGCAGCACTGTTGGCAATAGGCTTTCTCGGCCTGCGCCCCGTGCCGTCCGCGCCGAAGACCGTCGGCATCCAGGTCGGGCAGATCGCGCCGGATTGGAAACTGCCCCGTCTGGACGGGCACGGCAGCATTCGCCTCGCCTCCCTGCGCGGGCAGCCGGTCTGGGTCAACTTCTTCGCGTCGTGGTGTCCGCCGTGCAATGCGGAGGCGCCGGGAATTGCGAAGGTGGCCGCGCAGAACCCAGGCCTCAAGGTGATCGGCGTCGACTTGACAGCCTCAGAGAAGAGCACGGGCGATGTGCAGGCCTTCGTCAAGAAGTACCACATCGGCTTCCCCGTCGTGTTGGATACGCAGAATTCGGTCGCAAACCGCTACCAGGTGCAGTTCATTCCGACGAGCTTCTTCATCGACCGGCAGGGAGTGATCCAGGCGGTGGTGCAGTCCCCGGTCGTCAAGACGATGATCCCCCAGTATCTCGCGAAGATCGGCTTCACGCCGAAGTAGCCTTCACCGAGTTCCAGGCGAAGGACGCCCCGGATCCGGGGCGTCCTTCACGTTCCCGGCCGGTGCCCGATCGGAGGGGACCCCGTCCGATCGACCATGCCAGGGACAAACACCTACCGATACGAGGTGCCGACGGTCCTGCCGAACGCCATATACTGGGCCGATTGCGCCTGCAATGTGGGGGAGTTCTGCGCGTCCGAATGGAGATTGCCGCGGGGAAGCGGTTGTCAGCTAATGATTGTAGGGAGACTGTGTCTACCTGGCCTTCCCATCGCTGCTCTCAAGGGCCGGGTTTGAAGGGTGTGACGCCTTGCAGGCTTCGGTGGACGTGCGGGTCGATGCCCGCGGGAGCGACTGCCCTGCGCCGCTCATGGAGATGATCGGCGCCGTGCAGACGGCGCAGGCCGGACAGGTGGTGGCAGTCCTCTCGAACGACTCCATGGCTCGTGCAGACATCCCACTCTGGGCCGCGAAGTCGGGCAACGAACTGCTCGCTGTGGAGCGGCACGAAGACTGTGAAGAGTACATCGTGCGCAAGCTGCCCCATGCCTTGGCACAGCTCGAGGACATCGGGAGGTGAGGCCATGCAGGTAGCACAGCGGGTTCGCGTAGTGACGATCGCGGAAAGTACGGTCGTGCGCGCGGGCCTGCGCGCCCTCCTGCAGGACGCGCCGGACATTGAAGTGGTCGCTGACGCGAGAAACGCGAATGAGGCTTGTCGCGTAGCCCGGGAGGCGGGTGCGGAGGTCGCGGTTCTGGAGGTGCGGGACCCGGCGAAGATTGACGAGAGGACCTGCCAGGAAATCCGCCAGCAGTATCCCGCCTGCAAGGTGCTCATCATCACGGCGCGCAGCGACGATGAGACGATCCTCGGCCTGATCATGGACGGTGCTGCGGGCTACCTGTTCGAGGACGTCACCGCCGAGGAGCTGGCGAACGCAATCCGCACTGTCTGGGAGGGCGGGGCGCCGATGGATCCGCAGATGGCGTCTGTCGTAGCCGGGCGCCTGCGCGCGCGGTCCCTTGGAGAGCATAGTCCATGGGCGCCGCTGACGATCGACGAGTATGAGGTGCTGGAGCGCATCGTACGCGGCGAAACGAACCGTCAGATCAGCAAGGAGCTTAGGCTGGACGACAAGATCATCAAGCACCGCGTCTCCAGCATCCTGAAGAAGATCGGCGCAAAGAACCGCGTCGCGGCGGCAGCGTGGTGGGCGCGCCACCAGCCGGAACCGGCTCGGCAGGCCTAGGAAGGATCAAGGGAAGGACCCGGCGGCTGCCGGGTCCTTCCCTTTGCCTGCTGTCCCTAGGCGAAGAGGGTTTCCGGCTCCCCTCCCGCAAGAGGGGCGCGCAGAATGCGGTGGTTGCCGCTGTCCGCGATGAATAGGGCGCCATCTTGAACCTTGATGGCATGCGGTTCGCGCAAGCCGTCGAGGAAGGTCTCGATCCTTCCCTCGCGGAGGAGTAGGACACGGATCTTGTCGTTGTACGTGTCTGCGATGTAGAGTCGGTCCCCATCGACCGCGAGGCCGCTCGGATGCTGCAGGAGCGCAAGGTCCAACGGGCCGTCGCGGTCTCCGAAGTCGAAAAGCCCCTGGCCGATCAGCGTGCGGACGACGCCCTCCCCGGACATTGGCACCTCGCGAATCGCGCTTGACTCGGCGTCGGCCGCGTACAGCGTGTCGCCCTGCGCAGCGAGCCCCATCGGCTGGGCGAAGCGAGAACGCGCCAACGATGCGTCGTAGAGTGCCTCGTAGCCGCTCCCTGCGTACATGCTGAGGCTCTGGCGGCGCAGGTCGAGACGCCAGATCTGGTGTGCGCCGGCCATGGCGATGAACAGCTGCTCGCCCTGCAAGTGGACATCCCACGGCGAGCGGAGGTCGGTCGACCTGGGCGGACCGGGCGGCAGCAGATGCTGGGCTAGGCGGCCGCTCCCGGCGATGGTCGTGACGCCGCCCTGCGGCAGTCCGATCCGGCGGATCGCATGGTTTCCGGAGTCCGCGACGAAGACGTGGCGCGTGTTCGCGAACAGTCCGTGGGGGTCGTTGAACTGCGCCTGTTCGGCGGAGCCGTCGAGGAAGCCCTCACTGCCGCTGCCAATCGCTTCGAAGGAAGAAGTCCCGGTGTGCAGCCGCAGCACGCGGTGGTGGCCGGAGTCCGCTACGAACAGGGCATTCCCCTCGCCGAAGGCCAAGCCGCCAGGGTAGCGCAGGATGCCCCCGACGGCGGCGAGCTTGGCTGAGGGTATGGGCGCGTCACTGAGTATCCCTTGCGACGCGGCGCGCTGTAGTTCGGGCTTGAGAATGCGCGCCAGTTCCTCCGGTGAGATCTCTCCCTCATGCCGCGCGAAGACCATGCCTTCCGGGTCAAGGAAGATGAGAGTCGGCCAAGCGCGCACTGCGTAGGCCTTCCAGACGGTGAAGTCCGGGTCGTTCAGGACGGGATGCTCAATGCCCTCGCGGCGCATCGCATCAGCGACGCGGCCGGCGTCGTGCTCGCGGGTGAACTTCCCGCAGTGCACGCCGATCGCCGCGACGTAGGGCGCGTGGAGCGCTTCGGCCTGCCGCAACTGTGGCAGGATATGATGGCAGTTGATTCAGCCGTATGTCCAGAAATCCAGGATGACGACCTTGCCCCGCAGGTCTTGGAGATGCACGCCTTGGTGGCCCACCCACTCGAGACCAGCGGGGAAATCGGGCGCGTGAACGCGCGCGCTGTCAGAAAACATGAGGACTCCCCCCTGGCCATCATGACCGAGGCGGAGGGGAGCGGCAAGTCAGGGATGGTCCGAGAGGAAGTCCTCGAGCACGTCGGTGCGGCCGGACGCCACGATCAGACTGAACAGCCGGTCCTTCGCGGAGCGCGGCAGCAGCTCTACCGTACGGGTCGTTGCACTGTCGCACTTTGCGGTCGGGTAGAGCGAAAGCAGGCGGTCCTTCTGCTCCTCGGCCACGGGCACCGACAGGGCTCGCAGTCCGGCGAACAGGTCCTCCGAGACGGCGCGCAGCTCCTTCGACAGCGCCTCGAGCCGCTCCGCACTGAGGAAGACGAGGATGCGGTAGGGTGCGCTCACCGCAGGGCTCCCGCCTCAAGCACCGGGTGACGGCGCTCGAGGTATTCAGGGCCGACGAATGGAGATCCGAAACCGAATTCCGCAGATGCCGCCTGCACTGTATCGAACACCTCTTTGCGCATGATCAGTCCGGGAGGCTGAACGCCGTCCAGCAGGATCGAGCGGATCAGACTGCCGGAGAACGGCTGGCGCTCGAGATCGTGACCGCACAGCCCCTGATAGGCGATGCCCTGACATTTCGGGCAGTAGGCCCATTCCTGTATGAGCACCGGGCGAATGCCCAGGTCTGGCAACTCGTCGAAGATGCGCTGGCTCGCGTACGGATCGTAGTAGTTCCCGACGCCCGCGTGGTCGCGACCGAACATGTGGTGCGTGCATCCGAGGTTCTTGCGCACGATGGCGTGAAATACCGCCTCGCGCGGTCCAGCGTAGTGCATATCCCACAGCAGCAGTGACGTCATGTGCGCTTCAGGCCGGAGGTAGCCCGCCCGTGCGAGCGCGGCATGGCCAAGGACGATCGCTTCGTCGATGTAGTCGCCTTCGCGCTTCTCGCCGACCACCGCGGAGACTAGGACTCCGTCCGCCTCTGAGGCGAACCAGGCGCTCTTCATCAGCCACTCGTGGCCCGTGTGCGGCACGTTGCGCGATTGGTGCGCAACGACGCGCCGCCAGCCGCGCCGCGCGATCTCGGCGCGCAGTTCAAGCGGGGTGAAGAAGAAGCGTGTGAAGGGCTCCGCGACCTTCGGGCGCGCGAGCATCTCCACTGGGCCGGCTATCAGCATCTCGGCGCGCCGCAGCATGCGGCGCACGCCGGGATGGCGCGGGTCCGCAGTGCCATACACCTGACGCGCGAGCGTCTCGCGGTCCCAGCGGAAGATGTCTTCCACTGTGAGCAGTGCGAAGTCCTGGCCGCGCAGGGTGAGCAGCACCTGGCCGCCTGTACGGAGGCCGAGGTCTGAGACGGTCTCGAGCGAGACGTCGAGGATCACTGGCAGTGGAAAGACGAGACCGGAAGGCAGGCGCATGCGCTCACCGACAGACGCAAGCTCCGTGGCGCCCATGAACCCCTTGAGCGGGGCGAAGAAGCCAAAAGCGAGTCCAAGGCACTCTGACGCTGCGCCGCGCGAAAGGGGCAGTCGCGGCAGCACGCGCTGCGGTAGGGCCTCGGACGGCAGAACCTGTTCCAGGATCTCTCCGCCGTGCGGCGAGAGGGCGTTGTCAGCGTGCAGCGAGAATCGCCTCCGCTACATGCCTTACGCCGGGCGGCCGGTGACTAGACCGCGCTGCTTGCGCTGCTCGTATTGCGGCGCACGCGATCGATGAGGGTGGGGTCTAAACCCACGCGACTGTCGCACGCCTGCCACAGATCGAAGTGGTACTGGGCGCCGTGCACGAGGTCGACGCGCACACCCTCGTTCTTTGCGGCGAAAACGGCGGGCAGGAAGTCGCTGTCTCCCGTCACGAGCACGGCGCGCTCAATGCGATGCTTGACCGAGAGCTGCACGAGATCGACGCCCAGTTGGATGTCTACCCGCTTCTGGACAAAGTTCGGCGAGCCATCCTCGTTGAGCCCGCGACGCTCGAGGCGCCCGAGGCGCACCTCGAAGCACGGCAGGCTGCGCAGGGCGTCAAAGAAGCGCTCCTTGCCAGAGAAGCGCAACTGCTCCTCCTGGCTCGGAGGATTGCCCTGCCACGGCGGACAGTGGTAGTAGTACGTGCGCAGAATCTCGTCCGTGCCGGCAAGTGCACGGGCGAACTCTGAGTAATCCAAGCGAGCCATGCCATACTCGGATGCCAGAACCTTGTCGAGGTATCCGCCGTCGATGAAGATCGCGACGCGCCCCATGGGCATCCCTCTTTCACAAAAATACCGGGGAGAGCCACGGTAGGCCTCTCCCCGTCGATGAATACCATCCTGTCATCGCGCGAACGTAACGGCAGGGCGTATGACTGAGGCGAATCTACCAGGGTGCAGGAAAGTTGTCAATGGGTGTCGCTCGGCGGACTCAAAGACCGGACGGCCACCGATAGGAGGGTGGTTTCACCGGCTTGTCAAGCGCGAGCGTGATCTCCTCGTGGGCCGTCAGTTTGAGACCGCGCACGTTGCCGTGGAACAGTTTCCCCCCGACGTAGACGTACAGTTTGCCTTTGTAGCCCGCGAATCCCGCTTGCGTTAGCGGCTCGCCCCAGATGTCGAAGAAGTTGCCGAGGGTAAATGGCCCTGCGATGGGCGACTCAATGTGGATG
Organism: Bacillota bacterium; assembly: GCA_021793645.1. Taxonomy (GTDB): domain Bacteria; phylum Bacillota; class Sulfobacillia; order JAJZYS01; family JAJYTV01; genus JAJYTV01. The sequence goes on from JAJYSJ010000004.1 coordinate 92,004, forward strand.
ATGCCGCTTGCATCGTGCGTGTGCAGCCAGTAGAGGCAGTTGCCGCTGTCCACGAACCCATTGGCGCCCTTCAACTGCGGCTGCACAATGCCGATCGCCATCGGAAGCGCGATCTGCTGCCCCTGCACGAACAGGCTGAGGTGCGCGTGGTAGTGGTAGTTGACCTGGCTGCCACTATCACAGGAGATCTGGTCGATCGCCTGACCCTGCCCGCCGCTGCCGGTGTCGCCAGCTTGGAAGGCGTTTTTGCCGAGCGCCTTGCCCTGCTGCAGGATGGGAGCACTGCTGGCGGCGCCTACGCGCGCGAGCAGCCCGAGAGCCACGATCGCCGCGAGGAAGACAGCGACCCAAACCCATGCCGAGGTCGTCCTTGCCGGGGGGCGGGTATTGCGGCCGGTGCGGTGGCCCCGTTGCTTGTTTGACACGTCAGCTTACCGGGACGATGCCCTGGTATACGAGGCTGCGTGCCGCGTCAACCGTGACACTTTCGCCCTCTCGCAAAATGCCCAGTGCGCCGGAGGCCCCGACGATCACCGGAACGCCTAGCGAGAGTCCAACGATCGCTGCATGAGAAGTCAGGCCGCCCTCTTCGACGACTAGCGCTACCGCGTTGGCGAGTGCAGCGACCATGCTGGCATCGGTGTGGTGCGCTACGACAACCGCCCCCTTTCCGATCCTTGCGATGTCGGAAGCGCGTGCGACGCGAACCACGGGGCCGCTTGCGCGGCCGTCGCCGATCCCGTGCCCGTGCAGCGCGACGTTTCCTACGGTGTGGACTCGGATGAGGTTCGTTGTCCCTGGAACGCCGACGGGCACGCCCGCCGTATAGACGAGTACATCACCCTCACCGACCAGTCCATTTCGACGTGCGGCCTCGATCGCCTGCGCGGCGACCTGGTCGCCGGAGTCGCCGGGCTGCACGAGCAGCGGCTGTGCGCCCCAGACGAGCAGCGTTGCACGGGCTGCACGCTCGTCCGGCGTCGCGGCGACAATCTGCGCCCTCGGCCGATGGCGCGCCACCATGCGGGTCGTATACCCACTCTGCGTCGCGGTAATGATGGCGCGTGCCCCGAGCTGCTGCGCGATTTCCACCGTCGCCGCGGAGATCGCTTCCGGCACGGTGTCCGGCGTGCGTTCGCCCGGCGGGCGCCGGCCGTACGGGAAGGACTCCTCGACGCGTTCACACAGGCGCGCCATGAAACGCACTGCCTGAACTGGGTAGCGGCCCGTCGCTGTCTCTCCAGAGAGCATCACCGCGTCGGAGCCATCAAGAATGGCATTGGCGACGTCGGACGCTTCGGCGCGGGTCGCCACCGGCTGCGAGATCATCGTTTCAAGCATTTGCGTCGCGGTGATGACAGGCTTTCCGAAGCGATTTGCAGCGTGGATGGCCCGCTTTTGCATGAGCGGAACGTCCTCTGGCGCGCATTCGACCCCGAGGTCGCCGCGCGCGACCATGATGCCGTCCGCGACCCGCAATATCGCGTCGAGGTTGTCCATTCCCTCCGGCGTCTCGAGCTTCGCGATCACGCGCGCATCCGAACCCAGATTCGCCAGCGCGTCGCGCACTTCCAGCACGTGCGCTGCGGTCGATGTGAACGACGCCGCCACGAAGTCCATGCCGAGCTCCGTGCCAAGGCGAAGGTCTGCGAGGTCTTCTTCCGTCAACGGGGGCAGCGGCAGCGAAGCGCCTCGAACCGTGACTTTGCGGTTGTCCGTCAACGTGGCGTCTGCACCGGCACGGCAGCGCGCGTGGTCTCGGAAGACCTCAACTACCTCCAGCGGTACGCGGCCGTCGTCGAGCAGCACCGTCATGCCCGCCCGCAGCACGGAGAACAGACCTCCGAAGGATACAGAAGCCTGCTCTGCGTCGCCCAGCCTGCCGTCTGCTCGCAGCCAGAAGTCCTGGCCGAGGACGATGTCGGCGCTGCCGCCGGCGAACGCCCCGAGGCGAACTTCCGGTCCGCGTGTGTCGAAGAGCAGGCCGATCGGGCGGCCCGCGCTGCGCTCCACCGCGCGCAACTCCTGCACACGGCGTACGCGGTCCTCTGTTCTGCCGTGCGAAAGGTTGAGACGCGCCACGTCGAGTCCTGCCGCGACGAGCGCCTGCAGCACCGCCGGGTCGTCAGTCGCAGGTCCAAGCGTCGCTACAATCTTCGTTCGCCGCATTGCGCACCTCGTTTGGGTTGCCGTTTCTCATCCATGCTATGGGACTTGCGCCAACGCCACAAGCAACACAGCCGGTTTCGACCATCGGGTAACAATTGTCCATCCGTCGGCAGAATCCGCCGAGTATACGGCAAAATTCCCACAAACCCGCGCGGGGAGCGTCTTTCGAGCCGCGACTTAGAAACTCTTAGCCGTTACACTGAGACCGCAAACCTATTCGAACGCATAAGTTGGAGGTTGATCATGAAGAAGCGAGCACTGCTTCCCTGGGCAGTCGCGGCGAGCGTTGTATTGGCGCCGGTCGCGGCGATGGCGCAATCTGCGCCCGTCTTGCCCGGTGGCGGGATGGAGGCGTACGGATCGACTGGCCGCCAAGTGGCCATCCTACAGGCCGATCTCAGTGCGCTGAAGGACTGGCCCGGGCCGCTTGACGGCATCTTCGGTCCGAAGACGCTCGGTGCGGTTCGCGCGTTCCAGCGGCAGGCAGGCATCGCGGTGGACGGCATTGCGGGACCCATCACGTGGCGCGCGATCCACCAGCGGGTCTCCGATTCGTTCCACCTGACGACCGGGACGCTTGCCGCGACCGGCGCAGACTATGGCGACGTCGGCACGCCGGTGCTGCAGCTTCAGCAGGACCTCGCGTCGAAGGGGTTCAACCCAGGCCCTGAGAACGGCGTCTTCCTCAAGGACACTGCGCACGCAGTGCAGGCCTTCGAGCGTGCGCACGGCATCGCGCTGAACGATGCGATTGGCGGTGCGACGCTGACAGCCTTGCAAGGCGGCGCCGTTGACTCGGGTACAACCCAGAACTCTTCTGGGACAAGCCAGAGTTCCTCAGGTACAACCCAGAGTTCCTCGGGGACAAGCAGTCCTTCCACGGGCGCCGGCGCGGGGGCGGGCACCCGTACGGGCAGCAGTTCTGCTGCAAGTCCCAGCACCCAGACGATCGACGGACACGCGGTCGTTCGTGAGATCAACCTGACGGCCACTGCGTACAGCCCGAGCCTCAAGGACAACTACCCGTACGGACCGGTCGACTACTACGGCAGGCCGCTTGTTGCGGGAGACGTCGCGGTCGACCCTACAGTCATCCCGCTTGGTACTCTGATGTGGGTAACGGGCTACTCATCGCCGTTCCTTCCCGCGGGCGGGTTCCTCGCGCACGCGGTGGACACGGGCGGTGCGATCAAGGGAGACCGGCTCGACATCTTCATCAACTCGAGTGAATCGAATGTCTCGAACTTCGGCATCCAGCCGGTGAAGGCCTATATCCTCGGCAACTGAGGAGAGGCAATCCTCAGGGAGCGCACGGTGCAAACCGGGCGCTCCCTTTTTTGTCGAATAGTCCTGGCCGGTTGTGCCAGGGATTTCTTGGGCGGGGGCGAACCGTTCCACCGATGGCAATTGGCTGCTATAGGAGGCAACGGATTGAAGATTTCTCTCGCTGCTCTGCGCGCACCGATGGCCGCACTGGGCGTTGCCGCGCTCGGCGTCTTCGCGGCAGGGGGGATTGCCCAGGCCGCCGGCGGCAACAGCGCAACGATCACCTATACGGCGAGCCCGCCGAACCACTTCGCGTTCGCGGCCGCGCCTGCCGGGGCATTCCCGACCCCGTCGCAGTGCGTGACCGCGTTCGGACTCGCCTGCTACACGCCGCAGGAGATCCGCACGGCGTACAACGTACCCTCGAGCCTGACGGGCGCCGGCCAGACGATCGTGATCATCGACGCCTACGGCAGCCCGACGATTCGGCAGGACCTGGCGACGTTCGACGCGACGTTCGGGCTGCCGAAGGCGCAGCTCAACATCATGTACCCCGACGGCAAGGCCACGTTCAACCCGAACAAGGCAACGGAGGTCGGCTGGGCGGAGGAGGTCTCCCTCGACGTGGAGTGGTCGCACGCGATCGCGCCCGGTGCGACGATCGACCTGCTGATCGCTCCGACGGCAGCGGGCAACGTGCTGAACGACGTGGAGAACTACGCCGTCCAAAATCACCTCGGCAACGTGATGTCGATGAGCTTCGGTGCGCCGGAGGCGGCGATCGCAGGTGGGGGCAACAACCTCCAGCTCCAGCAGGCGGACCAGATCTACCGTGCTGCGGCCGCAGCTGGGATCAGCGTTTTCGCTTCGGCCGGCGACAACGGGGCGGGCAACGGATATTCCTATCCGAACGCGCTCTTCCCGGCTTCCGACCCGTACGTCACGTCGGTCGGCGGAACAGACCTGTTCATGAGTGACAGCGGACAGTACCAGAGCGAGACCGTCTGGAACGACTCTGACGCGACCCTTTGCCCCTTCGGCTGCGCATACGGGCCGTTCGGCGCGACGGGCGGAGCCCCGAGCGCGGTCTTCCAGGCGCCGTCCTACCAGGCGGGCGTCACCGGTCAGTCGATGCGCTCCACGTCCGACGTCTCCTACAACGCGTCCGTGTACACCTCCGTGCTCGTCTACCTGGGATTTTTGGGCCCGAACTCCGGCTTCTACTTCTTCGGCGGCACCAGCGAGGGCGCTCCCCAGTGGGCCGCGATTACGGCCCTCGCTGACCAGGCTGCGGGCCACCCGCTCGGTTTTTTGAACCCGCAGCTCTACCAGATCGCCCAGAACCCCGCCGCGTACGCGGCGGACTTCCATGACGTCACGGTAGGACAGAATGGGTTCGGAAGCACCGGCTACTCGGCCGGCACTGGCTACGACCTGCCGACCGGCCTCGGCTCGCCGGACGTCGCGAACCTGATCAACACGCTTGCAGGGCACTAGAGCCGAGCAAGCCAAAGGCGCCCCCGCCAGCACAGGCGGGGGCGCCTCCCTTGTGCGCCCGGCATGGGTGAATGACCTGGGGGTGCAAGTCCCCTGCGGGGCCTGGTCGTGGCAACCGCAAGCCAATGGCAAGGGCATCCGCCCTTCAGGGCGGGGAGGTTCAAGTCAGGCGCTGGCGAATGACGTGCTTCAGGAGCTTGCCTGTTGGATTGCGCGGCAGCGCATCGACGATCTCCAGGCGGCGCGGGTGTTTTTGACTCGAGAGCATCGGACGCACGAACTCTCGCAGTTCGTCGAGGGTCAACGCCTCACCCGGGCGGAGCGTCACGACGGCCGTAACCGTCTCGCCCCAGTCCGGATGGGGCGTGCCGACCACTGCGGCGTCTGCAACGGACGGATGCCTGAGTATCGCTTCCTCCACTTCGCGTGGGAAGACGTTGAAGCCTCCGGAAAGGATCAGGTCCTTCTTCCGATCCAGCATCCAGTAGTAGCCTTCCACGTCGCGGAAGGCCATATCGCCCGTGTGGATCCAGCCGTCCTGCAGCACCTGCGCCGTTGCCTCGGCGTTCTTCAGGTAGCCGCGCATCGCGCTTGGGGTGCGCATGATCAGTTCACCGGGGGCATTGCGCTGTACGTCTGCGCCATATTCGTCGACGAGGCGCACTTCGGCGTTGATCGTCGGATGCCAGCCGAGGGAGCCGGCGTGATCGGGGTGGTCGCGGTCCTGCAAGGCTATCCCGTTGGGACCCGACTCGGTCAGTCCGTAGACGCCCATCCACTCGCCACCAAAAGCCTTTCGCACTGCCTCGACCTGTTCCTTTGCCATTGGGGCGCCGCCGTAGATGAAGCGGCGCATGCTGGAAAGGTCGTATCGCTCGGGACCGGCGCGCAGGGCAAGCAGGTAGGCGACTGGTGCAGCAAAGAGGTACTTGGCCTTATGCGCCTGGATCGTCTGGAGCAGCGCCGCAGGTTCCCGTGGATTGAAGCTGTCGAGGACGATGCAGCTTCCGGTGGCGATTGCGCCGACCAGGAAGAGATTCAGGGGCGCGGAGTGCGTCAGAGGCATGGCGATCAGCACGCGCTCTAAGGGGCGCATGCCGAATTCGTAGGCAGCCATCGCTGCTGTCTCGCAGGCTGCAGCGTTGGTGAGGAGCGCCCCCTTTGGGCTGCCCGTGGTGCCTGAGGTGTAGAGCACCTCCGCATCGTCCTCTGCCTTCGGGTAGGGGAGAGGCTCTGCGGGCTGCCCAATCAGCTCCTGTGGATCGAGGAGCACCGCCTGCCGTTCTGCTGGGACGAGATCACGGAAGGGCTTTTGTGCGACGACGGCCTTCACTTCTGCGTGGTCCAGCAGCGCAGCGATCTCCGCCTGGGTCAGACGGGGATTGAGCGGCACCGCGACGGCGCCCAGGCGAAGGATGCCGAGAAAGGCGATCGGAAAGTCGATCGTGTTTCCGACCAGCAGCGCGACGCGATCTCCAGGATGAACGCCCAGGCGCCCCAGCACACCGGCTGCAGAGAGCGCGGCTGCCTGCAGCCCCGCGTAGCTCAGGGTTCGGTTCTCTGCTGGCGACAGGATGGCGGGATGCTCCGGAAAGTTTGTGGCGGCTCGGTCCAGAAGCTGCGGCACAGTCGTCATCTCAGTGGCACCTCCACACGGGTCGCGGGGAGTGCGACAGCGTCGAGCGGCAGGTAGGTGACGAGCGCGGAGTAGGCGGCGCCGAGCCAGCTGACATCCTCCCCGAGGCCATGCAGCGGTGCCGGGGCGAGGTGAAGCCGCGCCAGCCACCAGCTGAGCACCAGCTTGCGACTGCTGGTTGGCAGTTCCAACACCGCCTCGTCGAGCAGCAGGGCGAACTCGAGGATCTCGGCGAGCCAGTCGCTGAGGCGCCGCGCGTGCTGCTCCTGGCTCTCTGGGTGGATGCGCAGCCAGCCGATCGCTTGCTCTGCCATCTGCCACTGCGTGCGCAGCATGCGGCCGAGGTCCCGTGCCGCAGGCATCGCTTCGGCTCGATCGATGGTCTCCTTGATCCGTTTGGACAGCGTTTCGTCGGCGTGCCAGCGGGGTGCGAAGGTTCGCAGGACCTCGAGAGCCTGTATATTCGCAGGGCCTTCCCAGACCGGCAGCACTTGGGCCTCGCGGAACATGCGAGCGGTGACGTACTCCTCGACGTAGCCGTTGCCGCCCAGAACCTCGATGGCACGGCTCGCGTTTCGCACCGCGACTTCCCCGGTGCGGTACTTTGCCAGGGCGGTTGTCAGACGGTGCCAGCCGTGCCTCTCCGGCGTCGGATCCTTGATGTAGTCGTCCAAGGCCTGAGCGGCGCAGAAGGCGAGCGCTGTGGCCGCTTCGAGCTCTGCGAGCATAGTCACGATGGTTTCCTGGACCATCGGGAATCGGTCGAGGGACTGCCCGAACGCAGAGCGCTGGGCCGCATACAGCTGGGCCTCGAGGAAGACGCGCCGGTGGATGCCGGCTGATGCGATCGCGTTGGCGATGCGTGAGAATTCGAGTGCCTCGAGCATGTGCTTGAAGCCATCCGGCGATGGGGTCACCAGTTCGGCAAGCGCCCCGTCGAGATCGATCTCGCCGGTGGCGAGGCCGGTTGTTCCCAGCTTGTCTTTCAGCCTGCGAATGCGGTAGGCATTCACCGCTCCGTCGCCCAGGAGCCGCGGCAGGAGGTAAAGGGCCAGGCCGCGCGTTCCGGCTTCGGCCCCGGGCGGGCGCGCCGTCACGAGACTGAAGTCCGCGTCGGCGTTGCTCGCGAACCACTTCTCGCCACGCAGGGAAGCAAGCTGGGCATCCGGGTTCAGCCCGTAGCGCGCGAGGGCGGCTGCACGGTCCGCGTCGGCGATCGGCACCGCCTGCGTCGTTGCGGCGCCGGCATCCGAGCCGCCCTGCTTCTCCGTGACCCAGGTGGCTCCGTCGGCGAAGGGGCCCTCCTCGCGCACCGCGAGCTGGGGAAGGTAGCGTCGACGCTGCTCTTCACTGCCATGGCGAGCAATCACGAAGGCGGCGGAGGCGGTCAAGGTCACGGGACAGGCAAGCCCTGGGTCCGACTCGCTGAGAAGGTACAACAGGCCAAAGTGGGCGCTGTACGGCAGAGCGCTTGGTCCGTAGTTGCAGCCGATCGTCCCAAGGCCATAGACCTGGCGAACGGACTCCTCATAGAGTGGGTTGTAACGCACGTGATTGACGACATTGCCCTGCCGGTCGTATGTCTCGAGCACCGGCCGCGCCACGCGGTCCGTATACTCCGCCTGGCGATCGATCGCATCGCCGGAGAGCGCGCCCATGCGCTCTAAGAGCGGAAGCGCCCTTGCGTAGTCCCCATCGCCCAGGGTGCGCCGCAAATGTGCCTGAAGGTTCGGATCGATCGCAAAGAAGTTTTGCCCGCGGCCCTCCGGCCGCTCGTCGTGCACGCCCACTCTACCGCTTCCCTTCCTCGGACTGCTGCCTGAGCCTACGCTGCAACTGCACGCCCAATTTGCGCTCCCAAGCGCGGAGCTCCTCGATCGCCTCCGAGATCGCGGCACGCTTGCTCTCCAGCTGGCTGATCTTCTGGCGGCCGTAGGCGAGGGTGCGCTCGAGCTGTGCAACCTCGGAGGGGTCCAGGTCGTAGAGGTCGATCATCTCGGCGATCTCGGAGAGGTTGAAGCCGAGCGAACGCCCGCGCAGCACGAGCCGCAGACGGACGCGGTCGCGCTCGCTGAACACGCGACGCTGGCCTTGTCGGGCCGGCTCTACGAGGCCGCAGCTTTCGTAGTGGCGGATGGTGCGAGCCGTGACGTCGAACTCTTGGCAAAGCTGGGTGATGGAGTAGACGCGCCCGCCGTTTTCTACGCAGATCACCTCCTCCGGTACACTGCTCTCCTGCCGTCACCGTACCTTACGTTAACGTAAGGGTCAATGTGGTGTGCGGCCGCGAGGAATCACTGCGCAGACGGGGAACTACTCGAACGCAGGGGCCAATTGGACCGCACGGGGAAGGGAAAGCCTTGATCTACCTCAAGAGGCCGCAAGAGATCAAACGCATGGGCGAGGGAGGCCGTATCCTGGCCACCGTCATGGAGGACGTCCACCGGGAGATCCGCGCGGGGATTACGCCGCAGCAACTCGACACGCTCGCGCGGCGCGGTATTCGCGCGCGCAGGGCGCTGCCGGCCCAGCTTGGCTACCGCAGCTACCCGGCCAGCATCTGCGTCTCGCCGAACGAGGTCGTGGTGCACGGCATACCCGACGACCGGCGCTTCGTGGACGGTGATGTCGTCTCGATCGACTTTGCCATCATTTATGACGGCTACTATGTCGACATGGCCCGGACCTATCCGGTCGGTACCGTCTCAAAGGAGGCCATGCACCTGATCGAAGAGACGCGGGAGGCCTTCGCGAAGGGATTTGCCGAGGCCCACGCAGGGAACCGGATCGGGGACATCGCGCACGCCATCGAGACGCACCTTGTGGCGCAGAAGCTCTTTGCCGTGCGGGAGTTCATCGGGCACGGCATCGGCCGCTCGTTCCATGAAGAGCCGGACGTGCCGAATGTCGGGGAGGCAGGCCGTGGAGCGCCCCTACGCGTGGGGTTGACGCTCGCGATCGAGCCGATGGTCACGGTGCACGAGCCTCGCGTCGAGATCATGGAGGACGGCTGGACCGCCACGACAGGAGATGGCAACCTCGCCGCACATTACGAAAACACCGTGGCGATTACCGAGGACGGACCGATCTGCCTGACGGCAGGCGCCGAACACTAACCTGTTCCCGCGCGGGCCTCTGCTATAATGCAGGGGAACTTTGGGCCGCTGGAGGAACTACATGTCCCCTGACTTCCTCGCGGCTTGCCGGCGCCAGCCGGCGGGCGGCACGCCGGTCTGGTTCATGCGCCAGGCGGGTCGCTATCAGCCGGAATATCGGAAGATCCGCGAACGCCGCTCGCTGCTGGAGATCTGCGCTTTGCCGGATATCTGCACCGAGGTGACGCTCCTTCCTGTGCACCAACTCGGTGTCGATGCCGCGATCCTCTTCTCCGACATCACCGTGCCGCTGCTTGCCGTCGGCGTCCACCTGCGCATCGAGGAGAATGTCGGGCCCGTCATCGAGCGGCCCTTTACCTCTGCGCAAGACATCGAGCGCCTGCGCCCACTCGTCCCGGAGGAAGACGAGCCCTACGTGTCGGCGGCTGTGGGGCAGATTGTTTCCGAACTTAATGGACTGCCCCTGATCGGCTTTGGTGGCGGGCCGTTCACCCTTGCGAGCTACCTCGTGGAGGGTGGGCCGTCGCGCCAGTATCTGAAGGTCAAGGGCTTGATGTGGGAAGACCCGGCAACCTTTCGGCGCCTGCTCGAACGCCTCGCGGAGATCACGTTCGCGCACCTCGAGGCGCAGGTACGCGCCGGGGCTGCGGCGCTGCAGATCTTCGACAGCTGGATCGGCAGTCTGACGCCGTACGATTACCGCACCCATGTCCTGCCTGTGATGCAGGGACTGTTCGCCCGCCTGCGATCTCTTTCTGTGCCGACGATCTACTTCGGCGTCGAGACCGCGGGGCTGCTGCCGCTGATGGCCGAGGCCGGCGCCGATGCCCTCGGCGTCGATTGGCGAGTCGATCTTGCGGAAGCTTGGCGCGTGGTAGGAACCCGCCATGCCATCCAGGGCAACCTAGATCCGGCGCTGCTCTTGGGGCCTTGGCCCGAGGTGGAGCGCGGTACGCGCAGGGTGCTCGCGGCAGCGAACGCTCGGCCCGGACACATCTTCAATCTCGGGCACGGCGTATTGCCCACGACCCCGCCGGATATCCTGCGGCGCGTCGTGGATCTCGTCCACGCATCGCCTGCGGAGATGTAGGGAGGTTTTCGGATGGAGAAGCCCCATGGCGTCCTGGTCATGGCATATGGCACACCGAAGAACATGGAGGAGGTGCCCGCCTACTACACCCACATCAGGGGTGGCAGGCCGCCCAGCAGAGAATTGCTGGAAGAGCTTGAGGGCCGGTACCGCGCGATCGGTGGCCATTCGCCGCTGCACGAGATCACCCGCGCGCAGGCGAAGGGCATCGAAGATGCGCTGCGCGAGGACGGGGAGGGCCGGTACAAGGTATACCTCGGCATGAAGCACACCGCACCCTTCATCGAGGACGCGGTCGATGAGATGCGTGAGGACGGCATCGAACGTGCCGCAGCGCTGGTGCTTGCGCCCCACTACTCGAAGATGAGCGTCGGGAGCTACTTCGAGCGCGTCCGCAGCCACAACGCGGACAAGAAGCCGGAGTTCCACTTCATCGACCACTGGCACGCTGAGGAGGACTTCCTGGACTTCGCCGCGCAGCGGGTCGAGAAAGCGCTGCAAGAGTTCCCCAAGGAGGTCCGCGACGACGTACGCGTGGTGTTCTCGGCGCACAGCTTGCCCGCACGCATCCTGCGCGAGGGGGACCCGTATGCGGACCAGTTGCACGAAACAGGCGACCTGATCGCGCGCCGCCTCGGGCTGCGCCACTGGCTGTTCGGTTGGCAGAGTGCCGGCCGCACCGACGACGAATGGCTGGGACCGGACATCCGCGAGGTGATCAAGGAACTGCGCCGCGACGGTCATGGCCATGTCCTGCTGTGTCCCGTAGGATTCGTCGCGGACCATCTCGAGGTGCTCTACGACGTCGACATCGAGGCGCAGGCACTGGCGAAGGATCTGGATCTTGTGCTCCACCGCACCGAGTCGCCGAACGCGGACCCCGCCTTCACGCATGCGCTCGCGGGCGTGGTGCGCAGGCGCCTTCAGCAGCCATGAGCCGCATTGCGATCGTGGGAGGGGGCATGGCCGGCCTCTCGGCAGCCTGGGAGATCCAGCGGCAAGGGTCGGCCGAGGCGGTCGTCCTGGAGGCGTCGCGGAACTTCGGCGGCAAGCTGAGGACCGAGCGCGTGTCCGGGTTTCTCCTGGAGGAGGGCCCGGACTCCTTCCTCGTTCGCAAGCCTGCGGCTGTCCAGTTGTGCCGCGAGATCGGGATCGGCGATGAACTGGTGCCGATCTCGGCCAACGGACAGGGGAGTGCCATCTACAGCGGCGGCAGGCTGCACGCGATTCCTCCCGGCTTGATGCTGGGTCTGCCGACGGAAATCTGGCCATTTTTGCGCAGCGGACTGCTGTCCTTTGGAGGGAAGGCGCGGGCGATCGGCGATCTGCTGATCGGCCCGGAAGGGGCGGAGGGGGACCGTCCCCTCGGTCCGTTCGTGGCACGCCGCGTCGGGCGTCAGGTATTGGAGCGGCTTGTCGAGCCTTTGCTTTCCGGCATCTACGCGGGCGATGTCGCAGCGATGAGCACCGAGGCGACATTCCCCCAGCTGCTGGAACTGGAGCGCCGGGACGGCTCGCTTCTGAAGGGAGCGCGGCGCATGCGCCGGACTGCCCCACCGGTCAAGACGCCGCGGGAACCGATGTTCATGACGCTGCGAGGCGGCCTCGGCCGGCTGCCGGAGGCGCTTTGCGCAGCGCTGCCCGCAGCCTGGCTGCGGCAAGAGAGTCAGGTAGCGGCGGTCCATGCCGCAAATGACGGCTACCTTCTGACGCTCGTGGACGGTGAGGAGATCGCCGCGGACGCGGTCATCCTCGCGCTGCCTGCGCCGAAGACAGCGCTCGCTGTGCAGGAGATCGCGCCGCAAACGGCGCTTGAGCTGTTCTCGATCCCGTACGCCTCGCTGGCCGTGGCTTCGCTGGCATTCGCGGCCGAAGACTTTTCCGCCCCGCTGCGCGGTTCCGGGTTTCTCGTGCCGCGCGGTGCTGGGCTGCAGATCACTGCCTGTACCTACGTCGTCAACAAGTGGCCGCACGAAAGCGAAGGCGGCGTTCTCCTGCGCTGCTATGTCGGGCGGGCGAACGAGAGTCCGCTGCAGCAAGGAGATGAAGAACTGCTTGCTGCGGTGCGCGAGGACCTGCGCAGGGTGCTTGGGGTCACGGCGCAGCCGCGCCTTGCGCGGGTCTTCCGCTGGCCCGACGCGATGCCGCAGTACACCGTCGGGCACCTTGCACGCATCGCCCGAGCCCGTGCGGGTCTGGCGAAACACCCGCGCATCCAGTTGTGCGGCTCTGCCTATGACGGGGTGGGCATCCCGGATGTCATCCGTCAGGGCCGCGAAGCGGCGCAGGCAGCACTCTCGGCATTGAAGGAGCCGGCAAGGGAGGAGTCGACACGCAAGAGCTAGTGGACGCGGAGCGGAGCCGCCTTTCGGCCCGCTTTCCCGAGATTGCGAAGACACCCGTCCCGCCCCCTGCGCCGCGTAGGCCGAGCTGTGCGGAGGAACTGGGTGCACTGATCGATCACACGCTCCTCAAGCCGGAGGCGACATGGCGCGACGCTGAGGAGACCTGTCTTGAGGCGATCGCAATGCGGTGCGCTGCGGCGTGCCTGGCGCCGCGCTTTGCGAAGAGGGCCGGGGCAATTCTCCGGGGAAGCGGCGTTAGGCTATGCGTGGTCGTCGGCTTCCCCCACGGCAACGAGACACCTGAGCAGAAAGCGTTCTCGGCCGCGCAGGCGACTGCACAGGGAGCGCAGGAAATCGACATGGTCCTCTCGATCGGTGCACTGCGCGAGGGCGAGTTCCTGGCCGTATATGAGGAGATCCAAGGCGTACGGGCTGCGGCGCAGGACGCACTGCTCAAGGTCATCCTGGAAACCGCCGCGCTGACCGATCAGGAGAAGGTTCAGGGGGCGCTGCTCGCTGCCTGGGCCGGCGCGGACTACGTCAAGACCTCGACCGGATTCGGCGCCGGAGGCGCCACCGTGCGCGACGTCGCACTGCTGCGCACTGCGGTGGGGGGGCTCAGCGGTGTCAAGGCGTCCGGCGGCATCCGCAGCCTTGAGGATGCACTTGCGATGCTCGAGGCCGGTGCGAGCCGCCTTGGCATGAGCGCAACCCGCCAGGTGCTGGTGCGCTATGAGGAGGCGCGCTGATGCTGAACGCTGTGTCCCTCATCGAGCGCAAGCGCGACGGGGGAGTGCTCTCGCGGGACGAAATCGCGGGCCTCGTCGAAGGATACGTCGACGGCACAGTGCCGGACTACCAGATGTCGGCCTTCCTGATGGCCGTAACGATCCAGGGCCTCAATTTCGTGGAGACCGCAGCCCTCACCGACGCGATGCTGCATTCGGGCAGGCTCGTCGACGTGCAGTCGATGCGGCCCCTCGTCGATAAGCACTCGACGGGCGGCGTCGGGGACAAGACTAGCCTCGTCGCGGCTCCGCTGCTGGTTGCACTCGGCTTCTCGGTGCCCAAGCTCTCCGGTCGCGGCCTCGGCCATACGGGCGGCACGTTGGATAAGCTCGAGTCGATCCCCGGACTGCGCACGGATCTTGCGCCGCAAGAGTTCGCGGCGATCGTCGGGCGCTTCGGGCTTGCCATCGCCGCCCAGAGCAAGGAGATCGTCCCTGCGGACCAGAAGCTCTACGCCCTGCGCGACGTGACGGGTACCGTCCAGTCGCTTCCGCTGATCGCCTCCTCGATCATGAGCAAGAAACTTGCAGTTTCCTCGCGCCTCATTGTGCTTGACGTGAAGGTGGGGGATGGAGCCTTCTTCACAGACTTGCGCCAGGCGGAGGAGTTCGCATCGCTGGCGATCGCGCTGGGGCAGTCCTTCGGCCGTGCCACGCGGGCCGTACTCACGTCGATGGATGCGCCGCTCGGGCGCAACATCGGCAACGCGCTCGAGGTTGCGGAGGCGATTCGCTGCCTGCGCGGCGAGGGGCCGGAGGACCTCGCGGAAGTGGCAGTCGCACTCGCTGCGGAGGCACTTTGCGCGGTGCGCGGCGATGACTGGGAGACGGCCAGGGGTAAGGCGGCCGACGCGCTGCGCCGGGGGGAGGCGTACGAGCGGTTCCGCCGCTGGGTGACGACGCAGGGGGGAGACCCTCGTGTCGTCGACGACCCCTCGCTCTTGCCTCGCGCGCCGCACAGCCGCGAGATCACAGCGCACGGCGCCGGGTATGTGGCCCGCCTCGCTGCACGCACCCTCGGTGATGCGGCGCGCCTTCTCGGTGCTGGCCGCCTGCGCAAGGAGGATGCGATCGATCTCGGTGCCGGCATCGAAATCCTGCGCGGCGTGGGGGAGCCGGTCGCGAACGGCGAGCCGGTGCTTCGCCTGTTCGCAGGATCGGAGGAGCAGCTCGACGCAGCGCAGCAGCGGCTCTCGGATGCGGTAGTGCTTGCCGAGACCGTGCCGCCCGCTCGGTCTCGCATCCTGCGGCGCATGGAGGGACCCACGCCTTGACAGAACTGCACCCGCCGGAGGATCTCCTGGAAGCGGCACGGGCCGCACAGTCCAGAGCGTACGCTCCGTATTCTCGCTTTCACGTCGGCGCGGCGGTGCGACTGGCGGACGGCAGCGTCGTATCCGCTGCGAACGTCGAAAACGCATCCTACGGCCTTTCCTGCTGCGCTGAGCGGGCGGCAGTCTTTACCGCCGTTGCCCAGGGCGCGCGCGAACTGCGCGAAGTGCTGGTGGTCGCCGATACAGACCGCCCTGTACCCCCTTGCGGCGCCTGCCGCCAGGTTTTGTCGGAGTTTTTGCCGGCGGATGCCGCCGTATGGCTTGTCGGTCGCAATGGACGATCCTCTCGCACCACGATGGGAGAGATCCTGCCTGGCGCATTCGGCCCGCGCGATCTTGGCATGGGCATCTGAACGAGCACCGAAAAGAAGAGATCCGGGCTGGGCAGGCCCGGATCTTTCACTTTAGAGCGTCGGGCATGGGTCCGGATCGAGAGGATCAGTGCTTGGAGGCAATCCTAAAGCGGCGATGTGTCAGCGCCCGACTGCACGCCGGACGATGCGGCTTTCGCAGATCGCAGCGAGGGCGCAGGTGCCGCAGCCGTCGCAGTCGTCTTTCGCGGACTGCAGGGGTTCACTCTGGCTCTTCTCCCTTTGCGCGCGCCGGGCGGCAAGGTCTACGGGATCCGGGTCACGGGACGGATCAGTGCCGGACCCGCCTCCATCTGGCCCACCGTCGAGGCCGATCCGACGAGAGTGCATCTCGATGTCGTGCGCCACTCGTGCCAGCATGTCGTCTCCCGAGAAGCCGAGCACTTCGGCGTCCGCTCCCAGCGCATCTTGCATTTCCTGCATGATCCGCAAAAGCTCGTCGCGCATATCCCTCAGCGCCGTGCGGCGCTGAGGTGAAAGCTTCGGCAGCGCACGCGAGAGATACTCATCGCAGAATGCCTGATGACGTGACTCGTCGATCAGGATGCGCTGAGACATGTCGCCGAACAGGGCGTCCTGCCGCGTCTTCGAGAAGAGCTGGTAGAACTGCTTGGCGAAGAGGTCGGACACGAGGATGCCGAAGACCCAGTCGACCCGATCGCCTTGGCGCAGCCGGTGGTGGTACCGGAGCATTGCAGGGAGCTTGCGGATCGCGATGGGATCGTGCTGCAGTCGGTGGTACAGACGCGTCAGAACCTCGAAGTGCCGCGCCTCGTCGAGGAGAAAGGTGGATAGGTAGAGCTGGCCGGTCGCTTCGCCGGCTAATGCGAGCTGCGGCAAGACGTTCGCCGCGCCCAGCATGGCGGACTGCTCCCCGAGGTAAACAGGGCTCAGGACACGCGCCAGCGCTTCACTCTCCCGGTCGGAAAGCTCTACGGGCGCCTGCCAGTCGATGTCGTCGGAAGTCCAGCCGACGTGGGCGCCCTTGTGGTAGAGGCGGAGCAGGAGGTCATCGCTTAGATCAGGCATAAGACGGAACATGTACAGCCTCGCTTTCGGGGCCCGCAGGCCCTTCGAAAATGAAAGCCCACTTTACATTACCATACCGGTCGTCTCGCCGCCGTTCACAGGACCCTGTTCGCCTGGGCGAGCGTGTTCTTCCTCGTAGGCTCCGTCCTCGTATGGCAGGAAAGGTGCGATAATCGTCCGTCCCAGCTGCGCATTGAGGGATCATCCCACATGGCGCAGCCGGCACTGCACCTCTTCGACGAGGCGAAGACGGGATGCGAGCCGCCCAGGGGCTGAGAGGCACCGAACACGGTTTTTGGAGCGACGGTTTCGGCGGCCCATCGGTTCTACTCCTGCGAGAGCAGCCCAAGCCGTGCCGCCAGTGCGCGCGTCGTCGGCACTTGCAAGATGACCGTGACAAGCAGTGCGACCGTCACCGTAGCTGCGATCTGGGGTGCGCCGGGTGTACCTGAAGCGAGAAGCAGCGCTGCGAGGGCTGCAGGAACAACGCCTGTTTCGCGTACCCAGGATGTGAACAGGATTTCCTTTCCCGTCCAGCGTGCACGGCGATCCAGACGCAGGAGCTGGACCGTCAGGGGCCTGGCGACGAGGATCAGGACGAGGACAACACCGAATGCGGGCAGCCACAGGGGCAGTACGACATGCAGGGAGAGACTCGCGCCGAGCAGGGTGAAGACGAGGATGCGCACGGCCCGTCCGGTAGTTCCGGCATGGTACTCGTAAAAGTTCAGCGCCACCGGGTCCGCGCGGCCTGCACGGCGGTGCGCGCGACCGGTGAGCAGGCCGGCAACGAATGCGGAGAGGAAGCCGCTCGCCCCGAGTGCCGAAGCCAGCCCGTAGGAGAGGAGCACCGCGACGAGTGCGACGAGGGGCCGGACCGTATGCGCCCTTTGGCCCAGCCTCCGCTCCGCGATGTGGCTGACGGCACCGAGTACGACGCCGACGGCGGCTCCGACGAGGAACTGCCAGAGCAGTGTTCCACCTGCCGCGAGCAGGTCGAGCCGGCGGCTTCTGACGACTCCTGAGGCGACCGCGGCTAGCGATGCGGCGGTGGCGTCGTTCGCCGCGGACTCGGCGAGTGCCAGTGCAGCGAGACGGCGCCGGATCGGCAACGCCGCGAAGAGCGGCGCGATGACCGCGGGATCGGTAGGAGCCACGACCGCGCCGAGCAGCAACGAGATTGGCCAGGACACGCCGAGCAGGTAGTGTCCGGCAACGGCCACGATCCCACCCGTCAGGAGGACACCGACGGTTGCGAGCCAGAACACCCCGGCCGCAGCGCTGCGAAGGTCGTCGCCGTTCAGGCTTCGACCCCCCTCGAACAGCAGATACGCTGCGCCGAACAGCACGATCACTTGGGTCAACACCGGAAAAGCATGCGGCACAAGGAGACCGACGCCTGGTCCGAGGACAATGCCCAGCAGAAGGAAGAGGACGATGTCGGGCAGGCGGAGAAGATTGGCAAGCTCTCCGAGCGCCACGCCTAGCATGATGGCAAGCCCAAGGCCCAAGAGGGCCGCGGAGACGGCGGGATCCGCCATGGCTCGCCCTCCCTTCGACAAGGACTTCTTGGCGTGTGTGTCCCCTACCTCCTGTGGCAAGTACTCGAAAAGGGGTGCCTCCTTGCCGCGAGCGATAGACTTGCGCATCAGTGTTCTCGTTCCTGCCTACAATGCGTCGAAGACCATCTCGGCTGCGCTGAAGAGCGCGTTCAACCAGGAACTCGCACCGCTCGAGGTGATCGTCGTCGACGACGGCTCCGAGGACGGTACGGCGGACCAAGTTGCGCGCGAATTCCCCGCGGTGCGGCTGCTGAGGCAGAAGAATGCGGGGCCGAGTGCTGCGCGCAATGCAGCGGCGAATCTTGCGCAGGGGAATTGGCTAGCTTTCCTCGATGCAGACGACCTGTGGCTGCCGCAGAAGCTGCGCTTGCAGTCGCTTGCTCTGCGGGATGCACCGGATGTCGGGATGTGCTCGACCAGTTGGGTACGGGATGTGTCGCAGGCGCCACAGACATTTGATGCGCTGTCAATGCCGACGCACCGTTTCGCTTGGCAGGACATCCTGCGCCTCAACCGCTTTCAAACGTCGACCGCACTCGTCCGCAAGGACCTCTACGACCTGGTGCAGGGATTCCGCCCAGAGATCGACGGGACGGAGGACTGGGATTTCTGGATGCGCGTCGCGCAGCACACGGACGACCTGCACCTAGACCTTCCGCTCGTGGTCTACACCGATGAACAGGCTAGCTACAGCAAGAACTCGCGACGCGTATACGACGCCATGCACCGCATGCTGAAGACGCTCGGCCCACCTGACGGCCCGGTTCCCGCCGCTGAGATGCGTCGCCTCATTGCCTGGCACGACATCCGGTTCGCCTATGCGTTTTGGCGCCTGCGCCGCCAAGAGGATCTGCAGTTCGCGCTGCGGCATGGGCAAAAGGAGGCGTCCGGTTGGTTGATGATCCGTGCGGTGCTCTTCGAGTTCCTCCCCTATATCCTCGGTCGGGGAGCGCGCAAGGTGGCGCGCTAGGATGCGGCACGCGCCGTCCTGAGGAGTTCTCCGACACTGCAGATCTTGTAGCCTTTCGCCTCGAGTGCAGGAATGATGTGCCGCAGCGCGGCAAGGGTCGGTTCCCGGCCTGTCGCGGGCCCATCGTGCATCAGCACGATGGTTCCTGGAGCCGCATGGCGCAAAACTGTTTGCGTAATCTGTGTGGAAGACGTGCCGCGGATGGAGTCGCGCGGGTCAATCGACCAGCCGATGATGCGATACCCGAGCGCCCCGACCGCACTGCGCGTTCTGGGACCGCTAATGCCGCCGGGAAGTCGGTAGAGAGATGGCCGCGACACGCCAGCGCTTAGAATTGCCCGCTCGCCCTCGCGCACCTCCTGCGTCGCGAGCTCCGGGTTGTCGGAGCGCAGGTAGCGGTGTCGCATGCCGTGGTTAGCGATCTCCATTCCCGCCGCATTGAGCTGGCGAATGATCTGCGGGTTCTGCTGCGCCTCGTAGCCGATCAAGAAGAAGGTGGCGTGGGCGTCGTAGCTTTTGAGCAGTGCAATAAACTGTGGCGTGAAGCGGACGTTCGGCCCGTCGTCGAAGGTAAACGCAATCCGTTTGTCCTGGACCGGCACCCGGCTGATTACCGGCGGTGGTGTGGTCTGCGGAACGGCGCCCTGGGTCAGCGCGGCGATCGCGCGAAACACGATGACGAACAAGAACACGAGCATGCCTCCCAGTGGAAAGTGGCCGACGCCAGATAGCATCTCCGACCCTTGCTCCGTGCACCACTCGCGGCGCCGACCCATACCGTACGGTCGGAACAAGCGGAGGTGAGCAGTTTGCCGGAGGATGCGGCGCAGACCTGGATCAGTGGGGGCACGCTGCCGATCGGGCAGGTCAAGGTGGAACGGCTGCTGGCCAGGGTGCCCTTGGTGCGACCCGGGCAGGATCTGCGACCGATCCTGGAGGCCCACCTGAAGACGCGCGTGCGGCCAGGCGACATCGCGTTCATCTCGGAGAAGGTGGTCTCGATCACCCAGGGAAGAGTGGTCGGCATGTGGCAGATCACGCCGCGGCCACTCGCGAACTTCCTGTCGCGCTTCGTGCGCAAGACGCCGCATGGGTTGGGCGTGCGCCAGCCCGTTGTAATGGAAATGGCTATGAGAGAGGCGGGACCGGCCCGCATTGTCTTTGCCGCGATCATCGGCGGCATGACGCGGGCGATCGGGCGGAGCGGAGACTTCTACCGCATCGCGGGACGCAGGGTTGCCGCGATCGACGGACCGAACCGCCACACGGTGCGGCCCTATGGATACTACGTGATCCTCGCTCCGGAGGAGCCGGACAAGGTGGCGGAGGAGATCGCCCAGATCCTCGGAGTGTCGGCAGCCGTGGTGGACTGCAACGACCTCGGGAGCGAGGTGCTCGGGGCGAGCAGCGGGGTGGACGTCGGGTTCGTGCGGCGGGCGCTGCGGGGCAACCCGATGGGGCAGGGGCATCAGCGGACACCGATGGGTGTGTTGCGGCTCCAGGGGCAGTAGATATGCAAATTAATCTGGGCGTGCGTCAAGACAGCATGGGGCACGCCCAGCCTGTTGTCGTGGACTGTATGGCGGTGTGCCGCCGTGTAGGAAACCTAGAGATTTAAACCCGTCCTTCGAAGGTGGCTGCGGGTTAGGGTGTCGCGTGGGCGGAGATTGCCCGGTATTCGGGCCGTGAAGGGCGTAGGTTAGCCACGAAGGTTCGAAGGTCGCGTCGCACGACGCGGCGGCCCTCGTGCTGAACTGTAGCTAAGCCGGAGCCGCAGGTCGGCTTCGGCGTCAGGGCATCGGGGTGAGCAGGTGAGGGTGTCGAGGCGTCTTCGTATGCCTCGAATTGGCCGTTGGGCCGGTACTGACGGTCGAGCGCAGGTTTTACGGCGCCGCTGATAAAATTCTAGGCCTGCTCTTTTGCCCCCCGGCACCCCTCAGGCCCGCGAATCTCACGCCAATACAGGTATGAGTTCCCAGATGTCGAAACGGAGCCCATTATCATGGGTATCTGGAGGTACGACAACGTGGCAGTCAAAATGAAAAGTGAATTTGAGAATGTTGTCGACTGGTACGCGCGTCACGGTGACTGGCAAAGACGCGGTGCACTTGCTATCGTAATATACTTCCTTTCACACGTTCTGCTGAGCCTCTGGCCTATTGTTAACTCGCAAGTAATGGTCCTGTGGTCGCTGCTCGCTGCCCTCGCAACATTATGGCAGCCACGCATGGTTCTGTTCGGAGTATTGATCGGATTTGCAGCTAGTCTTTTGTACACGTCCGGATCGCTTGCCATTATATTCACAGCCCTGTTGATACTTGGGCTCTTGATCCCTGGGATCTCGGATACGCCACTGAAACTAGCGATGATTCTTGCGGCCCCAATTGCGTTCCAGCACTGGTGGTTCTTCTTTCCTGCGCTCCTCATGGGACTGGTTTACGGAACGGGTGGGGTTGCGCCAGCTGCTTTCGGTGCCGTATTCGGGCTCTTTGTCGACTGGCTTGAGGGCGTGCACATTATAGGCGTATTTCCGCCACACTATCCGTTAGTAGTTGCTGCGCCATTCACACTGCCGTTTTTGTCCTGGGCGGCATTGAAGCTGCAGCAGCCTGACTGGTCTTCCTTGATCCACATGGCTGCAGGTATACGGCCGTATGCTGTCACGGTGGTTTCCGTGCTTATCATCGTACCCTTGGTGACACGAACAGCTGACGCTTTGCGTAAGAGCCGGAGGCTGCGCGATGATGTGCTTGCCATAGGTCTAACGAGCGTCGGAGCACTGGTAGCGTGGGTGCTGGTAGCAGACGGCTTTCACCCAGGCGAGGCCGTGGCTTTCGCTCTCCTGCCGCCAACCCTATTAGGCGCTGCTGGGACGTTGGTAGTGGGTCGGCTCGTCCCTTCAGCCGTTGTCCGCCGCAAGGGCAACGAGCCTGACGTTGAGCCAATGACGGAGTCGAGGAGACTTCGCATGGCTGGTTGGGACGATATAGCTGGCTACGATGACGTGAAGCAAGAACTTCGGGAAGCGATTCAGCCCTATACCGACAAGAGTATTCGCCGCAAGCTAGAGAGCCAAGGACTGCCCTTGGTACGTGGCGTCCTGCTCTACGGACCTCCGGGCACGGGAAAGACTCTCTTCGCGCGGGTTCTCGCGTCGGAGACCAAAATGGAGTTCCTCAGCGCGTCGGGGCCTGAGTTTTTCTCCAAGTGGGTCGGAGAATCCGAGACAAAGCTGCGGGGCCTGTTTCAGCAAGCCAGGGACCGCGCTCCGAGCCTCATCTTCTTCGACGAGGTGGAATCGTTTCTGCCGCCAAGAGATCAAGTGGACGGTGGCTCTGGAGGAGGGCAAGTGTCACAACGTGTCGTGGCGACCTTCCTTTCTGAAATGGATGGGTTGATGGACCGTGGCGACGTATTCGTGGTGGCCGCGACCAACTATCCGGATCAAATTGACCCGGCCGCCGTGCGCCCAGGGCGATTCGACCAGGTGATCTTTGTCCCCCCGCCCGACGCCGAGGCACGGCGGGCTATCTTCACCCAGGCCTTGCGGGATCGTGCGGACGATGGAGCGATCGATATCGAGCCTCTCGTGCAAATGACCGAACGATACACGGCCGCGGACATTTTCGGTGTTGTGACCAACGCCTACCGTGGAGCAGCGCATCGAAACGCACCCGTGACGCAAGACAAACTGGAGGCGTTGTTCCATCACACCAAGCCAACCGTCAGTTTGCATATGCTGGATCGCTACGAGAAGCTTTCCGACAAGTACGGTAGACGCAGTGTGATCTCGGAACGAGCGGATGTAGTCACCCACGAACGCCTTGGTTGGGACGATATCGGCGGCATGGAGCGAGTTAAGGCAGCATTGCAAGAATCCGTGGAACTACCGCTGCTCTATCCTGAACGTTTCAAGGAGTGGGGAGTGCGGCCGCACAAAGGAATACTCCTCTATGGCCCTCCCGGCTGTGGGAAGACGATGTTCGCGAAGGTCGTCTCGGACACAGCGCAGGTACGCTTCTACACGGTGAACGGACCGGAACTCCTCGGCGGAGGATCAGGGGCAGCCGAGGAGCGGCTGCGCCACCTGTTTGAGACAGCCAGAGAGAATCGTCCAGCGGTAGTGTTCTTTGACGAAATTGACGCGATCGCAGGCAGCCGGGACAGCTTTGCTACCAACCTGCAGGGCTCTATCGTCCAACAACTCCTGACCCTGATGGACGGG
Organism: Bacillota bacterium; assembly: GCA_021793645.1. Taxonomy (GTDB): domain Bacteria; phylum Bacillota; class Sulfobacillia; order JAJZYS01; family JAJYTV01; genus JAJYTV01. Next base: position 115,402 of record JAJYSJ010000004.1, read on the forward strand.
AAAGAGGCTCTCAATGGGGTGGTCGTGATCGCAGCTACGAACCGGCCCGATGGACTCGACAGTGCGCTCCTTCGTCCCGGCCGGTTCGACCGGTTGATCTACGTCCCGCTGCCGGACGAGGGTTCCCGTCTGGCTCAATGGAGGCAGCGCCTTCGTGGGAAACCTGGCGCGGAAAGCATCGACTTCGCCCTCCTGGCGTCGGCGTCCGACGGGTACACTGGCGCAGAGATCCAGCATGTCGCGAATAAGGTGGCTCTTGCAAAACTGAAGGCATCCTTTGTCGACAGCGACGTGGAGGTCGCCTTGACCACCGAGGATGTTCTATCGGGAATCCAGGAGTTGGCCCCCCAGGTATCGTCAGAGGAAGTAGCTGCCTACGAGGCAATTGCGCGAGATCTGACGCGCTGAGGTGAAGTGCCCAAGACTATGGAGCGATCATCGGCGGCATGACGCGGGCGATGCGGTAGAGCGAAGACTTCTACCGCATCGCAGGACTAGGGTTGCGGCGATCGACGGGCCGACCCGACACACGGTGCGGCCCTCTATGGGTACTACGTGATCCTCGCCCCGGAAGCCGGACAAGGTGGTCGAGGAGATCGCACAGATCCTCGGCGTCTCGGCGGCGGTCATCGACTGCAACGACCTCGGCAGCGAGGTGCTGGGGCGAGCAGCGGGGTAGACGTTGCGTTCGCGAGCGTTGCGAGCGAATCCGGGTAGCGTTTGGTTCCAAGGACTAGGCGCTGAGTTGTGGCACAGTCATGGTCTGGACAACGCAGATCGGCCCTAATTGCGTGAAGCCGTTACTGAAGGGTGCCTACTGTGACGTGAGACCAGGAGTCCAACCATGCTGGGAAACGTCGTCACGGCGACACTGGCTGCCAACAGAACCGGCGCCCACGCGGGACGCCAAAGAATACCGGCGAGTAGACCCCCGATTGGGGCCGCAGTGTGGAGTGCGGTGCGGATGTAGGCTAGCATCGGCGGACGTTCCGCCTCGCGAATTAGGTCAAAGCGCAGTCGCAAGACCCAGGTCGCAGTGGAGACACCGATGGCGGACGAGGCGAACAACGCGACAAAGCTCCAGGTTGGGGACATGAGGCCGGGCAGCAGCAGCAGCATCGCAAGGCCCGCCGCGAGTTCGCCGATGAGGACCCGACGCAGTAGAGAACCCCTTCCTGTCCACCCCGCGAGACTCATGCTGCCGACCAGCCCGCCGACCGACTCAACCGTCAGAAGTGCTCCATAGAGCGTGACAGACCCATGCCAGAACCTTTGGACGATAAGGGGCCAGAGCACCGCAAGGAAACCGGAGACGAGATTTGTGGTCCAGAAGACAACCGTCGTCAGCCACAGAGCCTGTTCTCCTCGAACCCTTGCCCACACCGCAGCAAGGTCAATTGCAGGTGGCGGTGAGGACTCCTCGGCGGCGGAGGTCTTCAAGGGTACCGTAGCCAAGTTGAACGCAGTCAGTCCGAAAACGACTGCCGTCAGTGTCACGATAGCTGGCAGCCCGATCAGGTTGATCAGGAGTCCGGCTGAGAGCGGGCCAAGCAAGGTGCCTACGTTCCACCCGATCTGCTCAGCTTGGATGGCTTGGCCTATCGCTGAACTAGGCACGAGACGGGGCCAGAGATTCGGCCCGCCTGCCGAAGTGGCCATGAACACTACGGCATTGGAGCACGCGACAAAGTCAAACGTCCACCAGTGAACGACGTGATTTGGTGTGACCAGGAGAGAGACGGCGAGAAAACCATAGCCAAGGGTTCTGATCGCCAGGTCGAACACCATGACGGTCCGAATTTTGAACCATCTAAACAGAAAGGCAATGAGGGGTCCACCAACTACTACCGGAGCCGCAGTCGAGAAAGCGTACCATCCCAATGCATAAGCAGAGTGGCCGTACTTAGCCAAATACCACAGGATTGCAACCTGGGTGAGTTGATCGAATAGGCCACTCGCCAAGTCGCCCGTCCAGTAGCGTGCGTATGCGGGGATGGATAAGATACGCCAAAAAGGCATAATAATCCCCTCGCAGTATGCGGACATCAGCGCATAGCATTGCGAGGGTGCTTAGGGCGGAGTTATCAACTGAGAGGTTTCAGGGTGGACCAACCGATGATGCATGGGTTGGACCTCCCCTTCCCCTCAAAATCATGCCCAGCATAGCGTTTCAGCAGCAGGTGCGCAACGAGACTTGTCGGGCCGGACGAGACCGCTGGGACCTGCTGTGGGTGGTAGGCCAACAGAGCCGGCGGCATCGGGAAGGCCCTGACTGGTGTGAACCGGGCCGCAGAACTACGTGCGAAAGCGGCAGAAGCAAAACCGCGCCGGCGCTTCCACCGGGGCACTGGTTCTTGGGGCTGGAGCCCCACTTACTTGGTAATCACAATATACCCGCCGGACCGGCCCCCGGTTGTCTACGTGCGATCGACCTGACGATGGTGTCGGATATGCCATCCGAAACCGGGCAGGGGGCCACCGTTGCCCGGCCCGTTTGAACACGTCGCTTTGGTACTGCAACGACCTTCGCTACGTACGAGCTATTACGCGCGAGCGCTGGGGTAGATGTGGTTTTCGTGTGCAGGGCGCCTGGCGGCAATCCGATGGGGCAGGGGCTCCAGCGTTCGTCGATGGGCGTTCTTCACCGGCGAAGGTGGCATTTGTTCCGTAACCGCCGGGATCTTATAGTACGCCACGACGCCACGCGCGACCGCCTGTGCCAACTGGCGCTGGTAGCTGGGTTGGGTCAAGAGCTGCCTCTCGCGGTCGTTCGAGATGAAACCGAACTCGATCAGTACGGCGGTCACCTTCAAATGGCGCATCAGGTAGAGTGGACGTCGGCCGTCGATCATCCGTTGACTATTCGTGAGCGGTCCGAGTTCCCGCATCAAGCTCTCCGCGAGGCGCTGTTGGTCGGGAGTGGGCGATTCTCCCAGGAAGACCTGCGCGCCGTGGGCTGCGGGATACTCCGGATACTTGTTGGTGTGCACACTGAGAAAGAGGTCTGCCTTGACGCGGTCTGCGAGCGCGACGCGGGCGGCGAGGTTCTGGCGCTGCAGGTTTCCTCCGTGTGCGGTAGCCTTCAGGTTGTTCTGGTCCTCCCGGGTCATCACGACCTTTGCGCCCTCCTCGCGCAGTGCGGCCGCCACGACCTTGCCGATCGCTAGAACAATGTCACTCTCGAATAGGCCGCCCGCTCGCGCACCGGAATCCCGCCCCCCGTGGCCGGGATCGACGACGATGACATGACCGGCGAGGGGCTTTCTCTGCGTCTGCGGTGCCGACATCAATAAGGCCCCGGCGGCGAGGGCTGCGATGAGAGGTTTCATGGTGAACAGTGTGTCCGTCCAAGCGGTCATCTATGGGGATTCGTGCGGCGCCCGGGCAGGATTTAATGCCAAACGGACCCGGCATAAGCCGGGTCCGCGATTGGTTACTGGTCTAGTAGCGGCGGGATGCCGGCGCGCGATTCTCGCGCGGGCGAGCTTCGTTGACCGTAAGCTCGCGGCCTTCCCAGTCCGCGCCGTTCAGGGCGTCGATGACTTCCTGGGCCTTGTCACCAGGAACCTCGACGAACCCGAATCCGCGGGACCGACCGGTCTCGCGGTCCGTCGCGATACGCGCGGCAATGACCTCGGCGTACTGCGAAACGGCCCGGGTGAGGTCGTCGCTGGTCACAGACCAAGGCAAGTTGCCGAAATAGAGGGTTTTGACCAAGTCTTCTACTGCACTCCCTTCGTTATAGTCGTTCGCTTGGAAGTGCACGGAGACATGGCCAGAAACCCGAGCCAGTGGATCCATACGAACTGCCCAAAGCGACGTTTCAACTATAGCGCCTCAAGGGCGGCCGCGCAAGGCAGGCCCGGCTCAGTCGTCGGCAGAGCCAGCCTCTGGCTCAGCGTCCTCCGCCGCCGGCGCGGTCTCCGCCTGGCGGCCGCAGCACTCACCGTATACGAGCCCCGAACCACAGGGGCAGGGCTCGTCTGCGGCAGGCTCGCGACGGTTCTCCTCATCCATTGGATCACCTCCCGACTCTCTGTCCTGCGAATTGCTATGCGATGACCAAGCCGTCTATGCAAAACTGACCCTTAAATCCGGTACTGATACGGTCATAGGTATACGAACCAAAGGCCCAAAGGGCCGGGGGAAACCCCCCAAACGGCGGTATACTTGCCGGGTGGCACCATGGAAGCTGTAATCAGGCGATACAAATGGCGCATGCGGGGTCCCGTTTGGACGTGGTCGGTACGGCAAGGCGGACTGCCCCATGGGCCTTCGTTCCGCCAACAGACCAGGGGGGAGTGCTCCATGGTAGAAGAGGCCAGCCGTACGATCGACGCGAGAGGAAGTTTCTGCCCAGGGCCTCTGATGGAAATGATCCGTGCGATCAAGGCGGCGGAGATTGGCGACGTAGTGGCCGTGCTCTCGAACGACTCGGGATCACGGACAGACATTCCCAAGTGGGCACAGAAGGCTGGCCAGGAACTCGTCGCCGTGCAGAGCGGCGAGGAGGGCGACTCGATCCTCGTGCGCAAGGTGAAGTAGGGGGCGGCGCGATGAGCAAGAAGCTGCTGATCATCGGATCCGGCACCGCGGGATTGATGGTTGCGAACCTTGTTGCACGGCAGCTGCGCGGTCCCGTCGCGCACCGGGACATCGAGGTAACGGTGCTTGGCGAGCGCGACGAGTACGTGTACCAACCGGGGTTCCTGTATGTGGCGTTCGATCTTTGGGAGCCGGACAGTCTGCGGCGGAAGGTGGCGGACCTGTTGAGCCCGGGGGTGCGCTTTGTGCATGACCGCGCGGAGCGCATTGATGCGGCGGCGCAGAGCGTGACGACGCGCACCGGACAGACTCTTCAATACGATTATCTTGTAATCGCCACCGGCTCCCAGCTAAACCTTACAGAGATTCCAGGACTAGAGGAAGGCGCGCACTGGTTCTACACGCTCGAGGGTGCCTTGCGTCTCCGCGAGGCGCTGAAGTCGTTCGAGGGCGGCCGCCTGGTTCTTTCGGTTGGGATCCCGCACAAGTGCCCCGTTGCACCGGTGGAATTCACGATGATGTTCGATGATTGGGCCAGAGCCCGCGGTATCCGGGAAAAGACGGAGATCACCTACACCTACCCGGTCGCGCGGCCCCATACGATCGCGTCCGTGGCGGACTTCGCGGACCGCGAGTTCACGGCGCGCGGTATCGAGATTGAGACGTTCTTCAACATGGACTCGATCGATGCGCAAGGGAAGGTGCTCCACAGCCAAGAGGGCACCGATGTGCCCTATGACCTACTGGTCGCGATTCCGCCGCACATGGGGGACACGCTGGGCGCCGCATCCGGACTCGCCGAAAAGGGCAACTGGTACCCGACCGACCGCAACCTTCTGCGCGTCGGAGCATACAAGAACATCTTCGCCGTCGGCGACACGACCAATATCCCGGTGTCGAAGGCGGGTTCCGTTGCGCACTTCGAGTCCGAGGTGCTGGCGGACAACCTGGTGGGCCTTCTGACCGACGGCAGAGAGCCCGGACACGCCTACACCGGGCGTGCATTCTGCTTCATCGAGACGGGTCTCGAACAGGCAACCTACATCTCGTTCGACTTCGCACACCCGCCGACGGTTCCCACTCCAAGCCGGTCCATCCACCTTTTCAAGCAGACCTACAATCGCATCCACTGGGCCAACCTCAAGGCCGTGATGTAAGGGGGTACCGAGTTTGCCAGGTGAAACCAAGGAGTACCAGACACCAAGTCCGGAACTCAGTGTGGAAGGTCTCAACGTCGTGAACGCCGTCTTTGCTTCCCTTACCCCGCACATGGTCGCGCGCTTCGGCGAGGTCGCCGAGAGTGCCACGACTGCGCTCGACTATCTTGTCAGCCCCGAGCTCCTCAGCCTCTTGCGCCGCACCCAGGAAGTCGCGCCACTGCTCGAGCAGGGACTCTCGGTACTTGCGGCGCTGGGCGCGGCGATCGACATCGAGTCGGCTGCCCCCCGCGTCGAAGCGGCTGCACGCGCCGCGCGCAAGGAGGCGGAGCAGAGCAGCCGGTCGGTCGGACTCTTTGCCCTGCGGCGGCTGCAGAAGGACCCTGGCATGCAGTACGCCCTGCGCTTTTTGCTCTCGTTCGCCGCGAACCTGCGACAGAACGCCTAAGGAGGTAGCCCATGTCCGTGGAGCGCATGTCCGTGATCCTGGCGTCGGGCGACGCCGACAAGCTTCTGCCGGTTGGTGTTCTCGCCTCGGGAGCTGCTGCGATGCAGCTGGACGTCGAGATCTTTCTGACCATGTGGGGGGTACTCGCGTTTCGAAAGGGCGCGATCGGCGACATGCCAGTCTCGGCCACCTTCAAGGAGCGCGAGGCGGAGTTCAAGGATCTTCTCGTGCGCCACAAGGTGCCGAACCTCATTGAGATGCTGGAGACGGCGAAGGAGATCGGCAACGTCCGCGTTGTCGCGTGCGGCATGACGCTCGACCTCTTCGGACTCAAGCGCGAAGACCTCGAGGACGTTGTGGACGGGGTTGCGGGCGTTGGCGAGTTTATCGAGTCAGCCAAGGAAGGCAAGCTCACGCTGTTCATCTAGTCTTGCGCCAGAGGAGCCGCCGTTGCCCGAGGGCAGCGGCGGCTCCTTCGCGCGTAACCGCCTAGACAGTCAGCCGCAGCGCGTAGAAGCCGCGGGGTGCGAAGCGCAGCGACAATGCGCCATCCACGCCGTCGCAGGGAAGAGCGCCTTGGTCGGGAAAGGGCTCCTCACGCACCGGGTCGACGAGTTCGGCGTTTCGCACGCGAACTGCAAGCGCAAGGTCGCATCGCCGCGGTCGCCCCACATCTCGGCGAGGTGGAGCACGAGCCCGTCACCGTCCTCCGCCGCCTTGAGCGAGAGGATGCGCAGGTTTTGCGGATCACGGGGTGCCTCCTTTGCGCGCAGCGCGCCGCGGCAGGATTTCCCCTCGCCTGCGTGCCATCCCTGCCGGACGTTCGGCCTGCTATCATGGAAAGGTCGGGGGGATCGCTTGTGAATGTGAAAGAGCGAACCGAACTCATGGGAGTCGCACGGGGTGAGGCCAAGGCAGACCTCCTGCTCCGTGGTGCGAAGATCGTAAACGTGTATTCCGGAGAGCTTCTCGATGGCGACGTAGCAGTCTACGGCGGGCGGATCGCCTTCGTTGGCGATGCGCATCGCCTGCAGGCGGCCGAGGTGCATGAGATGGGCGGCCGTTACCTTGCGCCGGGACTTGTGGAGCCGCACGCGCATCCCTGGATCCTCTACAATCCCCGCAGCTACGCGCAGGCGCTCTTGCCGCGCGGCGTGACGACGGCGGTTGCGGACGACCTGCCGCTGCGCGCCGCCTACGGCGCCGAGGGACTTGGGCCTGTACTGGGAGCATTGTCTTCCTTGCCGCTAAGGTACTACTGGCTGCTGCGCATCGGGTTCTACGGACCGATGGAGATGGCGCACGACGGCCCTGGGGAGGCCATCCTGCCGCTTGAGGAGGTGGCTGAGGCCCTAAGGATCCCTGGGGTGCTAGGAATCGCTGAATTGAACCGGTGGCTGAGCGTCCTTCCGGCTCCGCAGGAGATCTTGGACGCCTTCTCCCTAGCCCGCGCGCGGGGACAGATCGTCCAAGGCCACACGTCCGGCGCTTCAGCCGCACAATTGAACCTTCTCGCGCTGAGCGGGATCGACTCGTGCCATGAAGCGATCACCGCGGAAGAGGTGCTCACGCGCCTGCGCTTGGGCCTCTACACGATGCTGCGCCACAGTTCCCTGCGCCCGGACCTGCCACAGCTGCTGCCTGCGCTGCAGATGCCTGACGTGGACACCAGCCGCATCATGCTCACGACAGACGGCTCTTCGCCAGCCCATATTGCTCGCGAAGGCCACATCGACGGCATGGTGGAACGCCTGCTCACAGCCGGCATCCCACCTGTCCGGGCGCTGCAGATGGCGACGCGCAACCCCGCCGTATACCTCGGCCTCGATGCTGAGGTGGGAGGCATCGCACCTGGACGCCATGCGGACCTCGTAGTCCTCGACGACCTAGACCGCTTCCGGCCGCAGGAGGTGTACGTGGGAGGCCGAAAGGTCGCGCAGTTCGGGGCGCTTACGGTTCCGGTGCCGGAGCTGAACTGGACCGATCTCGGCCGCGTGGAAGGATACCGCCTGCCGCGGGATCTGCGGGCGGAGGAACTGCTGCTCCCCTGGCAGGAGGATGTGACGGCCATTTCCTTTTACAACAGCGTCCTCACGCGAAATGAGCAGCTGCGCCTGCCTGCGCGCGCTGGGAGCTTCGACCTCTCGTCGCAGCCCGCATTGCTCTATGCTACCGTCGTTGCGCGCGACGGACGCTTCCTCTCGCGGGGCCTCGTGAAGGGACTCTTGCGCGATGTCGGCGGGTTTGCGACGAGCTACACGCTGAACGGGCACCTGCTGGCACTGGGCAGCAGCGCCGAAGACATGCTGCGGGCCCTTCAGGAGGTGGCGGGTCGGGGAGGCGGGTTCGCCCACGTCCAGGACGGCGTCCTGTGCTGGTTCTTGCCGCTGCAACTGCTCGGAGGGATGCGGACCGGCTCGTTCGATGATGCTGTGGAGGCATCGCGGGAGCTGGAGTCCTTCGCGCGTTCGCATGGATACGCTTTCGAAGATCCGGCGTACAGCCTGCATTTCCTAGAGGGGGACTTCCTGCCCGGACCGCGGCTCACGGCGCGCGGCGTCGTCGATGCGAAGAGCGGCCGCGTCATCTACCCGTCCATCCAGCGCTAGACTTCGGACGGGCGCACGCAGGGCGCCTTGCACCGCAAATTCAGCCCGCGCGACCCTGGCGTCGTAGCCGGGAGCAGGGGTACGATGGGGACGAGCAACTTGCGACGGCGGGCTGAACCCGCGTCGGGAGGAGGTTCTGGGATGCGGATCCTCTTTGCGACCGATGCGTCCGACGGTGCGCTCTCAGCTGCGCGCTACGTGGCGAAGGTGTTTCCCCTGGATGCGGAGATCACCCTGGTAAACGTCTTGCGCAACCCCGTCGAATACTTTCCGGATGCTGCTGTGGCCTACAATCCCGATATCTGGCGCCAAGAGGGTATGAAGTTCTCGCAGGGCGTCTTCCAGACGACGCGCGAAGCCCTTGGCGGGCGCGCCGTAAAGGAAATCTTCCGTGAGGGCGTCCCGCACCAGGTCCTTCTCGACATGTCGCGCGACTACGATCTCGTGGTGGTGGGCAAGCGCCGCAAGCCAAGCCTTTCGCGTCTTGTGCTTGGTTCGGTGAGCCAGTCACTCGCACACAACCTCCAGGTGCCGCTGCTGATCGTCTAAAGTCACCGCCTGAGCGCCGCGTGCCGGGGATGATCCCGGCAGGCGGCGCTCCATGCTGTCCTTCACTCAGGCTGGCGGTGCCGCTCCCTGCGCCTGGGCATGCGGACGCAGCAGAATGACCAGGGGTGTCGCGGCCAAAGCCATGGCTCCGCAGACGAGCACCATGCCCTGGAGACCGATCCCCGCTGCAAGAGCCGTACCAAGAGCGGGGCCGGCGAACCAGGCGATCTGCTGCGGCAGCAAGGACAGGTTCATTACGGCCGCTCGCCGATCTTCCGGTGCGGCCTCGGCCAAAAGCGCCATGAGATTTGCGCTCACGCCGCCGCGGAAGAAGCCTTGCGCGAGCTGCCCGAGGGAGAGCAGTGCAAGCGTGGGGACGGCCTGCAGAACGAAGAAGACGCCGTTGCCCAATAGGCTGATGAAGAGTGTGCGTCGGGAGCCGAGTTGATCGCCAAGCCACCCGAGGACGGGCGTGCCGATGGCCATGGCGATGCCTCCGAGCGTCAGTACGAGGCCGATCAGGTAGGCGGGAGGTCCCATGAGCAGCGCTGGCACTCCCCTTCGGGCAACGGCGTGGATCCACAGCGGCATGAAGGGCTGGACGGCAGTGACCCCGAGGGCGAAGAGCAGGTAGATGATGAAGAGACTGCGCACAGCGGGCAACTGCAGGACGTCGCGCAGCGACTGGAGCGCGAGGCTGCTCATCGTGGACGTGCTGCGCGTGCGCGGTGCTTCATGCAGGAACGTGAGGAGCAGGAGGGCGCTCAAGGCGCTAAGGCCCGCATCCAGGTAAAACAGCGCACGCAGGCCGAGCCCTGAGGCGACGATGCCCCCCAGCAGCGGCCCAGCCGCAATGCCGATCGCCGGCCCGGAACTGACCCACGCGATCGCCAGGCCCATGTGCTTCGGCGGCGTCACTTCCGATTGCAGCGCCATCATCACACCGGTGTTGCCAAGGACGAACCCACTGAGGAAGCGGGCGAAGGCGAGCATATAGGGGGAGTGCGCGCTGCCTGCGATTGCGATCAAGACGACCTCGATGATTGCACTGCGCAAGATGATCGGTTTGCGCCCCCACCGCTCTGCGAGCGCTCCCCAGAGCGGAAGCAGCGGCAGGCCGACCACGCTGCCCAGCACGCCGAGCACGCCGGTCCAAGCCGTGATCGACACCGTGGGCACGCCGATCTGGCGCAAAAAGAGCGGTGTAAACGCTTGGAAGTGGCCGAAAGCGAGGGATTCCGCGAATCCCGTGAACAAGAAAAGGGCCGCAGTGAACCGCCAGTCCGTGACCGTGGGGTGCCTGCGAATCATCGCGTACGTCCTTTGCCGCGGGGCGAGTCTGCAGCGCGGCGTGAGGTGTGCAGGCGGCTCATCTCCAACACAAGTGCAGATGTTCCCCCATACGATGCGGCGCGCCGGGGCACCTGCCTTGCCTAAAGATCCGCCGGTTTGCGGCCGAAGACGCGGTTTTGCGCGGCGCTGGTACGCAATCCTTGGACCGGCATTCTGTTTCGGCATGGGGAGCGGCAGAAATCGAGACAAACAGAATGTACAATAGGGATGGTTCTTCGGGCTGTCGTGCGCTTCGCGGCACCCGTTATGGGAGGGATAAGAACATGGGAATGATCGAATCCACGCCGGAGTTCGTCGCAGGGATCTACGATCGGCTGGAGGCGAATCTCAAGGTCGTTCGCGCACGCCTCGGCAACCGGCCGATGAGTCTTGCGGAGAAGATCCTTCTGGGGCACCTGCATGACCCACAGCAGCAGGACCTCACGCCCGGAAAGAGCTACCTTCAACTGCACCCGGATCGCATCGCGATGCAGGACGCGACAGCGCAGATGGCGCTTTTGCAGTTCGCGCACGCTGGACGCAGCCAGTCCGCAGTTCCCGCAACCGTACACTGCGACCACCTGATTACTGCGCGCGTGGGCGCAGCGCCCGACACGGAGAGCGCCGTCGTCTCGAACCGCGAGGTCTACGACTTTTTGCGGTCCGCATCACAAAAGTATGGCCTCGGTTTCTGGGAACCAGGCTCCGGCATCATCCACCAGGTGGTGCTCGAGAACTACGCCTTTCCAGGCGGTCTGATGATCGGCACCGACTCGCACACCCCGAACGCCGGCGGCCTTGGCATGCTGGCAGTAGGCGTCGGCGGCGCGGACGCCGTCGACGTGATGGCGGGGCTGCCCTGGGAGGTGCTCTATCCGAAGCGCATCGGCGTCAAGCTGACCGGGACGATGAGCGGCTGGACGTCTCCCAAGGACGTCATCTTGGCCGTTCTCGGCAAACTGACCGTCAAGGGCGGCACGAACAAGATCGTCGAGTACTTCGGCCCGGGCGCCCGCACGATCAGCTGCACCGGCAAGGCGACGATCACCAACATGGGCGCCGAGCTCGGCGCGACGACCTCCGTCTTCCCCTTCGACGATCGGATGGCGACGTACCTCCGTGCGACCAGCCGCAGCGAGCAGGCGGAACTGGCCGAGAAGCACGCCGCGCTGCTGCGGGCAGACGCCGAGGTGGAGCAGAGCCCCGAAAAGTACTTCGACGAACTGATCGAGATTGACCTCGCCACGCTGCGTCCGAATGTGACGGGCCCGCACACGCCGGACCTCGTCCGTACGACGGCCGCGCTGCGCGCAGAGGGCGAGAAGGGCACCTACCCGGTGAAGCTCTCCGCAGCCCTGATCGGTTCGTGCACGAACTCCTCGTACGAGGACCTGACGCGCGCCGCAGACATCGCTCGCCAGGCGAGCGCGCACGGCATGAAGATGCCGATCCCCTTCCTGGTCACCCCGGGATCCGAGCAGGTGCGCCAGACTGTCGAGCGCGACGGGCTACTGGACGTGTTCGCCAAGATCGGCGGCAACGTACTCGCGAACGCCTGCGGCCCTTGCATCGGACAGTGGCAGCGCGACGAGGTCATGCACGTCGATGGCGGTCAGGGTACGGCGAAGGGTACGGAGAAGCCGCGCAACTCGATCATTACTTCGTATAACCGCAACTTCCCCGCCCGCAACGACGCGAACCCGAACACGTTTGCGTTCATCTCCAGCCCGGAAGTGGTGGTCGCGTACGGCCTGGCCGGGCGCATCGATTTCGACCCCACGACGGACGAATTGGAAGCACCAGACGGTTCGAAGTTCCGCCTCGAGCCGCCGAAGCAGGCTCTGGACATCCCCGCCGAAGGCTTTGTGCGCAGCCGCAAGGGATACGTCGCACCGGCCGAGGACGCGTCGAAGGTGCAGCTCGACGTCTCGCCCGAATCAGAGCGACTGCAGCTGCTGGAGCCGTTTGCCGCGTGGAACGGCAAGGACTACCTGGACCTGCCGCTGCTCTTCAAGGCAAAGGGCAAGTGCACGACGGACCACATCTCGCCGGCCGGTCCGTGGCTGCGCTTCCGTGGTCACTTGGACCACATCAGCGACAACATGTTCCTTGGCGCCAACAACGCATTCTGTGAGAAGGCCGGGTTTGGCAGCTCTCAGCTAACGGGCAAAGAGGAACAGCTTTCGAAAATAGCGCGCGATTACAAGGAACACGGCCTGCGCTGGGTCGTCGTCGCCGATGAAAACTACGGCGAGGGCTCCAGCCGCGAGCATGCCGCCATGTCGCCGCGCTACCTCGGCGGCGCCGCAGTGATCGCCCGCAGTTTCGCGCGAATTCACGAGTCGAACCTGAAGAAGCAGGGCATCCTCCCGCTGACATTCGCCAATCCCTCAGACTGGGAAAAGGTGCGCCAAGGCGACCGGGTGAGTATCCTCGAGCTTGCGGAACTTGCCCCGGGCAAGGCGGTGCAGGCTGTCTTCAAGCACGAGGACGGCACACAGGATCGAGTGGAACTGCGGCACAGCCTGAGCGAGGAGCAGATCGGCTGGTTCAGGGCAGGCTCCGCGCTGAACCTGATCGCGATGTCCGCCTGACAACCGGCGAAGGCGCCCTGCCCATACTGGACGGGGCGCCTTTCTGATGTGACGACACAATCTGTGCGCAACGATATGATGAAGGCATGCACTGTCTATGCTTGATGAAAGAGCTGGGTTCGTGAGCAGCCTGCCTGCGCGTGCGCACTCGCCCCGCCCAAGCGGCTGGCGCCTGCTGCTGACAGTGCTCGTAGCCTACGTCGCCGCACAGTTGGCGGCCGGGATCACTCTCTACGCCCTCGTGGGCTTTCCAATCACGGCAAGTGGGCTGCAGGCCAGCTTGGCTGCGATGCAGTCCGGCCGAAACGTCGCCGTCTCCTCTGCGATCGGCGAAGTCGCGATGCCGCTCGTCGCATGGCTTTTCCTGCGCTCGCGGATGCGCGCCCGAGACGTTCGGCTGAGCATCCCGCACTGGCGGGATCTCGGGTTTGGCATCTTGCTGCTATTTCTGACGATCGCGCTGTCCGCCGTCTTCGGTGCGCTGCTGCACACCGGCGACATTCGCTCCCAGGTAGGGGTGGCGAGCCGCCTGCACGCCCTGTGGTGGGAGGTGCCGGTGATCGCGATCGCGGCCGGGGTCGCAGAAGAGGTGCTGTTTCGCGGCTACCTCCTCGAGGGTCTGCGGCGCATCTGGCCGAAGCACACCTGGGCCGCTGTTGCGATCACGAGCATCGCCTTCGGCTTTGCGCACCTCAGTTGGGGCCTCTCGGATCTGCAGTTCCTCTTCTACGTCGCGCTCGGCGCACTCTTCGCTGTGTTCGTGCTGTGGAGAAGGAGCTTGTGGCCGGCGATCTTCGCGCACGTTGCCTGGGACGCGCTCGCGTTTCTCCTGCTCTACGTGAAGGCAGGGGGCTAGACGCAAGGAGCGCACCGACGGGGAAGCCCGCAGGTGCGCCGGCTGGGAAAAAGCGAGCGATTAGAGCGAATCCGAAGTGGCATGCTGTTGATCGCACACAGCGCCGCGATCCGCGGCGGGCCGCAGGTACTGTGTGGCCCAGGAATCAATCGCGTTCAGAACCTGCTGCAAAGACTGCCCTGCCGCAGTAAGCCGATAGAGCGTACGCGGCGGCATGACCGACTGGACTTCCTTGTCGACGACGCCGATCTCCACGAGGCGGTCAAGGCGCTGTGCCAACGTGGCAGGGTTGCAGCCGCCGACCGAGCGTGAGAGCTCATTGAAGCCGCGCGGGCCCTCGAGAAGGCTCCGCACGATGTGCAGCACCCACTTTTCCTGGAGGAACTGAATCGCTTCGTGTACGGGGCAGAACTCATTGTCCATGTGAGTACCTCCACACACATAGTACTTGACATTTCGAAGCGATTCAAGTTACGATGCGGCCGTGACCGCAAAAGAGCGAAGGGGGTTTCCTGGTTGGAGTGGATGATTGATACCTCTCACACGAGTGCGAACTTTTCCGTCAGACACATGGCCATCACGACCGTGCGCGGCCAGTTCGAGAAGATTTCCGGCAAGGTTGAGGTGGATGGCGGCAAGCTGATGGGAGCTGAGGTAGACATCGACGTTTCTAGCGTCAACACCCATGAGGAGAACCGCGACAACCACTTGAAGTCTGCGGACTTCTTCGATGTCGAAAACCATCCGCACATGCACTTCAGCATGACCAACGCGGAGCAGGTGCGGGGCGATGACTACCGTTTGACCGGAAACCTGACGATCCGCGGCATCACCAAACCGGTGACGCTGAACGCGACGATAAGCGAGCCGTTCACCGACCCCTGGGGCAACGAGCGCCTTGGGGTCACACTCGAGGGCAAGGTCGACCGCAACGAATGGAACCTGAAGTGGAACCAAGTGCTGGAGGCCGGCCGTCTGCTCGTGGGCAACGACGTCAAGATCGAAGTGGACGCGCAGGCTTTCCACCCGAAGGGCTAAATCCCCTTCTCATTCCGCCAGAGGCCGGAAGCCCCATCGGGCTTCCGGCCCCTTTGGCGTCGTTCGGGCTGCGCGCCAAACGGCGCGCAGCCCCTACTTTGTGACGATATTCAGCAGCCGGTTTGGAACGAACACGTAGCGCGCCGCGTCCGGCGAGGCCACGTGGCGAGAGACCGCTTCGCTCTCCATGGCCGCCTGCCGCACGAAGTCCTCTGGAGCACCAGCCGGTACCTGCACGCGGTCGCGCAGCTTGCCGTCCACCTGCACGACGATCGTCGCGATGTCTTCCCGGCAGAGGTCCGGGTCGTAGCGCGGCCAGGGTGCCTTGTGCACGGAGCCCTTTTCCCCGAGCCCTTCCCAGAGTTCCTCCGCGATGTGCGGAGCGAGAGGTGCCAATAGGAGAACCATCGTCTTCAGGTCTTCTCTTGCCACCTGCGGCTCGCGCTGCAGGAAGTTGAGCTGTTCCATCAGCGCCGCGAGCACAGTGTTGTACTTGAGCACCTCGATGTCTTCCGTCACACGCCGAATCAACCGATGGCGACGGCGGACGACGGGGTCCTTCGCCTCCGCCGCAGCGGAGCTCCCATTCTCGCGCACCAGGTGATAAAGGCGGTGCAGAAAGCGGTGCACACCTTCGATGCCATGGTCGGAGAAGTCGCCGCCTTCCTCGTAGGGTCCGGTGAACATCAGGTAGGCGCGCAGCGTGTCGGCGCCGTAGCGGTCGAAGAACTCGTCCGGGTTCACGACATTTCCGCGGCTCTTCGACATCTTCGCACCGTTGCGGGTGATGATGCCGTGCGCACGGAAGTGCTCGAACGGCTCCTCGAAGGAGAGGAAGCCGAGGTCGTGCAGCGCCATGCAGAGGAAGCGGGTGTACAGAAGGTGCAGCACGGCGTGCTCCTTGCCGCCGATGTACATCTCCACCGGCAGCCACTTCTGGGTACGCACGGGGTCGAAGGCGTGGTCCTTGTCCCCACTGGATGGATAGCGCAGGAAGTACCACGCGGAATCGAGGAAGTTATCGGAGACGTCCGTCTCACGGCGGGCGGGGCCGCCGCACTGCGGGCAGGTCGTCTCGACGAACTCAGGGATCGCCGCGAGGGGCGATTCGCCTGTTCCCTTCGGGACGAAGTCAACGACATCGGGCAGCCGTACCGGAAGCTGGTTCTCGGGCACTGGCTGGAGGCCGCAGCGGTCGCAGTAGACCATCGGTATCGGCGGACCCCAGTAGCGCTGGCGCGAGATCAGCCAGTTGCGCAGGTGGTAGGTCCTGCGGCGCGTTCCGATGCCGAGCGCCTCGGCGCGGGCAATGATCGCTTGCTTCGCCTGCTCGCTCGGCAGACCACTGAACTCTTCGGAGTGCACCGCGGTGCCATACTCCGTATACGCCTCCGCAAGCTCCGGCAGGTCGCTGCCCTGGAAGCCAGCCGGTGCAACGACGCGCAGAATCGGCAAACCGTGTCGCGCAGCGAACGCGAAGTCGCGCTCGTCGTGCCCCGGCACCGCCATGATCGCACCGGTGCCGTAGCCCCACAGTACGTACTCGGCCACCCAAACTGGGACGGGCTGATCCGTAAAAGGATTCTTGGCGTATCCGCCGGTGAAGACGCCAGACTTGTCGCCGGCGGCACTGCGCTCCTCTGCCTTGCGGTCGAGGGCCGCACGGACGTAGGCATGAACCTCTGCACGGCGTTCTGGAGGCGTCAGCTGTGCGACGAGCGGATGCTCGGGCGCCAGCACGAGGAAGGTAGCGCCGTACACGGTGTCCGGCCGCGTGGTGAAGACTGCGATCGACTCTGCAGGCTCCTCGGCGAGCGGGAAGCGCAGTTCAGCTCCATCGCTGCGCCCGATCCAGTTGCGTTGCGCGGTCTTGATCACATCGGACCAGTCGAGGTGGTCCAGGTTGTCGAGCAGCCGATCGGCGTAGCGAGTGATGTCGAAGAACCACTGCTCCAGTTCGCGCTGGGTGACCTCGGTGTCGCAGCGTTCGCAGCGACCTGAGATCACCTGCTCGTTTGCGAGCACCGTCTTGCACGAGGGACACCAGTTGACCGGCGCCTTCTGCCGGTGCGCGAGCCCGCCCTTGTAGAGCTGCAGGAAGATCCATTGCGTCCAACGATAGTAGTCGGGGTCCGTCGTCTCCACGGCGTGGGACCATGCAAAGCGACCGCCCAGGCGGCGGAGCTGTTCGCGGAAGTGGAGGACATTCTGGGCGATCAGCGTCTTCGGATGGATGCCCCGCTTGATGGCGAAGTTCTCGCTGTGGATGCCGAACGCGTCGAACCCCATGGGTTCGAAGACGTCGTGACCGCGCATCGCCATGAAGCGACCGTGGATGTCGGCGCCGGTAAAGGCGTAGACGTTTCCGACGTGCAGTCCCTCGGCAGAGGGATAGGGGAACATCATCAGGTTGTAATAGGGGTCGGTGGCCTTGTCGAGGTCAAACTCATAGAGCCCGGTCTCCTGCCAGCGCTCTTGCCACTTGCGTTCGACCTTGGTCGGATCGTACTTCTGGTCCATCGAACTCCTCCTCAGAACGTCGCACGCCTTCCGCCTCGTCAGAGGCGAAAGGCGCACTTCCGCGGTACCACTCTGCTGCGGGCGCACGCCGCCCGCGCTCTTCCCCGCTCACGGAGGGCCGCCGCCTGCGCCTACTACATTCGGGCAGGGACTCTGGAGGGAGTAGGGAGCGCCTGGGCGACCGCTTTGCACCAACCGCGGCTCGCTTTGCACCCAGGAACGCGCCCGCTCTCCGTCATCGCCGCATATCGACGCCATTTTATGCCGTCGGCTGGGACATGGTCAAGGAACGGGGCTCTAGCCGAGAGCGTTCAGTCCGGTGATGTCCCGACCGACGATCAGGGTATGGATCTCGTAGGTGCCCTCGTAGGTGTCGACGGTCTCCAGGTTCGCGGAGTGGCGCATTGCCTTGTATTCCACCGTAATGCCGTTGCCGCCGAGGACTTCCCGCCCCATTCGGGCGACCTCGAGGGCGGCGCGCACGTTGTCGCGCTTCGCGAGCGAGACCTGGGCGTAGGTGTAGGTGCCCTCCTGCTTGAGCTGCGCCAATCGCAGCGCGACCAGCTGAGAGCGGGAAATCAGCGAGAGCATGTCGACGAGGCGCTCTTGCATTAGCTGCGTCTGGGCTATCGGGCGCTGGAAGGCGATGCGGTCCTTCGCGTAGGCGAGTGCCTCGTTGAAGCAGTCCATCGCCGCCCCGACGGCACCGCAGGCGATGCCGAACCGCGCCTGCGTGAGGCAGGAGAGCGGTGCCCCGAGGCTCTTTGCTTCCGGCAGGCGCATCTCCTCACCGATCTCCACATCCTCGAGGATGATGTCGCCGGTTACCGATGCGCGCATGGAGATCTTGGTCTCGATCTTTGGCGTGGACATCCCTGGCGTGCCGTTTGGAACGATGAAGCCGCGGATACGCTCTTCCTCATCACGGGCCCAGACGATCGCGATATCCGCGATCGGGGAGTTGGTGATCCAGCGCTTGGCGCCGTTCAAGACCCAGCCGCTGCTTGTGCGCCGTGCCCGCGTGCGCATCGTGCCGGGGTCTGATCCGGCGTCGGGCTCGGTGAGGCCGAAGCACCCGATCACTTCACCGCGAGCCATGCGGGGCAGCCAATGCAGGCGCTGTTCCTCGGAGCCGTAGCGGTAGATGGCGTGCATCGCGAGGCCGCTCTGCACAGACGCGAAGGAGCGTAGACCCGAGTCGCCGCGCTCAAGTTCCTGCATGATCATGCCGTAGGCGATTTGCGAGATGCCGGCGCCGCCGTACTTCTCCGGCAGAGTCGGCCCGTAGATGCCGAGTTGCGCCATCTTGGCGATCAGGTCGCGCGGAAAGACGCCCTTCAACCAGTTCTCGCCGATCGTCGGCATCACTTCGGCTTCGACGAAATCGTGCACCATCGTTCGGATCGAACGCTCATCCTCGCTGAGCAGTGCGTCGACCTCGAAGTAGTCGGGTCCAAGCTGTGAAAGAGACACGGGCTCACTTCCATTCCCTAACGACTAGCCTAGTTGTACCACAGGGAGATATGAAGAGTCCATGAAGTAGGCCTGTCTGCTTGCCATGGACACATAGCATATCGCACAATGAAACGCGGAGGGGATCAAATGGACGCACCTCTGCGCAGCGTTCAACGCGCGATGCAACTCCTCGAAGCGCTCGGCAGGGCGCAAGAGCCCCGACCTCTGCATGCGCTGAGCGACGAGCTTGGCCTCGGCAAGGCGACCGTGCGCCGGTTCCTGCTGACCTTGCAGGGGCTGGGCTACGTCGTGCGCGATGCGCGCGGAGCGTACAGGCTGTCAGGACGCATCGAAGAGATCGCACGTCTCCAGCAGCCAAGTGCCGACGATGGAGTGCGACTTGCCCTGCGGGAGCTGTCGCAGGAGGCGCAGGTAGCCGCTAGCATCTCCCGCCTTGAGGGTTCGGACGTGGTCTATCTCTACCGCGAACCTCCCGGCGTCGTCGCTGGCGTCGCACTGGGAGAGGGCGCGCGCCTGCCGGCCCACGCGACCGCGATCGGAAAGGTCCTTCTGGCTCACCGGCCGGCTGCGGAGATGTTGGAGCGCTACCCGGACGGCGTGCTGCCGGCCTACACGGAGCGAACGATCACGGAGCTGCCGCTTCTGCTTGGTGCCTTGCAGGAGATCCGCCGCCAGGGCTGGGCGCTCTCCGACGGCGAGATGGAGGCAGGCCTGTGCGCAGCCGCCGTCCCTGTCTACGGGACGGATGGCAGGCTGTTGTGCGCTTTAAACGCCTCGGCGTCCGGCGGCAGCCGGGCGCGCGAGGCGTTCGTGACAGATATCGTGCCCGCGCTGCTGAAGTACGCGAAGCGGTTTGGGGAACTGATGGCCGAAGGCTAGTCGCCCGCAGCCGTCACGCCTTGAACGCGGACCATGCGGCGCACTGCGGTGGGACGCGCGCCGATGTTCCAGACGCGGCCGCGCGTTGGCACGAAGCTGCCCTCGTGCGCGGCGATCTTCCGGCGGATGGCTGCAGTGTGCATGCCCATCAGCAGGCCGAGGTCCGGCAGTGAGAGCAGGGCGGACTGGTTCCATGCCTCGTTGGTGAAGCGCCGAATCCGACCGAACTTCAGTTCGAAGACGCGGCGCCGAGAGGCGCCGCGATAGCCGGCGAGCGCATCCTCCTGCGTGAAGAATTGCAGGCGCACAGGGACGATGCGGGCGGACCGCATTCGCGCTCCGGCGCCTTCTTCGGCGGCCATCGCATAGAAGAGCAATTCGCCCTCGCCCAGGCTGCGCAGTCCAAGTTCCTCGACGGTCGCGCCCAGCCACTCGAGGTATCGCTGGCCCTGCGCCGGCGAAAAGGCGCGGTTGTCCGCAGGATCCCGGTGTGCGCCGAACGCATCGCGCATCAGTTCCTGCATCAGGCCTGCCATGTGGTCGCCCTGCTGTGCGTAGCGCGCGAGCGCCTGCAGCTGTTCCGTCTCCACGAGCGAGAACCCCATGACCGGTCCGGCCGCTAGCGGATGGATCGCTGCCTGGGCGAAACGCCGCAGGATACGGCGCCACGCTCCCTCCGAGATGCCGAGCAGTGCACGCTCCGAATCCACGCTGCCCTGCTCCAGGTACCGGCGGACCAGCCAGGGTTCTAGTGCCAGGTGCTGTGCGTTTGGCTGGGGACCGCCCACGTGCGGCAGCCAGATGCCCATTTCACGGACCGGCTTGAGCCGGTGTTCCAGTGCGGTCGGGGTCAGATTGGCCCAGGCCGCAAGCTCGGTCAGGGACGCATAGCCGCCCTGGCGATAGATCTCGTAGATCCAGCGCGTCAGGCGCCTCCTCTGCATGACTGCGAGGCCGTACTCCTGCCAGACCTCCGCATCCTCGTCAACGTCGACGGCCGTGATCTGGCAGATGCGCCGGCGCAGCGGCGCATAGCGCCGCGAGGAGGTCGCGGGCACAGACATGCGCACGCACCCCGGCAGGGTGATCCCTTGCACCAGGCCCATCCAGGCGAGGCTCTCCTCCGCAATCTCTTCCGCAGCCCGCGCCGCTTGACCGAACTGCTTGCGCAGTTCCCGTACGAGCAGCGCCCTAGCGCTCTTCGGGCGTACCCATTGCGTGGCATGCTGCACCTTGTTCCGATCGCCGCCGATGTTCTCCACTTACCGCACCTCCAAGGGACCTCAAGCGCGTTACATCCAGCAGGCGCAATGTGAACCAGATCACAAGGCATAGATCAAGTGTCCGGCTCGCATCTGCGCCAGCAGAGGAAATGTGCCTACATTCACAAGATACCACCAAGCACTGACGTTTGACAGGTGCAAAGGCGCGGATATCGGTTAAAGTTAGGGAAATCACCCAATGAGGGCGCAGGCCTGTTCGAGGATTTAGCGGAGGTGTCTTGCTTGCAGGATCGGCACTGCTGCGCCACGTGCCTCCACATCGAAGCCCAGCGCAGGAAGGACGGAAGCGTCATCTTCCGCTGCAGCAGGCTTGGCTACGAGACGAGACCCGGGTGGAGATTCGACTGCTGGCAGGAACGCCCAGAGCGCCAGCCCATGCGACGCGACCCAGCCGGGGACGCTTGAGGCGGTGCGGCCGGCAAAGCGCAGGCGGGGAGGCCTCAGGGCCTCCCCGCCTGCGGACGATCTTGTCAGGCGCTCATGCTGCGTGACACACTGGCTCGGCTTCGTGCCGTCCAGAGGTAGATGCCGCCGGCGAAAATGAGACCGAAGATCCAGGAGATGTCGGCACCGCCCATCGCCTTGGCGAACGGTCCCTCGTAGAGGGAAGAATCGATGAACGGAATCTCGACGAGCACGCCGATCACGAACGCGAGGAGGGCAAGCCAGTTGGCCTTACCGTACCCGGCGGGCCGTAGGAATGCTTCGGGGTCGTACTGCCCACGGCGCACGAGGTAGAAGTCGGTGAGGTTGATGGCCGTCCAGGGGACGGCGAAGTAGGTCAGGAAGACGATGAAGTTGTTCAGGCTCGAGTTGAAGTTTCCTTCAGCGATGATCGCGACGATGATGCCGACGACGGCGAACAGTGCGATCATCGTCAGGCGGCGGCCTGTGGAAGGCCTGCCCTTGGTGAACGTACCGAAGACCGTGTCGGTCGTCAGCATGCCGCCGTAGACATTCAGCACGTTGGCCGCGACGATGCCGAGCAAGATGATGATCATCATCAGCCAGCCAAGTCCGCCAGCGATGCTGTTGATCATGTCGGGCGTCGACAGCTTCGAACTGATTTCTGTCAGGACGGCGCCGATGATCATCATCCAGACCGACGCGATGACCGTTCCCCAGAACGTCATGTTGAAGGTGGAGCTTACGCCTGCCTCCTTCGGCAGGTAACGGGAGTAGTCGGAGACGTATGGGGCGTAGGTGATCTGCCAGGTGACGGCGAGCGTCACGCCGGCGACGAAGTCCGCGAGGCTGAACCCGCTGAAGCCCCAGACGCTGTGCGGCACCTGTCCGCTCACTGCGACCGCCACCGTAAACACGACGAAGGCAACGAGGAAGACCAGCGATACATAGCGCTGATAGGCGTGGATCAGGTCGTAGCCGAAGACTGCCATCAGTGCGGTGACGATGCCGAGCAGCACGATGCCGATCGTTACGGACCCCGTGCTCGCGTGCATGCCCACGAGACTCGTGAGCGACTGCCCGCCCAGAACGGAACTGAGCGCGAAGAAGCCGAGGTACATGATCACAGCGAGCGCCAGTGGAAGCAGCGCGCCGTAGTAGCCGAACTGGGCACGCGACTGGATCATCTGCGGGACGCCGATGATCGGCCCCTGTGCGCTGTGGTACGCCATGAACACCGCACCGATCAGGTTGCCGAGGATGATGGCAATGATGGACCAGACAAGCGGCAGCCCGATAAAGACGTAGACGGCCCCGAGCGCGATGGTGGTTACCTGCATGTTGGCGGAGAACCATAGCGTGAAAAGATCCCTCGGATTTCCGTGTCGTTCGGAGAGGGGAATCGGCTCAACGGAGTGGGTCTCGGTCTTCCAAACCGACAACTGCACCAAGCCTCCTTCTTCAAAGAAAGAACCGGCATCAGACTTGGACGACGCTGCGGACCTTGCGATTCTCCTTCCCTGCGCCCGCACTTTCGCGGGCGAATGTGATATGTCGGTTCGCTGCCGCAGAGGCCGATCCTCTATGGGGGGCCACTTGGACGCAGAATGTAAATACCCTTAAGGGTATAATGAAGACATCCTTTGGACGGGGGGGACATCCATGCAGCCGAACGTCGGCTCCGTAGATCGCTGGATCCGCATCCTTCTTGGCGTGGTCTTCGCAGTGCTGGCTCTGCTGGGCGTAGGTGGCGTCGCAGGCATCATTATTTTCGCGATCCTTGCCATTGCCGCACTCGCTACCGGCATTACACAGCGCTGCTCGCTGTACGCACCGTTTCACATCAACACTCGCCCGAAGCTCTGAACGACAAAGAGAAGCCCCGCCGGAATCCATCCGGCGGGGCCTCTCTTTGCGTTCTCAGTCGCCTTGCACGGCCGCCTTGATCGCGTTCACCAGGTGTTCTTCGGGCACGGCGCCTTCGACGGAACTAACGCCGTCGTTGATGACTGTCTTGGGCACGCCGCGCACGCGGTGCTTGCGCGTCAGGTCCATGAACTCGTTCGCGTCGACCATGTCGGCGATGACGTGCGGGCTGTACATCGCCATCTGATGTGCCAGGCGTACCGCCCGGGGGCAGTACGGTCAGGTGGGGGTCGTGAAGACCTGCAGATGCACGTCCTCGGTGAGGCTCTCCAGGTAACGCTTCGTCGCGTCGGAAAGCTCGATGTGGTCTTGCGAAAGGTCCAGGATGTCCTGGATCAGGACCCCGAACTCATGGCCAGCTGGCGCACCGACGAAGCGGGCGCGGGAATAGCCTTGCGGCCCACCCAGTGCGATCGCCGGCAGGAGGTCTGCACTGAGGCCGAACTCCCCTGCCTGCGCAGCCGATGCGCGGCGGTAGCGTACGGAGTCGCTAAGTTCCACGATCTCCTGGAGCAGCGTATGCAGCTCCGACTCGCCGCCGTCGTCGACCAGCACCATCTCGATCGGTTCCTTGAGCCCCCCGAACATCTCCTGTACCTGCTGTGCAACGTTCTTCGGCAAAATAGGCAACGCGTCTCACCTTTCATCCCCGGGCGCGGCGCGGTTCTCGCGATGCACCCCAAAGTTCCCAGCGCGGCACGGCGCGGGGCGCGTGCCGACGCCCAGATACTA
Organism: Bacillota bacterium; assembly: GCA_021793645.1. Taxonomy (GTDB): domain Bacteria; phylum Bacillota; class Sulfobacillia; order JAJZYS01; family JAJYTV01; genus JAJYTV01. Next base: position 139,751 of record JAJYSJ010000004.1, read on the forward strand.
GTATAGGTATACGGCGCACCTAGTGCAAGAAGCCGAAAGTAGCCTGCCGCACAGGGGCTGTCCGCATTCCGGAAAAGCTTCGCAGCCCAGCCTTTAGCTGAGCTGCGCGGTGCGCAAAGGTTACTGGTTGGTGCCGAACTCGTCGACGACCTTTCCGCCGGACTCCACGAAGTTTGCGACGGCAGCGTGCGGCGCGTGCAGGCTGGGTGGCAGGCTGAGCACCGAGACGACCGTGTAGTCTCCTATCGGGACCGCGATGCCGCCTTTCTTCAGTTGTGCGCTCGTCTCATGGCGTACACGAAACCCAATGACCGGCAGCGGCACTGTACCGACCTTCGCCGCTGCGAGTGGGTGCAAGGCGGTGGAGCTGCTTTTCAGTCCGAAGTCTGATGCATGGGCGGCGATGTCCGCGATGTCCTTGTAGACGTGCAGCGCATGTGCAGAACTCCGGCCGGAGACGACCCAGGTCGGCTTCTTGCCCCTGGCGGCGATGGCGAAGAGATATGCTGGTGCTCCGAGGCCGCTGCGCTCTGCAGACGGCAAATAGCCCTCCAGCGAATCTGCTGCGATGGGATACGAGAGGACCTTGGTCCCATGGGCGACGGTCTGCAGTGCAATGTTTTCGGCTGTGCTCGGACCACTCGGTGATCCGCAGCCGGCCAGGAGCAGTGCAGTGATGGCGGCAAGTGGCAGGCTACGGTGCAAACGCAAAGCGAACCGGCCTCCTTGGGACTTCTTTCGACTTGGCCCATTCGATTCAGTGGGCCTGCTTCCCTTTTGGCTCACCGAGCAGATGCTGGCAGGAGAAGGCCGCAGCCGGCTGGAACGATCGAGACACATCTTTGTGGAGGCGACACCTTGCTTCGTGCCATCTACCTGGCGGACAACCTTCCATTGCTCAAGTCGCTCGAAAGCGCCTCAGTGGATCTCATCTACGTCGACCCGCCGTTCAACACCGGCCGCGTGCAGCGGCACACGCGCCTCGTGACGCGGCGAGTGGAGAGCGGTGATCGGACGGGCTTTCAGGGGCATCGCTACGCAACAGAGCGGATCGGAGAGCAGTCCTTCCCGGACAGCCACGACGACTACCTGGGATTCCTCAAACCACGGCTGCGCGAGGCGCATCGGGTACTGTCGGATACCGGCACCCTCTACTTCCACATCGATTACCGCGAGGTGCACTACTGCAAGGTGCTGCTGGACGAGATCTTCGGCCGCGCAAGCTTTCTCAACGAAGTGATCTGGGCGTACGACTACGGAGCGCGCACCAGCCGCCGATGGCCACCCAAGCACGACAATATCCTCGTCTACGTCAAGAACCCGCAGCACTACACCTTCAATGCGGATGCCGTCGACCGCATCCCCTACATGGCGCCGGGTCTCGTGAGTCCCGAGAAGGCGGCGCGCGGCAAGCTGCCCACGGATACATGGTGGCACACGATCGTGCCAACCAGCGGCAAGGAGCGCACCGGCTACCCGACCCAGAAGCCTCTTGGCATCCTGCGGCGCATCGTGCTTGCATCCTCGAACCCCGGCGACCTCGTGCTGGATTTCTTCGCGGGCAGCGGTACCACGGGAGCCGCATGCCTCGAACTGGGGCGAAGCTTCATCCTCGTGGACCAGAGTCCGCAGGCGCTTGGGGTCATGGCGAAGCGGTTTGCCGAGGCCGAGGGCATCGCTTGGTACGGCTACGATCCGGCAGTCGCTCGTTGAGGGATCGGCACGCTACACGAAAGCGCGAGCGCTGCCAAGAAGCCGGGCTTAGGGGAGAGCCGCCTCAGGCGACTTTCTTCACCTTCCAAACCAGGATGGAACCCAACAGGAAAAGCACGAACGTGATTGCGAACATCAGCCGGTAGCCGGCACTGTACCCAAAGTGCGGAATCACCAGGGAAGCGATCGACAGTCCGAGGATCGCGGAGAGGATCTGCGGCACGGTCGTTGAGAGCCCCCAGATCCCCATGTCCTTCGCCGCCATCTTGCCCGGGAGGGTGTCGACGACCAGCGCGTAGTCGGTCGAAAGATACGTGCCGTATCCGATCCCGAAGAGCAGCGCGGCGACGAAGATGCCGCTGAGCGAGTGCATGAAGACGAAGAGCAGCGAACATGCGCCCATCAGGACGCCGGCGATCGATACCAGGATCTTGCGCTTGCCAAGTCGGTCGGAGATGTAGCCTGCGAGAAGTACGGAGAGCAGCGCCGTCACAGTGAGCATCGCAAGGATGAGGAAGATGTCCTGGTTTGGGTTCGCGATGTGCATGACGAAGCGCAGGTAGTAGCTTAGAAAATACTCCAGCACATAGAGCCCCATCATCACGAGAAACCGCGTGGCGAAGACCCACCAGAAGTCCCGGTACTCTCGCCCGACGATCCAGAAGCCGCGCAGGAAGGCGCCCAGCCGGAACGGCTCCACACCGGGCGGCGCGGGTTCCCGCACGAAGAAGAAGGTAATGGCGACACCCAAGAGCAGCAGGACCGCGGTCGCAAACCAGTAGCCCATGCCGGCCAGAGCCAGTGCCAGTCCCGCACCGACGAGGACCGCAGCATTGTTCCAGATGCCCATGAAGCCCGATGCCAGCCCTCGCTGTTCCGGTGGAACGAGATCCGGAATGAGTCCTGCGTATGCGGAACCGGTCACGTTGTTGAAGATCTGCACGCCGACGAACCCAATCACGAAGGCGGTGAAGTTCGTGGCGAAGCCCATGATGAGAAAGAAGATGACGTTCCCGATGACGCCGACGATCATCTGGGGACGACGGCGCCCCACGCGCGTTCGCCAGCGGTCGGAGATCGCGCCGAAGATCGGAGCGGCGAGCACCGCCGCTGCGTCGCCGATGAACTGCGCCATCGAAAGATGAGATGTGGAGGCTCCCATACCGACGAGAGAGATGACCTTCGCTGGCATGACGATCAGCAGGAGCCCGGTCCAAAGGACGTTGTTGGGAAACCAGTAGAAGGTGAGAGCGAGCTGGTTCCCGACGCTGAGGCGCCGTCTGCCTGGCCAGCCGAGGTAGGGACTGTCTTGTGAGATCAACGTCTTCCCCCCTGTCCATCTGGCAAGGGGAATTGGCCCCAGTGGCGCCAATCCCTGCACAGCGCGCCAAAGGGCCCCTAGGGAGGGCAGGGCCGCCCTGCCTATGCACGCACTGCGTCTACATCGTCAGGAATGTCGCGCCAGATCGGGTGAGTCGGTGCATAGCGCTCCTTGAGCCCAGACCTGCCGATCTTCCCTTCTGCGAAGCCCACAAGGTCGAGCACGTAGGCGCGCGCCGATTCTGCGGCTTCGCTGCCGGCAGCCGCAACGGCCAAGGCGGCGCCTTGCGTGTCGCCAAGGCGTAGAAAGGCGACTGCCTTGGCGAGATAGTGGTCGGCTGGCAAATCGGGATGCTGTTCTTCTGCAATGGCGAACGCCTGCAGGGCGAGGTCATAGCGTGCCGCGCGAAAGAGTGCGGCGCCCACTGCCAAGGGATCCGGGGGACGCTCGGCGAGCAGTTCGTCGATGCCGCCGCCAGCGACGAGGATGCAATCTACGAGCGCCTGGACCGCTGGCATAAAGGTGGGTGCGTCCAGCGTGGCGGAGCGCAGCAGGACGAGCGCTTCGTCGTAGCGCGCCTGACGGCACAGCAGATGTCCGAGCGCCGCCGCGGCGGCTGCGCCGCCGAACAGGGGATCGACGCCATCATAGGGTGGAGACTTGGCTGGCCCCAGGCGAAGACAGTGGCGTAGTGCAGCCTCCGCGCCGTCTGAGTCACCTGCGGCATCCATGGTAATGCCTCGCAGGAAGTAGAGGTCGGTGTAGTCGGGGAAGCTCGGCAGGCCCTTTGAGATCACCTGGAGCGCTTCTTCGAAACGCTCCAGGCGGTAGAGGTTCTGGGCCTCGACCTTATACAGACGACTCTGCCATGGCTGGGGATGGCCTGTGATCTCACGAGAACGCCGAAACTGCAAGATGCCAGCCTCAGGATCCCCAGCAGCCGTATACTCGACGCCAAGATTGAACGCAGCGAAAGGGTCCAAAGGGTTTGCGGCCACTTCTGCACGTGCGAGTTCGAGGTTGCGTTGTCGCTTCCGCTTGCGCTCCACGACGTCAGGCGCGTAGCCAAGGTGTCGCAGGGAGAAGGGCGCCGTGACGATCCGCCTGCCCTTGGCGACGGCCAGTAGGCTGGGCAGCACCTGCTCATGCAGGCGCCGCTCGAATCGGACGCCTGGCAGACGACGGAATACCCGCAGCGTACTGTGCAGGTCAATCCGCCCGTCACCGATCTCGTTGCGGATCGGCACTTCCATTCCAACGGCGGTTGTCTTCGCCAGGAGGCGGCGCAAGCGCTGGGGGTCGCCTTCGAACCGTTCGTCGGCATCCATCACGAGGACCCACCGGCCCTTTGCGGCGCTCAGTCCGACGTTTCGCGCGGCTGCAAAGTCGTTGTTCCATTGTGCGCAGAGAACGTGCGCGCCGAACCCCTCGGCGATTGCGACACTGCGGTCGCTGGAGCCCGTGTCGACAATGATGATCTCGTCGACGGCCTCCTGTGCAGAGGCCAAGCAGCCGGGCAGTTGCTCTTCCTCGTCCCGGACGATCATGACCAGCGAAAGAAGCATAGAGATGGCCTCCCGCCCATCGCTATGCGACGGGGGGAGGCCGGGGTGCAAGGCTAGTAGCTCGGACCTGTGAACATTTCGTCGATCAGCACACCGTTGTAGACCGGAACGATCGCGATGCCGGTCTGCGTAAACGCTGTGTTGAGGATGTTCTGGCGGTGAAGGGGGCTGGCCATCAGCATCGCAAAGGCGCGGCTGACGCTTGCGGCCTCCGCAAGGTTTTCCGGCCCCATCGAGTAGGCGCGGAAGCCTGCCGCTTCCTCCTGGTCGATGGGCCAACCGAGGCGCGGCGAATAGTGGTCGAAGTAGTTATAGGTCACGAGGTCCTTCGCCTTCGCCTGCGCGAGAGAGTTGAGAACCGAGTTGTCGGTGAGGGGGCCCGCACCGTTCTGGGCCCGCGCCTGGTTCACCATGGCGAGGAACTGAGACACGAGGCTCGCCTCGTCCGAAGGCGGATTTCCGGTCAGGCCGGATGACGGTCCGACAACCGTGATCGGCGACGTCGTGGTTGAAGGTGGCGTCCCGCCGACCGCGTTCCAGTAGATGATCGGCGATGTGCCGTACGATCCACTTGCCTGGGTGCCGGTGGACGAGGACGCAGGCGTCGACGACGGTGTTGGCGTTTGGGGTGTGACCCAAACGATCGCGCTCGTCCCGCCGAAGTAGGACACGCTCCCTTCGGAAACAGCCCCACCCTGCGACTGCGGTGTTGTCCCGGTGTTGGACTGTCCGGTGGTGGACCCGGACGAAGGCGGAGTGGGAGGAGTGCTGGGCGGTGCGGACGGTGTGGTGTCGGTGTAGGGCTGCACAGTTGTGCCTACATACCCGAACATGCTGACGCTACCCGCTGAGAAGTACGCACTGGTCGGAACAGCTGGCAGCAGGAGCCCAGTCGCGAGGAGCGCAGATCCGATGAGTCGCATCCGGAACAAAACCCCACCTCCGTACACAGGCCACTGTACAGGCCGGCGGGGAGGGGGGCAACCGGCGAAAGCGCGTCGCAGCGGTGCTTTGGGGCATTCCTGCGTCAGGTGCGCCGCGCCAATGCCGAAACCGCCAACTTATTGCGTCGTGGGAGCGGTTCCTTTTCAACTGCCGGAGGATATGGCTCCAATGCTGCGGGATTTCCGTAGATGCGCGTCGGGAGGAAGTCATGGGCAAGAGCGGATCTTAGGTGCTCGAACGACCAGCGATCATGGCGCCAGACAGCCCACCTGCCGGTGCCGCACAATGCCACCGGTCCGCCCGGCCCGTTGCGCAAGGCGAGCGGGAGCGCGGGGTCGAGGAAGAGTGGGGCAAGCGCGACGAAGCGCAGCATGCCTCCATCACAGAGAACGTTCCACAGGTGCAGCCGGGTTGCACCGAACCTGGCCGGTTCACGCAGCGCCAGGAGCGCGGGCGAACCCTCGAGCAGCGCTCCCTCCGCCGCCGGGCCGCGGAAGAGTTCCAGCACCCGGACGGCGCCCTCCTCCTCGTTCCAACCGATCAGCCAGGCCGCGTTTGCGAGCATGAGCAGCGCGAGGTGAGGCAGCGATCCGCCGCCGCCCAGCGCCGCGAGTCCCTGCGGACGCGCCGGCAGCGAAACGCTCGTGCAGGAGCGCTCGCCTTCGAGCAAAAGGCGCTGTCCCCCTTGAACCGCTGCGAGAAGATGGGGATCCGCCGAGAGTGCATCGATCGACTCCCACAGCCGCTGCGAGTGCCGCGTGCCGACCTGCCAGAGACAGCCGTCCGCACAAAGCGCGAGGAGGCGCTCACCCGGCCCAACGCCAAGCGCGAGCGCGGGCAGGTCTGACCGGGTGACGCGTCCGGCCGCGGCGACGCGGATTCCCTGCGCGTCGACGAGTGCGCTGAGACCGCGCGCGGGGAGAAAAACTTGGCGCACCGCCACGTGACAATCACCCCTTCTGAGCGGTTGACATAGTAAAGACTGAACCATTCTAGAGGAGGTACATGGGATGTCGGTCGTACCGGGTTTGTGTCCAGGGGGTGTATGCCCGCCCTTCACCGAGATCGACTGTATCCACGTCGACAAGGTGTATGACTACTGTTTCGAAGCCGACACCATCCAGCCCCAGATCTGCGCGACTATCGAGTGCAGTGGCACGGTCACCAGCGCCACATGCACCGTGTCGACCGTCTCTTGCACGTGGCTGCAGAACCTACCGAGCGCTACCGCGGGGTTCGCCATCTCCACGTTCCTGATCAGTGGAACGGTTGACATGACATTGCAGTGCTCGGGTTCGACGAAGGAAAGCCACCAGCCGTTTAGCCTGACGAAGTCGATTCTGCTCTGCGCCCCGGACGGCACGACCCAGACCTGCGAAGTGCTGAGCGCGATCTGCACGCCGCCCATTGTGGTGCCCGATGGAGACGGGAAGAAGCGCGTCTGCACGACGGTCGGAGTCTGTGCGACGTTCCAGTCCGAGGCTAACGTGAAGATCATGGTGCCGTCGTACGGGTTCTGCGCCCCGGCGCCATGCGAGGTCAGTCCGCTGATCCTGCCCTGCCCGCCATCCAGCCTGTTCCCACCGCAGTGCACGTAAGAAGCGCACATAAGAAGGGAGCCCGGAACGCCGGGCTCCTTTCGTTTGGTTCTAGGCAAGGAGATCCGCTGCGAGAGGGGCCCGACGAAACTCGGCCACGCCCGGTCACTAGGATGGCTGCCGCAGAAGGAGGGAGGGAGCGCTCCAGAGATGTCGGGACGGAGCGCCCGCTCGTCTAGGGCGCACAGAGGCGACATGGAGGAGATCGGTGGGCGCTCCTCTGCTCCCGGCCTAGGCGGTGGCACCGGCATCGAACCGTGTTCTTCGGGTCACCTGCCGACGGCAGGTGCGAGTTTCTTCATTCAGGGGAACGTATTGAAGTTTGTCGGTTGGGCAGGCCAGTGCTGCAGTGCGGCCGGAGCGGCCGTCGCGGCAGGCACCAGGCGCAACGTGCCGTCTGCGCCAAACTGTGGCAGGGATCCGACCGGAACGTTCGACGGAACCGCATCCTGCGGGTTGGGCCGGAACTGCACGCCTGACCGAAGGTGCGGCGGAAGCATCATGGCCGCCTGGGCAGCGGGGACTCGCATCGCGGTAGCATGGATAATGGGCACAGGCGCGGCCTGCGGCGGCTCCGGGGGGTGTGAGGGGAGTGTGGTTGCCACAAGAACATCCTCCTCATGCATGGTTGGTTCAGCAGCAGCCCCTGCTGCAGTCGGTCCGTCTGGGGGAGCGTCTGTCCATGCGGCCTCTACCGCAGCGGCGGGGTTAGGCTCCTCCGCTGCCGCGCTGCCGGGCATCTGAGCTTCAGCGACCGAGATCATGTCGTCGGACTCCTCCTCCGCCACAACAAAGGACGGCTCCACCTCGATTATTACGGAAGCGGGCTCCTCCTGCGCGACAGCGGGCTCCTCCAGCGCGACAGTGGGCTCCTCCTGCGCGACAGCGGAAGAGCGCTGGTCGGCTTCTCCCATGAGCGACGGCTCATAGGACGGTGCCGGCGCGTCCCAAGTGGACACGGGCGCAGAGGCAGTCACGCCTTGCCCTGTCGCGAGTTGTCGGGTCTCCTGTTCCAGCTTCGTCGACCACTGGCGCAATACGGCGGCAAGCCACAACCGCATGAGATCCCCCCTGAAGCCCACAAGGTATCTTCATGCTATGTCGACCTGCAACTAAGGTTCCTACTAGTACTTGACACAAACGCGGGGCTGCCCGCCGGGCGGCTTACGCCACCTCTTTGCGACAGCCCCTAGTGACGCGTGATGGTTCAGTACGATGCAAGACGTAGGATCAGGATGTCCTCGACGCGCTCGCCGCCGGATCCGAGATACAGTAGGACGGCGGAGGGATCCTTCTGCGGTGGCGCCGTCGTATGCATGTGCACGCGCTGGCTGCCTTGTAGGTGCAGCTGCTGCAGCGCGGTGAGCAGCAGGTGGCGGCCTATGCCCTGGCCGCGATCAGCGGGGCGAACAAGCACCCCGAACGTAGAGAAGTCACCAGGCACGGTTTCGGGGTTCCCGTAACTCGTGAAGCCCATCAGCACTCCTTGCGCGCTGCGTGCCGCGTAGAAGCGCTCGCCGCGCGGCGATTCGAAGAGACGCGCGAAATTCCGCCGCGCCGCGACGTCGCCGCCCCAGCGCTCGAACAGCCAATCCCACGTACCGCGGTACGCCTCGACGGCCAGCCGGGCGTACTCGTCGGGGTCTGGAACCTCTTCCATGACGCGCACTCCGTCAGGCGGTTCGCCTGGCGCTGGCGAGGGTAACTGCCAAACGATGTGAACCACGCGACGATAGCCATCGAGGCCGAGTTCCGCCAGTGGAGCGATCAGCGGTGCATCGGACGGCGTCGCCGCCTCCACCGTATGGGCGCCGCGTCCCTGCGCTATGCGAATGAGTTCCGACGCGAGCGGCCGCACTGCGTTCGGATCCCCGCACAGGTCGGTGAGCAGGGCGTGGCCGGACAGGCTCGAGTAGCAGAGCCTCATCGCTGCTTCGATCGTGCCGCCGCGCTCGGCAAGCCAGGTTTCCGACGAAGGATAAACAAAGAGATCGGCTTCGGTCAGTTTGCGCGGAGGGTCGAGGATGACGCCGAACGCCGCGAGCGCATCGTTGTCGGTTGGCTGCGCGGGGCGCAGGACGTATGGCAAGAACGAACCTCCTTCTGGCCGGGTAGAGGGTAAGTTCGCCGTCGGCGCCGCGGCTCCTTGGAGCAGGCCCGAATGGAAGTCGTATGCCGCAGGAACCACTCGTGCACTGTCGAAGGCGATGAGCGGAATCGCATGGAGGAATGCACATGCCAGAGTTCATCCCACGACCCGACCTGCTCTTTGCGAAGCGCGTACTCGCGGTGCAGCCACATCCGGATGACAACGAGATCGGTGCGGGTGCGACGATCGCGCGCCTTGCAGCGCAGGGGGCGGAGATCCGCTACGTGACTGTGACGGACGGCAGCATGGGAACGTCCGACCTGAGTACTGCGCCTGCCAAACTCGCAGAGCGCCGTAGGGGCGAAGCGGACCGGGCAGCTGCCATTCTTGGCGTCACGCAGAGCATCCACCTCGGGTTTCGGGATCTCCTTGACAGTCCGCTTTTGGGCCTGCGTGAGCGGCTCCTGCAGCAGATCGCGGAGTATCGTCCGGACTTCGTCCTGACCTGCGACCCGTGGCTCCCCTACGAGGCGCATCCGGACCACCGAAACGTCGGACTCGCAGTCAGCGAGGCGGTGTCTTTCATGGGCTTCCCACATGTGCCCGGTGCTCCAAAGCAGGCCCCGCCCCAGCCGATGGTCGCTTTTTACGGGACTGCGCGGCCGAACGTGCGCATCCCTGCGGGCCCGTATTGGGACAGCAAGTGGCGGGCGATCGGGGCACACGAGACGCAATTTGCGGAGCACTTCCTGCCGGTGATGCGTGCGTTCTTCGAGGCGCAGGCAGGTGGCGGAGACGGTTTCCATGAAGCGTTCAAGGTGCTTCATCCAATCTACCTGCACTTCAATCCGGGAGCAGTGGACGCATGAAGATTGCAGTAATCGGGGCAGGGAGCTCATACACGCCGGAGCTCATCGAGGGTGTTCTGAAGGCGCCCCTGCCGATCGAAGAGGTGTGGCTCGTGGACCTGCCGGAGGGGCGGGAACGGGTGGAGACGATTGCAGGGCTTTCTGTCCGCATGGCACGCAAGGCCGGGCGAAATGTACGCTTCGTGACGACAGAGAATCGCCCCGAGGCAATCGAGGGCGCGGCTTTTGTCCTGAACCAGTTTCGGGTGGGCCTTCTGCGCATGCGCGAGCTCGACGAACGGCTTCCACTGCGGCATGGCGTCGTGGGCCAGGAGACGACCGGACCGGGTGGATTCGCGAACGCCATGCGTACGATCCCGGTCGTGCGTGAGATTGCGGAGGAGGTGGAGCGCCGTGCGCCCAGCGCGTGGCTGCTGAACTTCACGAACCCAGCCGGGCTCGTGACCCAGGCGCTCTTGGACCTTGGTCACCACCGTGCCGTAGGGCTTTGCAACATCCCGCGCATCACGGAGCGCATGGTCGCGGCCGGGGCTGGGGTGCCGCAGGAGGCAGTGCGCATCACCGTATTCGGGCTCAACCACCTGACGGGGACGCGCATCTCGATCGGTGGCGAGGACGTGACGGAGCAGGTGCTGAGAATGGGTGCAGCGGAGGCGGAACTGCGCAAGGCAGCTCCTGAAGCGAAGCCCCCAGGGGATTTTTTCCCCTCGCTCGGCTTCTTCCCCAACCCCTACCTCAACTACTTCTTCTTTCCGCGTGCTACGTACCGCCATGCACTGGAGGCCGCCCTGTCGCCAGAGGGCACGCGCGCACAGCGCGTACAGGCGATCGAGGCAGCGCTCTTCGCGCGCTATCGCCAGGAGGATTTGGACGAGAAGCCCCCGGAACTGCAGCAGCGCGGCGGCGCCTTCTACTCGGAGGTGGCCATCGACGCGATGGTCGCGCTCTCGGGCGATGTGCCGCGCAGCCTCGTGCTGAACGTGGAGAACAACGGCGCGATCCCAGAGCTGCCGGCCCATGCCGTCGTCGAACGCAATGCGCTGGTCGACCGCACGGGCATCCGCCCCGTCCCGTGCGAGGAACCGATGCCGCATCTCCTGGATGCTGTGGTGCAGGCGGTCAAGGAGTACGAATTCCTCACCGTGCAGGCGGCGCTCGAGGGTTCGCGCAAGAAGGCGCGCGAAGCCCTGCTCGCCCATCCCCTGGTACCAGGAGCGGAGGCCGCGCAGGGCCTGCTCGACGACCTCGCCGCCGCGAACGCGGAATTCTGGCCGACCCTGCGATGAAGGTCTACGTCGGCGTCGACGGGGGCGGCACCTACACCAGGGCGCTTGCCTTTCGCGAGGACGGAGCGCCGTTCAAGGAGGCGCGCTCTGGGCCCTCCAACTGGCAAGCGGTCGGACTCGAGACTGCCGTCCGGATGGTGCAGGAAGCGGTGCAGGAGGCGGCTGGCCTCCAGCCGGCCGGCGTCGGTGCCTGTCTTGCGGGGGTCGACCTGCCCGAGGATGAGGAGCGCCTCGCGATCCCGCTGCGGGAGGCCCTCGGCTGCGACGTGCGCGTCGATAATGACATCATCGCTGCAGTCCATGCGGCGCCCGGTGATCCCTGCGGGGTGGTCTCGAGCGGCACGGGGGCGGCCGTCGCGCTGCGCCAAGGCAGCACGGTGGCGCGCCTTCTCGCACTCAATGACTACACAGGACCGATCGGGGGAGCTGGCGATATTGTGACGCAGGCGCTCCGCGCCGCCATCCTGGCAGCCCAGGGCGCTGCACCGGCGACGGTGCTGTCGGAAGAGATCCCTCGCGCATTCGGCCTCAAGGACTACGTGGCCTTGGCGCGTGCCACCGAGTCGCGAGAAATGCCGGCCTGGCAGGTCGCGCTGATCGTCGCGCCGCTCTGCGCGCAGGCTGCTGCGACAGGAGATGCTGTGGCCGCTGCGATCCTCGCAGCACAGGGGAGGGCGCTCGGGCAGACGAGCGGCCGCTTCTTCACGGCCCGCGGCTTGCCGCAAGATGCCTCGATCGCACTGCACGGCAGCCTCCTGCGGGGCGGCCCGCCCATGTATCGGTCAGCCTTCGAGGAAGGACTCAGGGAGCATCTTCGGAACGCGAGGACGGCTGCGGATGGGCTATCCGCAGTCCTGGGCGCGGCGCTCTACGCTGCAAGCTGCTTCGGGGTGCCTGCGGAGCCTCTGCGCGCTATGACTCGGGAGCATTGATCATGTAGCGCACCGCCGGGTAGCGGGTGCCGTCCTGCGCCGTAAGGGAAGGGATAGTGGTGTCAGCCCTCCACCCGCTGCGCAGCTGCATCGACTGCGGCGAACCCCCGGAGCCGCAGCCTTGGCGTTGCAGGCAGCACTACGATCGGCCGCGGCGCTGCAGGGCGTAGATCGCAAGCTGCGTGCGGTCCGAGAGCGACAGCTTTTGCAGAAGGTTCGAGATGTGGGCCTTGACTGTGCGGACTGTGATCGCAAGGCGAGAGGCGATATCCGCGTTCGTCAGCCCCTCCGCAACGAGGTGCAGGACCTCCTGCTCGCGCGCGCTGAGGGCGTCCGGCCCTGGATCGCGCAGGGCCTGCAGCGCAACTGGGTCCAGCACCTGCTGCCCACGCGCCACCGATCGGATCGCCTGGATGACCCCGTCTGCGGACGCGGTCTTCAAAAGGTAGCCGTCTACGCCGGCAGAGAGTGCCGGCTGCACGAGGTCTCCCTCGGCATAACTCGTCAGGAGGAGGACGCGGGTCGCGGGCGAGGCGGCCTTGATCGCCTGGGTGGTGGCGACGCCGTCCATGCCCGGCATGATCAGGTCGACGAGTGCTACATCGGGCTTCAGGCTGCGGCAAAGGGGCACTGCTTCCTCACCGGAGGCCGCCTCCCCTACCACCTGCACTTCGGCTGTCGTCCCGAGCAGCGCGGCAAGGCCCTGGCGCACCACGGCATGATCGTCAACCAGCACGATGCGCAACACGGGATCAATCCTCCTTCACGGGGAGCGGCAGGTTGCGCAGGCGCACCTGGACGCTGCATCCCTTCGACGGGGCGCTTTGCACCGCAAGATGTGCACCGATCTCCGCAGCGCGCTCACGCATGTTTCGCAGTCCGAAGTGTGCTGTGATGTCCTGCGGGTCGAAGCCGGAGCCATCGTCTTCGACGTTGAGGGTGCACGCGGTGCCCTGCGACACGAGCCGTACCGTCAAGCGCTTCGGCTGTCCATGGCGTAATGCGTTTGACACAGCCTCCTGGGCGATGCGGAAGAGTGCGTCTTCGATGCCCGGCGGCAGGTCGACGGCGCCTAGCAGTTCCAGGCGCGCATCGATCCCGTTGCGTTCGCGGGCTTCCGCGAGCAACCCTTCCAGTGCGAGCGAGAGGCTCTGCTCGCCAAGCTCCACAGGGCGCAATGCGCGGATCAGGCTGCGCATGGTCGCCTGTGCCCGGCGCGCCCCGTCCTCGGCGGCCTGCAGCGCCCGCCGCGTGTCCTCGCGCTCTGGCGGCAACTGGGCCCGCGCGGCCCCCACCATCATGGCGAGAGCAAAGAGCTCCTGACTGACTGTGTCGTGCAGTTCGCGGGCAAGGCGCTGGCGTTCCTCCAGCGCTGCGACTTGCCCCGCGCGGGCCGCAAGCTGGGAACGCTCTTCGGCCAGCCGCCGTAGCGCATCGACCTGCTGGCCGATTGCTTCGGCCATCTCGTTCAGCTGCCGCATCAGGTAGCGCAGTTCCCCTGGTCCCTCGCCGTCAAGCCGCGCTTCAAACCTACCGCGAGCCAAGAGTGCGGCATAGAGCGTCGTCTCGCGCAGGTCGCGCTTCAGCGGCCGGCCAAGGACGTAGCCCGTTGCGCCGCCGACGACGGCGCCAAAGCCGGCGGCGGCAAAGGTGAGGTAGGCGGGGGGGTGCAAAAGGAACGCCGTCGCGATGGCCGTGACTGCGCCAATCATCAAACCGTAGCCCGCGAGCTGCCAGTCCAGACCGGTCAACTGCGCCCTGGAGGGCGGACGGGACGCTGTCGCCTTCTGCACCATGGCTAGAATTGCTGGACGGTGATGTCGCCGACCATCAGGTGGGCGTGCACCTTGACCTTGCGGGCGGCTTCCGCATAGTTCGGCGACTCATAGTGTATGTGCCGCCCAATTCCGTCCTCGCGGCGGCCAAAGATATTCAGGTCTCCGACCGAGACGTCCGCGTCGACAGTGATCGCGATGTCCTGCGGCACCAAGATGGTAATGTCGCCGATCAGGGCGCTCACGTCGTACGGGGTCTCTCCCTCCGGGAGCTGCTCCTGTGAAAGGTCGAGGCGGATATCGCCGATCAGATGGCCCTCGTTGCGCAGGTGATGCCGTTGGAAGATGTCGTCGCCCTCGAAGGTGATCGAGACGTCGCCGGCACCGAAGCGCTTGCGCCACCCGCTCGAACTATAGAAGCCCGGCCCGCGCAGCACCTCGAAGCCTAGTCCCAGCAGCACGACTGCCCAGAAGATGGTCCAGCCGTCGATGTGTGCGACATGCAGGTTGCTGACCAGCAACACACCGAACAGCACCGTGATGATTAAGTTGCTGAAGGTACCGCGGCCTCCGCGGAACAGGCCGATGATCAGTTCGACGAGTCCCCATGCCGCGAATGGCGCGGGCCACCAAGTGTCGATCAGCTGACCGACGGGAAGGTTGTTCAGGCCGAGACCGTGCAGGGCCAGCAAAACGCCCCATGCCAGCAGCAGTAGTCCTCCCAGCAACCGAAGACTGTAGTTCTGAATGCGCACGTCAGACCCTCTCCTGCCCTGCCCGATCTGCACCCCGATGCGCACTGGCCTAGGCATGACCGATGCGCCTAACCGGCATCATAGCACGCAGACTTTCGAGCTTGGCCGCCTCCCGCCAGAGCACGGGGCTCTCGCCGATGCCTTCTTCAGGGCGTCCGCGCTCGAATTCACGGTAGGCCGCAGGGAGCGGCATAGGCTGCGGCGTCTGCAGCAGGTGTTGCATGTAGTGGTACATCCTCAGTCCTCCCGTTACGTTCGCGGGGACATTCGCTGTCCTCGGCAAGAGCGTAACGCGAAGAGATTGCGGGGGGATTGCCCCCTGGGACAACGTCGCGGTCGTACTTCAGGACAGTCCTGCGATCAGCGGCGGCAGCTGCCGCATGTCCCGGAGCACCGCTGCGGCACCTGCGTCGTCCAGCGCCGCCGTGCGGTCTCCCGCGTGATCGATGCCGATCGCATACAGGCCCCCCGCGCGTGCCGCCTGCATGTCCCACGGCCCATCGCCAACGTAGGCGGCGCGTTGCGCCGGGACGCCGAGGCGCGCTAGAGCGCGTTGCAGCACGTCGGGCGCGGGTTTTGCCGGGAAGCCGTCTGTGCCCTGCACAACGTTGAAGTGCGCGTCGAGACCAACAGCGGCGATCACCTGCAGCGCCTGCAAGGAGCGCTTCGTCGTCGCAACGCCCAGGGCCAGTGGTGCGAGCGCCAAAAGCGCCTCCTGCACACCGGGAAAGATCCGGGTGCGCTCCGTCATGTGTGCGCCGTACTGCCGCCGATAGGCGCTTGACAGCTGCTCCACCCGGTCATCCGGCAAGTCTCCGTACAGCGCGCGGAACATCAGCGCAAGCGGGAGCCCCATGAGTGAGCGCAGGGCAGAGGCGGGGGGTGCCGGGAGATCCATCTCGCGCGCCACTGCAGCGAACGCGGCGAAGATGTCGTCGTGCGAATCGATCAACGTTCCGTCGAGGTCGAATAGTACCGCCTGCAAGGCCAAGCCGACTCCACTCCTATATGACCGCGTATCCAGCCCCGAGCATGCCGAAATAGGAAGGCCGTGCATACGCGATGTGCCTCGGCTCGCAGTGCGCTCCCAGCACACCTTCCAGGATGGCGAGCTGCCAAGGGGCATCCGCCTTGGCAGCTTCGAGCACCTGCTGCGGCAGCGCAGTCAGGCGGGCAAGGTCGCCTGCCGCCACTGCCTCCTGCACCTTCGCGTCGTAGAACGCGGCCGCTGGATCGTACCCGTAGGGACCGTCCGCATCATGGGCATGGGCCAGGTCCGCACTGGCGATCAGCGCGAAGCGGCGATCTCCGAGCGCGGGGCCGAGCACACCGCCGAACCGCCGCAGCGGTTCGAAGCCCAGATCCCTCGGCGGACCGAGCAGTACGACGGGTGGCGGTGCACCATCCGGTGCAATGAAGGACAGGGGTACGAGGCTTCCCCAGTCCAGCGGCAGGCAGGAGAGTTCGCTCTCCTCGGATGTCGCGTAGCCGCACAGTGCGGGAGCCAAACCGCTCTGCGCCGCTGCCGCAGCGACCGCGCGGTTCGCGCTGCGCTCAATGCGGGCGCGCAGCCGCAGTTCGCCGAGCGGCCCCGCGAGGCTGCCTTCGACATAGGTGCTGTCCGCGATGGCGAGATGGGCGGGAATGCGCAGGTGATGCGGTGAGCAGATCACCACGAGCTCTGGCGCCGCGGCGCGAATGTCCCGGCCGATCTCCTCCAGCGCAAGCCGGAGAGCGGAGAGGGAGACGAGGGGAGGATGAATGCGGAGCAGTTCGTCGCCGTGGGGCATGATTGCAGCGTAGACGAGGGACATGACATCACCGATCCCTTTACTTCCGCCTCGGGCCCGTCGCTCCTGCCCGTGACCTTGACGCTGGCACCTTGGGCCGACTAGCATACAGTCAGGGGTATATGGGCTCTACAAGAGCAGGAAAGAACGAAACAAGACATATTTCAGGGGGAGTTCCCAGTGTCGTTCGCGTATCACAAGGAAACCGGAAAGGCTCCTGCAGAGGCAACGGCCGCGCTTGAGGCGGCGCTCCAATCGAAGCGCTTCAGCGTGCTTTGGCATCTCGACATGTCCGAAACGCTTGAGGGGAAGGGCTTTCCTGGCCACGACGAAACGCACATCTTCGAGGTGTGCAACGCTGCGCGCGCCGATGAAGCCCTGCACATGGCACCGGACATTGCCTACCTCTTGCCGTGCAAGATGCTTGTGCGCGCAACGGACGGGGGAAGCGAGATCGGCCTGCTGCTGCCGTCGGCGCTGATCGGAATGACCGGTGCGGTGCCGCCCGAACAGTCTGCGTTCGCGGCATCCGTAGAGGAGGATCTGCGTGCCGTCGTTGACGAAGCCGCCCGGTGAAGGGCAGCATCTTGATCCGATCCAACGCAAGGCGCTCGTCGCTCGCATGCGCCGCATTCAAGGACAGGCGCGGGCGGTAGAGCGGATGATCACTGAGGAGGACACCTGCGAGCGCGTCTTGCATCAGATCGCCGCGATGCGCGGCGCCCTGAGTCGAGTCGGTGCAGAACTGGTGGCCTGTCAGGTTGCGCAGCAGATTGGCGGCATGCCGGAGTCGGACGCTCGCAAAACGCTCTCGTACTGGATGACTCGGATCGGGCTCTAAGGGCGGGGCGCACAGCGCCCCGCCCTCTACCCGCTCAGCCGGGCTACGGTCTTTTGGCTGCTAGACGATGGCGTCCTCGCGGTACTCGCGGCCCTCGGCGAAGCGCCGAAGCTCGAGTCCTGAGGCGTCAATCGTCCGGTACGCTCCATGGCCGATGCGCTCGGCGAGCGCCAGACCTGCTGCGGGCCCTTGCATCATGCCGTGCCCCGAGAAGCCCGCGATGACGAAGAAGTGGTCTAGATCCGGGTGCGGACCGATGATCGCATTGTCGTCCGGGGTGACTTCATAGAGACCTGCCCAGCCGCTCTCCAACCGCGCGTTCTCCATCTCAGGCACGCGGCTTGCGAGGTCTGGCCAGATCGCGTCGATGAACAAGTTGCGGTTCCAGTCCCAGACGAAGGCCTGCGCGTCGTTCGCGAACGACTTGCCGACCAGCACCCGGCCGCCCGTTTCGGGGCGGAAGTAGAAACCGCTCGGGTCGATCGTCAGCGGGTAGCGGTCAAAGGCCTGAGACGGGGGGACGATCTGGTAGACTTGCCGGCTGTGCGGCACCACGGGCACGTCGACTCCGGCCATGCGCCCAACCTCTCCTGCCCATGCTCCTGCCGCGTCGACGACGGCGAGCCGGGCCTGGACGCGCCAGCCAGCGCTGCGCACCGCAACCGCGCGTCCCGCCTCCACCTCGATCGCCTCGGCGCGCTCCCCGATGAACTGGGCTCCCAGCGCCTGCGCCTTTTGGCTGAACCCGCGCATCACCTGGTACGGGTCGAGAAAGCCATCGCGCACTCCGAAGATGCCACCCACAAGGTCGCCTGTCTCAAGCTCAGGGAAGCGGTCCTTCAGTCGGTCGCGGTCGAGTCTCTCGAGCGCCACGCCTTCGCTCTCCTGAAAGTCTGCGCGCTGCAGGAGGGACGCTTCGTTGGCAGCGTCCAGAAGGAATAGGTAGCCGTTTCGCCGGAAGCCGACGTCCGGCCCCAGACCGTCACCCGTACCCATAAGTTCGGAGAAACGCTCGTAGAACCGGACGCTGTAGGCTGCAAGGGCGATGTTCACCGAAGACGAAAAGAGGTGGCGGATTCCGCCGGCGGAGAGCCCAGTCGAAGAGTGCAGGTGCACAGGGTCCTGTTCGAAGAGCGCGACGCTCTCGCAGAGCCCCTGCGACAGCAGATGGTAGGCAACCGACGGCCCCATCACGCCTCCACCGATGATCGCGACGTCCACGCTGCGCTGGTCCAGGTTGATCCCTCCCGACTGCCTTCTGGCGTAACACGTCCTTCGCGGAAAGTAAACCGGAGCCGACGTGTGAAATGAATGGAAGTACCGCGCAAAACGACCGCGCAAACGCAAGAGGACCCCGGGTCAGTCCCGAGGTCCTCTTGCGTTTGCGCGCTTTGCTATGCGTGCGCCGAACCCGCACGGCGCCCAATGCGTAGGTATGCCGCTACAGCGCTGACGAGGAACACGAGGTAGGCCGAGACCTGAAGAAGCGACGGCGACTCAGCGTAGCCGAGTAGACTGTGCAGGATGTCTCCGAGCGCACTCGACTCGGAGAGCAGCCGCCCGCTGTGCCAGACTGCCGTCTGCCAGAACGCGAGCCACCCGATCGACTGGAACGATTCCACCGCGTCAGCCAAAAGACCAGCGCCGAACAGCAGCAAGAGCACGCCCAGTATGTTGAAGAAGAGCCCTAGCGGAGCTCGCCGGCCAAGGCGGTAGATCCAGAAGCTGACGCCAAGGCCTGCGGCGATTCCGAGCAAAGCACCGAGCAGCAGCGGCACGGGCTGCGATCGCAGTGCGATCGCGAGCATGAAAAAGGCCGTTTCCAGGCCTTCCCGGCCGACCGTGATGCCGGCGAGGAGCGCCATCGTCAGCACGGAGGAACTGGAGAGCGCTGCGGCGACCTTCGCCTCCAGTTCGTGCCGGATGCTCCGGCTCTGCTCCTTCATCCAGAAGCTCATGTAGGTCAGCATCGCGGTTGCCACGAGGTAGGTGGAGCCTTCGAGGATCGCCTGCACGCGCGAACCGTCGTACTGGTGGATCACGTGGAAGCTGAGGGCAGCGACAGCGGCGGCCACAATGAGCGCGCTGCCGACGCCCAGCCAGACGGAGCCGGTCTGGTCGCTGCGCCCGATGCGGTGCAGATATGCAAGGATGATGCCGACGATCAAGCTGGCCTCAAGCGCCTCGCGGAAGAAGATGACGAACGCTGGCAGCACGGTGAGTCCCCCGTAAGAAACATGACTAAATGAATCAACATTACAAAGGTATCCGAGGCCGTATGGGCCGTCAAGTGGCGCCTTGTCTTCCTACCATATTGCATAGAGGAGTTCTGCGGCGACTGGCGAAACCTTGGCTGGTCCACCATGGTAGGCCGGTAGGGGGCGAAAATTGTAAAGAGGACGGTTGAGCAGCCAGCGTACCGACGGGTCGCGGAGCGTTTGCAAGAAATGATGACAAGCGGTGAATTGCAGCCTGGTGACCAGCTGCTTCCGGAGCGCAAGCTCGCTGAAGCGTTTGCGGCCAGCCGGACGGCGGTACGAGAGGCGTTGGCCGCGCTTTCAGGAGCGGGCGTGATCAAACTCACGAGGCAGGGGGCAATCGTGCGGCGCCGCGATCTCCAAGAGATCTCCGGCGCGTTCGGAGATCTCCTGCTGCAGCAGCGTTCCGACGTTCTGGAACTGCTCGAGGCGCGCGAAATCATCGAGTCTCAGGCTGCGGAACTCGCGGCTGAGCGCAGAGAGATCTCGGACCTGCAGCGCCTCTGGCTGCACGCACAAGAAGTTGAACAGGCGATCCGCGCCCGTGCCGACGCGACCGACCCTGACACGAACTTTCATTCTGCGCTCGTGGCGAGCGCCCACAATCAGATCCTCTCGCAGGTGTTCGAGGTGCTGGAGGGCGCGATGCGGACCCTCTACCAGGCCACGCGGCGCGTCATGCTGCTGGACGAGGCGATGGCGGACGACTTCCTCACCGAGCACTCGGGGATCATCGAGGCCCTGCGCGAGCAGGACGCCGCCAAGGCGCAAGCAATCGTGCACAGCCACATCCACCGAGCGCTCGCGTTCACCAGAGAGGGACTGGAGGAACAAGATGGCTAGACGTGGAGGCGATGGCTTGCAGGGAAACTTCCTTCGCCCACCGCAGGCGGAGTTCCCGGTCATACGGCTCGTTGCCGAAGACGGAACGCGCGTGGCCCGGGCCGAGACGGAACCCGACCGAGCGACGCTGCTCGAGCTGTTCCGTTGGATGGTCTTCGGCCGCGTCTTTGACCAGCGCATGATCAATCTTCAGCGACAGGGCCGTATCGGGACCATTGGGACGATTCGGGGCCAGGAGGCGAGCGCTGCCGGCCTGGCGCTCGCGATGCGGCGCAGCGATTGGCTCGTTGGCTCGTATCGCGAACTGCTCGCATACATCGCGCACGGTGTGCCGATCGAAGCCGTGATCAGCCTCTACCGCGGGGGTGTCCCGGGCCCGTTCCCCGAGGATGTTGCAGCGATGCCCATCCAGATTGTCATCGGCACCCAGATGCCGCACGCCGCGGGTATCGCGCTGGGCGCGAAGCTGCGCGGCGCAGACGACGTCGTCGTCGGGTGCTGCGGCGACGGTGCGACGTCGGAGGGCGACTTCCATGAGGGGCTGAACTTCGCCGGTGTCCACAAGGTGCCAGCGGTCTTCTTCGTACAGAACAACGGCTGGGCGATCAGTGTTCCGCGTGCGCGCCAGACGGCAAGCGAGACGATCGCCCAGAAGGCCTGGGCCTACGGCATGCCAGGCGCCCTCGTCGACGGGAACGACGCGGTCGCTGTGTACGCCGTCGTCAAGGAGGCGATCGAACGTGCTCGCGCGGGGGAGGGCCCGTCGCTGATCGAAGCGCTGACATACCGCGTCGGTCCGCACACCACTTCCGACGACCCGCGGCGCTATCGCACGGACGACGAGGTAGAGCTGCACGAGAAGGACGACCCGATCGCCCGGCTGCGCCGCTTCCTAGAGACGGAAGGCATCTACGAGGAGGGCTTGCAAGAGCTGCTCGAAGAGGAGGCCCGCAGCGTCATGTCCCAGGCGATCGAACGAGCGGAAGCCGTGCCGGACGTGACGCCGGAGGACGTCTTCGACCTTACCTGGGCTGCGCCCACCGAGGCAGTGCGGCGCGATCGCGAACGCACCCTTCGCGAGCTGCGTGAAGTCGGGGAGGTGGGTAAGGAGTGAAGGCCAACATCGTCGAGGCGATCCAGGATGCGATGCGCATCGCCCTCGCCCGCGACAAGGACGTCGTGGTGCTCGGTGAGGACGTCGGGAAGAACGGCGGGGTATTCCGGGCGACCGATGGTCTGCAGGCGGAGTTCGGCGAGTCCCGCGTCTTCGACACGCCGCTTGCGGAGTCAAGCATCGCCGGTGTGGGCGTGGGTCTCGCGGCCTACGGCCTGCGACCGATCTGCGAGGTGCAGTTCGGCGGCTTCCTCTATATCAGCTTGAACCAGATCGCATCCCAGGCGGCCAGGTTGCGGCTGCGCACGAGTGGACGCCTTCAGGCCGGCATGGTGATCCGCGCGCCCTATGGTGGAAACGTTCGCACACCGGATTTGCATTCGGACAGCCTGGAAGCGCTCTTCGCGCATACGCCCGGAGTGAAGGTGGCGATGCCGAGCACACCCTACAACGCGAAGGGCATGCTGCTTGCAGCGATCGACGATCCGGATCCGGTCGTGTTTCTGGAACCGATGCGCATCTATCGGGGACTGCGTGCGGAGATCCCTGACGGGCACTACACGGTGCCGCTGGGAGAGGCCAGGATCGCGCGTGAAGGGCAGGATGTCACGGTAGTGGCGTATGGGGCGGAAACGCAGACTGCCCTCGAGGCGGCGGAGCTGCTTGCATCTGACGGGATCTTTTGTGAGGTCGTTGATCTCCAGACCATCTCGCCTCTCGACGCGCAGACGATCCTCGCGTCCGTCGCAAAGACTGGGCGCGCCGTCGTCGTCCATGAGGCGGTACGCCAAGCAGGCATGGGCGCAGAGATTGCGGCGCTCATTCAGGAGCAGGCGTTCTACTCCCTAGCTGCTCCAGTGCAGCGCGTGACCGGCTGGAATACGCCGTTCCCGTTCGTCCAGGCCGAGCATCTCTACGTGCCGGGAGCCGCCCACATCGCGCAGGCGGTGCGGCGCGCGCTCCGGGACTAACAGGAGGCGCCTATGGAATTCCGTCTCGCCGATATCGGCGAAGGCATGCAGGAAGCGGAAGTTCTGCGCTGGATGGTGCAGGACGGCGACGCGGTCCAGGAGGACCAGCCGCTCATCGAGATCCAGACCGACAAGGTAACGGTGGAACTCCCTTCGCCGTGGCGCGGGCGCGTGGTGCGGCGCTTTGTGCAGGAGGGCGACATGGTGACGGTCGGGGCGGCGCTCCTGGAGATCGCGACCGATGGCGAGCAGGAGCAGCGGCAACCGGCGATGTCAGCCCAATCCGCGTCGCAGCCTGCGGACCGAGCACCGGCTGACGGCTCGACGCAGTCCATTGCCGCAGCAGCGCCAGACTTGGGGCATAGGGTCCTTGCCGCCCCCGCCACCCGCAAACGGGCACTGGAACTTGGCATCGACCTGCGCGACGTACCGGGTACCGGCCCTGCCGGGCGCGTGACGCCGCAGGACCTCGCTTCATACGCTGCTGGCGCACGGCCGGTGTTGACCCCGCCGCCTGCCACTCCCAAATTGCATCCAAAGGACCCCGAGGATGAGCGCAGACCATTGCGCGGACTGCGCCGGGTAATCGCCAAGAACATGGCGACCGCTCACCGTGAGATTCCGCAGGCGGCACACCTCGACGACTGCGACATCACTGGACTCTCCGCGCTGCGTGCGCGCTGGAATGCGCTCCTGGTGCAGAACGGGGAGGATCGCCTGACCTACCTTCCGTTTGCGGTGAAGGCCGCCTGTGCCGCGCTGAGGCTGCACCCCGACCTTGCGGCGCACTTCGACGGCGAGCGAGAGGAAATCGTGCTGTCCCGTCGGTTGCACATCGGCATTGCCACAGATGCCCCGGACGGTCTGTTGGTACCGGTGGTGCACGACGCGGACCGCCTGCCTCTGCGCGAGCTTGCGAAGGAAGTGCGACGCCTCGCCCAGGCGGCGCGCGACCGGTCGCTGCAGCAGGCGGACACCGAAGGCGGCGCCTTCACGATCACCAACCATGGCTCGATCGGCGGCCTCTACGGCCTTCCGATCATCCGCTACCCCGAGGTAGCCATCCTGGGCCTTGGCCGCATCCGGGACGAACCCGTCGTGCGCAACGGGAACATCGTCGTGCGCACGATTCTGCACTTCAGCATCGCTTTCGACCACCGGGCGCTGGACGGCGGGGAGATTGCGCGCTTCGCGCAGGACTTCCGCCGCTTCCTGGAGGACCCGGACCAACTGCTGATGGAGATGGCCTGAGATGGTCGTGGGAGAGATCGTCAACCAAACGGAACTCCTGGTGATCGGGGCCGGACCGGGCGGGTACGTAGCCGCGCTGCGGGCGGCGCAGGTCGGCCTCGACGTGACGCTCGTTGAGGCGGAGGAGCTCGGCGGGATCTGTCTGCAGCAGGGCTGCATCCCGTCGAAGGCATGGATTGCTGCGGCCGACGACTACGAGCGCGCCAAAGGCCTCGGTAACCTGGGCTTGCCGCTGCAGCCAGGGCCGGTGGACCTCGCGCAGCTGCGCGCCTTCAAAGATCGCGTCGTCTCGCAACTGACAAATGGCGTAGCTCAGCTCCTCTCGGGGCGCGACGTACACGTTGTAAAGGGGCGCGCGGCGTTCATCAGCCCCAAGGTGGCGACGGTGGAGGGACCGGAGGGACGACAGCTCTACCGCTTCGGACAGGCTATCTTGGCCACTGGGTCTCACGCCCGCAGGCTGTCCGCCTTGCCGGCCGACGGGGAGCGCATCCTACTGCCCCGACACCTCCTCGCAATGGAGACGCTGCCGAAGACACTCACCGTGGTCGGGGGCGGGTATATCGGCATCGAGCTCGGGACCGCGGCGGCGAAGCTCGGTTCGCAGGTCACGATCCTCGAGTACGCGGATCGCCTGCTGGGACAGGTGGACCCGGACCTCGTGCGCGTCGTCGAGCGGCGACTCAAGGAACTCGGCGTCGCGGTGCGCAAGGGAGTCGAGGTGCAGACGGGTGAAGCGCGGCAGGACGGCGTCGCAATCCGCTTCGCACCGAGCGGCGGCGGTGCATCGGAGGAGATTGTGTCCGAAAGGGTGCTCGTCTCCGTAGGGCGCGATGCGAACCTTGCCGATCTCGGTCTGGCCGAGGCAGGCATCCCAACCGATGGTCCGTTCCTGCACGTGGACGAGCGCATGCGCACCAACATCCCGCACATCTTCGCCGTCGGCGACGTGACTGGCAACCCGATGCTGGCGCACCGTGCGAGCCATCAGGGTTACGTGGCGGCCGAGGTGGCCGCCGGGAAGACCGCTGCGTTCCTGGCGCAGGCGATTCCCGCAGTCGTCTTCTCGGATCCGGAGCTGGCCACGGTCGGCCTTTCGGAGGAGGAGGCGACGATGCAGGGCTACAGCGTCCGCACGGCCCAGTTCCCGATGCGGGCCCTGGGGCGTGCGCTTGCGGGACGCACGTCCCAGGGCGTCGCGAAGCTCGTCGCGGAGCAGGAGAGCGGTGTGCTCCTCGGCGCCGGCATCTGTGCGGCCCACGCGTCGGAATTGATCGCCGAGATGACGCTAGCGATCGAGATGGGCGCGACGCTGGAGGACCTCGCCGCAACGATCCACAGCCATCCGACATACGCTGAGGCCTGGCATGAAGCGGCGCTGCTCGGCCTCGGAAACCCGCTCCACGTTCTGAAGTAGGGGGTCATCATTTGGGCCTGAGGACACCGGACGAGTACCGCGAGAGCCTGCGCGACGGACGCCGCGTCATGTTCCGCGGCGAGTGGGTGGCGGACGTCACGCAGCACCCCGTGCTGCGCAAGGCGATCGACCACGCTGCGATCGACTATGCACTCGCGGAGGACCCCGCGTATCGGGACCTGTGCACGGCAGAGGAAGACGGCGAACAGATCAGCCGGTTCTACAAGGTGCCGAAGACGCCGGAAGACCTCCTCCTGCGCATGCGCGCCATCGAGGCGGCGACAAGCGAGGGACGGACCGTCGTGACCCTGATCCATGAGATCGGTACGGATGCGCTCTTCGCCCTGCTGCGGGTCGCGCATGCATGCGACGCGGCGCGCGGAACAGCGTACCTGCCCCGGGTGAAGGCACTGCTGCAGCGCGCGCGTTCCCAGGATTGGGCACTCGCAGTCGCGCAGACCGATACGAAGGGAGACCGCGGGAAACCCCCTTCGGAGCAGGAGGATCCCGACCAGTACCTGCGCATCGTCGAGCGCCGTTCCGACGGCATCGTCGTGCGTGGAGCAAAAGTCCACACGTCTGTCTCCATCAATGCGAATGCCTTGATCGTCCTGCCGACCCGTGCGCTGCGGCCGGGCGAGGAGGATTACGCCGTCAGCTTCTGGCTGCCGCTCGACACCGAGGGGCTGCACCTGATCGCAAGTCCGTACCTCTCATCGCACCGGAGCGAAATCGAGCACCCCCTGAGCGCCAGCCACAAGATGGTCGAGACGTTCACCTGGTTCGATGACGTCTTCGTGCCCTACGACCAGGTGTTCCAGGCGGGAGAGGTCGAGTATGCCGGACCGCTCGCACTGGGGTTCGTCGATTTCCACCGCTTTACGGCCGTCTCGTACAAGCTGCCGCTCCTCGACCTTCTGGTAGGCTCCGCGAGCCTGATCGCCGAGTTGAACGGGATCGGGCGCGCAGGGCACGTACGCGATAAGCTCGCTCAGCTTGCGATGTACGCGTCCACAGTCCGCAAGCTGCTGGAGGCGTCGGCGCTCACGGGACGCCTCGAGGACCCGGGCATCTTCGTGCCCGATACCCTCACGGTCAATACCGCCAAGTACCACTTTGCCCACGGTTTCCACGAGGCATTGCGAGATGTCCAGGACATTGCGGGCGGACTCCTCGTGACGGCTCCAGCGTGGGACGACATGCAGCACGAGACGGTGGGGCCTGCTCTCAGAAAGTATCTGCTGGGCGCTCAGGGCACCGCCGAGGAGCGCCTTCGCGTCCTCTACATGATCACGGACCTCGCCGTCTCCGACCTCGCCGGCTACCATGCCGTGCTGGCGGTGCATGCGGAGGGGTCGCTCGAGGCGGAGAAGCTGGCCGCAAGCCGCCACTTCGACTTCCGCGCGGCGCAAAAGCTCGCACGAAAGATGGCGGGCATCGCCGAGTAGGCTTGCACCACTCCACGGGAGGGATTTCATTGGAAAGCACCATCTTCGAGTACATGGGCAAGTACGATTACGAGAACGTCTTCCTCTGCCAGGACCGGTCTGTCGGGCTCCGCGCCGTCATCGCGATCCACGATACGACCCTGGGCCCGGCCACGGGCGGCTGCCGCATGTGGACTTACGCGAGCGAGGGCGCAGCGATCGAGGACGCGATGCGCCTGGCGAAGGGGATGACCTACAAGTACGCAGCGGCGGGGGTCAACCTCGGCGGGGGCAAGGTCGTCGTGATGGGCGACCCGCGCACCGAGAAGACCGAAGCTCTCTTCCGCAGCCTCGGCCGCTTCATCAACCGCCTGGGCGGCATCTACATCACGGGCGAGGACGTCGGAACGACGCTGCGCGAGATGGAGTACATGCGCATGGAGACGCCCTACGTGATCACGCTTCCCGCTTCTTGGGGCGGCGCCGGGCCGATCTCGCCCGCGACTGCGCTCGGGGTGGTCGAGGCTATGCAGGCCGCGCTCGAGCAGGCGTACGGCAGCGACACGCTCGCAGGGCGCACTGTCGCGGTGCAGGGACTCGGGATGGTCGGCTACGAGGCGGTGCGCATTCTGCGCGAGGCGGGGGCCACCGTCTATGCGGGGGATATCGACGCAGCGAAGGTGCGCCGCGTGGTCGAGGAGTACGGCGCGATTCCGGTGGAGGACCCGAACCGCATGCATGCGCTCGATGTGGATGTGTACTGCCCGTGCGCGCTCGGCGCGACGATCAACGACCAGACGATCGAGGAACTGCGTTGCAAGGTGGTGGCAGGGTCCGCCAACAACCAGCTGCACGAGGAGCGCCACGGCGATCGCCTGCAGGAGAAGGGAATCTGGTACGCGCCGGATTACGTTGCGAACGCGGGCGGCACGATCTACGACACCGATCGGCTGCTTCCGGGCGGCATGAACCACGAGCGCGCCATGGAGAACGTGCGGCGGATCCGCGAGACGACGCGCGAGGTGCTGCGCATCGCGCGCACGGAGGGGATTCCGACATACCGCGCAGCAGACCGCTATGCCGAACGGCGCATTGCCCAGGTGGCCAAGGCAAAGGCGCTGCGCGCTGCATCCGACGTGCAGATGCGGTAAGCGCGAGGAAGGGGGCAGGACGATGCAGCGACTGACAGATCGGGTTGCGGTGGTGACGGGGTCCAGTACTGGCATCGGGCGGGCGATCGCTGAGCGCTTCGGCCGCGAGGGAGCGAAGGTCGTAATCAACTCGCGCGAGTTGCGCCGCGCGCAGGAGGCGGTGGACGCGCTGCGCGCGGAAGGCATCTCCGCCATCGCCGTCGAGGGCGACATCTCCCGCCCCGAGGACTCCGAGCGTCTCGCCCAAGCGGCCGTGACGGAATTCGGCGGGCTCGACATCTGGGTCAACAACGCGGGCATCAACGCGATCGCGCCATCGCTTGAGCTCGACTACCGTGACTTCCTGCGCGTCATCGAGGTGAATCTCGCCGGCTGCTTTGCGGGATCGCAGGCAGCGGGCAGGGTGATGGTGCCGCAGGGACACGGCGTCATTTTGCAGATCGGTTCGATCTTTGGCGAAGTCGGCATGCCGATGCGCGCCGCGTACTGCTCCGCAAAGCACGGCCTGCTCGGGCTCACGAAGGTTCTCTCCAACGAGTGGGCGCGCAGCGGGGTGCGGGTCGTCTGTCTGGACCCCGCCTACATCCGCACCGACCTCGACGTGCAGGATCAGGCGACAGGCAGCTACGACGACGCTGATGTCGAGCGGCGCACCCCGATGGGGCGCTACGGCACCCTTGATGAGGTGGCTGGCGTTGCGCTGTTCTTGTGCTCCGACGACGCCGGTTACGTGACCGGCAGCCGCGTCACTGTCGACGGCGGCTGGATGGGGTACGGCGGATGGTAACAGAATCGCAATATACCATCGTGGCTTTAGGAGGAGAAATTGCGCTCTGCGAGAAACCAGTAGGCGTCATTAAGTCGACCATGGTATGCCAACGTAGCCAGAGCCGGCGAAGCACGGTTGCCTGACCCGCGTTGGCCCTCTCGTCCAGGGAGGTGGTAGCGCTTCGCAGCTGATCGCGGCTGCATGCCCGGCAAGCCGGGCGGATCGGTAATGTTCCACTTCGGCGTCATCTCGCATTCATCGAAGGGGGTTTACGGTACTTGCAGAAGAAACGCTTCGCAGCCATGATCGCAGCCGCCGCGACGGCATCGATGCTATTGGCCGCTTGCGGCTCCGCAACCACGTCGAGCGGCAGCCAGCCAATCCAGATCGGCGTTCCGGTGCCGCTTTCCGGCCCGTACGCCAGCGCCGGCCAGGACATTGTCGACGGCGCGAAGCTGGCCGCGGCGAAGATCAACAGCAGCGGCGGCGTGCTTGGCCGCAAGATCGAGATCGTGCCGCAGGACGACGCGTGCGACCCGCAGACCGGCGCGCAGGCGGCGCAGAAGCTGCTTTCCGACGGCGTCGTCGCTGTGGCTGGCGGCTACTGCTCGAGCGCGTCCCTCCCCGAGCTCAATGTGTTCCACTCCAACGGCGACATCCCGTTCGTGCTGGACGCCTCGACGAGCCCGTCGCTCACCGAGCAGGGGTACAACGACGTCTTCCGCACGATCGGGCGTGACGACGAGCAGGGCCCGTTCGCGGCGAACTTCATTGCGAACTACCTGCACGCCAAGACGGTCGTCGTGATGGACGACAACACGACCTACGCGCACGGCCTCGCGATGAACACAATCTCCGCGCTGGCGAAGGACGGCATCAAGGCGATCCACCAGGTGATCACTCCAAACCAGAGCGACTACACCTCGGAACTGACGCACATCGCGTCGCTGCACCCGGACGTCCTCTACTACACCGGGTACTTCACCGAGGCGGGCCTGCTGCTGAAGCAAGCGCGCTCGCTCAACCTCAAGTTCACGATCATGGGCGGCGACGCCACCAACGACCCGACCGTCATCAAGACGGCTGGAGCGGCAGCGAATGGCTTCATCATCACGACGGCGCCGCTCGCGCAGTTCCTCGGCACGGCCAAGAGCTACGTGTCGGCGTACCAGTCGAAGTTCGGCAGCGCGCCCGGCCCCTACTCTGTATACGAGTACGACGCCGTGATGGTCCTCGCCAAGGCGATCCAGAGCGCTGGCTCGACCGACGCGAAGAAGATCAACGCGGCGCTGCACAAGGTCAAGGACTACCACGGCGTCACCGGCACCTTCAGCTTCAATAAGATCGGTGACCGCACGCCGGCCGTGTACATCACCCTGAAGATCGTGAACCAGCAGTTCACCGCCTACAAGGAGCTCAATAGCTCCGGCCAGTGGGTGAACGTGCCGTAAGGAGTCCCTGCTCTCCGGCCCCGGAACGCCGCGCGGCGGCGGCAGCTCGCCGCCGCCGCGTGCGTTCCGCAGCGTCGCGAGCCGCACTCTAAGGGGGAACAACGCCACGAGCACCTTTCTGCAATACCTCGTCAACGGGCTGACGATCGGATCGTTCTATGCGCTGGTCGCGCTTGGCTACACGATGATCTACGGGATCATCCGCCTGATCAACTTCGCCCACGGCGACCTCTTTATGGTCGGTGCCTTCATCGGCTGGACGGTGCTCGGCGCCCTCGCAGGCATGCACGCACCGGTGGCACTGGTCCTGATAGTGGCGCTCGTCCTGGCGATGGCCGCCGTCGGCCTGCTCGCCGTAGGCATCGACCGCGTCGCATACCAGCCGCTGCTCCGTGCGTCGCGCCTATCGATCCTGATCACCGCGCTCGGCGTCTCGCTCGCCCTCGAGAACGGGGCGATGATCATCTTCGGCGCCGGGTTCGACACATACCCCACAAACCTTTTGCCGACTGCCTCGTTCCTGCTCGGCGGAGCGACCGTCACGTGGATTCAGGTCGGCATGTTCGCGCTTAGCCTCCTCTTGATGGCGGGACTGTACGCCTTCGTCCAGTTCACGCCTGTCGGCACCGCGATGCGGGCACTGTCGTTCGACCAGGACGCCGCGCGCCTCATGGGGGTGAACGTCGAGGGCGTGATCATGATCACGTTCCTGCTCGGTGGCGGCCTGGCGGCAGCCTCCGGCGTGATGATGGGACTCTACTACACGCAGATCAACTTTCTGATGGGCTTTTTGATGGGCCTGCGGGCCTTCACGGCAGCCGTGCTCGGCGGGATCGGCAACATCCCGGGCGCGATGGTCGGCGGCCTTCTCATCGGCGTACTGCAGGCGTTCGCCGCCGGCTACATCTCCTCGCAGTGGCAGGACGTGATCGTGTTCGCGGTTCTGATCCTGGTGCTTGTCTTCAAGCCCACGGGCATCTTCGGCGAGCGCGTCGTCGAGAGGATGTGACGGCGTGATCAAGCGCGCGGAACTCCTTTCTCCCGCCGTCAACCGCTTCGGGCCACTCGCCGCCCTCGTTCTGGCCCTGCTCGTTCCGTTCATGGCCAACCTCTACTGGCTGGACGTCGCCATCGGCATCCTGACCTTCGGGATGCTCGGCCTGGGTCTCAACCTCGTCGTCGGCTACGCCGGCCTGCTAGACCTCGGATACGCCGCCTTCTATGCGATCGGAGCGTACACGACGGCAATCCTGACGACGCTCGGCCACCTCTCCTTCTGGGAGACGCTGCCGTTCGCCATTGCCTTTTCGGCGCTCGCAGGCGTGATCATCGGCTACCCGACGCTGCGCCTGCGCAGCGACTACCTGGCCATCGTCACGCTCGGATTCGGCGAGATCGTCCGCATCACGGCGACGAACCTCAACATCACGGGCGGACCGAACGGCATCTACGGCATCCCGGCGCCTTCCATCTTCGGCTATCACCTCTTCAGCGACATGTCGCAGTACTACCTCGCCTTGGTATTCCTGCTCGCGATTCTCTTCTTCACGCACCATCTGGCGCATTCGCGCATGGGTCGAGCCTGGCTGAGCCTGCGCGAAGACGAGTCGGCGTCCGAGGCAGTGGGCGTCCCCTCGGTGCGTGTGAAGCTCTGGGCCTACGTCTTCGGTGCAATCTTCGGCGGTCTCGCCGGGGCGTTCTTCGCGGCGCGCCTCACGGCGATCTCGCCGGACAGCTTCACCTACACCCAATCGGTGAACATCCTGATCGTCGTCGTGCTGGGCGGCATGGCCAGCTTCCCCGGAGTGCTCTTGGGGGCGGCGGTCGTCGTTGGCCTTCCAGAACTGCTGCGGTTCATGTCGCTCTGGCGCCTGTTCGTCTTCTCGATCGGCCTGATCGCGCTGATGCTGCTGCGTCCGCAAGGCCTGTGGCCCGCAGCGGCGCGGACGCGTGAGCCCTTCCGCGCGCTCGGGCCGCCGGGGGACGACGAAGCGCCCAAGATCTCGCGGGCCAGCGGCGCCGTGGCAGGTGAGCCCGCTCTGCTCGTCGAGGGGCTGAGACGCCGCTTCGGCGGCGTCGTGGCCGTCGACGACGTCTCATTCCGGGTGGAGCGCGGCCAGGTCGTCAGCATCATCGGACCGAACGGCGCCGGCAAGACGACCGTCTTCAACTGCATCACCGGCGTGACAAAACCCGATGCCGGGAGCGTTGCGCTCGGCGGCCGGCCCCTGCGGGGCATGCCCCCGCACGATGTCGTGGCGACGGGACTCGCGCGCACATTCCAAGGCATTCGCCTGTTCAAGGGCATGCCGGTGTACGAGAACGTGCTGGTCGGCATGTACCCGCGGCAGCGGGCAACTATTCTCGGGTCCCTCCTGCACACCCGCGGTCAGCGCGAGGAGGAGCGCGAGAGCCTGCGGCGCACGCGCAGTTGGCTGCGCTTCGTCGGACTCGAAGGGGTTGCGGGCGTCAAGGCCTCCGAGCTCGCCTACGGCGACCAGCGCCGCCTCGAGATCGCCCGCGCGCTCGCCGCGGAGCCTGACGTGCTGCTGCTCGACGAGCCGGCGGCCGGCATGAATCCGAGCGAGAAGCGGGACCTGATGGGCCTCGTGCGGCGCATCCAGGGCCTTGGTGTGACGGTCGTGCTGATCGACCACGACATGAGCCTCGTCATGGGCGTCTCCGACCGCGTCGTGGTGATCGACCGCGGCCGCAAGATCGCCGAAGGCGCGCCGCAGGAGATCCAGCGAAACCAGCACGTGATCGACGCATACCTCGGCAGCGAAGAAGGCGCCGAGGACGACGAGGCGGTGAACAGATGGCCCTCCTAGAGATCCAGGACCTGCATACGTTCTACGGCAACATCGAAGCCCTGAAGGGGATTTCGCTTGCGGTGGAGGAGGGGGAGATCGTCGCGCTGCTCGGCTCGAACGGAGCCGGCAAGACGACAACCCTGCGGACCATCTCCGGTCTCGAACGTGCGCGCAGCGGCAGTGTGAAGCTGGCGGGGCGCGAACTCACCCGCACGCGCGCGCACGACATCGTGGCGTTCGGTCTCTCGCATGTTCCGGAGGGACGCCGGATCTTCTCCAACCTGACGATCGAAGAGAACCTGAACCTTGGCGCCTACCTCTTTCGCAGGCAGATGAAGATCCTCAAGGGACGGCGGGACACGGTCTATGAGATCTTCCCGCGGCTTCTGGAACGCAGGACGCAGCTCGCAGGGACGCTCTCCGGCGGCGAGCAGCAGATGCTGGCGATCGGCCGGGCGATGATGGTCGAGCCGAGGGTGCTGGCCCTCGACGAGCCATCGATGGGTCTGGCGCCGATCCTCGTGCGTCAGATCTTCGCGATTATCGAAGAGATCCGCCGGCGCGGCACCGCGATTCTGCTGGTCGAACAGAACGCGCGCCAGGCGCTGCGCCTCGCAGACCGCGGCTACGTGCTGGAGACTGGACGCATCGTGCTGCAAGACAAGGCGGACGCGCTGGCCAAAGACCCGCGGGTTCGCGCCGCGTATCTCGGCGGCGAACCTGAAGTCGAAGAAGCGCAGGATCCCCAGACCAAGAACTAGGAGAGATCCCTATGGGCAATTTCAAGGCCGAGGCAGCATCGCTGCCCGTCCTCTACGGTGACACCCCGACCCTCTTCGGCAAGCCCTTCGTGCGCCCGGAGGATCTGCGCGGGCGAGCGGACGTTGCGATCTCCGGCGTCCCGTGGGAGGGGACGGTTACCTGGGGAACATGGTCGGGATGCGAACTCGCGCCGCGTACGATCCGGCAAGCTTCTGCGCGCTACACCGGATTTCTGCCGGAGTACGGCGTGGACGCCTTCGACCACCTCCGCCTCGCCGACTGCGGCGACGTGGTGATCGACATGCAGGACCGCAAACGCAGCTTTGCGGCGATCGAGCAGCGCATCGGACAGATCGTCGAGGCGGGGGTGTTCCCCGCTACCTATGGGGGAGACCACGCGATCTCCTTTCCGATCATCAAGGCGATCACCGAGCGTCGCCAAGGCAAGCTGGGCATCGTGCACTTCGATGCCCACTACGACAACAAAGACGAGTATGACGGTGACCGCTATGCCCGTTGCTGCCCCTTCCGCCGGGTAGCCGAGCTTCCGGGAGTCAGAAGCCGCAGCATGGTGCATCTCGGCATCCGCGGGCCACGGAATATGAAAGAGCAGCAGGCGTACGCCGAATCGATCGGCGCCACGACGCTCAGCATCAATGCCGTCCGCGAGCGCGGTATTGACGCAGTGGTGGAGGAGGCCCACCGCATCGCCAGCGTAGGGACCGACGGCGTGTACGTCACCGTCTGCAGCGACGTGCTCGACGCTGCGTTCAACCCCGGAGGACCTACAGACGCGAACGGGCTCACGACCTACGAACTCTACCGGGGGCTGCACTACCTCGGCCAGCAGGAGAACGTGATCGGCTTCGACCTTGTCGAGATCTATCCGCCCGCCGATCCAGGCGGCGTCTCTTCGCACATGGCTGTGTGGGCGCTGCTGCACCTCTTGGTGGGCATGGCGGAACGCAGGGCAAGCCGCTGATGAGATACCTGGGCGCCGAGGCCCTGCGCGCGGCACTGCCGCCTTCTCTCGCGCGCCGCGCGATTGAAGGCGCCTTCGCCGCGATCGCGGAGGGGGCGCTCGAGGGACCGGTGCGCACGTCCTTCGCTGTGGCGGAAGGATCGTCGCTGCTGATGCCCGCGGTGTCGCGAGCGCACCTTGGCCTCAAGGTGCTGCACTTGCGCTCTCAGAACCCGGCGCACGGTCTGCCGGCCATTGTCGGGGAGTTCTTCCTTTATCTCCGTGCGACGGGAGAACTCCTGGCAGTACTCGATGGGGTGGAGCTGACTGGCCTTCGCACCGCGGCGCTCGCCGGCCATGCGACGGCGCTGCTCGCGCCCAGCGGCGCACGGGAGGGTGCGATCATCGGCGCGGGACAGCAGGGCTACTACCAGGCGAGGGCGCTGTGCGAGGCTGCCCCGATCCAGCGCCTACGCATCTGGAACCGTACGCCTGGGCGTGCCGCGGCGCTCGCGCACAGACTGCGCCAGGAGCTCCCTGCGGTGGAGATCAGCATTGCGAGGGACCCGGCGGCGGCGGTCGCAGACGCACAGGCCGTGACGCTCGCGACCGCATCGGATCGCCCGCTGCTCCGGCTCGCCGACGTCCCGGAGGAGATCCATTTGAATGCGATGGGCGCCTACCGACCGGATATGGCGGAACTCGCGCCTGACCTCCTCGCTGGCGCGACGCAGCTTTTGGTGGACGACGTCCAGGGCGCCCTCGCGGAGGCGGGGGATCTCCTGCAGGCCGCTGCGGCAGGCAAGGTGTCATTGGACGCGCTGCGTACCCCGTGGCATGCATCGCAGCCGCGCAGCGGCATCACCGTGTTCAAGAGCGTCGGCGCGGCCGTCTTCGACCTGGCCGTTGCCGAGGCAGCGCTCGGGCAGTAAGATCGCAGAAAGACACACGGGAGGTGACGGGCGGTGCAGCGCGAGCCGAAGCCCTACTGGCGAGAAGTTCCGCAAGACGTGCGAGACGCGATCCGTGCTCTGCTTGGCGCGCCAGTCCGGCGCGCCGTTCGCGTCTTTGGGGGCTTCGGCCCGAGCGCGACCTCCGCCTATTCCTAGAGGACGGACGCACCGTCTTCGCCAAGGGCGCGGGCGTGCGGGCGACGGAGCACCACTGGCACGTGCTGCCCATGGAAGAGCGCGCCTACCGCGACGTGGCTGCTATCCGGCCCTGGGCGCCGCAGTTCTATGGCGCAGTGCGCAGTGAAGGCTGGCACCTCCTGCTGCTCGAAGACCTGAAAGGTGCGACGTGGGTGCCGCCCTGGGCGCCGGAGCTCGCGGAGATCGCGGTGGACCAGATTGCGGCGATGCACGCGGCGGGCATGGCAGACCCTGGGGCTGTAGAGGACATGGAGGCGGACGCCTTCACCGAAAATTGGCTGCGGGTCGCTCCGGGCGGAGAGGATCGCGACCACTTTCTCGCGCTCTTCAGCAATTCGGCTGACGCACGAGGCTGGCTCGATGGCGCGCTGTCTTCGCTGATGGCGCACGAGGGACAGCTGATGCGCCGAGATCAGCCGTTCGGAATCATCCATTGCGACATCCGGTCGGATAATCTCGCCTTCCGTGGCCAAGACCTCGTACTGTTCGATTGGGCCGATGTGCGGCATGGGCCGCTGGCGTTCGACATTGCAGCGTTCTTGCCCAGTCTCGAGAGCCAGGGCGGGCCCACTGCAGCGTCCATGGCGGAACGGTACGCCGCGGCGCTGCGGCGCACGGGGATTGAACTGCCCACATGGGCACTGCCGGTAGCGGCTAGCGCCGTTGCAGGCTACTTCGCGTCGCGCGCCGGGCGGCCAGGCGTTGCGGCGCTGCCGCGCCTGCGCGACATCCAGCGTAGCCAGGTGCGGGCAGCGCTCCCGTGGGCGGCGGCACAGCTCAAGCTTCCCGTGCCGCCGCCCCCCTTGGCTTAGTGGCGCGCGGCCGGCATGTCAGTGCGTCGCGTGGGCCGACATGCCGAACAGCACGATGGCCACCACGATGAACAGGAATGCGGCGACACCGACGTAAAGCGTTCCGCCGGCCTTGCGATCCTGGAAGCGACCGACACCGGTGGCAAGGAACATGGCGGCCAGCGACAGCTCGGCCCAGCCCATGAAGCGGAACCTCTCCTGGATCGGAACGAACAGGAATTCGACAACAATCAGTGCGACGGTGGTTATCGCGAAGACCCGGGTCGCAACTTTGGCGATGCGGTTCAGTGCGCGTCACCTCCCTGTACGATCGGCGGAAGCGGTCTCCGCTCATTGGAGAGGTAGTTCCGGCGGATCGTCACTTCTCCTGCGCGCAGGTCTCGAACAGAAGAAGGACGCGGTCCCCTGTGTAGGGGGCCGCGCCAGTGCAAGCTCTTCATCAGGGCTGGATCGTTTGGATGGATGCGGCTACGATGCTGCCGTCCGCCTGCCTCACCCCGTGGACCACAACTGCGGATCCGACTGGGTACTGGGCGGTGGAGAAGCCGGCGGGGAGATCGACGCGTGTTCTGCCCCCGCCGTTGCGCACCGTGAGCCCTCTCTTGCCGCGCTCCACGACGTATCCATGGACCGTAATCAGCGTTGGGAGCTTGTGCATCGTACCGACCTGCACGCCGATGGCGAATGCGGTGACGCTGGCAGGCTGGCCGACGGGAACCTGGACGTCGCTCGTAAGGCGCGGGAACGTCGCGATGCCCAAGAAGACAGCTGCTGCGGCCGCTGCTGCATAGCGGACAGGCCGCTGGATGGAGCGCGCCCTGCCAAGCGACACGTCCGGCGCAGCCGCGGCGAAATGCGTACGCAGGTCCTCGCCGAGCAGCAGTGCGCTGTGCAGCTGCGCCCGGCACGACGCACAGGCCGTAAGGTGCGCTTCGAGTCGCTCGGCTAACTCCGGCGCCAGTTCACCGTCCGCGTAGCGGGATATCTCCAGTCCGGTGACGTGCCTTGCCATCAGACCTGCCTGCCCTTCCCTTGTTCCAGCGCTTTGCGCAGTCGCTCCTTGGCCCGGTAGAGCCACGTCGCGACGGTGCCTTCCGTTGTGCCCATCTCCAGGGCGATCTCCCGATAGGAGCAGTCCTGTGCGTAGCGCAACGCCAGCATGCGGCGATCGTGTTCCGAGAGCATTCCAAGCGCCTGCGAGATCTCCGCCTGACGCTCTTGGCGCAGGAGGCTGCCCTCGGGGCCTAGAGCCTCATCAGGGCCGTCGTGCAGCGCTTCGTCGAATGACACCTGGGGCAGGCGGCGGCGTTTGAAGCCGTCTCGCAGCTGGTTGACTGCAATCTGGCGCAGCCAGCCAAAGAAGCGCTCACCCTCCCGCAGATGGCCGATCGCCTCGAACGCCCTGGCCCAGGTCGTCTGTGCCAGTTCCTGCGCCGCTTCCGGGTCTGACGTCAGCGCTGTGCACAGCCGCAAAAGCTGCAGCTGATAGCGCTCGGCGAGTACGCCGAAGGCAGACGCGTCCTCGCGTTGGGCGCGGCTGACGAGTTCCCTGTCGCTCAGGTTGGCTAGGTCTTGGACCAAAACCCGCCTGTCCCTCCAAAGAACCGCTGCAACAACTAAGACGATTGGAACGCCGAGTTGTTTCAGGGAAGTGTGGCAGCGCGTGGCAAGTTCTTCGCGCGGCCCGTGAAGAAATTCCTCCCGCGTCGAATCGATCCCTGCCGCAGGCGGCAGGATAGGCCAAGCCAGGACGCGAAGCGGAAGCAGATGCCGCGTGATGAGCACCCCGCGGCACAGTCTGGAGGTTTTTTGCAATGCGCCTTTGGGTGCTGCCCGTCGCGGTCCTGGCTGGACTGCTTGGCGGTCTTCTGGGATTGGGCGGAGGCGTCGTGCTCGTGCCGGCGCTGTCGACGCTACTCGGTGTGCCGCTACCCGAAGCCGTCGGCACGAGCCTGATTGCAGTCTCCGCAACATCGATCTCCAGCAGCGTCGCCTATATTCGCCAAGGGCTCACGGATGTGGAACTCGCCATCTCCCTCGTCGCCTGGACCAGCATCGGCGCCATCGTCGGGGGTATGATCGGGCTGCGGGCGGGAGCCCCCTTAATCGCCGCCGTGTTCCTGCTGCTTGCGCTGTACACCTCGTTCGTTCTCCTAAAGCGCCACGTTCTTCGCCCCAAGGTGCAAGAGACTGCGGCGAAGCCGCCGCGGCCCGGCATCGCGTACCCGTTGATGCTGGTCTCCGGCGCCCTCTCAGGGCTGCTCGGCATCGGAGGCGGCCCGGTGAACGTTCCTGTGATGAACATCCTGCTCGCGCTGCCCATGAAGCGCGCCGTTGCGACGAGCAGCTTCATGGTCGGTGTGACGGCAGCGACAGGCGGCATCCTCTACCTGCGCGCCGGACGGATTGATCCGCTTGTCGCCGGGTTCGCCGTCATCGGCGTTGCGGTCGGCGCCCAGATCGCTGGATTAGTGCAAAAGCGCATCTCGACACGGCTCCTCGCACTGCTGTTCGCCGTCGTGCTGGTTGCCGTCGGGGTGCAGATGGCGGTGAAGCATCTATGAGTTCGCCGACGGTTCGCGCCGCCAACACGCCGGCGCGCGCTGCGCTGTGGATGGAGGCGCTCTTGGGAAGCGCAGGCTTAGCATTTGTGCTCGTCGGCATGGTGAAGGGACTCTCTTCCCCGGCGCAGGCACTCCCGCATGGCGCGGGCGCACTCGCCCTCGCGGCCCTGCACGGATCGAGCGTCGGCCTGATGGGCGTCGGACTGTGGCTCCTCGCGCTGGGGCCGGTGGCCGCCATCGCGGCCGGCGCTTTGTGGGCGATCCGGGCGCGGCATCTGCGCACCGCCCTGCTGGCCCTGGTCACGCTGGCCGCGATCGCGCTGGCCGCTTTCGTGCTGTCGGCGGGCTAGTCCGCCGTTCCGTCCTCCGCCGCATCGTCCGCGAGCGCCTGCTCGCCGCGCTGTACCAGGCGCTTGACCATGTTGCCGCCGACCTTGCCCAACTGGCGGGCCGTGAGGTCGCCGTTGTCTCCGTCCTCCTCGAGAGGCACGTCGACGTCGTCTGCTACTTCCAGCTTCAGGTCTTCCATCGCCTCTTCGCGCTGGCTTGCGTCCGATTCGCGATCCGGCATCCTGCGACACCCCCTTCATCGTGAGTCTGCCCACTCTGCTCGATTCGATCAGCACAGGTTTTTGCAGTCGCTAAAATGAGTCAGACAGCGTATAATGCTTCTGCTGGCCCCATGGTCTAGAGGCCTAGGACACCACTCTTTCAAGGTGGGAACACGGGTTCGAATCCCGTTGGGGCCACCATCTTCTGCGAAGACGCAGGCGGGACTGCCGCCTGCGTCGTTTTTCATGTTCTGGGTTCAACTGTTCTTGACACATGAATTCTTCTAAGGGGATTCTTAATTAGCTAAGTTACCATCTAAACGACACGAGGAGGGTCTTCCTTGGCGGACCGCCCGCAGCCCGACGACGTGGTCTCCGACCTCTTTGCGCTGTTCGGCATCATGCGCCGGGTGATGCGCAGCGGCGGGATTGCAGATCTCGGGCCGAGCCACCACATGGTCCTGATGCGCCTGCGTGAGGATGCGCACAAAGGCCACGGCACGCCGCGCGGCCCCTCCCGCATCACCGAATTGGCGCAGTTCCTGCACCTTACGCCGGCGGCGATCACCCAACTTGTCACCGAACTGGAGAGTCGGGGACTCGTCGCCCGCGAGCGCAACGCGAAGGATCGGCGCGCCGTGGTCGTGCGGCTGACGGGCTTCGGGGTCGAGGCCCTTCAGGAATTGCGCGTGCGCCGTCTTGCGGTTGCGGAGCAGATGCTCAAAGGCATCCCGCTGGAGGACCGCAAAGAACTTGCCCGGATTCTTCACCGCATCGCGGAGTCCAACCCTACCGTGGAATAGTGCGGTTAGGCTGAGAGGAAGTGTATTGTGCGCCGCTACGTTACGGTCACAGTGGTCATCGTCGCATTGTTGCTGGTGGGTTTCGTCGGTGTGCGTCTCTTGCGCGCGGGGCGTGGAGCAAGCGCGCCGCAGTTTGCCTACGCGACCGCATCGTATGGCAACCTGTTCGTCAACGTAACCGGCAATGGAACGGTGCAGGCTGCAACCTCGCTGAACGTCCAGGCGAGCCAAAACGGCACGATCACGTCCGTTCCGGTCCAGGTCGGTCAGCAGGTGGCCAAGGGACAGGTGCTCGCGACGGTCAACGACAGCGGCGCACTGGAGACTCAAGTGCTGTCGGCGAAGGCGCAACTGGCCTCCGATGAGGCGTCGTTGAGTTCCCTCGTATCGCCGACGCCCCCGACTGCGGCGCAGATTTCTGCGCAGAAGGAGAGAGTGCAGGCGGACACAGAGCGCGTTGCATCGGACCAGGAGGATATCCAGGGGCTGAACGTGCAGGCGCCTTTCAACGGGGACATCTCACAGCTGAACGTCTCGGACGGCCAATCTGTTGGGCAAGGAGCCGCACTCTTTCAGATCGTGAACCCCCAGGACGTAACCGTGACCGCAAACTTCCCATCCATCAACCTGCAAAACGCCTTTGTCGGCGAGGGCGCGCAGGTGACAGTGGCTGGCATCGGCACGATTGGCGGAACTGTGGCCAGCATCGGCGTCGTCTCGAGCGGACAAGGCAAGCAGGGCGCCCTCTATCCGGTTACCTTCGATCTGCAGTCGCCACCAGGCGGTCTCCGGTCCGGCATGCCCGCGACAGTGAGCATACCGAACGCGTACACCTACGCCCAGGGAGCGATCTCGTTCGGCCAGACCGAAGATGTCACGGCGCAGGCGTCCGCTACGGTGCAGTCGGTTTCCGCTGACGTGGGGAGCAGCGTCAAGCAAGGCGAGACGATCATCACCCTCTCCGCACCGGCGCTCTCGACGCAGCTCGCATCGGACGAATCGCAGCTCTCGACCGACCAGAACACACTGAACCAACTGGAGCACCCGACGCCGCCGGCTGCCGGCCAGGTGGCATCGCTCAAGGCCCGGATCGCCGTCGACCAGGAGAACGTTGCCAACGCCGAGCAGGCAGTCTCCGAACTGAATGTCACGAGCCCGATCGCAGGAATCATTACTGCCGTGAACGCGCAGGTCGGCGACAACTCCAAGACGGGTGGCAGTTCTTCGTCATCCTCGTCCGCCTCGGTGTCCACGGCGCTCTTCGCTGTGGAGAATCCAAGCACGCTCCAGGTTCTGGTGCCGATTGACGAACTCTCGATTGCCCAGGTCAAGGTCGGCCAGCGGGCCATCGTGACAGCAAACGCACTTCCAGGCCAGGTATTTGCGGGAACGGTGTCCGAGATCGCTCCCGCCGGTGTGAACAGCCAGGGCGTAGCGAACTTCAATGTCACGATCAGCATCACAAGACCCGGAAAGCTGCTGGCAGGCATGTCGGCCAGCGTGTCGATCCTGGTGGCGCAGGTTCAGCATGCGCTGCTCATCCCGGTCGAGGCTGTCAGTGGCTACGGCTCGAACGCCACCGTCCGGGTTCGCACGGGCAGCGGAGTCGTCACCAGGCGCATCTCACTCGGCCTCTCCAATGACGTCAGCGCCCAGGTCCTTTCCGGCCTCTCGTCGGGTCAGGTCGTCGTGACGGCACAGGTCGCGTCCAGCACGACAACAACAGGAACCGGCTTCGGCGGCGGCGGCGGCTTCGGCCGCAGGCTCTCGGGCGGTGGCGGCGGACAGGGCGGTGGCGGACAGGGCGGTGGCGGACAGGGCGGTGGCGGACAGGGCGGTGGCGGTAGCGGCGGCGGCGGTAGCGGCGGCGGCGGACAGGGTGGCAACTAAGATGGCCGACGTCATCCGCGTCGAGCAGTTGCAGAGGGTGTACCACCTGGGCGCTGTGGATGTCCCCGCCCTGAGGGGCATCGACTTCGCCATACCACAAGGACAGATGGTTGCGATCATGGGGCCTTCCGGCTCCGGCAAATCGACGCTTCTGAACCTCCTGGGGTGCCTCGACCGCCCCTCCGGCGGCAAGTACCTGCTGGCTGGCGAGGATGTCGGCCTCAAGACGGACGACGAACTGGCGGAGGTGCGCAACGCGCGCATCGGCTTCGTCTTCCAGAACTACAACCTACTGCCGCAACTGACAGCGCTTGAAAACGTGGAACTGCCCCTCGTGTACCGTGGCCTTTCCGCCTCGAACCGCCGGCGCAAGGCGGAAGCGGCGCTGGCATCCGTCGGCCTGGGGGATCGCAAGCACCACCGGCCGCTGGAACTCTCCGGCGGCCAGCAGCAGCGCGTTGGCGTCGCCCGCGCCCTCGCCGGCGAACCCGACGTGATTCTCGCGGACGAGCCTACGGGGAACCTCGACTCGACCTCCGGCCAGGAGGTGCTGCGCCTGTTCTTGGACCTGCACCGCGCGGGCAGCACAATCGTCATCGTCACGCACGACGACGAGGTCGCGCTCTACACGGAACGGACAATCCACCTGCGAGACGGGATCGTCGTATCGGATGGCCCCATACCGTCAGAGCAGCGGCGCGGGCTTGACGAGAGGGGGGCTTCCTGATGCTGAGAGAAAGCCTGCGCATGGCATGGCGCAGTCTCGTCGCCGGGAAGTTGCGGGCATTTCTGACGATGCTAGGCATCATCATCGGCGTCGGTGCGGTCATCGCGCTGATCTCGATCGGTCAAGCGGCCACAAGCTCGGTAACATCACAGGTGCAGGCGCTGGGCTCGAACCTCATCACCGTCACGCCGATCCGCAGCTCGGGTGCTGTTCTGTATCCGCAGGACGCCCAGTGGTTGAAGCAGGTCGTGCCGCAGATTTCGCAAGACGCCCCGCTGCTCACCGGCAGCGTGACAGCGCTCTACGGGAGCAAGACCTACACCACCACGGTGATGGGTACGACCCCGCCGTCCCTGAAGATCCAAGGGCGGACCCTTGCGGAAGGGCGCTACCTGGTCCCCTCGGACATCACCTTCCGGCGCCGTGTCGCGGTAATCGGGCAGACGGTGGTGCAGAACCTCTTCCCAGGGCAGAATCCGCTCGGCCAAACCATTGAAGCAAACGGAACGCCGCTGGTCGTCGTTGGCGTACTGAAGGCGTCAGGAGGCGCGTTTGGGGCGAACCAGGATGACGTGATCCTCACTCCCGTGACGACCGCCGAGGAGATCGTCAATACGACCCAGATCTCAGCGATCATCGCCGAAGCGAGGTCGTCTTCGGTGGCTCCGCTAGCGGTTGCGCAGATCGAGGCCGTGATGAACCACCGCTTCCAGAATCAGAACGCCGCAAACGTGCTCTCGCAGGACCAGATCCTCTCCACCCTGTCGACGATCACGAGCACGCTGACGCTGATGCTGGGAGGAATCGCGGGCATCTCCCTCTTGGTCGGCGGCATCGGGATCATGAACATCATGCTTGTGACCGTCACCGAGCGGACGCGGGAGATCGGACTGCGCAAGGCGATCGGAGCGAAGCGCAGCGCGATCCTGCTGCAGTTCCTGGTCGAATCGAGCATTCTCAGCCTGATCGGCGGTGCGATCGGCGCGCTGCTCGGAAGCGGAGGCGCGTCGATTCTCAGCCATGCGCTAGGCTGGCAATCGGGCGTGAACGGGCCAGCCGTCATCCTGGCGCTCGTCTTTTCACTCGCGGTCGGCATGGTGTTCGGGATCTGGCCGGCGATGCGGGCGAGCCGCTTGGATCCGATCGAAGCCCTACGTCAAGGTTAGGCAGAGAAGCGGTCCAAGCGGAAGAGCGACAGGTCAAAGGGACTCCTGCCATCGAGCGCGAGGCCAGCGAGGATCTCACCCATCACGGACGCGAACTTGTAGCCGTG
This sequence comes from Bacillota bacterium, assembly GCA_021793645.1. GTDB lineage: Bacteria > Bacillota > Sulfobacillia > JAJZYS01 > JAJYTV01 > JAJYTV01. The sequence continues at coordinate 184,189 of JAJYSJ010000004.1, forward strand.
TCCAGAGAAGCCCCCTGCGATCGCCACCCAGAAATCCGCCGGGGGATTCAAAGGTCCGCCCGGCGGATTCCTACAGAGCCTCCGTCGGTGTCCTCCTACTGTGCGCGACGAACCGCGATGATGGCCCGATGGGTTGTCGCAACTCTTTGTCCCTCGGCCTCGTCGCCTTGGCTATGCCTAGCCGGTATGTCGAAGACAGACCTATACAGGCGCATCAGCAGTCGGAGGGACTTTCCAACCTGCAACCAACTGCAACACTTCTGCCCTCGCCTCGGATCGATTGCCGGTAACAACGGCTTCAATACAGTAGTCGATGCTATAGCTCGTCGACGCACTGGTTCGTTCAATCGCCACCCAGTACTCATAGGTCGCATTGTCACTCTGTTCTGCCGCCGGGGGCGTGCGTTCATTCAGCGCAAACCAAGCCTGTCCATTCGGTGTGGAGATGAACTCCTGGCTTAAGATCTGAGAATGGTTCCCGACCACTGCCTGCTCGTAAGGATGACCAGGCGGAACTGCAGTCATCAGCAAGTGAACCTCGATATCCTTCCACCTGGTCCCCTTCGCCTCACTTGAGGTCGACAGTACCGTTCCATTCGGTAGGCGCAAACTTGAGGCGGCGAACTGTGGAATTGTAGCCGTCTTTAGGCTTGGAGCAGAAGCAGAACCGGTTGTCTGGTCGATGCTAGGGTGACTCGCCGTACCGCATGCACCCAGCAGGAGGGTTGCAAGAACTGCTCCGATCACCATGTGCGGTTTTATGGCCGATTCCTCCCATACACAGCACACTAGCACAGCTCGTGCACTCGCCATCGCACCCGCCGATCCCCGAAGATGCACACGCTCACCAGGGCCCATCTTCGCTTGGCTAGCTATTCGGCCGCCTCGTTGATCACATCGACGAGGCCGATCTCACGGCATAGTGCCCCTACCACGCCCAGGACCCCGGATCGGTAGCCCACGACGTCTTGCATGCCGCTACTCATCTGCACGGTGGACGGCAGATCCTTGCTCAGGTCCTGCTCAATCTGCCGCGTGTTGCCGCGACACCTGGTCTTACCTCTCCACGGCAGGTGGAGTATCCCCTGCACAGAAGGATCCCTCTTCGCTAGGGGGGCCTGGTCGTAGAATCGCTCCTACCCAGGCTTGCGCGCTTCGGCGCCCGCTTTCTTGATGTCCTTGGTGTTCTCCGTGCATACCCACGTGCCGTCCGTCTTGGCCCGCGCAGCCAGCAGTGCGTCCGCAAACGAGATCCCGTGCTGCTCCCAAAGCGAGAGGGCCGAGATCAGCGTTTCCTTGTCGCCGACCGTCTCGATGCTCTCCCAGGCGAGGATGCGCTTGATGTAATTCGCCGCCGTCGTGGGCGTGTAGCCGAACCTGCTCGTCAGCGTGTAGGTCAGCTCGTGCACGACGACGGGGTCGATTCGGCCCGTGGCGTTCCCAGTGGCCAGTCTGCCCAGGAGAACAGCGCACTCTGTGGAGTTGTTGTCTTGCGTCAGGGGGTGGATGAAGACGTTAGTGTCGAGCCAGCCGGCGTCTTCCGCCACCTCAGTCTCCCTCCGACGCGGCCGCGGCCACCTCGGCCAGGGTGGTTGGCGGCTCTCCGGGATAGACCCTCTCCGCGATGGCCCGTCCCATCTCCTCCCGGATCTTCGCCATGTCGACCTCGACGTCAACCTTGGGGAAGTCGTCCAGAGACCATGTCGGGATAACCTCGACGACGAACTGCCGCTCGCCGAGCTGCTGGAGCAACAGGGTGTAGCCAGGCTCGATGCCGAGCGCCTCGCGGAACTTCGCGGGGATCGTCACCTGGCCGCGGCCTTGCACCTTGACGAGTGCCATCGCTGCACCTCCAGTACCTCTCTGCTGCTTGTCCATCTTACAGCAAACCTCCTTCCTTGCGGTACCTCCATTCTCGCCCCGCGGCGCTGCGCACAATGCAGAAGCCGGGCGACCAACCCCTGTCGGGTCGTGCCGCCCGGTGGTCCGATGTGCGGGATGCTGTGGCAACGTGTCGTCTATGGATCGACGGCCGGCCCGCAGGCCACGTACAGTGTCACCTGAGCCAGGCTTCCTCCAAGTAGCCGTCCGTTGATCACGGTCTTCCCACGGCTGTTCCTAGTCAGGGCAAGGAAGTTGGTCGTCAGGAGGCCGAGAGTCGTTAGATGGGCTCGCACTGTGTCTGACAGATAGAGTTCGGATACTTGGTGAAGCCACGCGAGAGCCTGCTCCAAAACTGCCAGGACCTCAATTGGTGCCTGTTCGCGCGGCTTTCCTGCGAACATTGCGCTAGCCGGTGAGAGCCACGCCATCTTCCTTGGCTCGCACGCGGTCCTGGTGGCGCTCGGCGTGGACGACGAAGGCCGCGAACACGTTCTGGGGCTGCGGGAAGGGTCGACGGAGAACGGCGCCCTTTCGGTCGCATTGCTGGAGGATCTGGCGTCCCGCGGCCTGCATGCGCAGAAGGGGCTCCTGTTCGTCGTCGACGGATCCAAGGCGATCGCGGCCGCAGTGCAGCAGGTCTTCGGCGACCGGGCGCTCGTCCAGCGCTGCCAGGTGCACAAACGGAGAAACGTCGTGGAGCATCTCCCAAAGCGCGAGCAGGGCTGGGTCAGGTTGCGCTTGAGCACGGCCTGGGCGCAAAGCGATGCCGGACGCGCCAAGCACGATCTCGAGGCGCTCGCCAAGGAACTGGACGTCAAGTACCCAGGCGCCGCGGCCAGCCTGCGCGAGGGGCTCGACCAGACCCTTACCGTACAGAAGCTGGGTCTGCCAGCGCAGCTGCGCCGAGGACTGCTCACCACCAACGCCATCGAGGCGCTCAACTCTCAGCTGCGCTCGACCGTTCGCCGCGTCTCACGCTTCACCACCGGCGACCAGGCCCTGCGTTGGGCTACCGTAGCCGCCCTTCGAGCAGAGGCACGGCTCTACCGCATGGCCGGCTACCGTCACCTGCCGCTGCTGGCTCGGGCCCTTGAGGTCTTCGTCAGCCGCCTCGACGAAGCTACAGCCCGTGCGAGCTAGATAATCCGCGAAATCGGGCGTCCCCAAGTTCTACTACATTCAGGACACCACCCGCCACCCTTGGCAGCGAGGGATGCATGCCGACAAGAAAGTGGCTGTCGGGGGTATTGGTAAACAGGCACGAGCGCAGGGACATCGTGGGGCCGTCCGCCGCAGGGAAGTATCGCCGGATTGCCTCCCTGAGCACTTCCTCGTCGCGCGGATGGATCTCCCGGTCGACGCGGTCTGGGTCCTGCACCTCTTCAAGGTGGTGATAGCGGCCGATCTTGAAGCCGGGTATGCCATAGACGGGGAAGCCGTAGAACCTGCCGTCGTCGCCTTCCATGTTGAACACTGGGAAGCGCCCGAGAGCGAACTACTCCGGGCGCTTCGGCTGCGCCCAGAGCAGCACCTGGCGTTCCGGCTCCGCGAGGTCGCGAAGTTCCGGCAGCAGCTTGCCGAGCCACGGCCCCGCCGTCAGCACGAGGCGGCTTGCGCGGTATGCCGCGCGTTCGGTCTGCACGACGTAGTTGTCGCCGTCCGGCTGAAAACCCTGCACCGCCTCGCGCGCGTGTACGGATGCACCAAGCGTTTGAGCGGCAGCGACACGGGAGCAGATTGCCTGCTCCGATAGCACGAAGCCGCCATCCGGCTGGTACACTGCCTGCATTTCGTCTGGCAGGCGGTAGCCGGGAAATTTTTCTTTGAGGGCCCGCGCAGTAAGCAGTTCATGCGGCAAGTGGTGTTCCGCGCATGAGCGAAGGGCACCCCGCAGCGTCTGGCTGTCAGGCGGCCAGGCATCGATGGAGCCTGTAATGTGCAGAAGTCGGTCGCCCGTTTCGTGCTCCAGCACGCGCCACAGTTCGTAAGCCCGCCGCAGGAGCGGGACGTAGGACGGGTCCTCCCAGTAGGCGAGCCGGATGATCCTGTTCACGCCGTGCGAGGACCCCTCGGCGTTCGGTATGTCGAACCGCTCAAGGCCAAGAACGTCGATGCCCCGCTTCGCCAAGTGGTACACGGCCGCGCTTCCCATCCCGCCGACGCCGACGACGATCGCCTCCACGCGCCGCACGGCAGATCCCCCTCGTTCGATCCTTGGGCATAGGTTGGCTGTGGTGTTCCGCCGATCCTGCGGGTGCATGGTATACTGGCGCAGGTCATCAAGCACTGGGGAGGTCAACCGACAGACATGGCGACGCTGCGCGAAGCGGTCGAGGCAATGCTGGAGAAGGATGGCTGGGTGTTCGCACCCGTTGAGGGGCAGACAACCCTCGCGATGGGCTACAAGGGCGAAAGCGGCATGTGGTCCTGCTATGCGCATGTCGACGACGAGCGCGGCACCTTTGTCTTCTACTCCGTGAGCGACCGGCCGGTGCCCGAGCGCCATCGCTCTGCAACGGCGGAGTTCCTGACACGGGCGAACTTCGGCCTCGTGCTCGGGAACTTCGAGCTGGACTTTTCTGACGGAGAGACTCGCTTCAAGACGAGTGCGGAACTCGGCGGGACGGAACCGACGCTGGAGCTGTTACGCCCGGTGGTCTATGCCAATATCGCCGCGATGGACCGTTACCTGCCAGGGTTCGACGGCGTTTCGCGGGGCAGCATGACGCCGCAGGAAGCGATCGCGCTGTGCGAAGGCACACAACCGCAGTAATCCCTGCGGCGGGCCACGGCTGACAGCGCGGGGTTGTCCCTGGCGCCGGAGCATCCGGCGCCTTTCCTATTTTAAAAGCATAAGTGCACCGTTTGACCCATCGTGGCCCATCTTGTCGCATGACGCTCGCGGCCGTTCGGCAGGCTTCTTCCGACGCCTTGCCTATACTTGGCGGGACGCAGTGGGGACATGCTCGGACGACGGGCTTCACAGCAGGAGGCGGTCCATTGGCGCAAAGGCGGGGCATAGCGCGCCGCTTCGCCGTTCGCTGGCCGGAGGCGGCCGCCACGCTGGCATTGGCCGTCCTACTGGCACACGCGGAGGTCTCACCATGGGGGCTGCCGCTGCCGCTGGCGCTATCGGTTGCCGGCGGAGCGGCTGAACTCCCCTTCGGTGCGTTCGGCGCGCTCGGTAGTGTGGTTGGGGCGGCCTGGGCAGGGGATCCCTTGCTCGGACTGCTTTGCCTTGCCGCACCGCTCGGAGGGGCGTTCGGCCGCTTGCGCCTTGGCCTGCGCCGCGGAATCGCGGGTGTCCTGTGGGTTGGCCTGCTGGCCGTGCCCGCAGCGTACCTCATGCACGGCGGCTCCATACGCTACACGCTGATCCCTCTCACCATGCTCCTTGCGCTGATCGCCGCATCGGCTGGCGCGGCGCTGCGCGGTCCGTCGCCGGAAGGACGACGCCTCGCCGCTGCGGTGCTCGCCGTATGGGCGGCCCTGGCGCTCGGTGGCGTGTCCATCCTTGGGACGGTGCTCGCACCACTGGCTTCGCTGCTTCTGGCGTTCGCTGCCGTACGAGTGCGCACTGCGGCAGTTCCGTTTGCGGCCATGCTGGGCCTTTCGCTTGTCCTGACGGGGAACGCTGCGCCTGCCTTTGGGCTGGGTCTTGCGACGGGAGCTGCTCTCGGCGTGTACCTGCGCCGCTACGGTGGATTCCAGGCCTGGCTGGGATTTGCAGTCGGTGTGCTCCTGCCCCTTGGAGGCATGCAGATCGGTGCGCTCGAGAGCATCATCACGACGCTCCTCGTCCTGCTCGGGGTCAGCCTGTCCCTTCCGGACAGACTCTACCGCGCGCTGCGCAGCTATTTCGCGCCAGCGGCACCAGTGCAGGCGGAGCCACCCGGACCACCGGAGCGTCTCGCCGAAGCGCTGGCGCAGATTGACACCCTGGTGCAGGAACTCAGCCAGGATCGTGCGCCCGCAATCACCGAGGAGACCGATGTCGCACGCTTTTTGGGCGGGGTGCGAGAGCGGGTGTGCACAGGCTGCCCCCACGAGGCGACCTGCTGGGATGCCGGGTTCTACACCACCTATACCGGGGTACGGGATCTGATGCTGCGGGGGGACGGGCCGCCGGCGGGTGCCCGTGATCTGCCGCCCGATCTACGCAAGCGCTGTCCTCGTCCTGACCAGGTTGCAACGGCAGTCGTGCTGGCCGGCGACCAGCTGCGCGCCGAGGCGAACGTGCGCCGCCTGCTGCATGCCGAAAGGACGCTGACCCGGGACACGCTGATGGGCGTACGCCAGATGCTGGGCTGGGCGCTCACCGAGCCATCGGAGCCGGAGCCGCGCAGGCTCAGCTTCAGTTCGGGGCTGGCGCGCGTGGCGAAGAACCAGGCGGGCGTCTCCGGAGACAACTACGTCGTGCGCGAACTGCCGGACGGGCGGCTGCTGCTGGGGCTCAGCGACGGAATGGGCGCAGGCGTGGAGGCGGCGGAGCAGAGTGCATCTGCCCTTGACGTGGTGGAGGGCTTCCTCGCAGCGGGCATGGATCCCGTGGTCGCGCTGCGGGCAGCGAATGCTGCCAGGCGCGGTGCGAGGGGAGAGACCTTCGCCACGCTCGATCTGGCGATCGCGGACCTCGCCGGGGGGGAGGTCGTCTCGCTGAAAATCGGAGCACCGGAGACATACCTGCGCCGCAACGGGGAAGTGCAGGTGCTGCGTGGAGACGCGCTGCCGCTCGGGATCCTGCCCGAGGCGCAGGCTGCGGTGCAGCATCTGCCGCTGCGCGCAGGCGATCTCCTGGTACTGGTCTCCGACGGCGTCCTGGAAGGTCCGCCAGGCCCGCGCGGGCATTGGCTCGAGGCGCTGCTCGAAGCGCTGACCGGCTCCGACCCGCAGTATCTGGCGGAGGCGATCCTCGATGCCGCGCTCGGCCACCGGCGCCACGCGCGGGATGACGTGACTGTTCTCGTCACCGCATTCCACCCCGCCGCCCAGGAGCCGGAGATCCGCGCCTGGGTGCGGAGAGGCCATCCGGAACTGGGTATCGTTGGTGGAAGACCTGGGCAGACTGCGCAAGGAAGGAGGCGACGCCCGCGTGGGTGAGGCCGTCGACCGACCAGTGATCTGGGGGCAGTCGCATCGCTACCAGCTCGGGCCAGCCTTGGGCGAACGAACCTTCTGGGCCAGCGACGAGACAGGGCGGGCCTGGGCCGTCGAGATCGGGCGCGCGGAACTGCTGCATGCTCGGGAGGAACTCCTCCGCCAACTGCCGCAGGGGACACTGCCGCGAATGCGGGAAATTGGGGACATGCCGGGCGGGCGCCTGGCCTACGTCGTCAGCGAGTGGCTTGCGGGCTACACGCTGGGAAATCTGTTGCACGAAGGCCGCCGCATGGCGCCTATGGAGATCCGCCGTCTCGGCTACGACATCGCCCAGCAGATCGAACTGGCGCTGCAGCATGGCGCGGAAGTCGTCTCCGTGCGACCGGCCGACCTTCTCTACGCGACGGCCGAACGGCGCTGGCGCCTCCTCAGCCCTGGCGAGTGGCGGCACTACGAAGGCGGTCCCATCGACCTGACATGGCTCGCCGTCGCGATGCTGGGAGCAGGGGGTAGCGTTCCCGGAGAGGAGCCGCCCTGGGCCCAAGAGGACCAGAAGCTCTGGCAGTTGCTGCAGGAAACGATGCGCAACAAGTGGCAGGTGCGGCAATGGAGCCGGCGCCTTCGCCCGCTGCACGGCATCATGCGCGCGCTGGGCGGAGGCATGCAGCAGCCGTAGGCAGGAGCCGGGCGGTGCCCGTCGAAGCCGGGCGGCATATGGAGGATCTACTGGCGGATCTGCGCGCGGAGGCGGAGCGCCGCGGACTGCGCGGCGCCATGTGCGTCGTGGCGGTCTCCGGCGGCCCGGACTCCGTTGCGCTCTGGCATCTTCTAGTGCAGACGGCACCCGCACTCGGGCTGCGCCTGCACCTATGCCATGTCGACCACGGCTGGAGGCCTCAGGATGCGGCACGCGAGGCGGCGCTGGCCGCTCGAATGGCAGAGCGGGCAGGCGTCGGCTGCAGCATTATCCACCTCCCGACGCCGGACCGGCTGAGCGAGGAGGACGCGCGCGACCACCGCCTTGCCGTGCTCAGCCGCGTCGCTGCCGGCCTAAGTGCGGCGGCTGTCGCACTCGGCCATCAGGAGGACGACCAGGCGGAGACCGTGCTGATGCAGCTCTTGCGCGGTTCGGCCAGGGCAGCCGGCATGGCCGCGTGGCGAGCGCCGTTCTGGCGTCCTTTGCTCGGGGTGCCAAAGGAAAGGTTGATCGCAGTCTGCCGGGAGGCTGGCCTCGCGTACAGCGTCGATGCGACGAACGATTCGGACGGAAACCTGCGTGCGCGGCTGCGACAGGATGTCATGCCCCTCCTGCGCCGGGAGAACCCGCGCGTTGTCGCGGCGATCGCCCGCAATGCCGGGCTGCGGGCGGAGGACGACCAACTGCTGGAGGAGGAGGCGCGCGTGATGCTTGCGGCGCTGCCCGTTCTGCCCGGAGGCGTCGACATCAGGCCGCTGAGGACGGCGCCCGGGCCAGTTGCGCGCCGCGCGCTGCGGGCACTACTGCTGCAGGTCGGAGTGCCGGCGCCGCAGGAACGCATCGCGCAGCTGCTTGCAGCACTGCGCGCGGGCCGGCGCATGAGTCCGGCGCAGGGCATCCGACTCGAAGACGGTGCCCTCTGGTCGAGGATCAGCCGGCCGGACGCCTTGTCGCTGCGCGATGGCATGCGTGCGCGCTTTGGCGATCTCTGGATCGGCGTGGGGGAACCTCCGGCGGGAGCGATGTCGGTCGACATTCCAAAGGGCGAGGTTGCGGTCCGGGGGCGTTTGCCTGGCGATCGGCTGCACACTCCCTCGGGCACGCGCAAACTGCAGGATATCCTCGTCGACGCGAAGGTGCCAAGACGCGTGCGGGATCTTGTGCCAATCCTCATGATTGATGGAGTACCATTCTGGGTACCAGGCCAACCGTGGCGACCTGAGACGGCGCTGCAAAGCGCCCGGGAACCCAGCCGGACGGCCTGGGCAGCGCCTGCCCAGGTTGTTACCTCTCTTTGGAGTGTGCTAAAATGAGCCGATTCGCGCGGCCCCGCTCGTGTGCCCGCGAAAGGAGGCCGGTCCGCGGTGAATAACATCTTCCGTCGCATCACGTTCCCACTCGTGATGCTTGTTCTGTTCCTGATGGCGATTGAGTACTTCCACACCGCGCAGCCGTCCAACGTAACTCAGTACAGTTACACGAAAATGTATACCGCGGTCTCAAAACACCAGGTCAAGGCCGCAACCATCGACGGCGACCAGTTGACCGGTACGCTCAACAGCGGCAAGAAGTTCGTCACCACGATTTCTCCCAACGGCGATTCTATGCTGCAGGCGCTTCTGCTGAAGAACGGAACGCTGCTCAAGTACACGTCGGCAACGCAGCCGTGGTACGACAGCCCGCTGTTCAACACGCTGCTTTGGGTCATCCTGCTTGCGGCGCTGATGTTCTTCCTCATGCAGCAGACGCAGGGCGGCGGCAACCGCGTGATGCAGTTCGGCAAGAGCCGCGCCAGGCTCCATACGGACGATCACAAGCGGGTGACGTTCGAGGACGTCGCAGGCGTCGAGGAAGTGAAGGAGGAGCTTGCGGAGGTCGTCGACTTCCTGAAGCACCCCAAGCGTTACGTCGAACTGGGTGCCCGCATTCCGAAGGGCGTGTTGCTGTTCGGCGAGCCGGGCACAGGCAAAACCTTGCTCGCGCGGGCCGTCGCCGGCGAGGCGGGCGTGCCCTTCTTCAGCATCTCCGGTTCCGACTTCGTCGAGATGTTCGTCGGCGTCGGTGCCTCTCGTGTCCGCGATCTCTTCGACCAAGCCAAGAAGAGCGCACCCTGCATCGTGTTCATCGATGAGATCGACGCGGTTGGGCGCCAGCGCGGCGCGGGTTACGGCGGGGGTCACGACGAGCGCGAGCAGACCTTGAATCAACTGCTTGTCGAGATGGACGGCTTCGGCATCAACGAAGGCATCATCGTCATTGCGGCGACGAACCGCCCCGACGTCCTAGACCCCGCGCTCTTGCGGCCCGGCCGCTTCGACCGCCAGGTGGTCATCCACCGCCCGGACCTGCAGGGCCGCAAGGAAATCCTTGCGGTGCATGCAGCCAACAAGCCGATTGAGGCCGGCGTCGACCTCGAGGTAATCGCGCGGCGCACTCCCGGCTTTACCGGCGCAGACCTCGCAAACGCCCTCAACGAATCGGCGCTGCTGACCGCGCGGCGGCACAAGAAGCGGATCGGCATGTCGGAGCTCGACGAGGCGATCGAGCGGGTGATTGGCGGACCGCAGAAGAAGACCCGCGTGATGAACGAAAAGGAAAAGCGCAAGGTCGCTTACCACGAGGTGGGGCACGCCCTGGTCGGGCACCTTCTGCCGCACTCGGACCCTGTCGTGAAGGTGACGATCATCCCCCGCGGCATGGGACTCGGCTACACCCTGCAGATGCCGGCAGAGGACCGCTACCTGATCACGAAGGAAGAGATCCTCGATCGGATCACGGCAGCCCTTGGCGGACGTGCTGCGGAGGAACTGATCTTCGGAGAGATCACGTCCGGAGCGGCTGACGACCTCGACAAGGTGACCAAGATGGCCCGCCGCATGATTACGGAACTGGGCATGTCGGAGGCGCTCGGGCCGATGACGTACGGCACCAAGCAGGACCAGGTCTTCCTCGGACGGGACCTGATGCGCGACCGCAACTACTCCGAGGAGATCGCCGCCATGATCGACCGGGAGACGCGCCGCATCGTCCACGACTGCTACGAACGGGCCAAGCTGACCCTCACTGACAACCGGCAGAAGCTGCACGAGATCGCCGAGAAGCTGCTCGAGAAGGAAACGATCGAGGGCAGCGAGCTCGAAGCGATGATCGAAGGCAGAGAAATGGCAATCTAGCGCAGCACCGGAATAGGGAGCGCCCCGCCGGGGGGCGCTCCCTTCGTTTGCTCTCGCTGCGCGCTATGCACTTGCAAAAGTGACATGGAATGGGTAAATTATTTGCAGAAGGAGGGGCAATGTGTGAATGTACAAGGCATTCCGGCTTGTCCTGGATGCGGCGGTGCCATGGTCGTGGCGCAGCTGCGCTGCAACCGCTGTCAGACCGAGGTGCACGGGAGCTTCCAGGCGCCTCTTGCGCGCCTCAGCATCCCGCAGCAGGCATTTGCACTGCGCTTTCTGCTGGCGCGGGGAAACCTCAAAGAGCTAGAGCGGGAGGAAGGCGTCTCCTATCAAACGCTGCGGGGACAGCTCGACGAGATCGTCGCCCAGATCACTCCGCAGTCCGCGCCGCGCGGCGATGTGCTGTCCCGCCTGCGCCGGGGCGACCTGCGCGCTGAGGAGGCCTTGAGCCTCCTGGAGGCCGCGGGCAAACGGACAGAGAACGACGAAGGAGGCAACGAGGATGGGTGATTTCGAACGTCGCGTACTGCAGTTGGTATCCGAGGGCAAGTTGACCGCGGAGGAGGCGGAGGAGCTACTTCAGGCCCATGACCGTGGCCCGCTGCGGGACATCCGCCAGTTGATCGAGGATGGCCTGAGCGACGTGCGCACCCGCGTGCGCGACGTCACAGAGGACCGCGAGGAGGAGATCGGGGCTGGCGGCCTCGAGGGAGAGGGAGAGGTCGCGCTGGATTTTCAAGGTGACATGGCCTTGCATGTCCGGCCCGGGGAAGATGGGCGCTACCGCGTTGTGTGGCGAACCGGTCGGACATTCTTCGGGGACGGTCCTGAACGGCCACAGGTCTTCGTCGAAGGGCGGCGCATACGCATCGAGGCGCCTGTACGCGGCAGCGGGCCGATGGCGTTCCCCTTCACCGGCGCTTCGCTCGACCTCTACCTGCCGGCGGACAGCGTGCTCAGCGGGCAAGTGTCCGAGCATAACGGCAAGATCGAAACCGAGGGACTTGCGATCGGCAAGCTGTCGCTCGAAACCCAGAACGCGCGGATCCGCGTCGATGCACCGCGCGTAGGCGAACTCACGGTGGTTTCGCGCAACGGTTCGATTGACGTGGCCGCAGGCGAAGGAGAGGTCGTCCGGGTCGACGCCTGGAACGGACGCGTCGCCGTGCGCGGTGCGCTGCGCGACGTCGAGGCGATGACGCGCAACGGCAGGATCGAGGCGGAGATGGGCGCGGTGCACGGCGGGCGCTGCCAACTGCGCACGCTGAATGGTGCCGTGGAACTGCGCCTGCCGGCGGGCGTATCCGCAGAACTTCGCGCGCAGACTGTGCATGGTGCGATCATGGCCGACGTCCACGGGCTGCGCATCGCGGAAGACATCCGCGATCTGACGCGCCGGCGCCTGCACGGCTTTGTCGACGGGCCGCTGGGCGATATCAAGGCGGACCTCGAGACCACGAACGGTGCCGTGCGGATTGCTCAGGCTTTGCGCTGACCTGAGAGGAGAAGCTTTCCGCCGGAAAGAATAGCAGGGACATCGTACGTAACGACCCGAAAGGGGGGAGGCCGGGCTTATGCCCGGCCGAACTGTTGGCATTCGAGCAGACACGGCTTTCCGACGGAGCGGAGCTCTTCTTTTGGCCCACGAACAAGTTCAAAACGACGACCGTGCGCGTCCTGCTCCGCCAGCCCTTGTCGGCAGGAGCCGGTCAGGGGGCGCTCCTGCCGATGGTCGTACGCCGCGGCACGCGCAATCTTCCCGAACCGATTGCGCTTTCTCGCGCCCTCGACGCCCTATACGGGGCCGATCTGAGGGGGGACGTCATCAAGCTCGGGGAGGAGCAAGTGCTGATCTTCCACGTCGAGGCGGCGAACGCCACCTACTTGGATGGCGAGGACCCGCTGCGCGGCGCGGTCGACCTCTTGGGCGACGTGCTCTTCGATCCGCGGATCGAGGACGGAGGCTTCAACCCGAGCTGGGTGGCGCAGGAGAAGGAGAACCTCCTGCGGCGCATCCAGGGCATCTATAGTGACAAGGCGCACTACGCGCAGCTGCGGCTGATCGAAACGATGTGCGCAGGCGAGGACTATGCCATTCCGCGCCTAGGTCGGCCCGAGGAGATCGAGTCGATCACCCCGCACTCCCTCTACGCGCGGTGGCAGGAGATCCTGCGCACCGCGCCGATTGCCGTCTACATCGTCGGAGACTTGCAGCAGGATCGTGCCCAGGAGGAGGCGGAGCGGCTCCTCGACAGGCTCAGCCGCAGGGATCCGAAGGCGCCCGGCTCCGCATCGAAGCACGTCGTGCCACCGGAGCCAAGACACGTGACGGATCATCAGCCAGTGTCCCAGGGCAAGCTGGCCTTCGGTTTCACCACGGACCGGCGGGCAGATGCTCCTAACTACCCGGCCCTTGTGATGATGAACGGGATCTACGGCAGCTTCAGCCATTCGAAGCTCTTCCAGGAGGTCAGGGAACGCCATTCGCTGGCCTACTACGCCTACTCCCAGATCGACGGACTCAAGGGCCTCATGTTTGTCCAAAGCGGCATCGAGTTCCAGAACCGAGGACAGGCGGAGGAGATCATCCTGGGTCAGCTAGAGGCGATGCGGCGCGGCGACTTCCGCGAGCAGGAGATGCGTGACACGCTGGCCGGGATCGAGAGCCAGATCCTGCAGTCCGTCGACGCGCCCAGCGAAGCGATCATGACCGACTTCGAACTGCGCGCCGCCGCTCGTCCTACCGATCCCGAAGCGCGCATCGCCGCGCTGCGCGAGGTCGACGCCGCTGCTATCGTGCAGGCTGCGAAGGCCGTTTCGCTGGACACGGTCTACTTCCTCGACGGGCAGGAGGGATCCTGATGGCTCCGACGCTTGTCGAACAGCGCCGGCTGCGAGAACGACTCTACCGCGAGGACCTCCCGAGCGGCCTGCGCGCCTTCGTGCTGCCCAAGCCCGGCTTCCAGACGCGCTACGCGACCTTCGCGACGCGCTACGGTTCCAACGACCAGTCCTTCGTCGACGCGTCCGGCAACCGCCACGACACGCCGGCGGGCATAGCCCACTTCCTCGAGCACAAGCTCTTTGAGGAGGAGGACGGCAATGTCTCCGAGCGCTTTTCGGCGCTCGGGGCGATGGCCAACGCCTACACGAACTACACAGCGACGACCTACCTCTTCTCCACGGCGACGCACTTTCCAGAGTCCTTGCAGCTGCTGTTGGAGTTTGTCCAGCACCCCTACTTCACGCCCGAAAGCGTGACAAAGGAGCAGGGGATCATCGAGCAGGAACTTCGCATGTACCTCGACGATCCGCGTGTTGTCGTCTTCCAGAACCTGATGGAAGCCCTCTACCACGCGCACCCGGTGCGCGAGGAGATCGGCGGTACGGTCGAGTCGATCCGGCGCATCACGGCGGACGACCTATACCTTTGCTACCGCACCTTCTACCACCCGGGGAACATGGTCTTCTTTGCGACGGGCGACGTGGACCCAGGCGCTGTATTCGATGCCGTGCACCGGCTGGCGCCAGGAGAAAAGAGGGCGCCTGTGCAGCACTTGCGCCCTGAAGAGCCCTCGTCGGTGTGCAAGGAACTCGTGCGTCGCGCCATGCCCGTCGGGGTCCCACTGCTGGATCTCGGTTTCAAGGATGACCCCGTAGCCAAGGACCCACTGCGCCGCGAGGTGGAGATGGAGATCCTGCTCGACTGCCTGTTCGGCACCTCGTCCGACATCTACCAGACCCTCTACGAGGAGGGGCTCGTCAGCGAGCACTTCGCGGCCAGCTACTTCTCCGGGGACGATTTTGCCGCAAGCGTGCTGGGCGGTCCGACACCGGAGCCAGACCGCCTGCATGATCGCATCCTGGCCCTGCTTTCCGATCAGCACAAGGCGGGATTGGCCAAGGAGGCGTTCGATCGTTCCCGGCGCAAGTCGATCGGCGAGTTCGTGGCCCTGTTCAATTCCCCTGAGGCGGTGGCCCACAGCTTCTCCGAGTACGCGCTGCGAGGACTCGATCTGTTCGACGCGTTGGACGCGCTGGAGGCGGTGCGCTTCGAGGACATCGTGCGCAGGTTCGAAGAGCACCTTGCCCAGCCGCGCACTGCCGTATCGATCATCGATCGCGCGGAATCTCAGTAGCTTCTAAGGTGGGTTGACCATACTAGCGGCGGGAACTTCTACCGCAGGAGGCATCCACCATGAAAAACCTGCGCAGGGCGCTCTTTGGCCTGGTGGCCGCGTTTCTGCTCGGCGCCGCGTTCGCCGGGGGAGACTGGGCAGTTTCTGGCGTCCTCGAAGCATACACGCCGCCGCCCAACTTCACCACGAAGCCGCTTGTCCTCACGGGCGGGCTGAACGCAGCCACGGTGCCGAAGATCGTGGGTCTCGCGAGCCCTGCCGTCGTCAAGGTGACGACGCTCGTCAAGCAGAAGCAGACGGTCACCTTCCCCGGCTGGCCTTTCGCGCCCTATTTGCAGCAGTCGCCGCAGTACGCGCAAGGCATCGGCTCCGGGTTCATCTTTGACAAGACGGGCTACATCCTTACGAACGACCATGTCATCCAGGGCGCGATCCAGATCAATGTGCAGGTCGTCGGGTACAAGAAAGCCTTTGCCGCCAAGGTCGTTGGCGCGGACTACGCCACGGATCTCGCCGTGCTGCATATCTCGGCTCCCCATCCGCTGCCGGTTCTGCCGCTGGCCGCGAATACGCCGCCGGCGATCGGCAGCTTTGCCGTCGCGATCGGCAACCCCTACGGACTTTCGCATACCGTAACGCTGGGGGTTGTCTCGGCTGAGGGCAGACCGCTCTCGATCGGCAGCCGCAGCTACAAGAACCTCTTGCAGACCGACGCGGCAATCAATCCTGGAAATTCGGGCGGCCCGCTGATCAACCTGGACGGACAGGTGATCGGCATCAACACGGCGGTGGCGTCGCAGGCGCAGGGGATCGGCTTCGCCATCCCGGTATCGACGGTGCGCGACATCGTGCCCCAGCTCTTGAAGCTCGGATATGTCGTGCGGCCGTGGATCGGCGTGTCCGATCTGGACCTGACCGCGAGCCTGCAGCAGCAGCTGGGGGTGGCGGCGGCCAAGGGCGCCGTCGTCTATTATGTCTACCCCGGGACCCCTGCCGCCAAGGCGGGCTTGCGAACCGGCGACGTGATCACGGAGCTGGCAGGCCAGACCGTGACGGGCTCAGCCTCGCTGGGCGGAATTGAACAGTCGCTGAAGGTCGGCCAGACGGTGACGGTACGCTTCGACCGCGCCAGCAGCGCCAAAACGGTACGACTGGTACTGGTGGCAAAACCGAAGACCGTGCCGTCTCCGCCCCAGACGCAGACCGTTCCCTAGGGCCGTTCGGCCCGCTCCATGTCCAGCCCTGAAGCGTTATACTGGGTGGGCTGGATCGAGTGACGGGCACTGCTGCATAGTGGTGCTCTTGGAGGGAACTAGGGCGTGCGCAGTGACATCGAAATCGCGGAATCGGCAAAGCTCGAACCGATTTGGGAGATCGCCAAGAAGCTCGACCTGGACCCGGAGGACATCGAACCGTATGGCAAATACAAGGGGAAGATTCCGCTCGAGGTGTTGAAACGTCTGCAGGATCGCCCCGACGGGCGGCTCGTGCTCGTCACATCGATCAACCCGACCACAGCCGGCGAGGGCAAGACGACGACCGTCGTCGGCCTGGGCCAGGCACTCAACCGCATCGGAAAGCGTTCGATCATCGCGCTGCGTGAACCGTCGCTGGGACCCTGCATGGGACTCAAGGGCGGCGCGGCGGGCGGCGGCTATTCGCAGGTCGTCCCGATGGAGGACATCAACCTGCACTTTACAGGCGATTTCCACGCCATCACCTCGGCGCACAACCTCCTCGCAGCCATGCTGGACAACCACTTGCACCAGGGCAACGCGCTTGGGATCGATCCCCGCACGATCACCTGGCCGCGCGTCCTCGACATGAACGACCGGGTCCTGCGCCACATCGTGATCGGGCTCGGCGGCAAGGTGAACGGCGTGCCGCGCGAAGGGCAGTTCATGATCACTGTCGCCTCCGAAGTGATGGCGATCCTTTGTCTCGCGACGGATCTCGAGGACCTCAAGGCCCGCCTCGGAAGCGTGATCGTCGCGAGCACGTACGACGGCAGCCCGGTCCGCGCAAGGGATCTGAAGGCGGAAGGCGCGATGGCTGCCCTCCTAAAGGACGCGATCAAGCCGAACCTCGTCCAGACCCTCGAGAACACCCCGGCGATCATTCATGGCGGGCCGTTCGCCAACATTGCCCATGGGAACAACTCCATCCTTGCGACCCGGCTTGCGCTGAAGCTCGCCGACTACGTCGTGACGGAGTCCGGCTTCGGCTCCGACCTCGGAGCAGAGAAGTTCATGGACATCGTGGCGCCGTACGCCGGCTTCAAACCCCAGGCGGTCGTCGTCGTTGCCACGATCCGTGCGCTGAAGCTGCAGGGCGGCGCGTCTGCGAAGGAGCTCGGGCAGGAGGACCTCGGTGCGCTGGATCGGGGGATGGCGAACCTCGAACAACACGTCGCGATCGTGCGCCAGTTCGGTCTCAATCCGGTCGTCTCGATCAACCGATTCCCCACCGACAGTCCTGCGGAGATCGAGCTGCTAAAGGGACGCAGCCACGCACTGGGCGTCGAGATCGTGCTCTCCGACGTCTTCAACAAGGGTGGCGAAGGTGGGGTGGACCTCGCCGAAGCGGTCGTGCGCGCCGCACAGCAGCCTGGCGATTACCACCCGCTCTACGAGCGTTCGCTATCGCTGCCGGAGAAAATCGAGAAGGTGGCGCGGGAGATCTACGGCGCCGACGGCGTCGACTTCAGCCCGGCGGCGCTGAAGAGCCTTTCTGGCTTCACGGACCTCGGCTACGGCGACCTGCCTGTGTGCATGGCCAAGACCCAGTACTCGCTGTCGGACGACGCCAAGAAGCTCGGGCGGCCCACGGGATTCCGCGTCACAGTGCGTGAAGCGCGCCTGTCCGCCGGTGCGGGTTTCGTTGTCGCAATGCTCGGCGACATCATGACGATGCCCGGTCTGCCGAAGGTGCCGGCGGCCGAGAAGATCGACCTCACGCCGGAAGGGCACATCCGGGGGTTGTTCTAATGCCGAAGGCCTGGCTGCTGCCCGTTCCGCCCTCCCCGTTCCGCAGCGACGTGCTGGAGGAACTCGGCTATGCGGGCGGCGGCCCGGCCTGCATCTTTCTCGAGGCATACGATGGGCCGTCGCTGCCGGGACTTGCACAACTGCGGGATGGGGCGCTCATCTGCGCACCGTTGGAGGAGCTCGCGCGAACGGCCGAAAGACTGTCGCAGCCCTGGCAGGAGGCGGCCCTTCAGGCGCTGCGGCCAGTCCGATCCTCGCTGCGCCTGCGGCGCGGCCTCTTGCCGCTCGGGGAACGCACCTACGTCATGGGCATCCTCAACCTGACCCCGGACTCTTTCTCGGACGGCGGCAGCTACCCCGATGTCGATGCTGCGGTGCATCAGGCGCAGAGACTGATCGCGGACGGTGCGGACATCCTCGACATCGGGGGTGAATCGACCCGCCCAGGGGCGCAGGCTGTGCCGCTGGACGAGGAACTGCGCCGCGTGGTTCCGGTGCTCAAGGCGCTGCAGGGGAGGATCGATGTGCCCATCTCGATCGACACGTACAAGTGGCCCGTTGCGCAGGAGGCCCTGCGGCTCGGCGCAGAGATCGTCAACGACATCACGGCGGGTCGCACCGATCCCGTGATGCTTGGAGGCTGCGCTGCCGCCGGCGCTGCCGTCGTGCTGATGCACACGCAGGAGGAGGCGCGCTACGCGCGGGTCGGCGATGAGATCCGGCGCCACCTTTCCGAGCGCGCCGCAGCGGCTCGCGCCGCCGGCATTGCGGAGGATGCGATCGTCCTGGATCCCGGCATCGGATTCGGCAAGGAACCCGATCACAGCTACGCCGCACTGCGCATGCTGCCCTCGCTGAGGGCACTCGGGCATCCGGTGCTGCTGGGACCGTCGCGTAAGCGGTTCCTTGGCGCGGCCACAGGCAGGCCAACGCAGGAGCGGGGCAACGCGACAGTGGCCGCAGTGGCGCTCTCCGTGGCGATGGGAGCTGACATCGTGCGTGTCCACGAGGTGGGCCCGGCTGTCGACGCGGCGCGCGTAGCAGATCGGACGGTGCGGGGATGAGGAAGATCGCGCTGCGCGGCCTCGTCTTCTACGGCAGGCACGGCGCCTACCGCCACGAGCGGGGACTGGGCCAGCCGTTCTACGTCGACATCGAGATCGTCTACGACTTCCGCGGTGCGGCCGGCACGGATGCCGTGGAGGATGCCGTCGACTACCGCCACGTCTACCGCACCGCGAGGGAGATATTCGAGGGGCCCAGCCTGCACCTTGTGGAGACGCTCGCGGAACGCACGGCTCAGGCGATCCTCGCCCGTTTTCCTGAGGCCACGCGCGCCCTCGTGCACGTCCGAAAGCCGCATGCTCCGCTTGGCGGCCCGGCGGAAGGCGTGGAGGCCTTGGCTGAGATCGGACGCGATGACTGAGGCGGCCGTGGGCCTCGGCGCTAACCTCGGAGACCGGCTGCGCACGCTGCGCGCCGGTCTCTTCGGCGTCGGGCTGCCGATCCTGGCGGTCTCTTCGCTCTATGAGAGCGCCCCTGTCGAGACCGATCCACTGCAGCCGCGCTACCTGAATGCGGTCGCGATACTGGATGTTCCCGCGGAGATGGGCCCTGAGGCGATGCTCTCGCGCCTGCTTCAGGTCGAGGCGGTGCATGGACGGGTGCGGAGGGGAGCCGGCAAGGCCCCCCGCACCCTGGATCTTGACCTGCTGCTGTTTGGGACGGAGCAGGTGGATACGCCAAAACTGCAATTGCCGCACCCTGGGGTCGCTCGGCGCCGCTTCGTCCTGGAACCGCTCCTCGAGGTGCGCCCGCAGGCGCGTTTGGCGGATGGATCTCCGCTTCTTGACCGGCTGGCAGAGTGCCGTGACCAGGACGTCCAACAGGTCGAGGGGAGGTGCTGGTGGTGGCGCATCAGCAACTGATCCTGCGGGCGCTGCTTTCCGGGGCAGAAGTCTCCGGAGAGGAGATGTCCGCAGCACTCGGCGTATCGCGCGCAATGGTGCACAAGGAGATTTCAGCCATGCGGGCGGAGGGATTGAAGGTCGAGGCCAGGCCGCGCCGCGGCTATCGGCTCCTTGCGCTTCCCGACCGCCCGCTGCCTTGGGCGGTGCAGGCATTCTACGCACCGAGCCGGGAGCATCCCGTCCGCTTCTTGCCGGAAGTGACGTCGACGATGGAGGCCGCCGCTGCCTGGGCGCGCGCAGGCGCGCCAGAAGGTGCTGCGGTCGCGACCGACCACCAGGTGCAGGGCCGTGGGCGACGGGGGAGGGCGTGGGACGACCCTCCAGGGATGTCTTTGCTGTCTTCGATCATCCTGCGCCCTGGCTTCTCGCCATCCGAAGCGGGCTGGCTGCCGCTTGCGGCGGCGGTGGGGGCCGCCGAAGCGGTGGAGCGGGTGTGCGGCGCGCGGGCGGAGATCAAGTGGCCAAACGACCTCCTAATCGGCGGCCGCAAGCTTGCAGGCATTCTCATCGAACTAACGCTCGAGGAGCAGGAGATCCGCCACGCGGTCGTCGGATGCGGCATCAACGTGCACCAAGAGGCGTTTCCCGCTGAGCTGCAGTCCCGCGCCGTGTCGCTGCGGCAGACAGCGGGCTACGAGGGCAGCCGAGCGCCGCTCCTTGCAGCGCTCGTGGAGGAGATCCTCGCAGCGGTGGGGCAGTTGCAGAGGAAGCCCGCAGAGTTGCGTGCCCGCTGGGAGGATCGCAGCTGCACGCTCGGACGGCGGGTGAAGGCACAGTCCCCGGTAGGTCCCCTGGAGGGCGAGGCCGTCAGCGTCGATGCGCTGGGGCGCCTCGTGCTGCGGCTCCCAGGAGGAGAGGAAACCGCGCTCTCGGCGGGCGACGTAACGTTGGCAGAGGCTCGCAGCTAAGACGCGTACGCTTGCCAAGTGCGCCGGCGCACCGTGGCCGACGAGTCCGGCTTGTGCTATCATCAAACTTCCCGCTGCCGTCCTGTCGGACGGCGGCCGTTCCTGCATGCCAAGACGGGAGGGAAGCCGATGCCACAAAGACAGCGCGGCCGCTTCATGACACGGCCCGAGGAGCAGGCGGTGCTCGACGCGACTGTCGAGGGCCTGCACTACCTGCTTCAAGTCACGGAGCAGGAGCGCACCGAGCGCGAGGCGGAGTTCAGGCGCACCCAGGACGCGGTGGCCTGGCGCATTGCCGCGTACAGGCGCGACCGCATCGGGGACCTGCAGCACGTCTGCGTCTGGCGCAACCGCCCGTACTATGCCCGCATGGACGTTCTCGGCGACGGCGAAGAAGAGGTGGAGAGCTACTACCTCTCCGAGGTGCTCGACGACTCCACCGATCTCACGGGCGCAGGCGGTGCCCGGATGATCCACTGGACCGTGCCGATGGCACGCGCGTTCGCGGAGCAGCCGGAGCGCATCCGCGTCGGTGCCTTTCGCGGCCAGGTGCTCCTGAAGCGCCGCTTTGAGATCAAGGACCTCGTCATCACGGATATGGGCGATGCCCTTTCGGGCTACCAAGGACATGAAGCTTTTGGAGGCGATCCCTTCCTCGGTCGGGTGCTGACGATGGCCGGCGAGAAGGCGGGCAACATCGTTCGGACCGTCGGGCGCATGCAGAGCGAGGCGATCTTTACCCGTGCTCCGCTGCTCGTGGTGCACGGCGTGCCAGGATCGGGCAAGACCCAGATCGGCCAGATGCGCGTCGCCTACCTAGTCACCGATGCCGCCGTCGACCCCAGCCGCCGCCTGGCAGCCGACAACTGCCTCATCCTCTCGCCGTCGCGGGCGCTTGTCGAATACATGGAGCAAGTGCTTCCGAGCTTCGGCGTCCGCGGTGTGCAGCAGGAGTCGGTGGGCTCGTGGCTTGCGGAGTATGCGGGCGTGCAGCTCCCCTACGGCCATACGGAAGCGGAGCGCGGCCTCGTGGCGTTCGCGCAGCAGCTGGAGCACTGGATCTTGGAGCGGATCAGCAAGGGCGCAGCGAAGATCGCTGTGACGGATCTTCCTTCAGGCAACGCCTGGCGCGTCACGTCGGATGATGTTGCGGCAGGCCTCGAGGAGATCCCTGACGAGGCCTACGAGATGGTAAGGAGGACGATTGCCCAGCGCATCGCGCGGCGCGTCAAGGAGCGCCTCTTGCAGCAGATGCGCGTAGGCTGGGACCAGGACGCCGAGAAGGAGTACAAGGCACGGGAGGCAGAGATCGACCGGGCCGTGCAGCGACTCGTCGGGAGGGGCCTACCCGACCTCGCGACGCCCGAGGCGTACCGCGCCTTCCTGCGTGACCGGGGCCTGCGCGACCAGATCGCGGAGGAGGACCTCGGTGCGCTGGCGCTTCTCCACCTGCGCCTGACGGGCGAACGCAGGCGCGGCCTGCACCACGTGGTCGTCGACGAGGGGCAGAATGTCTCGCCGACCGCCTACCTTGCGATGCGCAGCATCCTCAGTGGGGCAAACTTCACGGTACTGGGAGACCTGGCGCAGCGCGATCCAGAGATGACGGGACTCAATGCCTGGGAGGATCTAAAATCTCTCGGCTTCCCGGACCCCGAGGTGCGCTACCTCGGCGTGAACTACCGTTCCGCTCCCGCGATCGTCGCCGCGCTGAACGTGGTCGGGCCCAAGCTCAACCTCCCGTTCGTGCCGATCGAGGCGGTGGACCGCCCGGCGCCGCCCGTCATTGCCCTCCACCTGCAGGGAGAGGCGACGATGGGCGAGGCCGCGGCGCACTTGCTGGATTCCCTTGCGCATACGACAGCTGCGATCCTCTGCCGCGATGATCAGACGGCGCGTACCCTGAGTGCCCAGGTTGATGCGGCGCTGCCCGAGGGGGCCGAACGTCCCTTCGTCGGCAGCCGCGCCGAGGCAGCGGGCCTCGAGTTTGATCTGGTGATCCTGACCGATGTGGACGGGCGCACCTTTCCCGCGGAGCCGCGCGCCGCATCGGACCTCTTCGTCCTGATGAGCCGCGCACAGAATCGCCTGATCCTTCTGCACCGCGGCAGCCTGAGCCCACTGCTTGCGGTTGCGGTCGTGGAGCATGAACGATACACGCCGCCCGAGGGCGAAGGGGTCGGCAAGAAGTGAGATTCCTGCCGGGCGCCGATCAGCGTTCCGGCGGGTGCCCGATGGCCTCTACGGGTTCCTGCGGCTCGATGAGCGCCCACGTTCCGGCATCGGAGACTGCATTCGAACAATGGAGCATGCCGGAGCGCAGATCGTGCTCCGCCTTGGTGTAGAGTTCGCCCTCATACCGGAATCTCGCACCGACGGGCAATTTGCCGAACAACTGTGTCGCCACGGGAATCCCCCCTGGGACGTGATTCTTCCCAGAGTGGGTCCCTCCTCCCTTGACAGAACACCGGACTGCCTCCATTGTAAACCTGAACTTGATATGTGGTTTACGAAAGGGGTGCAATATGTCCGAGGAATACCGGCGAGCGCGGCGCATCGCCTACGCCGCGGCGTTCGCCGCGCTCCTCGCCGTCGCTTCCTACGTCAGTTTCGCGTTGCCCATCACCGACGTGCCGTTCACGCTGCAAGTCCTCGTGGTGCTGCTTGCGGGTCTGGTTCTCGGGCCAGGCCTTGCGGCGATCTCGATTGTCCTCTACATGGTGCTGGGAGCCATCGGCGTCCCCGTGTTCGCTGGAGGCGCCGCAGGCATTGGCGTGCTGCTTGGCCCGCTCGGCGGGTACATCATCGGCTGGCCATTCGCCGCGGCGATCGCGGGGGCGTTCGCAAAACGCGGTCTTGCCCTGCGGCTCTTTGGCGCAGCACTCGGGATTATCTGCGTGTACGCCTTCGGCGTCACAGGCCTGCACGTCGTTCAGGGCGTGCCCTGGAGGAATGCGGTCTTCGCTGGCGCCCTTCCGTTCCTTCCCTTCGACGCGCTGAAGGGAGTCGTCGCCGCCCTGATCGCTCCACCACTTCGACGCCTGGCCATGCAGCAGGAGGCGTAGCGTCAAACAGGAATACATCCTCCCGAGGCCTTTGGGGGGATGTATCTTTATGTACGAAGCGATTGGGTACCGGCACGCTGCGGCTACCGCCCATCCACTTGCCACGGAGGCCGCGATCAGCGCTATGCGCCGAGGCGGGAGCGCTGTCGACGCAGCGATTGCGGCCAATGCCGTGCTTGGTGTGACGGAGCCGGATTCCTGTGGCCTGGGCGGCGATCTCTTCGCCCTGGTCTACTGCGCTGCGGAGCAGAAGGTACAGGCCTATGTCGCTGCGGGCCCGGTCGGCAGCGCCTTCGACCGCAAAAAGCTACCGCGCAATGGGAGCATGCCGGAGCGCGGCCCGCTTGCGGTGACCCTGCCCGGCGCGGTTGCAGGCTGGGACCTCCTGTACAGGAGCCACGGCAAACTGCCCTGGCCTGATCTGCTGCAAGGGGCCGCAAAGATTGCGACGAGAGGCTACCCTTTGACCCGCAAGGTGGCCCAGACCCTCGCGGAGGCTGAGGACTTTGGGGATGAGGCCTTCCTATTGCAGTTTCTGCCGCATGGCGCACCGAGGGCGGGCGACCTCCAGCGCAGCCCCAACCTCGCGAAGACCCTACAGGCACTGGCGCACGAGGGGCCGGACTGGTTCTATCATGGTCCGTTCGCGGCGGCCCTAGAGCAGACGCTGCTCCCCGGCGGAGGCAGCGTGACACGAGAGGACATGGCCGCCTTCCGGGCAGAGAGGGTCAGGCCACTTGTGGCTTCCTACCGTGGCCGGCAGATCTTCGTGACACCTCCGCCGAGTCAGGGAGTGACGCTCCTTCTGGCGCTGGCCATCCTCGACGGGCTGCCAGCAGGAGCATCCGCAGACGATGCTGCGGCACTGCATCTCCTCGTCGAGGCGAAGCGGCGCGCCTACCTCCTGCGAGACGATCTGCTTGCCGACCCGCGCACTGCCCCGGTGGACTGGCAGGCGATCCTGCAGGGGCCTTTCGCTGCGGCGGCCCGCACAGATATCGATCCCACGTCATCGCGCCTGCCCTCGCCGCGTCTTCGGCCAGGCGGGACGACCTTCCTCTGCACCTGGGATGCCGCCGGCGACGCCTGTGCGCTCATCCAGAGCAATTACCTCGGCGTCGGCAGCGGCGTGCTCGTCCCAGGCTTCGGCGTGCACTTGCAAAATCGCGGCTCCTACTTCAGCCTGGAGGACGGACATCCGAACGCCATTGCCGCCGGCAAGCGGACCGTACACACCCTGATGGCCTCCATGGTCTTTGGTGAGGGAGGCCTCGAGACTGTCCTGGGGGCGATGGGCGGCGACGGGCAACCCCAGACCAACCTGCAGATTCTGCGGCGCTTGATTGACTACGGCGAGGGGCTGGAGGAGGCGGTCGCGGCACCGCGCCTGCGGGACGGCGTCGGCGATCCGCCTGCGCTGCAGCTGGAGGCCGGACTCGGCGACCTGGCGCCCGCCCTGGCCGCCTTCGGCCACACGGTGCGGGTCGGCGCGGCGCGCATGCACGGGATGGGTCACGCCCAGGCCATCACGCGCGGCCCGTCGGGCCTTTTGCGGGCCACTGCGGACCCACGGGGCGACGGCATCGCCTGGGCGGAATGAGGGCTAAGAGCACTTGCCCTGCCTCCGATTGGTCGATCCTCCAGGGTGAGGGCTTTTTCGATCGGAGAAGCGCAAAGATGCCGGGCGCATCCGCCCGCTGCCGTTCGCCGTGGGAGCACGACGGCACCTACCCTTGTGGAGACGCTTCTGGCGGACGACCGTCGCAGGACCTAACAAGCCACGCGGCATTGAAACAGGAGCCCAGCCCCTAGGCTACCTACGGATAGGTTTGGCTACGTCTGGAGGAACGGGACGACATGCTTCTCACGTTGGACCTCGGCAACACGAACCTGACGGTCGGGGTCTTCTCCGGCGACGAGATCCTGGTGCGGGCTCGCATCTCCACCCGCCGCGACCGCACGGGCGATGAGTGGGGCCTGATGATCGCACAGCAGATCGAGCGCCGTGGCATTACGGCCAAAGACGTCGAGGGAGCGATCTTGGCGTCCGTCGTGCCGCCGGCCACGAACGCCGTGCGCGAGGGCTGCCTGAGCTTTCTCGGCGTGCAGCCCGTGCTCGTCGACCACGCGTACGACCATGGGGTGCAAATCGCCTACTCCCATCCGGAGGAGCTCGGTGCAGACCGCATTGTCAATGCTGCCGGCGCACTCGCGCGCTTCGCGCCACCGCTGCTGGTCGTTGATTTCGGTACCGCCACGACGTTCGACGCGATCGATGGCCAGGGTCGATACCTCGGCGGTGCGATCGCTCCGGGCATCAACGTCTCGACGGAAGCCCTCTTCCAGCGCGCCGCGCTCCTGCACCGCGTGCGGCTGCAGCCGCCGGAGCGCGCCATCGGCCGAACGACGGAGGAGAGCCTGCAGTCGGGCATCGTGCTCGGATTTGCCGGACAGGTGGACGCGCTGGTGCGGCGCATGCAGCAGGAGCTTGGCGGGGCGCAGGCGATCGCTACCGGTGGTCTGGCGGAACTGATCGCGCCGCACACGGAGACGCTCCGCGAGATCGACCAGGACATCACGCTGCGGGGGCTGCACGCCCTGTACGCTAGGCGGGGGGTGCACAGCGCATGAGCGAGGATTTCAGGCAGGACCTGAGGGCGCGCTGCGGGAGACTTGCCCAGATGCTGGGGAAGGCAGAGGTGGAGGTCGCCCTGCTCCAGCAGACGACCGACAAGTACTACTTCGCGGGTACGGTGCAGCAGGGATTCCTTGCCGTCGCACCGGGGAGGGATCCTGTCTTTTTCTGCCGCAAGGGAGCCGAGCGCACAGGGCAGGAATCGCCCTGGCAGGTGGTGACCCTGGAGCGACCCAAGGACCTCCCTGCCCTGCTTGCGTCGGCGGGCTTCAGTATCGGGTGCATCGGCTTTGAAGGGGACGTCCTCCCGTTCCAGATCTTCCGCCAGATGGAGCGAATGTTTCCGGATGCCCGCCTTGAGGATGTGAGCGGCATAGTGCGCGCGCTCCGCGAGGTGAAGTCCGAATACGAGATCTCGGAGATCCGGGCCGCCGGAACGGCCTGGACCAGGATGATGGAGGAGACGGCACGGCTCCTGCAACCCGGGGTCAGCGACCATGAGATTTCCATCCGCGTCGATGCGCATGGCCGCCTGCACGGAGGACAGGGTCTGATGCGCACGCGCGGGTTCAACTTCGAGTACTTTGCGCCGCACGTCCTATGGGGTCCGCCGGGTGCGGTGCCGGCCCACTTTGACGGCCCAACGGGTGGGAGTGGACCGCACCCCAGCATCGGGCAGGGTTCCGGCGCGCGTCCGATCGAACCGGACAGCCCGATCCTCTGCGACTATGCCATCGCCGTGCGCGGCTACGTCGCCGACGGCACCCGCAGCTTCGTGCTGGGCAGCCTGCCGAAGGAACTGCAGTATGCTGCGGAACTGACCGTGGAGATTCTCGCGGAAGCGGAGGAGGCACTGCGTCCCGGCACGCAAATCGGCTCGCTGTTCCAGCAGGCGCGTCAGCGCGCGGAGCGCCACGGCCTGGGCGAGCACTTCATGGGCTTCGGCGTAGACCGCGTCCGCTTCCTCGGGCACGGCATTGGCCTGGAACTGGACGAACTGCCGGTCCTCACGGAACGCGCCACAGGTGTGCTGGAGCCCGGAATGGTCATCGCGATCGAGCCGAAGTTCGTCTTCCCCGGAATCGGTGCCGTCGGGGTAGAGGACTCCTTTGCCGTGCGCGAGGACGGGCCTCCAGAAGTGCTGACGCACTTCCCCCGTGGCCCGATCGGCCTTCCGCGCGAGGGGATGCGCTAAGTGGCAGGTCGCAGACCGGTGCCCCCGCCGCCCAACGGCGACGCGGGGCTCTTTGCCGCGCGCGAAGTTGCCGGCGAGGTCGAGCGCGTCACCTACCGCAACGCGGAGACCGGCTTCAGCGTCGTGCGCTTGCGCCTGGAGCAGGGCGGCATAGTGACGCTCGTCGGGGCGCTGCCCGAGCTGGCGCCAGGAGAGCGCGTGCGCGCCAGGGGACAGGCGAAGCGCCACCCGACCTACGGTGCGCAGTTCCAGGTAGAGGACATCGCGCGCCAGCTGCCCGTGAGCAGGGAGGGCATTGTCGCCTACCTCGCGTCGGGACTTATTCCGGGCATCGGACCGAAGATCGCGGAGCGGCTCTACGAACACTTTGGCGACCAAGCGCTGGAGGTGCTGCGCAACCAGCCGGAACGCCTGCAGGAGGTTCCGGGCATCGGGCGCCGGCGGGTCGGGGAAGCGCGCAAAGCTGCGAAAGAACAGGAACGCCTGGAACGCCTCGTCGTCGCTTTGCGTCCCTACGAGGTACCGCTGCACGTCGCGCGCAAGATCGAACTGCATTACGGCGACCGAGCCGAAGCGGTCGTGCAGCGCGAGCCCTTCCAGCTCTGGCGCGACGTCGGCGGGATTGGCTTCTTGACGGCAGACCGCGTCGCCAGGGCGATGGGGATCCGGGAAGACGCCCCGGAGCGGCTGGAGGCTGTCGTCCTCTACCTTCTGCAGAGCGCTGCAGACGAAGGGCACGTCGCTCTGCCGGACTCCCTCATCCCGGAACGCGGTGCTCGCTTCTCGGCCACGAAGGAGGATCTGAGCACTGCAGTGCAGCGCCTGGCAGAGGACGGCTCGCTGGTGCGTGATGGAGAACTCCTCTACCTGACCCGCGCCTTCCAGATGGAGTCGCGGGTTGCGCGGGCTGTTGCGCAGCGTCTGCGCCGCGAGGTTCAGCCGATCATGCTGCGCCAGAAGGGAACCCTGTCGCAGGAACAAGCCGAGGCCGCAGCGCGTGCGCTCTCTTCACCGCTGTTCGTGCTGACAGGCGGACCAGGCACAGGCAAGACGACGACGGTGCGGGCGATCGCACAGGGCGCGCGGACCCGCGGGCTTCGGGTCGCGCTCGCCGCTCCGACCGGGCGGGCGGCAAAGCGAGTCCAGGAGGCAAGCGGTGTCCCGGCGTCGACGCTGCACCGTCTTCTGGGCCTCCGCGGTCCGCTGGCGGAGACGCGCGAGGTGGAGGCCGACCTTCTGATCGTCGACGAGTCGTCGATGATCGACCTTTGGCTGTTTGACCGCCTTCTGCAAGCTCTGCCGGCGACGACGCGCCTCGTGCTGGTCGGCGACGCTGACCAGCTGCCGCCGGTGGGGGCGGGAGAGCCGTTTACCCAACTGCTCACGCTGCCCTTCGTCCCGCGCGCAGAGCTGCGCGAGGTCTTCCGCCAGGCGGCGGAGAGTGGCATCGTGCAGGGGGCGCACCGCATTCGCCAGGGGCAGCTGCCCCACACGTCCGAGGACTTTCTTTGGCTGCGCGCGGAGTCGCCCGAGGAGCTCCAGGCGCTCGCACTGCGCATGGCCACCGAGGAGCTGCCGAGGCGCGGCTTCGAACCGGACGAGATCCAAGTGCTCTCGGCCGGTCACCGGAACGAGACCGGCGTGCAGGCACTCAATGCGGCTCTGCAGGCGCGGCTGAATCCCGCGAAAGGACGACCCGAGGTCAAGCTGGGAGACCGCATCTTCCGCCTTGGCGACCGGGTGGTGCAGCTACGCAACGACTACCAGCGCGGTGCCTTGAACGGAGAAGTCGGTCGCATCACAGCCCTTTCGGCGCGCGATCGCGCCGCCACCGTTACGTTCCCAGACCCGGGCGGAGAGCGCGAGGTGCCCTACAGCCAGGACGAACTGCGCCAGCTCCAGCTTGGCTATGCGACGACGGTGCACAAGGCGCAGGGCAGCGAGTACCGGGCGGTCGTCCTGGTGCTGTCGGCCCAGCACTGGCTCCTGTTGGGACGGAACCTCTTCTATACCGCGGTGACGCGGGCGCGCGAGGTGCTCTGCATCGTTGCGCCGCAGCGCGCGGTCTGGCAAGCCCTGCGAAACGCCGGCCGCGGTGTGCGCTATGGGCGGATGGCCGAGCGGATCGCTGCGCTTTACGGCGGCGGCGAGAGGTAGACGCTGACTGTTCGGCCCGGCTTGAGCGACGTTCCCGCTGCGGGTGACTGCTGCACCGCCACGCCGCTGCCGCGAAGGTTCGCCGTGTAACCGGCTGCCGCCGCCTGCGCATAGACCTGCTGCGCAGTTAGGCCGAGCAGGTCTGGCACGCCGATGGGCGAGTTGCCGCCCCCCAGCGTGACGGTGAGCGTGGCGCCTGGAACAATCTGCTGGCCCGGTCGGGGAGACTGCGCCACGATGCGCACTCCCGTCCCCTGCCGTTTGAGCAATAGCCCTGTCTGCGCGACGTGCAGGGCAGCGTCGGCGAAGGACTTGCCGACGACGTTCGGCACGCTGACAGTCTGCTGTGCCAAGGTCACACCGGTTGGCGGGAGGCCGAGGTAGTTGAAGATCTGGCCCATCAACTGCGAGAAGATCGGCGCGGCAACATCCCCGCCGTAGAAGAGGCCCTTCGGGTCGTCGATCTGCACAAGCGTCAGGACCTTCGGGTTTGGCACCGGCCCGTAGCCGATGAACGAAGCCAGGAAGTCGCCGGGCTTGAAGCCGCCCGCACTGCTCGTCACGTTTGCGGTTCCCGTCTTGCCGGCGATGGCGTAGCCCTTGACGGCCGCCAGGTTTCCGGTGCCCTTGGCGACCACGTCCAGCATGGCGCTCTGCACTTCACCTGCGACCTTCTGGCTGACAACGCGCTGGGAAGGGAAGCTGAGCGCCTTCGTCTTGCCGTTCGGCAGCAGCAGGGCCTGTCCGACGTGCGGGGTGTGCCAGACCCCGCCGCTCGCCACCGTCGCGACGGCGGCGGCGAGCTGCAGCGGCGTCACCGCAAGCGTTTGCCCGAATCCCATCTCTCCCATGTCGAGCTGCGTCACGCTGGCCGGCGGGGGTACGATGCCGCTTGCCTCGCCGGGCAGGTCGATGCCGGTGGCGCGGTCGAGGTGGTAGAGGTGCAGGTAGGAGTAGTAGCGTTTCATGCCAATGTCCATCGCCAGCGTGGCGAAGGCAACGTCTGACGACATCGCCAGGGCCGTGTCGAGGCCGATCACCCCGAATCCGCTCTTGATCCAGTCGTAGATACGAATGCCGTCGATGACGATGGAGCCAGTGTCGTCGATCGTCCACTTCGGCGTCACGACTCCTGAAGCCAGTGCGGCGGACAACGTGAACGGCTTGATCGTCGACCCCGGTTCGAAGGCGTACTCGACTGGCTGGTCGACCCACTGCGTCATCGAGTAGCTCTGCCAGTTCGCAGGGGAAGGTTCGGGGTATTGCGCCATAGCCAGGATTGCACCGGTATTCGGGTCGAGCACGAGGATGCGGCCACCCTTCGCGTGGTTGGCTTTAACGGCCGCATTGAGGTCCTGCTGGGCGAAGGTCTGGATGGCGCTGTCGAGCGTTGTGCGCAGCCCGTCGCCAGGGACTGCGGGCTGGAAGTGCGCGCCATATTGCGGCAGTTGGTTGCCGAGCGCGTCAACCCGCACGACTTCTGCACCAGGACGGCCGGCCAACTGGCGGTTGTAGCTTTCCTCGATGCCGGCGAGACCCTGCTGGTCGACGCCGACGAAGCCGATCACCGCACCGGCCAGGTTGCCCTCCGGATAGATGCGCCAGGAGTCCGGCTGCAGGCCAAGTCCGTTATATGCACCCAGTGCTTCGATGCGGGCCGCTTGTGCGGCGGTCACGTGGTAGGAGAGCCAGAGGAAGACGGACTTCGAGGAGAGCAGCGTTTGCAGATGTCGCTCGCTCTGGCCGATGATCGGCGCGAGTGCTCGTGCCAGAGCCGCAGGATCCTGAATGGACCGCGGCATGGCGTAGAGGGCGTCCCCCGTCGTCTCGAGCGCAAGAAGGTGTCCATTGCGATCGGTGATGACGCCGCGCTCCGGCGGCAGTGTCAAGTGCGCATACTGCTCCGCGAGGGCGGCTTGGGCCAGATGCCCGCCGTCCAGGATCTGCCAGTAGATGAGGCGAACGATCAGCGCGGTGGAGAATACGGCCATGATGGCGAGAATCGCCAGCGCGCGTTTCACAAGGAGTCTACGGAATGCCTGGCTCACGCTCCACCTCCCGGATCACGAAGGCCGCTTGGCCTCTCTCAGCCAGTGCTCACCGTAGTTCCGAAGGCTTTCGATCACTGGCTGGAGCCCTTCGCCCAGGGGGGTCAGACTATAGGCGACATGTCCGGGAACGCCGCCGCGTGCGGCGCGTCGGACGACCCCGTTGCGCTCGAGAAAGCGCAACCGTTCCGCAAGGGTCTTGGGAGATATGCCGTCCAAGGAGCGCTGGAGTTCACTGAAGCGCCGCTCGCCAGCGCACAGGTCACGTAGGATGAGGAGTGTCCACTTGCCGCCGACAATCTCGGCGGTGCGCGCGACGGGACAGCGCACGCCTTCTACGGCCATGGCACACCCACCTCTCTATCTGCTGGCGACGCTAGCACATGCCCGCGGGGGTGTAAAGGCGCCTTTGCGTCCTCCCTGGGGCCGCATGCTATGCTGGAGCCGGAGGTGCGCGATGGAGCGGGCAATCGTGTACGCGGGCGCGCAGGTGGCCGGTGCGCGGGCGGTGGCGGTACAAGGCGGGCGCATCGCCGCCTTGGGGGACCTCACGGCCCTTCGCCGCCAGTTTCCTGACTGCGCCGTGCGCAGCGTCAGCGGTTCATTCCTTCCCGCCGCACTTGATGGACACCTGCATCTCGTGGAGTACGGACTGTCGCTCGGCGAGGTCGACCTGCGGGGGGCGGATGCCGTCCATGCACTGCGGCTGCTGGAAAAGGCCCGCGCAGTGCTGCCCGCTGACGCATTCCTGCTGGGGCGTGGCGCCAGGCCGGCGGTATTGGAGGCACTTGCCGCAGGTGGTGCCACTGGTTCCTTTGGCCCCTTGCGCCTGTGGGCCCAGGACTTCCACACTGCCCTAACGGATCCCACGACGCTGCATCGCCTCGGCCTTGATCGCACGACGCCCCCGGGCGGTGAAGTGGTGCGCGATGAAAAGGGCCGGCCAACAGGGCTTTTGCGCGAGGCAGCGGCCGTCCCGCTGGCACAGGCTGCAGCCCCGGACCAAGGAGGGCGCGACCGGGCGGCCCGGCTAGCGATCGAAGCGCTCTACCGGCAGGGGATCGTTGGCGCGGTATCCTTTGAAGATGCGTCTGGGGAGGCGTCGGTCGCGAAGGCGACGCAGGACCTGCCATTTCGCGCCTACGTCTACCGTTATGCGGATGGCCTCACGGAGGACGAGCGCCCGCAGGCGCTTTCTCGCCGTGCTGTGCGGATCGGCGCCAAGTACTTCATGGACGGGACGCTCGGCTCGCGCACAGCGTGGCTGATGGACCCCTACGCCGACGCACCAGGCACAGGCATGCCGCGCCTGGAGCCTCGAGCCGTGCAAGAGGAGATGCGCATTCTTGCGGAGCGGGGCTTCTCGCTTGCCCTGCACGCGATTGGGGACCGCGCGGCGAATGAGGCGCTCTCCCTGCTACGCACGTGCCCGACCGGCGATGCGCCACACCGCATCGAACATCTGCAGATCGTTGCGGACGGTTTTGCGGGGCAGTTGGCGCAGGCTGGGATCACGGCATCCCTGCAACCCTGCCACCTGGAGCAGGACCTTCAGGAGGCGCGCTCGGCTTGGGCCGACCGCCTTGCGCAAACCTATCCCTATCACGCCCTGCTTGCCGCCGGGGCGACAGTTGCCTTCGGGTCGGACGCGCCGGTGGAGGTCCCCTCGCCGCAGCTCGGGCTGCGGTGGGCGACGGGCGCCGATGCGGTCGGTGGTGGGGTGGTGCACGCGATTGGGCTTAAGGACGCGTGGGACGCTTACACAGGTGGGGTCTACCGCAGCGTCGGAAGACGCGGCGGGCGCATCGCCGTGGGCGAGATGGCGAACCTCGCGCTCTACGCACGAGGTCCGCTGGAGGATGAGGCGCCCACGCTCGTGTTGAGTGAAGGCATTGTGGTCCATCACACCGAAGGCGCCTACCAGGAAGAAGCGCAGGAGGCTTAGCCCCGAAGGGAGGAAGCGGCGCCACGCGCCGCGCTGAAATGGACTTTCGCCCGAATGGTGAAGAGGAAGATCTCAGGCGGCTGGCACGCCGCGTAGCTGACCAGGAGATTCGGCCGGTGGCGGCGCAGTACGATCAAAGCCGCGAATTTGCTCGCCCGGTGCTGGAGCGTGTCCATGCCGCCGGCCTCTTCGACCTGCAGATTCCCGAGACCGTCGGCGGGCCGGGTCTCACTGCAGTCGAGGAGTGCATCGTGCAGGAGGAGCTCGCGGCCGGCTGCGCCGGCATCGCCCTTGCCTTGATCGCCAACACCCTGGCGCTCACGCCCATCCTGCTGGCGGGGACCCCGGAGCAGCAGGAACGCTTGCTGAGGCCGTTCACGGAGGCCCTCCGGTTCGCAGCCTTCGGCCTCACGGAGGCAGAGGCCGGCTCGGACGCGGGTGCACTACGAACGCGTGCCCGGCGCGACGGGGACGGCTACGTCCTCGACGGACGCAAGCGCTTCATCACGAACGGAGGCGTCGCGGACCTTTATACCATTTTTGCGACGCTGGACGGGACGTCCCAGGGCATCACCTGCTTCGCCGTGCCGAAGGGTGCCCCCGGCCTCTCGGTCGGGCGGGAAGAGCGCAAGCTTGGCATTCGCGCCTCGAACACCACGGAGGTGCTTCTAGACGGAGTGCATGTCGAGGCGCAGGACCGCATCGGCGGCGAGGGGGAAGGATATCGCATCGCACTGCGGACGCTCCTGCGCTCGCGGGCGACCATCGGGGCGGCGGCGCTCGGCATCGCACGCGAAGCGCTCTCGTGCGCGATCCGGTATGCGCAAGGACGCGAGCAGTTCGGACGCCCGATCGCTCAGCTGGGAGCCATCGAGCAGATGCTTGGCGAAATGGGTATGCGCGTCGAGGCCGCGCGCCTGCTGGTCTATCAGGCGGCGCAGCGCATTGCGGAAGGAGAAGCGTCGCCGCTCTACTCCTCGATGGCCAAGGCCTATGCGGCGGACACCGCAATGTACGTCGCCGGCGAGGCGGTGCAGATCTTCGGCGGGTACGGATTTATGGAGGACTATCCAGTGGAAAAGCTCTTTCGGGACGCGAAGATCTATCAGATCTTCGAGGGAACGAATCAAGTGCAGCGCATGGTGATCGCCCGCGCGTTGGTGAAGGAACATGCCTAAGGTCGAGGTGCAGCGCAAGGGTGGGATCGCCGTGCTGCGGCTGTGTCGACCCGAAGTGCGCAATGCCGTGGACGCCGAACTGTCCCGCGAACTGCGCATGGCCGTCGAGGCAGCCTTGGAGGATTCGTCGGCCATCTGCCTGCGCGCAGAGGGTTCTGTCTTCTGCTCGGGAGGCGACATTGCTGCCTTGCAGGACGACGATGCCGCACTGGCGGTGATGGATGAAATGCGCGGCACGCTCGAACGGCTGCGCCAATCGCCGGTGCCCGTGATCGCCTACGTCGAGGGGCTCGCCATTGGCGGCGGCGCAGAGCTTGCGGCAAGCGCCCACCTGTTGTGCTGCACCCCGGGCGCCTCCTTCCAGTTCGTGCAGGCGAGCCTCCACCTGAGTCCCGGTTGGGGTGGCGGGCCGGCCCTCGTACAGCGCGTCGGTCGCGGACGTGCGCTCGACCTCCTGCTGAGCGCACGGCGGATCGGCGCCGCGGCGGCAGAGGCGATCGGACTCGTGGACCGCATTCTGACGCCGCCGATGTTCGCCGATCTGATGGAGACTGTGCCATTGCAGGACAGGGAGCTGGGGTGCGCGGAGATCTCAGCGCTGCGCACCGATCCGGAGGGTGCGGTGCAAGCAGCCGCGGAGTTCTCTGCGCTCTGGCGCGCGGAGCGGCACCACGCGGCAATGCGCCGGTTTCTGGACCGTTAGGGAGGAGGCGGCGGTTTGCGGCTGGAAGTGGCAGGTGAGGAGATCGAAGCGTATGGCGACGTCGGCGGACGTTGCCTTCTCGTGCACGGCGCCGGAGAGGATGCGCAGCTGTTTGCGGCTCAGCTTCGCGATGTAAAAGGCACCTGGGCTGTCGACCTGCCCGGGCACGGCGCTTCCCCCGGGAGCGGCCGCGAGCATGTCGAAGAGTATAGGGACCTCGTCCTTGCGCTGCTGGAGCGTTACGCCAAGAAGCCTCCCGTGCTCGGGGGACACTCGATGGGGGGGGCGATCGCACTTGCTTGCGCGCTCTTTGCGCAGGACAGCCTGGCGGGACTGGCCCTGATCGCCACGGGCGGACGCCTGCGGGTGCACCCGGATCTCTCGGCGGCGCTGGAGACATCCGACATCATGCCCCCTGCCTTCCGTACCGCCCTGGTCGCGCCGGGCAGAGGAGAGGACCTGTTGGGCGCGCTGTCCCTGCCAAAGCCCGGCGTCCTCCGAAAGGACTTCCTCGCATGCAACCGTTTCGATGTGCTGGCGCGGCTTCCGGAAATCCGGCTGCGTACGCTCGTGCTTGTCGGAAGCCTTGACGCCTATACGCCGGAGAAGTACGCGCGCGCTCTGGCGCAGGCGCTCGGCGGGGAACTGATCGTGGTGCCAGAAGCTGGCCACACCCTGCCGCTTGAGGCTCCGCAGGCGGTATCCCAGGCACTTGCGCGATTCTTGTCCGAGGGGTGAACCTTTGGCGATCTGGGGGATTCTCGCCGTCGACCTGGACGGCACCGTTGTACGCCGTGGTCTTGAAATACGTCGCCCTGACCGCGATGCGCTGCAGAGCGCCTTGCTGCGAGGGCTGCTGCCGGTGGTCGCGACCGGGCGGCGCCCCGCGACAAGCCGTCGCTTCGCGCAGGATCTCGGCCTTGCCGACTCACCGCTGATCGCTTGTGACGGCGCGCTCGTCATCGGGCCGGAGGGGGAGGAATGGTCCGCACGTCAGGTGCCGGTGGAGGTCGTGCGGACCACCGCTGCACTCTGCCAAGCGCATGGTGTGGCGGTTGGCTTCTCGACGCGCGACCGTCTCTATGTACAGCCCGGGAGGATCCGCCTGCATCCGTGGCGCCACCTCCTCCAGCGCGGTGCGCTGCGCTCACCGGGGCAGTTCCGCCGTGCCCTCTGGGACGTGCGCGAGCGCACGGTGGTTCGGGGGCGCTTCGATGCGAACGGCGCCCCGCCCGTCTACAAGATCGATCTCTTCGGGCCCGGCGCGGCAGAGGCGAGGGACTGGCTGCTCCCCGCCGTCCACGGCGTGCAGGAGACCATGCCGGTCGGTTCGCTGGAGGTCGTTGTGGACGGGGTGGACAAGGCGAGTGGCATCGAAGTGGTGCTGTCGCACTACAACCTTTCATGGCAGGATGTCATCGCGATCGGCAACGACTGGAACGACGCCACCATGATCGAGCGCGCCGGCTTCGGCGTGGCGATGGGCGATGCGCCGCGTGCGATCCGGGAACGGGCGCGCTACGTGACCGGCAGCCTCAGTGAGGGCGGAGTGGCCACGGCGCTTGAGAATTACCTTGCGCTGCGGCTTCCAGGCGAAACGGATCGTCTATAATCGTGGTTGGCCCAGTGCATGCTGGAGGAGGCACAGAGTTTGAACATCGTCGTGCTCGTGAAGCAGGTGCCCGACACCGCGACGCGCATCAAGGTCGCACCGAGCGGCACGGAGATCGATCGGCAGGGCGTCAACTTCGTCGTCAATCCCTATGATGAGTTCGCCATCGAGGAAGCCATTCGCATCAAGGAGAAGCTCGGAGGCCAGGTGACCGTCCTGACGGTGGGCGAGCAGAAGACCGAAGAAGCACTGCGGACGGCGCTCGCGATGGGAGCGGACGAGGCCGTACGCGTGAGCGCCGAGGTGCAGGACCCGCTGACGACGGCACGCGCGATTGCGTTCGCGGTCCGGGAGTTGGCGCCGGACCTCGTGCTCGCCGGGAAGCAGGCCGTCGACGACGACGAGGGACAGGTTGGTTCGCTCGTCGCAGCACTGCTGGACTGGCCGCAGGTGACCGTCGTCACGAAGCTCGAGCTTACGGCCGAAGGCGGCGTTGCAGAGCGGGAGATCGAAGGCGGCGTGGAGGTTGTCGAGTTTACCCTTCCGGCGGTCGTCACGGCGCAGAAGGGCCTGAACGAGCCGCGCTACGCGTCACTCCCGGGCATTATGAAGGCGAAGCGCAAGGAGATCCGGCAGATCGCGGCGGACCAGTCCGTCACCTTGGACCCCATGGTTCGCACGACGGCGCTGGAATTGCCGCCTGCGCGCACCGCAGGCAAGATCCTCACCGGAATGGATGCCCAGGCGGCGGCGAAGGAGCTCGTACGGCTGTTGCACGAGGAAGCGAAGCTGATCTGAGGAGGCGTGCGGATGATTCTTGCAGTACTTGAAGCGCAGGATGGCGCGCTAAAGAAGATCTCCTACGAAGTGCTCACAGCAGCCAAGAAAACCGACGAAGCCCTGTCCGCGGGTGGGGTCACCGCCCTACTGATCGGCCCAGGCGCGCAGCAGGCTGCACAGTCCGTGCCCGGCAACGGTGTCCAGCAGGTGCTTTATGCAGAGGGTGACGCGTTCGCCGCCTACGCGCCGCAGGCGTACGCTCAAGCTGTTTTGGCAGCCGCACAGGCCGCCTCTGCGCAGGCCGTCGTCTTTGGCGCAACGGCATTTGGACGCGACGTCGCACCGCGGGTTGCCGCCGCACGGTCGGCCGGGCTCCTCATGGACGTCACGGAACTCTTTGCAAAGGACGGATCGCTTGCGGCGCGTAGGCCCGTCTACGCCGGCAAGGCAATCGCGGTAGTGCAGGCAGTCGGGCAAACGGCAGTGGCCGCAGTCCGGCCGAATGCGTTTGCGGCACAGGCGGCAGAAGAGCCCTTTGCACCTGCAAAGGCGCTTGGGGTAGACGTCGACCCAGTGAGCGTGCGCGCCAAGGTTCGCGAAGTGCGCCGTGAATCGGCCGGCCGTGCTGAACTCTCAGAGGCCGACGTCGTCGTATCGGGCGGGCGGGGGCTGAAGGAACCCGAGAACTTTACGCTGCTTGAAGAGCTGGCCGATGCGCTCGGGGCTGCGGTCGGGGCGACCCGAGCTGTCGTTGACGCAGGCTGGCGACCGCACCACGAACAGGTCGGGCAGACCGGGAAGACGGTCTCTCCAGGCCTGTACTTCGCCGTCGGCATTTCAGGGGCCGTGCAGCATATCGCTGGCATGTCCTCCAGCCGAACGATTGTTGCCATCAATCGCGATGCGGAAGCCCCGATCTTCAAGATCGCCGACTACGGTGTGGTTGGCGACGCCCTGGAGATCCTGCCTCAGCTAACGCAGGAGGTCAGGCGGATCAAGGGCTGAGCCTGCGGCCGCCGGTACTGCGAGGGGGCGACGGACTGGAGAGGTCCGCCGCCCCTCTTCTCTTCGTCCCTACTGCGAGGTCTGTTGAGCGAGCTGCTCAAGTGCACTCTTCGCGGCGCGCGCTAGGTCGCGCGGGCGCACCGGGTTGCCAGGCGCACGCACGACGGATGCTGCTATATCGTGCGCTCCGGGCCCCTCGGCCGCGCAGAGCAGGATAGCGGGCAGGCGCTCTGCCAATGCCAATTGGACCGCCAGTCCGGGTGCCTTTCCGCGCCAGGTCGTCGCATCGACCTGACCCTCGCAGCTGATCACGGCCTGCGCGTGATGCAGAGCCTGGAAGAAGCCGACTGTCTCAAATAATTGTCTGGCGCCAGGCACGAGGTTGCCGCCCAGAGCGAACAGGGCCGCGCCCACGCCGCCGGCTGCACCGCTTCCTGGCCGCTCGACGCTTTGGCCGCCCGCGCCCGAAAGAAGGTGGCCAAAGTGTGCGATCGCGGCGTCCAGGCGAGAAATGTCCTGTTCGATGAAGCCCTTTTGACGCGCGAACGCGTGCGCGCTGCCATCCGGTCCGGACAGCACGTGGTCAACGTCGCTGACGATCGTCAGCGCGAGCGGTGTGAAACGGCGCTTGGCGGAATCAATGTTGATCCGGTCGGCACGCCCAAGCCACTGCGCATCGGCGAAGCCCTCCGGCGGCGGCGAGAGTTCTGCGCCGAGTGCCTGCAGCATTCCGGCGCCGGCGTCTTGCGTCGCGCTGCCGCCCAAAAGGGCGAGCACTGTTCGCGGCTTGAGCGCGAGCGCTGCGGCGAGGAGCTCACCGAAGCCGTAACTGGTGAGGCGCCAGGGATCCCGCGGCGTGCCTTCCACGCGCCACAGGCCGGCTGCCTGCGCGAGTTCCACGGCAGCCACGCGACGGCGCCCGTCCCAGGAGAACTTTGCGGGCGTCTCGCGGCCGAGCGCGTCGTGGACTGCTACAGTGCGGCGGCGAAAGCCAGCGGCCGATAGGGCCACGAGCGATCCGTCCCCTCCATCCGCGATCGGTACGGGAATCGGTTCGTGTCCCGCGTCCCGCACTCCGCGAGCGATGGCGTCCGTCGTCTGGCGGCAGTCCAGCGTACCTTTGAGCGCGGCTCCCGCAACGAGAACCCGCATTGTTTCTCACCCCGACGCAGTGCTTCGCGTCCAGCGGGGTGCTTCCTGCGTTCAGGAATAGCCGTACCGGTGGTAGCAGTCTCTGCATAACAGCATGTCGCAGTAGATCCGCAGCTTGCGCCGCAGTGTGAGCTTCTGGCAGATGTCACAGCAGCGCAGTTCGACGAGCTTACCCAGCCTCTTCGCCTCCACGCGCTGCTATGGTGCACGGGGTAGTCTTGGGCTATGCGGGCGGGATACCTCGCGTGCTGCACAGAGAGAATGTAGACAAGGGGGTAGCGCAGTGATCGTCTTCATCATGATCGCGCTGTTCGTCGTGCTCATCCTGGCGTTCGGGCTCGGTCCGATTCTGATGGCCGTCTTCCACAACCGCAGCCGGCGCAAGACCTGAGAGGCATTTGGGCGCGCTGGGAGAAACAAACAGCGGGAGGCGGTTCCTTGCGCCCAACCCGCATCGTGTTGCCGACACCCTTTGCCGTCGGACCCGTCAACGCCTATGTCTTCGTGGATGCCCCTGTCACTCTCGTCGACCCTGGCCCACTCTATCCGCCGGCGCAGGAGGCCCTTGACGCCGCCCTGCAGGAGATCGGAATCCCGCGCCACAGGATCGAGCGGATCCTCCTGACGCACCACCACCCAGATCACAGCGGCTACGCACCCGCGCTTGCCGCGGAAACGGGCGCTGAGATCTGTGCGCACCCGGATGCCATCACCCGCATGGTGCAACCGCTCGGGAACCCCGAAGCCTCGGAGCAGCTCCTGCGCCGGCACGGCGTGCCAGAGGAGGTGCTCCTTGCGATGCACCGGGAGCTGGCCCGCATCATCTCCCACATCGCACCTCTGACCGCAGCGAGGCCCGTCGAGGAAGGGGAGCGCATCCTGGCAGGCGGAGACGAACTTGAAGCCATGCTTTTACCGGGTCATGCTCCGGGCCATCTCGCATTCATCGGCCCCGACTACATTCTCGGCGGCGATGCGGTGATCGCCGGTCTGACACCGAATCCGATTCTAGAAGTGGATGGGAGCGGGCGACGCAAGTCGCTCCCAGAGTACATCAGGAGTCTTATGCGGCTGCGCGCCCTGCCGAACCTGCCGATCCTCTCGGGACATCGGGAGGAGATCGAGGATCCAGCGCCGCTGCTTACCCGCTACCTCGAGCAGATAGCGGAGCGCAGGGAGCGGGTGCTCTCTGCGCTCGGGGATCGAACGGTGCAGGCGTTCATGCTCAGTCAGGAGTTCTTTCCGATGCGGCGCGGCGCGGATCCCTTCCTGGCCCTCAGCGAGGTGCTTGGCCACCTCGACCTACTGATGGAGAGCGGACTCGTCGAGGAAAGCGAGGAGAGGGGCCGGATCCTGTACCGTCGTCGCGCTTAGAAGTTGTGCGACTGGCCGGGAGCGATCGCGACCACTTCCGTCTTTGGGCTCTCCTTGGCGACGCGGCGCCGCAGGTCGTCGATGTCCGCCGCGATCAGCGGGAAGGTGCCGTAATGCATCGGCACGCAGAAGCGCGGCTCGATGAAGCGGCAAGCGACGGCAGCGTCTGGCACATCCATCGTGAAGTAGGAGCCGACCGGCAGCAATGCGATGTCGATGGGGCCCCAGACGTCCCGCAGGAGTTGCATGTCCGTCGTGAGAGCAGTGTCGCCCGCGAAGTAGAGTTTCTTGCCCTCTGACTCGATCAAAAAGCCGCAGGCGTGACCGCCGGCGATGCCCGAGCCGTGCAAGGCGACTACCAGCTTGACGGAACCAAAATCGAAGGTCTGCTTGCCGCCAAGGTGCATGCCGTGCGCCTCGATGCCCTTCGCCGAGAGGTCGCCGGCAATCTCGTTCGTCGTGACGCAAGTCGCACCCGTGCGCCTCAGAATGGCTTCGGCGTCCCCAATGTGATCGCCATGTGCGTGGGAGATCAGGACATAATCGCACTCGATCTCCCCGGCTTGGCGGGTTGCGGCAGGGTTGCCGGTCAGGAACGGGTCGAAAAGGAGCTTTTTGCCCCCTGTTTCCACTAGCCAGGCCGCATGTCCGAGAAAGGTCAACTGCACGCGAGCACCCCTCCTTTTGCAGGCGATTATACCAGAGCGGGGTGGAGCATCGTGTCGAGGCCTGTGCTATCCTCGGGACGAAGAATGCGGGGAGGGGCCCTCTTTGGACGATCTCTTGCACATCGGCGACAAGGTACTCAGCCGTGAGCGCCTCTTGCGCACGATTGACGAGATCCTCGGGCTGCGCCAGGCGGG
This sequence comes from Bacillota bacterium, assembly GCA_021793645.1. GTDB lineage: Bacteria > Bacillota > Sulfobacillia > JAJZYS01 > JAJYTV01 > JAJYTV01. The sequence continues at coordinate 226,762 of JAJYSJ010000004.1, forward strand.
GTTCTCGCAGCAGGCGACGGCAGAACGGTTCTCGGTGGACCGCAGTTTTGTGTCGCGTCTCGAGACGATCGCAGAGGTGCACAAGGGAGGGCGCATCGGTCTCGTCGGCTTTCCTGTAGCGAACAAGGAGGCAGTGCGCCACCTGGCGGAGGATTATGGCGTCGAGTTCATGCTCCTGCTCTCGGAGGATGAGCGGCAGACCTACCTCAATGCCCGCAGCGGCATGGAACTGCTGCATGAGGTGCTCGGGACAGTCGCGCGCCTGCGCACACTGGACCATGTCATCCTGCTGGCATCCGATCGCTGGTTCTCGATCGCAAACGGCCTATTGGGGCGCGAGGTGAGCGGCATTCGCATCGGCACGTCGCCGATCGCCGAGGATCGGGAGGTTTCCACCGCAGCGCTGTCGGACCTCTTGCAATCCCTCGGAGGTGCGGCAAGGGGTCGTTCGGGAGGCCCGGAGGAGACACTGCCTTCGCGTTGACAGCCTGGGAGACCGGGAATATAATGCACGCGAGCAGCAGGGAGGCGGGCACCCCATAGCGGGATGTCCGTCCGTTTTTAGCCTGCTGCCGGTGAGGACGCATCGAGAGGGGTGCCGGTTTGGAGAAGGAAGTCCTCCTGTCGACCGAGGGTCTGAAGAAGATCGAGCAGGAGCTCGAGCACCTCAAGTCCGTGCGCCGCCGGGAAGTGGCGGAGCGCATCAAGCAGGCTCGAGAATTCGGGGACATCTCCGAGAACTCGGAGTATGAGGACGCGAAGAACGAGCAGGCCTTCATTGAGGGACGCATCCTGACCATCGACAAGATGCTGCGCAATGCCAAGCTGATCGAGGAGCCGAAAGGCGGAGACCCTAAGACGGTGACGATCGGCGCGCACGTCAAGGTGCGCGACCTAGACGAAAACGAAGTATACGATTACACCATCGTCGGTTCGACAGAAGCCGATCCGGCATCCAATCGCATCTCGAACGAGTCGCCTGTAGGTAAGAGTCTGCTTGGCGCTCGCGTCGGGCAGAAGCTGTCCATCGGCATTCCTGCCGGCACGCTGCGCGTTGAGGTGCTCGAGGTCCACCGCTAAGGTGGCGGGCGGCGACATGGAGTCGCGCATCGAGCCATTTTCCGAACCTCACCGGCTCGAGAAGCTCAGGGAGCTTAGCTCCCTGGGCCTTGATCCGTTCGGCCACCGCTTCACCGGCATCACGCACCATGCGTCCGAGATCGTGGAGCACTGCGACGCGCTGTTGGGCGGGGCGGTGCGTATCGCGGGGCGCGTGCGCGCGGTGCGCCTGCACGGCGGCTCCTGCTTCCTCGACCTGCATGATGAGTCCGGGCGCATCCAGGTGTACGTGCGCAAGGATGCAGTGGGCGAGGAGGCGTTTCACCTCCTGGACTTTCTTGACCTCGGCGACTTCCTGGGCGTGGATGGGACTGTCTTCCGCACGCGGCGCGGCGAGCCGAGCGTCGATGCGACCGAGATCACTCCGCTCAGCAAGGCCTTGCGGCCGCCGCCCGAGAAGTACCACGGCCTTCAGGACACGGAGCTGCGCTACCGCTACCGCTACCTCGACCTGATGGCGAACCCGGAAGTGCGGCGGACGTTCCGCCAGCGCTCTGCGATCATCCAGGCGTTTCGCCGGACGCTCGACGAGCGGGGCTTCCTCGAGGTGGAGACGCCGGTGCTGCACCACCAGGCCACAGGAGCCGCCGCGAGACCTTTCGGGACGCACCACAATACGCTGGATCTTGATCTCAATCTTCGCATCGCCCTCGAGCTGCACCTGAAGCGGCTGCTCGTCGGGGGCTTCGAGCGCGTCTACGAGATCGGCCGCGTGTTCCGCAACGAGGGCATCTCGACGCGGCACAACCCGGAGTACACGCTGATGGAGTGCTACCAGGCGTACGGAGACCGCGAGGACATGATGGACCTCACGGAGGCGCTCGTGCGGGAGTCCGCGCTCGCAGCGCTTGGACAGACCCGCTTCACCTATCGCGGCGAGGAGTTCGATGCAGGACAGCCGTGGCACCGCGTCACGTTCGCGCAGGCGATCCGCGACCATGGCGGCCCGGACGTCGACGCGCTGAGGACCGAGGACGATTGGCGCCACGCGGCGCGGGAGACGGGCGTCGACCCCGGGCAGCCGATCGCAAAGCTGATGGACGACCTCTTCGAGCACTACGCGCAGCCCCACCTGCGCCAGCCGACCTTCGTGCTCGACCATCCCGCGGCGATGTCTCCCTTGGCGCGCGCCGCGGCGGACCCGCGCTACGCGCTCCGCTTCGAGCCGATGATCGCCGGCATGGAGATCGGCAATGCCTACACGGAGCAGAACAGCCCCCTGGCGCAGCGCGCAGCGTTCGAGCAGCAGGCGCGCGAGCGCCAGCGCGGCGACGAGGAAGCGCACGGAATGGACGAGGACTTCCTTTTCGCACTCGAGCACGGCATGCCGCCGACAGGCGGCCTCGGCATTGGCGTAGACCGCCTCTGCATGCTCCTTCTGGACGCCTCGAGCCTGAGAGAGGTGATCCTCTTTCCGCTGCAGCGTCCGCGCGCATAGAAAGAAGGGCTGGTACGATGAAGCGGGTGTACGGTGTGTCGCTGGGCTCCTCCCAGCGCGACCACGCGGCACAGGTCACGATGCTCGACGAGGCGATCGAACTGGTGCGCAAGGGGACGGACGGCGACCTTGAGCGTGCGGAGGCGGTGATCCGGGAGATCGACGGAACCGTCGACGCGATTGGCCTCGGCGGCATCGACGTCTACCTGTATGCGCGCGGTCAGCGCTACACGGTGCGCGACGGGCTGCGACTGATGGAAGCGGCCAAGGAGACACCCGCCGTCGACGGCTCGGGCATCAAGGACACCCTGGAGCGCGACGCCGTCCGCTACCTCGCGACACAGACCACTCTTCTCACACCGCAAACGCGCGTGCTGATGGTCTCCGCCGTCGATCGCTTCGGCATGGCGGAGGCGTTCGTGGAGCTTGGCTGCCCCGTCGTGTTCGGCGACCTGATCTTCTCTGCCGGCATGCCGTACCCGATCACGACGCTCGACGAACTCGCGGACATCGCGCGCCGCATCCTGCCCGAGATGGGCAAGATGCCATTCACGATGCTCTACCCGACCGGCAAGGAACAAGAAGACCACCAGGACACCGGTCGGTTCCAGGAGTACTATGACGAAGCCGACCTGATCGCGGGCGATTGGCACTACATCCGCAAGTATCTGCCTGCGCGCATCGACGGTAAGTGGGTGCTGACGAACACGACGACGAGCAAGGACATCGAGGAGCTGCGCCGCCGCGGCGCGACGCACGTCGTAACGACGACGCCAGTGATGGGTGGCCGCAGTTTTGGAACGAATCTTATTGAGGCGATGATCGTGGCACTCTCCGGCAAGCGGCCGGAAGAGCTGGGGCACGAGGGCTACGCCGCATGGCTTGAGCGTCTGCGCCTTACGCCGCGCATCGAAGACTTGGGAGGTACGCCTGCTTGAGCGATGCGTCGAAGGAGCGCCTCTTCGCGGCGCTCGACCTCTTTCGCGAGAAGGTCAATGAGAACGCGCGACTGCGCCAGATGAACCGGGATTGGAACCGCGACATCGCGGTCGTGGCGAAGGATCTGGTGGGTGTCGAGGCTTCGATCTCCATGCGTGCGGGCCTGATGGAATGGCAGCCGCAGTCTGCCGAAAACCCGCATATCGTGCTTACGGCGCCCGCCGACGTTCTGATCGGCATCTTCCGCGGCGACAGCACGCCGACGGAACCGTATCTGGACGGATCGCTGACCCTGCGGGGGACGCAGGAGGACGTGCTGAGGCTCGACTTCGTGTCGCTGATGATCTGGGGCGAGTAGACACTAGACACCGAGGGAGGGAAGGCTTCTTGGCTGAGCATCTCGATCTGCTGCAAGACCTCTTGGAAGTTGGGAGTCCGCAGGGCTTCGTAGAGACATGCCGGGACCTGCGCGACAGCATGCTCTTCTACGACCGCGAGGTACTGATCGGTGCCTACACGGGCGTCGTCGAGGGGCTCGCGTTCAGCGTGCTGCTCGATGCGGCGATCGGCCAGCCGGAAAGCTTTCCGTTGACGACGGAGCGCGTGCGCGACTTCATCCGGTCTCTGCCGGACAACCTCGACCTGCGCGAATATCCGATGGATGTGCAGTCTCTCGCGGAACGCTTTCTGGAAACCGGCGGGCGTTCTCTCTACGAGGCATTCCCGGCCTGGGTTGCGACGCTGCACGTCTACCAGTCGGGCGAGTTCTCCGAGCAGGACGACATCGATCGTCTGCTCGCCGAGGCGCGGCACCAGGCGGAACTTGGCAACGAGAGCCAGGCTCTGGCGAAGATCGGGCGCGTCGGCGCCCTCGCGCTGCTGGGGCGGCGCATCCGCCCTGCCTGGGGTCGCATCGCTGGGCCGCTCGAATCGTGGCTGCACGGGCTGTATACGGCCGTGGAAGCGGTGGCGAACCACGAGCGGCTGACGTATCCGTTGCGGCCGATCGTCGAGGAGCGGTTGCGCCGCAGCGCGCGCGGCGTCCTCCGAGACCTTTCGCTGCGGCGGCGCTATGAAGAGCCTGCGAGCGACGTGTGGCGCGAACTTGACGATGTCGATCGCTTCTATACTGAAGTAATCAGCGGGCGCGATCGCCTTTCAGAAAGCGCGTATGCAGTCGTGCAGGCAGAGGGCCCCATCCTGCTGCCGGTCCTTCTGACGATCCTTGGCGCGCGTGAACTGCGCGATGACGAGCAAGGCCGCGAGCATCTCGCCCCGGTGCGCGCGCTGGAGGCGCTCGTCGCGCTGAACGCGGCCGAGGCTGTGCCGATGCTCCTGCGCATCGTTGCGGAAGTCGATCCGCAGGACGCGCTCTTTGCGGCCGCGCAGACGGCGCTCGTCAAGCTCGGTTCGGCAGCCGCTCCGCAGGTGCTGTCGTTCGCTTCCGGCGAGGCAGACGCGGAGACTGCGATCTACCTTTCTGAGGTGCTGTCGCGGATGGAGAAGGATGAGCGCGTGTTCCGCTTCCTGACGTCGCTTTTCCGCAAGACGTCGTGGTGGGAAGGCAAGGGCTCGCTCGTGCGCGCACTGGCGGACTACGGCGATACGCGTGCGCTGCCGCTCCTTCGCGACGCATTGCGAAACCTTGACCAGCGTGACTCGCGTCAATCGGAACTGCTGCGTGAAGCGATTGGCAACCTATCGCGCCGCGCGGAGCGACCGAAGCTGTCTCCGCGCGGTCGGCGCTTGCGGCGGCAGTAGCCGGCGTGCAACCAAAACATTCCTGTTGCGGCGCGTGTTCGACGGTAGTATAGTATCCCTTGCCGCCGCGAAAGCGGGACGGCAGGCCGGAGTAGTCCGGCTCGGTCTTTGAAAACCGAACAGCAGAGAACTTGCGAGCGAATCGTACACAAGTAAAGAGCCAAAAACGGCTCATCTAAAGATGAGAGTTTGATCCTGGCTCAGGACGAACGCTGGCGGCGTGCTTAAGACATGCAAGTCGAACGGACTTGGTCCTTCGGGATCAAGTTAGTGGCGGACGGGTGAGTAACACGTGAGCAACCTGCCCTCCGGTCCGGGATAACACCGCGAAAGTGGTGCTAATACCGGATACGCTCCCTAG
>JAJYSJ010000065.1 GCA_021793645.1 Bacillota bacterium
CGCGCTGGCTCCTTCGGCCGCTGCGGCCCGTGCCGCAGGCCTACGTACTGCCGCAGGACGACGAGCAAGCGGAGGAACAAGACGCGTAGGCTCCAAACCTGAGGCCCTCCGGAACTTCCGGAGGGCCTTCTTCTGTCCATTTGCCAGATGACGTGGACCACCCCAGACCGAGCGCCAACGCAGGAGCCGGGCACCTCGTCTCCGAATGATGAGTGGTGTAATTATATATGTTTTGAATTCGGCAATCCGCGCATGCTGCTGAAGGAGGAGTTCAGTCACCGTGGCGCATGGGACGCAGCGCTCCGGCTCCGGCGGCTCCCGGGAACCGATCCGCGTGTTCGGGGTCGACGACCACGCAGGAGTCCTCGAAGGCCTGGCGCAACTTGTGTCGGACCAGGAGGACCTCGTCTGGGTCGGAGAGGCCCGTTCGATCAAGGAGGCCCAGCCCAAGCTGACGGCCCTCTCTCCAGATGTCGTGCTGATGGACAGCCGGCTGAAGACGGAGTCCGGGCTGGATCTGTGCGCCTGGGTCCACCGGGAACTGCCGGACGTGCGTGTCCTCATGCTCACGGGCTCCACCGACGAGACGCTACTGTTCCGGGCCCTGACGGTCGGGGCGTCCGGCTTTCTCGTGAAGCAGGCGCGCGGCCGCGACATCCTGGACGCGGTGCGCACGATCCATGCGGGTGGCGTCGTCTGGGATCCGAGGATGGGTCAGGCGGTGCTAGAGCATTTTCGACAGATCGGCAGCGTCATGCATGCCAGCGACGGCCTGGAGATGTTTCGCCTTCGCATGAGAAAGCTCTACCAGGGCATGACCGACATTGCCGGCGTCCGCTCGGTGGACGCCATGCTGCAGCGCATCGTCGTCCTGAGCCGGGAGACCACCGAGGCACGCTATGCTGCGCTCGCGGTACTGAAGCCGGACGAATCGATCGCCCAGTTCATCACCGATGGCCTCGGGCCGGAGGAGATGAGGCACATGGGCTCGCTTCCCCGCGGGCGGGGACTCCTTGGCGAAGTGATCCGCAGCCGCAGGCCCCTGCGCGTCGCCGCCATCTCGGCGCACCCGCACTCCTCCGGCTGGCCGAGCGGCCATCCCGAGATGCAGAGCTTCCTCGGGATGCCGATGCTCTTCCAGGGCGAAGTCGTCGGCCACCTCTACATGACCGACAAGCGGGGAGGGGAGCCCTTCACGGATGAGGACGAGGAGCTGATGGGCCTCCTCGCAAACCTCGCAGCCGTCCTGATCAGCAACGTGCGTCTGAATCTTGACGTGGAGCGCCTGGCGGTCGTCGAGGAGCGCCAGCGCATCGGCATGAACCTGCACGACGGCACCCTGCAGACGATCTACTCCGTGCTGCTCGGCCTCGACGCGGTGCTGGGCGATATCCCGGAGGGCACGCGGGCCTACGAGACCATGAACCAGCTCGCGGAGCGCCTGCGGGAGATCACGGACGATATCCGCCGCTACGTCCTCGACCTGAAATCCGAGGTGCGCCCGCTGATGGTCTCGATCGAGGAGACCGCACAGGACCTCGGGATCGGAGAGATCGTTCGGATCCACTCGTCGGACATGAGCTACAGCCTCTTGACGGCGGACACCGTGGAGCAGCTCGTGCGCTTCGCCCAGGAAGCACTCAGCAACGTCGCGCGCCATGCCCGGGCGAGCCGGGTCGACGTCACCTGGCGGCGGATCGGCGACGAGTTCCAGCTGGTGATCGAGGACGACGGGATCGGCTTCGACCCGAGCCAGCCCTCGCCGCCGGGACACCACGGACGCAGCCACCTCGAGGAGCGCGCCAGGCGCGCTGGCGGGCAGGTCACGGTGCAGAGCCGGGCGCACGAGGGCTCCCGCATCGTGGTGACGGCGCCGATGCCGGGGAAGTAGCGCCGCCCCGCTTGTAAAACGACACACATGTCGCGATCTTGTAGGCGACGCGGATGTCGTTTTAGGAGCGTGTGTCGTGGCGGAAGTCCATGGCCTCTGGCGCAACCGGCAGTTCCTCCTGCTCTCGGCCGCCCAGCTCTGCTCGAACCTGGGCGACTGGCTCTTTTCGCTCGCGCTCTTCGTGCTGATCGGCCTGCGCTGGCACGGCACGCCGCTCGAGGTGGGCTTTGCGATCGTCTGCAATGTGCTGCCGGTCATGCTGCTCGGGCCGATCGCGGGTGCGCTCGCGGACCGCGCGCCGCGCAAGGCGCTGATGCTTCTGTCGAACGTCCTTTGCGCGCTCCTGCTGCCGCGGTCGCTTGGGCCCATGCGCTTTGGGAGATCTACGCGCTGCTCGCCCTGCTCGGGGTAGCGGAGTCCCTCTTCTCGCCCGCGGAGTCCGGCATGCTCAAGGACGCGGTATCGGATGCAGCGCTGCAGCAGGCGGTCGCGGTCCGCACGGCGATCGCGCAGGGAACGAAGATCCTCGGCCCGAGCCTGGGCGGCGCCCTCGTCACGCTCTTCGGCGCCCTGGCGCCGTTCTACGTCGATGCGGCCAGCTTCGGCATCGCGGCAGGCCTCACGCTCCTTCTGCACGCCGGGGGAGGATCGGCGCAAGAGGCGGCGCACCCGGCGAACGGGGAGCCCTTCCTGCGCGCCGCCGCGGCGGGACTGCGCAAGATCGCAAAGAGCCCTCCCTTGCGCCGGCTGGCCGGGCTCTACGCCGCGATCCTGCTCGGGGTGAACCTCGTCGACTCCCAGTTCATCGTCCTCCTGCGCGGGCAGGCCCACGCGGCGGCGATCCTGGGACTCTCCATGACCGCCTCGGGCGCCGGCATGGCTGCAGCCGCCGCGTTCTTCCTGCGCCGCCGGCACGAGGGGGGGGGCTACGCGACGCCGTTCGGCGTGATCGCCATGGGCGCGGACGTCACCGCGGAGGCCCTGCTCGTGGCGGCGCGGACGCCGGGGTTCGTGCCGGGCGCGGCGATCGTGCTCGGCGCGGGAGCCGCCCTGGCCTTCATCCCGCTGCAGGCCGCCCTCCAGCGCAAAGTCCCGTCGGAGTGGACGGGACGGGTGATCGGCAGCGTACGGAGCCTGGGCGGCCTCGCAGTCGTCGGGGGACCGCTGCTCGGGGGCGCGCTCTCGGAGGGCTTGGGCGCAGTGCGGGAGTTCCTCCTCGCAGGTGGGCTGCTCCTCGCGCTCGGCGCCCTGGCGCTCGTGCTACGCTATGGGAGGGAAGGGGAGGTGCCGCGTGCCGAGGGTTTCCAGTGAGCATAAGGAGGCGCGCAGGGCGCACCTCCTTCACTGCGCCGAGCGGGTCTTCCTGCGACTCGGATACCGCAGGGCGCGCCTGCAGGACGTGATGGAGGAGGCAGGCGTGAGCCGCGGCGGGCTCTACGACTACTTCGCGAACAAGCAGGAGCTGTTCGATGCCGTGCGCACGCGCAGGGACGAGGGCGCGCTGACGCGTCTTCAGGAGCTCTCGCGCGGGGACGAGCCGGTGACGCCGTTCGTGCTCGCGTGGACGGGGAAGGACGACGTGCCGGACGAAGAGGCGCTAGGGTGGATCGCGGCGCAGGTGGAGTACAACCTCGAGGAGCGCCAGAACCCGGCGTACAAAAGGACCATCGAGCAGCGGCTCGAGCGGTTCCTTGCAGTGCTCACCGCGGTGCTCGAGGCGGGGGTGCGCCGCGGCGAGTTCCAGCCGGAGCTCCCGTGCGCGACGATCGCGCGCTTTCTGGTCGTTGCGCAGGACGGGGCGGCAATGGGTCGCATGGTGTTGGGGGAGGCGTTCCGCGCGGACCCGGGCTACGGGGAGGCGCTTTCCTTCTTCGCGCGCAGGAGCCTTGGCATCGTGCCGAGACAACGGCGTAAGCCGCCGGCGAGGTCGTCTTCGGGGCGTTCGTCGTATCCCTCGTAGGCGGCTCGGCCCCGCAGCTAAAGCGTCAGCACATTACCTTTGGACACGAGGCAACAGAATGCCAAGAGCGCTAGAACTCACAGGTCTTTGGACGTTCTCCCGCTCCTTCTGGGGCGTTCAATCCGCCGGGACAGCGCCGTGCAGGGCAGCGACCTGCTCCTTCACCTCCCGCAGCCGCGCCCCATGCAGTGGGTAGAGGCGCCAGAAGAGGAGCGCGATGCCGATGGAGACGATCGGCAGTCCGCCGACGAAGAGGCGCAGCGCCAGGATGGCGCCCGCCGGCTGGTGGGTGGCACCGGCGTGGTAGCCTGCTGCCGCGAGGCCCAGCAGCACGAGGGACTGCAGAAACCCGACCAGCCGCACGACGAACCCGTTCACCCCGTAGTACATGCCTTCCCGGCGCCTGCCGGAGCGCACCTCGTCCTCGTCGGTGATGTCCGCGATCATCACGTCGAGCAGCAGCATCTGGCCTGAGAGTCCGATGCCGACGAGGAGGCCGAACACGAGTGCCAGGATGCCGGACGCGATGAAGAGGAACGGCACGAACGATAGGGCATAGCAGACCGCCGACGCGATCGCCGCCGTGCGCACGCCCTTGCGCACCGCGACGCGGCGCCAGAGGAAGAGGCCGGGAACGGCCATCAGGAGGGCGGCGCCGAAGAAGAGAGCCGGGTTCGCGCCTCCCAGCACGAACTGGCTGTAGAACGGGATCAGCCCGCTGACTGCAACGAAGGTGAACTGGACGAAGAACGCCCCTAGGACGTACGTGACGAAGGCGCGGTTGCGGAAGGTGTAGAAGATGGCCTCGCGCAGCGGGAGCGCCGCCTGCTCCGACGCCCTCGGATCCTCTCGCACTCCGATCAGGGAGAGCCAGAGCGAGGCGAGGGTCAGCACACCGAACAGGACCGCCGCGCCGGCCCAGCCCATCGAGCCGGAGAGGAGCGCCATGCCGACCATCCCGAGGACGGTGCCGGCGATGCCCCAGACCTGGCGGTAGGCGGAGACGCTGGCGCGCTGCGCGAGATCCCGGTACATCTCGGGGAAGAGCGCGGTCCAGTTCAGGACGACGAGGTCATAGAGCGTATCGAAGAGGAAGACGAAGCCGAGGAACCAGAGGAAGAGCAACGTATGGGATGCGTGCGCTGGCGGAAGCCATAGCAGGATGAATGCCGCGCTGAGCGGCAAAGCGCCCAGCAGCACGTACGGTGCACGCCGGCCGAAGCGGCTCCTCGTACGGTCCGAGAGGTGGCCGAAGAGCGGATTCCCGATCCCCGCCCAGATCGCGTGCCAGATCAGGGCGGCGCTGATCAGCACAGGCGGAACGCCGTGCACCTGCACGTAAAAGTAGGTGAGAAAGGCTGCGATCGCCTGCAGCGTGAGGCTTGCTCCGAAGTTCCCGGCGCTGTAGAGCACCTGTTTCAACGCAGTCGCCTCCTTGGCGCGTCCTCGATGTTCGCGCAGCGGACGCGGGATCCTGCACCGCCCTTCACGCTGCGGCAACCGGGGCGTTGCCGCAGCGGTACCCGAGCAGCACGGCAGCCTTGCTATATGCAGGATACGGGAACCTTCGGAAGGCTTTTCCTCTGCATCGCCGAACTAAAGTGCGCATCGGCGTTTTATACCGTTTTCGCTTGAACCTCCCCGCCCTGAAGGGCGGAGATTCCGAAGGGAAGCCCGGGGAATGTGTCACGGGTGCAAAGACCCTGGGAGTAGATCTCCTGACTGGTCCCGGTTATCCCAGC
>JAJYSJ010000066.1 GCA_021793645.1 Bacillota bacterium
CATCTCTTGCGCAAGCAGAAGACCTTGCGGGGAGAAGGCGAGGGTTCGTTTGTCGGGTGTAAGAAGCTCGGCTAAGGTGCGCGTCTTCATCCCTGCGCACCTCGACTAGCGCGCTCGGCAAGCCAGCCGACGACCGCTGTGCACACGATCGCTGGGAACGTGATCTCATCAAGGATGCGCGAACCGACTACGAGTTGGTCCATCCGCGTAAACGGATCGTTCTCCTCGACGTAGCTCTTTCGTCCATGGACATAAGTGCTGCGAACCCACCTATAGTAGTCCTTAGCCTGCTCGGATAGGTGAGCCGAAAATTCCGGTGGTAGGGAAGGGCCAGCATACCGAACGAGGAATTCAGTGAACTCTTGTAAGCTGTCTTTGCCTGACAAGGCTTCGACTGCGATCGCGACATGAGCCCCAGCCGCGTGCGCGAGGTTGAGATCTCCTCGGAGAACCAGCCCGGTTCTCAAGGCATCCAAGGCACGTACGAAACGTTGCCGATCCCGGGGTGAGAGCTGGTTTGCGAGCGCCCAGGCGTTGCGCACCATGGTATTGAGTTCGTCTTGCTCGTCTTGAACTGCCGGCTCCCCAGACGCATTGAGCGGCAGAGACGGCAAGACACACCCCGCCTGCCGAAGTTCCGAATGTGCATCCCCCAGTTTGTATGTCCAAACCCTCTGACTGGCGGGACGCCGAAGACCGACTTCACACACGAAAGCTACAAGCGCAGCTACCTCCTCGTGCGGTTGCCGACGCCTCGAAATCATCTTTGCATGATGCATAGACACCGCTGGCACCGCCACGTCTATCGCCACGCATCGCTCTGTCAACATGTCTCCGGCCATCGTCTCGGGAGCCGGCAGGCAGTACCACTGTCCCGGTACGAAGAAGGGTTTGAGCAGAGGTCGACCGTAGAAACGACGGTCCCAATAAGGTTCCCAGGTAGTTGAGTCCAAGGACACTCGTGAAAGCTCATGCCAAAGAGCGTCTAGACGCTCGGACTCTGCGGCAGACTCCACAGTTACGCAAATGTGTTTTGGACTCCGTCCGCGCACGAAATGCCATATGGTAGGCTCGGCCACGTCCGATAACACAACCTTCGCTGTGATCGTTGCAATGGAGCCACCAGGGGTGGACCTAATCTCTCTGTGAACGTGTCCGTTCGACCGGGCGTGCAGAAGTGCCTCGAACGCATCCACGAATTCAGCCAGGGCATCCTGGAAGCCAAGCAAAGATAGAGAGAAGTCCACGGTCGCTCCTCCCGAAAGAGCACTCGGTAAACCGAGTGTAACACTGGCGAAGGGATTAAATAGCAGTGCGCCCGAACGGACGAGTGTCGGTACTCCAACGATTCGAAAGTCCGTACGCGACGCTGTACCGCGCTTTTAGCGACGTGTACACTCTGCCATACTCAGCTTGCGCGGCCGCGCAGACGATCCATGAGGAGATGGCAGCCATGGAGCATCCAGCGATCGTGTTCACTTCACGAGTTGACGCCACCAACCCCGAGTCCGTGGCCGCGTTCGTGTGGTGGCTGTTCTGGGGGAGTTGGCCGGACGATCACGGGTCTAGAATGGACGCCGAGGCGATCACGTCCGAGTATGGCAAGCGCATGCAAGATGCGGATTACGCCCTTGAACGCTTCTGGGGTGAAAACGCACCTCGATTCCAGATGGCGCACCTATGCTGGCAGGCATGCAATCCTGGCCGCGACAAGAATCAGTTCACGGTCGTACCCGACGCACTCCTAGAAGACCTTGAGGGTTGCGGCCCAGCGCTTGGCCCAATCCAAGAGCGCGTAGTCGAGGTGTTGCGAGCACTAGAGCAGCGAAAGCGCGATGACCTGATGATTGGTCAAGGAGCTGCAGGCGAATCCTTCTGGTTACCACCGAAGGAAGCAGCCTATCTTGACGCCCAGCTTCAGCGGGTGAGCTACAGGTTGATCGAGCAACCGTCCATCTTCGAAAAGGATCTCGAAGAGGCAATCAGCACCTACCTGATTACTCAGGTGCAGGCCGTCCACGTCCCGAGCGCCGACTCGGCCCGTGCCTACGCCGGTCGGCACGTCTACGACGACGGGGTTTACATCGGATGCTTCGTCCAAGTCGAAACATCTGGATCTCAGTGGCCGCTCGTGAATGCCCGGGACCCGATGTCCCGTTCCTTGGATTTTACTTGGGGCTACCCAGGGACCGGTCCCACCAACCTGGCGATAAGCCTGCTTACCGACGTAGCCGGCGGGGACCTAACGTTGGCGCAGGAGTACAGTCGGTCGTTCCTCAAGGAAGTCGTCATGGCTTGGGATCAGCAGAAGCCGATCCACATAACGCGCATCGAGATCGTCAACTGGCTTTCCGCACACGGGGTCGACCAAGAACTTCTGGCACGACGGGCCAAAGCGGCAGAGCGCAGGTTGAACGACGCTCATCCTCGCCTTGCCCCGCTCCTATCGCGACTCGATCGGGCACGTTCGCGGGGCCACCTGCGCGCTCAGCGTCTCGATCATGTGGCCGAGGACTTTGAAGCCGCTCTGGCGGTGGATCTTGCCGACCTACTCAAGAAGAACGGCGCCGCGCTGATTTGCAACCATTGTCGCCTCCCAGTCACCGTGGATAATTCCGTACGCTCGGCACGACAGATGGGGCGCTGGCGGTCGGGGCAGCCGATCTACCACGAATGGTGCGCAGAGATGCGGGCCCGCGAGCGCAAGATGCGATACAGGGAGCGCCGCGTGGCGACGGACCCGCTATTCCTAGAGCGCGAACGTCAGCGTGCGCGGAAACGCAGGATGGCCAAGTAGGCTCTGGCGCCGGTAGAGTGCTTGAGCAGGAGGGCGGAATCACCTCACGTGCGCATTCCGATTCGTATGAGCCAGTGATTCCGGAAAAGTTCGGACACGAGTCCGAAAAAGAATGGCCACTCCGAAGGGTTCGCGGGTGGTCGGGAGCCGGGATCGGGCTGAGGTTCGCTGCGTAGGCAGAGTTCCCCTTCGGGGGGGACCGGGTGAGGGGCCGAACAGACGGTGAGACCGTCATGCGTCTTGTCGCTCCGGCGGAGGATCTCTTCGCAGAGAGTCGCCGCGCAGTTCGATGTGATGAGAGCGGTGCATCCAGCGATCGAGGATGGCATCGGCGATCGTGGCGTCCTTGACCATGTCGTGCCAAGTGCCGAACGGTAGCTGGCTGGCGACGATCGTGGAGTGCCGTTCGCTGCGGTCATCCACAACTTCGAGGAGCAGCCTGGCGCCTGGGCTGTCGAGTGGAGAAAGACCGAAGTCGTCGAGAACCAGAACCTCGACGCGGGCCAATTGTGCCATGAGACGGCGCAGCGAACCGTCGCCCTGGGCGATGCGCAGGTCCTCCAGGAGCCGAGGGACGCGGAAGTATCGGGCGCTGTGGCCGGTGCGGCAGGCGGCATCTGCGAGGGCACAGGCGATGAAGGTCTTGCCTACGCCGGTCGCTCCGCTGATCAGAACGTCTTGGTGCCGCTCGATCCAGTCGCCTTGGGCGAGCGCGCGCATGAGTCCACGGTCAAGCCCGCGCGCAGCGCGGAAGTCGAGATCCTCCATGCGGGCCGCGAGCCGCAGGCGGGCCTCGCGCAGGAGCCGATTTACGCGCTTGTGCTGGCGGTAGGTGAGTTCTCGGTCGACGAGCAGGCTGAGCCTGTCCTCGAAGGAGAGTTGTTCGTTCGCGGCGGGATGCTCCATCTGGTCTTCCAGGGCCTCTGCCATCCCGTAGAGGTACATCTCACGCAATCTGGTTGTGGTCAGTTGGGTCATCATCTCTTAGCCCTCACCTTGCCGTAGTAGTCCGCGCCTCGTACATTGCCGTGGTCGGGCGTAGGTTCCGTGTTCTCATCCGCGAGAGGTTCCTGGTCCAGTCGATTCTCCAGAATGGATCGCATGCTGCGGGCGGATCGCGCGCCGATGGTAAGGGCCCTGGTGGCCGCCGCCTCCATGCGCGCAGGAGGGTAGATCTTCGCGAGGTGCATGATGCCAAGGCAACTACGGTAGCCCTGCTCAGGGTGCGTCCGGCCCTTGAGGATCTCCTCGATCAACTGGCCGAGCATCGGGCCGATCGTCTTGCCCCAAGCAATGAGTCGCTGGGGGTTCCATTCGAGGTGGCGCCGATGGCTCTCCGGCAGGTGCGCAGGCACGGTGGCGTAGAGCCCGCGGCCGCGCCGTCGCGCATGCCCGGCCACCTGCTCTCCGTCGAAGAGGATGGTCACCGTCGTGTCGGTCACCCTCAGTTCCAGTTCCTTGCCGACCAGCGTGTGAGGCGCGGAGTAGTAGCAGTGGTCGAACTGGACGTGGCAATCGAGACCCACCCTCGCGCGGGTGTACGTCGTGAAGACGTACGGGAGTTCCGGCAAGGGCCGCAGCACCGGCTTCTCAATCGTGGCGAAGACCGAGCTGCGGGAGCCTTCGAGCTTGCGGAACGGCCTCTGGTTGATCCAGTCGCGGCGCTCAACCACCGCCGCGTTTGCCTCTGCCAGCGAGAAGAAGGTGCGGTTGCGCAGGGCGGCCAGGAGCCAGCGCTGTGCCACCTGCACGCCCACCTCAACCTTGGCCTTGTCCCTGGGCTTGCGCACCCGCGTGGGCAGCACCGCGCAGCCGAAGTGGGCGGCCATGGCAGCGAAGGAACGGCTGATCTCCGGCTCGTAGCGGGATGACTTCGTCACTGCAGTCTTCATGTTGTCGGGCACGATCAGGGCGGGGACGCCTTTGAAAAAGGCGAACATGCGAGCCATCGCCATGCACACCGAGCCCTCTGTCTCGTCCGGCAGGAGCTCAGCGTACAGGTAACTCGACGCCCCGAGCACGCCCACGAAGAGCGGCGCATACCACACCTCGCCCGTGATCGGGTCGATGATGCGCTGCTTGCGTCCGGCGAAGTCGACAAACACCTTGTCGCCGGCAACGTGGGGGATGCGCAGGACGATGTCCAGCCGGCCCTCCCATTCCCGGTAGCGCCGGCAGAACTGCGAGTACTGCAGGCCGTCTGCTGGATGCTGAGCCTTGTACTCGTACCACAGCAACTGCAGCGTGACGTCCTTGTCCTTGAGCAGCTCGTGGCGCATCCAGTTGAAGTCCGGATCCGGCATAGCAGGGCGACCTGGTCTCGGCCCTGGGAAGAGCAGCCGTTCGAGCTCGATATCCTTGAGATCCATCGGAACCGGCCAGCCGACGCCTTCAGCGTGCGCTCGCTGCACGATGTCGCTCACCGTGCCACGAGCGATGCCAAGACTCTTCGCCGTCTGCCGTTGCGTGAGGCCGAGACCAAGGTTCAGACGCAGTACCTCGCGAATCTGATGCATAGGGAGCCGCCTTCCTCGGGCCAATAACGCACACCGCCTCGCTTGTCTCGTCAACCTGCGAGTTCGGTGCCGCGCCTCGGCCTCCTGGACTTGGTGGCTCCTCGACCTTTACCGCCCCTTCGGGTGGCCAAACTTTATCGGAACGCTGGCTCAAACTTTTTCGGAACCGTGGCCGATCTTTATCGGAATGGGTGGCCAAACATTATCGGTGCGCGCACTGCGACCTCTTGAATGGCTATCAAGCGGTCTTCCAAA
>JAJYSJ010000067.1 GCA_021793645.1 Bacillota bacterium
GAACGGCCAGGATAGGGGTGCGGCTCTAGAGTGGAGGGCATGGCAAGGCCGCACCGCCGTATGAGGAAGCGGTGCCGAAGAGGGAGTTGCACCTGACACAGCCCGACGTAGACCGCCAAACTAGAAAAATGAACCACGAACAAATGCTCTCTACTGGGCAAGTTGCAGATCGTCTCGGCGTGACCGTGCAAACCGTCTGCCGCTGGGAAAAGGCGGGACGGTTGCATCCTCCTGAATCCGTGATCTTAAGATACGCTAATGGGCGTTTGGCGGCGTGCGAAGGAGATATAGGGAGATAGTGTCGAATAACCGGGTGTAGAAGATTTCACCTAGTGGGTGAGACAATGCACTTCGAGATCGAGGAGTCGGACGAGGTCTTCACGACGCACGCAGGGCTGAGCCTGGTCGGTGAGCTGCTGGCGAAGACGCGGCTCGAGGAGCGGCTGAATGCCGTCGTAGTGCCCGGCCGGGTGGCACCGCACGTGAGCAACGCCGAGGTGGCCTTCGCGTATGTTGGGCTACTCTGCCAAGGCAAGAGCGACTTCGATCACATCGAGCCTTTCCGCAAGGATCGGTTCTTCGGGCTGTCGCTGGGCCTGCGAGAAGTGCCCTCGAGCCCGACGCTGCGGCAGCGTCTGGACCTCGCGGCAAGCGGCGCCGATTGGCCGGCGATCCTACGGGAAGAGTCGGCCGACCTCCTGCACCGCTTGGGGGCGACGATCAGCCCGGTCAGCTGGCGCGTGGACAAGCAGGAGCACCACTACGTCCCGCTCGACATCGACGTCTCGCCCTTTGACAACTCCGAGACGAAGAAGGAAGGCATCGGCTACACCTACAAGGGATTCTTCGGCTACGCGCCGATCTTCGCCTACCTCGGCCTCGAGGGGTATGCCGTGAACGGGGAGCTGCGCGGCGGCAGCGTGCACAGCCAGAAAGGTGCCGTGGAGTTCATCCACGAGAGCGTAGGCTGCGCGCGCCGGATCACGGACAAAACGATCCTCTTGCGGGTCGATTCCGGGCACGACAGCTGCGACACGCTCCGCGTGTGCCAGGAACTCACCATCGACTTCATCGTCAAGCGCAACCTGCGGCGTAAACACCCCGATCTCTGGCTTGCGATCGCCCAGGAGCACGGCATGGCGTGCCAGGAGCGACCCGGCAAGACGGTCTATCGGGGCAAGCGCAAGGTGAAAGTGAAGGGGGTGCAGGAAGAGGTCTTCGAAGTCTTCGAGGTGGTGGAGCGTACCGCACTAGCGAATGGGCAGGTGCTGATCGCCCCAGAGATCGAGGTGGCGGTCTACTACACGAGCCTGGAAGCACCCGCCTCGCGCATCATCCATCTCTACCGCGAGCATGGCACGATGGAGCAGTTCCACAGTGAGCTCAAAACGGATCTCGATATAGAGCGCCTGCCTTCCGGCAAGTTCGCGACCAACAACCTTGTCCTGCAGTTCGCGCTCTTCGCCTACAACCTTTTGCGCTTCATCGGCCAGACGACGCTCAAGCTGACGAACGTCCCGATCCGCAAGCAGGCCCAACGGCGCCGGATCCGGACGGTGATCCAAACCATCATCACCTTGGCGGCGAAGGTAACCTGGCACGCCCGGCGCCACTGGCTCCGCCTCGGCAGAGGTTCCCCCTGGCTGCCAGTGCTCCAGGACCTTTACCGAGTCTGTCGAGCCTAGCCAGCCCAAACGCCACGCCCGCCTCCCTCCACCCCGTGGATGAGGGCTCCTGTTCCGTGCCCCGATGGGACCGCCATCGTCCCAAGCAGCGACAGGGCCCCCCCCCGCACACGCCAAGGTTGTGCCAGACCTCATTCGTAGGCCTGTCCACGGCCCACGAACTTCCAACAACTGGCCCTCAGGCAGCGTTGCGCTCCCTCAAATCACGGATTCAGGATCCTGTGCGTCTGCCGACGGGACCCGGGGGGATTCCCCGGGTCTATTGATTTTGGATGTGGTTTGTTGTTACTAGCTAGGGTCGGATGCCCGGTATCTGTCAATCCGCAAAAAGTTCAGTGCTAATGTAACGCTCGCCGGTGTCCGGGGCGATTGCAACCACGCGCTTCCCGGGACCCAACTCGGTGGCTATTTCAAGAGACGCCCAGACCGATGCACCGGAAGATGGACCGATCATGAGTCCCTCCTCGGCCATCAGGCGGCGGGCCATGCACAATGCATCCTCGTCGGTCACCTGGAAGATGCGCTCGTAGATCGTCTGATCCAGAACCTCGGGAACGAACCCCGGTCCCATGCCCGGAATACGATGCCGACCCGGCGGTCCGCCGGACAGGACCGGCGACGAGGCGGGTTCCACGACGAACACCCGTACTGCAGGAAGCAACTCCTTCAGTGCCTGACCGATACCGGTGATCGTGCCGCCGGTGCCTGCGGTGGCCACGAAGGCATCCACTTGGCCCTCTGTCTGGCGCATGATCTCCATCGCGGTGCCACGGCGATGTGCCTCTGGATTGGCCGGATTTGCGAACTGGTCCGGCATGAAGGCGTCGGGATTTTGGGCGAGCAAGTCGGTGGCGAGCGCCACCGCCCCCGACATGCCCTGCTCGGTGGGGGAGAGCACCACATCGGCCCCGAACCCTTGCATCAGTGCGATGCGCTCACGCGACGCGTTTTCCGGCATGACGATGATCGCGCGGTAGCCACGAGCCGCTGCGACCATCGCAAGTCCGATGCCAGTGTTGCCGCTCGTCGGCTCGATGATCAACCCCCCGGGCTGGAGGACGCCCCGCGCCTCGGCGTCGTCGATCATCGAGAGGGCGGGGCGGTCCTTGACACTGCCGCCAGGGTTCTTGGATTCCAGCTTGAGGCAGACCTCCGCCATCCCTGCACGAACCACACGCCGCAAACGTACCATCGGGGTACCACCGATCATCTGCGTTACGTCATCGAAGATTTCCATCCCGTCCTCCATTCTCTTCAGGGATCATCCCAGAGGCTTGATCAGGCTCCAAGCTTATCGACCAGCTCACCTCGGCGTTCAGGCTCGCGAGGGCAGAACAGTACCTCTCCACAGAGAGTCTTACCGCACGCTCTGCGACGTCCTTGGGAATGTCCTGACCGAAGATGCGAAAGCGCAGGGAGATTCTGGTGAACCTGCGCGGGTGCGTGTCGGCCCGTTCGCCGTCTACCTCGACGATCAGGTCTGTCGCGGGGTGGCGCATCTTCCCGAGGATCTGCACGAGATCGACGGCCGGACAAGTCGCCGCCCCGAACAGAACAAGTTCCATGGGACGGGGACCCAGCGCGGACTGCGGGGCATCGGTGCCGTGCGTGCGGGTGTCTACGATAATCGATGCGCCCGAGACGGAGCCCGTCACCCGATAGGTGCCGTCCCCGCGATAGCGGGCCGTTGCCTGCACGTAATCCCTCCTTGGAACCTCAGCGAATCTTCTGCAAGGCTAAATGAAGTCGGCTTGGACAGATGCCGGCGACTCCACTTGCTGGGAAGGCGTGGCTGTGCGCTCTTCCACCGCAGCAACCAACCCGAAGAACCAGGCTATGACGCCGAGGAACAGGCCCGGGCCGCGCAGACCGGCGGCGATCAGGCTCGGTACGAGTGCGCTCAGCGCAAGGGCCAGGGTTCCCGAGGCCGCGAGCGCGACGCCAAGTGACAGGCGCCACCTGCCTGGCACCAAGCGCAGCCTCACACCGGGGAAAACCATGGTCCCGGTGATGATGACGAGCAGCGAGGTACCGGTTCCGACCCACATCGGGTTGATGCCCAAAGTGAAGACCGTTGGTGAGAAGCCGCTCGCCGCATTCCAGGCGAGGCCGCCCACAAGGCCGGCAAGCATCGCGGCGACCACCGTGCGCGGCCGGACCACGGACCACATGAGGAAGACGATAGTGGGGGCCACCACCACCGCGTTGCGGATCGTGAGCCCGAAGACCTGCCACCAACCGAGGTCGTCAGGCCGCGCGAGCGCGTAGACCACAAGCAGAATCCCCTGCAGCAGCACCGACCACTGGATCCATCGCCGCACCGCACGTGCGGTGAAGGGGAGATCGGAGCGGTTCCAGAGGTCGAGCCCGAAGCTACTCGCCCCGGAGAAGAGCAGCGGACTGCACCACGTGAGTGCGGATGCCCAGAACCCTACCATGACCACGAGCACAGCCCATGGCGGGGCGACGTGCTGGAGGAGCATGGCAAACGCTGGCAGGCCATTCGCGGCATGCGGGAATTGCTCGCGGGCGGCCATGCCGAGCAGCACGGGCACCAGGGCGAACCCTATGAGCACGATCGACGAGAGATAGACAGCCCTACGTCCGACGGCGGAGTCTCTGACGGCGGACATCGCCTGGAATTCCGCCTGGGCCGTCACCGTGTTGAGAAGGTTCATGGCGAACCAGACGAGGATCATCGTGAGTCCGATGCCGCTCCAGTGCAGGAAGCCCGGTGTGGGAAGTATGGCTGCTCGGAACACGGAGTGCCCTCGCAACACGTAGATGGCTGCGACGACCAGCCCGATTGTCAGCATGAGGAGGTTTGCCACCTGCGTGTAGGCCAAGGACCACAACCCGTTTGCGGACACGTAGAGCAGGATGACCGCCGACGCGCCAGCCAGGGCGATCCACAGCGGCCAACCGAGGAGGACGTGCAGCAGTGCGGCTGCCGCCACCACGTTGCCCATGGCGAAGATGGGGAACGTGCCGCCGATGATCACCGCGGAGATGGTGCGAGCCGTCCTGCCGTAACGCTGTCCGATCAGATGGGAGTTCGTCAGGTACCCCAACCTGCGGAACGGGGCCAACAGGAAGATTGCTGCGACGAGCGACATTGCGATCACAGACACGCCGAACCAGATGGCGGACAGACCGCTCAGGAATGCCGTCTCCAACTCGACAGGGAGCATCCACGAAGCCCACATGGCGGTTACCAGCGTAAACACCTGCCAAAACCCGAAACGCCTGCCTCCGTCCAGGAATTCATCGTCACGCCCGCGCGTCGCGCGCCTGGACAGAAAGCCGAGGAACACCAACAGAGCTGTATACAGCAGCAACGCTCCAACCGCCACGGCCTCACCCCCAACTAATAGTATTCCGATATGTTTACTATGAATGTCAAGGGCCGAAGGCTTTTCGGGATTGTCAGCGACTTGGCGCCTGCCGAAACAAGCCGACTCGTCCCGCATTGAAGCAGAAGGATGGCTGTGGGAGGGGCCAGTAAGGCATAGGCGTCCTGCTAAACAGACGGGTTAGCTCGGTGCTGTGGCAATGGTGTGCGAGTCGGGCCGACGGTCGCGAAGTAAGGACAGGCGCT
>JAJYSJ010000068.1 GCA_021793645.1 Bacillota bacterium
GGACGTCGCCCTGGCTGCTCGGTACCATGTCGCCGCGCTCCTGCACCTGCACGAAGGTGCGGTATACGCCCACCGCCACATTGTTCTCGCTCTTGCAGGCCACGACGCAGGCCTGGCAGCCGACACAGCGTCTCAGGTCCACGACCATGATCCAATGGTGCGGCAGCTTCGAGGTCGGCTGCAGGGTCTGGAAGTTCTCGTGCAGGATGGGCAGCTTGCCGCGGTTCTGAATGGTGTCCCAGTCGTCCCAGCCGTCGCTGAAGTAGAACTCGGGCTCGGTCCAGCTGGCCCAGCGCACGCGACCTGCAAAGCCGAGACTCCGGCGTCGCCTGGGCAGCGTCCCGACCGACGCAGCGACTGCGCGCTTGGGCAGACCCTGCGCTGCCATGAGCACTGCGGCAGCACCTACGGTCAGAGAACCGATGCGACGTAGCGCCGCGCGCCGCGCGGCAAACCGCCCGCTCGCCATGTCCTGCGCAGGGCGCGCGATCCCGGGCTTGTGAGGTGCGTCTTGATCCACGGCAGTACCTCCTTGGGCCGTTTGGCGCTGGCGGCGGGGCTGCATGCTGCGTCCCACAACCAACTGCCGAACCGAACGCGTCCATTGGGCTATGCTCCCCGATGGAAGCGGAGCCGCGCTTCACGCGGCAGCACCCGCCACGTCCGACGACTCCATTGTCGCGACGGTCCTCTTTCTGCTCCGTGAGAATTGTCACAGGGCCCAGCCGAAAGGCCCACAATCTATCGCATGGCCATCCGTACAGAGGCCACCGGAACGTCTAGTGGAGGGCCGAATGAATCAGCTGCTCGGGACCATTAGTTCAATCCCAAGAGTCTACGTGGGCAACAAAGTCGCCCGACCCCCAAAAGGGAATCGGGCGGTCGCCGGCACGCACTTCTCAGCTCGCCACAGAACTTCGGCACCTCTCGGAGCGCCGCAGCTCCGAGATTGCGCGGCTAACCGTCTCCCTCGTCAGCCCAAGCAGGTCGGCGATGTCCTGGTGCGTCAGGGGCAGACGCGCGGCCTCCTCCAGCGACGGCGCGCCGACATCCGCGAAGAAGGCCTGCACGCGTTCGCGCGCCGGCAGAGAGAGGACGCGGATCAGCTTCTCCTCCAGCTTGCGCTCGCGGCTCTGCATCATGTCGAGAAGCCCGAAGACCAGCTGCGGCATCTCGCCGATCATCTGGATCATCCTGGCGCGTTCCACGAGGCCGACGCGGGAGGCGAGCACGGCCCGCGCGCCGAGCACGGTCGTGCCGGGCCGGTTCCCCAGGCAGCAGCACCCGCCGCACTCGCCAGGCAGGAGAAGCTCGGTCGCGACGCAGCGGCCGTCCTCGGACTCGGTGCAGACGCTCAGCAGGCCATCGATGACGAAGTAGAAGGTGTCGGCAGGGTCGCCAGGTCGGCAGATCCACTGACCTTCCGTGAGCTCGCGCACGCGCACGGCCTCACAGAACCGGTTCACGTCCGCTTGGTCCAGTCCGGCCAGAAAGCGCCATTGCCTTCCGGTCAGCGCTTCGTGGGACATAGGGCCGCCCCCAAAAGGTCAATCGATCTCGACCCGCCTCCTCCATGTAGTCGGAAAACACTGGCCGTGCCTACGATCTAAGTGCAGAGACCATAGTACCCATGTGGGGTATGTTGCATGGTCCGATCGCGCACGTGCACTACCTGGATAAGGCCTAACGGCAGGGTGGCTTGGCCGTTTCGCGGCTCCGAGCTTGGGCCTTTTGGCCCACATGCGGCCGTGCGGCTGGTTCTGCTGGGCCTTCCGATGACGCTTCGGCCCGAGCGGTGCCACTGGGCCGACCTTCTCATCGAACCGCCCGGCAGCGGCCCGCAGCGCAAGGCGCCAGCCCGGGGGCGAGCGATGCGCGGCGCGAGGCGGGCCGATGGCGCGCGTCTTGCCCCCGACGCGCCTCTTGCGCTAGTGTTGCGACGAATCGAGACGAGGGGGGTGGTGCAGCATGCGCGTTCTGCTGGTCGACGACGACGACGACGTGCAGGAGATCCTTGGGCACTATCTGCAGCAGGACGGCCACACCGTCGTCGCAGCCCGCACCGGCGCCGAGGCCCTGGCGGCCGCCGCCGGCGACGTCGACGTCGCCGTCCTCGACCTCACCCTGCCCGATCTCGATGGCTTCGAGGTGCTGCGCAGGTGGCGGTCGGGTCAAGGCGCGACCCTGCCGATCCTGCTGCTCACGGCGCGCGGCGAGGAGTCGGACCGGCTCCTGGGCCTCGGCCTGGGCGCGGACGACTACGTCGTGAAGCCCTTTTCCCCGCGTGAGGTGTGCCTCAGGGTCGGACGCCTCGGGCTGCGGCGCAGCGCCGCGGAGCCTGCGGCGATGTCGTCCGTCCTGCGCTGGGGCCGCCTCGCCATGCTCCTCGACGAGCACAGGGTCCTCGCCGGCGATGCCGACGTTCAGCTCACGCCGCGCGAGTACGAGCTCTTGCGCATCTTCCTCAGCCGCCCGCGTCATGTCCTCTCACGCGCGGCGATCATCGGATCGCTCTGGGAAGACGGTTACGTCTCCGACCACGTCGTCGACGTCCACTTGGCATCGCTCAGGCGCAAGCTCGGCGACGACCTGCAGGTGGAGAACGTGCGCGGCATCGGCTACCGGCTCGTGGGGTCGAAGGCGTGAAGCGCGTCGCGGACCCGCAGAGCCTGGGCACGCGCCTCATGCTGTCCTATCTGGCGGCCAGCTTGGCCGCGGCCCTGACCGGCATGCTGGCCCTCTTCCTGACACCCGCCATGCACTACGACCGCCTGATGATGAACATCATGCACCCGCCAGCCGGCGCGACGGCCGCACAGATGGACGCGGAACTCGCAAGCGCGATCTCCAGCACCGTCCTCATGCACGTGCTGATCTCGCTGGCTATGGTGATCGGCATCGGTCTCGTGTTCTCATTCTTCCTCAGCTCGGCGATCGGGCAGGCGCTGGGCCGCGTCATGGACGCCACGCGGCGCCTGGCCGCCGGCGAGTATTCCGAGCGCGTCGCAGAGCGAGGAGCCAGCGAATTTACGGAGCTGGCCCATAATGTCAATCTTCTGGCCGCATCGCTCGAGGAGTCTCGCAGAGTCCGCACACTGGCCACGGCCAGTGTAAGTCACGAGCTGCGTACACCCGTCACGGCCCTGCGCGGCTATTGCGATGCCCTGCACGATGGTGTGCTTCCCTGGTCGGACGAGGTGCTTGCGCGCATGGACCGGGCCGTCGACCGCCTTGAGCGCATGGCTGCGGACCTCAGCGCGCTGTCGCGTGCCGAAGGTAACGCCTATGCCGACCTGGAGCTCAAACCCTTGGCTGCAGCCGCTGTGATCCAGGCGGTGGCCGACGCCGTCCGGCCAAGCTTTGAAGATGTCGGGGTGAAACTGGTCGTAGATCCCGTATCCCCGGCCCTGCGCGTGCTCGCCGACCAAGTGCGCGTTGGGGAGATTCTCGAGAACCTCCTGATCAACAGTGCCGGCCACACGCCTGCGGGTCGCAAGGTGACGCTCTCCGCGACGCAAACCGGCAACCGCGTCGAGTTCCGCGTGCAAGATGAGGGAACCGGCATCCGCAAGGAGGACCTGCCGCACGTGACCGAGCCATTCTTCCGCGGCGAGGGCGGCTCGGCGGGGCACACCAGCCGACCGGGCATGGGTCTCGGCCTGGCCATCTCGCGTCGTCTGGCCGAAGTCATGAACGGCAGCTTGGCGCTCTCAAGCCCAGGGTCCGGTTTCGGTACGCTTGCACGGTTGACGTTGCCGCAAGCGTAACGCCTGCCCAGCGTCTTGACGAAATCTTGATCGATTCTTGCTTGTTCGCTGCCTGTGCCGCGAACCTGTGTCCGCATGTTCGTGCCCTAGACTTTGCGTCGAAGGGTGGTGCCGAACGATGATGTGGGGATATTGGGGCGGAACGGGAGGCTGGCTCGGACCGATCCTCATGGTTCTCTTCTGGGTGCTGGTAATCGGCGGCATCGTGGCACTCGTGCGTTCTTACGGGCGACCTCACGCGGAGCCGGACCGGGCGCAGGAAATCCTGCGGGAGCGGTACGCGCGCGGCGAGATCAGCCGCCAGGAACTCGAGGATCTGCAGAGCGGCCTCACGATCAAGTAGTGAGCGACAGCGGGAGGAAGCCCATGAGACTGCGCGCGGGTTGGTTGGCAAGTGTGGCGGCGGGGGTTGTGGGACTGGGACTGGTGCTGGGAGCGGGCGTCGCGAGCGGAGCGTCGCCGACAGGGCAGAATCTCTTCAACGGCTACGGCATGATGACGCTGTTCGGCGCATCGACGGCACAGGGCACGACGGGCTCGCAGGGGAACCCCCAGCTGGACCGTCAGAACATGCTGAGCGTGCACAACTACATGCTGCGCTGGGCCGAGACCGGCACGAACGTGCCCGCCCAGATCCGCGAGATGATGGTCAGAGTGCACGGCACCGGCTCGCAGGCCGGCACGACCTACGGCTCGATGATGTCGGGATACCTGCAGCAGGGTTCGGGCACGCAGGGCGAGGCGTACGGTTCGATGA
Organism: Bacillota bacterium; assembly: GCA_021793645.1. Lineage (GTDB taxonomy): Bacteria > Bacillota > Sulfobacillia > JAJZYS01 > JAJYTV01 > JAJYTV01. Next base: position 4,525 of record JAJYSJ010000068.1, read on the forward strand.
TGGGCGGTTATTGAACCATCGGGTCGCGGGCGGAGCATCTCCCGCCCGCGACCAGAACTCCGGGGCGGATGACGAGCCCCGACGGAAGGATGGCGAGCACCGATGATGTGGGGTTACTGGGGCGGCGCGTGGGCTTGGCTTGGCCCTCTGATGATGATCGTCTTCTGGGTTCTCGTGATCGGTGGCATCGTGCTGATCCTCAAGGCGTGGTGGCAGCCGCAGGCCCGTTCCGGGCAACCCTTAGACACCGCGATGGACCTCCTGCGCGAGCGCTACGCCCGCGGCGAGCTGAGCCGCGAGCAGTTCGAGGAGATGCGGCGTGACCTCGGCGCCAAGTAGATCGAAAGGGGGTAACGTCCGATGCGCATCGGTAAGGGTCTTCTGGCAGGTGGTGCAGTGGTCGTCGGTGTACTCGGCCTGCTCTTCGCATCCGGCGTCGCCAGCGGCGCCGCTGGCAACTACACGCCGTACGGCATGATGTCAGGGTTCTACGGAAGCTCCTCTGCCGCCACGGGCGGTCTCTGGGGCGCGATGAGCCGGCTGTTCGGCCGCGGTGCCCGCAACCAGGGCAGCTATCCGTACTACGGCATGATGGGCGGGTATGGTGGGCAGGGTGGCTCAGCGCCCTACTACGGGATGATGGGCGGGTACTTTTCGGGCACCGGGTCTTCGACCAACGCGACCACGGGGACAGTGGACGTCGCCA
>JAJYSJ010000069.1 GCA_021793645.1 Bacillota bacterium
GCAGCTCGACGCCGATCTCTCTGGCCACGGAGCGGTTGTCGAGGCCCTTGCCGACCAGCTTCAACACATCCATCTCCCTGGCCGTCAGCGGCTCGATCAAGGCCGGCGGCGGCGTGGCCTGCTGTGGCCGCATGGGACTCTGTCGCAGGAGCGCGACAAGGCTACGAACGTAGTCGGCCTCGTCCACCGGCCCATTCCGGCCCTCCAGTCGGTGCAACCGCAGCAGTAGCGAGAGCATGGGAGGCCCTTCATCGACGAAGATGCGCAGGTATCCGTTCTCACGGCCGAGCGTCAGGCTCGTGCGAAGAACATCGAGCGCCTGATGTGCCCTGCCCAGAGCGCTGTGGGCCAGGGCCAGCAGGTTGGCCGCTTCGATGATGCTCGGGATGCGCTGCTCCTGTTCCGCGGTCGCAAGAAGGCGCTCCAGCAGGAACACGGCTTCTTCACCTCGACCCAGGACCAGGAGGACCCGAGCCAGGGTCGTGTGCTCAAAGGCGCGATCCGCGCTGAGACGGTCGTACACGTCCACACGGCAGCGTTCGAGCCATGCAGCAGCAGCGTCCCTGTCTCCGGCCGTCATGCGCAGACGGACGCGCAAGGCCGCGATGGCGCCCAACCACTGTGGTTGTCCGAGAGCTGCGACCTGCCGCTCGCATTCCGCAGCTGCCCCCAGCGCTGCCCCCAGGTCGCCGCGGGCCAGATGCACGCGCGCCAGGGTGACATAGGCCGGCACCAACGCGCCGGCGCTCTGTGACACCTGCGCCTCCTCGATGCCCACGAGAAGGCTTTTCCGAGCAGCATCAATTTGGTTCCGCTCGTAGAGAGCCTCTGCATTGACGACCGGAATGTAGCCGCGTCGGGCCTCAGGAGGAACCAGACCCCTCAGTCGGAGATGGACATCGCCTTCCATGCCCCGGGCCTTGCCCTTCAGATTTCCGAACCAACCCAACGGCCCGCAAAGCAGGCTGCACTCCTGGTTTTCAAAGATCAGCCCATAGGTCAACTGGGAGTCGCCATCCTGCGTGCGCTGTGCGACCGCCGACCAATGCAGCACGTCGTGAACGCTCTGCGCTTTCGCGGCCAGGTAGAGGTGCGCAATGGCACGATTGGCGCTCATCGCGTTGCCTGCGAACTCGGCGGACTCCGCCCCTTGGCTCGGCCAGACCGTCTCAGCCCACTCCAGCCAGTGGGACACACGCTGTACACTGCCCTCGGCAATACCAGCCATCGCCTGCACCAGGCACAGTTGCGCGTCGCTCTCCACCGCCGCGTCGGGCAGGGCGCCAAGCCACCGCAGCAACGTCGCCCGCTCGCCGCGGCCGAGCATCCCCGCGGCCTGCTTCTTGATAAGGCGGACCGCCCGATCGACGTCTTCTCCGTTCAGGTAATGCTCGATGGCCTCCGCAGCCGACCCATGGTCCTCGAACCACTTGGCGGCCTGGCGGTGCAGGGCGGCGACGCTCTCTGGATCCCTCTGCCTCAGGATGCCGCGCAGGAACTCGGCGAAGAGCTTGTGGTAACGGTACCAGCTCTCGTTCTCGTCCAGGCAGACCAGGAAGCCCCCCTGGCGCGCGATCGTCTCTAGCGCTTCTCGTCCGTTGGGCGCCCCGGTCATGGCTTCGCAGAGCGAGCCGCACATGCGTTCCAAGATGGCCGTTTGCATGAGAAAGGCTTGCGTCGTCTCGCTGAACCCGCCGAAGACCTCTTCCCTGAAGTAGGCGGCCAAGCGGCCTGCGCTCGCTTCGAAATGGTCGAGCGCGATCGCCTTGTTGCCTGTCCGCGCGAGGGACATGGCCGTCATCTGCATACCAGCAGCCCAGCCCCAGGTCAGGCCGATGAGCTTGTCCACGTCCTCATCGGTGACGTGGACACCCCTCTGCTGGTAGAACAGCTTGGCCTCGGCGCCGCTGAAGGAGAGGTCCCTGGCCGTCAGCTCCGCCATCTGCCCGGACAGCCGGAGGCGGGCGAACGGCAGCGTGACGGGGTATCGGCTCAAGATCATGATATGCATTCTCTGTGGCGCATAGCGCATCAGGAAGGCGAATGTCTCATGCACGAGCGGGTCATGCACGACATGGTAATCGTCCAGCACCAGGGCAAAGTCGAACGGCACGGTCTCCAGGGCGTCGATGAGGGAGGAGATGACCGCCTCCCAGGGAGGCGCGGACGACCGCAGCATTGTGTGCACCGCGTCCCCGAGGTCATGGGACAGGTTCTCGAGCGCACCAATCAGGTAGGTCCAGAAGCGGACCGGGTCGTTGTCGCCTTCATCCAGGGAAATCCAAGCGCACCTCACGCCGCTCCGGCAGAGCCACTGAGTTACGGCCGTCGTCTTGCCGAAGCCGGCTGGAGCGATCACCAAGGTGAGCCTGCCGGAAAAGGCGGCATCGAGCCAGGCATCGATGCGCTGCCGCGGCACAACTCTGAACAGGGCTTGCGGCGGGGCCATCTTCGCTCGATGCAGCGCAACGTTTTGGGTCAGCTGTTGCATTTGACAGCCTCCATGTCCGTCACCGCTTCTCCTCATCTTCCGCTTCCATGCTTTCGTTCGTCCAAGCCTACAAACGTCCTGTCTTTGGAAACGCCCATGCCCTGTCCGGGACGGTTCGACCGGTGCTGCCACGCCCAACTGGGCAACCATGAGCCGGGACACGACGGCCACATGCACGGCATCCGACATGGGCCCCCGGTCATGGCCATTGACCGCCTCACTCAGCACTGGGCAGCCGAACGTCCCTTCCCGCTCCTCATTCGACACAGTCATGGGGGCGTGCCTGCCATGTGCGCGAGAGAGTCACCGTCCGCCAACGCTTGCTCCAAGGAAGCCCCGGCAAACAACGGGAAGTCCACAGACAACCGGCGCTTTCAAAAAGCATCGCGACAACTCAGGGGATGTGACGGGAAGCCTTCTCCCTTGCCTCCGGAGCAAGAGGCCGCAGCCTCGGATGGCCCCGTCGTCTGCTCTGCTGCCCTGGAACAGTTCGAGAAGGCACGTTCGGCGATACCCTGGTACGCCGAGCCGCGCGGCAGGCCGCCACGCCTTACCGCATCCGAACGGCGGGCCATTTCAGCTTTGCAGAAGAAACCGGGAGAGGAGGCGACGAACACGTAGCGGCTCCATCGGCCCGGGAGTTTCCGCCTCCCTCGCATGGTCTCCTCCCAAATCCAAGGGGAAAGTGTAGTGCCAAGCTCGCATTGCTAACCCCGTAAACCCGCTCCCAGAGCGGCGCAGCAAAAACTGGTATTCCGAGTCCAGTCAGACAACAAGTGAAACGAGGCCAGCCTCGCCCTCGGCGACCGCTGATCCGGTGCCTGTGGCCGTTGCTGCCTTCGTAAAGCTTGCCTTGTACGGCCCCGCCAGCCGTGACATGCTCTGTCTCGTTTTTCCCACTTCGTCGTCTGGCTTGGGTTCGAGCTCCTTGGACCATCGGCTTATGAGAATGAAGGTAAGGCTAGGAGAATGGAGGGAGTCTTTGCCTTTAGGCGAACTACCAATCTGCCGAGCTGGGGCGGATGACCGCAGCCTCTGTGGCGCGTTTCAGGGGGCTGTCTCAGTTAACGGTGCACTAAACAAGAAAGTTGGTTGACAACCATGGCGTGGGTAAAGATCCCGTTGAACGCAACGGATTGGGCGCGTGCTCTCGATAGCTTCGTAGAGAGCTGGAAGTATAAAGGAAAGCTCTTGCAGATTATCCACGCAAATGATCGAGTTTCGGTGGGTATGTTCGTGAAATACGAGCCGGTACGCAACCCCGCCACGATCACTATAAAGGACGACAACGGTTTCATTCACGAGATCAGCCTTAGCGATGTCAAGGAGATTGCGTACCAGGGGTCTTGACTAGCAGCTTGACTACCCCGATGGCGCTCGTTGAACCCAAGGATGGTAGAGGAGCGCCTGATGGCGTGTCAGCGGGTGCTCGGGTTCTTGATTCGTAGTTTTGCACGCACATATCTACGGTGCGTCATAGCGTCCACGGAATCGCATAATACCGGGCTATTCGGCTATGGTACAGGCTACCGTGTCTATGGGGTTTCGCTGTTTCTATGCTCTCGTGGTGACGCGGCTAGTAAGTAGGCTGTCGATCCGTTCGGCGGCTTCGGCCTGCTGGTTCGGTAGGACGTGCGCATAGAGTTGGAGCGTGATTGCAATGCTGGCATGCCCCAGACGTTCTGACACCACCTGCACTGGAACCCCAGAGGCAAGCCAAGTCGTCGCCAGAGCATGGCGTAAGTCGTGAAGCCGAGTGCTCTCTGGTAGTCCTGCCTCTTGAACAAGCACTTTGAATCGCTTACGCGCCCAATCCGGCCCTAGCCACTTGCCGTTGCGTGTGGTGAAGACGAAGCCGCTGTCTTTCCAATCCGGTCCTGCTGCAAGCCGTTCAAGGAGTTGCTGTTTGCGGTGCAGGCGAAGTGCTTCGACGAGTACCGTCGAGAGGGCTATCACCCTCCTACCTCTTGCGGTCTTCGGGTCGTGGAGCTGCCGCTTCGCGCCTTTGCCCGTCAGGGTACGTTGGATCGTCACAGTGCCTGCATTAAAGTCGACGTCTTCCCATCGCACGCCGAGAGCTTCACCACGGCGGCAACCCGTAAGAGCCACGAACCACCAGAGGCCGCGGAGTCGGTCGGGCTCAACATACTGGAGTAGCACCTGTGCCTGTGCAACAGTCGGCGGTACGATCTCCTCCTGCTTCACTGGCGGCTTCTTGACTCGATCTGCCGGGTTGGCTGCCAGGAAGCCGAGGTTCACCGCGTCCGCGAGGCTTTGACGGATGACGTTGTGGACGCTGCTGATCGTGCTCGTCGAGAGCCCTCGCTGCAATAGTGCTGTGTAGAGTGCTTGGATGTCGATGGGCCGGATCGTCGCAAGTGGGCGGTCGCCAAGTGCGGCTATCACGTGACGGGCTACATACCCGTAGCTCTCCAGAGTCGTGTTGCGCACGCGCCCTGCGGCGATGTCGCGTAGCCACCTCTCAATGTACTACCCTTTACCCACATTTCCGCTGTCAGGGGTTAACAAGTTAAGCATCGTCTAGGAGCAAGGAACTGGCAGGTTAGTTGTCGAAGAGGGGATCAGGGA
>JAJYSJ010000070.1 GCA_021793645.1 Bacillota bacterium
TGAGCATGCCAGTGCGCTTCGAGATGCTGATCAGCCGGCCGATGCTGTGCCCCTGGATGGAGTCGCCCTTCTCCTCGTGGATCTCGTCTGCCAGCAGCACGGCGAACGTGCCATGTGGCAGCCGCTTTGCCCACAGCTTGGAGGGTGCGATCCGGCGCGGGCCAGAGGGATCTGCGGTCCACAGCGGCTCACCGCAATGGAAGCACTTCGCGTTGACCTTGCCACGGGTCTTCATCTCGTCGGGGGTGAGGACGGTCGTGAGACCGTCCAGGCGCTTGCGCACCACGGTTCTCCTGCACGACGGGCACTCGAAGTGGACTCCCTTGTCCTTACCGACCTGGCGAGCGGCCAGCTTCCAGTTCCAGCCGAGCTTCGCGCTATCGCGGCCGAGGATCCACACCTCCAGGCCGGTCGGCTTCTGCCGCAGTTCAGGAACCGCGCGCAGCGCATCGCGCCAGTCGCGCACACGCCGCACGGTCACGTTGCCGGGGATGGTCTTCCTGACCTCACGCTCCCACTTCGGCACGAGATGCCCCGGACAGTGGACCAGAATGCGCCCCGGCTGGTTGCCGATGTACTGGGCTGCGGCCACGATGCCGATGATCGTCTTGCCGACGCCCTGCTCTCCGACCATCCAGACCGAGTTCTCGCCGGTCTGCCAGGTCTTGACCATCGCTTCGGCCGCATCGGCCTGCGCGGGGAAAAGGCGGCGCACCGTCTGCGGCGGCGTTGCCGTACCCGGCGTGTGCAGCGCTGTGGTCGCGAGGTGCTCGCCGAGGGCCTTCCCAAAGTGCCGCATGTAGGCATCCATGTGCGATACCTGCGTCACGTCGATGTCCGGTGCGCCCTTCCCTTGCGGGATGGTGAGCCGCCCCGAACGGAGCATGTCCTTTACGGTGTCGTCCCCGTCCGTGAGGTCGATGTCGGCTCCCGGCGGGAAGTCGCCCTGTCCGGTCCAGTCTGTAACGGCGCCGCTGCCGCGGAACTCCTGTAGCAGGTCCACGCTCCACTCCGGAACGAGCGGAACGTCGAGCGACCGCTGTAGCAGGTGAAAGAAGGCATCCTCGATCGGCCGGTCGCCGGCGAGCAGGGCTGCGCCGGTATCGCACTCCTCCGCGATCGCGACGAGGTGCGAGGTGGAGTCGTCGATAGCGCGCAGGAAGGTGCGGCATGGGACCGCCTTGGCGCTGGTGTACTTGTTGTTGGCGTCCGGGTCCCTGACACCGATGCTCAGGCTCTCGAGCTTCTTCTTGTCCTTGCTCGAGAGGACGCGCGCGAGCACCTTTAAGGACTTCGCGTCGCCGGCGCAGGAGAGGTAGCGGAGATGCCGATCCTTGCCGATGGCGATGCCGTTGGCGAAGGTGTAGCCCTGGTTGTAGGCGTCCCGGTAGAAGCTCAGCCTAAGCACCTTCTGCCTCCTCCTCTCCATCGCCGTCTGACCTCAGAACCGTGACTTCGCCGTTGCAGTCGATCGCTCTAACCTCGATCGAGAGCATCTGCCGGATGATCGTGATGGGCTCTCCGTCCTCGTCCTCGTCTTCGATCTCGACGGGGGTGCGCACGACCCGTCCCTTGACGACATGGCGGTTGTCACCCGTGCCCACGGCGCCGTTGAACCGCCCGGTGGCGAGCTGGAGAGCTACGTGGCCGGCCTTGAGCGGCAGCGGCGGCACTTCCTCAAGCGCGATCTGCCCGCGGGTGACGGCCGTGATTGCCTCCTGCGTGAGGGTCGACCGCTTCAGGAGGCCCTCCACTTCCTCCGCCGTCCGCCAGAGGCTCCGGAACGGCTCGACGTTTTCGCGCAGGTACGGCACCGGGAGTGGGCACGTCGTCTTCCCGTACGGGAGCCCGTTGGTGACGTGACGGTTGCGCACCTGTGCTGCCAGCGACTCGACCTCTTGCTTGGTCGGCCGCCCAGGGATGTCTCTCCGCACCAGGATGATTCCGACTTCGCCGCCTCTCGAGAACTTGAACCCGTGGAAGAAGTCGAACCCGAACAGGGCGTAGTGCAGGATGGTCTCCAACTCGCTGTCGTACAGCGAGAGCGCGAGCACCCCATTCTTCTCGAGGTGATTGCTCACCCAGCGGACGAGCTGTTTGGTGTCGTCAACGCTCTCCTCTCGGTGAGCGACGATAACGGAGAATGCTCTGCTTGCCACGAAGAGGTTGCGCCCCGGCATGCCGCGCGCGATGCGGTCTACGCGCTTCTTCTCGCGTGCTTCCTCGAAGAGGGCGATGTCCTCCTCGGTCGCATAGGTGAAGCAGCCGCGGTTCTTCCTCAGCTTCTCGATCGCCTCTCCGTTGCCGCAGCCGAGTTCGAGAATGTTGTGCCGGCGGTCGATCTGCATGTAGAGGCCCAAAGCGTTGAGCATTTCCTTATTGTCCAAACCGGTTCACCTCCCTCGAGAGACAGCAAGAGGGCAGGAACGCGCTATGCGTGCCCGCCCTCTTGTGATTTGTGTCAGGCTGCCAGGAGACTGCGGACTTGCCGTTCGGCGACCTCGATGTTCGCCTGTGCCTCGAAGAGCTTGTCCTGCAGGATGTCCCGGTACTGGTTCGTGAGCTCCTGCAGGCGGTGAAGTTCCACGAGCGCCCGGCGCTGGTCGGCTTCGCTGACCTCGCCCTTGCGCTGGAGCAGCTTCCCCATCTCGTTGATGACCCGCTGGGTGGTGTCCTCGACCTCCTGTCCCAGGCTGGAGCGGATGACCGCGCGCGAATCCGCGCTGTCCACGACCGGCATCGTCCAGAGATCGGACTCGTTGCCGAGCGCACGGACGAAACTCTGGAGCTTACCGAGTTGTGCGTCGTGCTCCACGGGAACGAAGTAGACACCGCCGGAGGGGCGGACGGCCACCGGGTTCATCTCCTGGAGCACGTCAAGCACGATCTCGCGCAGGTGGCGGCTTTGGTAGGCGTCACGGTAGCGGTCGTACCGCTTGCGCGCCTCGTCCAGGGCCTCGCTCTCCTGCTTAGAGAGCGTCAGGAGGGAGTAGGTCTGGCAGGTGTTTGAAGCCTTGTCCAGTCGGATCTCCGCGACCTGTTCGTACTTCAGCCGGCGGTTCCCCCCGTCGACCGTCTCGCGCACGAGATGACGCAGGATCTCGTCCTTGTCGGAGTGGACCTCGCGGACCAGCAGGTTGACGAACGTGCCGTCGCCCTGCGGCAGCCTGGTCGTCTCGACTTCGCTCGTCGCGCGCCGGAAGGCATCCGACGGGAGGACGGCCTTGGGCGTGAACTTTTCGTCCAGGCCAGCCGCCTGCAGGCCGCGGCGGATCTGCTCGCGCGTCACCTCGACTTCGCGCAGCGTGTACCATGTCAGGCTTCCGAGGCTGCTCATCTGACGGCCACCGTCCTTCCCTTCTTCTTGCTGAACTCGCATCGTGTTGAATCCTCGACGACGTAGCCGCGGCCGCGCGCGTTGACGAGGAGGACTTCCACCATGCCGACCTGCCCGCGACCGGCGAGCACTCCCCGAATCCGCTCCCCCTGAAGGTCCGTGAACGTGATCTGCATGGCGCACCTCCTCTTCAGGCAACCGCACCAGGCCGCGCCGCGAGGACGGCGCAAGCAAAAGCGAAGCCCGGCCCACCCGAGCCTGGGGAAGCCCGTAGGGCGCAGGCTCGGAAGTGGGCCGGAGCTAAGCGTGCTTGCGCCGGCAGGAAGCGGCGTGGCAGTTAGGCAGGGACCGGGTTATGGGCCTAGTTCTTAGAGTGGTGGGCGACCAGCATCCCCGCGATGAACCCGACCCCGGCCGCAGCCGTGATGGGCAGGAACATGGAGCGCGTTCTGATGTCCGACAGCAGTATCCCGCAGGCGATGCCGAGGGTCAGGTAGAGCGACAAGTCGGGCTTCATACCGTCCCTTCCCCGTGGTTCGTTTTGGCCTGGAACGTCTCGAACAGGCTCTTGACTGAAGTTGTCAGCATCTCGCGGGTGATCTCCTGCGGCAAGCGTTGTGCGACGTTATGCCGCAACTTGACTGCGGCCAGGCGGCCGTGGGTGGTCTTCCGCCAGGCTTTGAACTGTCTCTCCATGGCGATGATGTTGCTTGCGGTCAGTTCCCGGCCGTCCAGCCATTCGCGAAACAGGTTGTCCGCTGCGCTTTGGCGGACCCGCGACTGGAACGTGGGCATGCGCTGCAGGATCTGCTCGAGGTTCGGGTGCCCGTAGACGTGATGGCAGTCGATGCCGAAGCCATGCAGAGAGGGGATACCGTCCTCGCCGAGGGCCTTGTCCCAGTCTCGCCGGCGGCGATCCCATTGCTCATCGGTGAGGTAGGACGGCTGGTCGGTGCTGTTCCAGTAGGCGTACTCCTGCACATGAGGCATTCTCCGCCAGAGGATGCGGTAGGCTTCCTGCTCCGTGAACAGCATGGCCAACAGGATGTTCCGGCCGGGCACATGGAGGATCTGCACGTTGCACTCAAAGTCGTAGTCAGGGTCCCGCATTGAGGTCTCCCGGATCTTCTTCTCGTGGTTCGCGATGTGCTCAAAGGCCACCATGAAAGGGGTCCGGTGATCCGAAAGCGTCTTGGCGTTTTCGTCGGTCAGTCCGTTCACGATTGACAGCAGGCGCTTCGGATCATCGAGTAGGGCGATGCGATCGACGAGCGTGGCCGTTACGGTGGCGAAAAGCCTCGCCCGCAGGTCGTCCTCCATGTGGGAGATGCGCTTGCGGAACACGCTGGCCCACTGGTCGATGACCCAGATGTCGGTCATGGCCGAGAAGCCCAGCATGTAGCCGTTGAAGATTTTGGTGCTCATGCGATCCTCCTTCCGTGTGGGTGCCTCTCACAGATAAGGGCGAGCGCCCTTCGACGCCCGCCCCTCTGTTTAGATCAGCTCGGCGAACATCTCGCCGGCGGCCTCGTCATCCGGTTGTGTGATTGCCCAGACGCGATCTGACCAGCGCGTGAGCTCCTGCGGCACGCCGCCGATGAGGATGGACATGATGCGCAAGCCGCGCTCCTTCTTGGCTGCCATCAGCCGGTTGTAGAACTCGTCCGGCACCATGCACTCCCCGTCGGAAATCA
>JAJYSJ010000011.1 GCA_021793645.1 Bacillota bacterium
GGTTCCCCTCAAGGGAACCTCAAGGCGTAGTTGCGGCTGAACCCCGCCAAAGTTGCCGCTGGGATAACCGGGACCAGTCAGGAGAACTACTCCCAGGGTCTTTGCACCCGTGACACATCCCCCGGGTTTCCCTTCGGAATCTCCGCCCTTCAGGGCGGGGAGGTTCAAGCGATGGCGTCTTCGGTCCCGGCTGCCCCGAACTCCCGCAGCCGGCCAGCAGCAGGGCGGCCGCCGCCGCCCCGATCACGGCTTGCCGCAAGCGCATGCGTCTATCCATTCGGTGTCTCCCATTCCGCACTTGGGGGTATTCATGATCATTCTACATCGAAGCCGCAGGTCGGCATCATAGAGCGGGAAGTTCCGCTGAGAGAAGGAGGCTCGGACCTGATCCTGCGCCGACCCAAGGGAGAGTCCCTCCGGGTTTACGGGTCAGGGCATGCGATCACAGACCCCTCCTCGGTATGCTTGAGGGCTTGTAGATCGGGCTCGCGGCCCTCTCGGCGCTGCTCCTCGTCACCCCTAAAAAGGGGAAGCGGCAAGGCACCTGATCCGTCATCCTCTTCAAAGTCTCACTCCGCTCGCAGCGGGCCGCACCACAGGGCCTTCCGCCTTTGGGAGAAACGCGCATGCCCCCGCGTCCGCGGGGGCTTCGCTCTTGGCCTGCCTTCCGGTCGAGCGGTACTAGGCGCCCACGCTGGCGCCAGCGGCTGCCGGTAGGGTGCCGAACCGCGCGTAGAGGAAGGCTGCACCTGCTGGCAGCAGCGCCAGGGTGAAGAGCACCGTCGATGGTGCGAGCACGCCAAGCAGGAAGCCCGAGGTGAGCGGTGCGAGCGCGGACGAGAGCGCCCAGGAGAGCGACGACACTCCCATGTAGACGCCGCGGTCCGCCACGGGCGCCAAACTCGCGAGGTACGCGCCGCTCACCGTCGCCCCGAGCATCTCGCCCACCGTGAAGGGGACGTCCAGCGCGATCAGCGCCAGGGTTCCCCTTGCAATCGCGAGACCCAGGAGCGACAGGACATAGAGGCTGGCCCCTGCAGCGAGAACCCGGGTCGGGCTGCGTCTCTCGGTGAGGCGTGCGACGAAGAGGGAGAAGAGGACGACCATCACGGCGTTCAGCGACATGAAGACGCCGTAGACCGCGCTCGCGCCCTGCACATGCATGCGCACGAGGAAGAGCGGCAAGGAGATGTCCATCTGGTTATAGGCGAAGTTTGCGAGGAATGCCGCCAGGACATAGAGGAGGAGTCGCCGATCGCGCAGCGCGCGCAGGTAGCCGGAGCCGAACGGCTGGCGCTCTGCCGCGGAGGGCGCCGTGTCCGGCAGGCGCAGGAAGAGGACGACGGCCCAGGAGAACACGATCGCTGCCGCAAGCGAGAAGACGAGGCTGTGGCCGGTGATCGCGAGGCCCGCACCGACCGCAGGCCCAATGGCCGACCCGATGTTGTTCGTGAAATATAGGAAGGCATAGCTTCGAACGCGCTCATTCGGCTTGGTCGCATCCGCCACGACCGCCTGGCTCGTGGGCCAGTAGGCGGCGCCCAGGAGGCCGAGCAGCGCATTCAAGACAGCGAAGGCCGCGAGGCTGTTCACAAACGCCATGAGCAGAAGCATCAGCGCCTCGAAGGCAAGCGATGCAATCAGCACCGGGCGCCGCCCAAGCCTGTCCGTAATGGCGCCGCCAAAGCTTTGTCCGATGACGCCAAAGAGCGGACTCAGCGCGAGGATGACGCCGATCTGGCCGGTCGGAACGCGGAGCACCTCCGCGAGGTATAGCGCAAGAAAGGGCATCGCCATGCGGCGTGCACCGCTATTCACGAGCCTGCCGACGGCCATCAGCCGAACAATCGGCGGCAAATCGAACAACGGCCCGAAGGCGGACCGTGCAAAGGCGCGCAACCAATCACTCTCCACGGTTGAATCCTACCGAGCGTACCCGTTTTTGCGCGGCAAGGCCAGCGCACGGTCCGTTGCGCTGAGGCCGCTGCGATCAGCAGCGTAGCGATGCGCCGATCACGACGCGCCGCGGGAGGGCGGCAGATGCCGCCCTCCCGCGTAATGGCAAAGGCTTAGGCCCCGACCATGCCGTAGCCGCCGTTCACTACCAAGAACTCACCGGTGATATGGTTCGAGTCCTCGCTCGCGAGGAAGAGTACAGAGCCGACGATCTCTTCCGGCTTCGGGACGTGCTTGAGCAGCGTGCGATCGATGTACGCCTGGCGCCGCCCGGACTTCCAGTCTTCCCGATTCATCGTGCGCTCCGTCTCGATGAAGCCGGGGCCGAGCGTATTGACGCGCACGTAGGGCCCGAGCGCCGCGGCGTAGGACTTCGTCAAGCCGATGATGCCGTACTTGGCGGCGGCATACTGCGGCGCCCGCGGACTTCCGTTGATCACGACGTGGGAGCCGATGTTCACGACAACGCCCGATTTCGCCTCGACCATGCGCAGGCCGCACTCGTGCGTCATCAGCATGGTGCCCTTGACGTCGACGGCCAGGATGTGGTCGATCGACTCCTCCGTGATATCCCGCCAGGACATCTGGCCGGATGCCACATCGCCGACGTTGTTGATCAGGACATCGATGCGGCCGAACTCGCGATACACATCATCAACGACACGCTTCACGTCACTCCAGTTGGCGATGTTGCCTTGGGTCGTCATCGCCCGTCGTCCGAGTGCGCGAACGTTCTTTGCTACCTCTTCGGCACCTGCCGCAGAGGAATTGTAGTGCACGGCGACGTCCGCGCCCTCCTTGGCGACGGCCTCCACGATCGCCGCACCGAAGCCTCTGCCGCCGCCGGTCACCAGTACGACCTTATCCTGCAAGCGTCCCGCCATTGCCGGTCCCTCCTGGTCTTGTGTTGTCAGTCGAGTTCTTCGACGAGCGAGCGAAACTCGTCGTCCGTCACGAGGCCGCGCTTGCGCATTCCCAGCTCCTTGACTCGCTCGAGGAGTGCGCGAGAGTGCTCTGCCGGCACCGTCAGCCCGAGTTCTTCGCTCTTGATGCGGATGGAGTCGCGCCCGCTGCGCTTGCCGAGCACGACCCCGCGCCGTGCACCCACGACCGAAGCCGCATAGGGTTCGATCGCCTCGGGCACGTGGAACTGGCTGACGGCCGTGCCTGTCTCGCGGCGGAAGAGGTTCTCGCCGACGAGCGGCGTCCATGGCGCCATCTGGTATCCGCTCAGTTCGCGGACGCGCCGCGAGACATCCGACACCATTTCCAGTTTGAGGCCCGTTTCCGCGCCGTAGAGCGCGTCGAGTGCCAACGCGACCTCCGCCAGGTTCGTGTTGCCGGCCCGCTCTCCCATCCCGTTGATCGTGCCGTGGATGTAGGAGGCGCCGGCCCTCGCCGCGGCGATCGCCGCGGCGGTCGCAAGTCCGAAGTCATTGTGCCCGTGGAAGTGCACCGGGACGTCCGCTCCCGCCCACTCGCGCACCCTGCCGACCAGATAGGCGGCTGCTTCCGGTGTGGCGATGCCGATCGTGTCCACCACCACGAGCTCCTGCGCCCCGGCGTCGAGTGCCGTCTTGTAGACCCTCTCCAGAAAGCCAAGATCCGCGCGCGAACCGTCGACCGCGAAGTACGCGACGCGCACCCCGCGCTGGGAAGCGTGTGCGACCGCGGTGCGGATGCGCCGCAGCATCTCGCTCCGTTCCACCCCGAGCGCCCGAAGCTTCACCTCGGAGACCGGCGCCTCGATGACCGTGGCCTGCAGGCCGAGCGTGACGATGGCCTCCACGTCGTCCGGTACAGCGCGCGAGAAGCCCCAGAGCTCCGCCCGCAGGCCCGCGTCCCGAATCATCTCCACTGCGCGCCAGTCTTCCTCCGAAACGCGCGGAAAGCCGGCCTCGATGCGGTCGATGCCGAAGGCGTCCAAAAGCCGCGCGATCTCCAGCTTCTGCTCCGGCAACAGCACGACCCCGACGGTCTGCTCGCCGTCGCGCAGCGTCGTGTCGTAGAGACCCACGCGCCGTTGCGGCTGCGCCCCGAGGGCCTCTTCGTTCAGCCCGCCGGTCCATATCTCCTGGCGATCGATCACCCCGACAGCAACTCCTCTCTCATGTGCAAGGAACCCCGGGCCCGCGCCCGACCTACCAGCGGACCTTGGGCGGCGGTGCCTCGCCGTACGCCTCCTGCCAGGAGATCACGTGGTTGCGCAGGACGCCGATCCGCTCGATCTCGGCCTCGATCTTGTCGCCGGGCTTCAGGTAGAGGGATTGCGGGTCGGCACTGAAGGCCGCGACGCCAGACACGGTCCCGGTGGAGAGCACGTCTCCCGCCGAGTAGCCGAGCGCAGAGTAGTGCGCCAGGATCTCCGGGATCTTCACCGAGATCCGTCCTGTCCACGACTGCTGGCGGGCTTCACCATTCACCCGCAATTCCATCTTCAAGTCGTGCGGGTCGGGAATCTCGTCCGGCGTCACGATCCAGGGCCCGAGCGGGGAGAAGGTGTCGATCGACTTGCAGTAGGTGAACACCTTCGACTCCATCTCCCGGCGCTGGATGTCGCGCGCGGTGATGTCGTTGAAGATCACATAGCCGCCGATATAGTCCTCGGCCTGCTCCGCGGTGAAGTGCTTGCCTGGCTTCTTCAGCACGACCGCGAGCTCCAGTTCGTAGTCCAGTTCCTCCGTGAGATGCTCGGGGTAGATGATCGCGTCGTCCTGGCCGATGATCGCATCGATGTTCTGGAAGAAGATGATCCACGGCAAGACCGGGGCCACCCAGTTGGACTGGTCAGCCTCATGGGCATGCTCGCGGAAGTTGCCCGCCGTATGGAAGAACTTCTTCGGAATGATCGGTGCGCGCAGGCGCACATCCTCCAGCGCGAACTCCTCGCCCTTGGCCTGCCGCGCTGCCTCCATCCCCTCATCGCCGCGCTCAAAGAGCGTGCGCATGTCGGGAACATCCACCGTCACGACTCGATCGCCACGTACCACACCAACGCGCTGCACACCGCGATGCTCGAACGTCACCAGTTTCAAGCCACGCCACTCCTTCACCCTGGAAACCGAGCGCCAGACAAGGTGCGCTGTCCGCCTCCAGATCATGCGATCCATACATTTATTTTTTATCGTGTCAAAAGCCTGCTTTTCAGTCCAGGAATTTCCCTCCATCCGCCTTCCCCTTTCGGTCGAAGGACAAGCAGTTTGCGTGCAGAATCCCAGTCCAACGGGCAATCCCTCGAGATTTCTACGGGTCGAGGGTGGGCCGCTGGCAATCGGGAGAGACCTCACTAGTGTAACGCCTAGTCTTGCAAGTCTCCCATATACCATATAAATTATAACCGTATTGCGAAGAGGTGATGGGCATTAGCGTGAGAGAGCGCCACCACGGTCGCGACTTGGTGCGCAGCCTCGCGGACGTCGCGTGGCTTGAGATCCGCGAGCAGATCCTCACAGGACAGCTTGCCCCGGGTGCGACTGTCGGCCTCAAAGAACAGGCGGACAGACTCGGCATCAGCATCATGCCGATCCGCGACGCGGTGAAGCGCCTGCAACACGAAGGGCTGATCGATCAGGTGCCGCAGCGCGAAGCGTTCGTCTCCGCACTCTCCTTGCAGAGCATGGACGACATCTACCGCACGCGAGCGGCGCTCGAGTCGCTCGCGATCGGACTGGCGTGCGCGCACTTCACGGACGAACACCACGACGCGCTCTCGCACATCCTCGACCAGTTCGTCGCCGCATACGAGAGCGGCGACACGCGCGCCGGGCGTGAACTGCACCGGCGCTTCCATCTCGATCTCTACGCCTTGGCCGGATCACCGACGCTGGACCGCCTGATTCCTCCGCTGATCGACGCGACAGAGCGCTACCGGGTGCTGTCCCAAGCCTTGCGGGGTTCCGCACGGCAGCGCAGGGAAGAACATCAGGAGATGCTGCAGGCGTGTCTTGCACGGGACACCGCAAATGCGCGCACCCTGCTCACGGAACACCTCAATCGCACCGTCCAGGATGTACGAACGGCGCTTGCGGCGTTCGCCGAGACCTCGCCCGGCTCGTAGGTCTCGGCCTTCTTCTGTTCCGGGAGCCAGTCCCGCGCGTCCGACCGGATCCGCTCCGCGGGTCGCGTCCGACCGCTCTACAAGTGCAGGCAGGGAGATGCGCATGAACGCTGCGGCTTCCAAACCCCAGGTACTTTCGGTCCAGGACCTCGTCTACGCCTACCGAACCGCGGACGGCGAGATCGAAGCGATTTCCGACCTCAGCTTCGCCGTGCACGAGGGAGAATTCGTCTCCATCGTCGGCCCATCGGGCAGCGGCAAGACGACCCTGATGAAGATCGTCGCCGGACTCCTCCAGGCGACGAAGGGCTCCGTTCGCATCTTAGGAAAGCCCCTGACCGGCCGTGTGCCGGACGGCGTCGCACTCGTCTTTCAGGACTACTCGCGCTCTCTCTTCCCCTGGATGACCGTGCAGCGCAATGTCGAGTTTCCTCTCTCGCACCGCAGGGCATCCCGCGCGGACGTCGCGCAACGCAGCCGCGAGAGCCTCTCGGCCGTTGGACTCGTCGACTTCGCGACACGCTATCCTTGGGAACTCTCCGGCGGCATGCAGCAGCGCGTCGCCATCGCCCGCGCACTTGCCTTCCGCCCGCGCCTCCTCTTGATGGACGAGCCGTTCGCTTCCGTCGATGCCCAGACGCGCGCAGACCTCGAGGACCTGGTCGCGGACGTGCACCAGCAGTTCGGGACCACCATCCTCTTCGTGACGCACGACATCGACGAGAGCGTCTACCTCTCAGACCGCGTCCTCGTCCTCTCTGCGCACCCGGCCCGCCTCCTTCTCGATCGGGAAGTCCCGCTCTCGCGCCCCCGCGATCAGGTGGCGACGCGCGAACTGCACGATTTCGTGCGCCTTCGCGCGGAGATTGCCGGGCTCATCCTGCGGCCCGGTACGGAGAAAACGGCATCGAGCCCGCAGGATACATCCCCGGGGGGAAGGTAGCAGCGCGTGGCGACAACATCGGCAGGGTACGCCAGGGCGCGAGCCAGGGCCGGCTTCAGGAAGACTATCCGCGGCGTCGTCGGAATAATGGTGGCGCTCGCGGTCTGGCAAGTGCTTGCGAGCATCGGCTTCGTGCGCCCCGAGTGGTTCCCCACCGCGACGACCGTCCTCGGCGACGCCGTTGCGCTGCTCGGGCAGTCTGCCTTCACGCTCCAGGTCCTCTCGACCCTTTATGACATGCTGCTCGGCCTGATCATCTCGACCGTGGTCGCGGTTCCTCTGGGCGTGCTCCTCGGACGCTTCCCGCTCGCCTACCGCATGTCGAGCGTCCTCGTAGAAGCGATGCGCCCGATCCCGGCGCTCGCGCTGACGCCCGTCGCGATCCTCCTCTTCGGGCTCTCGGGCGCAACCACGGTGTCTCTCGTAGTGTGGACGTCCACTTGGCCGATCCTGATCAACAGCGTCTATGGCATGCACAGCGTCGACCCGGTGGCGCTCGATACGGCCCGCTCCTTCGGACTCGGCCGATGGACCGCACTCTACCGCGTCGCCCTCCCGAGCGCCGCCCCGTTCATCGCGACCGGCATCCGGATCGCAATCGGTATCGCGCTTGCCGTCGCCGTCGCGACCGAGATGGTCACCGGCGCCGGCAGCGGCGTCGGGGGCTGGATCGTGCAGGCGTCCTCAGGCGGATCGCTGATCCCGGTCTACGCCGCGGCGGTGCTCGTCGGACTCGTCGGCTACCTGCTGAACTACCTCTTCGAGCGCATCGAGCGGCGCCTGTTCCGCTGGCATCTCTCCTATCGCAAGGAGGGGGCGTGAGCATGGCGCAGGTAAGGACACCCCGTCGCACGACCGCGAAGGAATTCGGTCAGGGCATCGCGCGTTGGGTCCTTGAGAGCGTCGCGCTGATCGTCGTGCTCGTCGCCCTGTGGCAGGTGCTCACCAGCGTCTTCCACCCGCTCTACTTCCCGACCCCTGTCGCGATCTGGGGACAGATCGCCCGCGCGTGGTTCACCCCCTTGGGGTTCACCGCCGATATCCTTCCGAGCTTCGAGCGGGTCACCCTCGGCTGGCTGCTGGCGGCGGTCATCGGCGTTCCGCTCGGCGTCGCCGTCGGTCGGTCGCGCAGCTTCGCGGAGTACGTCACGCCACTCGTGCACTACGCGCGCGCCGTGCCCCCTCCCGTCATCCTGCCGATCTTCATGATCTTCTTCGGGGTCGGCAACGCGATGAAGGTCGTGTTCATCGCTGTCGGCGTGCTCTGGCCGATCCTCCTGAACGTCATCAAGGGTGTGGAGTCGGTCGAGACGGTGCAGCTCGACACCGCAACCGTGTACGGCATCGGCGGCTCACGCCGCCTCCTGCACGTCGTGCTGCCCGCCGCGATGCCGGATATCCTCGCCGGACTGCGGATCTCCCTGGCGCTGGCGTTCGTCCTGATGGTCATCTCCGAGATGATCGCGGCGAGCGGCGGCATCGGGTATCAGATCCTCCAGAGCCAGGCGCAGTTCGACATCCTCAACATGTGGGCGGGCATCGTGGTGCTCGCCGTCGGGGGGGTGGTATTCAACGCCGTGCTCACGACCATCGAGGGCCGTGTCCTCCGTTGGCATCGCGGGCAGCGGCGTGAAGCGCTCTGACGGAACGGGTCGATGCAGCCCTGGTTCCAGGCACTCATGATCCGGGAGGAGGAACATCATTGGCATTCTTTAAGCACAGCAAGCACTCCGCCGTCTCCGTCGCACTGATCGCGGCCCTTGCAGGAGTACTGGTGGCCGGCTGCGGCCAGTCCGCAGCGCCGGCCGCCAAGCAGACGATCACAAAGGTTTCGATCGCGACGCTTCCCGTCGCCGACACCGCGGTAGCGGTCGTGGCGCAGAAGGAAGGGTACTTCAAGCAGCACGGCCTTGACGTCAAACTCAACGTGATGCAGTTGGGACCCGCGACGACCCAGGCGGTCCTGACCGGTGCGGCGCAATTCTCGCAGAGCAACTACGCAACGCTCTTCACCGCCCGCAGCAAGGGCGTGCCGATCGAGATCGTCTGCGAGGCGACGCGCGCACTACCCGCCTTCAGCACGGTCGCCGTACTGCCGAACTCGACGATCACGTCGCCGGCCGACCTTGCCGGCAAGCGCGTCGCGACTTCGGTCATCGGCGGCATCGGCCCCCTCGCGATCGACGCGTACCTGAAGTCCCTCGGCGTCGACTACCAGTCGATCAAGTGGGTACAGATGCCGTTCCCGGACATGGGCGCGGCGCTGCAGGAGCACCAAGTGGACGCGGCGTGGCTCGTCGAGCCGTTCGTCTCGATCCTCGGCAGCTCACTCCACACCCGTACGGTGTTCCCCGTCTTCTCCGGCCCGACGGCAGGCCTCCCGGTCGCGGCGTTTGCGACCTCGACCTCCTACGCGAAGGCGCACCCCTCCGTCGTCGCGGCGTTCCGCGCTGCCATCCAGGAAGCCGCCCAGAAGATCGCGAAGGATCCGGCCATCGTACGTCAGGTGCTCCCGACCTTCACGGCAATCAAGGCGCCTCTCGCCCAGACGATCGGCCTAGAGACGTACTCGGCCACGACGAGTCTCTCGCAGATCGAGCGCGTCGCCACGATGATGCGTCAGGTTGGCCTCCTCACGAGCCCCCTGAACGTGAAGGCAATGGTCTTCAGCGGCAAGTAGGCGACCTCTCCCAGCGCACCCCGCCCGGAGCGTCAACGCTCCTCTGGCGGGGTGCGGTCGTTCCGGTGACCTTCGGGCCAGCGGCTCTGGTTGATAGGCGCTCGGCGGATCATCTGGCTGGGCAGTTTCCCCCATCGGTTAGAATTGCTTGCGTACCCCCACACCCCTGAAGGAGGCCTTCACTTGAGATATCGGAAGATTGGCGCAAGCGGTCTCGCGGTCTCGGAGATCGCGCTGGGCAGCTGGCTCACCTACGGAGGCAGTGTTGCCGAGGACACCGCGATCGCCTGCGCGCGGCGCGCCTTCGAGCTGGGCGTCAACTACTTCGACACGGCGGATGCCTACGCCAAAGGCGAGGCCGAGCGGGTCCTCGCCAAGGCTCTTGCGCCGTTCCCCCGCCATCACCTCGTGATCGCCACGAAGGCCTTCTGGCCGCAGAGCGACGACCCGAACGACCGCGGCCTCTCCCGCAAGCATGTGATCGAGTCGGTGGAGCGCTCGCTGCGCCGACTGCAGACCGACTACGTCGACATCTTCTACTGCCACCGCTTCGACCCGCAGACGCCCCTCGACGAGACGCTGCGGGCCATCGACGACCTCGTGGCGCAGGGCAAGGTGCTCTACGGCGCGATCTCGGAATGGCCTGCCGAGCAGGTGAGCGCTGCCCAAGCGGCGCAGGAGCGACTGGGCCTTCGTCGCCTGATCGCAGATCAGGTGCAGTACAACCTGCTCGACCCGAAGATCGAGGCGGATGTCCTGCCGCGCGCACGCGCAGCCGGCATGGGCATCGTCGCCTTTTCTCCCCTCGCGCAGGGCGTCCTGACCGGCAAGTACCTCGGCGGGCAGCGGCCCGCCGGCAGCCGCGGCGCGGACGAGCGTACGGCGCGGATGGTTGCGGACTACCTGGAGGGGAGCGACGAGAAGGTTCAGAGGCTGCAGCAGGTCGCCAAGGCCGCCGGCCTCACGCCTCCGCAGCTCGCGCTCCGCTGGGTGCTGCGCCTGCCGGAGGTCTCATCGGCACTGGTCGGCGCGTCGAGCGTCGCCCAACTGGAGGAGAACCTGGGCGCAGCGGACGAAGACCTCAGCCAGGACGTCCTCCGGCAGGTGCAGGAGGCGCTCGGGTCCTAGCCCCGGCCCTGGCACCCGGACCAGGCCTCGCCGCGGCAGGCGAGCCCGCCGCCCGTCAGGACGCCCGGTGTCCCTTCGGTCTGCAGAGATGGCCGCCATGCCCTGGCGGCCATCTCTGCGCTGTAAAGGACAGGGTCCCGAGACGGGCTGCAGCCGCGATGCCTCATTGCGCCCGACCTTGTCGGCGCAGGCCGGCGCGAACCTTTGGACCAGCATCTCGCCCCGCCACACCTTTTTTGGCAGGATAGAACGCTACCGCGCGACGTCGCGCCGGATTTCTCCGAGGATGCGGTCCAGGTCGCCGTCGGTGGTCGAGGGATTGAGGAGCACGGCGCGCAGCCAGCGCCGCCCGCGAAGACTCGTCTGGGAGAGGAAGCCGGCGCCGCTGCGCACGAGGTTTGCCCGCACGCCTTCGATCTCCTGATCGCTGACAGGAGGCCGGAAGCAGAGGATGTTGAGGTCCGGCGCGTGCGCCGCCTCGAGGCCGGGGTCCGCGTCCACGGCTGCCCGGAGGTAGGCGGTGCGCTCGAGCGTACGGTCGACGATCTCCCCGAAGCCCTCGTCCCCGAGGTATTGCCAGCTCAGCCAGAGGCGCAGGGAGTCCCACCGCCGCGTGCCCTGGAGGGTCCACTGACCGAGACTCGGGCGACCTGCCTGGCGCAGATACGGCGCGTCGCTTCCGAAGGTGCGTCCGAAAAGACCCGCGTGCCGGCAGATCACGGCGCCGATGCTCTTCGGCTGGAGCATCCACTTGTGCGGGTCGATGACGAGGCTGTCCGCCTGGTCGATGCCCCGAAGCCGGCCACGCGCTGCTGGGGAGAAAAGCGCCGCACCGCCGTGCGCCGCATCGACGTGCAGCCAGACACCGTGCTCCCGGCAGAGATCGCCGATCGGGGCCAGGGGATCGACACTGCCCGTGGAGGTGGTGCCGGCGGTGGCGACGACGGCCAAGGCGGATGGGTTCTCGCGCAGCGCCGCGCGAAGGGCCTGTGGGTTCATGCGGAAGTCCCCATCTACCGGCAGCGCCACGAGGTCTTCCGGCGCGAAGCCCATGACTTGCAAGGACTTGCGGATCGAGTAGTGGGCCTCCTGTGACGCGATCACCATGCGGCGTTCAGGATGCGCCGTGCGCGCGAGCGCGAGAGCGGTCAGGTTGGCGGCCGTCCCGCCGGAGACGAAGGTTCCCTCGCTCGCGGTTGGCAGGCCGGCCTTGGCCGCAAGCCAGCCGATCAGCTGCTCGTCCATGGCGCTTGCCAGGGGCGACATCTCCCGATGCAAGAGATTCTGGTTGAGGGACGCGGCGACGAGGTCTCCCAGCACCGCCAAAAAGAGCGGACCCGAGTCCATGTGGCCGATGAACCCCGGATGCGCCGGCTGCATCGAGCCCGGCAGCACGTCGTCCTTGAGGAGGTCGAGCACCTGCGCCCAGGGGCGGCCGCCCGCGGGCGGCGGGCCCGGCAGGTTGCGCTCCTCCACGAGAGGCCTCTTGGCAAGCGAGGCAAAGTGGTCGACCAGCAGGTCGACCACCGCGTGCGCCATCCGGCGCGCCTCCTCCTGGTTGCGTCCTTCGGGGTCGATGATCCATAACCGACGCTGGTCCATGCGGCCTACCTCCAGGCTCAAGTCGTCGCGATGCGGCCACGCAGAACTGTCGGATCCGGGAAGGGGCCTTCTCCGAGCAGGGCCTGGGCCTTCGGCAGGGCGTCCCAGACATTCCAGTCGAGCACCCCGACGACGCGCCCCTCGTCGAGGTAGTAGAGGACGCCGCGCCGGTACGGCTCGGCCCAGTCCGCGAAGACCTCAAGACGACTGTCGAGAACGCCCACCGCCTCGAACCCGAGGTCGAAGAGGTCCGAGTAGAAGAAGGGCAGATCCTCCGCCTCTCGGTCGGCGCCCGCCATGTTCTCGCCTGCCAGTCTGCCGCGGTCCACGGCGTTGTTCTCATGTTCGACCCGCAGGCTGCGATGCAGCACAGGCGCCGGAAAGCGCGCCACGTCGCCTGCGGCGTAGACATCGGCAGCGCTCGTACGACCTTTGGCGTCGACGACGATTCCGTCGTCCACCTGGAGACCCGCCGCCTCGGCGAGTTCGGTCCGGGGCCGGACGCCGACGCCCGCCACCACGAGGTCGGCCTCGATCGCGCCGCCGCCCGCGAGGATCGAACGGCGCCCCTCGCCCTTCGCCTCGATCGCCGCGATCGTCTCCCGCGCATGCACCTCGACGCCCTGGGTCCGGTAGTATTCCGTCACCGCACGCGATAGGTCCTGCGGCAGCAGCCGGGCGAGGATGCCGTCCTCCGGGAACACGAGGTGCACTTCCTTATTCTGCCCCCGCAGCGCGGCGGCGAGCTCGGCGCCGATGAACCCGCCCCCCACGACGAGGAACCGCTCCTTGCGCGCCGCGCGGAAGAGCTGCAGGTAGTCGTCGAGGTCGCGGAAGTAGAGGACGCCGTCCAGATCGCCGGGCAGGCGGCGCGGCGCGACGCCGGTAGCGATCAGCAGTTTGCGATACCCGAGGGTGCGGCCGTCCGCCAGCTCCACGACATGCTCTGTGGGCTGCAATGCGGCGGCTTCCGCGGCGAGGTACTCCGTCACACCGAGTGGACGGGGATCGGCGTATCGCCAGATCGTCTCGAGTCGCTTGCCCTTCCACAGGCCCTTCGAAAGCGGCGGCCGGCTGTACGGCGGGTGGCGGTCCAGAGTCACGAGCCCGATGCTGCCTTCCGGGTCATGGCGACGGATTCCGTCAATCGCGGCGGCGGCCGCCATGCCGCCGCCCACGAGCAGATAGCGATATTCCTGCACGCTTAGTACCTCCTCGAACACAGGAAGCCTTGCCACCATTTGCGCGCATCGGCGCGGCTTTGGCAAGGTCGCGTGACATGGGAATGTTCCTCGCTGCCCGTATAACGCTACGAAGCGCCGACCACCGCCCGTCTCCCGAGCCCAGTCGAAGCCAAGCCGAAGTGTCCGTGGACATGGCTGCGGGAAGAAAACTCGGCGGCAGGTCTGCCTCCCCTATGCGACGTGGACCAGGGTGGAGGGCAGGCAATGCCGTGCTGCGCAGCTTGAGGCGTTCGCCCCCCGACTGAAAGGGTCGGCGCGACTCAAGGCCGGTCTTCCCCTCTCAGGCCTGAACCCGCTTCCCGCTGGTCGCACCGAGCTCGCGTGCGACCAGCCGCCCGACCTCCTCGGTCGTGGCCGATCCGCCGAGGTCAGGGCTCGTCACACCGGCCGAGAGCGTTCGCTCGATCGCCTCCACGACGCGCTCGGCCCACTTCCCGTGCCCGAGGTGGTCAAGCAGGAGCGCTGCAGACCAGATGGCCGCCATTGGGTTCGCGATGCCTTTGCCGGCGATGTCTGGGGCCGAGCCGTGGACGGGTTCGAAGAGCGACGGGTGGCGGCGCGTCGGATCAATGTTCGCGCTCGCCGCGAGGCCCATGCCACCGGCGATGCCGGCGCCGAGGTCCGTAAGGATGTCGCCGTAGAGGTTCGAGGTGACAACAACCTCGAAGCGGCTCGGGTCGCGGACAAGCAGCATCGCCGCGGCGTCAACGAGCAGACTCTGGGTGCGCACGTCCGGGTACTGGACCGCCACCTGGGCGAAGACCTCGTCCCAGAAGACGCCGCCATAGTTCATCGCGTTGCCCTTCGAGACGCTCGTCAGACTGCGCCTTGTCCGGCGGGCGAGCTCGAAGCCATACCGGATGATGCGCTCACAGCCGACCCGTGAGAATACGGATGTCTGCAGCGCCATCTCGCGCTGCGGGTCACCCGAAAAGAGGAAATCGCCCTTGCCGCTGTATTCCCCTTCGGTATTCTCCCGCAGGAAGACCATGTCGATGTCCTGCGGCCCGCGTCCCGCGAGCACCGTCGGGGCACCAGGCAAAAGGCGCACCGGCCGCAGGTTGACGTACTGGCCAAAACCCTGACGAATTGGCAGCAGCAGGCCCCAAAGCGTAAGGTGGTCCGGGACCCGCGGGTCGCCGACGGCACCAAGCTGGATCGCGTCGAACGATGCGAGGATCTGCAGGCCGTCCTTTGGCATCATCTCGCCCGCGGCTAGGAAGTGCTCCGTGCCCCAGGGGAACTCCTCGAACTCGAACGTGATCCCACGGTCGAGCGCTGCGACTTCCCGGAGCACGCGCAGCGCCTCCGCCGTCACCTCCTGTCCGATCCCGTCACCGGGTATCACGGCAATGCGGTAGGTCATGCTACTTAACCTCCAACACCTGCGGCCTGCAGCGCCTCTTGATGAGCGTGTTCACGGTCGGCAGACGCACGGGCGCACAATGGCCCGTGCTCCAGATCGGATCTCAGGCGCTCGTGCCCGTACCGGATCCTTCGGTGTCCTGGAGTACCGTTCCTGGTTAGACCCCCATCCCCACCGCGCCCCAGGAGACGAACTTCGTTTCGAGGAACTCCTCGATCCCTTCCTTGCCGCCTTCGCGACCGAGTCCGGACTCCTTGTAGCCGCCGAAGGGAGCCTGGGCTGTCGAAAACGCGCCGTCATTCAGACCGATGATCCCGTACTCCAGCGCCTCCGCGACCCGCCAGGCGCGCGATCCGTCTCGGGTGAAGAAGTACGCTGCGAGCCCGTACTCCGCGTCGTTCGCCAGCTCGACCGCCTCGCGCTCGTCCCGAAAGCGCGCGATCGCGATCACCGGGCCGAACGTCTCCTCGCGCATCACCCGCATCTTCGGCGAGACGTCCGTGAGGATCGTCGGCTCGACAAAGTAGCCGGGTCCAGAGACCGTTTGGCCGCCGAGGCGCACGCTCGCGCCGAGAGCGACCGCGTCCTCGACGTGCGCTAGCACCTTCTGCCGGCCCCGCTCGGAGATCATGGGGCCGATCTCCACCCCGTCCTCCATGCCGTGCCCGACCCTCATGCGCTGCACCTGCCGGACGATCCGCTCGGTGAAGGCGTCCGCGACCCGCTCGTGTACGAGGATGCGGTTCGCCGCGACGCAGGTCTGACCCGCGTTGCGGAACTTGGCCGTCGTGATGCCCGCGGCCGCGACATCGAGGTCGGCGTCGTCGAAGACGATGAAGGGTGCCTGCCCGCCTAGCTCCAAGGATACCTTCTGAAGGTGCCCGGAGGCCTTGCGCATCAGCTCCTTGCCGACGGATGTCGAGCCGGTGAAGGTGATCTTGCGCACCCGCTCGTCCCCCAGCCAGGTGTCCGCGAACGCCGCCGCCTCGCTCGTCGGCACGATGTTCAGGATGCCCGCCGGCGCGCCGGCCTGCAGTAGCAGCTCCCCGAGCCGGAGGGCGGTGAGGGGGGTCTCGGGGGCCGGCTTCAGAACGACGGTACAGCCGGCCGCGAGGGCCGGCGCTACCTTGCGGGTGATCATCGCGGCCGGGAAGTTCCAGGGCGTGATCGCCGCGACGATACCCACTGCCTGCCGCAGCACAAGGATCCGCTTCTCCGCGCGCGTCGCGGGCACGACGCGGCCGTAGACCCGCCTGGCCTCCTCCGCGAACCACTCGACGAAGCTCGCGGCGTAGTCCACCTCGGCGTACGACTCCGAGAGCGGCTTGCCGTTCTCCAGCGTCATTATGCGGGCGAGGTTCTCCTTGTCCGCCTGCTGCAGGCCGAACCAGCGCCGAAGGATCCGGCTGCGCTCGTAGGCGGACGCTGCCCGCCAGGCGGGAAGCGCCTGCGTGGCGGCGTCCGTAGCCGCGCGCGCGTCGTCGACCGTGCCGTCCCCGACGGACGCGATTCGCTCTCCGGTCGCAGGATCCTCGACGTCCAGCGTGCGGCCACCCTGCGCAGGCCGGAACCCGCCGCCGATCAGAAGATCGGTCGGCGCCTTGAGACCATTCCGCATGGATCCATCCTCCCTCCTGGAATTCTAGGCCCGCTGCAATTCACGCGACGTCTGTGCGATCACTTGGCCGAGAATCCCAAGGCCTTCTGAAAGCTCCATATCGGAGATCGTGAGCGGCGCAAGGAAGCGGATGACGTTGTTGTGGTCACCGGCTTTCATCAGCACAAGGCCATGCTCGTAGGCAAGCCCATGGATGCGCGTGGTCTCCTCCTGCGCGGGCTCCTTCGTCCGGCGGTCCCGGACAAACTCCAGTGCGACCATCGCCCCGACGCCCCGCACGTCGCCGATTAGTTCGTAGCTAGACTGCCACTCGCGAAAGCTCTGCATCACCGTTCGCCCGATCGCCTTCGCCCGCCCGGCGAGGTCCTCGCGCTCCACCACCCGCAGGACGGCGAGCGCCGCGGCGCACGCGACCGGATTGCCGCCGTAGGTGCCACCCAAACCCCCAACCTGCGGCGCGTCCATGATCTCTGCACGTCCCGTGACAGCCGACAGCGGCATGCCGCCGGCGAGGGACTTCGCCGTCAGGAAGAGGTCCCCCGTCATGCCGACGTCCTCGGTCGCGAACATGCGGCCCGTGCGGTAGAAGCCAGTCTGGATCTCGTCGATGATCAGCACAATGCCGTAGTGGTCCGCGATCTGCCGAAGCCCCCGCAGGAACGATGGCGGCTGCACGATGAACCCGCCTTCGCCTTGCACCGGCTCGATGATCATCGCCGCAACCTTGTCGTGGCCGATCTCATCCTCGATCGTCCGCCGCAGGTTATCGAGCGTCCGCTCTACCGTCTGGGCCTCGTTCCCGCAAGGCGAGCGGTACAGGTCCACCGCCGGCACGCGGTAGACCTCGGGCGCGAACGGCCCGAATCCGTACTTGTAGGTGGCTGCCTTCGCCGTGAGGCTCATGCCCAAAAGAGTGCGCCCGTGGAACGCGTGGCCGAAGGAGATCACCGCTTGGCGGCCCGTGTACCGGCGCGCGATCTTGACTGCGTTCTCGACCGCCTCGGCGCCGGTGGAGAGCAACACCGTCTTCTTGGGGAAGTCACCGGGCACCAGGCGGTTCAGCGCCTCCGCGACCTCGAGGTACGGTTCGGTCATTGTCACATGGAAGCAGGTGTGGATGGCCTGGCCCGCCTGGTGCTGGATTGCCGCCACCACCTCGGGATGGTTCGCACCGACGTTCAGCACGCCGATCCCGCCAGCGAAGTCCAGGAAGACGTTTCCATCGACGTCCACGACGCGCGCGCCTTCGGTGCGGGCGGCGAAGATCGGCGTAGCCTGACTGACGCCCCTGGGGATCGCCTGCTCGCGGCGCGCCATCAGCGCACGCGAGACGGGACCTGGTACCTCGGTTCTCAACGAAACGGCCATTTCGCTCGCCTCCGTCGTGTTCTCCGCCTGCGAGGTCCCAACGCCGCCACCCCTCCTGACGCGAGGCCAAACGGGTGCGCGAAGGCGACACAGCTTGAAGCAAGCCTAACCCTTCGAACCGCCGCAATCTATGTGACGACAGCACATCTGGCACGCGACTCTGATGTGCAAGAACACCTCTGCCGCACGCCGCATCTGTCCGCGCTTCGGGGCCTTCCGCGCGTGCGCGCCAGGCATCGCGTCGCGGTGGACGGAATGCCTCGGCCGCCCGCAGCGGCCGGCGCCGCGCGCCAATTGGGCAACGCTTCGGATAGTTCCCCCCACTCGCACAGGCCGATCTCGCGTCCTGCAGGCGGGTCCCTCTCGGTCGTCGAAACTCGTCTCCAAAAGACCGCAGTCGGGTCGGTCCGGGGGTGCTTCGGTTGGGGAATCCTTCGCTTGCGTCGAGACCACATCTCCCGACATTGCGAGCCGTCCTCCAGCGCCCGCTCTTCAATCGGGCCGAGATCCTCGCGGGGCGGGAGTTCTTGGACGCACCGGTCCGCTGGGTGCACGTCGGGGAGATTCCGGACATCGCCACTTACCTGCGCGGACAAGAACTCATCCTCTCAACCGGGGTCGGCCTGCGCCAGCCGCGCGATCGGCTGCGCTACCTGGAGCAGCTTTCCTACTGCAAGGTGACCGGTATCTGCATCGAACCCGGGCGCTACCTCCACCGCATTCCCGACGACATGGTGAGACGAGCCGGCCAGTTCGGTCTCCCCTTGATCGTCTTCCACGAAAGCGTCCGCTTCGTCGACATCACGCAGGATGTCCATGCGTTGATCTTGCAGAACGAGCAGCACGTCCTCGAGCAACTGCATGCGCTGGGGGAGGAGTTGCACGGGCTCGCCGCGCTGGCGCAGCCCGCCAACCGGATCATCGAACGTCTGGCGACGTGGCTGGAGCGCCCTGCTGTCTTCCTGGACGATCGAGGCGGCATGATTGCCGCCGGCCCGCCGGAGGTCGTCCGGGAGCTCGAACGACGGTCACGCGTGATGCTGGGACAAATGCACCCGAACCACACGATCTATCCTGACCTCCCTTTCCGGGAAGAGGGCACGTACGTACTGTCACGGCGGGTCGGCGGGGCGACCCCGTTTGGGCTTATCGCCTCTACTGCCGAAGGTGACGACCGCGTCGCGACGGGGATGGCCCTCGACCTGGCCGCCGCGGCCCTCGGCCCGGGACTCGGTAGGGAACGCCATCCAGGCCTGGGCTGGGATCGCGCAGGCACGAGCCTGGTACGCGATCTGCTGCTGGGCAGGCGCGTACCGCCGCCGGACCTGCTCGGCGCGCTCGTGCGGCGCGGAACGGGCAGTGGGCTGCCCGCTCAGGTCGTGGTGATGCGCGCCCGTAGCCCAGAGGTCGACGCAGACTCGCTCGCCGTATCGCTGCAGGATTGGCTGGCAAGCCAAGGGGTGCACTGCCTCACGACGCCCTGGGAGGGAGAGGTAGCGGCGGTCATCCTGGATCCGCCGCCCAGCACGGCCTTGCGCGGCGTAGCGCAAATGATGGCGGGCGGACGGTGGTCCTCTGGAGGCGCGCCCCTGCAGCTCGGATTCTCGCGGCGCACGGTGCTGCGCGGACTGCCAAACGCGTTGCGCGAGGCAGAGCAGGTCCTTTCGCTCTGCGACATGCGGAGTGCACCGCAAAGTCCCTTCTACGAAGAGCTCGGCGCGCTGCGTCTGCTGCTTGGCCTGCACAACGACTTCGACCTCGAGGCCTTTTGCGACGACGAACTCGGCGCGGTGCTGAAACACGACCGCATCCACGGCGGAGGAATGCTAGCAACGCTGCAGGCGCTCCTCGACACTCCCGACCGGTCGCAGGCTGCCCAAGCGCTCCGCGTCCACCGCCAGACGCTGTACTACCGCATTCGCCGCCTGGAAGTGCTGCTCGGAGACGACTTTCTCTCCCCCGAACGCCGTCTGGCCCTGCAGCTTGCACTACGTGCCCGCAACCTCGTCCAAGGTCGCTGAGGTCCTGCCGCGACAACCTGTTGCAGGTGGGGCGC
Source organism: Bacillota bacterium (assembly GCA_021793645.1). GTDB lineage: Bacteria > Bacillota > Sulfobacillia > JAJZYS01 > JAJYTV01 > JAJYTV01. Next base: position 20,019 of record JAJYSJ010000011.1, read on the forward strand.
GAATTTTCATACACAGTGTCCAACATCACGCGTCCACGCGTCTTGTAGAGTGGGTTGCAAGAGGTGATGGGCGTGGACACCAGAGACAAGTACGCACAGTACGTCAACACGAGTTTCACTGGAGGCCTTGAACCGATCGTCTTTGATCGCGCCGAAGGTGCGCACGTCTACGACGAGGCTGGTCGCCGCTACATCGACTGCTTCTCCGGAATTTCGGTGGTGAACGCCGGTCACGTACACCCGAAGGTGCGCGACGCAGCGAAGGTGCAGATCGACCGCCTGATCCACGCGAGCTCCTACTCTTACTACGTGAAACCGGTCGCCGATCTCGCCGAGCGCCTAGCCGCCGTTACGCCGGGAAGACTCCAGAAGACCTTCTTCGCCAACAGCGGCGCCGAGGGGATCGAAGCCGCCATGCGGATGGCCAAGGCTTATAGCGGCCGCCACGAGTTCATCGCGCTCGAGCGCAGCTTCCACGGCCGCTCGGTCGGCACGCTAAGCGTCACCGGCAACATGTCGCGCAAGAGCCGCGCCGGGCCCTACCTGAGCGGCGTCGCCTTCGCTCCGACCCCCTACCCCTACCGCTCCCGCTTTGGCACGGACCCGGAAGTTGTGGCGGCACAGGCCGCCGCTGCGGTCGAGGACGTCATCCGCTTCCACACGAGCGGGGACGTCGCTGCGTTCATCGCCGAGCCCGTGATGGGCGAGGGCGGCATCATCGTGCCACCGAGAACCTACCTCCCGCGGGTCAAGGAGGTCCTGGACCGTCACGGCATCCTCCTGATCGCCGACGAGGTACAGTGCGGCTTCGGTCGCACCGGCCGGCTCTTCGCCGTCGAACACTTCGGCGTCGAGCCAGACATCCTGGTCTCCGCCAAGGGTATCGCGGACGGCTTCCCGCTCTCCGCGACGATCGCGCGGGCAGAGGTGGCCGATTCCTTCCAGCCTGGCGAACATCTCTCCACCTTCGGCGGTAACCCGGTCTCGTGCGCCGCTGCGATCGCCAACCTCGACGTGATGCTCTCGGAGGACCTCCCGGGGCGCGCGGCGCGCCTTGGTGATCGGGCGCTCGGCATCCTGCGGTCGGAGACGGCCGGCCTCGAGCAGGTCGGGGAGGTCCGGGGACTCGGCCTCATGATCGGCATCGAGTTCGTGAAGAGCCGCGCGTCGAAAGAGCCGGATGCGGATCTCGCGAAGGCGGTGCGCATCTTCTGCCGAGAGCGCGGCGTGCTGATTGGTGTCGGCGGTTCCGACGGCAATGTGTTGCGCTTGCAGCCACCGCTGGTGATCGACGAGTCCGACCTCGGGCAGTCCCTCGAGGTGATCGTGTCCGGCGTGCGCGCGCTCGTCGCCGCGTAACGCCCCCAGCAGGAGACGTCCCCCAGTCCGCCGACGCAGCCGCGGTCGGGGGCAATCGCCTCTTAAACCAGAGAGGAGTTCTTCACCTTGGAACGCATTACGCACTACATCGACGGCAAGCCGACCCCCGGTGAATCAGGACTGCGGGGTCCCGTATACGATCCGGCGACCGGCCGGCAGAGCGCCGAGGTGGACTTCGCCACCGCCGGAGAAGTGGCGAAGGCGATCGAGGCCGCCCGTGCGGCGTTGCCGGCCTGGCGCGCCACTTCGCTCGCCCGCCGCGTCGAGATCCTCTTCCGTATCCGCCAGGTCCTGGACGCCCACCGGCATGACATCGCCGAACTGATCACGGCCCAGCACGGCAAGGTCCTCTCGGACGCCATGGGCGAGGTAGCGCGCGGGCTCGAGAATGTCGAGTTCGCCTGCGGCATCCCGCAGCACCTGAAGGGCGGCTTCAGCGAGCAGGCCTCAACGGGCATCGACGTATACTCGATCCGCCAACCGCTTGGGGTTGTGGCGGGTATCACGCCCTTCAACTTCCCCGTCATGGTGCCGATGTGGATGTTCTCAAACGCGATCGCCTGCGGCAACACGTTCGTCCTCAAGCCCTCGGAGAAGGACCCTTCCGCCTCCATGCTGCTCGCGGATCTGATGTCCGAAGCGGGCCTCCCGCCCGGGGTCTTCAACGTCGTGCACGGCGACGGGGTGGCGGTCAACGCGATCCTCGCCCATCCGGCCGTGCAGGCAGTCTCGTTCGTCGGCTCGACTCCCGTCGCGAAGGCGATCTACGAGACCGCGACGCGCGCGGGTAAGCGCGTGCAGGCGCTCGCCGGCGCAAAGAACCACATGGTCGTGCTGCCGGATGCCGATATCGAAATGGCAGCGGACGCCGCGGTCTCGGCCGCGTACGGCTCAGCTGGCGAGCGGTGTATGGCCATCTCCGTCGTCGTGGCCGTCGGCTCCGTCGGGGACCGTCTCGTCGCGGCGATCGCCGACCGTCTGCCGAAGATCCGCATCGGAGACGGCAGGGATCCCGCGTCCGAGATGGGTCCCCTCATCACCGCCGAGCACAGGGACCGTGTCGCGTCCTACATCGACTCCGGTAGGGTGCAGGGCGCGACCGTCGTCGTCGACGGCCGCGAGGCCCCACGTAGCCGCGAGTCGGGGTTCTTCCTCGGCGCCTCGCTCCTCGACCGCGTAACGCCCGAGATGGACTGCTACCGTGACGAGATCTTCGGGCCGGTGCTCACCGTCGTGCGCACGGAGACTTACGAGGACGCCGTGCGCCTGGTCGAGGAGAACCCGTGGGGCAACGGCGCCGCCATCTTCACCCGCGACGGAGGCGTAGCCCGCCGCTTCCAGTTCGAGGTGGAGGCCGGCATGGTCGGGATCAACGTCCCGATCCCCGTGCCGGTCGGCTACTACTCCTTCGGCGGTTGGAAGAACTCGCTCTTCGGCGACGCGCACATGTACGGACCGGACGGCGTCAGCTTCTATACCCGCCAGAAGGTCGTGACGAGCCGCTGGCCGGATCCCTCGACGAGCGCCGTCGACCTCGGCTTCCCAAGCATGCGGTAGCGCGCTGCCGAAAAGTCTGCGATGCGCGAAGGAGAGGCGGCTCGCCCGCCTCTCCTTCAGTGGGGACCCGACCGTTCAGGCGCTGCGGCTCCCCTCAGCGCCCAGGGTGGCAATCTCCTGGGCGACCCGCCGGGCCACCTCCTCGGTCAAGGCGGAGCCGCGAAGGTCGACGGTGGTGACGCCGGCGGCAAGGGTGCGGGAGATCGCGCTGAGGATCCTCTCCGCCCACTCCCTATGCCGGAGGTGCTCGAGCAGCAGCGCCGCGGACCAAACGGCGGCCATCGGATTCGCGATGCCTTTGCCTGCGATGTCCGGGGCCGAACCGTGCACTCGAAGAGCGAGGGGTGACGCCGCGTCGGATCGATGTTCGCGCTGGGGGCGAGTCCCATACCGCCAGCGATGCCGACGCCGAGGTCGGTAAGGATGTCGCCATGGAGGTTCGAGGTGACGACGACCCCGAAGCGCGCCGGGTCGCGGACGAAGAGCATCGCTGCCGCGTCGACGAGCAGGTTCCAGGTGGCGACGTCCGGGTAGTCCTCCGCCACCTGGTTGAAGATCTCGTCCCAGAAGACGCCGCTGTAGTTCATCGCGTTCCCTTTCGAGATACTCGTGAGACTGCGGCCCGTCCTGCAGGCGAGCTCGAAGCCGTAGCGTATGATGCGCTCGCAGACGACCCGCGAGAACACAGACGTCTGCAGGGCCATCGCGCGGCCAGGATCGCCGTGGAAGAGGAAGTCACCCCTGCCGCTATACTCCCCCTCCGTGTTCTCGCGTAGGATGATCATGTCGATGTCCTCTGGCCCACGTTCCGCGAGCGGCGTCGGCGGGCCGGGAAGAAGGCGCACGGCCGCAGGTTGACATACTGATCGAAGCCCTGGCGGATCGGCAGGAGCAATCCCCAGAGCGAGATGTGGTCCAGGACTTTCGGATCCTCGACGGCCCCGAGCTGGATCGCGTCGAACTCTTCGAGGATCTGGAGGCCGGCCCTCGGCATCATCTCGCCCTCGGCAAGGTAGCGCTCCATGCTCCTCGAAGTCGAAGGAGATCCCCGGGTCGAGCACCGCCACCTGCCGAAGCGAGCGCAGCGCTTCCAACGTTACCTCCTACCCGATCCCGTCTCCCGGAATCACCGCGATGCAGTGGGCCATGCAGGTTCCACCTCCACCCGCTTTCACTGACGGCTGGTCCTCGCACCCCGTCTAGGCCAAGTTTACATGTAGGCGCCGCCGTTCGGTCCGAGCACTTGACCGGTGACGAACGAGCTCGCAGGCGCCAACAGGAAGGCAACCGCTTGGGCAATGTCTACGGGCTCCCCGATGCGTGGCAGCAGGACGAGTTGGCTCTGGTGGTCGATGCCGCGCCGGCGGGACATCTCTGTGTCGATCAGGCCCGGCGCCACGACGTTCACCCGAATGCCCTGCGGTGCGAGTTCCCTCGCGAGCGACTTGCTGAACCCGATCACCCCAGCCTTCGCTGCGGCGTAGTGCGTGCTGCCCGCGACCCCCATCAGCGCGGTGATCGAGGAGATATTGACGATCGCGCCGCCCTCCCGCAAGTGGCGAAGCGCCCCACGGCACATCAGGAAGACGCTCGTCAGGTCGGCCGCAAGCATCGCCTGCCATTCCACGAGCTCGATCTCCGAGAGCGGACTGCCGGTCCCGCCGATGCCCGCGTTGTTCACCAGTCCGTCGAGGCCGCCGCCCCACGCGGCGACCTCGTCGACCAAGCGCTCGACCGCCTGCGGGTCGGTCACGTCCGTCGGAAACGCCCGCACCCCGAGGTTCTCCCGCTCCATCTCCTCGGCCGCCTGCCCGACGTCGTCGGCGCGAAGGTCGTTCATCGCGACCTTCGCCCCCCGGCGGGCCAGCAGCTCGGCGATCGCGCGCCCGATGCCACGCGCCGCCCCACTGACTAGGAGAACCTTTCCGTCAAGCCCGAGTCCCTCGAAGCCGTTCATGCCGACAACTCCTCTCGGTCATCCAACGCCGCAACGCCCCGAGCAGCGTGCGTACACCGAAAATGCACTCTTCGTCTGCCGTACGCTCCCGCGAGTTATGGCTGATGCCCTGCACACCTGGAACGAAGATCATGCTAGGCGCTACGGTCGCCATCATTCGCGCATCGTGCGAGGGTCCCTCCGAGCGCCTCGTCGCCAAGCTCCGCTGCTGCCGCAGCGTCCTGCCTGCTGGAGCCACTCCACTAGCTGGTCGCGGCCCTCGCGGTCGGCTCGCTCAGCGCAAGCCAGCTGACGCCGCCCCCTTCTGTGCGGCCGGAGGACCTGTCGAGCCGCACTAGGAGGCGGGTAGCGTCGATATCCATGCCCATTCCCCGTCCTCACGCGAGCGCCGTAAGCAGCGCGGCGAACAGCGCAGCCCGCTCCGGCAGCCGTTCAACCACCACGTGCGCTCGCATGCGCGCCACTGCCCACGGCGCCGCGCCCATCGAGCGTCGGGACGCCCAGGGCGGCGCTAAAGTTGCCGTCCCTTACCCCTCCGCTCTCGATCTCCTCCACCGAGACGCCCATCTCCTGGGCCAGCCGTCGGGCGAGATCGTAGAGATGTGCCGCCGCCTCCCGCGGGAAGGGCGGCCTGTTCATGCCGCCGGTGACCCGGAGCCGCACGCCGTCCCCGACCAGCAAGAGCCCCCGGATCTCGGCCACGAACCGCTCGGCCTGCGCCGCAGTGCGAACCCTGAGGTCGACGGTCGCCTCAGCCTCGACCGGGACGACGTTTGGCGCGATCCCTCCGCGCACGACTCCTACCGTGACGCTGACGCCCGCCTGCGGGTCGTTCATCTCCTCTAGCCGCAGGATCTGCCGGGCGATCTCCCTGATGGCGCTGCGACCGGCGAGGGGCTCCGCCCCGGCGTGGGCGCTTCTCCCCTCCACGCGCAGAGCGAAGCGCCCCCATCCCTTCCGTGATGTCTTCAGGGCACCATGCACATCGGCGGGCTCCGGCGCGAGCACGGAACTGCTGTTATGCGCCAGCGACTCGATCAGTGTCCGCGACGCCGGGCTCCCAACCTCCTCGTCGCCCGTCAGCAGGTAGGTGACCGCCAGCCCATGAGGACGCCCTCACCGTACGATCTCCTCGAGCGCGAAGACGCTCAACGAGGCGCCGGCCTTCATGTCGTAGATGCCGGGGCCATACGCCCGCCCCTCCGCTACCTTGACCGGTCTACACTCAATCTCGCCGACCGGCCAGACCGTGTCGAGGTGGCAGAGCACAAGTATGGAGCGGGGACCGCGTCCCAGGCGGGCGATGACCGGCCGCACATACCCCTCGGCGTCCGCGGTCTCGATCTCGCAACCCGCGGCTGCCAGTCGCGTCGCAAGGCATCCGATCGCTCGTTCCACGCGATCCGGCGCAGAGGTCGGCGACTCGATCCCGACCAGCTCTGCGATCCCTGCGAGGATCTCGTCTTGGCGCCCGCTGAAGGTCGCAAGAAGTTCCCGCGGGTCCATCAGTGTTGCTCGCCGTGGCTCATCGGCAGCCCATAGCGACCGGCAGTCACGCCTCCATCGACGCCGATGACTTGGCCCGTGATGTAGTTTGCGCCGCTGCCAAGCAGCATCAGGACGGCTGCCGCTATGTCTTCCGGGACGCCGATGCGGCCCAGCGGCACGCCGCTCGTGAACGCCCGGCGGTAGTCGTCGGTGAGGCTAGGGTTCTCGATCAGCCCGGGGGCGACACTGTTGACGAGGATGCGGTAGGGTGCCAGCTCCAGCGCCATCGTGCGGGTCAACATCACCACCGCGGCCTTTGAGGCGCAGTAGTGCGCGGAGCCCACGCGGGCGAATCGGTAGCTCCCGGAAGAAATCGTGACGATCTGCCGTATGTCCTGATCCTTGGCCGCCGCCGCCGCCATGCGGCGGGCGACTGCCTGGCAGACGAGGAACGTACCCTTCGCGTTGATGTCCATCACGCGGTCCCACGCCTCTTCCGTCATCTCGAGGAAGGGGTTGTCGGGAAAGATGCCAGCGTTGCTGACGAGGAAGTCGATGCCGCCAAGGTCGTTCTCGGCCCGCTCGACCATCGCCTGAACCTCGGGGCGCCGTCGCACGTCTGCCGCGTACCCGGATACCTCTCCGAACGGAGCGAGTGCATCGACCGCATGCTGCACTCGCTCCAGGCTAAGGTCGTTGACGGCGATGCGCGCTCCCCGTTCGAGGAGCGCCCGCGCCACGGCGAATCCTATGCCCTGCCCAGCGCCGGTCACCAGTACGCGTCGACCGTGGACGGGATCGGTTGCAGTCACGTTCTCCCTACCTCCCATGAGACCCAGATGCCTTGAACGGCCGGGAAGGTCAGGAATTCGCCATCACCGCCGCGAGTTCGAAGCGGCGATACTCCTCCTCGCAGGGCGTTCCTCCGGAAATCCAGATCGTTCGCGCCTCGAGATCCATAACGATCGACGCCGCCGAGAGCACCTGGTCGTAGGGGGCGTCCTCGGGGTTCACGTGCCGGCAGATGCTATAGGGATAGCCGAAGTGATCGCGGAACATCCGCATGAAGGATTGCTCGTCGATGTGGCCCGCGTCCTGACGCAACAGGCGCCGTGCACGGTCGTAGCGGATCATCGACAGGGCAGAGCCGCCCCGCCGCATGTCGCGTCCCCTGAGCTCCGGGGTCAGGAAGTGGTTCGAGTGGGTGACGATGCCGTCCGACGTCAAAAGATAGTCAAAGCCGCGCGGCGTCGCCTCGATGTCGATCACTTCGCCACCCGCGCTTCCGATCAGAAAGTTTCCAGATGACCCGCGCTGCGGCAACGTAATCGCGGACGTCGCCTCGTGCAGGTGGCGCGCGGCAAGCACCTTGCGCAGGATCACGTGGTACGGGACCCCCATCTGGCCCTGGTCGTCTGCCGAGATCAGGAGGTTCGCGAGCACCCCAATCCCGTGCTCGTTGATACCAATCTTGCCGACGAAGCCTGCCTCCGTGAAGACGATCACCCGCGGCCGACTGGGCTCGTCGATGCCGAGGATTGCCGTGCGGTCGGCGACGATCGCCTTCCAGTCCCAGTTCTGGCCGATTAGCGTGTGGCCGGAGACCGTCTCCTCCGGCAGCACGCCCGCCGACGTACACTCGTCGCCGACATCAACCTTTTTCGCTGCCGGCCGGTTCTGCAGGCCGTAGAGGATTTCCGTCCGCGCGTTCAGCGCGACGATGTCGCCGAGATCGAGGTTCGAACCCCGCGCGAGCCCACGCATCTCGTCGAGCAGGTCCGGCGCGTAGTCGCTGATGACCGGGACGATCTCCGCGGCGTACTTTCGCACCGCGTCGACGGAGACGCCAACGCCCTTCGTGAACACCTCCATGTACGCGGCGACGTTCTCGTGGATGTCCGCGCGCAGCGCCTCACCGATCTGAGCCCCGCACGCCTCAGGGCTGCCGGACACCTTGACGAACGGAATCTCCCGCATCGTGCTCGCCTCCCTCTCAGCCTTTGCGCGAACGGAACTCCTCGGCGGCCTCGTCGAGCCTGACGAAGGTTGCCCCACGGCCCTTGAGCTCGACGATCAACCGCTCCAGCATCAGCATGCGGTGCCCCCGTCCGGATACCTGCGGGTGGAATGTGAAGCTGAGAACGCCCCAGTCGGTGTTTCGACGCATGTACTCGAAGTCGCCGAGCCAATTCGCAAGGACGTCATCCGCATTGTGCAGCCCTTGCTGCAGGTAGGTCGGCATTCGCAGGTATTCGAAGTGCGGGAAGTCGTCGAGCGACCAGTGGATCGGCATCTCCACGAGGTCGGTCTCCACGCCGAACTGCGCGGGCATGTCGGCGGTGATCACGTCCCCCTGCCGGGCAAAGTACGGCGTGAAGTCGTTCCCCATCATGCTGCTGTCGTACTTGAAGCCGTGCTTGCGCAGGAGTTCGACCGTGTGAGGGCTGAGGTCCCACGACGGAGAGCGGTACCCGGTGGCGAGCTTTCCCGTGATGCGTTTGATCACTTCGTTGGCGCGGACGATCACCGCTTCCTCCTGTTCGCGCATCAGCGTGGCCGGCGGCTCGTGCGTATAGCCGTGGTGCGCGAGCTCGTGCCCTTCGCGGAAGATCCGCGCGGAGATCTCGGGATACGTCTCGAGAGTGTGGCCTGGCGTGAACCAGGTCCCCTTGATCTGGTAGCGCTCGAGCAGCCGGAGGATGCGGTCGGTTCCAACGACGCCGAACTCGCCGCGGGAGATCGGTGTCGGCGACGTCATGTTGCGCACGATGTAGAGCGACATTGCGTCGAAGTCGAAGCCGAACGTGACTAGGTGCCTGGCCATTGAAATCCCTCCCAGCGGAGTGGTGGCTCGCCGCGCGGCGGGCTAATTGCGAGCGGGGAGAGGCAAGGCCCCTCCCCGCTCCAGACCGTCAGCTTGCAATCTCCTGCAGGCGCAGGTGGACGGTGCGGATACCGAGGCTGAGGATGATCACGCCCGAGAGCGCGACGATCCCGGCCAGGAGACCGAAGGTCCCCGATGCCCCGAGGGCGCTCATCGCCCAGACGACGATAAACGGCGCTACGGCGCCGCCGACATGGCCGACTCCATCGCCGATGGAGGTCGCCGTCGCCCGTGCACGGGTTGGGAACGCCTCCGCAGTGTAGACATAGGCTGCCGAGTTCGCAGCGATCATCATCGCCGAGAAGAACGAGCCGATGAACGTCAGCACCGGATTCGCGTTGATGGCCATCAGCACAAGCGCGATGGCGAAGATGAAGGCGATCGAGGAGACGGTCACCTTGCGTTCGAACTTGTCGATCAAGAGGTACACGATCACCGCACCGAGCGGAATTGCGATGTCTCCCAGAGCACTGAAGAGGAGACCGTTCGGCGTCGACATCCCCTGCTTGATGAGGAGCGTGGGCTCGTAACCGAGGTAGGCGTACACCGTGATGTACCAGACGAGCCAGAACGCCAGCGTAACCAGAAGTCTGCCGAGATACGGGGCTTTGAACAGAAACGCCGTCGGGAAGCCGCTTTCGCTCGCCTCCGCGACGGGTGGCGGCAGTTCCGGCAGGCTACCGAAGCGGCGCGTCGCGTTGGCTTCCATCTTCTGTACCATCTGCTCGGCCTCTTCCTCGCGGCCGTGTAGTACCAGCCAGCGGGGCGATTCCGGTAGCAGGTTCTTGCGTGCAAAGATGGAGACGAGTGCGACGAGGGCACCGAAGGCGTAGATGAGCCGCCAGCCGTCCGCGCCAGTGCCGAGGAGCCAGAGCGCGAGGAACGGCGTGACACCGAGCCCGAAGCCGCCCCAGAGGTAGTTCGCCTGCATGTACTTGCCGCGCCGACCAGCCGGGGAAAGCTCCGTGATGATCGTTGCTGCCAAGGACAGCTCCGCACCCATCCCGAGGCCGGTGATGAAGCGGTAGATGGTGAGCGTTGTGACGTCCGTGCTGAACGCCGCGAGCAGGCTGCCGAGGGCGAGGATCCCGACCGTCACCAGCATCGCGCGACGCCTGCCGATGATGTCGGCGACGTTGCCAAGGATGTAGGCTCCGATTACGTAGCCGAACAGGTTGGCAGTAACCGGATAGGCGATCTGATAGCCCTGCATGTGGAAGAACTTCGTGAGGGTCGGCAGGGTGAAGCTGATCGTCAGTATGTCGTAGAAAGCGAAGAAGTAAGCGACACCGACCAAGACAAGGACGCCATATGACAGTGACCAGCTGGGAAGCCGATCAATCCGCGCGTTCAGGTTCGCGATCCGCATCGCTTGCGCATCACTGTGCATCCAGGTGCCCCCTTGCTTTCGTAAAATTGGGGGAGTGGGTTGCTGCCTCTGACCGAATGTCCAAGGCCACTGGGTTGATGCGGTACACGAGGACGCAGACAAGTGCGGGACCTCCGCGGGCGACGAGGCACCAACACCTCGTCGGACAAGGCGTATGCTGTGCCTGCTATCCCTCCCTTCGGCCGTATCCTGCCGGCGCCCACGGCGAGCCGTCCATGTGCCCCATCCAGATACCGCACTCTAATACTCCCACTTGGCGCATTGACATTGGTTCACCTGTGTGCATTGTGCACCAAAACGCTCCGGTAGACACCGTTCTATCTGGCCCAGAGGGACTCGTCGACGACCGCCCGCAGCCCGCTCCGCGCGACGCGGCGAATGAGCCCGAGGCGCGTGATCGAGAGTAGCGGCCAGCAGTGCGATCGAGGTCCAGGATGCCTCCATAGATCACAGCGGCTGCAATGGAGTTGCAGATCCCGAGTGCTCCGTTCCGTAGAATTCCGCAACGGCCAGGGTTACCGAGGTGATGCCGAATCCGACAGCCCCCCCATCGCAATCGTCCCGATCGTCACCGCGACCACGCTGGACGGCAACATCAGCGCGAGAGAGCCAACCACCATACTGTAGGCGCGAGCGACGCCCGGCCGAAGCGGTTGGCAATGTGGCCGGCCAACAACGAAGTGAGGATCACGCTGAGCCGCATGAGGAGGGACGAGCGCACTCGCACGCACTCCAAGGCGCAAGTACGACGGGAACCATGCAAGAAATCCGTTGACGATCATCAGGCCCGTGACCGAGATGCCGAGAATGGCCAGAGGCTCGACCAGGTAAGCCAGTCTCCACCCAATCTGCGAACTCCGGACGCCGAGGCTAGTTCGCGGGGATCGGCGTTCCTTCCCGACACGACGAGGAGTGTAAGCGGCAACGTGAGGCACCCGACAAGGCTGCCGATCGCTGCGCCTTCCCCAAACTACCGGGCCAGGATCAGCAGGACGCCAAACGCAGAGAAAATCTCGATGCCCTGCGCACCTTCCAGGATGCCGACGGCGAAACCGCGGTGCGCGTCCCCGAAACTGCGGGCCAGTAGCCGCACAGTGGCGGGGTAGAGCAACGAACCGCCGACGCCCATGCCGATCCTTCCCGAGAGGGCCTGCCAAAGCGTGTGCGACCCGACGAAGCCCAACGTCGCGACCGCGAGGATGGCAATGCCTAGGCCCGCCATGCGCCGGCTGCTGTATCGGTCGGCGAACACGCCGCTTGCAACGCGGCGTAGGCGATGAAGAACGCAGAGAAGAGCACCCCGCCCATGACATGGTTGACGTGGAAGCACCTATCAGAGCGCGCAGAAACGGCGAGGCGGAGAGCCGAAGGGCCTGCGAGGGGAAGATGCAGAGCACCACGGTGACGAGCACCATCAGTTCGGGACGGTACTCCGCTTTCGCTCGCTGTCTTCCCTTAGGTCGCTACGAATCCCGCTCCCAGCCCCCGCCGCGCGACCGCAGCCTCCCGGCGAACAGGGCAACGTACAGCCGCGTCAGCGTCTCCGGGTCGTCAAGAGGCCGCCCGAGCAGGCGTTCGATGCGCGCCAGCCGCTGGCGAAGCGTGTTGCGATGGAGTCCGAGAGCCCTCGCAGTCTGGGCCTGGTTGCCACCGTTGCGCAAGAGCGTCCAGACGGTCTCGACCAGTGCGCCCCCCCGGGGCTCGCGCTCGAACCGTCCGAGCACGGCCTCCTGAAAGGACCAGAGGTCAGATGCGCTCAGTTTGGAGAGCAGTCTCAGGAGGAGATGGTCTTCGTGAAACAACAACCTGTCGTCAGGTTCGGCGAGCGACAGCAGCTGTTCTGCCTCGTTGTAGCTGAGCGGGATGCCCGCCAGTCCTGCGTGCGCCTCCCCCACCGCGAGCAAAAGGCGCCCGCCGACGGCTGCTGCAGCGTTTCGGTACAGCTGCTCGAGCCTTCGGCGGTCGTGCTCGCCGGGCGGCCACAGGAACACGACGCGGCTCAGCATGAGGGTTGTCAGCACCTTGATGCCCACGGATTGGCAGTGCGCTTCGATCACGCCGGCGAGCTGGCGCCGGAGCTCGAACTCGCGCCTGCTTGAGAGAGCGGGGCCTGCGAACTCGGGGCGCGCAATGACGATGCGGAAATGACCATCGGGATCCAAACCGTGCAGCCGCACCCTCTCGCGCGCCGCGCGGTCCTCTGGGGAGTACGCACTCGTCAGAAGCGCTTCGAGGAAGCTTGCGTGGATGCGGCGCTCCACTTCCGCGATCGCCTGCTGGCGCATGAGATGGAGGGCGATGACAGCTGCGGCGTGTTGGATGACCCGCGTTTCCAGTGCCCCGTGCATGCCTGTGGGCTTGCGCAGCAAAAGGTAGCCCGAACAGTCGCCTGCGACGTTCACCGGCATCAGAAGACCGTCCGCCGCACCGCTATCCAAGTGCAGCGGCAAATCCTGTACGCCAACATCTGCGATGGTCACAATCGCGTCCTCAACCCCTGCGGGCATCGCACCGCTGTCAGGGTTCTCTGACCCTGCACGCGCAAGCAGCGTATTATCGCTCTTGTAGATCGCGACCTCGAGGTGCAGCAGGTCGGCCAGCCGCTCCGCCAGCCCGGAAAGGTCCACCGCCTCGACCGCAGCCAGGGTGAGCGCGCGGTGGATCGCATCCGCGCGTTCCGTGACCTCGAAGTACTCCCCGACGATCGTTCGCTGCGCCGCCTCCGCAATGTCGGCGAAGCGAAGCTGAAACGGCGCTTCGAGCACCGGCAGATGCAACTCGTCCGCTGTGCTGCGCACGACGTCCGGTACCGACGCGAGGAAGCGGCCAGTCGCGAAGAGGACACCGGCCACTCCGCCGGCGACGATCTGCCGTACCGCCTCGCTCTGCTCCGTCGACGTTCGCGGCCAGCTGACGCCGCTCGTCAGCACTAGATCGCCCGTGCGCAGCCAGTGCGCGATATCGGGCTGCTCGACGACGTGTACCCACTGGAACTGGCGCTGGGCGGCCGTCTCACCGCCCGCAACGATCTGAAGCTCCGGAAAGAGGGTCAGGAGATCGCCGATACGCAAGTGGCAACCCTCCTCCATTGCCTTGTCTGTTCAACGATCGTTCGGTCAATGCTGAACGGAGAGGGCGTACTGAAGAGCGCGAAGTGATAAATCCCAAGGAAAGTGACGACGCGTGTCGCGACCATTCTAACTCATTCCACAATCCAATTGCTTCTTACCCAAAAGTGGCTCAACCCGACGTATTCTCCGAAGCGGTTCGGTCAATAGTAGTTCATGCAGTCGTAGATTCGGGCCATCTCGGCCTGCGTTTTCTCCAGTCGTGCCCCTGTTCGTAGCAGTGCGCTATATTAAGGATAAGAGACTCACGCCAATGCGGTCCTACAATTTGCATACCGATAGGCAAGCCGGCCGTTGTCCATCCACACGGCACCGAGACAGCAGGATGACCGCTCTGGTCGAAAGGGCATACTAATCGGATCAGCGCGTCTGTTACTGACTCCCGTTTGCCATAAACGCTGGCATCGATGGTGTCCGCGCCGATGGAAGGCGCTACCGTCGGTAACGTCGGCACGACAAGCGCGTCGACTTGGGTGAAGGCCTGATCGATTCGCTCAACGACGCGTTGCCGTACCCTCTGCGCGGACAGATAGTGCAACGATGGTAGTATACCGCCTGCCTCAAGAACGGAACGTATCTCCGGGCTATACAAATGCCCCTTCTCCCGGAGAAGCGGCCAGTGCCATGATGCTGCCTCCGCCATCACGATGGCATACTGAGCGACCATGCACTCGTCCAAGCCGGGTATGGAGACCTCGACAACCTCAATCCCTTGCCCCGCCAGGTCACTGATGGCCTGTTGCACGGCAACAGCAACCTCTTCGCTGATATCTTCAAAGAAGAACTGCTTGGGAACCCCTACGCGCAATCCTTTCACGGGTGTCTGTAGACCGTCGACGTAATTGGCAACATCAACCGGCGAGCTGTAATGGTCAAGCGGATCGTATCCCGCTATCGTCGACAATGTGATCGCAACATCCTCTACAGAACGGCCCAGCACACCCACATGGTCCAACGACGGACTGAGCGGAATCACGCCATGCAAACTTACCCTGCCGTACGTCGGCTTTAGACCCACAATCCCACAGGCTGCGGCCGGAATACGCACCGATCCGCCGGTATCCGTGCCAATTCCAACGGTACATAGTCCCGCTGCGACAGCAGCCGCGGTGCCACCACTCGATCCTCCCGGTATCGCTCCCAAACTCCAGGGATTGTGGGTGGAACCGAAATGCGTGTTGTTCGTTGTCACTCCGTACGCGAACTCGTGAGTTGCCTGCTTGCCAAGAACCACGCCATCCGCCTTACGCAGTTCGACGACGGCAGTAGCGTCAATTTCCGGAACAAACTCTTCCAGAACTCTTGATCCAGCCGTGGTCCGGATACCTTTTGTATAAAAAAGGTCCTTTACTCCAACGGGGACGCCGAAGAGCGACCCGGAGGCCTCTCCTCGTTCTAACCGATCTAAGCGACGCGCAGTCTCAAGTGCCCCTTCCGCGCACACTGTTATATATGTGTTCAACGAAGGATCGATCTGCGAAATCCTCTGCAAAATAGACTTTGTCACTTCGTGAACCGACACAGCTCGGCGAGCATAAAGAGACTTCAATTCTGGAATCGACGCATAAGCAATATCAATTTCCTTCACTGTCATCAGCCTTTCCGCGAGATAATACGAGGCAGGCGTTGCGGATCGGCCAGGAGAAGGTTACAGCAAACTGCGCCGGTTCTAATGCAGATACGGGAACCTGGGCCATGCCATTCGCAATCCACTCCAGTGTTGAAGCGATCTCCTTCGATGACCGCTCATCCACTTCGTACCCATCAAGCATCTGCAAGAAGACATCCTGGATCAGTGTCCCACCGCGCAAGAACCGCTCCCCCTTGTCAAGGTAAAACTTCAAATCGACAAGTGCTTTTCAAGTCTTGCCACGGCGACACCTTCTATAGCGCCCGTTTCGACCATTGTGCCTCTATGCATCACCACGTAACTGTCGCCAACCGCCATGGCGAATGCAAGATTCTGCTCCGCAAGAAAGATTCCTACACCGTTCTGTTTCAGTCGAGTAATCAGCTCCGTAATGAGATACACTATCGAAGGCTGCAAGCCTTCGGAGATCTCGTCGATGATCATCACCCGAGGATGGCGCACAAGCGCTCGCGCGAATACTAGCATCTTTTTTTCGCCACCGCTGAGTGTACCCGCCTTCTGCGAAAGGCGCTGTTCCAAAATAGGGAACGCCGCAAATGCTTCATCGAGAACATTCCTTGCTTGGGCTTCTGACGCTTTAAGGCCGAGTGTCAAGTTGTCTTTGACCGACAGGTCCGCGAAGACCGCCGATTCTTGAGGCGCGTATGCCACTTGCCGTGCAGCGATTTCGTAGGGCCTTTTGGTGGAGATATCCTGCCCGAACAAACGTGTAATGCCGGATCGCCTCGGTACAACACCCATAATTGTTTTGAGTAACGTCGTCTTGCCGACACCGTTTCGACCTAGGAGACATGTAACACTACCGGCATCGACATGAATGTTCATGTTACGCACAACAACCGTTTCTCCGTAGCCGGAAGTAACTCCATCCGCTTCAAGAGCTATCATGCCTGAACTCCTCCCAAGTAGACGCTTCGAACGACTTCGTTGTCCTCCATCTCGGAGACTGATCCACTTGCAGCGACGATGCCGTCATGCAGGAGGGTGATCTCGTCCGCAATGGACTTCACGAACTCGATGTCGTGTTCAATCATCATGATGCTCACTTGACTTGTCTCGCAGAGCCGCCGCAGCAACTCGCCAATGTCCCGGCGCTCTACCACTGTCAGTCCCGCAGTGGGTTCGTCCAGCAACAACACATCCGGCTGTGTTGCCAGCACCATAAACAATTCCAAGACCTTTCGTTCCCCGTGAGACAGAAGCTGGGCCTGTTTGTTCAGTTTTTCTGAGATTTGGCTATGATTCAAGGCCTCTTCAACAAAAATGGGCAGCGCCACATCGTGCGTCCGGCGTACCAACGAGGGAAGCCGTCCCCTCCACGCTGCCAGTTGAAGATTCTGTGCCACGGATAGTGACTCAACCACGTTCGCAGTCTGGAATGTACGAGCCACTCCACGCCGCACGATTCTCTCCGGCTGTTCGCGCGAAACCACGGACCCCTCGACGACCACTTCTCCTGCGGACGGTCGGACTCGCCCTGTTATTGCATCGACGAGCGTCGATTTGCCGGCACCATTCGGCCCAATAAGACTGCGCAACTGCTTCGGACGTAGCTCGAAGGAAATCTCCCGCAGTACTCGGAGGGCTCCGTGGGAAACTTGCAGTTTGCGGACCGACAGGGGTACGGAAACGCGCTCGGCGTCCTTACGGGGAGCTATTAGGGCAGTGATCCGGCTGATGTCCAAGGTTTGGCCCTTGGCCCACGGAAACAGGGAGTAGAGTCCGTTTGGCACCAGCAGAACTACAATGATAAATACCAACCCAATAGCAATGCCCCACACGAACGGCAATACCCCTTGCACTACAGGGGCAAGAATATTGACGAGGAGCGCACCCACAACTGCTCCAATCAGCTTTCCACGCCCGCCGATGGCAACCCAAATGACGGCCTGAGTAGCTAAGGAGAAACCAATAGCGTTAGGCGACACGAACCCTTGATATGGCGCATACATTACTCCCGCCACACCCGCGATCAAAGCGGATAGGGTAAGCGCAATGGTCTTTATAGCTGGCGCGTTATACCCAAGGAACGACATGCGTTCCTCGTTGTCGCGAACAGCAACAACTACCTTGCCGAAGTCACTTCGAGTGAATATGTAGGCAGCTGCTAACGTGAGACCGGCCACACCTAGCACGATGTAATAGTTCCCCATCGGCCCAAGCGCAAAACCCGGAACGCCCGGCAACCCATTCGCGCCTCCTGTGATGCTGGCAGCCTGAAGAACGACCTCGCTCGCAAGAACGGCCAAGGCGAGGGTGACCACGGACACGTAGAACTGGGAACTGCGAGTAAAGAAGAGAATCCACCCAATGAGAAGGGCAGCGACTGCAGGCAGAAGTACCCCCAATCCGATAGCCACAATCGTGTGCAGGACTCCATGCCCCGCTAGTAGCACGATCGATACCGTGTATCCTCCAAGTCCAAAGAACACACTTTGGCCTAATGACAGAATTCCTGTGTAACCCCACGCGATATCAAGACTCACCGCAAGAAGCATGTAAATGACGGCGACACCGACGAGTGACGTTACATACGCGCCCAGGAAAGGTGGAACGACAATTAGTAGTATGAACACAATTACCAGGTCCCTGGCAACGACGCGATTCAAAAGGTTACGGACAAACATATTTTCAACCTGCCTTTACCACGGTCGTCGCAGCACGAGGCTCCGTCGGACCTAACGCATCTGCGATTGACGCAACCGCATGAGGGTGACGCTGATAAGAATGACAACAACGTACCCAAGGACAGGATTCCACACGAAAGACGCGATACTCTCGCTGCCCCCTAGGACAGATGCTCCTAAGGCGACGGACGGAATCGCGGCGGCTCCTCCAACGAGCACGGCAAGGAACGCTCGAATGACATAGTCGAGCCCCATCACCGGCGTCACTGTAACGAGCGGAGCGATGACGGCGCCCGCAATTCCAGCCAGCATGCTCCCAACGACAAAGGTGAGTTGGTACACGCGGTTCACGTTGATCCCCGTCGCTGCGGCCGCTGTTTCCGGGGACTCGATGACCGCTCGAACGACTGCACCAAGTTGAGTTTTGCGGTCAAGCCATAAAAGCGCCAGCAGAAGAACGATGGCAAACACAATGATAAGAACTTCATAGAGTGGGTAAGTGATCCCGAAGGCTGAGACTACCTGATTTACAGGTGAAGAGACGTAACGCGGCATCGAACCGAACGCAGTGATCACCAACTGCTGCAGAAGCATTGACAACCCCCACGTCGCCAAAATGGACTCCATGATCTTGCCGTAGAGGCGACGCATTAGTACCCGTTCAATGCCCAACCCTACAATTGCCGTTACAATAGGGGCGGCAATATACGATAGCCACGGCGAGAGATTGAAGACGCCTATGAAATATGCAGTGTATGCACCCAGCATAATGAACTCTCCGTGAGCGAGATTGACTATGCCCATGAGTCGGAACACGACAAACAAACCGCTTGCGGTCAAGAACAGTATTGCCGCAGCAAGTAGCACGTTCAGAAGTACTTCGCCGAAGATTATGCGAGCCGCCCCCTAAACCAATACTCTTCTGCAACCTCACGGCCGGTGGCGGATCATGGCAGTTGCCGTGATCCGCCAGCGATACCGTGTCGATCAGCGTCTACTGAGGACCGGGTTGGACGTCTCCGAACGTGTGGATGATTTTTTCCGTCCCGCCTGGCTCGAATTGCGCCAGGTAGATCGTCAGCGGCATGCCGTGGGTGCTCGACTGGTAGCGCAGCAGACCACGGGGGCTGTCGAAGGAGACCTTCGTCATCATCGCCTGGACTTTGTTGAAGTTGAGTGACTTTGCCGCGTTTGCAGCCTTGGCCCAAAGCATGATCGAGTCGTAAACAGGAATGATGTTGAAGCTAGGAGGCGGAGCTTGAGGGAACATCTTGTTGTAGGCCTTTAGGTACTTCGTGTTCGCCGCGGACTGTACCGCCGGAAAGTAACCGGCCGGCTCCAAACTACCAACACCTGCCTGGCCCATCGCCTGAAGGGTACCGTTGTCGATCGCCAACATGACAACCTTCGTGTGGTGTTCGAGACCAAGCGCGTAGAACTGCTTCATAAAGGCAATCGCGTCGGTCCCGATCAGTTCCATGGATAGGAAATTGGGCCGTGCCGCCTGGATCTGGGTCAATACCGACGAGAAGTTAGACGTTCCCAACGGAACGTAGGAAGTGCCGACGACACTCCCTCCGGCCTTTTGCACCGTCGCCTTCACAACTGCGCTAGTCTTCGTGGGCCAGACGTAGTCGTCGCCGACGATGAACCACTTCTTCCCGTGGTACTTCTGCATGATGTAGGGGTAGACGGGAATGACCTGCTGTTGCGGCACCTCACCGTCGATGTACATGTTCGGCAGATAGGCTCCACCCTCGTACAGCGTGTCGTAGAAGAAGAGAACCTTCTGGTTCTTAACCACTGACTCCACAGCATTCCGTACGGCACTGGTGTCACACATGAACAGAGCCGGGACGTTGACCTGTTCGATCAACTGCTTGGCTGCGATGCTTGCGGTGTTCGGGTCGGTTGCCGAGTCTTTGATCACCAGTTGCAGTTTGCGACCCATTACTCCGCCCGACGCATTGATTTGGGAGACTGCGAGCTTCGCCTGCTCCTCTTCCTGCGGGCCGTACGGTGCTCCGGGGCCGCTAAAGGCTCCAATGTAACCAATCTGAATCGGTGCATTCTTCTGAGAGGCGCTAGAAGGCGCCTGCGATCCGCATCCGGCAAGCAGGCTGAGAGCAATGATCCCAGTCGCCGCGATGCCGGCAAGGTTCTTGCTGTGCCCCGTGGACATCAACACTTCACTCCTCGCGTCACGTTTGTCTCCCCCGACCGCGCTGGAAACACAGGTCAGTCACACTCCCCTTTTCCTCAAAGACTCCAGTGTAGTGACGTAATTCTCGCACTGCGAGTGCTTGCCTATATGCAGCTAGCACAAGTTGCAAGTAGTAGACCAGTGCTGTCTGAATGCACTCGGACAACGCGGTAGTCGACCTCCCTGACTGCTCCCGGGTTGGAGGCCTGACGCAGCACCCATTCGAACGGGTGTTGGGACGCCGTACAAACTACCGTCGTATCACGTAGCCCATCGCACGTTGTGTTCGTCGAGCGCTTGTCCCAAAGGCGGAGGAAGGTCTTGACGACATGTCGCACGGCCGCGTGAAGTGCTGCGCTGGTCGATGCCGGGCTTGGAAGCCTTCGGCGCGAAGGGCTCTACCATTCGAAACAGGTATGATGTTCCCGCACAGAACCGCTGATACAGCAGTAGGTCGGAGTCCGGCGGCCGACTGCTAGCCGTTCCTACGTGCGCTACCAAGTCCCCTGAGGTAGTCGGGCACCGGTATGCCCGGTCGGATCTCAGGGTCCGGAGTCGGCGCTGAAGTCTCCAGATGCAAAGGCACAACACCCGCCCACACGTCTAGCGCATGGTCCGCTTCAGAGTCTTTGGGCGGACCTGTACGAATCTTCGCCGATGACTCTCCGATCGCAAGGCGAAGCACCCTGGTCGACGCAAGTTCGGTTCCGGTCGGTGGGCGAGCGTCCTTGGAACGACCGGGCACCACATGCTCGACAAGCGCCTCGAGAGCCATACGCTTTTCCGTCTCATCTGTGACCTCTCGCGCGACGCCGAACACAACTACCGAGCGGTAGTTCATCGAATGGTGATACACCGAACGCGCCAAGACAAGCCCGTCGAGGATGGTGGCGGTTAAGCAGATCGGCGCATCGCTGGCAGCATTGAGCATCGCGGAAGCTGCAGCCCCGTGTAGGTAGAGCACGTCGCCGACGCGTGCGTGAGTTGTGGGCAGGACCACCGACTGTCCGCGGGACGCGAATCCCACGTGGCAATAGTAGGCCTCATCGAGGATTTGGTGGATCGTCTCGGCGGAGTAGTCCCCGCGCTCGGGATGGCGCCGTACTCGGACGCGGTCATTAGCCTCCATCAGCGGCTTCCCCTCTCAACCATTCAGGTCGGTAAGCCTAGCAATCAACCTTCATGACTTTACTTCTCCATGACGTGGACACCTATCCTATGTCTATTCCGCACACAAGCATGCACTACGGACCATTCTCCATGTACACAGGGCTGCGCCTTTGGCGAGGGAACTTTAGATCGCGAACATCAGACAGCCGACCACCAGTAGGCGGTGGTGCACCGAGAACCGGCTCCAAGGGCTTGTATCCCGCCGCGCGCGCTAAGGAGGAACCGCGTTGCAAGCGATCCAACTGCTCACCGAGATCCCCGGCCCCCGCTCCCGCGACCTCTACGCGCGGCGCCAAAGCGCAGTCCCCGTAGGGGTCAGCCAGACGACACCGATCTTCGCGGCCCGCACCGAGGGGGCCCGGATCGTCGACGTCGACGGGAACACTTTCCTCGACTTCGCCGGCGGCATCGGCGTGCTGAACGTCGGCGCGAACCGACCGGAAGTCGTGGAGGCGGTGCGCAGCCAGGCAGGACTCGCACTGCACACCTGCTTCCACGTGACGATGAACGAACCGTACCTGGAGGTCGCGGAAGCACTCAACCGAATCACGCCGGGCGACTTCCCCAAGAAGACCCTGCTCGTCAGCACCGGCGCGGAGGGCGTCGAGAACGCCATCAAGATCGCGCGGCGCTACACCGGCCGGCAAGCGGTCATCGGCTTCAGCCACGCATTCCACGGCCGCACCCTGCTCGGCATGAGCCTGACGGCGAAGGTCGCGACCTACAAGTACGGCTTCGGCCCGTTCGCACCGGAAGTCTACCGGCTTCCGTCCTGCGGTCTCTACCACTCTCCATTCGCGAGCGAGGAGGAGACGGTGCGCTACGCGCTCGAGGGGGTCCGTCGCGCGATCGAGGACGAGATCGGCAAGGACAAGGTCGCTGCGATCATCATCGAGCCGGTCCAGGGAGAAGGCGGTTTCATCGTGCAGCCGCCGCAATTCCTGCGCGGGCTGTCTGATCTTGCGCGCCAGTACGGCATCGTTCTGGTGATCGACGAGATTCAGACGGGCTTCGGCCGTTGCGGGCGCCTGTTCGCGAGTGAGCTTTCCGGGGTCGTTCCGGACCTGATCCTTACAGCGAAGTCCCTCGCAGGCGGGCTCCCACTGGCGGCCGTCACCGGACGCGCGGAGATCATGGATGCGGCCCAGGTCGGTGGACTCGGCGGCACCTATGGAGGGAACCCCGTCGCCTGCGCTGCGGCGCTCGCGATCATCCGGCTGATGGAGGAGGGCGACCTCCTGGAGCGCGCACGGCTGGTCGGCGCGCGCGTCCTCGAGCGCTTCCAGCGCCTCCGGGAGGGCTACGATCTCGCCGGCGACGTGCGCGGCCTGGGAGCGATGATCGCGATCGAGTTCGTTTCGGACCGCGATACCAAGGAGCCGGCCACCCAAGCCACCGATGCGATTCACCGGCGCGCCTACGAACGCGGCCTCGTGCTAATGAAGGCGGGCGACCACAATAACATCATCCGCTTTCTCGCTCCCCTCGTGATCGCTGACGAAGAGCTCGAGGAAGGCCTGGACATCCTCGAGCGGACGATCGCGGAGGTCGCCACCGAACTTGTGGAGGCGTAGGAAGGCCGGTCCAAACGAATTTCACTCAGGAGGGAACCGCGTTGGCTGAACCGTGGCAGGCTCCGGAAGGAATGCTGATCGCCGGCGACTTCCAATCTGCGGAGGGCGGGCGCCGGCTCGCTGTCGAGAATCCGGCGACGGAGGAGATTCTCGCCGAGGTGGCTGATGCCGGGCCCAGCGATGCCCGCAGGGCGCTCGACGCGGCCGTGGACGCCTTTCCCGCATGGCGCGACGCTGGCGCCTACGCCCGCTCCGCGGTGCTGCGCCGCTGGTTTGACCTGATGCGTGCGGACCGCGACAACCTGGCGCGACTCATGACGCTCGAGAACGGAAAGCCGCTCAAGGAGGCCTACGCCGAAGCCGACTACGCCGCGAGCTTCGTCGAGTGGTTCTCCGAAGAGGCAAAGCGGGCCTACGGGCGCACGATTCCCGCGACGAACCCCGAGAAGCGCATCCTCGTGCTCCGCCAGCCCGTCGGTGTCGTTGCAGCGATCACACCCTGGAACTTCCCCGCCGCCATGATCACTCGAAAGGTCGCGTCGGCGCTGGCCGCAGGCTGCACCGTCGTCCTCAAACCCGCGCCCGAAACGCCGCTCACGGCGCTGCGGCTCGGAGAGCTCCTTCTGCAGGCTGGTGCGCCGCCTGGCGTCCTGAACGTCGTGCCGACGAGCGATGCGCGAAGGGTCGCCGACGTATGGCTCGGCGACAGCCGCGTGCGCAAGATCACCTTCACCGGCTCGACTGCCGTGGGCAAGGAGCTGATGCGCAAGGCCGCGGACAACGTCCAGCGTCTATCGCTGGAACTGGGTGGCCAAGCGCCCTTCATCGTGTTCTCGGATGCCGACCTGGACGTCGCCGTCTCCGCGATCTCAACCGCCAAGTTCCGCAACGCCGGCCAGACCTGCGTCGCCGCCAACCGGGTCCTCGTCGCACGGGAGATCGAGGAGGAGTTCACGCTCCGGATCGTGGCGCAGGTCGCGGCGATGCGCGTCGGCAGCGGACTCGATCCCGAGGTCGAGGTGGGACCGATGATCAATGGCAAGGGGCGCACGAAGGTGCTCGCGCACGTCGAGGACGCAGTCTCCCTGGGCGCCGAGGTGCGGCTGGGCGGCCGCTCCGTCCCCGGGCCGGGGTACTTCGTCGAACCGACGGTCCTCTCGGGCGTCACACCGAAGATGCTGGTGATGCGCGAGGAGACGTTCGGGCCGGTGATCGCGATCGCCGCGTTCTCCTCCGAAGCCGAGGCGGTCGCTACCGCCAACGACACGGAGTATGGCCTGGCCGCCTACTTTTTCACTCGGGATGCGGGCCGCGCGTGGCGCGTCGCGGAACACCTAGAGTACGGCATCGTCGGGCTCAACGACGGAGCCCCGTCAACCGCGCAGGCGCCGTTCGGCGGGTACAAGGAGTCGGGCGTCGGACGAGAGGGCGGTCAAGAGGGCATGGACGCCTTCCTCGAGACGAAGTACGTCTCGTGGGGTGCCGTCGGCACAGGCCTCCGGTAAACACGTGCGCACGGAGGGCGGCAGGGACTGCACTGCCGCCCGTATCCTCGCGCGCCTGTAGCACAATCCGGATCAGGACCTGCGGCCGCCGCCCGAAGGCACTGGCGACGATCGGCAGGGCCGCTCTCAGCGATAAGCATAGCGTCACCCCCTGCCGCCTTCACCGAGCTCGCTGCCCTGCTGGAGGAGTACCTCGGGCCCCAGCCACAAGGGCCTGCGGTACAGGATGGGGAAATTCCCCTGTGCTAGGAGGTGCATCCGCTTGCGTGACACCTTTCAATCCCTCTGGGTCGACAGGGACCAAGACCAATTCCATTGCGGCTTCAAGGAGACTGCCTTCGACGACTTGTCCAAGGGCGAGCTGCTGGTGCGCGTCGCATACTCCAGCGTGAACTACAAAGACGGCCTCGCCAGCATTCCGAGCGGCAACGTCGTGCGGCGCTACCCCTTGATCCCGGGGATCGACCTTGCGGGAACGGTCGTTTCCTCGAGTGACTCCCGGTTTTGCGAAGGAGACAGCATCCTCGCCACGGGCTATGACCTCGGCGTCTCGCACCACGGGGGCTTCGCGGAATACGCGCGGATCCCGGCCGACTGGGCCGTACCGATTCCCCCTGGCCTCGACCCGAAGCAAGCGATGTCGCTCGGCACCGCCGCTCTCACGGCCGCCCTCGCCATCCACCGGCTGGAGGCGAACGGGCTGCGTCCAGGAAAGGGATCGGTGCTCGTCACGGGCGCGACGGGCGGCGTGGGCTCCCTTGCGGTCGCCATGCTCGCAGGCCGCGGCTACGAAGTGGAGGCGAGCACGGGCAAGGAGTCGGAGCACGGCTTCCTGCGCGCCCTTGGCGCAGCCACCGTCCTGCGGCGCGAGGATGTCTCGCCGCAGACGCTGCGCCCGCTCGATCGGCAGCGATGGGCGGCGGCGATCGACCCAGTGGGCGGACAGACGCTCGCCTACATCCTCACAAGCCTCCTCTACGGAGGATCGGTCGCCCTCGTGGGACTCACGGGCGGCGGGTCGTTCCAGGGAACCGTCTTCCCCTTCATCATCCGTGGGGGCAACCTCCTCGGCATCGACTCCGCGTACCTCGACATGGAGACGCGGCGGCTCCTCTGGGAGCAGCTTGCCGCCGAACTGAAGCCGCCGCAGCTCGGGGAGCTTGCGCAGGAGATCTCCTTCGCCGACCTGCCGGCCGCGCTCGCCCGCATCCTTGAGGGCGGTGTGCGCGGCCGCATCGTCGTCCGCGTCGCGAACTAGCCGGTCGCCCACGACCGCTCGGTCAGGCCGGTGAACGGCGCCCCTTGAACGAAGGTCGCCCTGTGGCGTGCCGCGATACCGGCCTTGAATCAGTGCAGACGTGCATCGGCCCCAACAGTCGCACTGCACCTCGCCGACGAGTTTTTTCGGGAGACGCGCAGCGATGGCCGCCGCAAAAACGCGGCCAAGCCACAGGTCCGGTCGCCTCGGCCGCGCCTGTCCAGGAGTCGCCGCTTGGGCCGTCCGGAGGCCGCTCGCCCCCAGGGCTCCGGCTCACGGCATCACGCGGTCGGTCAGTAGCAGGGAGCCATCGGGTTGCGGCTGGGCCCAGGCGACGAGGTTCACGATCTTCGCGAGGTCGTCAAGGGTCAGGTAGACCTGCCCGCCCGACGTCAGCGGGCGCACAAAGATCGGCACGGTCGGCAGGACCGCACCGGAACCTGCCCGCGCCGTGACGGTCACACTGCCCGAGACCGCGTCGAGCCGGATCGTCTCGTCGCCGTTCGTGAACGACCAGACACTTCCCGCGTGCGTCGTCTGAAGCCAGGCGCCCTGCAGGAGGTCGGCTGCGCTCGCGAGCCACACGCCATTCTCCAAGAGTGTGTGCACGGGGATCTGCTGCCCCGGCGGGCCCTGCTGGAAGAGCCCCGTGACCTTGCCGTCCGCGATCGAGACGTGCAGCACCGTCTGCAGGAAGAGGCCGCCGCCGACGTACTGGAGCGGCCAGCCGGGGGGCGTGGTGTCGTACGGGACCGTCGCAAAGCCGTCCGCGTCGGTGCGCAGCTGCGTGCCCGCGAGCGTCACGTCCCGCGCCGGATTGCCCTGCGCGTCGACGAAGCGCACCCGCAGGCTGCCCTTCTCGCCGAAGGGGACCGCGGCGACCGTCAGGCCGTGCCAGGACTGCTTCGACAAGGGGAAGACCTGCGAGAGCAGGGAGCCTTTTGGCGGCTGCGCGCGGTAGGACACCTCGAAGGTCGCGCCGGGTGTATCTGGCGACCAATGGCCTGGGCCGAACGCGTACGCGCCCTGCTCGCTGAAGGTGTACTCCTGGGAGTAGCCGCCCTTCTGGTCCACGGGCAGGAGTGTTACTTGGCCGGAAGGAGCCTTGATGAAGACGTCCGAGTAGGCAGGCTTGCCGCTCGTGTAGACCCCGACGGCTCCGTGCACGTCGATCGTCTGGCCCACGACGACGTGCTGCTCCACCTGCATGGCATCCGAACCCTGCACGAGGACGTGCGGCGAGGTGGCGCAAAAGCCTTGGTAGATGCTCTGGAGGGCATCGCAGCCGTTGATCACGCCGGCGTCGGCCAGGGTCTGCGTGGTGGATGTCGGGGGCGTGGCGGTCTGCGTGGACGCCGGATGGCCATGGTGCTCGCCGGACATGGCGTGCGGGCTCTGAACGCCGCATCCGGCCGTGGCGGCGAGCAGCAGAGCGGCCAAGATCAGCGAGGTCCGGGCGTGGTGGGTCATACGATCCCCTCCGCGGGGCGACTTCAGCGAGCCCGGTTCGGAAGGGCCCTGGGCGTGATCCGCACGGCGGTCCACGAAAAACGCGATGGACGCCCGCAAAGGACCCGGAAGAGAAGCTGCGGTCTCGCTCCCTTGGCTATTCTTCCCTCGTCGCCTACATCCTGTGGGACGCCAGCGGGGAACCGCCTCCTTTCCCCGCAAGCGTTTGTACACGAAGCGGGCCGACCGGTTCGACCCGATCGGCCCACTCGGACCCAGTACCCTTAGATCTGCGCGCTCAGCCGCCGAAGGACATCGCTCGCCACGTTGCGGCCGGTGATCAGGACGGCCGTCCGCGAGCAGGCCCTGACGCGGCCGGTGAGCAGGGCGGCAACGCCGACGGCCGCCGCTCCCTCGACCACCATGCGCTCCTCGCGCAGGAGGAAGACCATCGCCTGCTCGATCTCCTGCTCCGAGACGAGCACGATGTCGTCCACGAGCGAGCGGACCATGCGCAGGGTGTGCCGATTCTCCATGCCGATGCCCCCGCGCAGGCTGTCCGCAAGGGTGGGGCTCTCCATGAAGTCCACGGGGCGCCCTGCCCGCACGCTTTCGTACATCGCCCGCGCGCCCTCGGCGCAGACGCCGATCACCCGGGTCCCCGGGGCGTTCGCCTTCACCGCGAGGGCGACGCCGGAGAGGAGCCCGCCCCCGGAGAGCGGTACGAGCACCGTATCGATCTCCGGGTCTTCCTCCATGAGTTCCAGACCAATCGTACCCTGCCCGGCGACTACATCGACGGCGTCGAAGGGAGCGACCACGAAGAGTCCATACTCGCGCTCGAGCTCCTGCGCCCGGCGCGCCGCGTCCTCCTGCGTCGGCCCGCTCAAATCGACGATGGCGCCCAGGCGGCGCAGGCCGTCGAGTTTCGTCTGCGGCACCACGTCCGGCAGGCAGACATGCGCCGGGACACCGAGTCGGCGCGCGACATACGCGACCCCCATGCCGTGGTTGCCGGTAGAGTAGGTCACCACGCCTGGCACAGGGCCCAGCTCCGCGAGGTGCAGGAGCGTGTTGGCCGCGCCGCGCATCTTGAAGGCGCCGATCGCCTGCATCTCCTCGTGCTTCAGCAGCACCGCCTCGCCGACGGCCGCGCTCAGCGCGGACGCCTCCGTCAGAGGCGTCCGCACGGCTACCCCCACGATACGCCGGTGCGCGGCCCAGACGTCCCGGATCGTCGGGGCAGTACCCAAAGGCCCTTCTCCTCGCACTGCCACAGCTGCACCCCCAGCGCCCGTCAGGAGTCCTTAACGACGAGGCCACGATGAAAGTCGCTCAGCGCCTCGCATCCCGTCTCCGTCACCAGGACGGTCTCGCTGATCTCGAGTCCACCCGCGTCGAGCCACATGCCGGCCATCAGGTGGAAGGTCATGCCCGGGGAGAGCACGGTCCCGTCACCCTCGCGCAGGCTCGCGGTGTGCTCACCCCAATCCGGGGGGTAGCCGATGCCGACGGCGTAGCCGACACGGGACTCCTTGACGAAGCCGTGGCGTGCGATCGTCTTGCGCCAGGCCGCCTCCACATCCGCGCATGTCGCGCCCGGACGCGCCGAGCCCAGCGCCTCGTTGACGCCTTCGGCCACGGCCACGGCAAGGGCCTCGACCTGCTTCGAGGGCCGTCCGAGCGCCATGGTGCGCGATAGCGGCGCGTGGTAGCGACGGTAACATCCGGCGAGCTCGATGTTCACCGTGTCTCCCACGGTGTAGTGGCGGTCGACCCATGTGAGGTGCGACGCGGACGTGCGCTCCCTCGAAGGCATCAGGGGGACGATCGCCGGGTAGTCGCCGGCCTTGTCGGCAAGGCCCGCGATCTGGGACTGGAAGATCGCCGCCGCCGCGTCGCACTCCCTTGCCCCCACCGCGATCGCCTGCGCGGCTACCCCCATCGCCTGGCTGGCGATCGCGGCCGCAGTACGCATGTACGCGATCTCCTGCGGTGACTTCACGATGCGCTGCCAGTTCACGAGGAGCGTTGCGTCCTCAAAGCGCGCATCCGGAAGGTGGCGCGTAAGGTGCGCGTGGGCCCTGGCGCTGTAGTAGTAGGCGTCCATCTCGACACCGATCGTCTTGCTTGCGCGGCCATGCCGTCGCAGGAGGTCCGCCATCACGTCCATCGGGTGGACGTCCGGCTGCTGTACATAGGCCTCCGGGTAGCTCTCGAGGTGCGCATCGTCAAGCCAGGTCGTCAGCTTCGCGCCGTTCCTGTCTTGCGCCCTGCCGATCCAGACCGGCTGGTCCTCGCCCAGCACGACGATCACCGCCTGCGGGACGTAGAACGACCAGCCGTCATAGCCAGTCAGGTAGTACATGTTCGCCGGGTCGCTGACGACGAGCGCGTCGAGGCCCCTGTCCGACATCCTGCGCTGCAGCTCGGAAAGCCTCGCCTCGTACTCCGCGCGTTCAAAGGCTGTGTGCAAGGGTACTCCTCCCAGATGATCGCATCACGAGGCCCGGGACCCGGCGATTTTGTCAGCGATACGCGGCCGCCTTGCGCTCGAGGTGCGCGGCGATGCGCGAGAGCGTGCCGTTCATGATCAGGTAGGCGACCGCAGCGAGGGCATAGAGCGTCCCCGGCTGCTCGGTCGCGTCCGCGCCCAGCTGCGCCTGGTACATGATGTCGGCCACTCCGATGAAGTACACGAGCGTCGTGTTCTTGAGCTGGATGATCACGAAGTTCGTCAGGGGCGGCAGCATCAGCACGAAGGCCTGCGGCATTACCACCTTGCGCAGCGTGCTGAGAAAGCCCATCCCGACGGCGGTCGCGGCCTCGCGCTGGCCGTCCGCAACCGCCTGGATGCCTGCGCGGAACACCTCGATGGCGTACCCCGTGCCGTAGATCACGAGCCAGATCATGGCCGCCGTGAAGGGCGGCAGGTCGATGCCGAACTGCGTCAGGCCGAAGAAGATGATGAACAGCTGCAGGATCGGAGGCAACCCGCGGATCAGCTCGACGTAGGCGAGGATCGCCGTTCGCAGCCACGGCGGACCGTAGATGCGCCCGAGCGCCCCGAAGATCCCGAGGATGAAGGAGAGCACCGTCGAGACGACCGTCAGCTCGAGGGTGACGACCGCCCCCTGCAGGATGACGCCGGCGTAGAGCCATGCGAGATGCATCAGCCCTCGTCACCTCCCATCGCCGTGAGGCGCGCCTCCTCGTCCGCGTTGCGGCGCAGAACCCGCGCGAGGAAGTTCTGGGCGCGCAGCGTCCGCGGCGCCTCCAGGATCTGGCGCGCCGGACCCATCTCCGCGATCGTGTTGTCGGCCATCACGACGACGGTGTCGGCCACTTCCTTCGCGAACATCATCTCGTGCGTCACGAGAATCATGGTCATGCCCTCTTGGGCCAGCCGCTGGATCGCCTCCAGGACATCCCCGACGAGCTCCGGGTCGAGCATGGAGGTCGGCTCGTCAAACAGCATGATCTGGGGATCCATCGCCAGCGCCCGGCAGATCGCAACCCGCTGCTGCTCGCCGCCCGAGAGGCGCCGCGGGTACATGTTGGCCCGCGCGGTGAGTCCCATCATCTCGAGGAGGCCCATCGCGCGCTCGACGGCCTGGGCCCGCGGCACCTTCTTGACATCCATCGGTCCGAGCACGATGTTCTCGAGGACGCTCAGGTGCTGGAAGAGGTTGAAGGTCTGGAAGACCATCCCGACGTGCGTGCGGATCTCCCTGAGCTGCGCCCTCGTAGGCGGGGGACCTCCCGAAGCCGTGCCGTGCAGTTCGTGGCCGAGCACCGTGATGGAACCCTCGTCGAACGGGTGCAGGTAGTTGATGCAGCGGATGAACGTGCTCTTCCCGACGCCGCTCGGCCCGATGATGGCGACGACTTCGCTCTTGCGGACTTGAAGCGAGACGTCCTTGAAGATCACCCGATCGCCGAAGTGCTTGCTCAGGCCGCGTACGTCAACCGCGACGTCGTTGGACATTGGTCTCCCACCTCGTCAAAAATTGAGAGAGAACCAGGTAGAAGACGAAGTACATGATCCCTGCCAGCAGGAACATGTCCATGGGGTGGAAGTTGGCGGCGGACGCCTGGTAGGCCTGGAACATCAGGTCCGCGACGCCGATCGTCACGACGAGCGACGTGTCCTTGATCAGGTCCGCGAGCTCGTTCGTCGCAGGCGGCAGGATCGCGAGGAAGGCCTGCGGCAGCACGATGCGGCGCATGATCGCCTGGCTCCCCATTCCGAGCGCCTCCGCCGCCTCCCGCTGGCCGTACTGGACGCCCTCGATACCGCCGCGGAAGATCTCGCCGTAGAGCGTGGCGTAGTACACCCCGAGCGTGATCACAGCCGCCGTGAAGCCCGACATCTGGATCCCGATCTGGCCCAGGGAGTAGTACGCCACGAACAGCAGGACGAGCACCGGGATGGCCCGGACTACCTCGATGTAGATTGTCGCGACCAAGCTCAGCAGGCGTAGCCTCGATAGGCGCATCAGGGCCAGTACGAAGCCGAAGGCGACCGCCAGGAGGAGCGCGAGCGCCGTCAGCTCCAGTGTCATCTCAACCCCTTGCCAGAACGCCGGCAGGTTCTGCGCCCAAAGATGCAGGAAGCTCACTATGCCACCACCTCATCCTGGGTCCGGGCGGGAGGACCCGGCTCCTGCCGGCTCCCCGCCGAAGGACCCGCCGCTTACGACCCGCCGCTGTAGGTGTTCGGGGCTGAGCAGATACCCGCGAGGAACACCTTGCTCGTCATCCCGTACTTGTTTAGGATCTGCTGCTCTGTGCCGTTGCAGGCGATCGTCTTCAGGTAGGCGTTGAGCTTCTGCAGGAAGCGCGCGCTGTACTTGCCCTTCGGCACGCCGTAGTAGCCCCTGAGGCTCGCGAGCGGCGGCGAGATCGATGCAGGCACTGCCCCGAGGATCTTGATGTTCAGGGATGGATTGCTGTGCTTGGCCCACGGGACATCGACACCCGGCTCGAAGTCGGCGTCGACCCTGCCGCTCGAGAGCGCGAGGAAGGATTCACCGACGGAGTTGTACTGGGTGATCTGCGCGTTCGGAACAGCATTGGCCTCCGCAACCTCGGCGGAGCCGATGACGACGGCGATCTTCTTGCCCGTGAGGTCGGCGACCGAGGTGCCGGAGACCGTCGGGTGCGTGCTGTTCACCGCGACGACGTCGTTGTAGTTGAGCATGGGTCGGCTGAAGCCGATCACCTTGGCGCGGTCCGCGTTCCAGTAGATGTCGATCGTCAGGGCCGCGCGCTTGTCCGCGACCGCCTGGATCGACGCCGCGAACGGCATGGATGTGATCGACAGCGTTGCGCCGAGGGACTTCGCGAAGCCGCGCAGGATGTCGACGTCGTAGCCGGTCCACTGCTTGGTGGTCGGGTCCTGGAAGTCCTCGGGCGCGAACGCCGACTCCGCGATCGTCAGTTTATGCGTGCTCTGCACCTGGGCCAGGAGATCGTTCGGACCGCTGCTGGCCGCTGTCGTCGAGCCGCAGCCCGCTAGCAGCGCGCTGATCCCCAGTGCAGTGAGCGCCGGTGCAGCCCATCTCATTCTCAAGTGACTTTCCCTCCCCCACGTCCCGGCTTGCCGGCCCTGCGCCTTCGTGAGGCGGGGCGCACGGATCGGCCGCCCGGCAATCAAGCCAGATTGAGACAAACCACCTTGGTCTCGGTCATCGCCTCGGCTGCGTAGCGGATGCCCTCTCGCCCGAGGCCGCTCCCCTTCACGCCCCCGAAGGGCATGGCGTCGACTCGGAAATCGCTGCTGTCGTTGATCATCACCCCCCCCATCTCGAGGCCCTGCACGCAACGGAAGGCGAGGTCGATGTCCCTGGTGAAGACGCCGGCCTGCAGGCCGTATGGGGAGTCGTTCGCCTTGCGCACCGCCTCCTCCGGATCCCGCACCCGGTAGAGGGAGACGACAGGCCCGTAAATCTCCTCGCGATCCAGGCTGCAGCCCTGTGGGACGTCTCGAAGCACCGTCGGGTCGTAAAACGCCCCCTGACGGCGCCCGCCCGCGAGCAGGCGCGCGCCGAGGGAGACCGCCTCGCTTACCCGACCCTCAACCCGCATGGCCTCGCGCCCCGAGATCATCGGCCCCATGTCCGTCTCCTCCGACCGCTTGTCCCCGACCTTGATGTCCCGCACCCGTGCGAGGAAGCGTTCGGTGAACTCGTCCGCGACCTCGTCCTCGAGGATGACGCGCTGCACCCCAAGACAGTTCTGGCCCGCGTTGCCGAAGGCGCCGCTGAGGATCGCCTCCACCGCGCGCTCGAGATCCGCGTCGCGCAGGACGATCGTCGGAGAGTTGGAGCCGAGCTCCATCGCGAGCTTCTTGATTCCGGCCCTGCGGGTGATCGACAGCCCGGTCTCCAGTCCGCCGGTGAAGGAGATCATCGCGACGTCGGGGTGCGTCACGAGCCGGTCCCCGAGCACGCTGCCGCTTCCGGTGACGAGCGACACCACCTGCGGCGGCAGCCCCGCTTCGAGGAGGGTCTCCACCAGCAGGAGCGCGCCCAGGGGCGCGACGCTCGAGGGTTTGAGGACGACGGCGTTGCCCGTCGCGATCGCCGGCCCGAGCTTGTGCGCCACGAGGTTCAAGGGATCGTTGAACGGGGTGATCGCCCCGATGATGCCGAGCGGGAACCGATCGTAGTAGCCGATCCGCCGCTCGGCACCCGGGCGCTGGTCGAAGGGAATCGTCTCGCCGTGGCCGCGCGAGGCCTCCTCCGCGCTCAGTTGCAATGTGTCCGCGGCGCGCCGCAGCTCGGCGCGGGCCTCCCGGATCGTCTTGCTGCAGTCCCGGCTGAGGATCCCGGCGTACTGCTCCGCCCGCTCCGCGACGAGCTGGGCCGTACGCTGGAGGATGGCCTTGCGCTGGTGCACCGGCAGCGCCCGCGCCACTTGCGCCCCCTGCTTCGCGCCCTCGATCGCGGCGTCCATCTGTGCGACGCTTGCCGCGGGCAGGCGGGTGAGGATGGAGCCGTCCTGTGGGTCCGTGACCTCGAAGGTCTCGTCGCTCAGGGTCCACTCGCCGCCGATCAGGAGCTTTCTCTCCGACGTGAAGATGTCGATCACGCGGGTCGCCTCCCAACCGAGGTAGTGCTGCGTCCGATACGGATCAGGTCATGGAGGAGCGCGAACGCCGTCTCGCGCCGGCCGGCGCCAGCGCCGATCAGTGTGACGGGCCCGAGGAGGTCGCAGGTGTATGTGATCGCGTTCGTCGCGCCGCGCACGCTCCCCAGCGGGTCGTCCGCGGGCAGGAGCACCGGCCCGACGGAGGCCCTAAGGCCTGCCTCTGTGCGCTCGAGCTGCGCAATCAGCTTCCAGTGGCGCCCCTCCCGAGCGGCGGCGGCCACCTCCGCGCGCGTCAGCTGCGAGATGCCCTCCCGCGCGACGTCCTGCGGCGCGACCTGCTCTCCGAGAACGTGCGCCGCCAGGATCACGACCTTGTAGAGGGCGTCGAAGCCCTCGACGTCGCCCGCCGGGTCCGCTTCGGCGTAACCGAGCCCCTGCGCCTCCCGGAGCGCGTCTTCGTACTCGAGGCCCTCTTCCATACGGGTCAGGATGTAGTTCGTGGTGCCGTTCAGGATGCCGCGGACCGCAAGGATGCGATTGCCGGCGAGCGCCGCGCGGCCAAGGTCCAAGGACGGCGTGCCGCTCATCACCGTGCCCTCGATGCCGAACTCCACCCCGGCTTCTTGCGCCTTCGCGAAGAGCTCCCGGTAGCGCAGGACGACCGGGCCCTTGTTCGAGGTGATCACGTGAAGGCCGTGGGCGAAGGCCGCCTCGCAGTGCTCGATGGCCGGCTGCCCGTCCGCCAGCGTCGGCGAGAGCTCCAGGATCACGTCGGCGGAGCTCTCCCGGATCGTAGTGAGGCTGTCGAGGCCGCGCACGAGGCCGGGCTGCTCGGGATAGCCCGCAAGCAGTGCGGCGCCCTGCGCTGCGGCAACCAGCACGGCGGGCTCGAGACCCTCGTCCCGGAAGAGCGAGCCCTTCACAGGGTCCGCGACGGCGACGATCGTGAGGTCGAGCCCGAAGCGGCGCGCAATCTCTTCCTGCCGCTCGCCGACGATCTCCGCGAAGGCTTGTCCGACGCCGCCGAATCCGATCAGTGCGAGCTTAGGCATGACTGACGGCACCTCCCCTTGGGCCGGATGGCAGTGGAAACTCCCCGGTGAGCACCTGGCGCGCAGATTCTGCGAGCAGCGCCGCGCCGATCGGCAGACAGCGCTCGTCCAGGTCGAATTCGGGCGTATGGAGTCCCGCAGGGGGCCTCCCCTCCGGGCGGCAGCCCAGGAACGCCATCGCTGCCGGAACGGCCTCCGCGATGAAGGCGAAGTCCTCGCCGCCGAGGCCGAAAGGCGCAAGGTGGATGCGGGTCTCCTTTGGAAGGGCGGAGAGCGCCTGGACATACAGCCGGTTCACGTCGGGGGCGTTCCTGAGCGCAGGACTCTCGTGGATGAAGCGCAGGCGGTAGTCGCCCCCAAGGCTGCGCACCAGCGAGAAGGCCCGCTCCACCTCGGTCTCGAGGAGCGCGCGGATGCGTGGGTCGTAGGCGCGCATGGTCCCCTCGAGCGTCACCTCGGCCGGAATGACGTTGGGCGCCGTGCCGCCAGCAACCCTGCCGACGGTGACGACAGCGGTCTCGAGCGGCGACACCCGCCGGGAGACAATGCCGTGCAGCGCCGTCAAGACCGGCGCAAGCAGCCAGATCGGGTCGACCGCCAGGTCAGGGTAGGCGCCGTGGCCGCCCCGCCCCACGATCACGCCCTCGAAGGTGTCGACGCTCGCCATGGCGTAGCCGTCCGCCAGCTGCACGACCCCCGTCGGCTCGTAGGGGTTTACGTGCAGCGCGAGCGCGAGGCTCACGCCCTCGAGTACCCCTTCCTCCAACATGCGGGCAGCCCCGGTGCGGCCCTGGGCGTCCGCCGCCTCCTCGGCCGGCTGGAAGATGAGGCGCACCCCGCCCGCGAGACTCCCCTCCGCGAACAGCTGCGTCAAGATGTCCGCTGCGCCCAGCAGCATCGCCATGTGTCCGTCGTGGCCACAGGCGTGCATCCTGCCCGGATGCTGGGAAGGGAACGCAACGCCGCTCCGCTCCTCGATCGGCAGGGCGTCCATGTCGGCTCGCAGGGCCACCAGCGGACCCGCGCCGCGACGGAGGTCCGCGACCACCCCGGTGCCGCCCACGCCGCGGCGGAGTTGGAAGGCTCCCAGGCGCTCCAGCTGCGCCGCGATGAAGTCCGAGGTCTCATGCTCCTCGAATGCGACCTCGGGCCGGGCGTGGAGGTGGCGGCGCCACGCCCGCATCTCCTCCTGCAGTCCCTGCGCCGCGCTGTGCACGGCGGACTTCGGACCCGTCATCTCGAGCCCTCCTCTCAGCGCGAGGCCACGCTCTTGCCGCTGCGCCTGACTTCCGCGGCGCCGCGTAGCGCCTGGTCGAGGTCTGCGATCAGGTCTTCGGTCTCCTCGATGCCCACGGAGTAGCGCACAAGGCTCTCGGGGATGCCGAGCGAGGCCCGGCCCTCTTCGGTGAGCTCCACGTGGCTCGTCGTGCGGGGCGGCCCGGCGACCGTCTCGACGCACCCGAGGTTCGCGGCGAGGTGCGCGAATCGGAGCTTCGGCAGAAAGGCCCGCACTGCGTCGAAGCCGCCCCTCAGAGAAAAGGACATCACTCCGCCGAAGCCGCGCATCTGCCGCGCCGCGACATCGTGGTGCGGGTGGCTCTCGAGCCCGGGGTAGAATACCTCGTCGATCTCGGGGTGGGCCTCAAGGAACCGCGCGATGCGCAGGGCGCTCTGGTTCTGCTGCTTGACGCGCAGAGAGAGCGTCTTCAGGCCCCGCAGGATGAGGTAGGCCGCTTCGGGGTGCAGCGTCGCGCCGTTGATCTCGCGGAAGTGGTAGACCTCCGCCACGAGGTCCTTGCGTCCGCAGAGGAGGCCGCCCAGCGCATCGGCGTGGCCGCCGAGGAACTTCGTCGCACTGTGGACCACGAGGTCTGCACCCATGCTGAGCGGGCTCTGGTTCACCGGAGTGGCGAACGTGTTGTCGACGATCGCGAGAGCCCCATGGCGGTGCGCGCAAGAGATGAGGCGCGGCAGGTCCAGAACCTTGAGGGTCGGGTTCGTGGGCGTCTCGAGGTAGAGGATCTTGCAGCCCTTCGCGACCTCCCGCTCGATGGCGTCGAAGTCGCCCGTGTCGCAGAGGGCCACGTCGATCTGGAAGCGCGGCAGGAATTCGAGGAAGATCTTGCTCGTCCCGCCGTAGGTGTCCTTGATCGACACGACGCGGTCGCCGGGCGAGAGCAGCGTAAAGAGGGTGCTGCTGATGGCGGCCATGCCGGTCGAGAAGCTCGTTGCGGCCTCGGCTCCCTCCAAAAGGCGCAGCTTCTCCTCCAGCACCTGGACGGTCGGGTTCGTGTTGCGCCCGTAGATATGGCCGGCCCGCTGCCCGAGCGCCACCTCGTACCACTCGTCGAGGTCGCGGTAGCCGAAGGACACGCTGTGCACGACGGGAACCTGGGTCGCTCCCTGCATGAGGTACTGTTCCTCGCCTGCCCAGACCGCCATCGTTCCCTGGTGCGCCGTAGGAAGGTCCCGCTCGTCAGCCATGGATCTGCCTCCAAAAACCGATTCGGATCGTACTGATGATTAAGAGTCCTAGATCTGTGTCCCGGCCCCCGCCTGCAGGGCCAGACTGTACGCGAGCCGCGCGATCGCCGTGTCCTGCACTCCGGTGCCGGTGAGGTCGCAGACCGTGACCTGCGCCGGGTCCGTTCGCCCTGGCCGCTGGCCCGCTGCGATCGTGCCCAGTTCGACGATGCGGCCTGGGGCGAGGAGACCCGCGTCTACCGCGTGGTGGCATTCCCCGAGCCGCAGGCTTTGTTCTAGGACGTCGCAGGCGACGAGGTCGGCCTCATGGAGCACAGAAGGTTCGAGTTCGCGCTTGCGCGGCGCGTCGGACCCGATGGCCGTGATATGCAGCCCCGGGTGGAGCCAGACGGCCTGGATGAGGGGTTCTTGGGAGGGCGTCGCAGTGACCAGGATGTCGCTCTCCCGGACAAGTCGCTCGAGGTCCGTAAGGACAGCAGCGGGCACGCCGAGCGTTTTCGTGATCTCTCCGGCGCAGGTCCGCGCACCCTCTGCGCTGCGGCTGAAGATGAGGACCCGCTCGAACGGGCGCACGAGGTGGAGCGCCAGCGCCTGGTAGAGGGCCTGTTCGCCGGCGCCGA
The DNA here is from genome assembly GCA_021793645.1 of Bacillota bacterium. GTDB lineage: Bacteria > Bacillota > Sulfobacillia > JAJZYS01 > JAJYTV01 > JAJYTV01. The sequence goes on from JAJYSJ010000011.1 coordinate 58,491, forward strand.
CAAGCCCGAGCGTTAGCGCATCTTTGCGCGCGAGGTGCTTCGCTGCCACGGCGCCGGCTGCGGCCGTCCGCAGCGTCGTGAGATGCCCTCCGTCGAGGAGGACTGCCTTTGGAACTCCTGTTCGGGAGTCGAACAACACCATGAGGCCGTTGCCGGTGGGGAGCCCCTGCGCCCGATTGCCGAAAAACCCCGAGGAGATCTTCACGGCGAAGCTGTCCCAGCCGCGCACGTACGCCGTCTTGACGTCGACCTCGCCCTGGTGCTCCGGCACGTCGAGGCGCTGAATCGGCGGCGTTTCGACGGCTCCCGCCGCGATCCGCCGAAATCCCTCCTCCACCGCCTCCACAACCTCGTGCGACAGCGGCACGAGGCGGCGGATCTCGTCTGCCGACACCGCGAGGACTGCGATCGCGATCACCCGCTTTCCACCGGCAGTCCGGATGTGCCCGACCAGTTGGGCGGAGAAGCCGGATCTGCGCGATCTGGTATTTAGGGTGGCGCATCGCGGTCGCGTGCCACAACCGCAAGATTGTATGAAAATGAGTGGCCGGCTTCGGTTATCCTGTCGGATGTTCACCCGCGCACAAGCCACTTTGCGCGAGAGATGGCGCACCGCAGCAACCGCTGGCACCCGGCGGAGTGCAAAGGGAGAACGCCCTCGCGACGGAGGCGTTCTCCTTTTCCGTGTGGGCGAGCCCACCTCAGATGCGGGCGTGGAGATTGGCAGTGCGAATCGTGCGCCCGCCGCGTGCACGGGGAGGTGAACGGCTCCCGGCGGTGATCAGGTGGTTATCCAGGTTGCCGCCGTGATCGCCCGTTGGCCGTTCACGACCTCGCCCTCACCCGGTTCCAGCCCGATCACTCCCGCGGTGTCCGCCGAACGCGGCACCGCGTTGCGGGTCAGCTCGACCCCTTCGTGAAAATTTCCTTGCCAATTCTGCGAGTGTGTGCAAGTCTACTTTCAAAGTGGACCTTGGAACCATGCCCCTCGCTCCGCTGCTCCCAATCCCTGGGGCGGGTCGCATGAAGCCTCCTTACCAGCGCCGTGGCAGGGCCCTATGACGGACTGCATCGGAGGAATGGTTCGTGAAGCACTCCGAGAAGCGCTCGCCAGTACCCCCAATCCGTCACGCGACCGAGGCGGGCGACGCCGCAATGCCGCTGACGCTTCGCAGGCTGACCGAGCAGTACGGTCGACTCAGCGCCTCCCACCGGCGCCTCGCCGCGGCAGTGCTCGGCAAGCCCCTGGAAGCGGCCTTCTGGAGCAGTGCGGAACTCGCTGCAAATGCGGGCGTCAGCGAGTCGACCGTGACGCGGTTCACGGTCGCGCTCGGCTACTCCGGCTACCCCGCGTTCGTGCGCGAGCTGCAGGCGATCGCACGCAGCCGCCTGCGCACCGGCGAGCGCCTCTCCCGAAGCCGGCAGGCGGGTGTGGACGAGTACGGCCGCGCGCTGCAGGAAGATGTCCAGAACCTCGAGCTCTTGGCCACGCAGGTGTCCTCCGATGCGCTCGAACAGGCAGCGACGCTGATCACGGGTGCGCGGACGGTGGCTCTGGTGGCCGCGCGCAGCTCCGCGGCGATCGGGGTCTACCTCGAGACGTACCTCAACATGCTCGGCAAGCCCGTCCGCATGTTCCGCGGCGATCCCGGCACGATCGATCTCCTTGGCCGCATGGGGCCCGAGGATGTCGCCATCGGGGTCGGGTTCAGCCGCTACACGTCGTTCACGGTCAAGGCCGTCCGCTACCTGTACGGCCGCGGTGTGCCCGTCCTCGCGATCACGGACCATCTCGCCTCGCCGCTCGCGCTGTCCGCGAACCTCGTCCTCCTCACGCCGACCCAGGCGGCCTCGCCCGTCGACTCCCTGGTCGCGCCGCTGGCGATGGCGCAAGCGCTGATCCGTCTCCTGATGAACCGCCTCCCCGCCGACAGTGTCGGCGAGCTCCTGGCGATGGAGGAACTCTGGGCATCGTTCGGCGTCTACGAAAGGATGTGGGGCGAGGACACGGAGGAGCGCGGCGAGTAGGCCTGCCGCGCCATCGGGGCAGATGTCGCGAGGCCTGCCGATCAACGGGGCGCACGGCATTTCCAAGGGGTGCGTTTCGCACGATCACATCGGTTCAATATGGTCTATATGGGGGCGATCGCGATGGCGGGACGCAAACGGGCGCGCGATTACGGTTTGGCCACGTGGCGGCTGTCCAGCGGGCCGCTGGGTGCGATCACCGACGTGCCTGGCGTACGGGTAGGACATTCCACCGTGATCCGCGGTGAGCGCATGCGCACCGGCGCCACCGCGATCTTCGCGCACGACGGCGACCCCTTCCACGAGCGCGTCTTCGCAGGAGTCGATGTGCTGAACGGGGACACGGTGAACACGGGGCAGGCAATCATCGACGAGTGGGGTCTCCTATGCTCTCCGGTCGTCTTCGCCAGCACGCGGTCACTAGGCGTCGCCTACGAGGCCGTAGTGCAACATTTCATCTCCCGCTACCCCGAGGCCAGCGCCGACGGAAACCTCATTCCCGTCGTGATGGAATGCGACGACAACTACCTGAGCGACAACCGCTCCTTCCCCCTGCAGGTGGAAGACGTGCTGGCGTGCCTTCAGTCGGCGCAGGGCGGCCCGGTGGAGGAGGGCGGCGTGGGCGCAGGCACCGGCATGCAGCTCTTCGGTTGGAAGGGCGGCATCGGGACAGCATCCCGCGTCGTCACGGCCTACGGCCAGACCTACACCATTGGCGTCATCCTCAACACGAACTTCGGGCAGCGCCAGCAGCTCCTCCTGCGCGGGTTCCCGATCGGGGAACACCTTGCGGACCCTCTCGCCGGGCGCTCACCGGAGGGCTCCTGCGTCGGCGTCCTGGCGACCGACGCCCCGCTCGGCCCAAGCCAGCTCCGCCGCATGGCGAAGCGCGTCGGCTTCGGGCTCGTGCGCTGCGGTTCCGTCGGCAACGACGGCAGCGGCGAGGCCTTCATCGCGTTCTCCACCGCCCACCGCGTGCGCCGGGACCACTCTTCGCCGGTAACGGTGCAGCGCCTCATCGAAGGCCAGTTCTGGCAGCGCGGGTCGCCGATCGACCTCCTCTTTGAGGCCGCGACGGAAGCCTCGGAGGAGGCCTGCCTCAACGCCCTCGTGGCCGGCACGACGACCACCGGCCGCGACGGGCACGCGCTGCACGGGTTTCCCGTCGAGGAAGCCCTCGGGGTTCTGCGGCAGAACGCGCTGTAGGAGAGGGGGTGACGATGGAGGGAAGGCTGCGGATCCGCCACATCCCGCATCAAGAAGGAGGATTGCAATGAGCCACCAGGTTCCGACGAACGTCGATGCCTCGAGGGCCGTGGAAGGGCTTGGCTATCGGTCCCCGCTGCGGCGCGCTCTCGGCGCGGTCATCACCGTGGGCATCGCGGTCGGCTGCGTCTCCCCCATCGCTGCGACCTTCATCAACGTACCCGTCCTGATCTCGAGCCTAGGCACGTACCTCCTCCCGGAGTACATCATCAGCGCAGTGATCGCGCTGGCGCTCGCCTACATCTACAGCGAGCTCGGATCGATTTACCCCCTGGCCGGGGGGCTCTACTCGGTCGGGCTCAAGGTGCTGGGCAAGCCGATGGGATTCATGACGCTGCTCGTCTACCTCGTGCAGGCGGTCTTCATCCCGGCGGTCGTGGCGCTCGGCGCCGCGACCTACGCGAACCTCCTCGTCCCAGCCATCCCGGTCGTCGCCTGGGCGATCATCTTCATGGCGCTGAGCGGCCTCCTTGCGATTTCGGGAATCCGTGCGAGCGGACTCTCCGCCTTCGTCTTCGTCGGGATCGAGGCCGCGGTGCTAATCGTGTTGACGGTCGCGGGGCTCGCGCACATCCAGCAGGGCACATCCCTCTTTGCGAACACCGCGGTGATAGGGAAGACCGTGGGTCCGGTCGGTTTCGGGGCGGTACTGGGTGCCGTCGCGATCGGGCTCTTCGGCTACAACGGCTTCGACTCCGCTCTGAACTTCTCCGAGGAGACCCTCGGGAGTTCGCGGCAGATCGGGCTCGGGGCGGTGCGGGCCGCGACCATCGTGATCATCCTGGAGATCCTGCCGATCGTCGGCATGCTGCTCGCGGTGCCGGCCACAGCGCTCATCCACAGCCAGAATCCGATCAATCTCTTCGGCACCACGGTGCTGGGGAACGCGGGCGTCACGATCATCGAGATCGGCGCCGTGATCGCCATCTTCAACGCGACGCTAACGGAGGTCATGCAGTTCAGCCGCATCCTCTACGCCTCCGGCCGTGACCAGGCGTGGCCCGCTGCAATCTCTAGGAGCCTCGCCTACGTGTGGCCGTCCTCCGGCACGCCCGTCGTCTCGATCGCCGTCGTGGTGGTGCTGGGCATCATCCTCGACATCTTCTCGAGCCTCGCCAACTCGATCACCTTCATCGGCGTCGACCTCGTCTTCCTCTACCTGATCGTCGCGATCGCCACCGTCGTGAGCCGGTTCCGGGACAGAAGCCTCGAGCGGCCGTACAGGATGCCGATCTGGCCGGTAATGGTGCTCGTCAGCCTTGCCGGCAGCATCATCGTCTTGACGCAGCAGACCCCGGGAGAGATCCTCTCCATGTTGGCGATCCTCGCCGCAGGCCTGATCTACTACGCCCTCTACCTGGCGCGCAAGCCGGACTGGGGCGCAGGCGACATCAAGGCCATGGCGCGGGAGCGCGAGTAGACGCAAGTACAGGATGGGCCCTGCCCCCGGCAGGGCCCCCAATGCGAGGGTAAAGCGATGAACGTAAGGCTGACGCAGCGGTATGAGACCCGTACGCCCGAATCGAAGCGGCTGTTCGACGATGCGCGCCGAATCATCCCAGGCGGCGTCGAAGGCAGCATCAAGCACTACAGCCCCTACCCCCTGACCTTCGACCACGCGAAGGGCCCGATCATGCGGGACGTCGACGGCCATGAGTACATCGACTACCTGCTCTCCTTCGGCGCCCTGATGCTCGGCCACGGGCACCCCGCCGTCGTCGAGGCCACGCGGCGCGTCTGGGAGGAATTCGGCACGAGCGCCTTCGGGCTCTCGAGCCCGCTCGAGGTGCGCCTCGCGGACGTCGTCCGCTCCCTCTACCCGAGCGTCGAGGAACTCCGCTTCACCAACTCCGGCCTCGAGGCGACGCTGCTCGCGGTACGGCTCGGGCTCGCCGCCACGGGACGGGACGTCGTCGCCAAATTCGAGGGCCACTACCACGGCGGACACGAACAGGTCCTGATCAGCGTGAGTCCCAACCCCGCGCAGGCCGGCCCTGCGACGCGGCCCCGCTCCGTGCCGGGATCCCTGGGCCTTCCAGACCACTTCGCGGAGCACACGATCGTTCTGCCCTTCAACGACTACAACGCATGTGAGGCCATCCTCACCGCCAACGCGGGCCGGGTCGGGGTCGTCGTGCTCGAGCCGATGGAGGCCGGCTTTGTGCCGGCGGACCCCGTCTTCCTGCAGAGCCTGCGGGATCTCACGACGCGGCTCGGCATGGTGCTCGTCTTCGACGAGGTGAAGACGGGCTTTCGGGTGCGCCTCGGCGGCGCGCAGGAGTACTACGGCGTGCAAGCCGACCTCACGGCGCTCGGCAAGATCCTCGGCGGCGGCCTGCCGATCGGCGCAGTCGGCGGCAGGCGCGAGATCCTCGAGCTCACCTCCCCTTTGCGGGAGGGTGGGGACGCGGGCATCGTCTTCCACAGCGGCACCTTCAACGGCAACCCCATGTCCGTCGCTGCAGGTCTCGCGACGCTCGAGATCCTGCAACGGCCCGGCGTCTTCGAGGGCATCCTCCATGCGACCGAACGCCTGCGCAGGAGCATCGAGGAGATCGGGCGGGCGGAAGGGTACGACGTGCGGACGGTGGGCGTCGGCGCTGTCTTCGATCTGCTGTTCACCACGCAGGACGTCACGGACTACCGCTCCCGCATCAGTGCCGACAAGGAGCGGCGTCTCGCGCTCGACTTCCTCCTGATGGAGAATGGAATCTTCTCGAAGCCGCTCAACCGCTTCTCCCTCTCCTTGGTGCACGATCAGGAGACCCTGCAGCGCACCGAGGAGGCCTTCGCGCGAAGCTTCCGGCAACTCAGGGACTTCGTCTAATAGCTGCGTTTCTATGCCGGCGGGCACGGGACTGCGTTGTCCTTTGGGCCCCTCCTGAGGCCGAGTTGAACGAGACCCTACCAGAAGCTCCTCGATGCCGGAGCGATCAACCTTCTTGCCGCGCTGGCGGCGTAGTACAGCGAAGTTACCTGCTTGAACCCAAGGGGAAGGCCGCCTTACATGAGGCGGCCTTCCCCTTGGGCAGCGTCGAGGCTCCTTCTCTACAGCAGTCGTCACCGCACCGGAACGATCGGCGGGCGGCCGTTCACCTTGCGGATGCCGAAGCGCACTACCACACGGAAGGGGGACGGCTTGCAGTACTGGCAGATGTGGAGGTCACCCTGGATGGATTGGTAGAGGAAGGCGTCTACCTCGTCGAGCCCCCATGCCTGCATCAGGAGGCGCTGCATGCTGCGGCTCGCCTTCTCTATCGCCTCATCCAGCTCGTCCGCCGAGGCGACGACCCACCAGGCGTCGTCCGTCTCGACAAGCGGCAAGTCGAGCGCAGCGGGCCGTTCCCCGACATCCAGCCGCAGGCGGACGGTCCCCGCCGTCTCGACACCCGTGCCGCAGATCTCCCCATCGCCCATGCTGGCGTGGAGATCCCCCAGCGCGAAGAGTGCGCCCGGCACCTGCACGGGGAAGTAGACGCGGCTTCCAGCCGTGATCAGGTGGTTATCCATGTTGCCGCCATGGTCGCCCGGCTGGCCGTTCACGACCTCGCCCTCAGCCGGTGCGACCCCGATCACGCCGATCATCGGCAGGCTGGGGAACTCGAAGTCCTTGAAGGTCACCTGCCCGTCCTTGATTGGAAGACGCCGCGTGCGGGCTCGCCCGTCCAGCGTGTGCTGCAGCACCCCGATCTCCGGCAGCGTGCAGACGATGCCCCAATCGCGGGTGCGGATGTCCTCGATCGAGACCCTGAGGAGGTCGCCTGGTCTGGCGCCGTCCACATAGACCGGTCCCGTCGTCGGGTTCACCCGCCCGAGGTCGATGTCGCCGATCGTCTGCTCTTCCGAGACGATCTGGTTCGAGAAGCAATCGAGCGTCTCGATCTCGAGGTCCTGGCCTGGATCCATGCGCATTGCTGCTTCGTGGCTCGACCGGAAGGAGAAGACGTGGCTCTCGGGAGTGAGTGCCTTCATGTCAGTCCCCCTCGACGAACACCCGGCGGGCGGCCTGTACGGCCTCCGGCCGGCGTGTTTTAAGGAAGAAGTAGACGATCGTGCCGATGACGGCCCAGGCGAGAATCATCGGCGCGGCGAGGTTCGCCGGGTAGTTCGGGACCGGGTAGACGGACGCGAAGAGCGGCGGCACGAAGAAGGCAATCCCGACGATCGGCGCGACGATGTGCTTGAACACAGAGCGCTGCGCTTTGCCTTCCGTGCTGTAGTGGACGATGCAGGTGATGTTGGTGATGAGGTAGATCGCAATCATCGTCACCGTGACGAGCGTGCCCAGCATGACGTAGCCGTTCAAGGGCTGGATCGCCATGCCGAGCAGAAGCGCGACGACGATGGACACCACCGCTTGCGTCAGGACGGCCACCTTGGGGGAGCGGAACACCGGGTGCACGGTCGCCAAGGCGCGTGGCAGCGCGCCCGTGCGGCCCATGGCGAAGAGCACGCGGGTCGCGGACGTCGAGGAGGCGTTCGTGTTCGCGATAAACGAGTTCATCACGGCGAGGAAGACGATGATCCAGCCGATGCCCCAGGCATGGGACGCGAGCACGTGCCAGGGGTCCGGGTTCTGGAAGAAGCTCGACATCCTGCTAAGACCCCAGCCGACGGTACCGGCGTAGGTCGTCAAGACATAGAAGATGCCGATCAGGGCCGTCGCGGCGACGACCGCCTTCGTCACGTTGCGCGGGTCGCCGGTCTCCTCGGAGAGCGCGACGGCGGCCTCGAAGCCGACGAACGCCTGGATGCAGTAGATCATGCCTTGGAAGACGCCCGCCCAGCCGCCGCCTGTGTGCACGAGCGAGAGGTGCGGGTTGAAGACGGCAACCGTATTGGACTTCCCGGCGATCACGATCAAGGTGATCGCAAGCGCCGTGAAGACAACCACCTCGAACGCCCCGAGCCACATGCCCGTCCGCGCCGAGGTGCGCACGCTGCGGTAGGTGAGGTAGGTGACGAGCGCGACGGCGAAGACCACCCAGATCGCCCAGGAGGTGTCGATGTGCAGGTACTGCTGAATGATGTTCGACACGAAGAATCCGAAGATCAGGTAGAGCATCGGCGCGGTGAGAAGCTGGACGAACGCGTAGGACCAGCCGACGACGAAGCCTGGGCCTGTGCCGAGCGCTCGGCTCGTATAGGTGTAGAAGCTGCCGGCCGATGGGATGGCGCGCGCCAGCTCCCCGATCGAGATCGCGGTGAAGAGCGCGCCGATCAGCGCGAGAATGACGGAGAGCGAGAGCGCCGCCCCCGCATACTGCGCGGAAATATAGATGGAATAGGCCACCGCGGCGCCGGGCGCCATGAAGGTGACGCTCTGAAAGGCGACGGGCCAGATGCCAAGCGCGTTGCGGTCGAGACTCCCGGACTTCGTGCTCAAATAGATACCCTCCCACGGCGGAATCTTCCGCGTACCCTGGATGCCCTAACCCACAGCCTGCGGCGGCCGCGGCATACGGCCGCGTATACCAGTCCCCTGCACCACCCCCTCTCCTGGGTGCCGCATCATGCTCGGATGCCCGTTCAGCTGCGGCGCCGCGGGCGCCTTTAGCGCAGCACCGCTCCGTGGTCGGCAGAGGTCACGTCTCGCGCATAGCGGCGCAAGTATCCGCCCTTCGCCCGCGAGGGAGGCGCCTGCCAAGCGGCACGCCGCCGTTCAATCTCCTCTTCCGGCACTTCCAGCGTCAGCTGCCGCGACGCGATGTCCACTTCGATGATGTCCCCCGGCTCGACGAAGGCGAGGGGTCCGCCCTCCGCCGCCTCCGGCGAGATATGGCCAAGGCATATGCCGCGGGTGCCGCCGGAGAACCGCCCATCGGTAATGAGGGCGACTTCCTTGCCGAGCCCCATCCCCTGCAGTGCAGACGTCGGCGCAAGCATCTCCGGCATCCCGGGTCCGCCCCGCGGCCCCTCGTAGCGGATCACGACGACATCTCCCGCCTTGACCATCCCCTCCTCGATCCCCCGTCCCGCCTCCTCCTGAGATTCGAAGATCACGGCGGGGCCGCGGTGGCCCTTCACCTCAGGATCGACGGCGGCCACCTTCAGGACTGCGCCCCGTGGGGCGAGGTTGCCGTAGAGGACGGCAAGGCCGCCCTCCACGTCGTGCGGATCGCTCGTAGGCCGGATCACGTCCCGGTCGAGGGTCTTTACTCCAGCGAGCGTCTCCTTCAGCGTCTTGCCGGAGACGGTCATGGCGTCCATGCACAAGAGCCCCGGGACAGCACTTAGTTCCTTTAAGATGGCGGACACACCGCCGGCGCGGTCGACATCCTCGAGGTGCCACTCGGACGCTGGACTGACGCGGCAGATGTTCGGCGTCCTCCGCGAGAGGTCGTCGATGCGGCTGAGGGGGTAGTCGATGTTGCCCTCCTTGGCGATCGCCATCCCGTGCAGCACCGTGTTCGTCGACCCGCCCATCGCCATGTCAAGCGCAAACGCGTTGTCGAGGGCCTCCTGGGTAACGATGCGGGAGGGTCTGAGGTCGTTTTTCACCAGTTCGATGACGGCCTGCGCCGTACGCCGCGCGAGGTCTTCGCGCCGCTCTGTCTTCGCAAGGATCGTGCCGTTTCCGGGGAGTGCGAGGCCGAGGGCCTCCGTGAGGCAGTTCATCGAATTGGCGGTGAACATCCCGGAGCACGATCCGCAGGTCGGGCACGCGATCGCCTCGAGTTCCTCCAGCTGCTCCTCGGCCATGCGGCCGCTGCGGTACGCCCCGACCCCCTCGAAGACCGAGATCAGGTCCACCGCCTTGCCCTGCGCCGTGCGCCCGGCGGCCATCGGACCGCCGGAGACGAAGATGGTCGGGATGTCGAGGCGCATCGTCGCCATCAGCATGCCGGGGGTGATCTTGTCGCAGTTCGGGATACAGATCATGCCGTCGAACCAGTGGGCCATCACCATCGTCTCCACGGAATCCGCGATCAGTTCACGGCTGGGGAGCGAGTAGCGCATTCCGATGTGCCCCATCGCGATGCCGTCGTCCACCCCGATCGTGTTGAACTCGAAGGGGACCCCGCCCGCGGCCCGCACCGCCTCCTTGACGATGCGGCCGAACTCCTGCAGGTGGACGTGGCCCGGGACGATGTCGACGTAGGAGTTCGCGATGGCGATGAAGGGTTTGCCGAAGTCGACGGGTTTCACGCCCGCGGCGCGCAGGAGCGCACGATGCGGTGCGCGGTCGGCGCCCTGCTTGATCATGTCTGAACGCATGGATTAGCTCCTCTCGGCGGGCTGCGGCTTCTCTAGGAGGACGTCCGCCAGGCTCGCGCCTGCCGGCACCATCGGGAAGACGTTCTCCTGCGGCTCGACGACGACGTCGAGGATGACAGGTCCTGGTTCCGACGCGCAGTCCAAAAGGGCCTCGCGCAGGCCCTGGGCGGTCTCGACGCGCATGCCCTTCCAGCCGTAGGCCTCGGCGAGCAGGCGGTAGTCCGGAAGGTCCGTCATGTGCACCGCGCTGTAGCGTTCCTGATGGAAGAGCTCCTGCCACTGACGGACCATGCCAAGCTGGTGGTTGTTGATGACGACCACCCGCACGGGGAGACCGTAGTTCGTCGCCGTCGCCATCTCCTGGATGTTCATCTGGATGCTGCCGTCGCCGGAGACGAGCCAGACGCTGGCGTCCGGCCTCGCCATCTGCGCCCCCAGCGCAGCCGGCAGGCCGAAGCCCATCGTACCGAGTCCCCCTGACGTGACGAACTGGCGCGCCCTCGCAAAGGGGTAGAGCAGCGCCGTCCACATCTGGTGCTGGCCGACGTCCGTGACGACGACCGCCTCGCCGTCCGTCGCCTTGTAGATCTCCTGAATGACCGCCTGCGGCCTGAGGAGGCTCCCGTTCTCCCCACCGAGCTCCATCGGGGTGAGGGCAGTCCAGCCCTGGTGAGCCTCCCACTCCCGGATCTCCTCCCACCAAGCGCTGCGCGCGGCGGCGCTGGCCGTCTGCGGGTTGCGTGCGATCGCGGCCTCGAGGGCCGGCAACGCGTAGCGGAGGTCCCCCAGGACAGGGAAGTCGACGCGGACGATCTTCTCGATCTCCGCCTCGTCGATGTCGAAGTGGATGATCTTCGCCTTCGGTGCGAAGTGCTTGGTGGATCCCGTGACGCGGTCGTCGAAGCGCAGCCCGAGACCGATGATCAGGTCGGCGTGGGCCGTCGCTCGGTTTGCCGCGTAGGTGCCGTGCATGCCGAGTAGGCCGAGATGGCGGGGATCCGTGCCATGAACCGCTCCGAGCCCCATCAGGGTGCTCGCGGCCGGCGCGTCGAGCGCCGCCATCAGACGGCGCAGGGACTCCTCGGAACCGGAGTGGATCACCCCTCCGCCGACGATCAGGAGCGGGCGCTCCGCAGCGGCGATCGCCTGCGCGGCCGCTTCCACCGCCGCCCCCTCCGGCTCGGTCGAAAAGCGGTAGCCGCGGCGGCCCGGTGGGGCCGCCGGGTGCTCGAACGGCCCGCGCTGCAGCGCGACATTCTTCGGGATGTCGATCAGTACGGGGCCGGGACGGCCGGTGCGGGCGATGTAATAGGCCTCGTGGACGATGCGCGGGATGTCCCGCGCATCGTCGACGAGGTAGCTGTGCTTCGTGATCGCCCGGGTGACACCGAGCGTGTCGACCTCCTGGAAGGCGTCCGTGCCGATCAGGGGCCTGGCCACCTGACCCGTGACCGCGACCAGCGGGATGGAATCCATCTGGGCCGTCGCAAGCCCCGTGACGAGGTTCGTCGCACCTGGGCCCGACGTCGCGAGGCAGACCCCGGTCCGTCCCGAGACACGGGCGTAGCCGTCCGCGGCGTGCACCGCCCCCTGCTCATGGCGCACGAGGATATGGCGGATGGGAGAGTCGTAGAGCGCGTCGTAGATTGGCAGCACCGCCCCGCCAGGATACCCGAAGATTACCTCGACGCCCTCCTCTTGCAGGCACTGCAAGAGTGTGCGCGCACCGCTCTCGACCATCATCGTCCGCCTCCTCTCGAATATGGGGCTCAGAAGTAGGTCGCGTTGAGCGCCTGGCGCGAGTGCAGGTTCTGCGCGAGGGCGTCCGCGACGCGCTCGCCCATCTCGCGCGTCCCGATCACCTTCTCGCCCTGGCTGCCGTCCGAGATGTCCTTGGTGCGCAGCCCCTGCCGCAGGACCTCCTTCACGGCCCCCTCGATCGACCGCGCCAAGAGCGGCAGGTCGAGACTGTGCTCGGCGAGCATCGCAAGGGAGAGGATCGCACCCAAGGGGTTCGCCATGTCCTTGCCTGCGATATCGGGCGCCGAGCCGTGCACCGGTTCGTAGAGACCGGGACCGTCGTCCCCAAGGCTCGCCGACGCCATCACGCCGAGGCTCCCCACGACGCCGCCCAGTTCGTCGCTGAGGATGTCGCCGAACATGTTCTCCGTGAGCACCACGTCGAACATGTGGGGCTTCAGGACGAGGAGCATCGCCATGCTGTCGACGAGCTGGTGCTCGACCGTGACGTCCGGGTACTCCTTCGCGACGTCTTCCACCACCTCACGCCAGAGGCGCGAGGTCTCGAGCACGTTGCGCTTGTCGACGGACGTCACCCGTCCTTGGCGCCTCTGCGCCGAGCGGAAGGCGACGTGCGCGACCCGGCGGATCTCCCCTTCCTCGTAGGCCATCGTGTCGATGGCGCTCCGCGATGGACTCTCCCCGCTGCGGCCACGGGGCTCCCCGAAGTACACGCCGCCCGTGAGCTCGCGCACGAGGAGGACATCGAGGCCCTGGATCGCTGAAGGCCGCAGCGGCGACTGGCCTTCGAGGCCCGGCAGGAGCGCCGCAGGGCGCAGATTCGCGTAGACGGAGAGCGCGCGGCGCAGGCCGAGGAGGCCTGCCTCTGGCCGCTCATGGGGTGCCAGGCGGTCCCATTGCGGACCGCCGACGGCACCGAGCAGCACCGCCTTCGCGGCCTGGGCCGCAGAGAGTGTCTCTTCCGGCAGGGGCTTCCCCGCCTCCTCGATCGCGGCGCCGCCGATCGGCTTCGCCTCCCAGGAGAGCTCGATGCCTTCGCGGTGCAGGTACTCCCGGGCGGTGCGCATCACGGTCTCGGCTGCCTTGATCACCTCGGGGCCGATCCCGTCCCCAGGCAGGAGGACGAGCTGATGCGTCTCGCTTTGATCCTTCACGGCGCCGCCCCCTCTGCGAGTTCCTTCCTGAGCTTCGCCATGAGGCCACCGGACGCCACGATCTCCTGCACGAATGGGGAGAGCGGGATGATCTCATAGCGCTCGCCGCGCGTGCGGTTGAAGATGGCCGCCTGCCCTTCGTCGACCTCGACCTCGTCGCCCATCTGGATCCCCTTCGCCGCCGCAGGCGACTCGTAGACCCGCAGGCCGATGTTGATTGCGTTGCGGAAGAAGATGCGGGCGAAGGACTCCGCGATCACGCACGGGACGCCTGCCCCCTTGATCGCGATGGGGGCGTGCTCGCGCGAACTGCCGCAGCCAAAGTTGCGCCCGCCGACGATGACGTCGCCCTGCGACTTCTTCTCCAGAAACTCCGGGTCCAGGTTCTCGAGGCAGTGCTTTCCGAGCGCCACAGGGTCACCGGTCACGAGGTAGCGGGCGGGGATGATGACGTCCGTGTCGACGTTGTCGCCGTACTTCCAGGCCCTCGCCATCAGACCGCCTCCTCGTGCGGGGAGAATTCGCGCGGGTCCGTGATCCGTCCGCGCACGGCGGTCGCCGCGGCGACGGCGGGTCCCGCGAGGAACACCTCGGCCTCGCGGTCGCCCATGCGGCCGACATAGTTGCGGTTCGACGTGGAAAGGCAGCGCTCTCCCTTCCCCAGCACCCCCATGTGGCCGCCGAGGCACGGCCCGCAGGTGGAGGTGCTGACAGACGCCCCGGCCTCGACGAAGACCTCGATCAGACCCTCGCGCAGCGCCGCCTTGTAGACGTCCTGCGTGGCCGGGATGACGATGAGGCGGGTCTCTGGGTGGACCTTCTTGCCGCGCAGGATGGCCGCCGCCGTGCGCAGGTCCGACAGGCGCCCGTTGGTGCACGAGCCGATGAAGACCTGATCGATCGTGACGTCCCCGACATCGCTGATGCCCCGCGTGAGGGACGGCAGCGATGGGAACGCAACCTGCGGCTCGAGCTGCGAGACGTCGATCTCGTACTCCTCGACGTAGGTCGCGCCGGGGTCCGCTTGGTAGACGCGCCAGGGGCGCTGGGCCCTCCCCTCCTCATAGCGCAGGGTGAGGTCGTCGGTGGCGCAGATGCCAACTTTCCCGCCCGCCTCGATCGTCATGTTGGACATCGTCAGGCGGTCCTCCATCGGGAGGTCCGAGATGACCTCGCCCGTGAACTCCATGGCCCGGTAGAGGGCGCCGTCGTCGCCGATCAGGCGGATCGTGTGCAGGATGAGGTCTTTGCCTGTGACATAGGCGCGGCGCTTGCCGTAGTAGGTGAAGCGCATCGACTCCGGCACCTTGAACCAGGTGCGGCCGGTCGCCATGGCGTAGGCGAGGTCGGTGGAGCCGACGCCGGTCGCGAATGCGCCGAGGCCACCGTAGGTGCAGGTGTGGGAGTCCGCCCCGATCACGATGTCTCCGGGGACGACGATGCCGCGCTCGGGAAGGAGTGTGTGCTCGATGCCGCCCGTGCCCTCCGGGTAGTAGTGCTTGATCGCCTGCTCGCGGGCGAAGCGGCGCATGATCTGGGTCTGGTCGGCGGAGTTGATGTCCTTCGCCGGGACGAAGTGGCTCATCACGAGCGCTACGCGTTCCGCATCGAAGACCCGGGTCGCACCGGCGGCCTCGAACTCGCGGATGGCGATCGGGGCAGTGATGTCGTTGCCCATCACGAGGTCGACTGGCGTCTCGACGATCTCTCCGTGATGCACCCGCGCAAGGCTGGAGCGGTCTGCGAGCATCTTCTCCGCAAGGGTCATCGCCACTTAGATCGCCTCCCTTCCGGTGGGGTGCTGGCGTGCGGCCTGCGCGCGTACGGCGGCTGCCTTGTTGAGGGCGTGGAGGTACGCGAGCGCGCTCGCCTCGAGGATGTCTGTGGAGACGCCGCTGCCGACGAAGGTCTGCCCCACGTACGCGATGCTGCAGCGCACCTCGCCCTGGGCGTCCGAGCCGCCGCCGACCGACTGGATCGCGTAGTCCTTGAGATCCGCCTCGAGGCCCGTCGCGCGCTGGAGCGCCCGATAGAGCGCCTCGACCGGCCCCTGGCCGACGGCGGCCTCGCGCGTCACCTTGCCGGATGCCGCGCCGCTCTGCGTCGAAACGCCCACGGTGGCCGTGGAAGGCGCCCCGCCCGCGCTCGATACGTGGTAGTGGACGAGTTCGTAGGAGTCGTCGAAGCGGTAGATCTCGTCCTCGACGAGCGACTGGACATCCTGGTCCGTCACCTGCTTCTTCTTGTCGGTGAGGGCCTTGAAGCGGCGGAACAGTTCGTGCTGCTCCGCTTCCGGCAGCTCGTAGCCGAGTGCCTGGAGCTTCTTCTGGAAGGCGTGTCGGCCGGAGTGCTTGCCCATCACGAGCTGCGTCTCGCCCTGCCCGATGTCCTGGGGGTTCATGATCTCGTAGGTGGTGCGCTCCTTGATGACGCCGTCCTGGTGGATGCCGGCCTCGTGGGCGAAGGCGTTCGCCCCGACCACGGCCTTGTTGGGCTGCACCGGCATGCCGGTGAGGCGGCTGACGAGCCGGCTCGTGCGCCCGATCTCCTTGGCATCGATGCCGGTCTCCATCTGGAAGAAGTCCTTGCGGGTGGCGATCGCCATCGCGACCTCCTCGAGGGAGGTGTTGCCGGCGCGCTCCCCGATCCCGTTCACCGCCACCTCGCACTGGTCTGCGCCGGCCGCGAGGCCCGCGAGGGTGTTCGCGACCGCGAGGCCGAGGTCGTCGTGGCAGTGCACCGAGATGTGCACCTTGTCGCCGCCAGGCACCTTTTCGCGCACGCCGCGCACTAGTGCGGCGAACTCCTCGGGCGTCGTGTAGCCGACTGTGTCCGGGATGTTGATCGTCGTGGCGCCGGCCGCGATCGCTGCGGCGATCGCCCGGAAAACGAACGCCGGGTCCGAACGCATCGCGTCCTGGCCGGAGAATTCCACGTCGTCGACGTACCTGCGCGCCGCCTCGATCGAGGCGACGCTCATCGCGATCACCTCGTCCTCGGACTTTCGCAGCATGTACTGGAGGTGTACGGCTGAGAACGAGGTGAAGACGTGGATGCGGGGCTTCGCCGCGGCCTCCAGTGCCTTCGCCGCGGCCTCGATGTCTGCGGTGTGGGTGCGCGCGAGGGCAGCGATCACAGGCGTGCGCACCTCGCGCGCGATCGCCCGCACGGCCGAGAGGTCGCCTTCGGAGGTGATCGGGAAGCCCGCCTCGATGATGTCGACGCCGAGGCGCTCGAGCTGCCTCGCGATCTCGATCTTCTCCTGGCCCATCAGGTTGACGCCCGGGGACTGCTCCCCGTCGCGCAGCGTCGTGTCGAAGATCCGGATGCGGCGCATCGCTTGCCCTCCTCTCTCGGTTCGAAACCTAGCGGCTGGCCTTCTCTGCCTTGGGCTCTTCCATGTCGGGCGGCGTCTTGCTGCCGAGCCACGGCATCATGGCGCGCAGCTCGCGTCCGACGGTCTCCAGGGGATGATGGCGCTCTTCATTCCTGCGCGCCTGGTAGACGGGCCGGCCAGCCTGGTTCTCGAGGATCCAGTCGCGGGCGAAACTGCCGTCCTGGATCGCGCGCAGGACCCTTTGCATGTTCTCCTTGACGTGCGCGTCCACGACCTGGGGGCCGCGGGTCATGTCGCCGTACTCGGCGGTGTCCGAGATGGAGTAGCGCATCCAGCTGAGACCGCCCTCGTACATCAGGTCGACGATCAGCTTCATTTCGTTCATCACTTCGAAGAAGGCGATCTCCGGCTGGTAGCCGGCCTCTGTGAGGGTCTCGAAACCGCTCTTGATCAGCTGCGTCACACCGCCGCAGAGCACGGCCTGCTCCCCGAAGAGGTCCGACTCGGTCTCCTCCTGGAAGGTCGTCTCGATCACGCCGGCGCCGGTGCAGCCGATGCCCCAGGCGAAGGCGAGGCCCCTCTGGTACGCGTTGCCGGTCGCGTCCTGGGCGACGGCGAGCAGACCCGGCACGGAGGCTCCCTCGGTGAAGCGGCGGCGGAACTGGTGGCCGGGCGCCTTCGGTGCGACCATAAAGACGTCGACGTCCTTCGGCGGCTGCACCTGGCCGTAGTGGATGTTGAAGCCGTGCGAGAAGCTGATCGCCATTTGGGGCCGCAGGTTCGGCGCGATCGACTCCTGGAAGACGGCGCGCTGCGTCTCGTCCGGAAGGAGGATGTGTACGACGTCGGCGCGGCGGGTCGCCTCCGCGACGTCGTACACTTCGAAGCCGTCCGCCTTCGCCTGCTCCGCCGTGCGGCCGGGCCGGATCCCGATGATCACCTTGAAGCCGCGGTCCCTGAGATTCTGCGCCTGCGCGTGGCCCTGGCTGCCGTAGCCAACCACCGCGATCGTCTGTCCCGCGAGGGCACCCCTGTCTGCGTCGTGGTCGTAGTAGATCTTCGCCATCTGCGCTGCCTCCTTCGATTATCGGGCTTGGATCTGCGCGAGATCGTCCGGTGGCGATCTCCCGTCCTCCCCGTCCTCGCGGAAGACGCCTGGGCCACGCAGCATCGCGACGGCCCCGGTGCGGGCGACCTCGAGGACGCCGAACTCGTGCATCACCTCGATCAGCGCGTTGACCTTGCCGCTGTCTCCGGTCGTTTCGAGGACGACGGAGCTGGGACTCACGTCGATCACGGCGGCGCGGAAGGTCTGGGCGATCTGCATCACCTCGGCGCGGTGTCCGGTGTCTGTGCGGACCTTGATGAGGGCGAGCTCGCGTTCGACGGAGGTGCCCTCCGCCATGTGGTAGACCCCGACCACCTCGATGAGCTTGCCGAGCTGGCGCTGCATCTGGACGCGGACCGCGTCCTCCCCCTCCGCCCGCAGCGTGATCCAGGAGGTGCCCGGATCGTCGGTCGGTCCGACGGCGAGGCTTTGGATGTTGTAGCCGCGCCGGCTGAACAGGCTCGCGACCCGCGCCAGGACGCCGGCCTCGTTGTCGACCAGGATGCCAAGGGTGAACTCCATCGCCATCGCCTCCCAGCGGGAATTGGGAAACAAAAAAGACATCGTCCTCGCCCCTCAAGGGCGACACGATGTCGCGGTACCACCTTGTTCGCCTCCCGGGCCCGCACGCAGCGGTGTCCCAGGAAGCCTCAATTACGGATAACGGCTTTTGTTCGCCGGCCCGCCTATTTGTCCCGGAAATCACTAACCGGGGTGTTCAGCGGGCTGCTCTGGGAGGAGTGCTGTCTTGCCCTGCAGGACCGGCTTTCAGCCGTGGCCGGCTCTCTATTGCCCTTGGGCGAAGGCGCGCGTCCCATCATCGCGTCGGGACTTTCAGTTGTCAAAGGTCTCTGGGCCAATGAAATCGCCCGGGGGCGCGCTCCGCGCAAGCAGAGCTTGCGTGGAACTTGCCGCCAGGCGTTTTGTGCCAGCGGTGTACCCGGAAGTCCCGGGCCTGTACTGCTCGGTCCAGCCCACCCGATGAGGAGTGCGGAACCCTAAGTACACTTCCACCCTCTATGGCCTTGCCACTTCTCGCCTTACGGGAAGTGGAAGGTTGTTAGGCGAGACTATACAGGAGCGGCGAGCGATCCGTCAACGGGGTCCGTGCAGATCTTAACGCATTCGGTCTGCACGATCTGCCGTCCAAACCGTTCACCTTGGTCGGGCGCATGCCGCAAAGGCGTCTCTCGTTCGCTAAACCGATTACAAATTGCCCATCATTGCTTCTATTACCATTCCGTGGTACATTTGGCAAAACGACAAAGGCAAACCCGGCGAAAGCCGGGGACGCAAAGCTACGGGCCTATGCCCCGCATTGGGGCACGGCCGCCGGGCTGCCGAATGACGTAACGGGGGCCCTTCGCTTCGGCGCAGGGCCCTTGTCTATTTGCCGAAATGGGGATTGAGCCGTGCGCAGAGGATCCGAGTTCGTTCACTGCCGCCGTATGCCCGGATCAGCCATTGCGACCTGCGGCACCGTCGCCGACAGTAGACTCGCAGAGATCAGGGTCGCGATCGCCACCCATGCTTTGCCCGCCAGCGCGTTCACCTCGTTCACGAGCGCTAGGGCATAGCGTCTGTCTCAGCAACCATCTTCTTGCGGGATGCCCAATACATGCCCGCTTCCTGGGAGGGATGAGGCCAGTGCGTAGAAAGACCAGCGTGGCCCGCCTTCCGCCTTCCGACCGTTGGGCGCTCGCTTCGATCTGGCTCGTCTTCGCTGCGACCCTAGTGTTCTCCGCCTGGAGCTATGCGGTGGATGGGTGGTCTGCGGCGGCGTTCTGGCTGGCCGGGCAGGTGCTGGGATGGGCACTCGAATTCATCACGCTCGCTGCCTTCTTCGCGGCGCTCCTCCTGATCCTCCACGCTTGGCCTGGCAGAAGGCCTTACTGGCGCAGCGTCCTTGTGACGGCGGTGCTCGGCACGGTCCCGTCGAGTGTCGTAACGGCCGACTTCGACGCCCACTCCTTCGCAAGCATCGCCTGCTGCACAGCGCCAACCTTCTGGAACTGCCTGATCCTGCACTCCAGGCCGGAACTCGTGGTCTTCGACCTTCTCACCCTTGCACTTTCTGTCTGGGTCGCCCTGCTCTACTTCCCCGCCGTTCGCGGTTGGCGGTTCGGCATGTACCTGGTGCTGTCAGCGATCGTGCTACTCGCGCTGCCTGTGTCATTCCCATTGCATACCCCTTGATACCCTGCCCTGACGCGGCAGCGCCCTGCGATTCTCCCTGCGTCGAGTTTCGTGAGCCGCGTCCTGCTTCGCCGCTCGCTCAGCGGGAGGTGTCAGGAGGCGCCGAGGTCGTCCAGGATCTCCTAGCGGATGCGCAGGACCTCCTCGATCACGCGCGCCTCGCTGCCGTAGAAGCGCTACGCCGCCACCGTCGGAGCCCGTCCCCTTCACGGTCACTCGGTCGCTCGCCCAGTTGTTCGGCGACCGACAGCCTCTCGGGCGTCGACACGGTGGAAGCGAGCGTCTACGCTCAGGCCGCCACGAACGGCGAAGCCATCCAGCTGTGGCAGCTCCCTCTCGGACCGGTTCCGTTCACGGTGACGACCATTGACAACGCGGGCAACATCGGCAACCAGACGGTCACCTTCACCATGACGGCGAGCATCGCGAGCATGGAAGACCTCGTCGGACGGTTCGTATCCACGGGGCTGATCGCGAACCGGGGCCTGGCGAAGAGCCTGACCGCAAAGCTGCGCGCAGCCGAGGCATCTCAGTCGCGGGGCGACCAGGCGGCAGCAGCGAACGAACTCGGGGCGTTCGTGAACGAGGTGAACGCGCAGGCGGGCAAGGGCGTCGCACCCGTCGCCGCAGCGGTGCTCCTGCGTGACGCCCAGTACATACTCGCCTCCTGGGAGGGATGAACCTCGTGGACGTCACAGCAGACGGCTGCCCCCCGAAGCGATCCGACCGGTGGGCAGTTCGCGTACTTTGGATCGTCCTGGTCGCCTCGGTAGGGTTCGGCGCATGGAGCTACGTGGAGGGCGGTCTGCCCTATGCCGTTACGTAACGGCGGGACCGAACTGGTCCTCTGGGGCTGGGAAATCCTCGTGATCGCTGTCATCTTCGCCGCCCTCTCGTTGGGGCTTTCGGCCTGGCCGGGAAAGCGCGCGTTCTGGCTCGGCGTTACGGTGATGACCGTCCTCACCGACGTCCCTGCAAGCATCAGCACCGCCGTTCACCTGGCCCAGTTCTTCCCGCACCCGGCTCCTGCATCCACCCTCGTGGGCAACTACCTGCTCGTGCACAACTGGCCGGAACTTACCGCCTACGACCTCTTGGTCTTGGGCGTCACCGCTTGGGTTGGGCTGCTGTATTTCCCTCGCCTGCGGGGCTGGCGCCTCGCCGTCTTCTGGACAGTGACCGTCGTTTGGTGTACAGCGCTCGGATTCCTCTTTCCCGTGCACTAAGGACTCGGTTCACACCGAACCCGTCACTTGGTTCTCTCCAGGCGTGATGGCGCTCATCGTCCTGTCGCTCCCGACGCGGTCACAATGGATCCGCAGAACGCCTTGTCCCCATCCTCAGTTCTGCAGGACGCGGTTCATCGCAGCGCAGGAGGCGACGGCGCTCTCGATCGCCACGGAGGGCTACCACACCCTCACCTACTGGAGCGAGGACAACGCGGGCAACGTCGAAACGCCGCACCGCGTCATCGTGCCGATCGATCTGACGCCGCCGGTCGTACAGGGAACGACCAACGTCGCGCCGAACGCGAAGGGCTGGTTCCGCACGGATGTGACCGTTCAGTGGAGCGCGTCCGACCCGCCCTTGATCGACGGGCACCCTGGCTCGGGCGGGGCCGAGGTCTCTCCACCGGTGACGGTCACCCAGGAGGGGAAGGGCATCGCGCCCGCCGCGGCGGT
Organism: Bacillota bacterium; assembly: GCA_021793645.1. Taxonomy (GTDB): domain Bacteria; phylum Bacillota; class Sulfobacillia; order JAJZYS01; family JAJYTV01; genus JAJYTV01. Next base: position 80,241 of record JAJYSJ010000011.1, read on the forward strand.
GGGGCTCCTGCGTGACGCCCAATATCTGCTCGCCTCCTGGGAGGAACGAACCTCGTGGACATGGCGCGAGAGACAGCCCCCCGAAGCGATCTGACCGGTGGGCGGTCCGAGTGCTTTGGATCGTCCTGCTCGCCACGGCGGGCTTCGTCGCATGGGCTTACGCGGTGGGTGGACCGCTATCCGCATTGGTGTTCGCACTGACTGATCTGATCCTGTGGGGCTGGGGCATCGTCAAGGTCGGCATGATCTTCGCCGTCCTCTCGCTGGGGCTTTCGGCGTGGCCTGGAGCGCGTTCCCTCTGGCTCGGCGCCACGGTGGTATCGGTCCTCGTTTCCGTCCCCGCAAGCATCGTGCAGGCCCCTCAGGTCACCGCCTACGACCTCTCGGTCTTGGCCGTCCCCACCTAGGTTGCCCTACGCTATTTCCCCAACCTGCGGGGCTGGCGCTTCGCGCCTTCTGGACGGTGACCGTCGCTTGGTGTCTGGCGATTCCTGGCCTGCTACCCGTGCACTAGCGCCTGCGGCTCCAAACCTACATCATCGTGTGATTCTTCACGCTCCTGCCGCTGCACGAAGCCGCACAGCGAATCCGCAGAACGCCCTGTTCGAACTTCGGTGCTGCACTGCGCGGTCGTTGCCGCGCTTGTGGGAGGCATCAGGTCGGTAGACAAGACAACCAGCACGGATCCTCACCGGCCGTCCGACCGTTGGGCACTTGTTGCGCTTTGGCTCGTCTTCGTCGGAGTCTACGAACGAGATCGCGACGGGGGATTTGAAGGGGGTCATGTACACCGCGGCGCCTTCCTGAACGCGCTCGGCGGGGTCTCCAGGCAAAGCTCCATCCCCAGAGCGTCTACCTCTGGACGCTGCCGATGGTTCTCTGCAACGACAACTCGTGGGTCGCAGGTCTTCGTCCGGTCGTCCGGTTGAGCAAGAAGGATGTGCGGGCAGATGGCCTCCTTGGAAACGCCTCTCACGCGATAAAGACTTGGCTCCGATGCCATTCCAGATGCTCTTGAGAGGGCTGTTCCGTCGCCGAAGACGGCACGACGATCCGGTGGCCGTGCCGCGCATAGTAGTCCCGGCCGTTGTGATAGTCGTCCTTCAGGCGCGGGCTTACGACGAACCGATAACCTTCGTCCACTGTGACGTAGCCGCGATCGAAGAGGATGTGCAGGTCCGCACGAAGCAGAAGCCCGTTGGCGACGTCGTGCGGTCCTCCATCCGCGAACGGCTTGATATGCGCCGCCTCGAGCACCGGCAACGTATGCTCTTTTGTCACGGCACATTGGCGCCCGTAGGCATCGGTGACCGCCACACGGAAGGCCCCCTGTCCCACGCGACGAAAGCCGATGCCCCAGTAGCCCCGCTCTCCGTACTCGGCCTGCTGCGCGCCAACCGGCACCGGCAAGGCCTCGAGCCTCTGTTCAACCTGCTCCCAGAGGTCTCTGCCAACCGCTTCGGATAATTCGTAGCCCTTGCCGCGGACGATGTTCGGGCTCCAGTCGGGCGGGGCAGGGATCCAGTCTGGTTCTGCGAAGAAAAAAGGCCTCTCCAGGATGATGCACCCGATCTCCGGGTCTAGGGAGGCCGTCCCGTGGCGGTAATGCTGGACCCGCGCCTGACACTCCGCACGGGACGCCGCACCGTTCTTGTCCCCGAAGGCTAGCCAAGCCATCGAGAGCGGCAACACGGAATACTTCGTGAAAAACCCGCCGCCGACGATGAAGTTCCGGGGCGCGTGCAGCTTGAAGAGAAACGGCTCACCGGGCGTGAGCGCCCGAAACCCGGTGCTCGACGAAGGCGTCCAGAAGTTGACCTCATCGGGCTGACGCTGGCTAAGGAACGTGTACCAATCGTGGTCCGTTATCCCCACGAAGGTCTTCATCCGGCTCCTCACCCTTCCAGTCTTCCGCGACGCTGCAGACTTCCTGCGAACCGCGATGCGTGCGCCGACAGTTGGCATGTCCTATTCCATGGGCATACTGGAATCCCCTGTGCCAGGATGGACCCTTTTGGCCAGCCGCCGCACGGGCGGTCTCAACGGCGCCGTCAGGTGTGGACGTGCGGCGTCCCGATCTGAGAGAACCACTGCGCCACTGGGTTTACGCCCTGCTGGACGTCGCTCGCGGTGAGGGGCACGGGGATCCTCGGCATGAGCGCAGGGGTCACCTTGCCATTCAGGGCCTGGACGAACTCCATCGAGACCTGGTAGCCCATGATGCCGTCCGGCGTATCGAAGCCCTGCACGTTGCCCCACCCCCCGCTCGGCCAGCCGGTCGGCTGACCGACGAGGACTCCGTCGCTCGCCTCGCTGAGGGTTTCCGCGACGTCGACGCCAGAGCTGAAGGTGCTTGCGTTCGTGAGGACGTAGACCGGGCCGGCAAAGGTGTCGGCGATCGGCGCCTGCGGACCGAAGTCGCCCGCATACTTCGGACGGATCGGCAGATGGGCGAGCAGCGCATCGGCAACGGCGGAGTTGCCACCGGGGTTATTCTGCAGGTCGATCACCACGTAATGGACGTGCGCAGCCCGCACCGCCTTGAAGAAGGCGTCGACCGCAGCCTTGTAGGCGGGCGTGTCGTTGCACTCCGTGAGCCAGAAGACGCCGTAGTCCGGCGTCAAGCGCCACGCGAAGAAGCTGCTTCCTTCCGGCTCCGGGAGGCCCGGCGGCGCCTCGAAGCGGTCGTCGAATGCCGCCTGCCCCAGGTAGTAGGCCTGGTACGTCTGCAGGTCGACGGGCACGAGCGCCATGGTCAGGCGATAGCGCGCGCCCGACGGACGCTCCAGCAGGAGCTGCACCTGCCCCTGGTGCACGAAGCCGAGCCAGCGCAGGATGGTGCCGAACGGGAGGTCCTCGCCGACGAGCGTCTTGATCCACACAGCGCTGCCGCCGAAGAAGCGCTCGAATCTGCGCACGAGGTGTCCCTCTGGCACACCGCCGACCGCCAGGACGCGGTCACCCGTGTGCACTGCGGCGGGCGTTCCGCGCTCCCGGTAGACGATGAGGCCGCCCTTCGCCCAGTAGAAGCCCACCGGCAGGAGGTCCGCGTCGTAGTTCGGGCTGTAGTCGGCCCATAGCGTCGTGTGCGGGTCGTGCAGGTAATTGAGCACGAGGTCCTCGTCCTCGGCCAGCCGCCAGTACGGCAGAGGCTTCCGCACTCGTTTGGCGATGCTGCGGGCATAGGCCAGGTATTTCGATCGCAGCGCATTGTCGCCGATGAAGGCCGGATGGGTCGTGATGACCCGCCGGGCCGTCGCGATGAGATCCCTCTTCGACCACGGCACCGGCACCTGTTGGTCTGTATAAGAGACGTGCGGCACGCTCGCGCCCGCGACGACCACGAGCATCAACACGGCGAGCCAGGATCTGCTGCCCAAGCCGACCCCTCCCGTCGCCGTGCTCTGTCCGGCTGGCATTCTAGCCCAGCGGCAAGCCGTCGACAACGGCCGAGTGGTCGGACTTCCTGAAGTCTGGGGCGTAAGAACGCTCAAGCTCAGCTCGGACTGAGACCCAGATGCGAGACGCCCGCTCTGCCTCGACGCGACTGAGCGCCCTAGTACCGCGTCGCCGCGACCAACGGAGCGCCTCACGCTCCTGCGATAACGCCACAGGCAAAACCTCGTTCTCATTTCAGCGTTGCCGTAGCGTCTTGCTGCATCCAAACAATATTCCGTCAGAAGGATGCATCTCACGAAGTTGTCCCGCCGGCACGACGAAAGCGTGAAGGCAGGCCTGGGGCAGAAGCGAGGGCGCAAGGCAGCAGACCCTCTCTCAGGCGTCGATCCCTGCCATGCGCCGCGCGAGCGCCTTCTTGCCCTCGAAGTCGAAGTGTCGTGCGGCCGCCAGCTTCTCGGCCTCGAGCGAACCCTCGGCGTGCACCGCCAGCACGGCGTGATAGCCGGCGAGATCGGAGACCGCTAGATCCGTGACGAGGTAGAACGCCCGCAGCCTGTCGTCCGCGCTGCCTTGGGCGCCCCGCAGGTACTTGCGCAGCGCTGGCCCGACGTCCTCGCTCTGCAAATCGTCCCAACTCGGCGCCGTCACGAGCAGACCGCCCGCGACATCCTGCACATCCCGCAGTGCCTCGTGGAAGCCGTGGGCAAAATGGTATTTTGCCGTATTGACGGTCAGGGTATCCGGCACGAACACCCCAGGAGAGTCCGTACGGCCGGTGAGCGCCGAGGCCTCGAGGAGCTTTCGCACCGTTGCGGCGTACATCGCGAGCTGCGCGAGCTTGTCGCGGACGTGACCCGCCGTCTCGATGCCGTTCAGTTCCGCTAGGAGACTCGCCGACCCGACGAGGAGATCAAGAAGCGGCAGTTTGTACGCGACGGCCGTGAAGCGGTGAAAGTCTACGAACGAGAGCGCGAGGGGCCCAGCGAATTCCACCTCCCCCGCAAGGAAGACCTGCTCCCACGGCACAAAGACGTCGTCGAACCAGGTGAACGTCTCGACCATCTTGTGGCTGGCGCTTAGCGGGTGCTCGATCTCGCTGCGGCGTGATGAGAGGTAGGGGCTCGCGACGAGGCTTAGCCCCTCCACGTCGATCGGGACCCAGAAGCTCAGGGCATAGTCCTCCTCGCCCGGCCGCATCGCCCGCGTCGGCACGACGATGAGGGCGTTCGCGTTCATTGAGACCGAGGTGTGGACTTTGGCGCCACGGACGACGATGCCGTCTGGGCGCCGCTCGACTATGCGCAGGTACTGGTCGGGGTCTGGCTGGTCCTTCGGCCCGAGGCTGCGGTCACCCTTGGTGTCGGTCTGGGCCACCGCGAGCGCCCAGTCCTCGTGGCGAGCGCGCTCGAGCAGCGCCCGCACCCGCCCGAGGTACCCGGTACCCTTCGCTCCATCGCAAGCGCTCGCCACGCGCAGGAGGGCGAAGATGGCGTCCGTACCGATCTCATGGATCAGCGTGACGACGGTGCGCCCTTCGGTCGTCGCCGCCTCGATCGCCCGCATGCGCAAGAGGAGGTCCTCCGGGCCCTGCGGTACGCGGTAGAATCGGCTGATCGGCTCGCCGCCCTCCTCGGTTGTGAAGAGATCGCGATACCGCGGGTCCTCGGCGAGCTGGTAGTCGATGGCCGCGTGGTCGATCGCCTTGCGCAGTACCGGGTGCTCCGTGACGTCCGCGACCCAACTCCCGCGGAACATCACCCTACGTCCGTCGCGCAGGCTTCTCCTGTACTCGTCTGCTGTCCTGAGTCCCATGAGATTCCCCTCCTACCCCAAGATGCGCGCAATGATCGCGGTTCCCTCAGCGTGCGCCGAAGTGGTTTTGCGGTTCGCCGTCCGCACGGCGGATGGCAAACGTGCCCCGTGCCTGCCCGACGAGGCGGCCCGCGGCATCCCAGACATCCCCCGACACAAAATGCAAGCGTTGACCTCTACGCGTCGTCCAGCCTTGCGCGTGCAACGTGCCCGGTATGGACACGGCTTCAAGAAAGTCGATCTGCATGCTTACGGTCGCGACGCTGCGTACGCCCTCGACCGACCAGGACGCGTAGGCCATCGCGATGTCGAGCAGGGTGGCTATGACGCCACCGTGCAGATAGCAATCCGGATTGGCGTACGCCTGCTCCAACTCCAAGAGGAAGTGCGATTCGCCTGGCTGTGACTCGAGCGCCTGAATCCCCAGCAGATCCCGGAAGGGATTCGGCAGCGAGATGCTCCCTTCGGACAACCATGATCCTCCTTCCAGCGGTCAGCCCTTGCCGGCCGTACTCCCCTGCGCAAGCCTCCGCAGCTCGTCCTTGCGTACTTTTCCGGTTCCGGTCTTCGGGAGTTCCTCGAGCAGGTAGATCTTCTTGGGCTGCTTGAAGCGAGCCAGCTTCCCCTGCAAAAAGGCGTGGATCTCCTCCACCTTCAGAGCCGCCCGAGGAACGACGAAGGCGACGGGGACCTCGTTCCAGCGCGGATCGGGAACACCGACCACCCCGACGTCCAGCACCCCAGGATGCGACAGGATCGCATTCTCGACCTCGACTGGTGCGATGTTCTCGCCGCCGCTGATGATCAGGTCCTTCTTGCGATCAACCACACGTATCGCGCCCGACCGAGCTACGACGCCGAGGTCGCCGGTGTGCAGCCATCCGCCAACCATGGCGGCCTCCGTATCCGCCGGACGCCGCCAGTACCCTGCCATGACCGAATTCCCGCGCGCGACGATCTCGCCAAGCGTCGCACCGTCCCGCGGCACCGGTTGCCCGCTGTTGTCGACCACGCGAAGCTCTGCCGAAGGCACCGGCAGACCCCAATCGACTCCTTGCGGCACACCGCGCCGTGGGTTCCCGACGGTCAGCGCCGGTGCCGTTTCGGTAAGCCCGTACGCCTGAGCGTACGGTACTCCGAGATGTCGCAAGATGCGGCCCCCCAGTTCCTCGGGGATCGGCGAACCTCCCACGATCAAGCGCCGCAAGCTGGAAAGGTCTCGCGGTCGCCGCAACTGGCCGTCGATCAAGGCCTCGACCATAGTGGGCACCGCGCAGAGCAGGGTCACCCGCTCCCGTTCCACCGCATCCAGTGTCTGCTCTGCCTGGAAGCGATCCGGTAGGATCTGTCTGGCGCCAAGCCAGGTGGCAGCGTGCGGCAGGCCCCAAGCATTCACGTGGAACAGCGGGATCGCATGGTAGACGACGTCGAGATCGTTGATCTGATGCATCAACGCGAAGTTGACTGCGTTTGTGAAGATGTTGCGGTGGGTCAGCATCACGCCCTTCGGCTTGCCGGTACTACCGCTCGTATAGAAGATCTCGGCGACCTGCGACTCGCTGCCGCAGCCCAGGCTCATCGGATGGGACTGCCAAATCGCTTGCCCCAGACCTTTTGCACCCGCAAACGAGATGACGGTGTGTCCCGCCACACCCTCAGGGTCGAACTGCGGCAGGTCCTCCACCATCAGCTTCACGTCGAGATCGTCGAGGATGTAGCGGATCTCTGCGGGAGCGAGCCTCGCGTTGATGGGCGCCAGGATGGCTCCGATGCCAGGCACGGCGAAGTAGGCCGCAAGGAACTCGACGCGCTGCATCCCTAACCAAGCGACGCGGTCCCCTGGCCGCACACCGTGGGTTGCGAGGAACCCCGCGAGATGTTCGGCGAGGTCGAGAAATTGCCCGTAGGTGAGCACGCGGTCCCCCGCGACCACGCCGACCTCGTCTTCGTAGATCGCCCCGGCGCGCCGCAAGAAGTCAACGGGCGTGAGGGGAAGTTCCACCGATCTCCCTCCTCGCGGGTCGCAGGATGTCCCGGGCCACGATCAGCCGGTTGATCTCCGACGTTCCCTCGTAGATCTCCGTGACACGCGCCTCGCGCAGATATCGCTCCACGGAGTACTCCTCCATGTAGCCATACCCTCCGAAAAGCTGCAGCGCGCGGTCTGCCACGAAGGTCGCTGCCTCGGAGGCGGCGACCTTCGCCAGTGCGGCGTCGGCGGAGACGTCCTCTCCCGCGTCGAGGCGCCGCGCCGCGTCCTCGCACAGCAACTGTGCAGAACGGAGCCGCAAGCGCATTTCCGCCAGTGTCATCTGCACGAACTGGAATTCTGCGAGCGCCTTCCCGAACTGGCGCCGTTGCGCGACGTGGTCGCGCGCCTTGACAAATGCGGCTTCGCCGATGCCCAGCGCCTGACTTGCAATGCCCAGCCGTCCGCGCGAAAGCGCGAAGTTGGCGATGTGCAAACCCTCGCCCTCAGCGCCGAGGCGCAGGGGCGACGGGACGTACACCCCGCGGAAATCCACACGGTGGGTGCCGACCGAACGCATCCCCATCTTCCGTAAAGGGGGTCCCACCGCGAGATCAGGGTTCTGGCGCTCCACGACGAACGCCGTAGGCCGCCGGTCGACGAGTGCGAAGGTGAGCAGCCACGTGGCCACGTCGGCGTTGGAGATGAAGAGCTTGTGCCCTTCGAGGCGATATCCGTCGCCGTCGCGACGAGCGACGGTCTGCATGCCGCGCGGGTCCGATCCGGCTCCCTCCTCGGTGAGCGCAAAGGCAGCCAGGGCACCACCACGCACCACATCCCTGACGATGTTGCCCTGTTCCGCTGTGGCAAATTGCACAAGCGGTGCGGCCACCAGGGCCATCTGGATATCGAGGACGGCGCCAATCGCCGCGTGCAGTTGGGATGCCTCCTCGATCAGGGCGGTCGCTGCGAGCCATCCTCTGCCCAGACCACCGACAGCCTCGGGGAACGGAAGACCGAATAGCCCCGCCGCGCGCAGCTGTGCCAGCGCTCGCCAAGGGAATGTTCCGCTCCGCTCCAGGTCTGCTGCCTCCTCCTCCGCGCCGGCCAGCAGGTCCCTTGTCAACCGCCGCACGTCCATCTCGGCGCGCATCATCACGCCTCCTCCAGGGGATCGGTCTGCCGAAGGAGCCAGCGCGCCACAAGGTGGCGCTGCAGTTCATTCGCGCCCTCATAGATGCGCGGAGCCCGGCTGCGTTCCAGCAGCCGAAACACAGGGCCGTCGCGCAGGACTCCTTCTCCGCCAAAGATGGCGACAGCAGCGTCCGCTGCGCGGGACCCCGCCTCGGTTCCAAGGATCTTGGCTGCGGAGGAGAGTTGGGATGCCTCCTCCCCCGCATCGAGCCGATCTGCCGCGTCGCGCACCACGCTGCGGGCGGTCAGCAGGGCGAGATAACTTTCGACAAGCAGCGATTGCACCTCGCCGAACGAGCCAATCGATCGGTTGAACTGTCGCCTGCTTGCGGCACGTGCGAGCGCTAGGCGCAGCGCCTGCCGACCGATGCCGATCCCCTGCGCGCCGACGCTCGCACGGAAAAACCCTAGGGTAGTCAAGGCAAGACGCAGCCCCTCGCCTTCCAGACCCACGATCGCTTCGGTGCGCGCACCGTCGAATTCGATCGAATACAGAGCCTCACCACCAGCGTTCTCCAGCATGGTTGTCTGGATTTCCGGTTGCGCACGCCTGACGAGGAACGCCGTGATGTTGCCCTCTCCCGTACGGGCGAAGACGGTGAGAAAAAGTGCCTCGTCACCGAGAGAGATGAACCGCTTCACTCCATGCAACTGGTATCCGCGACCATCACGAACGGCCCGTGTAGTCAGCGCCGCCGCGTCGGACCCAGCGTCCGGTTCCGTCAGTGCGAAGGCTGCAAGCGCTTTCTGCGCCGCAATCTCGTCTAGGGAGCTCTGAAGCCCGCCGGCCAGCAGGAGCGGCGTCACACCGAGCCCTGTTACGGAGAGTGCCAGATCGCCCTCCGGCCATGGCCCCGCCATCGCCTCCCTGGCAATGGCGAGCCCCGTGCACCAGGGCTTGCCGGTCGGGTTGGCCAGCAGAACCTCGTGCATGATCCCGTGGTCCCAGAGAAGCCGCCCTGCGGCTCGCACATCGTGCACATCACTCGCCCTGCTCGCGAGGTCTCGGGAGCGGGCCCAAAAGGCCCGCTCCCGTCCTCTCTCCGCGTACCCGTCCAAACCAACTGCGCCTCCGCTCAATGGACGATCAGCAGCATGCCACCATAGACCACCAGGCCGAGGACGAACGCCGCCGCACCGTAACCGAGGACATCGCGCACCTTGGCGCCGGCGATCGCCAGGACGGGCAGCATCCAGAACGGCTGCAGCATCTCCATGACCTGTTCGCCCCACGCTACGCCCATGGTCGTAAGCGGCATGGACGCGTGCAGTTTGACCGCCGAGAGCGTCGCCACCGATCCCTGGACCGCCCAGTGCCCGCCACCGGACGGGATAAACAGGTTGATCACAACGGATGCGATGAACTGCCAGAATGGCAGCGTGTGCGTCGACGAAATGGCGACGAACCAACCCGCCATGACCGAGGCAAGGCCCGTCGAGATCATCAGCGTCATCATGCCGCCGTAGAAGGGGTACTGGAGCGCAAGGGGCCCCGCGGTCCGCGCCGCACCGTAGAACGAGTTGAGATAGCTCATCGGCCGCCAATGCAGGAGCATGCCCACGATCAGGAAGAGAAAGATCAGCGTGTCGAAGTCGAGCACGAATCCCTTGGTCGACCAAGTGCTGATCAGGTAGACCAGCCCGATTCCGACAATGAGCACCGTAAGGACCCAGGAATTGTCGAGCTTCGACACAGGCACGTCGTCAAGGGGTATCTGCTTTGCCGCATCGTCCGCCTTCCGCAACGCTTCGCGGTCCACGATGAGCCACTTCGACCGGTCCTTCGGCAGCATGACGCGGAAAAGGATCGGCAGCATCACGATGATGATCAGACTGGCGAGCAGGTTCCACCAGGCGAAGACGGTCTGGCTCTCCGGGAGGATGTGGTGTGTGTACAACTGGACAAAGTTTACGCTGTTCCCCGGCGTTGCGGAGATGATCGCCACCGAACTCGCGATGCCGGACGCCCATACGAGGAACCCCGAGTAGGCGGCGGCGACGAGGTATGGGAAGTGGATTTCGACCCGCTTCGCGATCTCCCGCGCGATCATGCCCATGAGGATCAACCCGAGCGCCCAGTTGATGAAGGAACCGAGTGCGCCGACCAGCGCGGCCAGGACCACCGCCTGTGCCTGCGTCTTTGCCAGGGATGCCAGCCAGCGGATAAAGCGTTGGACGCTCGGCGCCTGTGCAAGGGCATAGCCGGTGAGCAGGATCAAGATCATCTGGAAGGAGAATTCGAGAATTGCCCAAAGCCCCGTGAACCAGTCGGCGGTCATCGTGACGAAGGGCGTCTTCGTGAAGATCAGGGCCAGGATGAAGGTAACGAAGGTCAGGAGTACCGCGAGGATATAGGCATCCGGCATGTAGAGCCGGATGATGCGGGCGGACGAGTCACCAAAGCGCTCCAGAACTCCACGCTTCTGTGTAGGCATCGGAGTCGCCATCCACGAATCCCTCCCTCGAAGCCATTTTGCAAGCCAGCACCCCCAAAGACGCCCTGCACTTTGTCATTCCCACCTCCTTGTCAGTTGGCGGAATAGCCGCCATCGACAGCGACCAAGGACCCCGTGAGATAAGCGGCAGACGGTGAGAGTAAAAAGACAACCACCTCCGCGATCTCCCCGGGATCTGCCGTCCTCCCGAGGAGCGTTCGCTTGAGTATCGCGCCGTGCAAGTCACTGTTTTGGAAGAGGCCTTCCGTCATCTCCGTTTGGACGTAACCAGGCTCGACCGCGTTCACCCGCAGGTCGTACGGAGCCCAGTCGACGGCCAGCGATCGCGTGAGCGCCGAGAGCCCTCCCTTGCTCGCCGTATACGCGGCAAGACGTCCGAGGCCAATTCGTGCCGCGATCGACGACACCATAACCATCGCCCCCGGCCGTTTCCCAGCGATCGCAAGCCGCGCGAACGCTTGCGCCAACGAGAACGGTACGGTCAAGTTGAGATGCAGGACTTCGTCCCACGCCGGTCTCTCCAGCTTGTGCGCGGAGGTAAAGGCAGGACTGGTACCGGCATTGTTGACGAGACCGTCCAGGCCGCCTCCCGCCCAGACGTCGTCGACGAGCCTGGCCGGGTTCTGGTCGGCGAGATCGAATGCCCGCATCTCGATGCGCCCGCCTGATGGATGCTGCACGGTTTCGCCACCCCCTCGGGAGACGCCAATCACGATGTCCCCCGCCTGCATCAACCGCTCTGCCACGGCCCGACCGATCCCACGCGAAGCTCCGGTGACCAGGATGCGGCGCACGGTCTAACCTCCCAAGGAAATCCGGTATGGCGTGCGTGCGCGACTGCGCGGTATGTTGCACCGAGGACACTAGTGCACGTGGACGACACGCTTTGCCTTAAACTCAGTGCGTCCCAAAGTCCCCGGCGCAACGACGCGCACCTTCGGTGTCACGAGAAGGGCCTCTTTGAGGGCAGCCCGCAGCGCCGTCTCGGCGTCAGGGTGCTCGGACTCCGCGACGACGGTGACCACGGGTAGATCGCTCTCCCCGCCCTGGATCTCGATCATGTACTCTCCCGTGAATCCTTCTCGTGCGCGGACGACACTCTCCACCTGTGTCGGGTAGAACTTCGCGCCACGGTAGATGATCAGATCGTCATTACGGCCCACCACCCCGCCCGGCGAACGCCCGTGGGTTCGCCCGCAGGAGCAGCGCTCGGAGGTGTAGCGAGCGACATCGTTCGTCGCATAGCGGATCATCGGCGTGCCTTGCCGCAACAGATGGCTGATGACCAGCATCCCCAATTCGCCTTCCGGCACAGGCTGCAACGTCGTGGGGTCCAAGACTTCAATCAGGTAATGGTCTTCCGCCCAATGCAGGCCGCTCTGTGCCTCGCACTCCGCGCCCATCGTCGGTCCGATCTCTGCGAGGCCGTAGAAGTCGTACGCGCGGATGCCGAGCCCGGACTCGAGTCGCAGGCGGGTGCCTCCCACCTCCACGCCGGCCTACCCACCGAACGCCCCGATCTGCAGCCCGATCTCCGCAGGATCGATCCCTTCGCGCGCCAACGTTTCCGCGAGGAACAATCCAAAGGAAGGTGTCGCCGTAAGCACGCGTGGCCGGGCTTCCCTCATCAGCCGCAACTGGTGGCTGGCGGGCTGTGCTCCGATGGGTATGTTGAGACAACCCAATCGGCGGCTGGCGTAGTGAGCCGCCATCCCCGCCACCCACAGGCCGTAACTGAACGCGTTCTGGACGACGTTCCCCGGCCGCACGCCGAAGCCCCACATGAAGCGCGCTGTGAAATCAGTGATGTGTTCGATATCGGCATCGGTCCAAATGGTCAGCACTTGGCGCCCGGTCGTCCCAGAGGAGGGATGCACCTCGCGCCACAGGCTTTTCGGCGCAGCCATCAACCGGCCGAACGGTGGGTGCGCCAGCTGTTCCTCGCGTAGTTCCTGTTTGGTCACGACCGGTAACCGCGAGACATCTTCCAACCGCCTCAAGTCTTCGGGAGCGAAACCCGCTCGTCGCCACTTCTCGCGATAGAATCCAGAGCCTTCGTAGAGTTCGCCCACCATGCGCTGCAGTCGCCCCAGTTGCAGCGCATGCAGCGCATCCCGCGAAATGACCTCGACGTCCGCGTAGACCTCGCTCACCCTTCGTCCTCCTTTACGGCGACGATGCCTTTGAGCAGCATGTCGGCGAGCAGCCGTGTGACCTCCTCGACCGAGAGCCTGCCATCGGTCTGGAGCCAACGATAGGTGTAATTGACCAGACCGAAGATTCCCAGTGTGGTGATGATAGTGTCGAGATCGGGCCGAAATTCGCCCTGTTCCACCCCCTCCCGCACGATTTCCTCGACATACGCCTGATAGATGCGTCGGCGCGCTTCGATCTCGCGTCGCCGTACCTCGGGCAGATGGTCCACCTCCTGGAAAAAGATTCGTACGTTCTGTCGATACTGGGCGATGCTGGCAACGAGGTCTGCCACCATCTGCCGGAGCCGTTGCGCCGGACTGCCCCCGGCGCGCCGGAGCTCGTCCGCGAGCGCCAATTCGCTCTCGAGAAACTGATCGTGGAGCAGCTCGAGCACTTCATCCTTTGAAGCGAAGTAGTAATAGAACGCACCTTTTGTGACGCGTGCGGCGGCCACAATCTCCTGGACCGAGGTCGCAGCGTAACCCTTCTGCACGAAGCAGTTCCGAGCAGAATCGATGAGTCGATCGCGAACTTCCGTATCTGCCTGCACTGCGTTCCTCCATACCAACCGGTTGGTATGTCCCAGTTTCAACTTCACTTTTTTAATCCTGCATTGTGATCTGAATCACGACAGCGTCATCCACCGCGTGTTCCAACGACGTTCGGAGCCTTCCGCCTCCTTTTGGATGACGTTCCCGCTTTATGCTGTCGGACAACCTCGAAGCAACCGCGATCGGCCGCAACGAGCGCGGGGGAGCCGATCTTCGCACCGAGTAGCTGCATTTGGCTACGCTCTACGGGTTTGCGTCGCGGGCGCGGCGCCCACGGCGAGCCCAGACGGAGGGCAATGTGGCGCGGCGGCGCCGCGCTCAACAAGATATGGCGGAGTTGATGCGTTTATCAGCGGTGCCGTAAACTCTCGTCGTTGAGGGCGAGGATATAAGGCGTCAATGCGGGGTCTCCTGGTGTTCGATGTACTGCCGGATGATGGAAAGCGGTGCGCCCCCGGCCAATGCAGCGAAGTAGCTCTTGGACCACAGGCTGCCTCCCCACAGTGCCTTCTGGATGGATGGGTAGTTCTTCTTGCGGATCAGCCGGGAAGAAACACCTTTGAGGCTGTTGACCAAGCGGGAAACTGC
>JAJYSJ010000030.1 GCA_021793645.1 Bacillota bacterium
TGTCTGCCTGTGGAGGGGACGGCTCTGGCAGTGGCTATCTGCCCACTGTGAAACCGGCCCCTGCGAAGCAGGAAGTTAGCGCCAAAGCTACTCTTGGGTAGTTTTGGGTAGGTCTAACGGAACGGTTGCAAACATACACGGTGCAGGTGGATCGGGTCGACGCCGCGCATGCACGAGCCAAGGTACGCGGGTTTACGCTTGACCTCGGGGCGCGGCGCGCCGACATGGACGCCGGGTTCAATCCGGTGGAGACGCTGCTCTCGGCAATGGGAGACTGCCTGCTCACCGCGCTCGACTTCGTGGCGGGACTCTCCCATGCACCAATTGAGGAGGCTTCGATCGCACTCGAGGCGACGCGGCAGGACAAGCCGCCGGTGTTCATCGGGATCCATTACAGCCTGCGCCTGCGTTCGGACCTCCCGGATGAGCGTCTCGAGCGGCTTGTGGCACTCGCGCAGGCGAACAGCACGGTCTTCCAGACCGTGTCCAAGGCCGTGCGAATCGATGGGCATTGGGAACGTACGTGAGCGTCCCGGTGCGACTGCCCTGACCCTGGTACGCTCTATACGGCGCTGTGCGTCCCATCAGGCGAATCGGGCAGCAACGACCGAACGGCCTCCTTGGCTGTTCTGATCGGAAGAAACAGACGTAGAGGGCTATCTTCGAATTGGGTAAACCCGAAACGTTCATAGAACGACACTAGGCTTTGATACGTAGCTTCCACGACAACAGCATGTACACCCATCGCGTGCGAGCTTACTATGCAGGACCGGGCAAGGGCGTCGACCACCAGACGAGATCCGCACTGCTGGCCCTGGTATTGCAAATCCGTCGCAAGTCGACCGATTAGAGAAACAGGGACACTTGGGTACTTGGGAAGCCGGCTCACAATCTCGTCTGGGAAGTCGTCAAGCGGGATACTGGATGCAGAGAGTGTGTAAAAACCAGCGATTGCGTTGGGTGTAGATATGTCTACCAGCACATGCACAACCGCAAGCCCGCGCCGCATATCTTGGCTAGCGGTTTCTTTCAGGTAACGATCAAGTGCATCCTCCCCACAAGAGAAGGATGCACGATCGTGGGCTCTGCTCAGTAGTTCAACCCGGTACTTCTCAGTGCTCAACCGATGACCTGTACTGTTCAACAGCTGCCTTCAGCGCTTCATTCGGAGACGACGGATGAAGCAGGGCTTCTACGAAGGTCTGCTGATCACGACGGCTCAGGATGATTTGGTCCCGACGCCGAATGATCTCTTCTGCACGCTCGCGGGCGCTGGAGACTAGGAAGTCGGCGACGCTCACCCCAAGGTGCCCAGCAGCCTCCTCGATGAACGCCTTATCATTCGGGCGCACCCTAGCCTCAATGCGTTCCGTCTTAAGAGCTCCGGCGGGCATGTCGCGTCTCCTCCTTCCGCTACTTTGCCCCTTCAATGTACGGCGATTTGCCACACACGTCAACCTCCCCGCTGCCAGCATGTGCAGATGGTAGGCTGCGCAACCCAGGCGAGCTGCGACACCATATAGTGGACTTCTGTACTGTCGCCGCGGGCTAGGCGGCGGTGGCAAGCGCCTCCAGAAGGACGGCTGGGATTTTCGCCAGGTGCGATGCGACATCGGACGTTGCGAACAGTGTATGGGATGCCATGGCGGGCGCAGGGGTTTGTGGGGAGCTAGCAGGCTGTCACGCGCTTTTGCGCATCCGTGGCGTAGTGTTACACTGGCGGTAATCGAGCGGGGTGATAGCGTTGCTAACGAAGGAAGCGGTGTTCGAGGAGCTCAAGGGCATCCTCGACCCGGAGATCGGAATCGATATCGTCAACCTCGGCATGGTCTACAGCGTCGAGGTTTCAGAGGACGGCAAGAACGTCCATATCGACATGACCCTGACGACGATGGGCTGCCCGCTCTATTCGCAGATCGAGCGGGCCATCCAGATGCAGCTAGGCCAGCTCGGCGCCGAAACGGTGGAGATCAAGCTCGTGTGGTCTCCGCCCTGGACGCCGGAGTTCATGTCGGAGGATGCAAAGACCGCCCTAAAGTACCTCTTCTAGAGCCAGAGCGCGCGGCGGGCACGGCCCGCCGCGCGCTTTCTCGGCAGAATTCGCCTGCTCTTGCCAAATTGGCCAAGGGGAACGCGCTGCCGGGGCGAATGCTTGGAGGAGAAGTTTGGAGGTGCCCCCTTGCAGCGGAAGAACGTCTTCATCGGCACCGGCCTCGTGCTGGCGGGTCTCGTCGCGGGACTCGCGCTCAGCCCGGTCGTGCGCGCCACATCGCAGGCGCCCTTCAGCGCGACTTTCCCCCTGTTGCAGCAGGTGTACCAGACGATCGTCCAGGACTACTACGTCCCGGTCAACCAGAGCTCCCTCGTGCAGGGCGCGATCGGTGGCCTCACGGGCGCCTTGAACGATCCCTATACGGTTTACTACACGCCGGCAGAGTATCAGCAGTTCACCCAGGAGGTGAACGGCCAGTACGCCGGGATCGGTGCAGAACTCGACACGACCGCCCAAGGCGTCGAGGTCATGACGGTCTTCCCGAACACGCCGGCCGCGAAGGCGGGTGTGCAGTCGGGCGACATCTTCCGGATGGTGAACGGCCAGTCCGTGGTGCATGATACGCCGACCCAGGTAGCCAACGCCGTGCGCGGCCAGGCCGGCTCCGTCGTGAAGATTGAGTTCCAGCGCGGCGCGAAGACCTACACGGCCTCGATCACCCGCGCGATGATCACGATCCCGACCGCGACGGAGCAGCTCCTGCCCGGACACATCGGGCTCATCACCCTGAGCCAGTTCTCCTCCGATGCGGGCGCCGCGTTCCAGAGCGCGCTCTCGGCGCTGCAGAAGGATAACCCGCGCGGCTACATCCTCGACCTCAGAAACAACCCGGGCGGCTACGTCGACCAGGCGGTGCAGATCGCCCAGGACATCGTGCCGAAGGGCACGATCGCGACGCTGGAAGGCAAGAACTTCCCCGCACAGATCTACACCTCGGCGAGCGGCAAGTCGCTCGGCGTGCCGCTGATCATCCTCGTCAACGGCGGCACCGCAAGCGCTGCGGAGATCCTCTCCGCCGCGATCGCGCAGAACCACGAGGGCACGCTCTACGGCACCCAGACGTTCGGCAAGGGCATCGCCCAGGACGTCGTGCCGATGCAGGGCGGCGGCTACCTGAAGATCACGGTGGCGCAGTGGATGACGCCGGATGGCGGCAACATCGAACACAAGGGCATCGCGCCGAACTACGTCGTCACCGGCCCCGCGACGCTCATCGCGGCGGAGGCCGCGCTCGGCGGGCAGCGCACGATGGTCTCGAACGTCACGGTCGGTTCGAAGTGGGTGACCGCCGGCAAGCAGTCGTCGGCGCTCGGACACGCGCCGGTGATGCAGGACGGCCAGCTCTACCTCTCGCCCACCGCCGTCGAGGCGGCGACCGGCGCCCAGGTCGTGTACATCGCATCCAACTCGACCTTCGAGGTGACCCTCGGCCAGCACACGCTGACGATGCCGCTCGGCAACACCCAGGGAACGCTCGATACCAAGACGGTGCGCATCGTGCCGGCGATCACGATCAAGGGCATGCAGTACGTGCCGGCCGCAGACCTCCAGAGCGCCTTCCACATCGCCTTCCGCTCGCTCGGCGGCGGCAGCTACCAGTTCACGACCACCTACTGAGAGATGGTGACGCGGTCCGCTGCGACCGCACCGCCGTCAAAATAGCCCATCACCTGGGCCGAAAGGCCGATCGCGGGCGTCTGGGGTGCATCCGCCCCGACGCCCGCGATGCTTGTCCCCGTACCGGTCTGCACCTGCACGAGGTCGCCTGCGGCGAGGGCGGGGACGAGCGGGGAGAGCGCGGAGGAAGCGCTCAGACGCAGCGTCAGCGCTCCTTGCGAGACCGAGGCGATGGTGCCCTGCAGATCAAAGACGTACGGGGATGCGACGTTCACCGTGAGCGTCCCGCCTGTCTTTTGCACCGAGACCTTCGCCCAGAGGAGATAGCTCGGCAGGGTGCTGAGGGTGCTTATCAGGCTGCCGTAGTGGAGGATCACCTGGGCGGCAGGGTACGCGGCGCCGCTATCGAGGTAGAGGGCGGTCGGCGAGAGGTCCGCGACCACGCCAGCGGCGGGGTCCGGGGCCGGGGTCTTGAGGTCTTCGATGAGCGCGACGCTTCCGTCCGGCCCGACCCAGGCAGCCGCGGGATCTCCCTTTCCCAGCGCGAAGAAGCCCGTAGACGCCCCTTGGCGGTAGACGAGCGCGCCCTGCGCGAGGTTCAGCGTGCGGCCCGCAATCTCGAGCGCGCCTGCCTGGCCGCCGAGGCTGCTCTGGGCTGCGAGGGCCGGGTCGTTCGGCGGCAAGGCGGCGGTGAGGCTACCGGCGACGAGCGAAGGCACGCCCGGCGCACCGCCTTTGGCGATCACGGCGCGCAGGAGGAGCGCGGCCCACTCCGCGCGCGTCACGGGCCGCGCCGGCTCGAAAGCGCCCTGTGCGCTTCCTTCGACGATGCCGGCCGCAGAGAGCGCCGCGACATCCGCCTGGGCGTAGGCTGGGATCGACTTCGCATCCGAGAACGCGGGCGGGTTCACCGCAGCCGCGATGCCGAAGGCCCGTGCGATCAGGGCAGCGGCCGCCGCGCGCGTCAGCGGGGCGCGCGGGTCCAGATATCCTTGCAAGGTACCCTCGAGAACGCCCGCGTGGACGGCCCGGGCGACGTCCGCAGCAAGCGTCGGACTGACGAGCGCGCGATCGCGAAAGGCGCCGAGCGGTGCCGCCGGCAGCGCCAATACGCGAGCGAGCGTCGCGGCCGCCTGCTCCCGGGAAACGGTGCCGGTCGGTGCGAAGGACCCGCTGCGCTCGCCGTGCATCGCGCCGGCGGAGGAGAGCAGGACGACATCGGGATAGGCCCAGCTTGTCTTTGGAACATCGTGAAACGTAAGGAGCGCTGCGACGGCAAGGGATAGCATGGCAAATCCGCCTCCAGGTTCGACAGAATATGCCAACATTGCCCATGGAAACGACAGGTCCTGCCAAAATAGGTGTTAACTATAAAAAAGCCGGGTAGCGTATTGCGCTACCCGGCGATGCACGCTTTCTCAGGAAACGGCGATAACGCGCTCCACGCCCGGCACCATCTGCCGCAGCGCGACTTCCAGCCCCTGCTTGACGGTCAGGGCCGAGACCGGGCAGCCGATGCAGTGCCCCTTGAGGCGCACGAACACCTCGCCGCCTTCCACCTTGACGAGTTCGACGTCGCCGCCATCCATCTGGAGGTTTGGACGGACCTCCTCGAGGACGCGCTGGACTTCTTCAAGCATCGAATCAGCTCCCCACACTCACTATACCAGCCTGCGCAAGGTGCTGATCTTAGGCCTCCGCCGGCGGATCAGGCTCTTCCTCAGGCTGCGTCTCCTGCATATCCCCCTGTGCTGCAGGGACTAGGCCGTCGCGCCTGTAGCGGCGCATCACGCGCAGGTACATCACGCCCGCGATCGCAAAGATCAGCGGCGAGAACCACTGCTCGATCGTTATGAAGCCGATGCCGAGGTAGTGGTTCACGTAGTGTATCACGTACAGGGGGTTCTGCCGCACAGACTCCTCGATCAAAGCGCGAAATACCTGATACCAGAGGTTGAACGTCCAGAACTGGTAGCCGTCGGGGAGACTTTTGTACTTGCGGGCGATGTAGAAGAATCGCCAGAGCAGGAAGGCGCCGATCGCGGAGCCGATCAGCTGGGCCGGCCAGCGGAAGCCCATCTCGGTGAAGCGGCCGAGCACCTCGTGGTTGAAGATGTTGCCGATGCGCACAAGGATGTAGCCAAAGGAAAGCCCAGGCACCGCGAGGTCCAACAGCGCCTGGAAGGGGAGCTTGTTGCGCCGGGCCGTGATGTACCCGAGCGATAGGCCGCCGAGGAGGCCGCCGTCCCACGCGAGGCCGCCTTGCCAGATGCGGAACACCTGCAGCGGATCGTTCACGATCCAGCCGGGGTCGTTCGCGAACACGAAGACGAGGCGTGCGCCCACGACGCCGCCGATGATCGACCAGATCGCGACGGACGTCAGGGCATTCTCCGACAACCCGCGCGCAATGCCGTGGCGGACGATATAGTACGCGCCATAGAGCATGGAAAGCGCCATGAAGAGCCCGTACCAGCGCAGACCGAAGGAACCGCCGAAGTGAATGATGTAGGGACTCAGCTGCGGTATGTACATCCCATCGTTCGCGCCGAAGCGGCGCGGAACGCCACCCCCCACTCTTGTGACCCACGCTGCAAAACTTCTACCATTATCGTTTCCGCACCGGAACGTGTCCAGCCAAGGCGACCAGCGCAGCGCGCTGAGCGTGGGGACGAAACAGTCCAGCCTCTATTGTCGGTTCGTGTGGATAAAGCACCACGCAAGCGGGCGGGCGTCAGCGGATGGTCTCGATGGAAACGCCGATTGAAAGGTCGCACCAAGCGCGGTCTGCGGTGACTGCCGCAAGCCCTTCCTGTTTCGCCACGGCGAGGCAGCATCGATCTCCGAGGGAGAGACCAAGGGGTCTTGTCGTGGCGCGCAACAGCCCGGCTTCATACGCATGCTCTTCCGAGAACGCGAGGACGTGGATCGGCAGAAACGACAGTGCCTCGCGGATCGCCTCGTCCGGCATGCCGAGGTCCTGCAGTTTGCCCACGACCTCTGCCATGTTTACCGTAGAGATGACGGCCTCATCCAGCATCGTGGCGACGACTGCACCATTCTGCTCCCCCTGCAGCAACGCCAGCACTGCTGACGCGTCAAGGACGGTCCTACTCATGGGTCGCCTCCGTCCGGCGCTGTTCGATGAGCGTCTGCACAAGATCGTGACCGGCGGGTAGATAGCGCGCCACGATGGACTGCGCGCGCCGCACGGCATCGGCGGTCTTCACCATGCGCAGTTCGCCGTTATGCAGCATCAGGGTGAGGTCGTCGCCGGGTCGAAGATTGAGCGCCGCGCGGGCGCTCGCAGGGATGACGACGCGCCCGCCTTTGCCAATGGTCGCATGAAAGTGGCTCAATATCCCCATTCGTGTCACCTCACGTCAAAGTATGCCACGCCTTGAGAAGATCGGGCAATCAGCCGCGCATACGACAGAACCTTTGTGGCGCTTTCGGGACTGAGCATGCGCCCGCTCTGCGCTGGCTTCATGGGAAGCAGAGCGCCAGTATACTTGGCAGAGTCGAGGCGCACTCCGTGATCATCGCCACCACGGGCGCGACCGCGCACTGGCCCGGCGCCCCGCGTGAGCGCTACTACATCAGCCACGGAATCTCCACCTGCGCGACCTGCGACGGCGCCTTCTACCGCGACCTCAAGGTCGCCGTGCTGGGCGGTGGAGGCTCCGCCCTTCGGGAGCGGAACCCACGGGAGCTACGCGCCTGGCGCGCCGCGCCAGCCCATGGCGACCCCGTTGCCGGCAAAACGGACAAAAAATCGCAGGTGGAGCAGGAACTCGCAGAGGCGGAGAGAAACATGATGCAAACGTTTGCATGATTCGCACCAACGTTGGATTGGCCGAGAAAATTTCGGAAAGGGAGCATTATGCAAACGTTTGCATTCTCTGCGCATGAGTGAGGTGTGAGAGGAAGTGAGAGACCCGGGCCCGGACGCAACGCCCCCTCAGGATGCTGCGCTTGCGATCAGCGGTCTCATGAAGTCCTACGGGCGCACGCGCGCCCTGGAGGATGTCACGCTCCAGTGCCGTGCCGGAACAGTCCATGCACTGCTCGGGGAGAACGGAACGGGCAAAAGCACCCTCGTTAAGGTGCTCGCTGGCGTCCTTGCCCAGGACGGCGGGACGGTTTCCGTGGCAGGTCGACCGATGACTCCGGGTGCGCCTGCACAGGCGCTGGATGCAGGGGTGGTTGCGGTCTTCCAGGAGGTTCTCGTCGCCCCGAACCTTACGGGGCTGCAAAACCTCTTTCTCGGCTACGACCGGCTCTTCTCGCGAAGGGGGGGCCCGGCGGACCGTCGGGAGATGGCCGAGGCCATCATGCAGAGGATCGCCCGCGTGCCAGTCGATCTGGATCAGGCGGTCGGCGAGATGCCGCTCATTAGCCGCCAACTGATCGTGATCGCACGGGCGTTCTTGCGAGACCCCGCTGTCCTGATCTTGGACGAAGCGACGGCGGCCCTCGACATGAGCAGCCGCGATGCGCTGTTCGAAACCATTCGAGAGTTCGTCGACGACGGCAAGCTGGCGGTCTTCATCACCCACCGGATGGATGAGGTGGAGGCCATCTGCGATGACATCACGATCCTCCGCGCAGGCCGCAACGTCGCGACCATGCCGCGCGCGTCGTTCGACGCGCAGGCCGCACTCGGCATCATGTCGCCGGAGATCGCTTCGCGAACCGGTGATGGGGGTGGGACCTAGGACCGGTCGCGCAGGCCGTGGTTTGCCGCCGCGCGCAGGGCCTGAACTCATGGGAAACTCGTTCACCGTCGACCGCGCAGAGAAGCATCCAGACCCAAATGCAACGAAGGGGTGATTCTCGGTATGTACTGGAAGAGGCTCGCGGGAGTAGCGATGGCCGGGGTGGTGTCCCTGTCCCTCGCGGCGTGTGGATCGACCTCGACGCCATCCTCCCAATCCAAGCCCGCGACTAGCTCCAAAACTCCTACCCAGCTCGTCAGCGCCCTTCCGGCGACGCTGAAGACGCTGTACCAGCACACCACCGACCCGATCCAAGCCTCGGCCTACAGCAACTTCAAGCCCGTCAAGGGTCCGTGGAAGATCTGCTTTGCCGATTCCTATGAGGGCAACCCCTGGCGCGTCACCGTCAAGGACGACCTCCAGGCCCTGACCAAGATGTTCGGCAACAAAGTCTCCTCGCTGCAGGTGTCGGTCGCGAACAACGACATCACGCAGCAGATCACGCAGATCGAGCAGTTTGCGAACTCTGGCTGCAGCGTGATCCTGACCATTCCGGCATCTTCGACCGGCCTGAATGGTGCGATCCAGGCCGCCTACCAGAAGGGCGTGCCGGTCGTCTCGTTCGCAGGCGCAGTCACGAGCCCCGATGCCATCAACGTCGACTCCAACTACTACCTCTGGGGCAAGGACATGGCGATCGGCATTGCCAACGCACTCCACGGGCACGGAAACGTCCTGATGGTGGAGGGCATCGCCGGACAGCCGATCACCCAGCAGGAGAACGAAGGCGGCCTCGCCGGGTTCGCCCAGTTCCCCGGCATCAAGGTCGTCAGCCAGGTGAACGGCAACTGGACGCCGAGCGTCACCCAGTCTGTGGTTCTAAACGTGCTCACCACGAACTCCACTCCGATCAACGGCGTCTGGTCGACGGGCAGTGAGTCCGAGGAGATCGCCTCCGACTTCGCGCAGGTCCACCGGCCGCTGCCGGTCGTCAGCGCCTCGATCTCGGGCGACGCCCTGGGATACTGGCACGCGCACCAGTCGACGTTCAAGTTCTTCGGTGGCGCGGTGCTTCCCGACTGGACGGCCCAGACGGCGTTCCGCATCGCCGTGCGACTGCTTGAAGGGCAGCATCCGAAGCTCGACACCTTGCTCGTCCCCATCCCGACGGTGACCCAGGCGTCGCTCGCCAAGTGGTACGCCCCCTGCATGACACCGAGCTCCGCCTCCGTCTTCCCGGCATCCCAGACCGACCCGCTTCCTGCGAGCCTGATGAACGGGTACTTCTCGAACGGGCAGGCGCTGCCGGAGTACTCCTTCACCTCAATGCCCCAGGCCTGCCAGTAGCAGCGCCTCGGTCCTCTGCAGCGGATACCGAGACCCGCGGGGCCGGGACGGCCCGGCCCCGCCAGGGGGATTTGATGGGCGTGTTGGCCGATAAGCGAGAAGATGCCGCTGCCGCGTTGCGGGTTCACAGCCTGCGCATCCGCGCAGGTGCCCGCCCGATCGACGTGGAGATCCGTCGCAGCGAGATCCTCGGCCTGGCGGGACTCGAGGGTCACGGACACGATGTCTTCCTGGAGACCGTGGCGGGCGTTCGGTCGCACACAGAAGGCACCATCGAGGCGTTCGACCAGACCGGAAAGCCTGCTCCGCTGCGCAGCCAGCGGGATGCGGTGCGAAACGGGGTCGTCTACCTGCCGCGCGACCGAAAGACCCAGGGGATTCTTCCCGGACTCTCCGTCCTCGACAACTTCGGCGTGGCGACGCTTAGCCGCTTCGCGACTGCCGGCGTGCTGCGCAGAGGCGCGATGGAGCAGACATACCGCACCTACCATGAGAGATTGGCCATCCACGCGGAGTCGCCGGACGTCCCGATCACGAGCCTCTCCGGCGGCAATCAGCAGAAGGTGCTCATCGCACGCTGGATGGCGGCGCACCCGAAGGTCATGCTGCTGAACGACCCGACGCGCGGCGTCGACGTGGCGACGCGCACCGCACTGTATGACGTGTTCCGTGAAGCCTCCGACAGGGAGGGCATCAGCTTCGTGATCCTATCGTCGCAGATCGAAGAGCTGCTCCTGACAGCGCACCGCGTACTCGTCTTCCGCGAAGGAACCGTGTTCAAGGAACTCGCGGGCGACGAGATCAGTTCCGACGCCATCATCGCGGCGATGTTCGGGAGAGAGAGGGCATGACGCCGGGGGCGCTCTCCCAGGGCAGGGCGTGGCTCTCCCGTCACGGATACGTCGGGCTGGCCGCACTGCTTCTCGTGCTTCTCGCCATCGCGAGTCTCATCTTCACGCCCGGCCAGTTCGGTTGGGATGCGATCTGGGTCACCCTCGGTACGGCGGCGCCGACGCTGCTCGCAGCGGTCGCCGTCACGCCGTCGATCCTCTCCGGGCGTGGTGGCATCGATCTCTCCATCGGCCCGCTGATGGGTGTCCTCAACGTCCTGCTGGTCCAGTACCTGATCGGTACAGCCGGTCTCAGCAGCCCATTCGTCGTCGTCGCGGCGGCGCTGGTGTTGGGGGCGATCGGCGGACTGATCAACGGGATCCTCGTGGGCGTTGTCCGCCTGCAGCCGGTCGTGGCCACGCTTGGGACCTACCTCATGTTCTCCGGACTCGCCATTTGGCTTCTTCCGTCCCCGAACGGCACTGTGCCAATCTGGCTCACGGACCTCTCGTCCGGGGGCGTTCTGATCCCCCTGATCGTGGTCGCGGCCGGTTGGGCTGCCCTTAAGTGGACGCCGTACTACGAGCACCTGATGGCGATCGGTGGCGACGAGCGAGCGGCCTTCACCAGCGGGGTTCCCGTGGTGACCGTCCGCATCCTTGCCTACGTGCTTGGGGGTGTACTCGCGGGAGTCGCGGCCCTCGCGCTCTCTGCCGTTCTCGGATCGGCGGATCCGACGGTCGGGCCGGGATTCACGCTGACGGCGATCACCGCTACGGCCCTAGGAGGAACCAGCCTCGCGGGAGGCAGGGGAGGACTCACCGGGGCGCTCGTGGGGGCGCTTGACATCTTCCTGCTGCAGAACCTGCTCACCCACTTCAACGTCTCCACCTTCGCGCTGCAGATCTTCTACGGCGTGATCTTGGTCCTAGCTGTGATGAGCAATGCCGCCAGACTGAAAGTTCCCTGGCTGCGAAGGGGAGGTACGGCATGAGAGCCCTCGGCGGTCGACACGCCAGATCCCTCGCGGCGGGGATCGTCGTCATCCTGATCTTCCTCGCCGGTTCCATCCTGGTGCACGGATTCGGAAGCTTCGGCAGCATCCGGTCGCTGCTGCTGCTCGGGGCCTTCCTCGGGATCGCTTCTGTCGGGCAGACGATGGTGGTGCTCCTGGGGGGCATCGATCTCTCGATCCCGTTCCTGATGGACTTCGGCAACGTGGTGGCGGCTGAGATGACGGGTTCAGGGCATCCGTTCTGGCAGGTCATCCTGGTCATCCTCGTGCTGGCTGGACTCGTCGGGGGGCTCAGCGGCTTCATCTCCGCGCGGCTGCGCATCCACCCCCTGATCATTACGCTGGGCATGGGCTACGCCGTACAGGGGGCGGTGCTGCTCTGGACCAAGGGCTTCCCTTCCGGTGCAGCTCCCCAGGGCCTCCCGGGCTTCGTCTCGGTGAGCGCCCACATCGGCCCCTTCCCAATCCCACCGATCATCCTGCTCTGGGCTCTGGTGGCCATCGCCATCGAGTTCCTCTTGCAGCGCACCGTCTTCGGACGCAGGGTCTATGCCCTTGGCTCGAGCCCGGAGGCGGCGCGACTCGCGCTCGTGCCCTACGTCTCCACCTGGGTCTGGGTGTTCGCGGTGAGCGCGATGTTCGCCGCAGTTGCAGGTGTGCTGCTGCTTGGCTTCACGGGGAGCGCCTTCGGCGACGTCGGCTCGCCCTACCTCTTTCAGACGGTCGCGACCGTCGTGGTCGGCGGCACGATGCTGACCGGCGGGGAGGGCGGCTACATCGGCACCATCGTCGGCACGCTCCTCGTCACGGAACTGACGATGATCATGACCAGCATGGGCGTCTCCTCTGCGATCGAAGAGGTCTTCCTCGGCGCCGTCGTGGTGCTTCTCGTCATGCTCTACGGGCGCGAGGCGCACGTTCGAGAGCGCATCTAGTCCTGGGAAAGGGGTGCCTGTATGACGCAGCGGTTCGAAGGAGCCACCTGCCTCGTCACCGGCGGGGGCGGCGGCATCGGGGCGGGAACCGCCAAGCTCCTCGCGGCGGAAGGGGCGCATGTGATCGTCGCGGATCTCAGCCTCGAACGTGCGCGCGAGGTGGCCGCCGAGATAAAGGCGATGGGCCATGCGGCCTCTGCGCACAGCGTGGACGTCACCTCGGAGGCATCTGTGGCACAGCTCGTCGACGAAAGTTGGCGGGAGAATGGCCCGGTGACGATGGTGGTGACCTGTGCCGGGATCATCAAGATCCAACCGTTCCTCGATCTGCCGGAGGCCGATTGGGACCGGACGCTCGACGTCAACCTGAAGGGGACGTTCCTTGTCCTCCAAGGCGTTGCGCGCCGGCTGGTGCGGGAGGGCCTGCAGGGGCGGATGGTCGCCGTCTCGTCCGTGGCCGGCCGCGGCCCGCGGGCAGACGTGGCCGACTACGCGGCAAGCAAGGCCGGCGTGATCAGCGTCGTGCGCTCTGCGGCGATGGCCCTCGCCAAGTACGGAATGCGGGTAAACGCCGTCTGCCCTGGTGTGGTCGCGACCGAGATGACGTACGCCATCCAACGGATGCGCGCGGAGGACAGCGGCGGCGACCCGGACGAGATGCTGGCCGGGGCAGTCGCCGGCATCCCGATCGGACGGATCGAGACGCCGGAGGACGTCGCGCGGGCGATCGCCTTCCTCCTCTCGGAGGAGGCCGGGTATGTGACGGGGCAGGCGCTCAACGTCTGCGGTGGGCTGGAGTTCGACTGAACGGGCGGAGGCGACAGGCGTGAAGGGACGGTTCGACGGTGCAACCGCGCTGATCACGGGCGGGGCAGGGGGGATCGGGACCGGTGTCGCCTTGCGGCTCGGCCGCGAAGGTGCGCACGTGGCCGTTGCGGACCTGACGGTGAGCCAGGCGGAAGTGGTGGCCGCCAGGGTGCGACAGGAGGGGGGACGGGCTTCCGCGCACGCCCTTGACGTGACGCAGGCGGAAGACGTCCAACGGGTGCTGGGCGAGGTGGAGTGCCTTGCAGGGACCGTCACCCTAGCGGTCACCTGTGCAGGCATCGACAGCCAGTTCGCCTTCCTCGACCTGCCGCCGGAGGAGTGGCAGAGGACCTTGGCCGTCAACTTGCAGGGGACGTTCCTGGTGATGCAGGGCGTGGCGCGGCGGCTCAAGGCCAAGGGCGCCCCCGGCCACATTGTCGCCGTCGCGTCTGCGGCGGCGAAGAGGCCGAACCCCACGCAAGCCCACTACGGAGCCAGCAAGGCCGGGGTCGTGAACCTTGTGCGCTCTGCCGGCGTCGCGCTGGCACGGGACGGGATCGTCGTCAACGCGGTCTGTCCCGGCGTCGTTGACACCGCCATGACCCAAGCCATCCACATGGAGCGCAGCCTGCTGACGCACCTTTCGGTGGAGGAGTCGCTCGACCGGATGATCCAGGCGATCCCGATCGGGCGCATCGAGACGGTCGACGACGTGGCCCACGTCGTGGCCTTCCTCCTGTCGGAGGAGGCCAACTACATGGTGGGGCAGGCGGTCAACGTCTGTGGCGGCCTCGCCTTCGACTGACCCGTGGTGCAAGCCGTTTTAGGAGGTGATCTTTGCCCACCGGGGGAACGGCCAGCGCCGACCCTCGCTGCAGTGAGCGTTTCCTGTCAGTGATCACGCGAAGGAGGCATGCCGAGATGGGACCAGTTGAAGGCGTCTGGCATTTCAGCTATACGGTGTCGAACCTTGAACGTACGGTCGCATTCTACCGAGACCTGCTCGGATTCGAGGTGGTGCACGAGCAGGAGCAGGCGAACCCCTATACCGACAAGTTGGTCGGTTACGAGGGAGCCCACCTGCGCGTGGCCATGCTCAAGGCCGGCGACATGGTCGGGGTGTCCGGCCACATTCTCGAGCTCATCGAGTATGTCTCGCCGAAGGGACAGCCGATCAACGCAGAGCCGAAGAATACGCTTGCGGCCCACATGGCCCTCTACGTCCGGGATCTGCCGCCCCTCTACGAGCGGCTCAAGCAGGCAGGGGTGAAGTTCCGCTCCTTCGGAGATGGCCCGGTCGCGATCGAGGCCGGTCGCAACAAGGGCGGCTACACCTGCTACGCCCAGGACCCCGACGGGTTCGTGGTGGAACTGGTCCAGCCCCCTGCCTCCTTCTGGTAGGAGACGGGATCGCGATAGAGGCTCGGCGGTGTAGAGCCGCTGGTAGGAGCAGGGATTGCGCGCAGAGAATCACTGTGTGCAAACGCTTCCACAATAAGAGGGATCTCTGATGCCGACACTGCGCGATGTTGCCAAACTGGCTGGGGTGCATCAGTCGATCGTCTCGCGGGTGCTGAACGACGACAAGAAGACTTCCGTCAAAGAGGAGACCCGCCGACGCGTCCTGGAAGCCGCGGAGGCGCTCGGCTACTGGCCGAACGCGCTCGCGCGGGGCCTCAAGTTGAAGTCGGTCGGGAGCCTCGCCCTCGTCATCCCAGACATCTCGAACCCCGTCTACGCGGAGATCATCCGCGGTGCGGAGCAGGAGGCCAGGCGGTCTGGACACTTTCTGCTGCTGGCCTCCACGGAAGGGACGGACCCTGGAGAACTCGAGTTCCTTCAATCGCTGCTCGAAGGGCGGGTCGACGGGGTGATCCTGGCCAACGCCCTGGTGGAGGACGCTGTGATCGATGACCTGGAGGCCGGAAGGTACCCGTACGTCCTTGTCAACCGGCGCAGCCAGCGGGCGAGCCGATACGTCGTAGCGGACGACGCCGCGGGCGCGATGCTTGCCGTCAACTACCTGATCGACCGCGGCCATCGGCGCATCGGCCATCTCGCAGGACCGCCCACCGCAGACACCGCCCTCACGCGCAAGTACGGATACCGCCAAGCCATCGAGGCAGCGGGCATCGCGTTTCATGAGGACTTGGTCATCGAGGGCAGTTACAGCACGGACTCGGGTCGGGTCGGTATCCGGCGCCTGTTGTCCCTGAAGGACCCTCCCACCGCCGTCTTCGCCGCGAACCTGCGGGTAGCGGCGGGTGCGATGGACGCGGCCCGCAGGACAGGGACCCGCATCCCGGAGGATCTTTCGGTCGTCGCCATGCACGACACCGAGCTCGCGGAACTGCTGTCGCCAGGCTTGACGACGGTGCGTCTGCCGCTTGAGGGCCTCGGCCGCGAGGCGGTGCGCATGCTGCTTCGCGTGGCGCGTGGCGAGCCCGGGCCTGAGCAGGTGGTTCTCCTCGGGGCCGAACTGGTGGAGCGGGAGTCGGTCTCTCCGATCTAGACTGGCGCGCGCATGCAGCGAGAACAACGGACAACCGAGAACGGTCCAAGAAAGGTTAAGGATCTCTGTGCCATTTACCATGCTGGAATCCCGGATCTTCCACGAAATGTTCGGTGATGCCGATGCTGCCGAGCTCTTCTCCGACGAGCGGGTGATTGCGTACTGGTGCAGGGCCGAAGTCGCCCTGGCGGAGGCCGAGTCGGAGCTCGGCGTGATCCCCGCGGAAGCGGCCGAAGCGATCGCCCGCAACGTGCGCCCGGAGCGCGTGGACCTTGCACGTCTTTCCGAGGGGACGCTGCTCGTTGGCTACCCCATCCTGCCCCTCGTCCGTCTCCTGGAGGAGATGGTCGGGCCGGAGGCCGGGGAGCACCTGCACTGGGGAGCGACCACGCAGGACATCATGGACACCGCGGTCGCACTGCAGTTGCAGGACCTCCACCGCATGGTGGACGACCTGCTCGCGAAGCTCGGCAGCGTGCTCGCGGACCGTGTCCGTACCTTCAAGTCCACACCCATGGCGGGACGCACCCATGGCCAACAGGCCGTACCGATCACCCTGGGCTTCAAGTTCGCCGTCTGGCTGGAGGAGGTTCGGCGTCATCAGGAGCGCTGGCGTGAGATTGAGGGGAGGATCGGATACGGCGAGCTCTCGGGAGCGGCCGGCACCCTGGCCTCTCTGGGCAGCGTCGGGCTCAAGGTGCGCGAGCGCATGTGCGAGATCCTCGGCCTGAAGACGCCGCCGATCAGTTGGCACAGCGCGCGCGACAGTGTCGCCGAGGTCGCGTCCGCCCTCGGGCTTGTCGCAGGGACCCTCGGCAAGATGGCGGCAGAGGTAGCGGCCCTGCAGCGCAACGAGATCGCGGAGCTTGCCGAGGGCTTCCTCCCGGACCGGGGGAGTTCAAGCACGATGCCACAGAAGCGCAACCCGATCACTTCGGAGGCGATGGTCGCGCAGGCAGCGTTCATCCGCCAGCAGGTGCCCCTGCTGACCTACGCGATGACCGCTGTCCACGAGCGGGCCACCGGCGAGTGGCAAATAGAGTGGATCGTGCTCCCGGAGGTCGGAGTGATGGCGGTGGGCCTGCTCAAGAACGCCATATCCCTGCTCGAGCACCTGATGGTGGATGAGGAGGCGATGCGCAGGAACCTCGCCCTCACCCGCGGACTGATCGTCGCCGAACGCGTGATGATGGCCCTTGCGCCCCACCTTGGCCGCCAGGCTGCCCACGAGGTCGTCTACGCGGCCAGCGCGCAGGCGATCGACCAGAGAAGGCCACTTGCGGACGTGCTCGGCGAGAACGAGGCGGTGACGCGACATTTCTCGCTCAGCGAACTCGCGAACTTCCTTGACCCTGCGGGCTACATCGGAAACGCGCCAGAATTCGCGGAGGCGGCGTTGCACGCCTATGAAGCGGATCAGGACCGCGTCGGGAAGTCTGCCACTCCGTAAAGGGCCTGCCGGTCAAGGCCAGCGCGCTGTACGCAATCGTTTCCATTCGGAAGGAGATGGATTGATGGACCGCATTGATGAGACCGTTCGCTGGATGGAGAGAGAGCATCTGGACGCCCTCGTGCTGCGCCTCACGGAGAACATCGTCATGCTGAGCGGCTATCAGCCGCAGCTCGGTGCCTCGGCCGTCGTCGTGACGCCGCAGGCTGGCGCCGTGGTGATCGCTGCCGATGTGGAGTCCCCCGAAGTGGAGCGGGGCTGGAACAAGAACGTCAGCTTCTACAGCCTGCCAGGGCCCGGACTCTTGGCGAGCTTCCCTGCGATCGTGCGGGCCATCCCCGGCTTCAAGAAGGGGGGGCGCGTCGGCTACGAGGGGAGTTTCGAGTGGATCGCCCCGCCGGCCAACTTCGCCGAGGCGAACGCCGTGGGTGAACCGACAAGGCAGATGATCGGCGAGACCTTCGAGCCGCGGGAAATCGTCGACGTGACGGC
The DNA here is from genome assembly GCA_021793645.1 of Bacillota bacterium. GTDB lineage: Bacteria > Bacillota > Sulfobacillia > JAJZYS01 > JAJYTV01 > JAJYTV01. Next base: position 17,778 of record JAJYSJ010000030.1, read on the forward strand.
GGGTCTCACTCGCCTCAAGGCGGTCAAGACAGAGCAGGAGATCGCCCGCCTACGCATCGCGAACGAGATCGCGGGCTTCGGCCTCCAGGCATTCAAAGAGGCCGTCGCGCCTGGACGTCGCGAGATCGACATCGCCTCGGATGTGGAGGCGGCGATCCGCCTCAAGGGGACCGGGTACAAAGGGGTGCTCGTCGCGCGCTCCGTCTGCCAGATCACGTCGGGTCCGGGTACGGTTGTGCACTGGCGCTATGCCGCCTCCGGCACCCGCGTGGTCCAGGAAGGAGAGACGGTCATGCTCGAGATGGGCACGACCGCGGACGGCTTCTGGGCCGACCACACCCGGACCCTCGTCGCAGGGCGACCCAACGACCGCCAGCGCGAGATCTTCGCGGCGGTCGCCGAGTCGGTCGACGCCGCGTTCCAGGCATCGAAGCCCGGTGTCACCGGGGGAGAGATCGACGCTGCCGCCCGGCAGTCCCTGAAGCGTCACGGACTCGAATACCCGCACCACACCGGACACGCAACCGGCTTCCGCTATCACGAGGCAAGCCTCGCGATCGTTCCCGGGTCGCGGGACATCGTCGAGGAAGGCATGGTTCACGTGGCGGAACCGGGCGTCTACATCGAGGGGATCGGCGGCTTCCGGATCGAGGACGACGCCGTCGTGACCCGGCAGGGGACGGAGAGGCTCAGCCACCTGACGTACGATCTCGACTGAGTGGAACCGTGCATCCAATAGCCTTGGGGAGCGAGGTGTATCCATGTCCCAGACACAGCCCGACTGGCGCATTGATGCCTACCGCGACATGGTGCGCATCCGGGAGTTCGAAGAAACATCCGCCAAACTCTACACCCAGGGTCTCGTCGGCGGGTCCTTGCACCTGGCCATCGGTCAGGAGGGGACGATCATGGGCACGGTCGGTGCGCTCGCGTCGGGCGACCAGATCACGATGACCTACCGCGGGAGGGGGCACGCCCTGGCCAAGGGAGCGGATCCCTTCGCCCTCTTCGCGGAGATCCTCGGCAGGCAAGGGGGAACCAGCCGGGGCAAGGGGGGGCCGATGCACATCTACGACCCCGAGGTGGGCGTGATGGGCACCAATGCCATCGTCGGCGCCGGCATTCCGATCGCCGTAGGACTCGCACTCGCCGCGAAGATGGAGGGCGCGTCGCGTGTCGCCATGACCGCCTTCGGGGATGGTGCCGTGAACCAGGGCGCCTTCCACGAGGGGCTGAACCTGGCCGCGATCTGGGATCTGCCGATCGTCTTCGTCTGCGAGAACAACCTCTACTCCGAGATGACGCCGATCAAGGACGCGGTGCGCAACGACAGTCTGACCGAACGGGCCCAGGCGTACCGCATCCGCGCCGTGACGGTGGACGGCAACGACGTGGAGGCAGTGCGCGAGGTGGCCGAGCAAGCGATCGCGCGCGCCAGGGCGGGGGAAGGCCCGACGTTCATCGAGTGCATGACCTACCGCTACGTCGGACACATGCTGGGCGATCCCGAGACCTACCGGTCCAAGGAGGAGGTCCAGTCCTGGAAGGAGAGGGACCCGATCCTGCTTCTACGTGAGAAGCTCCTGCGGGAGAAGGCGGCGACCAAAACGCAGCTGGATGCGATCGAGGCGGCGGCGCGCGAGGAGATCGCCCAGGCGGCTGACAGCGCCCAGAAAAGTCCGGAACCGCAACTCGAGGAAGCGCTGGACGATGTCTTTTAGGAGGGCGAGTGCATGAGTGAGATTTCCTACGCGCAGGCCCTCAACCAGGCGCTCGATCTCGCCATGGCGGCTGACCCCAAGGTCTTCGTCATCGGGGAGGACATCGGCCACCACGGCGGGGTATTCGGCGTCACCAAGGGCCTTTGGGAGAAGTACGGCGCGCAACGGATCATCGATACTCCGATCTCGGAGACGGGCTTCCTCGGGGTGGCTGTAGGCGCGGCGAGCGTGGCGTTTCGGCCGGTCGCGGAGATCATGTGGGTGGACTTCACGCTGGTCGCGATGGACCAGATCGTCAACCAAGCCGCCAAGACGTCCTACATGTCCGGCGGCAGGGTGAAGGTCCCGCTGGTGATCCGCACACAGGAAGGAGCCGGTCGCGGCAACGGCGCCCAGCACTCACAGAGCCTGGAGTCGATGTTCGCCCAGGTTCCGGGTCTCAAGGTGGTGGCGCCGTTCGATCCTGCGGATGCCAAGGGATTGCTGACGGCCGCCATCGAGGACGACGGCCCGGTGCTGTTCCTGGAGCACAAGCTGCTCTACAACCGCAAGGGCGAGGTGCCGGAAGGCAGGCACGTGGTGCCGATTGGCAAGGCGCGCGTGCGCCGTGAGGGGAGCCAGCTCACCCTGATCGCCCTCTCGCGCATGGTGGCGTACGCGGAGGAGGCCGCCGCGGAGCTCGCCAAGGAGGGAATCGACGCGGAGGTCATCGACCTGCGCAGTGTCGTCCCGCTGGACATGGCGACCTTGGAGGCGTCCTTGCGGAAGACGGGTCGCGCCATCATCGTGCATGAGGCCCACCAATCGTTTGGCTGGGGTGCGGAGGTGGCTGCCCGCCTGATGGACAGTTGCTTCTACGACCTCATCGCTCCCGTGCAGCGGGTGGCCAGCAAAGACGTTCCCTTCCCCTTCAACCGCACACTGGAGGCGTTCGTGATGCCTTCCGTGGCGCAGATCGTCGCCACCGGCCGAAGTCTCATGAACGACTACTGATAAGAAGGGGGGCGGCACCTTGATCACCGTGTTTCACTTGCCCAAGATGGGACTCACTATGGATGAGGCGACCGTTACCCGATGGCTCAAGGAGCCGGGCGACGCGGTTGCGGAAGGCGAAGCCGTTCTCGAGGTCGAGACGGATAAGGCTGTCCTCGAAGTGGAGTCTCCTGTATCCGGCTACCTCCGTCTACAGATGGCCGAATCGGGCGAAAGGGTCGCCCTTGGTGCCGCCATGGCGACCTTCTCGTCAAGTCCTGACGAGGCCATCTCGCCAGATGGTGCCGCAAGCGAGCCCGCCACCACGCCAACCAAGGAGAGGGTAGCGCCGCAGAGCCGCCCAAGGGATGCTTTGCCGACCGCTCCGGTCGACGGAAATCGCTTCAAGGCATCTCCCTCCATCCGCAGGAGGGCGCGCGAGTACGGCATCGACCTCACGGAGATCGCCGGGACTGGTCCGCACGGGCGGATCAGGATGCACGATCTGGAGCAGGCGCTCCTCGCCCGCCGCAGCGAAGAGACTCCGGCGGCGCCCCGCGGGACGGTGCAAGCCATGTCTCGCGCGCGGCTCGCCACGGCGCGGCGGATGGTCGAATCGGCACGGGATATCCCCCAGTTCACATTGCGCCGGAAGGTCGATCTCGGCGGCGCCGTGCGTCTGCGCGCTCTCGTTAACCCGAGCCTCGAGCGCAGCGGCATCACACTTTCGGTGACGGACTTCCTTCTCCAGGCGATCGCTGAGGGACTCATGGCGCACCCTGCGATGCGCAGCGCGCTCGTCGGCACGCTCGATGCAGGCCGTGTCGCGGTGGCGGAGACCGCGAACCTCGGCCTTGCGGTGGAAGGCAAAGGCGGCCTACTCGTGCCGGTCCTCGAGCACATGGAGTCCCTCTCGCTGGTAGAGACAGCACGGATGCGTCGAGAAGCCGTTGCGATGGCGCGAGACGGGAAGCTGTCGGGCAAGTTCATGCAAGCCGCCAGTTTCACACTCTCGAACCTGGGGCCCTTCGATGTCGACGAGTTCCACGCCCTGGTGAACCCTGGCGAAGCGGGCATCCTCGCCGTGGGGCGAGTGCAGGAGGAAACGATCTCGCTCCCCCAGGGCCCCGTCCAGCGCCAGAGCCTCGTCTTGACCTTCACCTTCGACCATCGGCTGGTCGACGGGGCCGATGGTGCTCGCTTCGCAGCCAGCGTGGCCGACGCACTGCAAAGCGATTCGTGGAGGCTCGTCTGAAAATGCTGTATCACTGCCAGATCCGCACATCGGCGCCGCAAATGAGTCGCGAGGAGTGGGATTCCCTGCTAACCGCAGAGGCGGCACGCGGGAAGGAACTGGTGAGCGCAGGGCACATCGTCGGGATCTGGAGGGTCGTGGGGGCGATGGCCAACGTCAGCATTTGGCAGGCATCGTCGCCTGAAGAACTGCACGCACTCTTGCAGTCGCTGCCTTTGCATCCCTACCAGGAGGTCCAGGTGACACCGCTCGTCGTTCACCCGCTCATGGCGGAACAAGGCTGAATCGTTTGCCACTCTCAGTCGGCACCGAGAGTTGCACAGGGCGCCACCAGCCCCAGGGGAATGAGACAGAGAGGGGACCAGTGCAGCGCCAGCCCGCCTCACCCCAGGCGCGCTGGAACTGCGCTGGTTCCCGTTTGGCTGTGGGGAGATGGGCTGCGGGGGAAAAGGATCTGATCCTTGCGGGCCTTGTAAAATTTTGCTGCTGCAAACAGATCCGTCGGATCGCACGGCGCTCGGGGATTCAGGGGCTCGGTCTGCGCATGCTACAGGCGAAGCAGAGCGCCACTATACTTGGCAGAGTATCCTCCCATCGGCTACCCTGAGGGAGCAACGCGAGGAGGGACCCAACGTGTCAGAGGGAGCAGAAAAGGTCGTCGTGATCGGGTCCGGCATCGCCGGGCTGACGGCCGCCATCTACAGCGCACGCGCCAATCTCAGCCCGCTCGTCCTGGAGGGCGACGAACCGGGCGGCCAGTTGTCGTTGACATCCGAGGTCGAGAATTACCCTGGCTTCATCGAGGGGATCAACGGCTTCGACCTGGTGCAAAACATGCGCCAGCAGGCGGAGCGCTTCGGCGCGCGCTACGAAGGGGGCCGCGTCGTGCGGCTCGTCCCGGGCACGCCGCACCGCCTGGAACTCGATGACGGCAAAGAGATCGAGACCCACTCCGTGATCATCGCCACCGGTGCGACGGCGCGCTGGCCGGGCCTTGCGCGCGAGCGCGAATATATCGGACACGGCATATCCACCTGCGCCACCTGCGATGGCGCCTTCTATCGCGACCTCAAGGTCGCTGTCCTCGGCGGCGGCGACTCCGCCCTAGAGGAGGCGCTCTTCTTGACCCGCTTCGCGACGGAGGTACACCTCATCCACCGCCGCGACTCCCTGCGCGCCTCGAAGATCATGCAGAAGCGCGCCTTCGACGAGCCGAAGATCAAGTTCCACTGGAACACCGTCATCGAGGGGATCATCGGGGAGCCGGAAGAGGGGCTGAGCGGGCTGCGCCTCAAGGACTCGGCGACCGGGGAGCAGGAGGAACTGCAGGTCGACGGCTTCTTCATCGCGATCGGCCATGTGCCGAACACGAGCTTTGTCGAAGGCATCCTGGACCTCGACGAGCAGGGCTACCTGAAGGAGGGCGTCGTGACCCACGTCGCCGGCATCTTTGCGGCGGGAGACGTGCGCGATCACGTCTACCGGCAGGCGGTCACCGCCGCGGGCATGGGCTGCCAGGCGGCGCTCGAGGCAGAGCGCTGGCTCGCGGCGAGCAGCCTCGGCTAAGCGAAGATGTGCTACGGCAGGGCGGCCCGGCATTGCCGGGCCGCCCTGCCCTCGCATGTCACATCGCGCCCAAACGCGGTGCGTTCGCGAGAGAGACTGGCGTCGAAGGCTCGGGGCCTCGGGCGAGGATCTTTGACTGTGACGGCGCCCGGCCTTGCCGAAGAGCCGCGTAAGGTGTGGCCGAAGGCGTCCAGGCACGGTGCGGCCATGCTTGAACGAGATACCCTATAGGGGTATGATGCCGTTTGGGGAGACGGGCGCAAGCCCCAGCTGCCGCGCGGCGCAACACCGCTTGCAAGACCCCTGGCAGCGCAATCTGCCAAGGCTGCGCACCCCAAAGCTTCGGCTGCCTCATCCACGGAGGTGGACTCTTGGCGCGGGTACTGCTCGTGGACGATGACGAAGACGTTCAGACGGTGCTTGGCCGCTACCTGGAGCATGACGGCCATGTGGTGCAGGGCGCCCGCACCGGCCAGGAAGCGCTCGATGCCGTAGCGCTTGGCACCGACGTCGTCGTGCTCGATCTGACCCTTCCCGACCTCGACGGGCTCGAGGTACTCCGTAGACTGCGGTCCCGCTGGGACGTGCCCATTCTCGTGCTGACGGCGCGCGGCGAGGAGGCGGACCGCCTCCTGGGGCTCGGACTCGGTGCAGACGACTACGTTGTGAAGCCCTTCTCTCCCCGAGAGATCTGCTTGCGTGCCGCAGCACTCCTGCGCCGGCGAACGGCTCTGCCGACCACAGAGCCCCCGGACGCCCTGGGCGTCCTCCGGCGGCATGGGGTCGAGGTCCACCCCGAAGAACATCGCGTTCTTGCAGAAGGCCGGGAGGTTCTGCTCACGCCGCGGGAGTTCGACCTTCTGCTGCTCTTCCTGCGCCGCCCAGGCCGCGTGTTTTCGCGCACGGATATCCTGCTGGCGCTTTGGCCGGATGGCTATGTTTCCGAGCATGTCGTCGATGTGCACCTCGCCTCGCTGCGACGCAAGCTCGGTGCGGCGGTCGACATCGTCAACGTGCGCGGCGTCGGATACCGACTCACGCCGGAAAGGGCGCCATGAACTGGCGCCGCCTGATTGCGCGGCTTGGACCGCGCCTTCTTTTGAGCTACGTCCTCGCGAGCCTGGCCGGTGCCGTCTCGGGCATGGCCGCGGCATTCTTCGTGCCGCCCGAAATCTATCAACAGCTAATGCTCAAGATCATGTATCCACCGCCCGGCGAGACGCTGCGCCAGATGGACGCGCTGCTCGCCAAGGCGATCGCGCAGGCTGTGGTCGTGCATGTCGCCCTGTCGATCGCCGTGGCGATCGGCGTATCGATCGTGGTTGCAGCCTATGTCAGCCGCCAGATCGCTGGCGCGCTTGCGCGCGTCACGCACGTGACCCGCCAGCTCGGCGGAGGCGATTTTGCCAGGCGCCTGCCTTCGGAGGACATCGAGGAGATCTCAGAGCTGGTGCGTGACGTCAACAGTCTGGCGCAGTCGCTGGAGGAGGCGGAGCGACAGCGCGGTCTCGCGATTTCGAGCGTCAGCCATGAGCTGAGGACTCCGCTGACGGCGCTGCGCGCCTACTGCGACGCTGTGCGCGAGGGGATTCTCGAGATGACCCCGGATGTGCTTGAGCGCATGTCGTGCAGCATCGATCGCCTGGAGCGCATGGCAGGCGACCTTTCATCGCTTGCACGGGCAGAGGCGCAGTTGCATCACGAACTGACGCTCACCGCGCTGGCTGTGCCGGAGGTGCTGGATGCGGCATACGAGAGCATGCGCATGGTCTTCGATGGCACAGGCGTGGAGTTTCGACGCGAAGGCGCCACGGGAGAAGGGTGCACGGTGCACGCCGACGCGGCGCGGCTAGGAGAAGTGCTCGAAAACCTCCTGTCGAACAGCCTCGCGCATACGCCCAAGGGCAAGCGCGTCTCCTTGAGTGCGCAGGTCCATGGGAGCGAAGTCGAGCTATGCATACGAGACGAAGGCAAGGGCATCCGGCGAGAAGATCTACCGCACGTCACAGAGCCGTTCTTTCGCGGCGAGGGCCGCACGCCGCGGCCAGGCATGGGACTCGGCCTTGCCATCTCCAGTCGGCTGGTGCGGGCGATGGGTGGCCGGTTGGTGATCGAAAGCCCGGGAGAAGGCCAGGGCACAACCGCTCGCATCGTACTCCCGTGCTCCTTGAGGAAAACTTGATTGTATTGCGGGCCAAGTCTTGACTGACCGTTGATGCATTCCGGCATCACCGGCGGGTAGACTCAGACGCGAGAGGCGGGATGCGGGATGATGTGGGGATATTTAGGCGGGCCGTGGGGCTGGCTCGGTCCCATCAGCATGATGATATTCTGGGTTCTCGTGATCGGCGGCATCGCGCTCCTCCTGCGCTCGTGGTGGACGCCTTCGCGTGCACAGGAGCCGGATCAGGCGCTCTCGATCCTGGATCGCCGCTATGCAAGCGGCGAGATCTCCCGCGAAGAGTATCAGGCGATGCGCCAGGACCTGACGGGCCGCTCGCGGTGAGGGGCTGCGACCCGAGTCATGGAGGAAGGTGCGGACATGGCTAGTCGCCCCGGGGTGTGGGCCGGCATCGTGAAGCTCGGACTCGGCATCGGGGGCCTCCTCTTCGGCCCTGCCATTGCGGGAGCAGGCGGTCTTTCGAAAGGGGCTCCCCCTGGGTACTCGGGGTGGGCTCTCTCCATGATGTCAGGATTCTTCAGCGGCGGGAGCGGCTTCGGGTACGGGACGATGCGCGACCAAGGCGATGGCGGCATGATGGGAAGCTACGCCGGCTTAGGCGTTCGTAGGGCCGTCTCCACGGCGAGCGCCATTGCCATGGGCGACGCGATGCCGCAAGGGGCGTCGATCGATCGCGCGCGCAACCGCATCGTCTTTCAAGGCCGCGATGTTCAGCTTGATGTCGGGGGGAGCCCAACGGGCCAGAAAGATGAGACATATCGCATCGCTGGACTTGTGAATCCAACGATCGTCGTGCCAACGGGGGCCGACGTCCACGTCGCCTTCGTCAACGCGGACACGGACATGCCGCATAACTTTGTTCTGACACCGGCGGGGCCGCCCTTCACTTATGTACCGATGATGCAGGCGCCAATCGCCTTCCCCGGGGCTTCGACTCCCTTCCTCAGCCCAGGGTCAAAACATTCCCTGCTGGGCATCGACATCTCATTCGTTGCGCGCGCCCCAGGAAACTACACCTACCTTTGCACAGTACCGGGACACGCTGAGAGGGGCATGTACGGGAGCTTCGTCGTCCAAAAGGCATGACTGCCTTGCCGAACCCACGTGAAGACCCAGGCGGCAGCCCTCGAATCAGGGGACGCGCTGAGGGGACCCATGCGGCAGGAAGGACCGAAGGGTGTAAACAGTCTGCAGTGGAGCGTTGACCTCCTCCCCTTCGTAAACGAAGGGGATTCCCAGGGTCGCCCCGGGGATTTCCTGCTTCAGCGGAGCGTGCCGGCACTCGTGCGCGCCGGTCTTACAGCCCCTCCACAGGCAGCTGCCGCAAGCCCTGCGGCCAGGATGTTCTGCGCGGAGTTG
>JAJYSJ010000031.1 GCA_021793645.1 Bacillota bacterium
TGTTGGGTTACAGCGTACCGGGGTCGCCTGGAGCCAGAGCGGAGTCGGGCTGGATGGTGAAGGATGCAGCGTAGTGGGGAGTGTTCGTACCGGCTGCGGTGGCTGCAGGTGCTGAACTGGCTGCGATAGCGAAAGCGGGGGCGACCAACAGGACAGAAGCGATCAGGACATCAATCAGTCGGCGCATAGCGGATACCTCCCAAGATGTATTAGGCGCAACGTGGCAAGGGGCGTCGAGTAGTAGAGAATCTAAGCGTGAGCAGTATGACCGCAACCTCGATGCGGTTAGTGCTACGAACACGGAACCGTTAGCAGTGGACACCTCCCTGACCGTAGTGTGGGACTCGTGGACAGTGAATGGTATATCATCTACCCACAACCTTGTTACGAGGTATGGACTGTGGGTATTGGGGAAGTACTGCACGAACGTCGCAAGGACATGGGCCTTTCGATTGCGGGCGCAGCGCGCCTCGCGGGAATTCCTCGCGCCTATCTGTCCATGATCGAAGCGGGGAAGCGCTCGCCGAACGCTCAGATCCTGCTTCAGCTGATGAGGTCACTCAGTATCACAACCGCAACGTGGCTTCCCATCTACCTAGAGGACGAGATACGCTGCCAGCACATGATCCGTATGGCACAGGGGCTCTTTGAGGTTGGTGATCTTGCCGCGGCGAGACAAACCCTCGGGAAAGCATTCTTCGTTAGCCGCAAAAATCACGATGGACGGTACAACGCTGACATCTACTATCTTTTAGGCCGGATTTACTACGGTCAGGGCCGAGTGAATCGTGCGGCGCGCTGGTTTCAATTGATGGAACGAGCAACTCGGCACGCCCCCCAGTCTCCGCTTCAGGGAGTTGCAGCATACAACCTTGCGCAGGCACTAGCCCGAACCGGTAAGAGTTTAGAGGCGTTACGCAAATTTGATCACGCGCTTGAGAACTTCGCTCGTTTCCAGAAACGCAAGGAGTTGGGTACTGCATGGCTAGCGAAAGCCAATGTGCTACTACGAATGCATCTCTATTCTGAAGCGTACGACTCGTATAGGCGTGCGACGCACTTTTTACGAAGGACTGTTCACCACGGTGATGCCCTGCTAGGAGAGGCGATCACCGTTTCGGTTCTACAGGGTCCTGCTAGCGCCCGCCCCTTGTTCGAAGAGATAGCCCGCAACCCATCGGAAAAACATATCGTTCTAGCAAAAGCGCGTGGGAATCTTGGGACCGTGCTGCGTCAACTGGGCCAGTATCATGAAGCAATCCGCCATCTTGATTCTGGCTTGGCATTGGGAGATGTAGTGCCGGGCCCCATTGTGGCTGCCCTTTTGTCGGAATCCGCCATCTGTCAATTGTTTGCTGGAGACCGTAGCCAAGCGACTAATGCGTTCCTGCAATATAAGGAGGTAAGTGGGCCCAAGGACAGCGAGGATATCGCGGCCATGAACATCATAGCGAGCATACTAGGGTTAGTGCCGCCAGACGATCCTATTCCAAGGGTCGTGGAAGATGATTTCGAACAGCGCGTGAAGGCCGCCCTGGAGCTGCTTCGTCTGATGCCGCCTCCTGGCAAAGCGTAACGGACTTGTAGCTAGCGCCGACCTGGGCAGGACTTGTTACGGGCGTCGACCGAGGCGCGTTGTCGTCACCCGGAACGCGAATGGTAATATTGCTTTGGGGACTGCCCACCGAACGGAGAGACGCGCCATCGAAGACGAGATCGCCCGCATCTCGGGCGCTTTGCGCACCCACGGCTACGTAGCCGATCGCACCCTTGCCACCGCCCTCCACCTGATGCTTGCCTTGGACCAGCCGCTGCTCGTCGAAGGTCCGGCTGGCGTGGGAAAGACCGCGCTTGCCAAGGTCCTTGCGGAGCACCTTGGGACCGAACTGATCCGCTTGCAATGCTACGAGGGACTGGACTCTGCGGCCGCTCTCTACGAATGGGACTATCCCAAGCAGCTTCTAGCAATCCGCTTGGCCGAAGCCCGTCCAGAGACGCTGCAGGACCTCTCTTCGGGGCTCTTCACGCGGGAGTACCTCCTGGAGCGACCACTGCTTCGCGCCATCACGAAGGAGCCTCCTGCGCCCGTCCTGCTGATCGACGAGGTAGACCGCGCCGACGAGGAGTTCGAAGCGTTTCTTCTAGAGCTTCTGGGAGAGTTTCAGGTGACAGTTCCGGAGCTTGGCACCTTGCGCGCAGCGGAGCGGCCTCGGGTCGTGCTGACCTCAAACCGCACACGAGATCTCTCCGATGCCCTGCGCCGGCGTTGCCTCTACCAGTGGGTGGACTACCCCGCACCGGACCGGGAAGCGGAGATCCTCCTCGCCCGCATCCCTCAGCTCGACGAACAGCTAGGCCAGCAGATCGCGCTTTTCATGGCTCGACTGCGCGAACTGCCGCTCGGCCGCGCACCAGGTGTCTCCGAGGCACTGGATTGGGCCCGCGCGCTGCGAGTGCTCGGCCGCAGCACCTTGGATGCCGAGTCCGTCGAGCAAACCGCCGGCACCTTCCTGAAAGACCAAGGCGATCTCGAACTTGCCTTTGCAGAGATGGACGCACTGCTCGCCGCCGCCGGAGGCGAGCAACAATGAGTGCTTTGCCAGCAGCGTTGCGCGGACAGGTTCTCGTGCTCGCGGCAGGTATGCGGCGGTTCGGTATTGGAGTTGCGCCAGCGGAAGAGATCCTGGCGTTTCGGGCGCTTCTGTCGATAGATCTCGGCGATGCGGAGGACTTTCGCCTTGCCCTGCGCACGGCGCTTTGCCGAAGTCCCGAAGCCCAGGATGTGTTCGATCAGCTGTATCCACGCTGGCTGCGCGGCGGAGTGCTAGAGCCCGATGCGATGCCCCCGGCACCACCCACGGACGCCGGCCAGGCTGGAGCAGCACAGCGCATCGCGGCGACCGGAGGGCGAACGCCTTCGTTCTCGCAGGAGCCTAGATCAGAGCAGCATGAGGCTGCGGAGCGCTCTAGGTACAGCCCTGCCCCGGTTGGGTCGGGGCGTCAGCCCGCGCTGGTGGCACGGGACGCCCGCGTGCTCGCATTGCGCGAAGCGGATGCCTTCCTCGGCGCCCTAAGGCTCGGCGAAGGACGCCGATACCGCGCGGGCAAGGGGCGCAGGCTGGACCTGCGCCGTAGCCTTCATGCCGCGCTCGCAAGCCAAGGTGAGGTACTGCGTCTGCACCGCCGCCGCAGACGTCCGCGCCCACCGCGGGTGCTTCTGCTGTGCGATGGGAGCCGCTCGATGGCCCTTGAGAGCGCAGGCATCCTGCAACTGGGGCATGCCCTCTTGCGCCGCTCCCGCCGTACGGAGGTGTTCCTCTTCTCGACGGAGCTCCGCCGCGTCAGCCGTCAACTGCGGGCTGCGGGCGGTGCCCGCCCATCCCTTTCGCAGCTTGGCGAAGGGTACGGAGGAGGAACCAGGATCGGCACAGCCCTGCGGACACTCCTGCAGCGGCATGGTCGCCTGCTTTCCCGCGATAGCGTCGTATTGATCGCGAGCGACGGACTGGACACGGGCGACACGGCGCTGCTTGGGCAGGCCATGGCAGCCATCCGAGCGCGTTGCGCCTTCTTGTTCTGGCTGAACCCGCTGGCCGGCACGCAAGGGTTTGCGCCACTGCAACGCGGGATGCAGGCGGCGCTGCCGTACGTGGACCTGATGTGGGATATGCATGATCCGCACGCGCTCTCGCATCTGGCGCGGCGTGTGCGGGAAGGGAGGATTCCGGCATGACGGACCGCGATGTGCTTTCGCGTGCACTCGATGCCCTGCGCGCCGGTCGTTCCGGTGCCCTCGCTACGGTCGTGGCCGTGGAGGGTTCTGCGTATCAGCGCGAGGGAGCAAAACTCTTCGTCGATGCAAGTGGCTCTGTGACGGGTCTCATCTCCGGAGGCTGCCTTGAGGGAGAAGTGGCAATCGTCGCCCAGCAGGCGATGTCCGACCACAGGGCCCGCGTGCTGCGCTACGACACCGCCGACGAGAGCATCTTCGGCTACGGCATGGGTTGCCCGGGAATCGTGGATGTGTTGCTCGAGCCATTGCCGCAGGGAGCAGCGGCTGCCCCATACCGCGAATGGCTGGAGGCCCTTCTGCGCGGCGAACAAACGGCGCGTGCTGTTGCGATCGCTCCCGCTCGCGACGGAGAGGTTCGCCAGTTCATCCTTGGCCCGCACGGGAAGGCGGGCAGCCTTGGTGTGCCCGTACTGGACGACGCGGTGCAGGCGCGTGCGGTGGATCTTGCCGGGGCATCCGGGGGAAGCGCGACGCAACGCCTTGGCCCAGAAGGCGCTGAGGTGTACATCGACGTTGCTCCGGCCCAGCCGAGGCTGGTCGTGTTTGGGGCAGGAGATGACGCCCAGCCCCTCGTAAGCGCTGCACAGGCAGTCGGCATGCGGGTCCACGTTGTTGACCCCCGTCCGGCGATGGCCACCAAAGAGCGCTTCCCCGATGCGGAGATCTCGGTCCTGCAGCCGCCGCGCTACCGTGAGGCGGCCCTTGGGCCAGAGTGCTATGTCGTGGTGATGGGACACCAGATGGAGCGCGACGAGGCGGCCTTAGCGCATGCACTCTCCTCTGCTGCGCCGTACGTCGGCCTACTGAGTTCGCGCGGCCGGCGCGAGCGCATGCTCGTCGGGCTACAGACTCGCGGCGCCCTGCCAGAGGGAGCCAGAGACAAGCTCTTCGCCCCGATCGGACTGGACATCGGGGCGAAGAGCCCCGAGGAGATCGCACTGTCAATCGTCGCCGAGATCGTAGCCCGTCGCCGGGGCCGCAGCGGCGGCAGTCTGAGCGGCCGCTAGATGCCCGTTGTCGGGGCGCTCTTGGCGGCCGGGTCGGCGGAGCGCTTTGGCGCTCCCAAGGTTCTCCTGCCTGCGGGCCTCGGGGAGACGGTTCTGTCGCGTGCCGTGCGGGCGCTGCTATCGGCAGTCGATGGCCGGGTGCTTGTTGTCGTGCCTGCTGAGAGCCGTCTGCATGCTGCGGCGCTGGAGCAGGTCTCAGACCCCCGTGTGCAGGCGATTCCGAACCCGCAGAGCGCTGAGGGTCTGGGAACGTCCGTTGCGGTCGCAGCGCGCGCAGCCAAGGCAGAAGGTGCCGACGCGCTGCTCTTGATGCCTGCAGACTTGCCATACTACCCGGTGCCCGTACTCACCCAGATGGCGGAGACCTTTCGCGCCGCATTGCCATGGGCCATCGCGACGGCACGCGAGGGCCGTGCCCAGACGCCTGCGCTCTTCTCCGCGCAGGCGCTGTCGCTCCTCGCCGACCGGACCGGGCCTCGCGGAGCCCAGCCACTGCTCGCCTCCCCTGCGGGTCGACTCCTTCTGGAGAGTGGCGTGAGGGAGGAGGCGCTCTCTGATTTGGACCGCTGGCCCGCGTATGCCGCGGCTGCGCAAGCGCTTGGCTGGGATCAGGAGGCCGCTCCTCCCGTACGCTGGGTGGCGAGCGATGCGCCGCAAGAGCTATTCACCTGGCGGCTGGGAGAGCGTACGCAGTGCCACTTCGGGTACGCGCCCGTCGCCACGGGAATCCTCGGCGTCGAGCGTGCGGGTACCGCTCTGCTCTACGGCCAGGGCGGTCCGCAAGACGCACTCAGGCTATTGCGGTGTGGCGCGCTGATCGAACTTCGTCGCGGGAAAGGCTAATCTTGTCGGTGCGTGTCTTCCCCTCCATGCGCAAGGCTGGTACTCTGCAAGAAAGGGTTCGTTCGGCCACGGCGCTTCGGCGCCAAGGGCCGTTTGCTGTTTTCCAGCTGCCGGGATTGGAAGGAGTGAGTAGCCGGACCGCAAGGGGTCTGGCGGACATGGACAAAGTGGAGCGCATCCTCCTGCGGCGTGAAGCAATCGCGAAGCGCGTGCAGGAACTCGGCGAAGAGGTTTCCCAGCATCGAAACCCCAGCGTCCCTCTGCTGGCCGTACCGATTCTCCGCGGAGCGGTGATCTTCGCGGCCGACCTAGTGCGCGAGATCAAGGGTCCCGTGGAACTGGACTTCATGTCTGTCTCTTCATACGGCAACAGTTCTGTCTCGCACGGGGACGTGCGTGTAGTGAAAGATCTCACGGAGGACATCGCGGGACGCGATATCCTGCTGGTCGAGGACATCGTCGATACCGGGCACACGGTCCGCTTCCTGATTGATACTCTCTTGAAGCGCGGCCCGCGCAGCCTCAAGGTTTGCGCGCTGCTGGACAAGGTGGATCGCAGGGAGGTCGATGTGCCGATCGACTACGTCGGCTTCCGGATCCCCGATGCATTTGTCGTCGGCTATGGCTTGGACTACGCCGGACGGTTCCGCAACCATCCCGAAATCCTTGCGCTTCGCCCCGAGGCGCTTTCATCGTGATCGAAACCGTTCTCGTCCTCGATTTTGGAGCCCAGTACGCGCAGCTGATCGCACGCCGTGTTCGTGAACAGGGAGTGTACGCCGAGATCGTGCCGGTGACCGCGTCCTACGAGGAAATCATGGCGAAGCACCCCGGCGCAGTGATTCTCAGCGGCGGCCCGGACAGCGTATACCGTGAAGACGCCCCCGCACCGGACCGGCGCATTCTCGAGAGCGGCGTGCCCATCCTGGGCATCTGTTACGGCATGCAGTGGCTTGCGTACGCTCTGGGCGGCCGCGTCGATCCCGGCACACCGGAATACGGTCCGGCGCGAGCGCACCGTGCCTCGCAAGAGGATCTTCTGCTCCATGGGGTCCCGCAGGACTTCAAGGTATGGATGAGTCACGGCGACCGGGTCGAATCACTGCCAGACGGCTTCTCGCTGCTGCTCGAGAGTGAGGGTGCGCCGTGTGCCGCAATGGGCGATGCCCGGCGCGGGATCTACGCTGTGCAGTTCCATCCTGAAGTTGTTCATACGGATTACGGCAGGGAGATCCTGCGCAACTTCCTCTTCCGAGTATCGGGCCTCAAAGGCGGATGGGACATGGGCTCCTTCCTCGAACGCGAGGTGGAGCGCATTCGGGAAACCGTCGGCGACGGATCTGCACTTGTTGCCCTTTCGGGCGGGGTCGACTCCGCAGTGGCGGCAGCCATTGTCCAACGGGCAATCGGTGAACGGCTTACGGCCGTCTTCGTCGACCATGGGTTTCTGCGTCAGGGCGAAGGCGAAGAGGTGGAGCGCGCGTTCGCGGGCCGCTCTCTACGGTTCATCCACGTCAAGGCGCAGGATCGGTTCCTTGAGGCGCTGCGCGGGGTGACGGACCCCGAGCAGAAGCGCAAGAAGATCGGAAACCTATTTATCCGGGTCTTCGAGGAAGAAGCAGCCAAGCTTGGGCCGATCGAATGGCTGGTGCAGGGTACGCTCTACCCGGACGTCATCGAGTCCGGCCCAGGCAAGGCGGATGTGATCAAGAGCCATCATAACGTCGGCGGCCTGCCGGATGACTTGCAATTTCGGCTGCTCGAGCCGTTGCGTGAACTCTTCAAGGACGAGGTCCGGCTGCTCGGTGAGGAACTCTCCTTGCCGCGTTCGCTCGTGCGGCGACAGCCGTTCCCTGGTCCAGGCCTTGCGATTAGAATGGTCGGCGAGGTGCAGCCCGATCGCTTGGAACTGCTCCGGAGAGCCGACGCGGTCGTGCGCCGGGAAGTGGAGCATGCCGGTGCAGACAGCGAGATCTGGCAATGGTTCGCCGTGCTCCCCGGCGTACGCACAGTTGGTGTGCAGGGAGACCACCGCACCTACGGAGAAGCGGTCGTCGTGCGGGCCGTGAGTTCGGAAGACGGCATGACTGCAGACTGGGCGAAGCTGTCGCATGACCTCTTGCAGCGCATCGCCTCCGCGATCGTCAGCGAGGTGCCTGGCATCAATCGGGTGCTCTACGATATCACGTCGAAGCCGCCTGGAACGATCGAGTGGGAGTAGGGCTCGGCCCTGGCTTCATCGAGACGGAGCGAACGATGAATCGGGAAGACTGGAAGTCCGGGCGGCGCCAGGCGTACATGGATCGCACACTGCTCAAGCACGTCCCGAAGCCGGAAGAGATCGTCGGCGCTGTACTCTTCCTCGCGAGCGAGGACTCGAACCATATCACCGGTGAGTTCTTGGTAGTGAACGGCGGCTATGGCATGGTCGGTGGCTAGAATGGAGCCGTACCTTGCTCCCAAGAATGCGCTGCGAGGCGGAAGGCGGGAGGAGGGACGGCTTTGTACCAGACGCTTAGCATCGAAAAGGTCGGACGGATCGCGACACTTACCCTGAACCAGCCGGAGCGGCGCAATGCGATGAGTCAGCGGATGGCCGAGGAGTTTCCGCTGGCGGTCGCGGAACTCGGCGAAGATCCCAATCTTCAGGTTGTGGTGCTCACTGGCGCGGGGAACGCCTTTTGCGCCGGCGGGGACCTCGACGACCTCTTTGAACAAACGGACTGGCCCGCAACGCGCATTCAAACGCACATGGGCCGGTTCTACCGGGCGTTTCTCTCGATCATTGATCTGCCCGTTCCGACGATCGCTGCGATCAATGGAGCAGCGATCGGCGCCGGTTACGCCGTGGCGCTGGGCTGCGACCTGCGCTATGCGGCGCAGGGCGCGAAAATCGGCACGACCTATATCAACATTGGCCTCTTTCCTGGGATGGGCGCGACCCATCTCCTCCCCTACCATGCGGGGCAAGCAGTCGCGGCAGAGATGCTGCTGACAGGACGGCTGCTCTCGGCCGAGGAGGCGGCCGCACGTGGACTTTTGAACCGCGCAGTTCCGCGCGAGGACCTGATGACGGTCGTCTACGACGTCGCACAGGAGGTCGCCTCGAAGAGCCCAACTGCCGTACGAGGCATCAAGACCGTCCTGCGAAGGCGCATGACCGAAGGCCTGGAGCGGGCGCTGGACGTCGAAGCACTCGCGCAGACGATCTCCTTCGGCTCGAAGGAGATGAAAGACATCCTCGCACAGCTCCGCAAGGGCAGCTAGTCGCAAGGTGCCGGGCCGGAGTATCCCACAAGAAGGGCACGGCTTCGCTAGTGCCGCCTCAAGCCGGGAGGGTTGGTATTTGGTGGAGCATCTCGTTCTGGTCCGGCGGGAGCCGCCGATCGCCGTTGTCACCCTAAACCGACCGAAGGCGCTGAACGCGCTCTCGATCGCCATGAAGCGCGCGCTGGAGGACGAAGTCGAGGCGCTCGATCGCGACGATGCGGTTCGCGCCATTGTGATCACAGGCAGCGAGCGCGCGTTCGCCGCAGGAGCAGACATCGCGGAGATGGCGGAAATGAGCGCAGTCGACATGCTCAAGCGCGACGCGGAACGCAGTTGGCAACGCCTTCGTGCGGTCAGGAAGCCGCTGATCGCTGCGGTCAGAGGGTATGCCCTTGGAGGCGGCTGCGAACTCGCGATGCTCTGCGACATGATCGTGGCGGGCGAATCTGCGCAATTCGGCCAACCAGAAGTGATGATCGGCCTCATCCCAGGTGCTGGGGGGACGCAGTTTTTGACGCGTGCGCTGGGCAAGTGGCGGGCGATGGAACTCGTCCTTACCGGCCGGCGCGTCGATGCGGGTCTCATGGACGCGCTGGGCCTCTTGACGCGCGTCGTCGCGGATGACGGGGTACTTTTGGAAGCGGAGCGCTTGGCTCAAGAGGTGGCCGCGATGCCGCCTTTGGCGGTGCAGCTCGGCAAGGAAGCGGTGCAGCGTGCATTCCTTGGCACGCTGGATGAGGGACTTGCGCTGGAACGCAAGAATTTCTACCTGCTGTTTGCGAGCGCCGACCGTACAGAGGGCATGCGTTCCTTCCTCGAGAAGCGCCAGCCGCGCTGGAGCGGGAAATAGGATTGCGCCTCCGTTCACTGCGCGGCGATGCCGCGCAGTGAACGGAGGCGATCGCATGCCAGACGACCAGCACTTCATCGTGGATCTGGATGCCATACTGCGAAGCTTCGAGGCGATGCGGGCAGAAACGGCAGCGGAAAGTGGACGAACGCGGGGGCGACGACCGCCCGTGCCTCCGCCAGCATCGTCGAGAACACCGAGATCGAGGTGCGGACTGGAGCATTCACCTTCCGCTCCGATGAACCCGAGAACCGTGGCGGCAAGGGCGGCGCGGCTGCTGCAGTACTTCGCGGCAGGCGTCGCCACCTGACCTGTGGATCGTCTTCGACCGCCGCGAGAAGCTGGGCCTCGAGTGACCTGGTGCTGCGGCGCGGGAAGTTGCGTATCCAATTGCGCATCGACAGCCCGATGACGCAAGAGTTGGTGAGGATGCTCTCGCAACACGCGGAGCGCGCCTGTCACGCAGCGTGCTCGCTTGCGGTGGCTGTTCTATTGCATAGCGAGACGCTGCACAACGGGCAGCTACTTTAGATTGATCTACTCCAATCCGTCGCCCGGCGGCAGCCGCCAGTAGATCGCGTTCTCTCTATGCATCAGGCCGTTGCCGATCAGCTCGCGGCGCAGCGTGGCGAAGTCCGGGTGGTGGCGGCCGATGATCTCGTTTACCTTCGCCTCGGGGTAGCGCTCACCGTAGGAGAAGCGATCCGCGAGCCAGCGCAGGACGACGAGTCGCTTCTTGCGCGAAGCAGGGATCTCTTTCAGTTCTTCGCCGCTGAAGAAGTCGCGCAAGACCTTGCGTTCCCAGGCCTCGCCGCCCTCTATGGAGGCGAGCGAGCGCACCTTCTCCGCGGTGACGAGATCGCGGTTCATGCGCACGAGCTCCCCTAGACGCAGTGAGTAGTAATGGGTCGTACCATCGCGCCGCATCTCGACGAGACCCAGATCCTTCAGGCGCTGCAGATGGTGGGAGACGGTCGGCGTCTTGAGCGCAAGGGCGGCCGCAAGCTCCTCTACGCTGTGTTCGCGCCCCGCCAGCATGCCGACGATGCGCAGTCGCGTTTCGTCGGCGAGCGCTTTGAAGTACTGCAGCAAGAGCTGCAGGTCTGCGTCGGACATATGCAGTCCCCCATCTATGTAGATGTAAATCTAAATAGACGTATATCATAGGACTTACTCGCGCGTCAAGCCGCCTCAGGCCTTGCGAGCGAGTATCCGGTAGAAGGGAGAGGGTCCTTGGAAGCGGTGCTCCACGGCGAATCCTCCGTCCCGCAGGGCCTGCTCCAGGTCTGGCGGTGCGATCCGGATCTCCTGCGGCGGACCCATCTCTGTCTCGACCTTGTCCCATTCCACGAGGTAGAAGGCACCCTGCGGGCGCAAGATGCGGCCCACTTCGGAGAGCATGGCGGACTGGTCCCCAATGTCGTGGAAGACGTTTGCCATCAGCACGGCATCGACCGACTGGCCTTCGAGGGGCAAAGCCTTCGCATCGGACAGTACCGGAACGATGTTCTCCAGACCCGCTTCCGCGGCGCGCCTGCGCAGAAGGGCGAGCATGTCCTCCTGCCGGTCGACTGCATAGACATGGCCCCCAGAGAGGTAGCGTGCGGCAGGGAGGGCGAAGAACCCGGCGCCAGCGCCAATATCGGCGAGTGCCGCGTCGTCGCTGGGCAGGAAGTCGCGCAGGACCTCCTCGGGGGGCAATACTCTGCGCCGAGCGTCTTCCATGGAGAGAAAGAACTGCGGATCGAAATGCCGACGGCCCGCGTCGTGTTCATGGGACAGATGAACCATCTCCTTAGCCATGTTCGAAGGGAAGACGGGGGAGTCCAAGGAGCAAACCCCGAGGGGGGGCCTGGCTTCCAATGGGGAACAACAGGAGCACGACACTATCTGCAGTGTACCGCAACCAGGGGAAGTGCTCCGGTCGCCACGAGTTCCACGCTGCCTGTCTGCAGGAGAAGATTCCGGCAGTACGGAAGCGAGCACGCATCCATTTGCTCGAGGGAGACGGAACGATGAAAGCGGTCCGCATGCACGGCCTCGGCGGGACAGAGGTGCTGCACTACGAGGATGCCCCGGAGCCTTTGCCGCGCGCAGGAGAAGTACTGCTACGCGTGCGCTCTGCATCGTTGAACCATCTCGACATCTGGACCCGTGCAGGACTCCCCGGCAGGCAGCCTCCCCGGATGCCGCACATCCTGGGCAACGATGCCGCGGGAGAGATCGCTGCGCTCGGCGAAGGCGTCGATCACCTACGGATCGGCGACCGTGTGGTCGTCAATCCGGGATACGGCTGCGGCCACTGCGAACATTGCCTGAGCGGCCGGGAGACACTGTGCAGGGAATACCGCATCCTCGGGTACGAACTGCCGGGGACGTACGCGCAGTACGTCACGCTCCCGGCCCAGAACGTCGTGCCAATGCCCCCGTCCCTCGACTTCGAGGGTGCAGGTTCGATCGGTCTTGTCTTCCTCACTGCGTGGCACATGCTCGTGACGCTTGCCAAGGTGCGGCCAGGCGAAACCGTGCTTGTGCTGGGAGCTGGCTCCGGCGTTGGCATCGCGGCGATTCAAATCGCGAAGCTCTTCGGAGCACACGTCATTGCAACGGCTTCCGGCGAGGAGAAGTGCGAGAAGGCCGTGCGCCTCGGAGCAGACGAGACGATCGACCACGCACAGCAGGAGATCTACCGCGAGGTTCGCCGCCTGACACAGAAGAAGGGCGTCGAAGTCGTCGTGGAGCACGTCGGCCAGGTGACCTGGCCGGACAGCCTGCGCAGCCTCCAGCCCGGCGGCCGCCTTGTCACCTGCGGCGCGACCACCGGTCCCTTCGGCGAGACCGACATCCGCTACATCTTCAGCCGACAGCTGCAGGTCCTGGGCTCGTACATGGGTTCGCGCGGCGAACTCTTGCAGCTCATGCCGCTCTTCGCGGATGGCCGGCTCAGGCCGGTCGTCGACCGCACCTTTCCGCTGTCCGAGGCGGCGGCGGCCCAAGAGCACATCGAGGCGCGGCGCCACTTTGGCAAAGTGGTGCTGCTGCCTGACTGAACCTATCTGCCGGGGCTGTCCCCGGGAGCACTGCTGATCCCATCGCGCAGTCTGAGAAAGCGGTAGACTGCAATGGCCGGTCCACAGGATCGTGCAGTCACTTGTCCCAACTGCCGCAAAGTCATGGAGGACCTCGGCTACATGGAACTGCGGCGAGGCGGCGCGACAGGCATCGGAACCATGCTGCTTGGCGGACTCAATCGGCTCGCCGAAGATCTGCTGCCTGTGCAGGCCTATTGCTGCTCCGCCTGCACGAAGCTCGAATTCTACTTCTCGCAGTAGGATAATCCCGCCCCCAATTCCGGAAGGAGAACTGCGTTGCAGGAACCGCGGCGAATCATGAAAGTAGAAGATGACGGCGCCTTGCGGCTGCCGGCGGATGCGCTACGCGCGGCTGGACTGCCGCCTGGCGCAGAAGTGGCGCTCGAAGTGCAAGAGGGAGCCATTCTGCTGCGGCAGATCGCGCCTCCACCAGCACAGGACCCGGTGGATCCGGTGCGGCGGATCCTGCTGGAGCGGTTCGGCTTCGCCGCGTTTCGCCCCCAGCAGGAGGACATCATCCGCAGCGTCCTCTCGGGGACTCCCACCCTTGGCATCATGCCGACCTCCGCAGGGAAGTCCCTGTGCTACCAACTGCCGGCGGTTCTCTTGCCTGGACTGACGCTCGTCGTCTCACCGCTGATCGCCCTCATGCAGGACCAGGTGCACAAGCTCAAAGCGCTGGGCATCGAGGCGTACGCCGTTCACGGTGGCATGGAGCGCGAGGAGCAGCTGCGCGCCTACCGGGCAGTGCAGGCGGGACGCGCCCGCCTGCTCTACGTCGCCCCGGAGCGGCTGCGCAGCGCTGATTTCCGAACCGTTTTGGGCAGCGCGCACATTGACCTGCTGGCCGTGGACGAGGCGCACTGCCTCTCGCAGTGGGGACATGACTTCCGCCCAGACTACCGCTTGATCGCATCATTCGTAGAGGAAATCCGCGCGCCTCGCCTGCTCGCCCTCACTGCGACCGCACCCCCGGCAGTACGGAAAGACATCGAAGAAAGCCTGGGCATCCGCAAGACGGTCGTGGGTGCCCTCGACCGGCCCAACCTGCGCTACGGCGTCCTTGCCGTGCGCACCGAGGCTGAGCGCAGGGCCGTCGTCCTTGCGCGGCTGCAGCAGCTGGACAAAGGCTCTGCCGTCCTCTACGCTCCAACCCGCGCTCAGACGGAGAGCTGGGCGGGGCTCCTTCAAGGGCGCCTAGGGCGTACCGCGCTTGCGTATCACGCGGGCATGGAAGCGGAGCAGCGCGCTACCGCCCATGCGGCATTCATGTCGGGGGAGGCCCCACTGATCGTGGCGACGACGGCGTTCGGCATGGGTGTGGACAAGCCCGACATCCGTGCGGTGCTGCATCTCGGCTTGCCAGACTCGGTCGAGGCGTACCTGCAGGAAGCAGGCAGAGCGGGCCGCGACGGTCTACCCGCCTGGGCCCTGATCATCAGCATTCTCGGACGCGATGCCTACCTGCGCCGCGATCTCCTCCGCCGCGAGACGCCGGACTACGCCTGGATGCGCCTTCGCCTCGCGGAGGCGAGCCGCCTCGAGGCTGGAGCGCGCTGGCAGATCCAAGCGACCACCAATGAAGAGCGCGTCTCGGCCACCCTCCTGCTTTCGAATCTCGTGGAGCTAGGTTTGGCGGCATCGGTGTCGCGCGGGCGCGATGCGGAGACGGTCCGGCTGCTTCGCCCAATCACTGCGGCGGACGTGCTCGGGCTCGTGCAGGACATCGAGGCGCGCAGGCGCGCCAAGGGCCGGCGGTTCGACGGACTTGTTCAGTATGCCGAGACCGCGGGGTGCCGCCGCGACTACTTCGCGGCGCATTTCGGCGCACCGAAGGTGCACTCGAAGCCTGACGTCTGCTGTGATCGCTGCCACCCCGATGTCTTCGCGTTGACCACAACGGTCGAGAAGGCGAGCGGCAAGCGCGCGAGCAGCGCGAGGATGGGCGGCGCACGCCCGGCAACTTCCGACCTGGATGCTGGGGGCAAGGCGGTGCTGCAGCGGTTGCGGCTCTGGCGGAGAGAGACGGCTGCAGGACTGCGCCGGCCTGCCTACATGGTGGCGTCGGACCGGGTGCTGGAGGCTATTGCGACGGCGCTTCCGAAGACGCCGCAGGAACTCGCCGCGGTGCCCGGCATCGGTCCCCAGCGCCTTGCCACGTTCGGCGAGGCAATACTTAGGGTCGTCGTCGGCCGCCGCGACGCAGGGTAGGAGAAGCGCCGACGCGGCCCCGCAGCCACCTGCGATCGGTCAGGCGCCTGCGCCACAGCAGGCGCAACGATCAGCCCGATCCGCTGGCGGATGGACAAGCAGGAGCACTGCTACGTCCCTCTCGACATCTTCGACAACTCCGAGACCAAGAAGGAAGGCATTGGCTACGCCCCGATCTTCGCCTACTTGGGTCTCGAAGGTTACGCCGTGAACGGCGAGCTGCGCGGCGGCAGCGTGCACAGCCAGAACGGCGCCGTGGAGTTCATCCGGGGCAGCGTAGGCTACGCGCGCACGGACGCAAAGCTCCTCCTGCGGGTCGATTCCGGACACGACAGCTGCGACACGCTCAACGTGTGCCCAGGAGCGCGCCATCGACTTCATCGTCAAGCGGAAACTGCGCCGCAAGCACCCCGAGCTGTGGCTGGCGATTGCCAAGGAACACGGCATGGCATGGCCAAGAGCGACCCGGCAAGACGGTGTACCGGGGGAAGTGGAAGGTGATGGGGGGGAAGCAGTAGGTTTTATAAGTATTCGAGGTGGTCGAGCGCACCTTGCTTGCGAACGGGCAGGCGCTCATCGAGCCGGAGATTGAGGTGGCCGTCTACTATACGAGCCTGGACGCACCTGCCTCGCGCATCATCTAGCTCTACCGCGAGCACGGCACGATGGAGCAGTACCACAGCGAGATCAAAAGACGGACCTCGACGTGGAGCGACTGCCGTCCGGCAAATTCGCGACCAACAACCTTGGTCTGCAGTTCGCGCTCTTCGCTACAACCTTTTGCGCTTCATCGGCCAGACGACGCTCAAACTGACGAACGTTCCGATCCGCAAGCTGGCCCAGCGGCGGCGGATCCGGACGGTGATTCAAACCATCATCACTTTGGCGGCGAAGGTGACCTGGCATGCCCGGCGCTGCTGGGCTCCGCTTCGGCCGAGGTTCCCCCTGGTTGCCAGTGCTCCAGGGCATCTACCGAGTCTGTCGGGCAGCTAACGCCCGACGCCACACCAGCCCCTCTCCCGTCGTGGACGAGGGTTTGTGCTCCATAACCCTGATGGCAGCACCGTCGTCCAGTACAGCCGCCACTTTCCCTCCTCGCACGTCAAGGCCTTTTCCGACGTCATCCGAAGACCTTTCTACGAGGCATGTCGGTTTGCACAGCCTACACTCAGATCACGCAGATCACGGATTCAGGTTAAGCGCTTGTGAGGAAGGAATTGCCGAACAAGTCAAAGAACAGCAGTCGACAAGAAGAGTTGCGAGGCGACTGCCATGTTTCGCGTTGCAGAGCAGGTGCCTGTGCCGTTGCCCGACCTGTGGCTGGCATTGGGGCACTCCAGTCCTTCGGCATGGCTCGACATCGAGACGACTGGTCTCAGCCCGCGCACGTCACACGTGACTCTGGTGGGCTATATTCTTCCGGCTGTGCGCGGGCGGAAACTCGTTCAGATGTTTGCCGATGCGCCCGAGGAGGAGGCGCAGGTGCTGAGGGTAGCCTTTAAGGACATAGGACGCGCTACAACGGTAATCACCTTCAACGGCAGGCGGTTTGACCTACCCTATCTGCAGCACCGCAGCGTCGCGTGCGGTGTCCAAATGCCAATGCTTCGCCTCCGGGATCTCCTTGACGACGCTATCGCTTGGGACCCGGCAAGGCGCGTCGTACCCGACCACCGGCTGCAGACATTGATGCGGTACTTCGGTTTGGACAGGCAAGACGAACACATGGGCCGGGATATGGTTGCGGCCTATAGGCGCTGGTTGGAACGCCACCTCCAGGAGGACCGCCAGTGCATCCTTGACCATAACGCGGACGACCTGCTCCAGTTGCCTGAACTAACCGCGCGGCTGATGCGACCGGGGAATGATGTACGGCAGCCTGGTTGACTGCCTGCTCGCCGGTAATTCCGCCTCGGAGGTGGCCATGAGGTATGCAGATCGGCGGACAGGCGCTGCTCTTTGATCTCTGGGCGAAGACCGATCCATGGCACCCGCTGCCTTGCCACCTGGTTGACGTGGGCAACGTGGCCTTGGCGCTCCTACAGGGGGGGGCCTTCGAGGGAACGGCGAAGCGCTTTGAGGCTGCTACCGGCTGCCCAAGCGAGGGCACGGCAGCTTGGCTGGGATACCTTTGCGCTCTGCACGACCTCGGCAAGTGCCATTCCGAGTTCCAGGCCAAGGGCGGAGCTGAACTGGTCCGCCCCCTGCAGGCGGCGGGGCTCGGCTGTGCGCAGACGCTGCGCAAGTTCCGGCATGAGGCGGTCAGCGCAGCCTGGGTGATGGGACACTTGGTGGATACGCTTGGCTGGACGCGCGCTGCAGCGGCTACGGCATCCTTGGCGATCCTGGGGCATCATGGCAACTTCTCTGCCGCTGCGCCAGAGGAGTCTGCGGTGCAGGTAGGCCGGTGGGAGCCGTTGCGAGCGGAGCTTGAGCGGGCAGTGCGCGCGACCTTCCGGCCCCCTTTCTGGGACGCCCCGGACTTCAAGGACCACAGCGCCGCGGGCGTGCTCCTTTCCGGGTTGATCGTCCTCAGTGACTGGATTGCATCCAATCCACAACTACTCTCACCGCTGTGGCAGGGCGAGCCAATGGTAGAGTACGCCGAGACGAGCCGACGACAAGCGCAGGAGGCGGTTCGGCGCCTCGGCCTGGACAAGGCACGAATGCCGACGTCCTCAACCGACTTCCAGAAGGTGTGGCCGAACATCCGCACCTTGCGTCCTGTCCAAACTGCTGTGCAGCAGTTGGCCGCTGACGGGCTCGCGCCTGGGCTGACCATCATCGAGGCCCCCATGGGAGAGGGCAAGACGGAAGCGGCAATCTATCTCGCGTCGCAGTGGATCGCCGCAGGTCATGCCAGCGGCATGTACGTGGCCCTGCCGACGGCAGCCACCTCCAACCAAATGTTCGGCCGCGTGCGGGAGTTCCTCGAAGGGCACGATGCCGCCGCGGCCGAGGGAGTGCAGCTTGTACACGGCGCCAGCTGGCTGCTCGACCGGGCGACCCCCGATCTTGCGCCAGCGTTGAACGACGAAGAAGACATGGAAGCCGGGGAGCGGGCGCTCGATTGGTTCCGACCGCGTAAGCGCAGCCTGCTCGGAGCCTTCGGCGTCGGAACGGTAGACCAGGCCGAGATGAGTGTCCTCAACGTGAAACATGGTTTTCTGCGCCTTTATGGGCTTGCGCAGAAGGTACTGGTCGTCGACGAAGTGCATGCGTACGACGCCTACCAGACGGAGATCGTAAGTCGCTTGCTGGGCTGGTGTAGAGCCTTGTCGATACCCGTCATCCTGCTATCGGCGACGCTTCCCCAGCGCCGCAAGGAGACACTGATGCGAGCCTACGGGGGGGCCGCCGATCCACCTTCCGAGGCTACCGCATACCCGCTGATCACCCATGTCGAACGCGAGGGCAAGGTCACGCTTGTGCCGGTTTCAGGCTCCTATCAGCAGAGGGATTTGCAGCTGAGCCTGCATCCAGGACTGCTGGAAGACTTTGCGGGCACCGCCCAACTCGTCGCGCAGCGGGTTCTGGCGGTCGGTGGATGCCACGTCGTGATCGCGAATACCGTCAACGCTGCCCAGGAGATCTACCGACACCTCGCGCAGGAACTGGCGGCCGCCGACCAGGGGACTGTCGAGCTGAGGCTCTTCCACGCCCGCTTCCCCGCAGGGATTCGCCAAGACATCGAACAGGAGGTCCTCACCCTGTTCGACAAGCGAAGCAGCCTCGCGGCGGGGAACCCACAGGGCACGCTGCGTCCGACAAGGGCCGTTCTGGTCGCCACGCAGGTCGTAGAGCAGAGCCTCGACCTCGACTTCGACGAGATGTACACGCAGATTGCGCCGATCGACCTTCTCTTGCAGCGCAGTGGTCGCCTGCATCGCCATGACCGTCTCGAACGACCCACGGGGCCACGCCCGACGCTCCATGTGCTACTGCCTGCGGAAGGCAGCATGGACTTCGGTCCGACGGGCAGTGTCTACCACCGCTACATTCTGATGAGAACGTTTTGGCGGCTGGGGCAGTCCCGCGAGTGGCGTCTGCCTGGTGAGATGCGCGCGCTGGTGGAAGGAGTCTACGGCGATCCGCCGCAGGACTTTGTGGAGACGCCGGACATCGCGTCGCTCCGGGAGGACTGGTGGGTGCACGAGCGGGGCGAGGAGGCTACTGCGCGGCGGTACCTCATCCCGGAACCCTATCACTCGGGCTTCAAGCTGGCCCGCATGGCCGGCGGGGTGTTTGCCGAGGACGATGGCAAGGTCCGCACGTACTTTACCGCCCGTACCCGCATCGGGGACGAGTCGGTACGGGTAGCCGTGCTGGAGGGGAGCGAGGACCTGGAGATCCTCGTCCAGCGCCGCACGCCGCCGAAGAGCGCACTCGAGAGGATCCTCCTGCGCACGGTCAGCTTGCCTGCGTGGTGGCTGAAAGGCGCCAGCCCCGGCGAAGGCTTTGCGCCGCTAGAGGAGGGGCCCATCTGGCTGCACGGCACCAGGATCCTGCGCCTGCAGGACGGGAAGTGGCGTGGGGACGTCCGCGGTCAGCCCTGCGTCATTGAACTGGACCCGGTCTACGGGCTGATGCTCCGCGAGGAGGGGATGTAGCACATGCCGAGCTTCAACGTCCTGACCGATCCGTGGATCGTGGCACAGAGCCGCGACGGGACCCTGCGCGAGTCCAGCCTGTTGGAGGTATTGGAACGGGCCCACGAACTCGATTCGCTGGTCGATGCTGCCCCGACGATCCAGCTAGGGCTCTACCGCCTGCTAATCGCGTTCGTGATGGATGCACTGGACCTGCGGGAGATGGACGACGTGGGCAGCGCACTCGCGCGGGGCCGGTTCGCCCCCTCGGACCTGCAAAGCTACGCGGACCGCGTTGGGCGAGCGCGGTTCGACCTGTTCGACAACGAACACCCTTTCTTGCAGAACGGCGGCGCAAGCGCAAGTCAAGAGAAGACGAAGTCTGTTGCCGAACTGTTCTTCCACCTCCCCACAGGGACAAATGTGGTGCATTTCCACCATATGAACGCTGATGATCACGGACTCTCGCCCGCCGTCTGCGCTCGGGCGCTCTGCGCACTGTCACCCTTCATGACTTCTGGCGGTCAAGGCTACTCCCCATCGATCAATGGAACTCCTCCGTGGTACGTGCTGATCCGCGGCAGCAGCCTCTTTCGGACGCTGCTGCTGAACTGCTATGCAGCCACCGACCTCGGACTACGCCACGACGCACCGCCAGCTTGGTGCAGCGACCAGCCGGTTGTTCCAAAGCAAGTCCAATCCTGTCGCAGCTTGTTGGAGGGTCTGACTTGGCGCGCGCGCTCTGTCCGACTGCTCCCGGGAGATGGAGGTGTATGCACGTACTCCGGCAAGCCGTCGGCCATCCTGGTGCGCAGCATGCTGTTCGGACCGGGCTTCAAGGTGGACGGCGGCAACTGGACCGATCCGCAGGTCGCGTATCGCACGAGCGAAAAGGGTCGGCTTCCGATGCGGCCGCGGGAGGACAGGGAGGTATGGCGCGATACGGGCCCGCTCCTGCTACTACGCGAGGCCGACTATGCCAGTGCACGGGGCCAAGTGCGCTTCGCACGGCCTGCGGTCGTCGACCAGCTGCGCCAGCTCGAGCGGGAACGCTACCTTGACACGGGCGGAAAGGAGACCTATGAGGTCTACGGGGTGCGGGCAGACAAGGCCAAAGTGTTCGAATGGCAGTACGAGCGTCTGACGCTCCCCGAGGGGATCGGACGCAACTCCACAGCCGGGGAGCAGGCCCAGCAGGGTATCGAAATGGCCGACTCCGTGGCCCGTATCCTCGGACACGCGGTGAAGAGGGCGTATCCGAGGGCAGGCGTCGGCAACGAACAAGCATTCGCCCGCGTGGTGCAACGCGCGCAGTCCCAGTACTGGTCCGCGCTGAAGCGCAGGTTTACCGCGGAGTTGCTGCAGGGGTTGGCGGAGCAGGACCCCGACGACGGGGCCGCACGCCTACACCTTGCTGCAGGGTGGAACGCGGCGCTACGCAAGGAGGGGGGGAGTGCCCTTGAGGCGGCGATTGGCCCGCTGGACAGCGATGCGGAGGCGCTCATCCAGCAGCAAGATGCCGTTGCCTACTTCCGCCGGGAGATAGCGAGACTGCTGGACCCACCGGAGACCATCAGCGGACAAGTCAAGAGAAGGAGGGAAGGCCAGTGAGCACGGCGGTAGAGTCGTCCGATCGGCCAGAACGCGGCGTGGAACAGCTTCCCGATGATGTGAAGGCCTTCATCCAGAGGCTCGAGGATCTGAGCACGCGCGGCGACCTCGCTACGCTGCGTCGCAACGCCGGCAACACTCTCGCACAGGCCAGCAGCGCGATGGGCCCATTCTACCGGATGCTGCCCAGCGAAGCGTACTGGGAGGAGGAGATTTACTTTCTTGTGGCCACGCTGTATCCCCTGAATCCGTACAAGCAAAAGGGAGATTTTGGGTCGACCGTGGCGGCATTGCGAAGCGCGGTAGATCTCAAGACCCTCGACCGGAGAATGGCTATCCTGTTGGACAGCGACTTCGATTCGGTTGACGACAAGGTCGGGGGCGGATCCCTAAGCTATCGGCTGCGCCAGTTCGTCAAGTTCGCCGCCAGTAAGCAGGTCGGTGTCGACTGGGGACGCCTGCTTGCGGACCTGCGCTACTGGACGCATCCAGAGAAGCGCGTGCAAAAGCGGTGGGCGCGCTCCTACTACCAGGGGACCAGACCCCATGCAAAAGAGGGAGGCGCTCGGTAATGCTGATCGAGATTCACATGCTGCAGAATCACGCTCCGTCCAACCTGAATCGGGACGACACCGGCAGCCCGAAGGACTGCATTTTCGGCGGAGTACGGCGCACGCGCATCTCGAGCCAGAGCCTCAAGCGCTCGATCCGCCGCTCGCCCGTATTCCAACAGGAACTGGGCGGCCTCGACCTCGCGAGTCGGACGCGACAGATGCCGGATCAGGTGAAGAGCCTGCTCCTGCAGCGTGGGGTCGCGGCGGACCTGGCCGAGATCGCAGCCCAGAAGGCGTCCGGGTTCGGTAATCGCGAGGGCAAGGAAGCCAATGAGGGGCTCACTGCGCAGATGATGTTTCTGACTCCTGCTGACGTCCATGCCGTCGCAGACGTGCTCCAGCAGGCTGCCTCGGACTCGGGTAAACCTGAAGCCTTCCGCGCTGTAAAGGCGGCTGATTTGCAGAAGAGGGCGGAACTCAAGGGATGGAGACCGATCACTCCGGACATTGCCTTGTTTGGCCGTATGATCACCTCGGACGCCTTCCGTGACGTTGAAGCATCGCTGCAGGTTGCGCATGCCATCTCCACGCACAAGATGGAGCACGAGTTCGACTACTTCACGGCGGTCGACGATCTCAAAAGCGGCGAGGAGGAAGAAGAGGACAGAGGCGCCGGTATGATCGGCGACGTGGAATTCACGTCAGCCTGCTACTACAAATACTTCTCGCTAGACCTGGATGGACTCGTGGACAATCTTGCAGGCCCGCTACCGGCTGACCAGGCCTCCGCTGCGGACCGCGAGCAGTACGCAGTCGGCAGACGGAACGCAGAGGGAGTCGCATGCACCACGGTATTAGCCTTCCTCAGATCTGCGGTGTTCACGTCGCCCTCTGGCAAGCAGAATACGTTCGCTGCCCATCAGCTGCCGGATGCGATCCTAGTGGAGGTGCGCCCGCACAAGATTCCAGTCAGCTATGCCAATGCGTTCGCGAAGGCGGTTCGCGCTCGTCCGAACTCGGATTGGGTATCGGAATCGCTGAACCAGTTGACCGAGCATGTGCAGAGCCTAACGCGCAAGTTCTCGCTGCAGAGTACTGCCCGCCTCTGGCTCACTACCGGGAACGCCCAACTGGAGGGGGCCACCGCATGCGACACCCTGGACGACCTCCTAGCGGCACTGCGACACGCCATGGGATGCTAGGCGGCTCATGGGCAAGACACTGCTGATCCTCCGCTTGGAAGGTCCGATGCAGTCCTGGGGGCTGCGCTCTCGATGGGACGTTCGTGACAGCGGCGACGAACCGTCCAAGTCCGGAATCGTCGGACTGCTGGGCGCCGCACTAGGTTACCCCAGGAGAGATCTGCGCCTCGAATCGTTGGACGCCGCTCTGCGACTGGGAGTTCGGGTGGAGCGGCCCGGAACCCGCATGGTGGACTTCCAGACCGTGTCCGGCGTGCTAGTGACCGCCAATGGGAGCGTCAAGGGAGCGTACGACGACCCTACGACGATTATCTCTCCACGCGAGTACTTGCAGGACGCCGCGTTTCTGGCTGCGATGGACGGCCCCGCGGATGTGCTGCGCGCATGCGCAGACGCACTACAACGTCCGAAGTGGCCGATCTTCCTCGGGCGCAAGGGCTGCCCGCCGACGAAGCCCGTGTTTGAGGAGTTGACAGGCCGCTACCTGGATCTGGCCGACGCAATGCGCCGCCACCCCTGGGGCTGGGAAGGCATGTCCACGCTCGTGGACCCGTCCAGCCTGCCGCGGACCTTGCAGTGCTACCTCGAGGACGCAGACGGTAAGGCGCTTCGGCCCGATCGGATTCAGACGAACGCTGCCAGGATGTACAGTAGGCGGGCGGTGCACATCTACCCCGTACCGTTTCCGGGGGTTTCTTCTCCGCAGGACATGGTTGATGCAAAGGAGGAGACGTGATGTACCTGAGCCGCCTGACGCTGAACGCACGAAGCGCTATGGTGCGCAAGGATCTCACAGACTGCCGACGCATGCATCGAACGATCATGTCCGCATTCCCGGTTTGTGAGGGTGATGCGCGCGCCGCGTATAGGATACTGCACAGGATCGAGACGTTGCCGAGGAGCAATACCTTAACGATGCTGGTGCAGTCGGAGATGGAGCCAAGATGGGCCGACTTGCCCAAGAACTATCTGGCCATGGGGCATGAGCCCGAAGTGAAGGGCATTGACCAAAGCTTGGCTGGTATCCGGCGGGGGATGGTGCTGAACTTCCGCCTACGCGCTAACCCAACCAAGAAGGTTGATACAAAGTCCGGTCCGGACGCAAAGCGTCGGAACGGTCGTCGAAAGAAGCTTCAGGGGGAACAGGAACAGGTCGGTTGGCTCTTGCGCAAGGCATCCAGCGGAGGGTTCGCCGTGCTCGACGTACGCCGAACGGAAGAGGCGGGCGAAGTGGGGTCTACATCGCGTATCGCCGATTCCACGGAACCATACGAACAGGTGCAGATGTTCTTTGGCTCCGTTCTCTTCGATGGCACCCTGCAGGTTACTGATGCGGAGCGATTCCGTAAGACATTGGCTGACGGGCTCGGATCGGGCAAGGCCTTCGGCTTTGGCCTGCTTTCTGTGGCACTCCGCGCGATGCGATGAAGGACTTACACATTCTGCCGAAGGTCAGAGACAGTTTGAGCTACCTCTACGTGGAGCACTGTCGGGTCGACCGAGAGGGCAAGGCGATCATGTTTCATGATGAACGGGGCAAGGTTTCGGTTCCCGCCGCCTCCCTGTCTGTCTTGCTGCTCGGTCCGGGTACGACTGTGACGCATGCTGCAATAACCGCGCTGGCCGACAATGGGTGCCTGGCATTGTGGACGGGCGAGCAAGCCGTACGCTTCTACGCCGAAGGCATGGGAGAAACTCGCAGCGCATCGGCGATGATACAGCAGGCCAAGCTGTGGGCGGACCCGCGCCTGCACTTGCAAGTCGTCATCCGCATGTACCAGAAGCGATTCACCGACAGGCTCGACCCAGGGCTAACGCTACAGCAGATCCGTGGCAAGGAAGGCATCCGCGTTCGGTCGGCCTACGCAGCAGCCAGCAGAACCTACGGAATCGAGTGGGTGGGACGCAACTACAATCGCAAGGACTGGGGCGAAGGGGGGCCGGTAAACCGGGCGCTGTCAGCTGCCAACAGCACTCTATACGGGGTATGCCACGCAGCGATTGCAGCTGCCGGATACTCGCCGGCACTGGGCTTCGTCCATACGGGGAAGCGGCTCTCCTTCGTGTACGATGTCGCCGATCTATACAAGACGGAGCTATCCATCCCGGCCGCCTTTGAGGAAGCAGCTGAGGGTTCGGCACAGTTGGAAACGCGGGTTCGCCACCGGATGCGGGATCTCTTTGCGGAGCGCCGACTTCTGCAACGGATCATTCCCGACTTGCAGGACCTGCTGAACTTCCCGGAAGCGTGCGAGAGTCCATACGACGACGATGCGGCCGCCCCCAGTGGTCTATGGGAACCTTCCGGGAGAGAAATCGCCGGCGGGACGAACTTCGCGGAGGAGGCGGATCAGGATGACGGTCATGATCCTTGAGCGGGTGTCTCCCAGCCTTCGTGGGGAGTTGACCCGTTGGATGCTGGAGCCTAAAGCGGGGGTCTTCGTCGGCACTCTATCTGCCATGGTGAGGGACAGACTCTGGGATATGGTACGTGACAAGGCTGGCGCAGGGGCGTGCACACTAATTCACAATGCAGCGAATGAGCAGGGCTTTGCCATACTGAACTGGGGAACGACCAGTCGCGTCGTCGAACAGTTCGAGGGCTTGTACCTCATTCGAACACCGCTTAGAGGAGGTGATGCACTGCCGACGGGTGGAACCCATTTTGAGACTGAACAGCCCTAGCCATTAGACAAATGCCGATGTGGTGCGGTTTCTTTCAGTGTCGTCCCCACGCACGTGGGGGTGAACCGGCAAGGTAAAATAGGAGAGACAAAAAGGAAGCGTCGTCCCCACGCACGTGGGGGTGAACCGGCTGAGCGGCAGCCGGATTTCGTCTACCTGGCGGTCGTCCCCACGCACGTGGGGGTGAACCGGCAGAGGACCGATGGATCGAGCGCCAGGCCGAGTCGTCCCCACGCACGTGGGGGTGAACCTACTCTGCTGGAAGCTTGGGGAAGACGCACTACGTCGTCCCCAAGCACGTGGGGGTGAACCGCTCCTCGCACTCGTCGGGAACATGACCTTCCAGTCGTCCCCACGCACGTGGGGGTGAACCGATGTCGTCCACCATCGGCAGATCGCCGTAGGTGTCGTCCCCACGCACGTGGGGGTGAACCGCGGTGCGGCGCAAGAAGACGGAGGAGTACGGCGTCGTCCCCACGCACGTGGGGGTGAACCGGAGTGATCAACCCGTGAGCACCCTGCCTCTGAGTCGTCCCCACGCACGTGGGGGTGAACCGGATCGCGCTTTATCACGGAGCGTGATAAGGTAGTCGTCCCCACGCACGTGGGGGTGAACCGGCCCCGAAGCCCCTCCGCAACAAGGCGCCCATGTCGTCCCCACGCACGTGGGGGTGAACCGTACGTGCCCAACTGGATGGACGACCACCCGATGTCGTCCCCACGCACGTGGGGGTGAACCGACCAGGGATGGTCTTGCTCATGGAGCGCAACCGTCGTCCCCACGCACGTGGGGGTGAACCGTGCTCGCGATCATCGGAGGCGCTATCGTTCTCGTCGTCCCCACGCACGTGGGGGTGAACCAGGCGCGCGCACGCCGGCGCGGTGGATTCCTGGGTCGTCCCCACGCACGTGGGGGTGAACCGGTGGCGGACGCCCTCGGCCAGGCCAACATCGGGTCGTCCCCACGCACGTGGGGGCGAACCGGGAGCGGCACCGACTCACCCCCTGCGCCTCTACTCGTCCCCA
>JAJYSJ010000012.1 GCA_021793645.1 Bacillota bacterium
GTGTCTGCCTGTGGAGGGGACGGCTCTGGCAGTGGCTATCTGCCCACTGTGAAACCGGCCCCTGCGAAGCAGGAAGTTAGCGCCAAAGCTACTCTTGGGTAGTTTTGGGTAGGTCTAACGGAACGGTCGATCAGTTGGTTGGAGAAGGCGACGTGGGCGCAGCATTGGTCGATGCCGACGTCGTCGCACGGGTAAGCAGCTTTCCGATGACGGTCCCGACGCGCTGGGTGACTGCTTGCTGGCGCTGCGCTGAGAGCTTGGGATGCTTCGCCGCACGGCCCTGCAGCCATGTCTGTACGGCGGTCTGTGCTGTACCCTGGAGGCTTTGCACGCTGGTTCCGGACGGCAGCGTCAGGTTGCGCTGGCGGATCGCCGTGGACAGCGCCTGCGGCGTCATCTGCAACTGTCCCGCTACGGCCTTTAGGCCGACTGCGACGCCGGCGCGTCCGATCCTCCGCTCCATGGAGATCCTGATATCCTTGCCCGGCGCGAGGCTCTTCAGCTTCTCCTTGACCTGCGCCGTCGTCATGTGGGATACGCTCGCAAGTTCCTTCAGGGCTCCCTCACGGATGGCGGTGCGCACCTGCTGCGGCGTGATGCTCAGCGCCTTGGCGATGGCGTCAATACGCACCCGATGCGCCCCGGACACTCGCGTCGACCCTGCGGACTGCGTAAGACTGGTCGGCGAGGCTGCGGAGGCGACCGTCGGCGCC
This sequence comes from Bacillota bacterium, assembly GCA_021793645.1. Lineage (GTDB taxonomy): Bacteria > Bacillota > Sulfobacillia > JAJZYS01 > JAJYTV01 > JAJYTV01. Next base: position 714 of record JAJYSJ010000012.1, read on the forward strand.
ACCACCGCGAGACCAAGCCCCAGAACCAGCCCCGCCTTGATCAAGGCTCCCTTCAACGAACCCATCTCCCTTCGCCCGAATCCATCATCGGGCAGGTATCAGTCTCTTCGCTCACACTGAGATCCGGCTGAGGGGCAGCCTCAACCTGCCTGAGAATGTTCCTCCGCACGCGCGAGCAGATCCGGCACACGCCAGATCTCGACCGCAATCTGCCCGCCCTTGCGTCCGGCCGCCTCCGCTGCGTCCGGTTCGATGCTGCCCAGCACGACAAGCAGCAGGTCTCGCGCGTCCTCCATCGCGGCCCGTCCCAGTGCGAGCGCCAGGTCATCGCGCGTCAGAGGGCCGTCGCGCACGATCCGCACGACCAGCCGTCCTTTGCCGCGGGTACCGATGACAGCGAAGAATGCCTCATCAGCCTCGACCCAGTGCGGCACGTAGTCGATGCGGGCACCGTCCAAGCGCAGCAGGAGAGCCACCCGGTCTGAGAGTTCCCACATCGACTCTTCTTGCCAGGCCTTCTCCGTGCGCATGGCCTGCAGTTGACCAATGCGAAGATGCAGCTCGCGGTCCCAGATCTGACGCTCCAGCATGGCGAGTGCGAGGAACGGCAGTGCTATTGCGAGCGCGAGCAGGATGGCGAGCGGCACGCGCGATGCGCCCTCGCCCGCGACGAGCGCTGCGGCGGCTGCGCCCGCGGCCAGCAGCGACGCGGGCAACGCGGCGGCGCTCGAGCCGGGCGGTGTCACGAGCAGCGGCGACCACTTTCGGTAGAGCAGCCTGATTCCCCCCAGCCATAGCATGCGCCGCTCTGCGCGGGCGATGCGTCAACGCGCCTGGGGGACTTCGGGGGTGACCGTATGAAGGAGCCTAGTTCGGATGCAATGTGCATCTGACCGCCATGCGCCAAGGCGACGGCGCGCGCGATGGCAAGGCCGAGGCCGCTCCCATCGCCGCCTGCTTCGCCGCGGTAGAAGCGGCCAAAAACATGTTACAGGTGCTCCTTGGCCGATGCCCGGTCCGCGATCCTGGACCGTCAGGCTAGCAGGCCGCGGTCGACGACGAGGCTGACGCCCACCGCTGCATCCGGTGAAGGGTACTCGAACGCGCTGCCCACAGCGCCCTCGACCATGCCGAAGAGCGCTGCGCGGCGACTCCCCGCGCGCGAGCGTCGAGCCCGCGCACGCGGTCCTCCACCGCCTCGGCAGCGGTCAGCAAAAGAATCGCACCTTCCTGGGTCGAGCGTCGGTGTCCGCAGAGCGTGACACCATCCTCTCCCGGCTTGCGCACATCCACCACGAACAGGTCGTAGCGGCCCTGCGGCGCCATATCCCACACCTTCGCGGCATGGAAGGCGGTATCCACCTCGTGGCCGTCGATTCAAAGGCCCGCGCCACGGCGCGCGCCAACGGCTCGTCGTCGACCACGAGAATGCGCCTGCTCAGGCCTCGAACACGGGCGAAGGCCGCAGCGGTTCGAAGCGCGCGGTGAAGAACCGCAGCCGCTTCGGTTCGAAGACGAACTGAAGGCCCGGGATCTCCGAACGTTGCCCGTAGAGGTGCACCACCGAGTCTGCGACGACGTCCATGTGGGATTCCGTGTAGACCCTCCGGGGGATGGTAAGGCGAACCAGTTCGAGCTTGGGATGGTGGTTCTCACCCGTCGCGTGGTCGCGGCCCGATGAAACGACCCCTCGCTCCATCCCGCGAACGCCGGCGTCGACGTAGAGCGCGGCGGCGAGCGCTTGGGCCGGCATCTGCTCCTGGTCGAGGTGCGACAAAAACCGTTTGGCGTCCAGGAAGACGCCGTGCCCGCCCACCGGCTGCACGATCGGCACGCCCGCCGCGAGCAGGCGATCTCCGAGACCCCGCACCTGCAGCACGCGGTGGCGGATGTAGCTGTCCTCAATCATCTCGTGGATTCCGACCGCAAGGGCCTCCATGTCGCGCCCAGCGAGCCCGCCGTAGTGGGGGAAGCCCTCGAAGACGACGAGCAGTTCCTTGGCGGCCTCGAACGTCTCTTCATCGCGCGTCGCCAGAAAGCCGCCGATGTTGACGATCGCGTCCTTCTTTGCCGAGACGGTGCAGCCGTCGGCGTAGGAGAGCTGCTCGAGGAAGATCTCTCGGATCGACCGTCCCTCGTTGCCCGGCTCGCGCTCCTGCACGAAGAAGGCGTTCTCAACGGCGCGCGTTGCGTCCATGTAGATCTTGACGCCGTACTTGTCGCACAGGCTCCGCACGGCGCGCAGGTTCTCAAGAGAAACCGGCTGGCCGCCTGCCATGTTCACGGTCAAGGCGACAGAGACGTACGGGACATGCTCGGGACCGGCCTCGACGATCGCCTGCTCCAGCTTCGCCAGGTCGACGTTGCCCTTGAACGGGTGCACATTCTGCGAATCGTGCGCCTCGTCGATGATCACATCGACGAAGCGACCACCAGCAAGCTCCTGGTGCTCGCGGGTGGTCGTGAAGTACATGTTTCCGGGAACGACGTCGCCCTGGTGGATGAGGATCTGGGAAAGGATGTGCTCCGCACCCCGTCCCTGGTGGGTCGGCACGACATACGGCATGCCGTACACCTCTTGCACCGCTGCCTCGAAGCGAAAGAAGCTCTCGGAGCCTGAATAGGCTTCGTCCCCCAACATGAGTGCACTCCATTGGGCTTGGCTCATCGCATTGGTTCCGGAGTCCGTCAGCAGATCGATGTAGACATCCTTCGAGCGGAGGAGAAACGTGTTGTAGCCAGCTTGGCGCATCGCCTCGGCGCGTTCGGCACGGGTGGTCATGCGCAACGGTTCCACAGACTTGATCTTGTAAGGTTCCGCGAGCCTCGCCATGCGTTGGTCCCCTTTCCAGAGGTTCTCCATGGACCATCCTACCGCATGGCGACGAGGTCGCATAGCCAAGGCTGCGGAGGAATGCGGCCGGCCCGCGCCATAAGCCGGCCGCGCAGCATAGCGGAAACGGGGCGCCTGGCGCCCGCAGCACTTGCGCTCCCCCCTGCCTCGGCGGGTGCCTTTCCATCTAGCCGCTCTTGCGCATGGGCATCCAGGACCTAAAGAGAGCACAGCCCGTCCGGCGCCCAGCAGGGACCTAAGACGGGGGTCTGCCCCAGCCGGGAGGCGGCGTGGGCTAGGCGCTCGGCCGCTTCACTGCAGTTCCACGACCGTCGCACCGACGCCCCCCTCCCCCTGTGCCCCAAGGCGGTGCCCTGCGACACGCCGATCGCCCTGCAAGAACTCATGGACCGCCTTTCGCAAGGCGCCCGTCCCCTTGCCGTGAATGATCCTGACCGTCTTGAGCCCCGCCACCTCTGCATCGTCGAGGTAGCGGTCCAGCGTGATCAGGGCCTCCTCCGCGCGCATGCCGATCAACGTGATCTCGGTAGAGATGTCCCGTGCCTTCTCCTGTGCGATGGCCGACCAACCCGAGGACGGTGCAGGCTTCTCCTTCTCCTTGCGGCGGGAACGCCGCGGCACGCGCAGTTCCTCGAGCGCCACACGCAGGCGCAGCGCACCGACGGCCACCCAGAGCCTGCCTTCGGCGTCCGGCACCGTCAGGACGACGCCCTCTTGCCCCACCTGCGGTACGAGGACGTGTTCGCCGGGGGCGACGCTCTCCACCGCATCACCCGGATCCGGCGCCGGCGGCCCCTCTTCGTTCAGGGACTGCTCCAGCGCCTCGAGGCGAGAGCGCGCATCGCGCAGCGCATCCTCGCGCCGCTCGTGCAGCCGCTCCCGACGCAGTTCCTCGCGTGCCGCTCGAATCTCCCGCTTGGCGCTTGCGAGGTCCTCTGAGATGCGCGCGCGAAGCTGCACGCGCTGCTCGTCGCGGTCTCGTGCGGCAGCTTCGCGCGCGGCACGTAGCTGCTCTTCCTCGGCTTGGGCCAAGCGCGCGCTGGCTTCGGCCTGCGCGAGTTCCCGCTCGAGCTTCTGCCGCAGCCGATCGACGCGCTGCAGCACGTCCTCAAGGGCCAGCCGCTGGGCCCCCATCAGTTCGCGCGCCCGCGCCCCGAGCTCCGGATCGAGGCCAAGGCGCTCGGCAATGACAAAGGCATACGAGCTTCCCGGGGCACCCTGCACGAGTCGGTAGGTCGGCTGCAAGGACTCGGGGTCGAAGGCCATGGAGGCGTTCTCCACGCCGTCCGCGGCGTACGCGAACGCCTTCAATTCTCCGTAGTGCGTCGTGACCATGCCGAGGCCCCCCGCAGCGGCGATGCGCTCGAGGATTGCCTGCGCGAGTGCCGCTCCCTCCTGCGGGTCCGTTCCTGCCCCCAGCTCGTCCAACAGCACGAGGCTCCCTGGACCCAGATGCTGCAGGATGCGAATGATCGCCGTGAGGTGCGAGCTGAATGTGGAGAGCGACTGCTCGATGCTCTGCTCATCGCCGACGTCGCAGAGCACCTCCCGGCAAACGGCCAGCGTGCTGCCTTCCGCCGCAGGCACGTGCATGCCGCATTGGGCCATCAACTGGAGAAGCCCGACCGTCTTCAGGGAGACGGTCTTGCCGCCGGTGTTGGGCCCCGTGATCACGAGGAGGCGACGCGCGCGGGAGAGCTCCACCGTGATCGGCACAGGATCTGCGAGGAGAGGATGGCGGGCTTGCTTCAGGTGCAGTCCGGGCTCTTCCAGGATCTCCGGGCGAACGGCGCGCATCTCCTCGGCAAGACGTCCGAGCCCGAGCGCAAGGTCTACCTGGGCCGCTGCCTCGATCCCCGCTCCCAGTGCGTCGGCCGTCTGCGCGACGAGATCGGACAGTTCTCGCAGGATGCGCTCCTCTTCCATCAGCGCCTGGCGCAGCACTGCCTGCGCCTCGTTGCCGAGTTCGAGCGCGAACATCGGCTCGATGAACAGCGTCTGTCCCGTCTGCGACGCGTCGTGCACGACGCCAGGAATGCGGGACTGGTGTTCGCGCAGTACGGGTACGCAGAAGCGGCCGGCCCGCACGGTAACGAGCGGCTCCTGCAGGTAGCGGCCGAGGTCCGGGTTGCGCAGCAGGGCATCGAGGCGGGAACGCACCGTCTGCTCGAGGCGACGGCGTTCACGGCGAAGGCGCGCCAGTTCCGCGCTCGCGTCATCGAGCACCCCCTCCGGGCCGATGGAACGCGCGAGGCGCTCCTCCAAGGCCGGAAGATCGCAAAGGAGTTCGGCGTCCTCCGCAAGTGCAGGCCAATCTTCGCGGCCGGCGAGAAGCGCGATCCGGGTCCGCCGCATCGCGGAGAGACTCTGCTCCACCTGGGCGAGTTCTGCCGCCAGGAGGCTGCCGCCGCGCTCGACGCGATCAAGGATCTGACGCAGGTCGCGCACCCCTCCGATCGGCACGCCGCCGAGGCGCGACAGGAGCCGCCTCGCCTCATCGGTGCGCAAAAGGCGCCAAGTAACCCGCAGGGCATCCTCTTCAGGCGCGAGTTCCAGCGCTCGCTCCTTGCCGAGCGCCGTATCGCAGCGCCCTGCCAGGCGCTCCAGCACAGCGGACAATTCAAGAAGCCTGAGGCTGCGCGCGTCCATCGGCACTCCCCCCTCCGCGGGGGACTACGTCGTGCCACCCCGCGCCTCCCGCAACCTGCGGTCGATATACGATTTCAACGTTTCTCCTGCCGGCAGCCCGAGATCTCCCATCGTCACGGGCTTCATCTGAGCGACCGGCAGCACCGATAGGTGCCCTGTGGGCTCCAGACGTGCGACCCGCACGTCCTCAAACTTCTCATAGCCCTGCTCGCGCAAGGCGATCGTCAAGTCTGCCTTGGACATATGCTCCTTGGCCATCGCCTTCATCTGCATCTTGCCACCGCGAATCAGTACCGTGGCAATGCCCTGGGACACCTTCTCGCCCGTTCGCCACTTGGTGTTCAGCCATGTGAGCCCGAACTGCAGGGCGCCCAGCGTGATGATCGCCGCAATGGAGTTCCAGATCGGCTTGCTCACTTCCTCGATGCCGATCGCAACCGCCTCGCCGATGATGATCACGACAGCGATGTCGAAGGGGGCGAGGTGGCTCACAGAGCGCTTGCCCATCAGCCGGAAGACCACAAAGGCCAGCACGTACAGGAGCGCAGTGCGCCAAAGTTCAGACAGGATGTCGGGCCACTCCAGCATCACGACATGCCCCCCGGGACTCATGCTTCCCAGGGGGCATGTCGCGCTTACGCCGGAAATGGTCTTCTTAGTCGGCCAGTGGGCCCCGCAGCACGGCGCCCGGCACCTCGTGCTGGAAGTTGACGCGCAGCCAGCCGCGGGCGTTGGCGGCCTCCGCGACGCGATGCACCGCGACGAGATAGGCGGCCTCGCGCATCGTCACGCGATGTTCCTGCTGCATCTGGTAGACCGTAGAGAATGCGTCCACCATCATCCGGCTGAGCTTGTCGTTGACCTCTTGCTCAGGCCAGTAATAGCCCATCGTGTTCTGCACCCACTCGAAGTAGGAGACGGTCACGCCACCGGCGTTGCAGAGGATGTCGGGGATGACGAAGATGCCACGCTCGGCGAGCAGTTCGTCCCCTTCCGGCGTCGTCGGGCCGTTCGCGGCCTCCGCGACGATCCGCGCGCGCACTTGTTCCGCACGCTCTCCGTCGATCTGGTTCTCCAGCGCCGCGGGAACGATCACGTCGACGTCAAGCGAGAACAGTTCGTCGGTCGAGATCATGCGGCTGCCCGGAAAGCCCTTCGTCGTCTTGTGCTCGGACGCGTACGTGAGCAGCTTCGGCACGTCGAGCCCGCTTGCGTCGTAGGCGCTGCCGCGCACGTCGGAGACGGCGACGACCTTGATGCCTGCCTCATGCAGCAGTCGCGCGGTGTGCGAGCCGACGTTCCCGAAGCCCTGGATGACAGCGGTCGCCTTCTTCGGGTCGATGCCCAGGCGATCCATCGCCTGCAGCACGACGAAGAGCACGCCGCGTCCCGTCGCCGCATCGCGGCCCAGGGAGCCTCCCAGGACAAGCGGCTTGCCCGTGATGAATCCCGGAGAGTGGTGGCCGCGGACGCGGTCAAACTCGTCGAGCATCCAGCCCATGATTTTGGGATTGGTGTTCACGTCTGGGGCGGGGATGTCCACCTCCGGGCCCATGACCGGCGAAAGCAGGCGGATATAGCCGCGTGAGAGCTCCTCGAGTTCGCGCTCGCTGAGTTGACCGGGGTCGCAGATCACGCCGCCCTTGGCGCCGCCGTACGGCAGCCCCATGACAGCGGTCTTGAACGTCATCCACATCGACAGGCCCTTGACCTCGTCTTCGTTCACGTCGGGGTGGAAGCGGATGCCGCCCTTGGTCGGTCCGGTCACGTCAGTATGTTGAGCACGGTACCCGAGGAAGGTCTGCACCCGACCGTCGTCCATGCGAACGGGCACCGCAACGCGTGAGATGCGCATCGGCTCCTTGAAAAGCTCGTACACATCTTCTGAGAGGCCGAGGTTCTGGACCGCGCGATGCAGCTGGCCCTGGACGATAAGGAAGGGGTTCGTCTGATCCGACACCGGTATCTCCTCCTGGTCGCAACCTTTCCCGGTCACGGATCGCACGCTAGCGCAGGTGCGCTCCGAACCGGTCGGCTAGCCTTCGGAGCAGGCGGCTGAGCGCCTCCTCGGCGTCCGCTTCGGTGAGGGTCCGATCTGGACTCTGCAACGTCAGACGGAGCGCCAGGCTCTTCTTCCCCGGCGGCACCGGCGTACCCGCAAAGACGTCAAACAGTGCGTCGGCGGCCAACAGGCCACCAAGCACCTCGCGTACCTCCTGCCGTACCGCAGTGTAGGGGACAGCATCGTCCACGACAACCGCCACGTCCCGCAAAAGGGCCGGGTAGCGCGGCAATGGCCTGGCGACGAGATCGCCGTGTGCGGCAAGCACCGCGCCGAGGGAGATCTCGCCGATCAGCGTGCGCACCTCGATCCCGAGCTGCTCCGCGATCTTCGGGTGCACTTCCCCAATCGCACCGAGACGCCGCTCGTCTGCCCAGACTTCCGCCTGGCGCCCCGGATGGAGCGCCGTGTCGGTGCCTGGCCGGAAGGTCACGTCCGAGATGCGCAGCGCCGCCAGACCCGCCTCCAGGTCCCCCTTCAGATCGAAGAAGTCGACCGGTTGGCGCGGAAAGCGGCTGATCGGGGCACGGTCCCCGCAGAGAATGAAGGCGAGCGACTCGTCCTCGAGGATCCCTGTGCGGCTACGGTGGAATACGCGGCCAGCCTCCACCAGGGCGATCTCACCGACGCCACGCGCCAAGTTGCGCGCAACCGCCTGCAAGAGTCCCGCCCGCAGTGTCGTGCGCAGTGCGCCCAGATCGACGCTGAGCGCATTGGCAATCTCTACCTCGGCCGGCTGACCGAGCATCGCGAGTAGCGACGGGTCGACCAGAGAATAACTCACCGCAGCACGGTATCCAAGGGCCATGAATACCTGCAAGGCATCACGGCGCAGATCGTAGAGGGGCGGTTCGTCCACGGCGGGCGCCGGCGGGGGCAGTTCCTGCCCCAAAGAATCGATGCCGACGCCGCGCAGCACCTCTTCCGCTACATCACAGGCTTCCCGGACGTCGATCCGGTCACGCGGCGGCCGTACGGACAGTGCATCGCCGTCAGCCTCCACGGCAAATCCATAGCGGCCCAGCACCGCGACCTGCTGTTGCGCAGTCAGCGGCATCCCCAGCAGCGTCCGCACGCTGCCGGCGTCCACCGCAATCGCGGCAGGCGGGGGGGCAACCTCTCCACAGAGCAACGCTCCAGGCAGCACCTCCCAACCGACCGCGGGAGCCAGTTCCCTCAATCGCGAAATGGCGCGCAGCGGCAGATCCGCGGCCAGGCCGTGCGCGAAGCGCTGGGCCGCCTCGCTGCGCAGCCCCAGACGGCGCATCGTACGGGCGACCATGCTCGGTGCGAAGAGCGCGGCCTCCAGGAACACACGCTCCGTTTCCGCGTCAACCTCTGCGCGGGCCGATCCCATCACGCCCGCAAGTGCGACCGGGCCGCTCGCGTCGGCAATCACGATGTCGTCCTTCTCGAGACGGCGGCGCACGCCGTCGAGCGTCTCGATCTCTTCGCCCGTGGCCGCCCGCCGCACGCTAATGGCACCTTGGACCTTCGACTCGGCGAACGGATGCAGGGGCTGGCCGATCTCCAGCATGATGTAGTTCGTCAGGTCCACGACCGGCGACACCGGCCTCATGCCAGACGCCCAGAGCCGACGCCGCATCCAGAGCGGCGTCTGCAACAGTGCGCTGCGCCTGAGCCACACCCCCGCGTAGAGCGGGCACGCGCGGGCATCCTCCACCTCTACGCGCGGTGCAGCCTGGGCAGGAGACGCCAGCTGCTCCGCCTGGACGTTCGGGAGAGGGCGTAAGAGGAACGCGGCCAACTCTCGGGCTACGCCGTGGGCGCTCTGGCAGTGTTGCGCGAAGCTCGGCGTGAGGCCGATTTCGTAGACGGTCTCCGGCAGGTCCAGGTACGAAGCCACGTCCGCTCCAAGCGGCGCGTCCTCAGGAAGTATGAGGATCCCGTCATGGTCCGCGCCGATGCCGATTTCATCCGCAGAGAGCAGCATGCCGTGCGAGGCCACGCCATGGAAGTCGGTTGTCTCGAGCGTACGCCCGTCCGGCAGCCTGGTGCCGGGCGGTGCGTACGGGACCCGATCCCCTTGAGCGAGATTGGAAGCTCCCGTGACGCAGATCGCCTCGCCCTGTGCAGTGTGCAGTACGACGCGCGTAAGCCGCGGTGTCACAGCTGAAAGTTCCATGACCTGCGCCACCACGGCGCCTGCGAGCCCTTCGCCGAGGCGCTCCAGCGCCTCCACCTCCAGGCCCTGCTGCGTGAGGATCTGCGCCACTTCGTTCGGTGCGGGCAGGGGCCCAAGCAGTTCCGAAAGCCAGGCATGCGAAATGCGCAACCCGTCACCTCCCTAAAATTGGCGCAGGAGCCGCAGATCGTTCTGGAACAGGAGGCGCACGTCATCGATGCCATAGCGCAGCATCGCGATTCGCTCCACACCGACGCCGAATGCGAAGCCTGTTTGGATCTGCGGATCGTAGCCGCCCTCGCGCAGCACATGCGGGTGGACCATCCCCGAACCGAGGATCTCGATGAATCCGGTGCCCTTGCAGATGCGGCAGCCGTTGCCGCCACAAAATACGCAGCCGATGTCTACCTCCGCGGATGGCTCCGTGAAGGGGAAGTAGCTCGGACGCAGGCGGATGCGCACGTCCCGACCGAAGATTGCGCGGCAGAACTCGTACAGGGTCGCCTTCAGATGCTGCATGCCGATGCCCTCGCCGATCGCGAGACCCTCCATCTGGTGGAAGACGGGCGAATGGGTCACGTCGTCGTCGCGGCGGTAGACGCGGCCGACCGTGATGATGCGCACGGGAGCGGGCGCATGCGCCCGCATCGACCGTATCTGGACGGGCGACGTATGGGTGCGCAGCACGTAGCCGGGCAGGTCGGCGACGAAGAACGTGTCGTGCATTTCGCGCGCCGGGTGGTCCTTCGGGATATTGAGTGCCTCGAAGTTGAGCTCCTCGCTCTCCACCTCCGGTCCTTCAGCGAGACGGAAGCCAAGCTGGCGCAAGGCGCGCACGAGCGCGTCTTCGGCGAGCTGCAAAGGGTGCGGGCCGCCCAGCGCCCTTGGCCGCCCGGGCAGTGTCACATCGAGCGTTTCGGCCTGCATGCGTACAGCCAGCGCGGTCTCGCGCAGTTCGGCCTGACGCGCCGCCATCGCTGCTTCGAGCTCATCGCGCAGCCTGTTCAGCGCGAGACCGAGATCGCGCCGCTCCGCAGCTGGTGCATCCTTGATGCCGCGCAGCGCGTCCATGAGCGGCCCCTTGCGGCCCAGCCACTCGACGCGTGCCCGCTCCAGCGTCGCCTCGTCCAATGCCGCTGCGATACCGGCGAGCGCCTCGCTGCGCAGTGCCTCGACGTCCTTCACCGCCACCCATCCCTTCCGCAGCAAAAAACTAGACCCCGCCCCCATCGGGGACGAAGTCGCAAAGACTCCGCGGTACCACCGCCGTTTGGGCAAAGCCCCTCTCTCTCCGGGCGAGCACCCGGGCGCCCCGTTCACGGTGGGCTTCCGCCGCCCCTACTGCTGCTTCAGGGCGGAACTCCGGAGCGAACTTCCCTGTCCTGGCCAGCCGCGAGCGCTTGCAGTCCCGGCGCCCGTCCCTGCACGGCGGCCCTTGGGCGGTACTCTCTCCATCATCGTCGCTTTGCCGGGATTATACGAGGTCGCTGTCGGCTTGTAAAGCCGACCGGACACGCCACAGCAGAACCGCAGCCGCCTGTGCGACGTTCAGTGATTCGCTGCCCTCGCGCATCGGGATCGACACCGTGCGTCCGATACCCACGGAGCTCCCCTGCCCTTCGCTGCCCAAAACGAGGGCGGCGCGTCCCGCTGGCGGCCACGCGCCGTCCATCGCTTCGCCGTGTGCCGAAGCAACCCAGACCGGCCACTCGAGTGCTGCGAGTGCGGCGTCCAGATCGTCGACCGCCGCGATGGGCAGACGCAGGAAGGCCCCTGCAGCAGCCCGGTAGGCCCTCGGGTTGTCCGGCCGCGCACCGCCTCTCCTGTACCAGATCCCGGCGGCGCCAAAGGCGAGCGCAGCGCGCGCGATGCCGCCGAGGTTCGCCGCGTCTTGCACGCCATCCAGCACGACAAGCCAGCCCGCGCCAGTGAGGCAGTCCTCAGGAGTCCAGCGGGGCAGTGCGACCACGGCCAGCGTGCCTTGGTGCGAGGATCCGCCGCTCAGCCGCTCGAGTTCCTGATCGGTCAGGAACTGCGCCGCCGGGTGGGCCTCGATGCTCCCGAGCGCCTCCGCGGGGATCGGCCTTGTGCGCAAGCGCGGAGAGACGACGAGAAGGTCGAGCCGCGCGCCCTGGGCGACCGCCTCTGCGACGAGGCGTGCTCCTTCGACGACGACCCGACCTTCTGCCTCGCCGCGGCGAACCGCGCGCACCTGCGCGCGCAGCGCCTTCTGGCCGAGGGGGCTAGCGCACAAGCGACGACTTTGCGGTCTCGACAAGGGCCGCGAATGCGGCTGCGTCCCGCGCCGCAAGATCGGCGAGCAGCTTGCGGTTGATCTCCACGCCGGCGCGGCGCAGACCGCTCATGAAGCGGCTGTAGGAAAGTCCCTGTGCGCGGGAAGCGGCGTTGATGCGCGCGATCCACAAGCGGCGGAACTCGCCCTTGCGCTGGCGCCGATGCTGGTAGGCGTACCACAGCGCCTTCATCACGGCTTCGTTCGCCGGACGGTACAGGCGGTGCCGGGCGCCCCAGTAGCCACGGGCCAGCTTCAGGATCTTCTTGTGGCGGCGGTGGGCGGTGACGCCCTTCTTGATGCGTGCCATCGGCGACGGTCCCCCTTAGTTGTACGGCAGAAGGCGCTCAACGCGCTTCTGGTCGGACTTCGAGACGTAGGCGTACCGGTGCAGGTCGGACATTCGCTTCTGCGACTTCTTGGTCAGGATGTGGCGAGCGTGGCTCTTGGAGCGCTTGAACTTGCCGCTGCCGGTGCGCCGGAAGCGCTTCGCGGCGGCGCGGTTCGTCTTCATCTTCGGCATCCGTTACACACCCTTCGGCGTGGAGTGGTCCTTCGGTACGAGGAACATGGTCATGTTGCGGCCCTCGACGCGTGCCGGGCGTTCGACGATCGCGACATCTTGAACGAAGGTCACGAGGCGATCGAGCACTTCGCGGCCCAGATCGGAGTGAACGATCTCGCGCCCGCGGAACATGATCGTTGCCTTGACGCGGTCCCCATCCTTCAGGAAGCGCTCCGCGTTGCGCGCCTTGACCTCGAAGTCGTGTTCTTCGATGCGTGGACGCAGCTTGACTTCCTTGATCGTCACCTGGTGCTGCTTCTTGCGCGCGTCCCGGTCCTTTTTGGCCTGTTCGTAGCGGAAACGTCCGTAATCCATGATCCGGCAGACCGGTGGTTTGGCGGACGGGGCCACTTCGACGAGATCCAGGTTACGCTCGGCTGCGAGACGCAAGGCGTCCCGAATGGGGAAGATGCCGAGCTGCTCCCCCTCCTGGGTAACCACGCGCACCTCGCGCACACGAATCTCCTCGTTGACCCGCAAGTCCTTGCTGATTCGACGTCACCTCCGCACAATCGTAGAAAACAAGAAAACGAGAAGGGCATGGCCCCTCCCGCACATATCTCTCCCTGGCGGACCCTGGATTCACAGCCAAATGGCGCGCCAGGGTGAGAAGCGATGGGGCTTCTGCTTGTGGTGACAGCGTACCATGGCGCTCGGGTGCGGTCAACCGCGCTGGCCGTACTCCGGCGATTCAGGTACATTGATCGTAATGGTGCAAAGGGGGATGCGTGATGGCTCTTCGTCAGGTCGTTTCGACACTCAGTGATGACGGCAAGGAGGTCATGGGGACAGATGTCCTCCTGTTCCACTACCCGGACTCGAACATTTTGAACGGCTCATTGCTCACCGTCGAATCGAACCACTTCGCAGTGCTCAAGGCGCGCGGCGCCATCCTTAACGTCTATGAGACGGGCCAGTATCCTATCCAGACGCCGGATAAGCCGATCGTCGGCTCGATCCAGCAGGCGTTCTTCGGGGGGCAGTCGCCCTGGCAGTACGAGGTGCTCTACATCAGTCGCGCCAAGCTGGTTCTGAAGGCTTCCGGCACCGCGTTGTCGCGTGAGATGGCCGAACTCGCCTACGATGTGGACTACTACGTGCACGTTGAATCGCCGGAAGACGCCTTGAAGCTCGTACAGCACATGCCGTACAACGGCCACTTCCTGCGCGGCGAGGACGTCAACCGCTACGCAGGGCCAGTTGTCGAACAGGCGATCAACCAGATCGTCCAAGTGACACCGCTTGAACAGGTCAATGAGCACATCCACGACCTCACAGCCCTCGTCAAGGAGCACTTGAACGGGTTCCTTTCCGCCTACGGCATCACGCTGAACGACGTCAAGGTGCTGATCTTCCCCAAGGACGAGCGGATGAAGTCCCTGATCTCGCTCAAGGCGTTCGGCCTCTCCGAGCTCGACGCCGTGCGCTACTACGTGGCAATGATGATGGCAGAGCACGGCCTCGTCTCAGCCCCGAACGTGGCGGTCGGGGAACCGTTTCATGTCGGCTTTTCGCCACTCGGGATGGGCATGCCGGGCCTCGGTTCCAAGGGCTGATGCAAAACGAGACGCTACGGCGCCTCGCGGGCCTGCTCGGCGTCGACGGCGTCGCCATTTACGGCGCACGCGTACGCCTGCGGCAGGATGACCTCCTGGTGCGCTCCCACGCGTCGGACGCGTTGACTCGTGCGGCGACTTTACTGCGCGACCTCGCGGCCCGCTACCACCAGGAGCGGATCCCGCCCTCCAGTCGGGAGCAGCCGTTTCCGCCCCAGCTTGCCCTCCAAACGCTGCGCTCCATCGAACAACGCCAGCGCGCCGTGCAGGAAGTCGAGTTGCAACTGCGCTCGGCGCCCTTCCCGCCGGAAGACGCCGTCTGGGAACGCCTGCGCAGCGCGCGCCTGCAGCTCGACCTGCTACTCAGCCTCGACATCGCCCTGATCGAGCGCGCACAGGCGGTCGAAGCACTCTGCGCCGCGCTCACGCCCGATGCGGTCGAAGGCCCACAGTCAGGGCAGCCGATCGAGGAGGCGCTCCTTGCGCTCCGTACGGCCCTGCACGAGCGCACCGAGCTCCTGGCCCCGCCTCACTAGGCAACATACCGAGAGGCCGCAGCCCCTGCTGCGGCCTCTGCTTGGTTCGTCTCAGCCCAGGTGGAAGCGCGCAACCGACGTCTCCAGTTCGCCGCCAACGGCCAGGAGCTGCTGCGCCGCGGCGACCATCGCTTGCAAAGAACGCTGCAGGTCCCCTTGCGATGTCGACACCTGTTCCGCCAGAGAGACGGTCTCCACCGATGAGGAGGCGACCTGCGAGATCACGCCGTCGACCGAATCGGACGAGGCAGCCATCTGCTCCGTCGCAGCGCTGTTCTCCTCGGTGATTGCGGAAATGCTGGCCATCATCCGCGCGACGTCCGCAGTCAGAGTGTCCGCTTGCTGCGCCGCCGCAAGGGCGGGCGCGATCTCCTGCGCCGCAATTCCGATCGCCCGGTCGACGCGCTCGAAGGCGGACCGCACTCCCTCTCCGGTCTCGGCCAGCGACGCCACGCCGCGCGCTCCCGCCTCGGCCGCCTGACGGGCCGCAGAGGCAGACGCCTGAACGGCGCCCAAAAGAGACCCGATCTCTTTCACTGCCTCCTGGGTACGGCCAGCCAGTTCGCGCACGCTGTCCGCCACCACCGCGAAGCCTCGCCCGCTTTCGCCCGCCCGGGCAGCCTCGATTGCGGCATTCAGAGCGAGGAGGTTCGTCTGCTCGGCGATCTCGCCGACGATACCGGTAATCTCGTCGATGCGGCGCGTCTGCTCGTCCAGTTCCTGCATGCGGTCCCGCGCAGCGAGCACCGCACCACCGACCGCATCCTGCACGGAGTTCGCGCGAGCGACCGTCTGCTTGCCGTCGCCGACGGCTGCGAGCGACTCCTTCGCCGTGTCGTTGACCGTCGCCAACACCTTGGCCATCTGGGCTACACTGCGCGCAGTGTCGTCCATTGCGCCCGCCGCAAGGGCCGCCTGAGATGCCTGCTCCTGTGCACCGCGAGCTACCTGGGAGATCGCGACCTGCAGTTCGTGCATGGTGCGCGCCGCCTCCGTCGTCCCCTGCCGCTGTGTGAGGGCCGCGCTGGCCACCCCCTGCATCGAGGCGCCGACGTTGGCCACCGTCACCTCCGATGCCTCGGCAACGGCCTGCAGTTCAATGCCCGACTGCGCGACGCGGCTCGCCGACTTCGCGGTCTCGCTGATCAGTGCGCGCAGCCCCGCCACCATGCGTTGTGCCGACCCCGCAAGGGCTGCCAGTTCGTCCCGGCCGTGCAGATCGGGCGCCTGCACGGAGAGGTCTCCCCGCGCAAGCGTTTCCAGAAACCGAACCATGCGAGATAGCGGCTGAGAGATCCGCCGGCCGAGCAAAAGTCCCAGCGGCAAGGCGAACGCGACAATCACGACTGTTAGGACCGCAAGCAGGATCGACATCCAGTTCGCCTGTCCGAGTAGCCGCGCTACCGATGCACCGACGAAGTTATTGCCTGTCGCGTCCGCAGTGGCGACGTCCAGCAGATGATCCGCCTTGGCTGCGGAAGGGGCGCCGGTGATCAGGATGGCCGAGCGACCTTGACTTGCGTTTCCGGCCTGAATTTGGTCGATGCCCCGGTTTGCGTCAATGACAAACTGCGACTCTTGAATATTGACCGCTCGCACATCGGCGGTAACCTTGGGCAGGCCAAGCGCGCGGGCTGCGTGCACATCCTGCTTGAACGTCTGGATGTCCGCCCGGTAGAGTGCGAGCTGGGCGGTCTTGTCGATGCCAGCCGCGTACAGTTTGACGGCTCCACGCAGTTCGTAGAAGTTTGCGCGCATGTCTGCGACGATCGCCGAGGCGCGGTTGTACTGACTGATCAACTGGATCTTCGAAGCGAAGTACCGGGTCGCAAGTATCTCCCCGCCACCCAGCACGACGAACAGGGCGGAGGCCAGCACCGCGATGCCTACGAGCTTGGCACGGATGGTGGCGAACATCTGCGTGACCTGCAAGGGATTCACTCCCCAAGATGAGTGTTCGAGTCGTCAGAGCCGTGCATCAGTTCGCCGAGGCTGACCGTCAACTGCGCCAACTGCGTGGCCGAGGAGGCGGTCTCCGCAGACGCTAGGCGCACCTGGTCTCCGGAGTTCGCAACCTGTTCGGCCATGGCCCCGACTGCATCCGTTGCCACCTTGGCCGCCAGAGCGCGGTCTGATATGTCATTCAATCGCTTGGCTAACTGCTGCAATAGACCGGAATTGCGCGCCACGGCCTGTGTCGCCTCTGCGACCGAGGCAGTGAGCGCAGTCGTCGCGATGACCGACTGTTCGAGCTGCCGCTGCGCATCCGTCGCCGACGACTTGGAGCGATCGGCGAGGCGACGCACTTCTTCCGAGACGACCGCAAAGCCCCGTCCGGCTTCCCCCGCACGCGCAGCCTCGATCGCGGCGTTGAGGGAGAGAAGGTTTGTCTGGGCAGCGATCTCACGGATCACCGCGACTGCGCTTGTCACCAGCCGCGACTGCTCTGCCATCTGCAGCGCAGCCTGCTCGACGCTGCGGATCGCCCGCATCGCTCCTGCCGTCTCGGCGTGGACCCCCTCCACTTCCGCCATGCCTTCGGCCGTTGCCGCGGCAACCATCTCCATCTCTTGCATCACCCGCGCGCTCTCCCCGGAAAGCTGCTGGAGGACGCTCGCCGACTCCGTTGCCGCAGCGCTCGTCTCCTCCGACATGGCGGACAGGCTTTCCGCCAGTTGCTGCAACGTACCCTGCAGCGTACGGATCCGCGCGGATGTTTCACGTTCGTAGACCATCGAGACGAGAACCATGTCCAGCGTCAGCCGCTTGGCGACAGCCTGACGCACGCGGTCTCGCTCCTCCAGATCCGCGTACGACCCGTCGACCAGTCGCATGGCATGCTCCCAGAACAGCCGATAGGCGCCTAGGTACCACTCCGTAGAGAGTCCGATGCGCGCGTGCATCCTGCCGATGCGCGAGATGCGCTCGTACGAGGCTTCATTGCGCGGATCCTCCCGCAATTGCCTTGCGTACTGGGCAAGCGTGCCGTGCAGTTTTTCGTAGCTCGTGTGACGGCGAACCATACTGTCGAGTTCGGGCACCTGCTGCACGCGCGTGTAAAAGGGCGCCGGAACGTCTTCCGCCAACTGCGCCCAATTCAGGCCTGCACAGACAGCCTGGTCCTCGTCACGCCAGTCCACGAAGCGGATGGTGCGATTCCAACTGGCTGGGTCCAATTTCGCAATCTCCTTCCAGTGCGTGGGCTGCCATGGCTGCCGCACTTTGGCGACATAGAGGCCGCCCGCTCTCAGTCCGCGTCACCCGCTCGTACGGACAGCCAGTTCCCTTGGCGCCGTATGTCGCCCAAGAGTGTCACGACCGTTGGATCGAACTGTGATCCGGCGTTCTCGACCAGATACTCGAACGCTTCCTCTTCGCGCCAGGGCTGCTTATATGGACGCGCGGACTGCAATGCGTCGTACACATCGACGACGGAGAACAGACGCGCGGAAATGGGAATCTGGTCACCGCGAGCCCCGTGCGGGTATCCGCTGCCGTCCACCCGTTCATGGTGGAACAGCGCGATTTCCATCCCGCAGCGCAGCAGCATGCGCGTGTAGTCGGATCCCGGTCCCGTACACCAGCGAGAACACAGCCGTGCGAGGTATTCGTAGCCGTGTTCCGGGTGACGGTTTACGATCCGGCGTTCCTCGGGCGTCAATGCTCCCGGCTTGGCCAGGATCTCTGCCGGAAGCGCGATTTTGCCGATGTCGTGCATCGTAGCGGCAATCAGGTACTCTTCGGGGTTTAACGGGAGTGCACTCCGACCAGCGCGCTCCTGGAACGCACCCGCTAGAATTTCCATATATCGGCCAGTGCGGCGCAGGTGATCGCCGATGGAAGGGTCGTGCTTCTCGGACAGAATGCCGACGGCTTCCGCCAATAGCTGCGCGTTGTGCCGGTGGGCGCCTGTCACGTCGCGCACAATCCCCAGGTATCCGAGCCTGCGGCCCCTCACTTCCAAATTGCGCATCGACCAGTCCGCCCACCAGATCTCTCCTGAAGGTCGACGGTTGACGAGTTCCCCTCTCCAGACTCCGTACCGCGCGATACTGGTCACAATCTCCGTTTGATGCTCGAAATCCGTAAAGTCCGTGCCGATCTGCGCGTGCGGCTTCTGTCCTACGACTTCAGCGGCAGGTAGGCCCGAGAGTGCCTCAAAGCCACGCGAGACGGCCACGATTCGCCGCGTCGGTCCGAGGATGGCCACACCCTCGGACAGTCCGAACAGCAAGTCGCGAGCGAACCGCGTGACACGCAGAAGCTGCTCCTCGTGCGAATCATGGTTGCTTCCCTGCCCGTAGACGCACGTCCGCGCCTTCCCCTCGGCCTTAGCCTTGAGCAGCGCAATGTCCGCGTGGTCCAGCAGTTCCGATATCTCACCAGTCGCGATACCAAAGCTGGCGTGCAGCTGTATATGGCCCGAGGGCAGCACCACATCGTCCTGTTCCAACGAGCGGCGCATCCGTTCGGTGATCTCCACCGCTCCATCCGCCGTCACCTCGGAAACGGCGGCGACGAACTCGTCCCCGCCCACTCGCGCTAATGCATCCACCGAGCGCATCGCGCTCTGCAACCGGCGCGCCGCCTCCTGTAGGACGAGGTCCCCAGTGGTATGGCCGTAGAGTTCGTTGATCGGTTTGAAGTCGTCGAGGTCGATCGCGATCACCGACGCCGCTCCGACCCTGCCCAAATGTCTGGCCAGCCCATTGCGGTTGAGCAGTCCCGTCAAGGGGTCCGTGGCTGCCTGAGCCCTAGCCCGGAAGAGTTCCGCACGGCGGTGGTCCACCTCACGAACATAGAGCCCGAACGCCACAGCGCCCAGCAGTGAGATGGCCCCGTCCGCCACTGGGTCGAGGCCCCGCCCCCGCAAGAACGCCTGCAGGACCTTCTGTCCCGCGATCCAGCCCCATGCAGGCACAAGTGCCCACAATGGAGACCTGCGATAGTAGGCGAGGACGGCAGCGATTCCAGCCGTGGCAAGGGTCAAGACCGCATACCCCGGAACTGCGACGGCAATCGCGGCCCCGCCAAGTACGCCTCCTTCCACACCGGCCAGGAGGACCACAAAAGGCGTCATCAGCATCAGTTCCTTCAGGTCCATCCCGCCCGGCAGCAGACTGAGGCCACCGATCAGCAGGGCGGTTCCGAAGCCAAAAAGCGCTGCCTGCTGCCAACGGCCCTGCAGCGCGGCCAGCCGGTTCTGCACGAATCGCAGGAGTTCCACAAAGCCAATCGTGCCAGCGACAAACCACGCCATCCGTACTGCGTCGTACAAGGTCTCGGCCTGAGTGGGATCACGCACCCTTTCGGTGTAAACGACAAGGTCCCACAACGCACTTTACAAACACTGAAACAGCGCGATATTCCGATGTAATTATTAGCTGCACACTCGGCTATCTCTCATATTCTCACAGCGCTGGATGTTGCTTTCACAAGTGTAAGATAAAAAATACGTCTATACCGCCACATTTGTTCGAGTCAGACGGTCCTAACCCCTTCGACGCTAGTCCGTCCAAATGGCCCCATTCTCTTCGCCGAATGGCCATATGTATTACTATACTGCTGCAATAGCCAATAGCAGACTTCCCTTCGACATACGGTGGCTCACGACGAAGGGCCGCGGCACATATCGCCGCGGCCCCTCGTCGCCGAGATCCCTAGCTTTGGTGCGCTGTCAACTGCAGGCGACGCCCCTGCACCTCTTCCGCAAGTTTCCGTACGAACACTTCGTGCGACATCTCTGCACTGCCCGCCTCTCCACGGGCGCGTACGGACACTGTTCCGTCCTCTGCCTCCCGGTCCCCGACCACCAGGAAGTACGGAACTTTGTCGGCTTGGGCCGCCCGGATCTTGTAGCCGAGCTTCTCGTCCCGCAGGTCTGCCTCGGCGCGCAGGCCCTGCGCGCGAAGTTCGGCGGTGACCGCTTCGGCATACTCCCGGTGGCGGTCCGACACCGGGAGTACGCGCGCTTGGAGCGGTGCGAGCCAGCTCGGGAAGGCACCGGCAAAGTGCTCCAGCAGGATGCCGATGAACCGCTCGATGCTGCCGAAGATCGCGCGGTGCACCATCACCGGGGTCTGCGCCTTGCCCTCCTGGTCGCGGTACTCGAGGTGGAAGCGCAGCGGGAACTGGAAGTCGAGCTGCACCGTAGCGCATTGCCACTGGCGACCGAGCGCGTCGATCACGTGCACGTCGATCTTCGGTCCGTAGAAGGCGCCGTCGCCTTTGTTGATGCGGAAGGGCAGCCCCGCGCGCTCGAGCGACGACGCGAGTTCGCCCTCTGCCCTCTCCCAGAGCGCCAGTTCGCCCAGGTACTCCTCTGGGCGCGTCGAGAGTTCGACGCGGTACTGCAGACCGAAGGTGCCATAGATGATCCGCAGGATCTCCAGCACTTCCTCGATGCCAGAACCGATCTGGTCCTCGCGCAGGAAGATGTGCGCGTCGTCCTGGTGGAAGCCGCGCACGCGCAGGAGCCCGTGCAGGGTCCCGGAGCGCTCGAAGCGCGACAGCGGTCCGTACTCCGCGAGGCGCAGGGGCAGATCACGATACGAGCGCACCGTCTCCGCGAACATGAGACAGTGCCCAGGGCAGTTCATTGGCTTCAACGCGACCGTTTCGTCCTCCGATTCCACGATGAACATGTTCTGCTGATAGTGGCCCCAGTGACCGCTCGTCTGCCACAGGTCCGGGCGGAATATCCACGGTGTCATGACCTCTCGGTATCCATATCGCGCCTGCACCTCGCGCGAGAAGGCCTCCAACTCGTGGTACACGGTGGTACCGGCCGGCTGCCAGAAGGCGAAGCCCGGTGCGACGTCGTGGAAGGTGAAGAGGTCGAGCTCCCGGCCGAGACGCCGATGGTCGCGCCGCTTCGCCTCTTCCACCAGGCGAAGGTGTTCCTCGAGTCCCTCCTCCGTGGGGAAGGAGGTGCCGTACAGTCGCTGCAGCATGGGCCGCGATTCATCGCCCGCGAAGTAGGCTCCGGCCACCGACAGCACCTTCGGTGCTCGCACTAGGCCAGTGCGGCTGAGGTGCGGGCCGCGGCAGAGATCGACGAACTCCCCTTGCCGGTAGATGGAAATTTCGGCGTCCTCCGGGAGCCGCGCCACAATCTCCAGCTTGTAAGTCTCGCCCATCTCCCGGAAGAGCGCCTCTGCCTCCCTTCGCGGCAGGACCTCGCGCGTTACAGCGTAGTCGCTCTCGGCGATGCGGCGCATCTCGGCTTCGATTGCGGGGAAATCGTCCGGTCCGAGTTGGTGCGGGAGCTGCATGTCATAGAAGAAGCCCTCCGCGTTCGCCGGCCCAATCGCGAACTGGGCGTCCGGGAACAGGCGGCGCACGGCCTGCGCCATCATGTGGGTCGAGGTATGGTGGAAGACCATGGCCCCGTCCGGGTCCTCGAAGCGCAAGAGCTCCACCGCACCCTCCGCCGCGATCGGGCGGAAGAGTTCATAGATCCGGCCGTCCTGGCGCGCGGCCAGTGCATCCACACCCACCGCCTGTGCGAGGTCTCCGTAGGTCGCCCCTGCATCCAGCGCCAACAGCTTGCCATCTACCGACACCTGCATCGTGTCCACCCTCTCCGACAATGTCCGCATAGCAACAAAAAACCCGCCCCTCATCGGGGCAGGCAGGACGCCCGCGGTTCCACCCCACGTCGCTCATCGGCGCTGTATCGCGCGCCCCGCGCCGACTCATCGCCGGTCCTCGGGAGTGGTCTTCGGTCGTCTGGCGGAGCGCCTTGCACCTGCCGGCGCCTCTCTTGGCCGCCCGTTCGACCTACTCGTCTCCGTCCTCGGATGATTGCGACTAAGTGTACGCAAGGCCCGTCGGCGCGTCAAGCATGGCTCTTGCTGCCCCTGCTTCGACCGCCATGACCCAGCCGCTTGCGGCGCGGTGCCTGGCGCATAAGGGGCTCTTCCTGGTCGTGGCCCGAGACTGGCATCTTGGCGCGTCGAGGGTGCCTCGGGCGGCGCAGCCTCCAAGAACGCAGGGAAGGTGCGGGATTTGCGTCGCAACGGAAGCACGGGCCCACAAGAGGACACAAACGCTGCAAAGCCCGCTCCCCGCCGTCGCCCAGTCCTATGGCGGGGTTTGCGGTTGCCCGTGCATTCTGTCAACTTTGGTCACATCCCAGGTTGCCTGTGGAGGTGTCCGCCCTGTCCCCGCAGCGCAGCCTCGCAGCCTTCGCGCTGGTCGCCCTCATCGCTCTCCTGGGCGCCGCAGGCGCCAGACTGCCGACCCACCATCCCTCCCTCAAAAAGGCCGCCGCGCGCGCAGGGACCACTCCCAGAGTGGTGCCGCCAGACGGCATGCACGGTGTGGCCGCTCCCGCTCCTTCGAAGGTCGACAAGCACCAGGGTGCCGCCGATGCACCGGCGGCACCAGCACCTCCCGTAGGGGGGCCCGCGTCCAGCAGCGCCAGCAGCTCCACACCTGCGCCGCATGGGTCTCCCTCTCCGACACCGCCGCCTGCCCACAGCGGGCCTTTCGTGCTCGGCTACTACGTCGAGTGGGCCGGCCGCGGCTCCGCAAGCGACTTCGCAGCACACTCCAGCCAGCTGAGCGGCATCGCTCCGCTTTGGTTTTCGCTCCACAAGGATGCATCGCTGCACCTGCGCGGGCCCGGCGACATCGCAACGGTCAGCGCTACTGCCCATGCGCTGGGCAAGAAGGTGCTAGCGCTCGTGACGAATGACGGACAAGGCGCGATCCTCGTCCATCCCAGCCTGCGGGCGCTGGCTGTCCAGCACCTTGTGGACGCCGTCCTGGCTGATCAGCTGGACGGCGTGAACATCGACTTCGAATCGATCGACGGCACGGATGCCCAAGGCTTGGATGCCTTCGTCGCCGATGTCTCGGCGCAGCTGCGGCCCCGCGGTCTGCTCACAACAGTCGCCGTCGGTCCACGCGCATCCTCGAACATCCCAGTCGGTGACCAGTCCGCGGCTTACGACTACGCGTCGCTCGGTCGTAGCGCCGACTACCTGGTGCTGATGACCTACGACGAGCACGGGCCGGGAACCGCTCCGGGGCCCGTGGCGGGCATCGGCTTCGTCCGTGCGGTGGTCGACTACGCGCTGCAGGAGATGCCCGCCCAGAAGATCCTTCTCGGAATCGCTGCGTACGGCTACGACTGGGGGCAGCCGGGCACACCGACCGTCACGGCGAAGTCCGCACTGCTCGATCCGCCTGGACCCCTTACCTGGGACCAGGCGGCCGAGGAAACCCACATCGTCTCACCGGACCACGACATCTGGCTCGAAGACCCCCGCAGCGAATACGTCCGGTTCCTGCTGGCGAAGCAGGACGACCTGGGCGGTCTCGCGCTTTGGTACCTCGGAGCGGAGGACAACGGCTTGTGGCAACAGCTCTCGACGGTCTACGGATCGCCCTAGAGGTTCGTGTTGTGCGCCGCCGCACAGGCGGGACATCCTGGACACGTGCGGACGCGGTCCCCGAACACCTGGCGAACCGTGCGCACCGACGGCAGGTCGAATGCCGCCTGCGGCCCGTGGATAACGACTTGCGCTGGGGCTGCAGTGATCAAGGACGACACCAGCAGGTCGTCTAGGTTGATCTCCCCCTCCTCCGACTCGAACCGGAAATCGGCCGCAAACTCCCCGCGCAGGGGCTGCATCTGCTCGTCGCACAGTTCGAAGCGGCCGCTCTCCCGCAGCAGGACGTGTGCCACGGAGAGCTTCGGCGACTGCACGTCGACGAAGTAGCGCAAAAGACGCACGAACTCCCGGTACTCGCGATCCAGCATGAACTCGTCGACTGCAGCGTCCAGGGAGCGTTCGAGGTCTGCAACGTAATCCTTCAGTCGAAAGGTGACAAAGCCCTCGAGGTTCAGGGCAGAATTTTGCTCAAGGTACTCCGCAAGACGGCGCGCAAGACCGCGCACGACTCCGGGGCGGGGCGCTTCCGTACGTGCGTAGTCCAGGATCTGGGCACGTTCGTCTTGATCGAAGTACCCGTAGTTGCGACGCAGGATCCGACCCATCAGGTCAGGCCCGATGTGCGCGACGATGTGCTCGGCGAGCACCGCTGCGACCTCCGCCCGCAGCGAGGTCTCCTGCGAGGCGTCGACGCTCTGCAATTCAAGCGCGACGCGCGTCGCGGCGCCCGCGGGTTCTTCGCGCATCGCCACCTCGGCCTGCGGCGCGAGCCGTCGTACGCCCTGGCGCAGGACTTCACGAAGTTCCTCGATCCGTCGCTGCGCTTCAATCGAGAGATCGCCCACCGAGTTCACGCTCCCCCCGGGACCGAGATCGCCCACAGTATATGAGCGGAGCTAGGGGTGCATACAGCGCGCTCTTGCCTAGGTTGGTAGTGGCTCGAAGCGGACATGGCCAAATCAAGCATGTTCCGGCCCAACGGTAGAGCCAAGCCCACCCAAACGGACGTGAGAATGGCAAATATCCCACGTTTCGCGCGGCATTTGTGCCGATGTCGCCCGCGCTTCGCATACGGGCGAGGCGATGTCCGGGTACGACAGACCGGTTACTTCACTCGATTGCGAAAAGGCTTTCCTCTATCTGCGCAAACCTCCTCTGAACGCGTCGATGGTGATGGCTGCGGCCGCCAGGGTGGGCTGTGGCTGCCAGGGGCAACGTGAGACTGCTCCCGCCCTCCTTGAAGCGTACGCAGCGAGCTCTCGCGACGCGCACCGTCCGAAGCGTCCTTCGAACATTTCATTCGGCATGCGCGTGTGCAGCCAAGTCTTCACACAACCGCAAAGCGGCGTCCTGCGATCGCGGCAGGAGGATTCTTCAACGGCGCGGAACTGTCACCGATCGTGAGATGTCCCCTCGATATCCCTTGGAGGTGTCCTTCTTGGCCGACCAACGCGTCATCGACGCTATGCTGCGCAACTGGCGCGACGAGGTGGAAGGTGCCTTCACCTACCGCGAGCTTGCCGCCAGTGAACCCGATACCCACCGCAAGAGCATCCTCGTGAGACTCGCGGAGGCGGAAGAGCGCCACGCTGAACAGTGGGAAACGCACATTCGCGAGTTGGGCGCGGAGATCCCCGACCGGTCCGAGGTCCAGAGCAAGTTGAAAGGCGCCAGCCGCACGATGGGACGCGACGCCTGGCTGCGCAAGCTGGAAGCTGATGAGCAGCAGGACGTTGGCAAGTACCGCGATCTGCTGTCATGGCTCCCACAGGGAAACGTGAGACAATCCGTCGCGATGATGGCGCAGGAGGAGGCCGGCCACGCGGAGAGCCTCTCTGCGCTCGTCGGTGCCCACGATCCCGGCTCCGCGCTGAATCGCCTGCTCGGTCGGGAGCGCTGGCACGTGACCAGTTCCAGCGGCTGGATCGGGGACGCGATCTACGGCGCGAACGACGGGCTGGGTGCGATCTTCGGCATCGTCTCTGGCGTCGCAGGCTACACCAACGGCTCCGGTCACTTGGTCGCGATCTCCGGCCTCGCGGGGATGATCGCATCTGCGCTCTCGATGGGCAGCGGCGCCTACCTCGCTGCGAAGTCGGAGGGCGAGGTGCACCAGGCCGAAATCGCCCGCGAGAAACGCGAGCTCGAGGAGTCGCCTGAGGAAGAGAGCGAGGAGCTCGCCCTCTTTTACCAACTCAAGGGACTCTCGGAACAAGAATCCCATGAACTTGTGGCGCGGCTCGCGGAAAAGCCGGACGTGATGCTGCAAACCCTGGTGCAGGAGGAGCTGGGCCTCTCGGCAGACAGCGCGCCGAACCCCTTGGTGTCCGCGCTGAGCTCCTCGGTTGCAACAGCGGTCGGCGCGATCATTCCGGTCATCCCCTTCTTCTTCATGCACGGGCTCGCAGCGGTGCTGGTCGCGGCCGTCATCTCGCTGGTCGCCCACTTCGTCGTGGGTGCGCTAAAGACGATCGTGACAGCGCGCAGCTGGCTTGCCAGCGGACTTGAGATGACGATGGTCGGTGCGATCGAGGGTCTCATCACGTTCGGACTCGGCCGGCTGCTCGCAGGTGCCTAAGGAATTGGGCTACGCCGACGGTCTCGGCTGCAGCATCGAGGGCGGCGCCCTCGATGTGCCGTCCGTCTCGATAGGCTGCGTGACGCATGATGACGTCAAGACCGGTGTGACGCTGATCCTCTTTCCTCCAGGATCCTGCGGGGCCGTCGATGTCGCCGGCGGTGCACCGGCGACCCGTGAGACCGAGGTGCTGCGCCCAGAAAACCTCGTGCCCGGCCCGGACGCGGTGCTGCTCACCGGAGGCAGCGCCTACGGGCTGCGCGCGGCGGACGGGGCGATGCAGGTCCTCGCGCAAGCCGGACGCGGCGTCTCGGTCGGTGCCGTGCGCGTCCCCATTGTCCCGGCGGCTGCCATCTTCGACCTCGGTGTCGGCGCAGCCGTTGCCCCGTCTGCCGAAGACGGGGCAACGGCTGCCCGTTTCGCACTGGAGGGAAGCTGCGCGCTGCCGGAGGGTAGATTCGGCGCAGGGTGCGGCGCAACGGTCGGCAAAGCGCTCGGGGCGGAACACGCGATGCACGGTGGGCAGGGGGCTGTGACGCTCGTCGCGCCCGATGGCCTGCGCGTAGGCGCCGTGGCCGTCGTCAACGCGCTCGGCAGCGTTGTCGCGAAGGATGGGACCGTACTCGCGGGGCCGCTCGGCGCGGGCGGAGCAGCGCTCCGGACAACGCCTTTGCTCGCGATCGGCGAGGCCTCTCCCGGCCAGCCGGGCGAGGCCACGACCATCGCCTGCGTCGCGACCAATGCGCGTCTGCAGAAGTCAGAACTCCAGCGCGTCGCACGGATGGCCCACGACGGCCTCGGCCAGGCCGTCGAGCCGGCGCACACGCTTTTTGACGGCGACACGATCTTCTGTATCTCCTGCGGCGATCTGCCTGCAGATCCCTCTCGCGTCGGCGCGCTTGCGGCCGCTGCCGTCGCTGAAGCGATCCGGCGCGCAGTCCTCTAGGCCGTCGGACGCGGGAGAAGACCCGCACTGGTCATCCGACCCATCGGGATTTCCTCTGGCCGCCATTCACGGCAGCCGCTGTTCCCACCGCGCGGGAAACCCTACGCTGAGAACAAAGGATGCAGGAGGCGATCGCGTTGGATCAGCGGGACAAGGTGCAGCAGCAGTTCGGAAAGCAAGCCGCCAAGTACACGCACAGTCCCAGCCATGCCTTCGGCCATGACCTTGGCAGACTCTTGGAACTCCTGCCTCTGCAGCCGGAGATGAGGGCGCTCGACGTGGCGACCGGCACGGGGCACACGGCGCTCGCGCTCGCCGCACTGGTGCGCGAGGTAGTCGCGGTCGACATCACACCGGAAATGCTTGCAGAGGCCCGCCAGCTCGCAAAGGAGCGCCGGGTGGAGAACGTGGTCTTCCAAGAAGGCGACGCGGAGGCCCTGCCCTTTCCCGATCAGGTCTTCGACGCAGTGACGTGCCGTCGCGCTCCGCACCACTTCCCCAACATTCCCGGGTTCCTCGCGGAGGTTTCGCGCGTGCTTCGTTCCGGCGGCAGCTTCGGCTTGGCCGATCAGACGACGCCCGAGTTCGACAGCGGGCGAGACTTCATCGAGACGTTCGAGAAGCTGCGCGACCCGAGCCACGTCCACGCACTGTCGCCGTCCGACTGGCGGGCGGCGATCGAGGGGGCCGGCTTGCATGTCGCCCACTTGGAGGTGCAGACAGAGGACCGCGAT
Source organism: Bacillota bacterium (assembly GCA_021793645.1). Taxonomy (GTDB): domain Bacteria; phylum Bacillota; class Sulfobacillia; order JAJZYS01; family JAJYTV01; genus JAJYTV01. The sequence continues at coordinate 29,037 of JAJYSJ010000012.1, forward strand.
GTCGAGGAGTATCTGGATGTCGCAGGTGTACCTGCGGAGCGGCGTGCGGAAATCTATCGGCGCATCGCCGCCTCCCCCCGAGAGGCAGCCGAGATGAACGGCTTCCACGAGGTGAACGGCCGCCTGCGCTTCGAGCGCCGACGGGTCATCACCGTAGCGCGCCGCTAGACGCAGGGACCGCTGCGCCGTGGTCGAAACCCGAGGGCATGACGAACATGCGTTACGAGCACACCTTGCCGCCGGTCGAGGAGTTCTACCCACTATTTCTCTCCACCGGATGGAACGAGAGGCTGAAACTGACGCAGGACCAGTTGGCGGCTGCTCTGCATGCCAGCTGGTTCGGCGTCAGCGTCTACAGCGGCAGCTCGCTCGTCGGCACCGGGCGACTGCTCTCCGACGGTGTCTACCAATGCATCATCTGCGACGTGATCGTGCGGCCAGACCACCAGGGTCTGGGAATCGGCCGCGAGATCATCCGGCTACTGCTGGAGCATGGTCGCACTTGCGGAATCCGCTGGATGCAACTCACCTCGGCGCGCGGCAAACGCGGCTTCTACGAGAAGCTCGGGTTTTCCGCTCGTCCGGACGACGCGCCGGGCATGGATATCTGGCTGTAGCCAGCCCTTACCCTATTGCGGTGTCCAGAGCGGTCGGTAGTGCTCTGGACGCCGCCTTCGCAGATGCGGCTTAAGCCGTACATCCGGAAGGCCGCGCAGGGTGGGCCGCGTATCCACAATCCCTTCGGCGCCCTGCAAGGACGCCTCCCCGCGCCCCTTGGCGGCGCTGAAGACAGCACAAGGCAGTTCCGCAGAGGCATAAGCGACAAACAGGTCGTCACTTGCGGCGCGCACCCGCGGGATGAAGTAATAGCAGTCATCCGCCGGTGCAGGTCCACGTTCGCTTCGCACAGTGCTCCCCGCAAACCGCCCAGGGGCGAAGCCGAGGCCGCGGTCTGGCGTGAGCAGCAGGTCGACGCCCTCCATCGCGAACAGGCGTGAGGTCTCCGGCCAGGCGAGTTCTTCGCCCCGACAGAGCCCCACACGCACCCCGGGGAGGTTTACGATCGCTCGCTCGGTCCCCCTGTCTTGCGGTCGGCGCAATGCGAGCAGGCCTTCAGGGCCCACAAGGGCAAGGTCTCCCGTGCTGGCACTGCCGAAGGCGAGATAGATTCCCTGTGCACGGCAAACTCGTACTGCCTCGTTGGTGCTCTCGGCATCCCATGCACCTTCCAGTGCATCGGCGGGCAAAACGACGACCTGATCGCGCACACCGCGCAAGTTCCGCACCAGACCGCGCAGACTGCCGCGCAGCGGCAGGGCGGAAACGCGCAGTTCGCCGCCCTGCGGCAGGCTGGGATGCGCATAGAGATTAAAGAAGGCCTCTGGATTGAAGCGATGGGTGTCGCGCGCTAGCGGAATGCAGTCCCGTGGCGGCAATGGTGCTTTGCGGGTGCCTGGACTCCCCTTTTCAATCTCCGCCAGCACAATGCCCTCGCCATCGTCGCGCGTCGCAAGGACTGTTCCGTCCGCGGCGAAGATCGTGCTGCCTCCAGAGAAGGCAACGCCCCGCTCGGTTCCGATGCGGTCCGCGGCAATCAGCGGCAGCCCGAGTTCCCACGCCCGGGCCCACCAGTAGTAGCTGGGGGCAGGGCCGCCGCACCAATTGGTCGGGAATGCGATCAGGTCAGCGCCAAGAATCTGCAGCACTCTTGCGCCTTCGAACAATTCGATGTCTGCACAGTCCAACAGGCCGATGGCTCCATGCGGGGTCTGCACGACGACGTGGCCGAGGTCTCCGTCCATCGCCCAGCGCGGCTCCGCTATGAAGCTGTGTACCTTGCGGTACTTCCCGATCAGCCCCTGCGGACCGACGACCGCGATGCTGTTGTAGTAGATCCCGGTCGCGGCATCGACCTCAGGCAAACCAAGCACCGCAACGCTGTCGTGGACTGCGCAGACCGCCTGCACCAGCCCGGTCGTCGGACCTGGCAGCGTTTCCACGAGCCCGGAGACGTCCGCCCGGTCGTAAAAGCAGTAACCGGTTGTCGCCATCTCAGGTGCGACCGCGATGCGAGCACCCGCAGAGAACGCCTGCGACAAGAGGTCTAGGAGACGCCGGGTGTTGCCTTCCTTGTCGTAGAGCGTTGGCAGAAACTGCAGTGCGGCCACCTTCAATGCAGGCGTCGTGGGACGTGGTGACGCGCTCATGATCCCTCGGCCTCGGCCGGCAACGCACCGCGGATGATCTCCGAAAGGGTGCTCCACACTCCAGTTAGGCGGACGAGCTCCTCCTTGTGGACGATCGTCAGGCCTCGCAGGATCTGCTTGCCCTCCGTTGTCAGCGCCACGTCTACCACGCGGTGGTCCAGGGCGGATTGCCGCCTGAAAACAAGATTGGCGCTCTCCATCCGATCCACCAGCCCCACGACCGTATGGTGGCGCACTTGCAGGTGTTCGGCGATCTCCTTGATCGTTGCGAACTCGCGGCCTGGCATGCCCTGAATCGTCAGCAGCAGCTGGTGCTGCTGCGGACTGAGGCCAGCACGTCGGGCAGCCTCCTCGCTGAAGCGCAGAAAGCGCCGCAACTCGCCGCGAAACGCGGAAAGCTTCTCGTACTCGCGTTTGGTGACAAGAGCGCCGTCTGCGGCCGACCGCGGCGAATCTGACATGTCTCTCCTCCTGAAACCATCATACCTTGATCCTCCCGCCGTTGGCGGGTTCGCAAATTATATCGTCATCCGATATACTATACCGTGTCCAAAGAAAGGTTGCGGTAGATCGGATGAACGGTGCGCGGATCCTTCACGGGGCACGTCGGCTGCGGGGCGACTATCGCACGGACGCAGGCCGACTTCTCTACCTGTCGCTATGGTCCATCGTGGTCGGGGCTGGCGCCGGCATTGTGGCCGTTGTGCTCCTGCATCTGATCGGACTCGTTACCCATCTCTCCTATGACGGAACCTTCGCCTGGTCGCTTGTGGTGCCGAACCCGGCGCACTGGGGATGGCCTTCCGTCTTCGTGCCGGTCGTCGGCGGTCTTCTCGTCGGGCTGATGGCGCGCTACGGCAGTGACAAGATCCGGGGACACGGCATACCGGAGGCCATCCAGACGATCCTCGAGGACCGCAGTGTGATGGAACCCAAGGTCGCGGTGATCAAGCCGCTGGCGTCTGCGATCACGATCGGCACCGGAGGGCCCTTCGGAGCGGAGGGTCCGATCATTATGACGGGCGGGGCGTTCGGATCGCTGCTCGCGCAGTGGCTTCCGGTCACCACGCGCGAGCGCCGCACGCTGCTCGTCGCCGGTGCCGCGGCCGGCATGGCCGCCACATTCGGATCTCCGATCTCCGCCTCGCTGCTCGCTGTGGAACTGCTCTTGTTCGAATGGTCTCCGCGAAGCTTCGTGCCGGTGACGATTGCGAGCGTCGTCGCCTACTCGCTGCGCACACTCTTCTACGGTACGGCTCCGGTCTTCGGAAACGGCATGATGCTCCCCTGGCCGCACCTCAGTTGGCTGTGGGCAGCGGCGGCACTCGGCGTCGCGGCAGGCATCGCCTCGGGGCTCTTGACCAAGGCTGTGTACTTCGTCGAGGACGCCTACCGCCGCCTGCCGATCCACTGGATGTGGTGGCCCGCGATCGGCGGGGTCTTCGTCGGGCTTGCGGGCCTCGCGGTTCCACAGGTGCTCGGCGTTGGCTACCCGGTCATCCGTTCACTCGACGCGGGCGAGATCCTGCCACTGGCGGCGCTCGCGCTGCTCGTGGCGAAGGCTGTCGTCTGGATCCTTGCCTTGAGTTCCGGTACGTCGGGCGGCGTACTTGCGCCATTGCTCATGATCGGTGGAGCGCTCGGTGCCCTGGCGAGCCCGCTCCTGCCAGGCCATCTGCCGGCCCTCTGGGCGACCGTCGGCATGGCGGCGCTGCTCGGCGGGACCATGCGCGCGCCGTTCACTGCGACGATCTTCGCCCTCGAGACGACGCACGACTGGACGGTCGCATTCCCCGTCTTTCTTGCGAGCGTCATCAGCACCGCAGTTACGGTCATCTGGATCCCGCGCTCGATCCTCACGGAAAAGGTGGCGCGCCGCGGCGTTCATGTCGCACGAGAGTACGAGGTGGCACCGTTCGAGCGCTTTAGCGTCGGCCAGGCCATGCTCGCGTGGCCGCCAGCCGGTCTGCTGCGCACGGCGCATCAACCCGCTGCCGCAGACACGTCCAGCGATGGCGACGCTTCACCCAGTCTGCCTGACATCTTGCCGGTTGTAGACGATGCAGGCCACGTGCTTGGCGCCGCTCGGCGCGCGGATGTCTTAGGCATCTGTGCACCAGCCGACCTAAGGCAATTGGTCCGACCCGTCCCCAGCGTCTCGCCCACTGCACGCCTGGCGGATGCTGTTGCTGCGATGGCCCAGTCCGAGGTCGAGGCAGCGCTCGTCGTGGGGCCGAACGGCGAGCCGGTCGGATGGCTGCCCCTCGCGGCGACTCTGGCGGCCTGGCGCAGTACATGGACGGATGAGCACGTCGCCCAGCGCATTTTCAAGCGCGTGCGCAGAGTCGGAGACAACACCGCCGAGCAGGATTCCCCCGACGTCCTTACTCGTGATCGCGCCGGACAAGAGCCAAGCTAGGGAAGCGCACCGCCTGCCCTCGGCTGCCGCCGCGCCAGGCTTGCGGGGAGACGACTTCGCCTCCACTAGATTTCGGAAGGTTCGGCGCGCCTTGGGGCGAAGTGAAAACTCGAGCTGCTTGTGCACTATCAGCGCTACAGCCTGAACGGAGGAACGACGCTTGCGACTTCTTTCGTTGTTCAAGCCAGAGTACGTCTACCGCCCTCGGCAAGTCCTGCGACGCATCCGCCTGACGTCTCGGCGCGTGGCGCAAGACGAATGCGTCGTCGACCTCCCCTGGGGATTGACGCTCTCCGTCAACCCGCACGAACTGATCGGGAACTGCGTCGCCCGTCTAGGCGTCTACGACCTCACTGTCAGCGAGGCGCTTTGGCGCCTTCTGGATCCCGGGGAAACCGCAGTCGACGTCGGCAGCAACGTCGGCTACACCGCGAGCATCCTGGCACAGCGGACGGGGCCGACGGGCCAGGTCTATTGCTTTGAACCCCACCCGGACATCTTCCGGCGGCTGCAGCGCAACGTGTCCCGCTGGGATCTCCCCGTCAGCGCAAGAAACGTCGCGGTCTCCGACGATGACGGAGAGGCCGAACTGCGTGTACCGCGGTACTTCCCAGGTAACCAGGGAACAGCATCGCTGGCGATGACGCCGACCGAAGGCACCGGGCAGGGCATCAAGGTCCACACGCTCACCTTGGACGGCCTCGACGACCTGGTGGGACCGATCGGCGTGATGAAGGTAGACGTGGAGGGGCACGAACCGGCAGTCTTTCACGGTGCCCAAGGTCGCCTGCAGCGGGGTGAGATTCGCGACATCGTATTTGAGGATCACGGAGCGTTCCCGACGCCTGCGATGCGCCTTCTCGCGGACTACGGCTATCGGCTGTACGCTTTGCGCCACCGCTTTCGGGGACCGTACCTCACGGCGCCCCGCGCGGGGAAAGGCGGCGCTGATCCGCCGAACTACCTTGCCACGCTAGACCCGGAGCGCGCAGAGCAGCGCTTCGCGCAAGCCGGCTGGAGCCTCCTGACCCGGCGCAGCGTGCGCGGCTAGCCGGCTCTGCCCTTCCCTTCTTAAACGAACTTGATCCGCGGATCGGCAACTGCGTAGAGCAGGTCTGCCACAAGGCTCCCGCAGATCGTGACCGCGCCGATGACCAAGACGAGGTCGACGGCGACGCCGTAATTAAAGGCGACCAGTGCGTAGACGAGCGCGCTTCCCAGACCCTGCATCGCGAAGATCCATTCGATCACGATCACGTTGTTGAAGAGGCTCGGGAGCGAAAGGCCAGCGATCGTGATAGCGGGCAATAGCGCATTGCGCAGGACGTGAACGACGATGACGCGGTCTTCCGGCAGTCCCTTGGCGCGGGCGGTGCGAATATAGTCCGAACGCAGCGCCTCGTCGATCGCCCCACGGAAATAGGTGGTCCAAGTCGCAATGGTAGTGATCGCGAGCGTAACCACCGGCAGGATCATCTCCACGATCCAGTTGCTGAACCCCTGCGACGAGGGATCCAGGTTCGGACCGACTGCGGGCAGCCACAGAAGTTGAAGGCCGAAGACGAAGATCAGCACGAAGCCCACCCAAAAGGATGGGAGTGTGAACAATATAAAGGTAATCAGAGACGCGGCCCGGTCAAACAGCGTTCGGGGACGCTTCGCCTGCACGTAGGCGATCCAGAAGGCGCAGAACGCAGCCAAGGCGCTCCCGAGGAACAGCAGTTCGAGGCTGGGTGGAGCGTACTGCCAAGCCAACGCAGCCCCGCCAGAAGCGAGCTGGTGCAGCCACAAGAGGAACTGGATCGGCAGTGGCTGGTCCAGGCCCATCCCCTGGGCGATCTGCGCCACGGTACCGGGTGACGCCCGGGGCCCCGCCATGATCGCAGCCAGGTTGAACGGCATCAACTTCAACAGAACAAAGGCGGCGACGCTCACGACAAAGAGCGTGAAGACCGCTTCCCCGACCCTGCGGGCGACATAGCGTGCCATGCCTATTGCGCCTCCATGCTTTCCTGCGGATTGAGCGCGCTCCGGACGGCTTCTCCGAGGAAGTAAACGGAGACAAGCAGGACCGAGAAGGCCAAGCCCGGGGGGTATACAACCCACCATTGCCCACCGACGATATTGTCCATGTTGCCGGCGAACATGCTCGCCCAGTTCCAGGGCGGTGGCAGCCCAAGTCCGATGAACGTGGTGATCGCCATGACGAGCACCACGTTCGCGAACAGGTTGGTGGATGCGACCACGATGTCGTCGAGGAGGTTGGGCAGCACGTGGTGTACGAGAATGCGGGCATGCGAGTCACCACAGGCGATGGCCGCTTCGATGAACGGCTGACGCCGCACGATCAGGGTGCGGGCGCGAATGATGCGCGCCGCGGCTGGCCATGCGGTCAGTGCCACGACGATGATCAGAGACTTCGTGCTCGCCCCAAGCAGGGACTCGATCAGGAGGATTGGGACAACCTGCGGGATGCTCAGGAACATGTCGGTGATGCGCATCAGCACGCTGTCGAAGACCGAACCGCTGTATCCGGCGACGAGTCCCGTGGCGATACCGATGATCGCTGCAGCGATCGCGGTCGCGAACCCCGCGAGAATCGGACGCTGGCCGCCGACCATCAACTGGGCGAGCTCATCCTGGCCTAGCACATTGGTTCCTAGTGGGTGCGCAAAGCTCGGCCCGAACAGTTGAGTGGCCATGTCGTAGTGCTCACCGGCTGCCTTGTCAAAGACGGGGCCGAGAAAGGAAAAGAGGAGCAGCAGCGCCAGCATGCTGCCGCCGATCCAGAATAGGGGATGGCGGAACAACCTGCGCCACTTCCGGGGCAGGCGTATGGCAACATCCTGGCGGTCAATGCCTGGCGTTAGCGGATGAGTGGTCATTATGCGCCTTTCTTGCCGCGGCTGATTCTTCCAAAGTAAGGTTAATAGTTACTTCTCCCGCTTCGGAAATACTCCTGTCGGCTTCCGCTCGCCCCGGCTAGCTCCTCCACTGGAAGTGCGGAGCCTCAAGTTCAGTCACCAGTCCTGTCCGAGGGTGAACGGAGATGCGGCTCGCAAAGATCTCACCTCGCGCGGATTGGTAGATCACCGAGAAGTGTGCGGGATTCGGCATCGGGCCCGCTTCGTTTCCCAACGTGAGTTCCACACGCACATCCTCACCTGGAGCAAGCACCCTTCCAAGCACACCAGCCGTCTGAGTGCGGCTGATCCCGTCTTCGCCTTCATGGGAGATGCCCTTGAGCAGGCCCGCTCCTTGCCCCACGTTCCGGATGCGGTAGGAGTAGAGGCCCGACACCACTGCATCATCCTCCGCCAGCTCTACGTGGGGCGGATCAGCACGATCCACGAGCATCACCGGCGTGACCGCGAGACGGCGTAGCTTGGCCGCCTCGCGCACGCCAAATCCCGTGGCGAATGCGGAGACTGCGGCGGCCGCAGCCGCCACGAGGCTAGCCCAGTCTGCTGCCATTGCCGACGCCATTCTTCTTCTCCTCCTGCTGCACAAGGCCGCTCCAACCTGTGTTCATTGTTGGGTTCGCGCCGGTTCTCCATGAGGGCTGAACAGAGGCACCCCCGCCCCCCGCACGGCCGCACTCGAATGGCACCGCAGATGGCTCTTCCACAATCATCCGCAACAGCGGCCTTGGAAATGAAGTGTCTGCGGCACAGCCAAGAGAATGTCAATGTGGGCGCGTATATGCGCCAAGGCCATCTGCGGATACTACGCCCATGAGGAGTGGTGCCAAATATTCACTTGGAAAGGCATTGTCCCCGTTCTGGCTCCAGTGCTTGGCATTTCTCTTCTTCTATCGGGGTGTGATGTCCGCAACCCACTCAGCGAGCCTGCGAAGCGCTTGACGCGCACCGTGGCCTTAGACCCAAGTGTGCAGTCCTCCTTCGTCAAAGGCCGCCAACGGGCCATGAACACTCCTGTCCGCGACCAGATATTGCGCCAGAATCTCGCGGAGCAGACAAAGATGTGGGACAACCCCGTCACTTGGCCCGGCATGGCCGGGCTCTTGGTGCATGGGAGAGATGTAGCGATGAGTGACCCACAAACGCGATCCAGCACCTTGAAACAGAACCTGCGAGACCAACGTCTCATGTGGGCGGATTCCGCTACCAGTCGCAAGATGACCATGTTCGCCGTGGATGGGCGGAAGGCAGCGATCAAGGATCCCGTCACCACCAAACCGATCGTTCAGCAGAACCTCAATGAACAGCGGGCTGCGTTGGCCACTCCAGAGGTCGCGACTGGGATGTCGGACGTCTCACTGCGCTTGACGCAGCATGCGCTGACGAACCCCGGGCAGGCGAAGACCCTGCGCCACACTACGATGTCGGTCATGGAGGGAATCTCCAAAGACCCGACAGAGCGGCAGCGCCTGCTGTCCATCATGTCATCGCTCATGGAGGATCCCTCGATGAAGGCCAAGTTGCTCTCCATGATGAAGTCGATGATGGCGAGCGGCTCTTCCGGCGGGTCGGGTGGAAGCTCCACCTCCAAAAGCCCAGGGACGCCGGGTTCTTCCGGCTCCAGTTCTACAACCGGTGCGATAGGCAGCTCGCGGGATTGAGTCGGCATACCCCTGCCTCGCTAACCGAGCGCTTCAAGGCATGACCGATCGTATCAATGACGAGCACCTGCCAAACTCTCGCGAGTGCATCTCCTTCGTCGATCGGGCCTGGTTGCTTGCGAGATCCTCGGACGGGGAGCTTCCGTCCGAGGCATTCTCGCGGAAGACACCCGGCCCGCGCAGCATGGCGGCGGCGCCCGTCCGCGCGACCTCCAGTACCCAAAATTCGTGCATCACCTCACCTCGACGAGCGCGTTCACCTTGCCGCTGTCGCCAGTCGTCTCGAGGACGACCGAACTCGGGCTCTCGTCGATCACGGTGGCGCGGAAGGTCTGGGCGATCTGCATCACCTCGACGCGGCGGCTGGTGTCGGTGCGTAATTTGATCAGTATGAGCTCTCGGTCGACAGAGATGCCCTCCGCCATGTGGTAGACCCAGACCGCCTCGACAAGCTTGCCGAGCTGGCGCTGCATCTGGACGCGGACCGCGTCCTTCCCCCTCCGACCGCAGCGTGATCCAGGACGTGCCCGAATCGTCGGTCGGTCCGACGGCGAGGATTTGGATGCTGTAGCCGCGCCGGCTGAAGAGGCCTTGCGACGCGCGCCAGGACGCCGGCCTCGTTGTCGACCAGGATGCCAAGGGTGAACTCCATCGCCCTCGCCCCCTAGGGCAGGCTGATGTCGCGGTACCACCTTGTTCGCCTCCCGGGCCCGCATGCAGCGGTTGCACGGGAAGCCTCGACCAACGCGCGGGCGAGCGCGGAAAGCGGGCGGCACAAAGGGCAAGCACCTGCTGCCAAGAGCCTGCGCGCAGATCCGCCTGCAGGGACCGTAGGGCTACTGTGGAAAGAAGGGGCAAGTCGACATTGGTCCGGGGGGAACTTGAAGGCATGCACGGCGTGTTGTTCATCGGCCATGCAAAGCTGCCGCTCGGCTCGGCAGCCCGCAACGTGTCTGAGATCCTGGCGCTGTCCTGTGTCGCCGACCCGCAGTACGGCGTGATCCTCGATGTCAGCGACACGCTCGTCACGGACTCGGCCCATAGCATCATCAAGGACATCCTGATCGGTCAGAGCCTCTTGGACGGGCTCGACAGCGCGATCGTCGAGTTGCACGAACGCTATCACGGTGCCGCCCTACCGGCCGTGGAGGCGGCCCTCAAGGACACGCAGGCGCAGTGGCAGCGCTGGCACGACAGCGCTCAGCGCAATCGAACAAATGACATTAGTGCAAAGAAGGACTATGGCCCACGTTGACGAACGACCTGACAAGGATACGCGGTCAGGGTGACCAGCCTGGAACGGGAGACGCTTCGCAAGACTCGTCTGCCCCGTTTCGCTGAAATTATGTCGAGGCACTGAGCTTGCCGCTTTGGGGTGCACGCAGCCCCCCGGTGCGCGGAAGGTCGCCAGTGGAGCCCTATAGGGCTCCACTGGCGGCCTTCGTGCGTTTGGAGGGCTGGCGTTGATCAGCAAGGTTCACGTCGCGCTGATGCGCGGCGGCACGAGCAAGTGCGTGGTGCTCCGCGCCGAGGATGTTCCCCCACCCGGCGCAGAACGCGACCGCTCCCTCCTGCGCCTGCTCGGCAGTCCGGATCCGCGCCAGATCGACGGGTTAGGCGGTGCCACGTCCACCACCAGCAAGGTGGTGCTGGTCGAGCCTTCCCGTCGCACGCAGGCCGACGTCGACTACACGTTTGCGCAAGTGTCGGTTCTGGATGCCACAGTCGATTACAGGGGCAACTGCGGCAACTGCGCCTCCACGGTCGGCCCGTTCGCGATCAGTGAAGGTCTGGTTCCTTGTAGCACGCCCTTGACCGAGGTGCGCATCTACAACACCAACACCGGAAAGCTGATGCTCGCCGAGGTGCCGACCTCACGATGCGGCGTCCTGGAGGAGGGAGACCTCGCGGTCGCCGGCGTGCCTGGGACCGGCGCGCAGCAGACCATCTGGTTCGTGCAGCCCGAAAACACCAGCGGCCGGGGCCTGCTGCCCACAGGCCACCAACTGGACGTCGTCGCAACCTGTCTCGGCCCCGTGCGCGCCACCGTTGTCGACGCGGCAAATCCTGTCGTCTTCGCCGCGGCTGAGGATCTGGGGATCCAAGGTACTGAAGTGGAGCCGCTGGATCGCTGGCCCAACGAGGTCCGCCGTGCGCTCGAGCAGGTGCGCGGCTACGCCGCCGTCGCCCTGGGGCTGGTCGAAGACCCCAGTCAAGCCGCCAGCGTTTCGCGCAACATCCCGAAGGTCGGCATCGTGCGCAGCCCGATCGACTACGTTGACATCTACGGCAACCTGGTACCCGGCAGTGCGCAGGATGTCACCGCCCGCATCCTCTCGATGGGCACCCTGCATCAAGCCTTCGCCCTGACCGGGGCCATGGCCCTCGCGGCCGCAACGATCGTGCACGGCTCCGTTGCCGATATGGCAGTTGGAGGCGGTGAACACACTCGCCTGCGCATCGGGCATCCCTCCGGGGTCCTCGAGATCACGATACGGCGTGATGCGGACGGCAGTCTGAGCGCGCTTGGCGTCGTGCGGACGGCCCGGCGTCTCTTGGTCGGGGACGCGTTCCTTCCCCAACCCGATCCGTGATGTACTGCCGCGACCGCGAAGCGACGCCTCGCCCGCCACCGCGCGTTGACGGCCGCCCGCGGACAGCCGCTGCCAGAGGCGTGGCACGTGGCCCCTGGGTCCGCCTCGGTGGCGCCAGACGGCTAAAGTCCAGAGAGGAGGTGGGTGTCCGGCAGCACCGAACGCATGCCTTCGGGTGACACCGCTCCACGGATAAGGATGGATGGAGGGACACGTTGTGGCTTCATCCCTGACCACCGTCAATGCAGGCAACCGTCTGGACCGTCTGCCCGTCTCGCATGTCCACAAGGCCGTACTCCTCGCATTGGCCTTCGCCTACTTCTTCGAGCTTGGGGATCTGAACACGTTCGCCTACACCGCCCCGGCCCTGATCACGGCCTGGGGCCTCCAGGTCAGCACAATCGGTCTGATCACGTCGGCCTCGTTCCTGGGTATGTTCATCGGCGCAACGCTTGGCGGTTGGATCGCCGATCGCATCGGTCGGCGCACCTCTCTCCTCTGGATGGTCGCTTGGTTCTCGGTCTTCTCTCTACTGAATGCCGTCGCATGGGACCCAGTCTCCCTTGGCATCTTCCGCTTCCTGACCGGCATGGGTCTGTCCGCGATGACCATCGTTGCCAACACCTACATCAGCGAGTTCTTCCCGCCCACGGTGCGCGGCCGCTACCAGGGCTGGGCGATGACCTTCGGCCTGCTGGGCATTCCGGCCACGGCATGGGTCGCCCGCTTCATCATTCCTCTCACCACCTGGTCCTGGCGCCTCGTCTTCGTTTGGGGCGCCCTCGGCGTCGTCTTCCTTATCTTCGCGCTGCGGATGCAAGAGTCGCCGCGCTGGCTTGAGAAGCACGGGCTGAACGATCGCGCCGATGCCGCCTTGCAGCGACTCGAGGACGAGGTAACCCGCGAGAAGGGTGCCTTGCCCAAGCCCGATGCGCAGACCGGGGAGGTCGTCGTCTCACGCGTACCCCTCGGCGAGCTCTTCAGCGGCACCTATCTCTCCCGCACCGTTATCCTGCTGGTGGCCTGGATCTTCCAGACCCTAGGCTTCTACGGCTTCGTCTCGTGGGTGCCGACCCTGCTGGTCGCCCACGGCTTCTCCCTCGTGAGTTCGCTGACCTACAGCTCGATCATCGCGCTGGGAGCGCCGATCGGGGCACTGGTGGCAACCCAGATCTCCGAACGCCTCGACCGCAAGTGGCTGATCGTCATCGTCGCGCTGACGACCGTCGTGTTCGGCCTCTCCTACGGGCTCACGTTCCAGCCCGCCCTGATCGTCATCGCCGGATTCCTCGTCACCGTCTCCATTCAGTGCTTTGCGCCCCTCCTCTACGCCTATACGCCGGAACTCTACCCCACCGAGGCGCGTGCACTCGGCACGGGCCTCACCTACGGCGTCGGGCGCCTAGCCAACATCGTCGGGCCGCTGATCGTCAGCGCGCTCTACGCATCGGCAGGCTACAGCAGTGTGTTCGTCTACGTGGCGGCAACATGGGTCGTCGTGGCCGTGGTTGTCGGCATCTGGGGCCCGCTCACGCACTTCAAGCCTCTGCAGAAGCTTAGCCAGACGCAACTCAGGGCCTGAGCGCAGCCCAGAGCCGCCCTCCTGCACAGGCGGGCGGCTCGCCACGCCCCGCCGCCTCGGTCGGGCAAACGCAGCCCGGTGCCTTGCGGTGGCCCGCCAGCCCCATTGCAGGGCAGGGGCGGGTCGACGGCGGGCATACCAGCAACTCCAGGGGGGGGCCATTGTGCCACAAGGTTTGAACCTGCTGTCGCCCTGCAGACGGCGCATGCATCGTTCCATGCGCTTTTCGGCCCCGTCAAGGTGCCCGTCGTGATCGGGGCCTTACCTCCGGCTGATCGCACGAGCCGCGCCGACGCCTTGCCGGAGCGCCTGTCCTGCGACGTGCTGGTGGTCGGCGGCGGCCACGCCGCACTGTGCGCAGCGCTGTCCGCAAGCGCCCGCGGCGCGGACGTGCTCATCGCGGAGCGAGCCCCCGCATTCTTTCGCGGAGGCAACAGCAGGCATACGCGCGACGTCCGCTGCTTGCACGATGCAGCCAGCCCGTACACCTCCGGAGCGTACGGTGAGGAGGAGTTTCTCGGCGATCTCGCGCGGGTGAGCGGCCAGGGGATCAACGAGAGGCTGGCTCGCCTGACGATCGCTGCGTCCGCGCAGTTGCCGGGTTGGATGGCGGCACACGGCGTGATCTGGCAGAAACCGCTGCGCGGCACGCTGCACCTGTCGCAGACCAACGTGTTCATGCTGGGCGGCGGACGCGCGATGCTCAACGCGTACTACGCTGGGGCGCAGGCAGCCGGCGTGCGGACCCTCTACGAGGCGAACGTGCATGACTTCTCGATCACTCCGGAAGGTCGCTTCGGCGGCGCCACGGTGACCGTCGCAGGCGTGGACCACAGGGTGGAGGCCAAGGCGGCTGTCGTATCCTCCGGGGGCTTCGAGGCCAACCTCCGTTGGCTGGGCCAATACTGGGGAGACGCGGTCGAGCGATTCGTGGTTCGCGGATCTCCCTACAACACCGGCGAGCTGCTCGCCGAGCTATTGGAGCAGGGGGCAAGGCCGATCGGCGATCCGCGGCAGTTCCATGCAGTGGCTGTCGACGGACGCGCCCCCACGTTCGACGGCGGCATCGTGACGCGGCTCGACAGCGTGCCCTTCGGCATCGTGGTGAACACCGACGGAGAACGCTTCTACGACGAGGGAGAAGACTTCTGGCCCAAGAGATACGCGATCTGGGGCGGATTGATCGCTCGCCAGAAAGGCCAGACCGCATATTCAATCATCGACAGCAAGGCGCTCGTGCACTTCCTGCCGTCCGTGTTCCCACCCATCCAAGCGCCTTCCGTCCAGGAGCTCGCACAACGCCTCGGCGTGGATCCCGCAGCGGTCGCCTCGACGGTGGCTCGCTTCAACGCGTCCGTCCGCAAGGGTGCGTTCGACCCCGCGGCGTTGGACGACTGTTGCACGGCAGGCCTCGCGCCGCCCAAGAGCCACTGGGCGAGGCCCATCGATACGCCGCCTTACTATGGTTATCCGCTCCGGCCAGGCATCACCTTCACCTACATGGGCGTGGAGGTCGACCAGTCCGCCCGCGTGCAGTTGGCGAGTGGCAGATCGGCGGAGAACATCTTCGCCGCGGGCGAGATCATGAGTGGGAATATCCTCAAGGAGGGTTATCTCGCCGGCTTCGGGCTGACCATCGGCGGGGTGTTCGGACGCATCGCCGGAGAAGGAGCAGCGGACTATGCCCTCGCTTGACCTGTTCGAGGATACCGCACGGCAGTTGACCGTCTGCAACGCCTGCCGTTACTGCGAAGGGTACTGCGCCGTGTTTCCCGCGATCGAGTCACGGCGCACCTTCGAACCGTCGGACATCCAGTACATCGCGAACCTTTGCCACGACTGCCGGGACTGCTTGTACGCGTGCCAGTACGCGCCCCCACACGAGTTCGCGATCAATATTCCCAGCACCTTAGCGCAGGTTCGTGAGGCCACCTACGAGCAGCATCGATGGCCGCAGCAACTCGGCCCATTGGCAGGTGGCGTGCGCCCCCTGCTCCTCCTCTCTGCCGGTGCGCTGATGCTCGGGATGGCAGCGGTGGCGGCGCTCGAGGGAGTGCATGCCCTGGTGTCGGCGCACACGGCGCCGGGCGCCTTCTACAGCGTCATTCCGGCGGCCCTCATGGAGCTTCTGTTCATCGCGCTGGGCCTGCTCTGGATAGCGGCCTGGGGCCGCTCGGCCACGAGCTTTTGGCGCTCTACCGCGGCCCGCTCGGCGCGCGCCTCGCTGCCCGCCGTACTGCGGGCGGCCGGCGACGCGCTGACGCTCACCTATCTGGGCGGCGGCGGGCAGGGCTGCACATACCCCGAGGAGTCCTTCTCCAAGACCCGACGCTGGCTGCACCATCTGGTCTTCTACGGCTTCCTCCTGGACCTCGCATCGACATCCCTGGCAGCGGTCTACGACCATCTGCTCAACCTGCCCGCGCCATATCCGCTCTGGAGCCCCGTCGTCGTGCTCGGCACCATCGGCGGCATTGGGATAGTCATCGGTGCCACGGGGCTGCTTGTGCAGAAGGCACGCTCCGACCGCAGCGCGGCTCACCTCACGATGCTTCGCATGGACGTGGCATTCCTTGCCGCGCTGCTACTGGTAGCCACGTCAGGCATCCTGCTGCTAGGTCTGCGCGGCACCGCAGCCATGGGAGCCCTCCTCGTGCTACACCTCAGCACGGTGCTGGCCTTCTTCCTGACTGCACCGTATGGGAAATTCGTTCACCTCGTCTACCGCTACACGGCCTTGGTGCGCTTCGCGGCGGAACAGAGGAACCAGTCCTAAGCAGTGCCCCTGAGAGGGCGACGCAACGCTCTAGGTTGATTCTCTAGCCATACGCCAAACACGACAGCACGGTTAGGTGGCAGCCGTGGTGTACCGGGATGGCGCGAGCTACGTTGCCTGGGAGGCGGCATCGGGCGAGTAGTGGTCGTGGGACCACGAGGAAGATGAAGATGGCTCTACTCGCGGCTACCCCGCGCAGTTGTCTTTACTGGTCAGGCTGTCCTGGACTCCCTGGCTCGTCCACCGCGCAGTGGTCGGTATGCGTCCCATGGTTGGCCGTTGTACTCGCTCGTGAAACACAGATGGGGCAACGACTCTGATGCTCGGCGGAATGATGAGATTACCTACATGGCGCAGGGAGTTATCCTCCGCGCCTTGTCAATCAAGGAACTGGGAGAGACCTTCTCGACCTTGCCAGTGTCTACCCAGACGGTTGTGGCAATCTCCATGAAGATGTCACGCTTGGGCGGTGGAAGAGGCCGAAGCCATCAACGCAGAGATCCTCGCGCTGCTGAAAGACGACAACTCGTTCCAGACCCTGCTCAGCCTTCAAGGCGTGGGTCCGCTCACTGCGGGACCATCTGGTCCTCCATCGGTGACCCCATCGCTTCTCGACGAGGAAGCAGATCTTAGATACGCCGGCTTCGACGCTACAGTCTTTTAGTCCGGTCAGAAGAACCAAAACGGTCATATCAGCCGGCATCGCCCCCCGCTCCTGCGAAAGTGTCTCGTGGAGGCAGTCGGTTCAGCAATCCGCTCCGGCAAGGGGCCCTCATTCGAGTACTACCAGCGACACAGGCCGCTTTGTGGCCATAGAGGCGGTCGTAGCTACCGCTCGCAAGCTGCTCATCACCGCGTGGGTGCTCTCATGAAGGAAAAGCGGCCGGCCAAGGAAGTCGATCAGAAGAAGTATCGTGACAAGCGTAAGCGTGTAGACCGCCAGGCAAGATCGTACCCCAGGGCGATGGAGTGGGGTCAGCTTACGGCAGCTGCTTGACACGCCGAAGGATGCCGCTTAGAGGTGCCCCTTCTACCAAGGCTTGACCGCCGCCACCATAAGTGGCTGCCTTAGCAGAAACTGACAGCCATCGACTAAGGCTCTTACGTTGCACTGCTCTCGTCGAATGATATCGCGCCCAGTTCCTTAGGCATTCCAAACCCGATGGTAATACTGGCCATGCAAAGCGCCCCACTGACCAGGAAGACCCAAGACAACGGCATTATACTGGCAACGATGCCTGCTAGTAACGCGCCCAAGGGCATCAACATATAGTTAAGAGCGACAACCGGAGCTATGACACGACCCAAATGGCTCTCAGGTACGGTACTCTGCAACATTGTGGCCCCTATCGTGTTTAGTACAGAGAACACAACCCCAAGGCAGGCCATGACCAGCAAGTCCGGTACCAACGCATGCAACACTGACAACGCCATTAAGAGAATGCCCTCAAGTGCGATCCCAAGAAGGAAACTGCTCCGATGAGGTACCTTGGAGGCAACTGCAGCAGCCACGATGCCCCCTACCATCGAGCCGATCACCAACGCGACCCCGAACAACCCATAGGCGAAAGCGCCCAGGTGCAAGACCTGCCTAACCCATGCCACCTGAAGAACAGACAAAGGTTGGAGAAAGAAGTTTGCAACCGCCCCGACCGCGATGACCCGTTTTAGGAATCCACTGCGGAATATTAGTCTATATCCACTCATAAGATCATCCCACAATCCATGGACGAGTTCTCTTGTGTTCTTCTTCGACTCAGCGGAGGTTTCACCCCCGACCTTCTTGGATCGTGGGAGGAACAACAGGCTTATCACGGATACGCCAAAACTCAGCCCATTCGCTACAAACAACAGCACGGGTCCGATGAACCCGAGAATCGCGCCACCCAACCCCTGCCCAATCAACTGCGCAGCAGACGAAATACTAGTATTGACCCCATTCACTTCACCTAATTGATCCCTGCCCACAAGCCCAGGCAGCAGGCCGAGTTCAGCAGGCATAAAAAAGGCGCCCACGGCTTCGATGCACAAGACAATGCCCAAGACGGCTCCTAACGGCAGTCCCCGCAAGATGGCAAGTAGGGCCAACAGGAGCGCGAGCACGGCTCGAATCAAGTCCGATACAATCATGGTGTTCCTTCGATCCCAACGGTCGACAAATACGCCGGAAACGAGCCCAGCAGCCATGGCGAGGCTAGTCGCCATCCCGACAAGTCCCAAGGCAACTCGGCTATGTGTAGCGGACAAAACGTACCAATATAATGCGATACTAAAAACATTATCGCCGATCGTTGAAACAAACTGTCCGGTCAGTAGGATTGCAATGTATCGATTACGCAGCACATTTAGCACCCGCACGCTTGTTGCCACCACTTTCTTCCTCAATCAACCGTCTATTCGACGGCAGGCGCTGAGGGAGCAGGGGATACAGGGGATACAGGGGACTCCCTGCCCCCTCAGCGACCTTTGCTCTCGCATAACTCGGAATCTATGTTTGGCTATTTTGTCAGTTTTGTCCACTCCATCTGGTATTCCTTCTTGTCACATGAACCTTTCATGGTGGACACGCGTGTCGGGCCCACCGTAAGACGCGGCCAATGGTCTATCATCCTGGAGCCACACGTGGCGACTGGTGCAACCACTGAGATGTCTGCCACCATGCTCGGCAGATCAATGTCGTCATCTCTACGAAGCGTAGCGATACCCGATAGCCGATTGCCTACAGAGCCGCCTACTTAGGCTTAGCCGACACATCCCAACACGCAAACTCTATCTCTTCCCGCGGTCCGGCCCTTAAACGGCCCCAAAAACGCCTCAACCCCCGGATACCCTCCGGGGGTTGAGGCTCGGCTTGAAAAGCGCTCTGAAACCGAGAATTTATGGTGGGCGATGAGGGACTCGAACCCCCGACCTCATGCATGTCAAGCATGCGCTCTAACCAACTGAGCTAACCGCCCGAAACCTGTGGAGGCGACGCCCGGATTCGAACCGGGGGTAAAGGATTTGCAGTCCTCTGCCTTACCACTTGGCTACGTCGCCAAAACTCGTCTAAAATCCGAACGTCATCGCCGAAAAGCTGCACAACGTTCGCATTTCGACCCGAAACACTCTTGCCCTGCGATCCACTGGAACTCTCGCCGCAACGCGGTGAGGGTTCCTTTGTCGTTTAAGTCCGCGCTCTCGTCCCGACGGCGAAATGTTCGCGTTTCGGCGGGCAGGACGGACGCCAAACTCACCCGCGTCGCCAAAACATAGTACCTTGAGCCGCACTGCCTCGTCAAGTCGCGTTCAGCGCAGGCTCGACCAACGAACTCAACGGTAAACGAGTGTCCATCACGTCCACAGCATCCACTCACGTCCATCCTGTCTATGTCAGTCCAGGGGCTCGTGCATGCAAACTTGCATGCAAATCCGTTGCGCATGCTCGGCACGCCGGTGGAAAAGGGCTATGCAGCCACGTTTCATCCGCTTGCTTCTGAAGAGGGGGAAAGGACAATGTGTCCTCTGCCCATTTGTGGGCGGGTGACCGTCTCTTGACCACGACTTCATCGACGCGACACCCGGCGCAGCGGCGGTACGTCGCCGGTCTGCGCAAGACAACGCCGGGCGTGCGCGACGTCCTCCTACCTGCTCAGTCCGCGCCGACTACGCCTCATCCGCCGACAGACGTACACAGCACACCGCCGACACCCACAAGTGGACCCTTAGGGCGCGCAAAGTCCACAACATCGGAAGTCGGTCTTATCTCTTGAACGCCTGAGGGCAGGACAACAGGGCTGGTATTGTAATCCTCGTAGACCGACCGAAACTGGGCGCCAAGAAATTAGGCGTCCCGCGACGCAAGACGCGCTCGTAGAGCGTCATTTTGCACTTGCTGCTGCCAAAGTGCGAATGGCGTTGTCCTGCCACTACCGCTGACCACGTCGACTACAGGGGCGCAGATTCCTCTGAAGGCGTACTTGTCGCCCCCCAACATGGTCGTCACCCGGACGGCGGCGTTGCGTCGAAATAGTTGTACTGCCCGAATCCATGCCGCGGGTACATGAAGTTTAGCGCCGCAGAGTGCCTGACTTTGATGGGTGTACGGCTTCGGTTCATCCTTTGTCGGTGTCCCGCGCAAGTTGGACAGCAGTCAGAGCGCCAGCGACGCTGACGAAAGAAGACAAATGCCCGCACCGGTTGTTCTCCGCCGCGCATCGCATTAGAGCTGATATACCCTCACAAAGAATGCCATAGTGTCGCTAATGAAAGAACAACACACAAATACGTACTCTAGACCAGTCGATGGTCGTATAGACCAGCTGTGACGAATTACCGGATCGGTCCCATGGTCGGCACCGTTTCGGACATGGCCCAAATAGCGACCGATTGCATCGATTTTTGGCGGCAAGCCCGAAGTAGAGGCTTTGAATTTGTCGAGTAACGCATTTATACCAGTAGCACCTGTTATAGTCACTCCATGTGCAACGGCAAGCCACTGCAGATAGGATTCCAGAGCATTACCCGCATCAGTAACAGCTCCGCCGCCGTCACTCCTCACCGCCTTCAAGAAGGCATGGGCTAAGGGCAGGATCACAGAGGTCCGGGGAACCGAACGGGCATAGTCGTATCCGATCTGATCGGTCACTCTTCGCTCAGCAGTGACAAGGTTCGAAACCGACGCAGCCAATGCCGCCAAAGCGTTATCTGCTGGTTCACCTGGATCGTACTCTCCGGCGCCCCGTGTCACGAGCGCCTGGCTGTACAAGCCTAAGCTCAGCAGAGTGTCCTTCACCTCGTCGGGGTGATAGGACAGCCTGAGCCAAGCCTTGACTTGGGAAGCCGCCAAGGTAGCATCCTGAGTTGCAAGAAGGCGACTGCAAAAGAGATAGTAAGGTTCGTAGAGTTCCAGTAGAATCCGGAGGACTGTAGCTTTTACTTGTTGTTGCGGCGTACTGAGAAATCGGCATAGTGGGCTCGCAGCCTTATATTGAGATGGTGCCACTTTCGCTAGAAAGCCGAGGTCGGCAGCCAACTCCAAAGCCTTTTGCGCTCGTCTTCGCGGCAGGTTCGTAAAACGAGTAACAAACTCATCGGTCGCAGGTGCAGTTTGGCTATGTGCAATTACAGCTTCGATAACAGATATGACCTGTTCGGCTGTTGCAGGGGAAAACGCCACAGTCCCTTCACCTACTCCGCATTCGAAGAGGAAGCGCGCAACGAAGACATGAGCGATTTTAGCGCTGGACCTAGATCCTTAAGCTCTTGGACGGTGCACGTGACCTGAACCTGAACGATAAGTCCGAGTCCTTCTTGCAATCCCGTACCCAGCCTCGCTCCGACTACTGAGTGTTTCACAGCCAGGGGTTCAACGCTTGCAGATGGACCAGGTTGGGGCATTTCCGACGCAACCACGTACTTACCGTCAGCATCAGTGAGCAGGTGTGCAGCGAGCATGATGTCGATCACTGTCCCGGCGCCCGTGACTACGACTGCAGTCTTCGACTGACCTGCCGTATAGGCTACATGTGACAGAAGAGTGGAATGATCCATGC
Organism: Bacillota bacterium; assembly: GCA_021793645.1. Lineage (GTDB taxonomy): Bacteria > Bacillota > Sulfobacillia > JAJZYS01 > JAJYTV01 > JAJYTV01. The sequence continues at coordinate 50,731 of JAJYSJ010000012.1, forward strand.
CATTTCGAATCCGAACAGCAGACAACAGTTTAGAAATGAAGTCGTTTTCCCTAAGGATCTCCTGCCAGCTGCTCGCTATCTCATCCACCAAGTTGTGCTCAAGAGCCATCGACAGGCTCCTACCGCTTGGAGTGATCTGCTTCTTCTTTCCGCTTTGAATTATCCCCGCTTCCACCAGGAAGCCGTTGTTGCGACTTACGGCTGTTGGGTGCATTCCGGTTCTCTTCGCGATGTCGTCTGGGCTCAGAGGATCGGATGATGTCCCATAAGCCCTTACGACTTTTACCAATTCGGAATACGACGATCCTGGCAGGTGATACTTCTCGTCAGACATTGACACCGCGCCCTCCTATCGCCCAGCGCTGGTATATTTCGCCCTTATCTGCCAAGGACCTCTTCCCTCGGCATGTGCTCGTGTGTCAAGCAAACTTCGTCTTTCTTGCTCCACAAGCTCCCATGGGCGAGCAGAAGCGAGTTCGGTCAAATGCCGGATCTCCCGAAAGTTCAGAGCGATGCACTTCGACAATCCTTGCGATTGTCCGATCTGTTTGTGCGACCCTGACTATCGAAGAGGGGCACACCGTGTCACTGCACCGGGCGTAAAGAAAGCGCCTCAGAAGAGACCTTTCCCCGACGAGGTGAGATCCTCTAAGACGACCCACGTCAGCCTTCCGCACGTGGATTGGCGGGAACTCCATGGCGGCACTAGTCCGCGTGCGCGCTCGCGTTTAGATTGATGCCCACTTTCGCTGCCTTGACCCTTAGATAGTTCACGAATGCGGAACACGCGACCAGCATAAACATTGCGTCCTCCTGGTCGATGTTCGGGTCATCCATTATCGAGTGCCGAACGCCGTCCTCGTCACCTGTGTAGCCATAGATCTTTCTAAAGCCATCCGATAGCGCCTTATGAAGTTGGATCTTCCCAGATTCCTGGAGACGTTTCAAAGCCGTTTCCAGCGTTGCACCGCTGCCATCGATCCGTCGGCAGATTGCCTCTACCGCCGACACCGACTCTTTAATGGAGTTGCGATAGTCGGGATCCTTTCGATCGGCTAGCTTTGCCAGAGCGTCCTGCAGGTGCGTGGTTACGGCATCCGGAGATTCGGCGATCGCGGTCTCAATCTCCTGGACTTCTTCGTCGTTCGTCAACTCGACGAAGTTTCCATTCAGTAGGCGATAGGCGCCCATTTCTCGTTTCATAGCCAAGTTGACGTACACCTCGAGTACCTCGCCTTTCACGAGGCGAGCGACTGCTTCAAGAACATCGTAAATTTCGTTATACGCGGCGTTGAAGAAGGCTGTCCTCATTATTCCGTACACGTCATTGAGTTTTGGGGGGAAGGTGTCACGAGGCTGCTTGTAATGGTACTCCCACAAGTTCATAAGTGCGTCGCGTTGCCACCCAGGGCGAATGAAGCCATACAGATCGGTCGTAACGGTATCCCAGAACGCCTTGCTCCAGGCGTTCCATAGTGCCACTCGGAGAGCGTCGTCCATGGAATCTTTTTGCAGTGCCTGGCGCACACTCTTTAGACCCTTTCGCTCAGAAAAATGACTCAAGCGATCCCTCCCTCTGTTCCTTCGAATGATACATGACCCTGAGCACACTCGTCATAGCTTTCACTGCGGACATGGAGTGGTCAGGGTTTGGTTGGGGTCACTGCGCGCTCATTCTCATCTTTGAATTGACCGCGTTTTTCATCGCCCGCAAGCCATCCATCTTCGCGTATGCCTAGCTCCCCTGAGCCGCTAGACATTGGCTTCCAACAACTCCTCTGTTTGCGAGAACACTAGCGAATAGAGGTCACGCACTTCATCGTCCGCACGCTCAGAGGCATGCAACCCATACATCGCCAACTTTGAGTGGGGTACATCGGTGGGAGGAGGCGTATTCTCCCGAGTAACTTGAACGGATATCCACTGCTGGCTTTCTACAAAATGCTTCTTGCGCTCACTAAACGCGCCTAGAACGAATGGCTGGAAGTCGGCGATACGCAAAGTGAAAACCGGATCGCCTTCTGGAAGCCAGAATCCAACATCGAGCACAGTAACTGGCTCGCCGTGAGTAATAGCACTGCCCGGCAACTGTCGTCCCCTAATACCTTGGATTGCCTTCAGAGAATACCACTTTGCCGATCTAGTGGAGCGCGACAGAATCGCCTTTCCTAGCTCGTATCCGCGCACATAAGTAGACGGCTCAAGATTGCTAAGAGAACCGAAGGACGCGACAATAGGCTCGACTCCGGTGAAGAACTCCGAATTGAGAACTTTATTACGCGGTTGTTGATCTGGGGATCCGATGTGAAGATAGTCGATTACGATTCGAGTCCGATACCAGCGTCCGTATATGTCCTCATACCACACTGACCACGAACTTGTAACGCTATCATTCCCGCGCATCAAATCATTCTTGCTATTTGCAGATAGCTGGTCCGCAACTTGTTCTGTCGGTTGGACTATCGCCGTCCTTAGATGGCTTTCGGCAAGGCTTGACAAGTTGACGTCATCCCGCACCGTTATATCCCTCACAAAGGCTGGTCCGGTGCCTTTGTTTACTAACGTAAGAGTAAACTCCTCATGCTTTGCGTTTTGCCTGTCAAGCGACACTCGAAGATCCAGGACGGGCATGTGAGCATTCTTCATAAGTTCAACAGTCTGTCGCTGTGCCTTCAAGACATCAATTTCGTTGTCCAGTGCCTTCTGCGTCAATTTATTTGACGTATTAGACGCACCAGCCATCTTTCGCGTGCTGTACGCCATCCATGCGGTAAAGCCAGCAAGCACCACATTTACGCCCACCGTCACGACCGTCAACCAGAACTTCGCAACTTCCTTCAGACCGTGACACCCCGCTCTGACTAGTTCCAAGCAACGGTTCACGCGTCCACAGTTAGTGCGCCGCTCCGCGCTGAGAATTGTGAAATCGATGGACAAGTCGTCCGTCTGGGGCAGTCGCCCTCCCAGTGACCGCAGTACAGTGTGATCGACTGCCGCATTATTCGTACATACGAAGCGACTGAGAAAGCAGGCGGGTGTCCACGGTGAGTTTCTGACTCGACGTCAAGTTCCTCACGAAGTTGGCGTTCTTCCTGTATACGGTCGCCATTGCAAAATTGGACAACACTTCCTTAGTTCCTTCTTGACCCCTAGGCAATTGTCATACGGATCCAACTGAAATGGCGGCTGTAGCCGGCGTTGGGCTTTGACACGGTCGGAACCTGACCTCGAGGAGTCTCCGCACAGCCTCCGAAAAGCCATACAAGGAACAAACCCAGTGTTTGGAGTCTTCGCATTTTAAGCCTCCGGGTGAGACGTCTGCTGAGTTTTGGACGCCCGTAACGCCCGGTGGGCGACCGCGTCGTGTGAAGCTGGGAGCCACTTGGGCATTGCCGAAGCCAGCCTCAGGGGTAGCATGGGTAATCATCGATCGGACTCTGAAGGCTCCGGCTCGGTGACCGGTCAGAGAAACGTCAACGGCGATGTCCTCGTCGATCGCCTCCCAGTAAATGGTTGTCCTCCCCACTCGAGCTCAAACTCTTCGCGTTCCTCGGTCGATGCACGGCGAAGGCGTGCGGTCAGGGGAATGACCAACTCACCATCATTGGACAGTTTCATGATCATCTCCCTATCGGAGAACTCAATGCACACGCAAGCCATCGACGTAAACGGGCTCGCGCCAACCTTGCCCGGCGGCTTCAGCCCACAGAGAAGTGCGCGGTGGTCGAGCGTATGACCGGCAGCCCACTGCACGCCTGCGGGCGTCAGCTTGGTCCATCGATTTAAGCGTAGGAATAGAGGATAGCGGCAGACGCAGCGTCGCGGCGGTCAAGAGACCGAACGCAATCGCGTTTGCGCTAAACAGTGACGCATCGAATCCGTGCTACCGGCTCTGCAAACTCTGGAGAGTCCTGTCGCGTTTCCCCCACTCCTTCATCGCCTTCCCGACTCGAACCGTTAATGGGCGGTGCTCTGGTGAGTTGGGCGTACCGGTCATGCCGGCGGGCGTCACTGGTCACCCGCGTCCACCTGCGGCACTCCCCATCCCAGCCAAAGAATGTGCACCCCGAACAAGTGCAGCCTGGGTGCTCCGTCAGTCGTAGGGCATCAGGACGGTGGGATGACCACATCTGCGTCCCGTTACAACACTGGAGCCTTCGCTTTTGAGATCTTCCTGTGAACTCAGGGCGTTGGGAGAGTGGACATCCGACCCTTCGGCTTGGGTCAGGTCGTTGTTTGGTAAGGGCAATGGTATCGAAGAAGCAGCGATCCCCACGATCTCGAGGGATGACGAACCGAGAGCCCGCAGGTCCGATCAGGACCTACGGGCTTTATATCGACGGTCGCCGGCGCCTCTACTGGGAGGTGGGGTCCGGGTCGTCCTGCACTCCCTCGATCAGGAGGCGGTCGAGTTCCTCTTGAGGGACACGCAACGCATTCGCGACGCGGAGCGTCTTGATCTTCCCCCGGGACCTCAACGCGTAGACGGTGGCGCGACTCACGTTCAGCGCTGTAGCCACTTCGTTCATCTTGAGCAAGCGACCCTGCGGTGCCTTTCGGGCATCCGCCGACGCGAAACCTGGTTGATCTGTCCGCGCCAAGGCGGAGCCCTTCGTCAAGTCAGCGACTCGATTCAGCAGCACCGCCACGACGACCCCAAAGGTCATCGCATTCTTTAGCGTCTCCGCATCTAGTCCCGAAACCAAACTGTCGGGCACGTCGAAGTTGATCTTCATGAGGTTATCCGTTGCTGCCCCGAGCTCGGTCGGTGGAGCGGTCCGTTTTGGTTCCTCATTCCCTTCCTCCCAGCCAGTCTACACTGCAGAAGGGTGGAAAACCTCAAAATGTTACGCTTGCGTCCCAGTGAACACCCCACACACCGGCGAAACCGCGAGAGCTCGCGTGCCGTACGCCCTAAACCGCGCCAAGTGTGTGTGCCTGCCACAGTGCAGGTTAAGCCCACACACCTTTTGTCTGACACGTGCCTCAAAGGTGCGCGGTGCAGCGGGTTTCACGGATGTGTGGGGGCACGAGGAGAGGTGCAGTGCCCTCCTACGTTCGCCCGTAGACGTGTACAGCAAACAGCCGGCGCACAACGCGCGGTGTCAGGCGTTCAGACTCGATTGCCTCCTGGGGAATCAGCATGGCAGTCTCCGAGAACATCTCAAAGTTGCCACTCATCGCGTAGCTCTGCCTGATCGGCACGTTCCACAAGCGAAGGCGTTCTATGGCAATGATCCGCCGCCGGACCTCCAGCGGGATAGCGCTGGGTGGCAAGGTCCAGTCCCGCCACCACAGCGCGCGCTGGTCCACGAAGATCGGGACGTCGTCGGTCCCCCGCAGATCCGCGAAGAACGTCACCGTTTGGTTGCGGCAGACAAAGAGGTTGGGCTTGCTTCTCGCCTCACGATAGCCAAGTTCCTCGAGTTGTCTACCAATCCGCTGAATCTTGCGGAACACGTGGGGATAGAGTTCCCGACCAGAACTATCCTTGGCGATCACTCTAGCTTGCCCCCTAAACAAACGATAGACCGTCCGTCCGTCTCTGCGAAGTGCGGGCAAAAGGGGCAGTCATCTATGACGCTCGCCGCCTCACGCTCCGGAAGAGGACACTCGACGAACTTGCGCCCGGGAACGAGCAGTGGAAGATGGACACTGCGGCGAGCGATCTCGCGGCAACGCCGGCAGGTCCACGGCTTTAGGTGATCGCGTACTAAGGTCCACTGGTTGCCCGTCAGGATATCCTCCGCGCGCAGTTCCGCCCATGGCGTCGCGGCGATCGCCTTCGCCTTGTCATCGTCCACGGCGTGCAGATGCAAGACTTCGAAGATGGCGCGCAACGAGTCGTCTGGCGACATGAAGGCAACGTCTGCCCTGTGCCCGGAGGGAAGAACGAACTCTGTGGTCGCGACGCCAGCATCTCGCGGCAACGGTTGCGGCGCAACCTCATTGCATGCCTCGCAGCGTCTTAGTAGATGGGCTTCGGCACCTTCAGTCAGCACTTGCGCCAGACGAATCTTCGCTCGGTAGTGCTCCTCGCTTTCGTTTAGAAAGTTGCAACTGTCTACGCTCTGCGCAGCCTTATGCGCAAAATGCGTCCGCTTCTTCGTCCCCTGTCGCAGCACCAGGGCGGTGCGGCAGTCGGGACAAGTGTAGCCGCGCCTAGGCTGCGCACACTCCGGACGAACCTCGCACCCTGCACTATCGACGCCGAAGGGCACCTTCAGATCGTAGTCCTGCATGCCGCCTGCTTCGACAGCTTGCCGGTTGCCTCCTTGGTAATCTCTTCCAGATTAAGCGTCTGACCGGAAAAACATAGGTTTCATGAACAGCCCCGGGCTACGGGGCGGTGACGGATGGCGGGATCCGCGGGGTTGGGTCCCACCCGGAGCAGGACACTACCTCCTGTCCTTTGCCCTCCTACATCTCACCCCCGCACTTCCTCGAATATAGCCCGACAATCCGTAGGAAAAGGGGCAATGGTCAGGACCAACGCCCCCGTGCAAAGGAAACACCGGTCCTGACGACAATTCCATGAATGCCTACAGCGCACTTGGGCGTGCGAAACCCTCCATGGAAGTCCATGCGCTCGTGCATGCAAATCTGCATGCAAATCCAATTCACAACACAAACGAAAAACCCGCAACCCTTGCGGGAAGCGGGTTTCGAGCAGTGGCGACGTCTAAAGGGAAAAGGCTTTGCAGTCCTCTGCCTTACCACTTGGCTACGTCGCCGAATTGGAGCGGAAGACGGGATTCGAACCCGCGACCTTCGCCTTGGCAAGGCGATGCTCTACCACTGAGCCACTTCCGCAACATGGTGCCGCAGGAGGGAATCGAACCCCCGACACGAGGATTTTCAGTCCTCTGCTCTACCGACTGAGCTACCGCGGCCTAACTTACTGGCGGAGGCGACGGGAATCGAACCCGCGATCTTGTGCGTGACAGGCACATATGTTAACCACTACACCACGCCTCCGAAACTTCTCTGGTGGGCGAAACAAGGCTCGAACCTGTGACCCCCTCCTTGTAAGGGAGGTGCTCTACCACTGAGCTATTCGCCCAGGTGCCCACCGGAGCGCCAGCACATTATAGCACGGGGTCTTGGTCGCGTAAAGCCGCTCAGCGGCGGGCTGCGAAGAGCCGCGGCAGGCTTCGAACGCGACTTGAATACTAGAATACTACTCAACGTGCACCACTTGCTTTGGTTGTGCATAATAGAGCACACGTCCTGCCAGGAGAAACATCGCAGCCCAAGTCCCCTACTGGACGGTGCTTTCGAACCGGCAGGAACTCAGTCGTTGGAAGGAAGTGGCTGGGTGGTCTCTATCCGCACCCGAGAGCCGGCATGCTAAAATTAGGGCTTTTTGTCGATGGCGCGAATCTATTCTACGCTCAACGAAAGCTTGGCTGGCACATCGATTACCGACGGCTGTACGAATACCTTTCCCAGGACTACCACGTCTACAATGCCTACTACTACACTTCCGTCCCGGTCCCCGTCGACCCAAGCCTGGAAGGCTTCCTCCGCGCGCTGACGGCGATGGGCTACACCGTCCGCCGCAAGATGCTGAAGGAGATCGTCGACCAGGAGACTGGCGAAACGTTTCGCAAGGCGAACCTCGACATCGAACTCGTCATCGACGTCTTCAATACGGTAGACCTCTACGACGTGGCCATCCTCTGCACAGGCGACGGCGACTTCGAACGTGCAGTTGAACTGCTGCGCTCGCGCGGCAAGCGGATCATCGGCGTCGGATCTCGGGAGATGGCGGCCTACGACCTGATCAACGCCGTAGACCGCTACATCTTCTTGGAAGACCTCCGCGACATTGTGGGCAAGGCGCCGATCGCTCCGCCCGTCATCGTAGATCGCCCTGCCGCGGAGCGTGAACTACCCAAACCGGTCGAACCCGAGCGCAGTTTGCCCATCCCCGATTGACCTCTCCCACGTTTGTGTCGTCCCGCCGACGCGCACAACGAGGTATACCCTGCCGGATGCAAGTGAAGGCGCCACGTAGGGCTGGATTTCCGCTCCGCTCGGGAGCGTCAGCAGATCGCCGGCCTGACCCGCCCCTAGCCCCTTGACGCGCACAATATAGACGAGGATCTCCCTGTCGCGGCGCACGAGCATTGCGAGCCACTGGCCCTGCGCGGAAAAGCCCGCCGGCCCTAGCGCTGCACAGCCACTAGGCAGTCTCAAGAGCTTCGGCGTCCGCATGGTGCCGCTGAGCAGCCAAAACTTCGGCGCCGTGGCAGGTGCGGCTTGAAGCAGCAGCGCCTCTCCTCCCGGTCCGACGGCCAACGCGCCGGCGCCCGGCAGGCGAGCGCGCACTGCGTACGTCGTCGGATCGATCACCAGCAGGTCGCCGTGCGCATCCTCTGCCAGCACGCCTTCAGGACCGCTGCCGACGAGATCCGTGATGCCAATCCCGCCGAGCGTGCTCACCGGCGCGTTGCCCTGCGCGTTCAGCTGCCAGACCTCCACGCCGGGCTCGCCAAACTGCATGGCACGGTTCGTCAGGTACCAGATGGCTTGCCCGACAACGATCGGATCTGCCGCCCAAGTGAGCTGCCAGCGCTTTGAGAGCTTCCCTGTGGACTGCAGCGATCGCATCTGTGCCTTTAGCGCATCCCGGCTTTGCGGACCACTGCCGCCGCCGAGCAGCAGCGTTGCGCCGGATTGCGAGATCAGCCAGAGATTCTGGCGCCTGTCCGCCAGCAGAAATCCCTTGCCGTATGGCGGCAGAACGCTCTGCCCTTCGGTTGTCGACGCGACGGCCAACGCAGATGCTCCGGTAGCGTACACCGAGATGTTTGCACCACTGAACCGCGAACTCCACGTCGGACGGGCAGTTGCAGTGCCGGCTGCGGAGCGGCGCAGCACGGTGCCCGCACGAGCGGGCACGAGATAGCTTCCCTGCGCGGCCCGGTACGAGCCCTGTGCAACCTCTGTCCAGACATCGGGCGAAGCAGCCGGAAGCACCGGCCCGGTCTGCAGGCGGATCATCAGTTCCGCGACCAGGAACGCGGTGAGAAGCAGCGCCGTGATGCGTCGGCCGTTCAAAGGCGCAATCCCCTCCCCTCCCGATGCTATGGGAGAGGAGGGGACGTGCAGAACTGCTTTCGCCGATGCGGTGGGTGAGTCCCAGCGGACCCTTCAGTCGATGTTGTCGTACGGGCAACCGATGCGGCACGCGCCGCATTCGAGGCACCCCTCGTAGCGAACCGCGGGGCCCTCTTCGACGCCCTCCCACTCGTACACGTTGCAGGGCGGAACGTCAGGCAGCTCCGAACTCATCCCCGACACAAGCATAAGCCGCGCTGCTTCTTCAGATCAAAGGGTAACCGAACCAGCAGGAAAGTATGAGACCCTGTTGGAACTATACTCGTCATGCGCTATGCACGGAAGGAAGGCGGTGTGGCCTCTTGATCTCGAACATGAAGCATCATGTAATTCGGTATGTGATCCTCGGCGTCGTCATCGTCGTCGTCATCGTTTGGTTGGCGATGCGTTCGCGCAAGAAGTAAATGACGCAAGCGGCGGGCCGTGCCAATGCACGTCCCGCCGCTTTGTTGTTGCTAGCGGACAATCAGGTGACGCGCGCCGAGGCTGCGAACCGTCCCGATTCGGCGCGGCCGCATCTCCGTTCGGGCCAGGTTTTCGAAGAGCCCAGCGCGCTGCGGGTCCAGCGCGACCAATAGGCCGCCGGAGGTGACTGCATCGGACAGCAGGAGGCGCTGCGCCATAGAGAGGTCTTCCCCGAACGCGACGTCTTCTTCGACGTACGCTAGGTTGTCCCGGCTGCCGCTGGGAACGCGGTCCTGCAACACCAGCTCGATCGCTCCAGGATGTACCGGGACAGAAGAGAAGTGGATCTCAAGTGTCACACCGCTTTGCAGCGCCATCTCTCGCGCATGCCCAAGGAGACCGAAGCCCGTCACGTCGGTGACGGCGTGGGCGCCGCCCGCCGCACGCACCGCATCCGCTGCAGCGCGATTGAGTTCCTTCATCGCGTCGATCGCGGATCTGGCGCTCTCGGGATCGCAGTTCCCATCCTTGATGGCCTTGACGATCACACCGGTGCCGATGGGCTTCGTCAGATAGAGCGCATCGCCCGGCTGCGCGCCGTCCTTGCGCCAGATCTCATCCGGCCTTGCCGTACCCGTCACAGAGAGGCCGAACTTTGGCTCCTTGTCCTTCACCGTGTGTCCGCCGAGCAGCACGGCCCCGCTTTCGCGCACTTTGTCCAGTCCACCCGCGAGGATCGCTGCCAGGGTGTCCTCGCCATACAGTTCCGGGTCGAACGCCACGAGGTTCAGCACGGTGCGTGGCACTCCGCCCATGGCGTAGATATCGGATAGTGCATTCGCTGCCGCGACCTGACCGAAGGTGAACGCGTCATCGACGACAGGTGTGAAGAAGTCCACCGTCTGTAAAATAGCGAGATCCGGGGCGATCAGGTAGGCGCCTGCGTCATCGCGTGCTCCGAGCAGCAAGCGTTCGTCCGCAAAGTGGAGGTCGAGCTTGGAAAGCGCGTGATCCAGCTCCGCTGGACCCAGTTTGCAGCCTCAGCCAGAGGCAGAGGAAAGGGTCGTGAGACGCTCAAACACGCTGCTCCCTCCTCTCCGCCCGTGCGCGGGCTACGAGGAACAATCTAGCACCGCCCGCGCAAGTGCGCTAGCCTTCCTCTGGCCGCGCGGCCCATGCGGTGGCGACGGCCCGCGCCAGCGCATCCTCTTGGTGCGCAAGCACCGTGCGCACATCCAGCACCAGTCGGTCCTCCTCGATGCGCCCGATCACCGGCGGGTCGCCGAGCCGCATGCGGTGATGCAGGTCGTCTGGCGAGTCGTGCGCAAGCGCCACTCCGTAGGAGGGGAGCGGCGACTCGGGGAGGGCACCGCCACCAGCTCGCCCGTAGAGTGGAACGAGCGCACTGTCAACTCCGAGCCCGCGCAGCCTGCGGCGCAGCGCCTGGGCGCGGCGGCGCAGTGCATGCGGCTGTGCCGCCAGCATCGCATAGACCGGCACCGCCATCTCCTCACCGCGCAGGTAGAGCCGCACGGTCTCCGCAAGTGCCGCTACCGTCATCTTGTCGGGCCGCAGCGCACGGTAGAGAGGCGCTTTGCGCAGGCGTTCGACGAGGTCGCGCCGTCCGAGGATGATGCCGGCCTGGGGCCCGCCCACGAGCTTGTCGCCGCTCATCGTCAACAGATCGGCACCGCTCTCGAGAACGCTTCCCACGGTCGGCTCGTCACCGACGGGCAAGAGCGCCCCGGAGCCCAGGTCTTCAAGGAAGAGCACGCCTGCTGCCCGCGCCGCCTTGGCGAGTTCGTCGCCGTTGACTCGCGCCGTAAAGCCGATCTGGCGGAAGTTCGACGGGTGCACGCGCAGGAGGGCTGCCGTCTCTGGACCCACCGCCTCCACATAGTCGCGCAGGTGGGTGCGGTTCGTAGTACCCACTTCGCGCAAGAGCGCCCCGCTCTCCGCCATGACATCGGGAATGCGAAAGGATCCGCCGATCTCTACGAGTTCGCCGCGCGACAGCACGACCTCCCGTCCTCGCGCCAGCGTCGCAAGGACGAGGAACACCGCGGCTGCGTTGTTGTTCACGACAAGCGCGCTCTCGGCCCCCGTCAGGCGGCATAGCAGCGGTTCCAGGTGGTCTTGGCGGCTGCCGCGCCGCCCTTCCTCCAGGTCGAACTCGAGGTCGACATAGCGCGCCGCGGCGTCCGCGGCCGCCTGCGCAGCCGTCCGCGCCAGCGGGGCGCGCCCAAGGTTCGTGTGTACGACGACCCCTGTAGCGTTGATCACGCCGCGCAACGCTGGTCGGCTGAGCCATCCAAGCCCTTCGCGTGCGCTCTTCGCCAGCGCAGAGGGGTCCGCCAGCTCCGCGGCCACCGCCTCACCCGCCTGCAGGCGTCGGCGCAGTCCCTCCAGCTCCGCCCGCAGCGCGTCGTGCACGAGGGCCTGCGGATATTCCGCAAGCAGGGCCTGCACCTCGGGGTGCTGCAGTACCCGATGCAGCGCAGGCAGGTCCCGCAATCGCAGTGAAGCCAACGTCATTTCCTCCCGTCAACTTGGCTTGACGAGCCGTAACGCTGCAAGAGCGTATCCCGCGTGATGAAGACGCCCTTGGGCTCGAGCTGCTCGCGCCGATGGTTCAGCCGCTCCAGTCCCTGCGGATGGTAGACCGTCATCACCCAGCGAAGATAGGTTCCGGCAAGGAACTTGCGCAAGGGAGGGAAATCGAGGTCCACCACTTCGAAGCCGAACCGCCGCGTACCACGGAAGGCCACTGAAATTCCGAAGAACACGTCGATCTTCTGGTAGCGGGGGTTCTCCACCATCACCCTCGTAAGCTCGCGCATCGCCTGGTCAACGAGCGGCAGCGCCCGCAGGGCGCCCAGCGCGGCAAGTTGGGGGTTGTTGAAATGAATCTCCCCCACCGCATCACCCGGCTTGACCACCCGACCGTTCTTCAGGTGGGCCTCGATGCCGCGATAGGTGACCCTGCCGATGCGCAGGACGCTGCGCACGTCGCCCAGCCGTTCGATGTGGTTCATCTTCTCGAACGCGCTCTCCCAGAGCCCCCATACGGCCTGCAATGCACGGCGCCCGAAGGAGATCGGCATCTCATGGCGCAGGAGTTCTTCCAGCGTAACCGCCTTGTAGCCAAGCCGCCGCAGCTCCGGCAGTGCGATCTCAAGCGCCTTCGCCGTGTGCAGGCGGCCATCCTTGCCGCCCGCGTCATGCAGGAGGAAGATCTGGCCCGGCTGCAGCCGACTGATGATCCGCTGGGCCAACGCGGCCGGATCCTGTCCTTTGCGCCAGTCACCGGGGTCGTACGACCAAAGCGCGATGCGCTGGCGCTGCGCCGATGCCGCGATGGGTACAAAGAGATTGAACTGCCCCCAGGGCGGACGGAAGTGACGCACTTCCCCGCCCGACAGATGTGAAAGTTCGGCCCCAGCCGCGCTCACCTGCCTGAAACTGCCCCAAGGCGTCATCCACCAGGCGCTGCGGTGGCGCGCGCCGTGGCTCGCGACTTCGTGTCCTTCCCTGATCATGCGCTGCACGAGTTCGGGGTGTCGACGCGCCTGCGTCCCAACAAGGAAGAAGGTCGCTTGGGATTCGTTCGCGGCGAGCACGGAGAGAACGCTCTCAGTTGCCTCTCCCGGCCCGTCGTCGAAGGTGAAGCACACGAAGTCCCCGACGACGCGCGGCGTCGCGACGAGACCAACGTGCAGATAGTGCCAGATGATCTCCGGCAGGACCCAGTAGACCACGATGACCACCAACAGCAGTTCGACCCAGAGCACCGTGCGCGCCCCCCAGGGGCTCCCTCCCTGTCTGTGCAGCGATGAAGACTAGTCTCCGGCGCCGATTGGGCGGCGCAAGCGGTACAGCGGATAACTCAGGTAGAACACTGCCATCACGCCAAGCAAAACTGCGGCCGCGGCGAACGGCCCGCGGACGCCGAACCTGTCCCAGGCCCGGGCGCCCAGAACCGGGCCCACCGCAAGTCCCAGTCCCTCGACCGACATGAAGACACCCCAGAGCGAGCCTTCCGCTCCGCCCGGAGCGACAGATGCCAGCAGCGAGTTCCAGGCCGGCAGGATGAATGCGTAGGCCAGCGCTGCCAGGATGCCGAAGCCAAGCGCGCTGTCAAAGCTGCGGGCTCCGCCCAAAAGGAATACTGCGACGCTCGCCAGTCCGAAGCCGACCACGAGCGGCAGCTTGATGCCGATGCGATCCGAAAGATGTCCTAGCGGTACCATCAGGAGCACTGCGACAGCGCCTGCGCCGAAGAGCAGCTCCGCGTAGCCGTAGGGGTTGAGTCCCAGCACCCTCTGCGCGAAGACGTTGATGATCGGCAAGAAGAGTCCGAGGGACATGGTCTGGGCAAACATTCCCGGCAGCAGCGGTCGCACCCGCCAGAGAGCGGACAGCAGCGCGTGCAGCGGCGTCGACGGTCGGCGCAGGCGCTTCGTGAAGCCGGTGACGAGGGGTGCCCAGACCGCCCCGATGGCCTGCACTCCGAGGAGCAGGATGAAGGCGTAGTAGAAGTCGTGATGCACCAGCACGTTCGTGAGCACCGGACCGAGGCCAGCTCCCACGAGCCAAGCAGCGAACACATAGCCCATCGCGCCGCCGACGCTCTGGTTCCGGTCACCGGTCGCTTCCGTTACCGTCGCCGGCCACAGGGGCGCTGTGCCGATGCCGTAGAGGCCGGTGAGCACAAATAGCGGCACGCGGTTTCCGATCGTGAAGAGCAGCGTGAGCGCGATGATCGCAATCAGCATGCCGACTGCAAGAGGTCGCCGCGTACCCCACCGATCCACGAGCCAGCCCGCGGGGGCACGGCCGATCGTGTCCACGAGGTAGTGCGCCGAGATCGCCCATGCGGCGGCATCGATGCCGACGTGCCAGCGCTGCGTCGCCAGCGCGGGCAGCAGTGTGATCAGCACGCCGGTGCGCACAAACTCGCCGAAAAAGACGATCATGCCCAGCTTCAGCGATCGTGCCAATATGCCACATCCTTCGCGATCGCCGCGGCGGCATCTGGGCGCGCCAAGCGGCGCGCACCTTGGGAAAGCCTCTCGCGTAGCTGGGGGTCTGTCGCGAACATTCGGAAGGTGCGCCCGAGATCTTCGGGGTCGCGCACCCACACGCCCGCGTCCGCATCGGAGACGAACGCGGCGTTGACCTGCTCCTGCCCAGGGATCGGTCGAAAGATCAGCATCGGCAAGCCGCACTGCAGCGTCTCCGTAACCGTGAGTCCTCCCGACTTGCCGAACACGAAGTCGCTTGCTGCGTAGAGACGCTCGATGTCTTCGACAAACCCGAACACGCGCAGCGTCGTGCGCTTGCCCTGCGGCAGCGCCTCGAGCGCCGCTCTCAGTTGCGGGTCACGACCGGCGACCACGAGAATCTGGCATGGCAGATCCTCTTCCATCAGTGCCTTGACGATGTCGGGGAACCCGCCGATCATGCCGTAGGCACCCGCCATCGCCAGCACAGTCGGACGTTCGTCCAGGCCGAGTGCAGCGCGCATCTCCTGCCGTGCTGGCAGTTCGCGAAAGCGAGGATGGGTGGGAATGCCCGTGGCGAGAATCTTCTCTCCAGGCACACCACGTCGGATCATGCCCTCGCGCACCGAGTCCGAACCCACGTAGTAGCGGTCCACGTGAGGATGCAGCCACTGGGAATGGACCGTGTAGTCAGTGACCACGACGAGGTTCGGCAAGGACAGTTCACCGTAGCCGCGCAGCGTGGAGAGCACGCCTGCAGGAGTGGGGAATGTGTTCAGCACGACGCGCGGCCTGCGCTCCTGCAGGTGGCGCAGCAGCCGGCGCCTGCCGAGGCCATTGAGGAAGCGCTGCATCGACGAATTCGGTGCGATGTGCGACGTGCCGCGATAGAACGCGTCCCAAATGACCGGCATGTGTCGCACGCTGAGCACGTAGGTGCGCGCGACGAGCCGATTCAGCCGATGGTCGACGAAATCGAAGTAGTCCTCTTCCCAATGCATCAGCGCTGGCTTCAACTCATCGAGGGCCAGTCCGACTGCCTGTGCGGCCCGGCGGTGCCCCTCACCGTACATCGCGGACAGCAACAACACGCCCTCTGCCTTCGTAGGGGACACGTGTGCACGTCCACCTCCTGTCGAAACGGTTCGGCTCCGGAACTGCCATCCCCTGCCGCGTACGGGGCCGGCTGGGCATTCTGTCCGGCCTGGCCAAGAATACTACACCAGCCCAACGCAGGGAATGACGCCTGGCGGCCGCCCTGAGGTGCGCATTCCATCTAGCCAGCCGCGCAAGACTAGAGCCATCGGAGGCGACCTAATTGGACGTTCTCTCACCCTATACCAAGGCTGTGGCCGAAGCTGCGAAAGCGCAGGGGCGGATGCGCCTTTGCGGCATCCGGTTCTCTCTTCGCGGCATGGGGGAAAGGCTCGATGCTGAGCTGCTCTCCTTCGCCGGCGCGCAGCCGCGAGAGGAGCGCGTGCTGGTCATCGCGGGGACCGGGCAGTCGCTGCTCTGGCTCCAGACGTTCCCCGATCTCGCCGCGCGGCTCGCAGCGCTGGAGGGCTCCTCAATTGCACCATAGGTTGTTTGCCGCAGGGCTTTTCCTGCTGATCGCCGCCCTCAGCGCACTCGTGCAGCCGCCGCGCTCTCCTGAGCAACTCGTGTTCGCACAGCTTCGCCTGCCCGTCCACGGCGCTGCGCAGCCGACAGGCAACGGCCTTCTGTTCTGGGCGCGCACAGTGCACAAAGTCTCGCCGCCCGTTCATCAGCAGAAGACCTCCACACTGTTCACCGGCGAGCGCCGCATCGTCTCGTCGGGCAAGCCCGGAACAGTAGCAGTGGAGCACCCTATCCACGTCGCATCGGACGGTCTCGCGCGTTCCCTCTCCGTGCAGCGGGTTCCCCTGACTCCCCCGCAGCCGACGACGATCCTCGTCGGCACTGCGAAGCCGCACTACCTGATGCGCGGCGGCGTGCTCTACCGTTACTCTCGCCGTCTGACGCTCGTCGCAACCGCGTACAACGCAAGCTACGCTCAGAACGGGCCGTGGGGAGCCACAGCCAGACTGAATGGCGCTCCGCTCACGAAGGGGATGGTCGCTGTCGACCCGAATGTCATCCCGCTGGGGACGCGCCTGTACGTCGAGAGCTATGGGCCGGCCCTCGCGGCCGACACCGGCTCCGCGATCATCGGGGACCGCATCGATCTCTTCTTTAACCTCGACACCCAACAGACGGCGAACTTCGGCATCAAGAAGCTGAACGTCTACGTGCTCGGGCCGCCAGGAGCGTGACGACTGCCACCCCCCGCCGTATGCTGAGGAGCAAAGGGGGCTTTCCCGCTTGAAGGTTGCCGTACTCTACTTCGCTCACGCCCGAAGCGCTCGGGGACAAGCGAGCGAATCATTCGATCTTCCCGACGGCACGACCGTCGCTGAACTCAAAGAGCGCCTCGCCGTCCTGCTCGGCTCGCGCGTGCCGACATTCCTGCTGGCGCGAAACGAGGCTTACGCCGCGCCTGAAGACGCCCTGCACGACGGCGACGAGGTGGCCGTGATCCCACCCGTATCCGGTGGTGCAGCGCTGATCGGCCCGGAAGCGGTCGACGCGGCCGCGCTCGTTCAAGCCGTCCAAGGCCCCAGCCAGGGTGCCGTCTGCCTGTTCCTCGGCACCGTGCGCAACGAGTTCGAGGGCCGGCCGACAGCGCGCCTGCAATATGAGGCATACCAGCCGATGGCCGAACGCGAGCTCGACTCGATCGCCCGGGAAGCCGAGGCGGCCTACCCTGGCAGTCGCGTCGCGCTTTTCCATCGCATCGGCACCCTGGAACTCGCAGAAGCGTCGGTCGGCATCGCTGCCTCCGCGCCGCACCGCGGTGACGCGTTCGCCGCGTGCCGTCAGGTGATCGAGGAGATTAAGGTACGCGCACCGATCTGGAAGCGCGAGATCGCGCCGGATGGGGCTGAGCACTGGCACGAGGAGCCGCAGCCCTAATCGGCTGAGAGTGTGCGCCACACGTTCCAGGCGTAGATGTACATCCCCGAGAGCATCAGGACTCCGCCCGTCGCGATCGCCCATGCGCTCCCCGTCCACAGTCCCGCGGCGAACGCCACGAGCCCCGCATTAAGGACCCAGAACTGCACCACCGCCGCGCGCGGACTGTATGGGTCGGGGCCGCGCCCGGCGAAGCGCGGCAGTACATGGTAGGAGATGCCGAAGATCATCATCGAGACGAAGCCGACGAGCAGCAGGTGCACATGCACCAGCACCATGCCCTCCGAAGGGTCCTGGCCGGGGAGGATGCCCGCGTACCCGAGGCCCATGTAGGCACCGAGCGTTGTGCCGATCACGAGATAGACAACACTCATGCGCAGGTACCACATAACCGTCCTACTGATCTGCATCGCCCTGGCCCGCCTCGAGTGCCCGCAGGCGCGCAAGCGCCTTGGAAATCTCTATCCCGTGCTCCTGCGCGTCGGACGATAGCGACCGGTGGCCGCCGCAGCAGGTGTCGAAGCCAAGTTCGCCGAGCAGCTTCGCGTACGCCGGACCGAGGCGCAATACGCTGTCGACGCTGTCCTCTGGAGTGATCACCTCATCCCTCCTTCGGGAACTGGATGAAGGCCAAGACGACGAACTGCTCGTCACCAGCCGCCATTCCGTGGGGCACGTTCGGCGGGACGATGACGAGATCTCCTGGTTTCGCCTCGGACGACTCCTCGCCGGAGCGCAGTACACCTCTCCCGGAGTAGGCCAGCATGAAGACGGTCGCGGGAGACGTATGTGCGGGCACGACTTGCCCCGGTTCCATGGAGAAGACAGCGACGCGCGTACCCTCGTACTCTGCGATCAGTTCCGACGCAGGCTTGTCGGCGCGAAACGCGACATGCTCGGACAGCCTGTAAACCATTGGGCCCACCTCCTGCGCGACGCGTCCGAAGTATCAGGACGCTCTCGCCAAGTGGAAGCATGCACGCCAGCCAGTGCCGTCGCCGTGACCCATGTCACGATATCGATGTGCGCTCAAGATGCAGAGCGCGCCTGTCCTAGGTTAGACTTAGCATGCGCAACAACGCGAAGTGTTGTAAGGTGCCATCAGGGGGAACGGCCAAGTGGCGAACAGTAATCCACCGCGCAATACGCAAACACCTGCGGAGCCGCAGGTTCTCGATAGCCTCCATCGGCCCATGCGCGACCTGCGCATCTCAGTGACCGACCATTGCAATTTCCGCTGTGTTTACTGCATGCCGAAAGCGGTCTTCGGCACGCGTTATCATTTTGTCGGCCATGACGGACTATTGCAGTTCGACGAAATCGAGCGTCTGGCGCGTCAGTTCGCAAGGCTGGGCGTCAGGAAGATCCGGCTTACCGGCGGAGAGCCGCTCCTGCGCCCGCATCTCGAGGATCTGGTGGAGAGCCTTTCCGCCATTCCCGGCATCGAAGACCTCGCGCTGACAACGAACGCCTCGACGCTGACGCCGAAGAAGGCCGAGGCGCTGCGCAAGGCTGGATTGCAGCGCATCAACATCAGCCTGGACGCCTTGGACGAGGACGTCTTCCAGAAGATGAACGACGTCGGCTTCCCTGTCGCTCGCGTCCTGCAGGCGATCGACGACGCCGCTGCCGCTGGCCTGAACGTAAAGATCAACATGGTGGTGCGCCGCGGTCTCAACGACAGCCAGATCGTGCCCATGGCAGAGCACTTCCGAGGCACGGACCACGTTCTGCGCTATATCGAGTACATGGACGTCGGCAACCTCAATGGCTGGCAGTTGCAGGAGGTCGTTCCGGCGCAGGAGATCCTGGCGCGCATAACCGAGCTCTGGCCGCTTCAGCCGGTCGAAGCGCACCGCTACGGAGAAGTCGCGACGCGGCATCGCTACATCGATGGCCAGGGCGAGATCGGCGTCATCTCCTCGATCAGCCAGCCGTTCTGCGGTTCTTGCACGCGCGCGCGCCTATCGCCCGAGGGACAGCTATTCACGTGCCTGTTCGGCACGAAGGGCCACGATTTGCGGGCTCTATTGCGCGATGGGGCCGCAGACGAAGAGATCTACGCCCGGCTGCAAAGCATCTGGCAGGCACGCGATGACCGCTATTCCGAACTGCGGGCGACCAGCGCCATGACGGATGTGAAGAAGGTCGAAATGTTCCACATCGGCGGCTGAATCAGACCGTCCGACGCGGCGCGATGCTCCAAAGCTCCTGCGGCAGCATCTCGAGAGCCTGGGTGCCCGTCAGATCCAGCGCGACGTCCACTACGCCCTCGGGCGGCACATCTTTGGCGTCGCGGCGTAGCCATGTCTTCAGCCCTGCCGTGTGCTTAAAGCCCTCGACGATGACCACATCGCACTCAGCACGCTGCGCTTCCTCAAGGAGCTCTGCGAGCGTCGGTCGGCCGCCCAGACGCAGCATGCCGTCGCTCCCTCCGAGCAGCCGCAGCGCGGCGTGCTGCGCCATGCGCTCCGTGTTGCTGCCGGGACGCTCCAGTCCGGCGTGGTGGCTCTTCACATAGGCAAGGCGCCCCTCGCGGGCAGCGTGCTCCGCGAGGCGTAGACAAACTTCTGTCTTGCCGCTGCGAGAGAAGCCGGCAAACTGGACGACGATCAAGCGTCTCCCCCCTGCCCGAGGTCCGCGGCAGCGAGGGCCGCTCTGTACTCATCCGGCGTGTTCAAGCCGTCGAGGTGCTCCGGCGCTATGCCGATGCGGCGAAGGTCGGCCGGTGCCAGGAAGCGATGCGCCACGGTCTGGGCGAAGCCGATGACCCGTCGTCCGCCGCCAGCGAGGTACGCTTCAAGCGACGCCGCAAGCGCAGCGGGCCAATATCCGCAAAGCGCACGCAGCATTCCGTCCTCGGCTGGCAGCGTGAGCGCGGCCTCGCGGCGACCGTAGTCGGCAAGAGCGCTGATCTCGTCAGCCGTAAGGAGTGGCATATCCACCGAAATGACGAAGACGTCATCCTGCCGCAACGCGGACAAGACGCCAGCAAGCGGCCCGGCATCCCCGAAGGCGTCCGGCAGGGCGGCCGCGCCGTGACTCGTTGCCCAGTCCGCCGGTCCGAGGCACACTGCGGGCAGGCGCGCCCGAGCCAAACGCTGCAGAGCGTGGCCCAGGAGGTCCGTGTCTCCCCATCTCAAAAGCGCCTTGGGCGACCCCATGCGCCGGCTCTTTCCTCCGCACAGGACTGCCCCGATCATCGGCGCCGCCGGGATTCCCCGGCCAACTCAGCGCGCAACAAGGATTCTTTCAGCATGCGTGTAGACATTGATCCGCTCGCCGCGCGCGAAGCCGACGACCGTCACGCCGACCTCCTCGGCGAGCGCCAGAGCGAGTTCCGTCGGCGCCGCCTTGGTGACGACGATCGCCACACGCAGCTTGGCCGCCTTGAGCAGCATCTCGGAGGAGACCCGACCCGAGAGCACGCAAACGAGATCGCTGGTATGGATCCCCTGCTGCAGGCAGTGCCCGTATAGCTTGTCGAGCGCATTGTGCCTGCCGATGTCCGCGCGCGCCGCCACGAGCGACCCGTCTGGATGCGCAAGCGCCACGTTGTGCACGCCACCGGTGCGGCGGAAGATGTCGGACTCCCCTTGCAGATGCTGAACAAGTGCGAGCGCCGCTTCGGCCGTAAGGGTCGGTCCCCCGGTGATCGGCTCGAGCGCGGAGGCGTCGCTTGCGAAGTAGATGCTGGCGCGTCCCTTGCCGCAGCACGAAGCGATGTAGCGCCGCTCGAACATCTTCTGCGCGGCAAGGGAGACGTCCGCGTCCGCGAGGACCCGTGCGGTCTGGGCCTCGGCGTCGATCTCAACGAGGCGCACTGCCTGCGGGTTGGCGACGATGCCTTCAGAGACCATGAAGCCGTACACGAGATCTTCGAGATCTGTCGGCGTCGCAACGAGGGTTGCGACTTCGACGTTATTGACGTAGAGAGTGAGCGGCATTTCCGTCGCAACCTCGTCCATCACCCAGTCGGCACCGCCTGGCCCGACGCGCAGCACCGGGCGTAGCGCCGTGGGTGGGGCAAAGGAAGTCGCCTCAGCCATCTTGCATCACCTGCTCTCCTGCTCTCCTGCTCTCCTGCTCTCCTGCTCTCCTGCTCTCCTGCTCTCCTGCTGTTCATCATTGCGCAGCATACACCAAAAAAAAAGAGGCGCCGCGCGCGAAGCGCGCGGCGCAGGAAGATGGGACTATACCCACCAGTGGTAGCTAAGCGAGGTGTTCAGCGTGACGGCGAAGGTCAGGTACATCAGCCAGATAGCAAGAACGAACTGGACGAAGCCGACCGCCTTCGTGCCCCCGGCCCACTTGCCGAAGCGGGTGGGAATCTCGAAGAGATAGATCACTGCGAGGCCGATGAACAGAAGCATGACCGGCGTGTCGCCAACGCCCCCGAACACGATCGCGCCCAGCAGCGAGATGAAGAAAAATGCAATGCCCATCCAGGCGTCCGGTGCACCGCTCGCGCCGATGAAACGGCGGTGCGCCATTGCGAACCAGTGGATACCGTAGGACGTAAACGCCAGTGCCGCCATGTAAAGGGGGGCGGCGTTGGTGAAGACCTGGAACCAGGTCAGACCGACCATCAGGTACACGCCGGTCAGAAACTGCATGAAGCCCGGCAACCAAAAGCCCCACATGCCCATGGTCTTGTTGACCTCAGGGCTAGCCTTCGGGAAGCCGAACAGGGCCTGGCCGCCCCAGATGAAGTATCCGGTTCCGAGGCCGAAGAAGCCAATTGCGATCGGCCAGAAAGCGGTGTGCGTAAACAGAGACACTACAAAAGACCTCCCTTGGCTGTGCCGCGCAAAATCCGCGCAGCTCGTCCGCAAACGATTGCCCGCTCCGGTCACTTGGTGGGCACTTCACGGCACGCTGCCGACCGCCTCGGGCAATCTGTCCCCCCTCCAGAGCGGCTTGTTGCCGTATCCTTCCACACCATCGGTATTGTATCCAATTCCAGTCCATATGACCATGGTCTTCCGCCACTGGATACTGAGGCGCTTTCTCCCAACGCAGCCGCGATCGGACTGGCGTCTGATCACCGCGCGATGCGATCGCGCTCTGCATGCCACATGCGATGATATGCACCACCGAGCGCCAGCAGTTCTCGGTGGCTGCCACGCTCGACGATGCGGCCAGCATCAAGGACCAGAATCTCATCCATGCGGTCGAGCCCTTGCAGCCGATGGGTCGCCAGCACAACCGTTCGACCCGCGCCGAGTTCCTCAAGCGACGACCAAATCTCGTTCTCGGTGACGGGGTCGAGACCGCGGGTCGGTTCGTCCAGCAGGAGGATTGGAGCATCCCGCACGATCGCGCGAGCAATCGCAACGCGCTGACGCTCGCCGCCAGAGAGCCGTGAACCCTGCTCGCCGAGGGGCGTTTGAAGACCCTGCGGCAGCTGCAGGAGAAGCCCTTGCAGCCGCGCGGCGGATACCGCCCGCAGGATCTCGGCCTCGCTCGCCTGTGGGCGCCCAAGGCGCAGATTGTCTCGCAGGCTGGCATGGAACAGGTCGGTGGACTGGCTGATCACCGCCGCGCGCTCGTAGAGGAGCTCTCGCGCCGTCCGCGCAACCTCCGCCCCACCCAGGCGCACGGAGCCCGCGGCATACGGCACGATGCCAAGCAATGCGGAAAGCAGCGTCGTCTTTCCGCAGCCGCTGCGCCCCACAAGCGCCACATGCCGCCCCTGTGGAAGCGATAGCGAAATGTCCTTCACCGCCCATCCGTCGGCACCTGGGTAGCGCACCGCGACGTCCAAGAGCTCCAACCCGTTCCCGACCGGCAGTTCGCATTCGCGGGCCGCGGATGGCGTTCCCTCTGCAACGGAGCGGATGCGTCGCGCAGCGGCGCTGCAGGTCCCCATCGCCTGCACGGCCTGAGGCATCGGAACCGCCGCCTCGAATGCGGCGAGCGCTGTGAGCGCCGCGACGGCGAGGTATGGACCAGGGAGAACACCCTGCCGAACGAGGGGAATGGCCAGCCACAAGACGAGCAGTGACGAAAAGCCAGCGAACGCACTGGTGAGCCCGCTGCCAAACGCGCTGGAAAGCCGCAGCCGCACCTGCGCCGAGAGCGCCGTACTCTGTGCGCGGTCCATCCGATCGAGAAAGTCTTGCACGCGGCCCCATGTCAGCAGTTCCGCAGCGCCCCGGATCCCCTCGGCAAGCTCTGCGCTCAGGAAAGCCCGCGCGGCGTGAAGCTCCCCGCCGCGCCGCAGCCCAATACCGAACTGCAGCAATCCCGGAACGGCACCTGCGAGCAGCACCGCCGCGAGTGCTGCTCCGAGCATCGGGGAGAAGTGCCGGAAGACGGTCAGCACGAGACCGGCTGTCAGGATGAGCACGGCCGTCGGCTGAAGAGCACGAAGATAGAAGTCTTGCAGCATATCCACGTCATGCACCGCGCGGCTCAGGAGATCGCCTCGCTGATGGCTCGCGGCGATCAGCGGCGGCTGCGCTTCGATCCGCGCGTAGAGCCAGACACGGATTGCTGCGAGCATGCGAAAGGTGACATCGTGCGATGCTAGCCGCTCCAGGTAGCGGAAGACGGCGCGCCCGATGCTGAAAAAGCGCACGCCGACGATCGGAACCATCAGGAGCAGGATGGTCTGCGGATGCTGTGCCGCACGGCTGATCAGATACGCAGACGTCGCCATCAGCCGACGTTTGCGCCGACCGTCAGGAACGAGAGCAGCAGCGCGAGTACGAGGCGGCCTCGCAGGCGCCCGAGGAAGCCAAGCAGCGGATAGACGGTGCCGCGGACGAGGAGATCCTCATGACGGCCCGTCTCCGCGATGCGGCCGTCCTGCATGACGAGGATGCGCGATGCGCGGCGTGCGAACGTGAGCCGGTGCGTGACGATCAGGGTGCGGCGCCGCCCCATCAGGTCTGCCATGGCCTGAGAGATCGCCTGATCGTGCTCCGGGTCGAGGCCTGCCGTGGGCTCATCGAGCAGCAGTAGCGGCGCATCGCTCAGGAATGCCCTCGCAACCGCGATGCGCTGGCGCTCTCCGCCGCTCAGTCCGTGCCCGTCCTCCCCGATGCGCGTGGCGTAGCGCTCCGGGAGGCGAGCGATCACGTCGTGGACGCACGCGGCCTGCGCAGCGAGTGCGACATCGATGTCGCTCGCTTGCGGGCGCGCAAGCTGGATTTTCTCCGCCACGCTGCCGGGGAAGATCACGGGATCCTGTGGCACGTAGGCAATCCGCCTGCGCCAGACATCGAGCGAGATTTCCCGCAGCGGCACGCCGTCAACTGAGACCTCTCCCTTCTGCGGCGCTAGGAAGCCAAGCAGCAGGTGGAGGATGGTCGTCTTGCTCGCGCCGCTCCCGCCAATTAGCGCGAGGGTTTCCCCTGGTGCCCAGGTGAAGCTCAGGTCCTGAAGAGCCGGCTGCTGCGCGTTCTCGTAGGTCCAGCCCAGCCGCGCAGGGTGATGAAGAGCGGAGCAGCCGGGGCCAGTTCAGCGCCTTGCGACCGTGTGGCAGGCAGCGGCGTGTCCAACGTAGCGAAGATCCTCTCCGCCGCCGCAAGCCCGCTGACGTCAACTCCGCTCCCAGCGCGCGCAGTGGAGTGTAGAACTCAGGGACGAGCACCAATATAAAGAGCGCCGATGTGAACCCGATCTGACCCATCAGCAGCGCAAGGCTGATCGCTACGGCCACCATGGCTGTGCTCAGCGACGCCAGGAACTCCAACGCCAAGGCGGAGAGGAAGGCGAGACGCAGAGTGGACATCGTTGCAAGCCGATGCTGCTCCCCCACCTCGGCAATCACCTGGATCTGATGCCGGCTGCGTCCGTAGAGCTGGAGTGTCACGAGGCCTTGCAAGACGTCGTGGAGGTGCCCTCCGAGCAGTTGGAGCATCGCCCATTGCCGCTTGGTGCGCGCCTCCGCCGCTCGCCCGATCAGGATCGTGAAGATCGGCAGCAGCGGTGCAGTGGCGAAGACGACGATACCTGCCACAAGGCTCTGTGGGAACACCGCCACGAGTATGATCAGCGGTATCGCGGCGGTGAACGCGATCTGCGGCAGATAGCGCGCCAGGTACCCGTCGAGGCCGTCTACGCCGTCCAGTGCAGTCGTGATCAGTTCTCCGGTGCGCTCGCTGCCCATGTGGATAGGGCCAAGGTCGAAGAGGTGCCGAAGCAGACGTCGCCGCAGGTCGCCACGCACCCTCGCGGAGAACGAGGCTGCGAATGCATCGCGCCCGAAGCCGAACGCTGCCCGCAGCAGGAATGCGGCGGCGAGGAGCGCGAACTGAGGCGTGAGCAGAGCGAGCCCCGCGCCTTGCAAGAATACGGCGTTGATGATCCGGCTCAGGAGAAGTGCCTGGACGACTGTCAGGATTCCGCCCGCCAGGCCAAGTGCAATCATCGCAGCCCGCTGCCCTTGCGGCGCTGCAGGAGGGCACGGCCTTCGTCGTCTGGGGTGTCCCCGGCGGGCTGATTGAACCCGGCGAGTACGTTGCGGACGCCCTGCGCCGCGAGGGCGCCGAGGAGACCGGCCTTTCGCTGGGAGAGCTAGCCTTCTTCGGCGTGTACAGCGGACCTGAAGGTTTCGGAGACTACCCGAACGGAGACCAGATTTTCAGCGTGCAGTTCGTGCTGCGCGGCGGCGTCACACGGCCTGTGCTGCGCCCCTCCAATGGGGAGTCGCTAAAACACGCCTTCTTCTCGCGCGAAGCACTGCTTGAGGAGACCGCGCTGCACCGCCACCAGCGCCGCATCCTGCTCGACTGGGCCTCGACTGCAGCGGGCCCCTTCCTTCGCTAGGCCCCGTTACCTACCCGAGGTACGTATCAGCGCCTTGGGTATCGGGACAGCGCCGCATGCCGCCTCGTAGAACTCGAGCGGGCCCGCGTTCTTGATGATCGCATAGTCATAGCCGTGCAGCTGCATGTCCCAAAGACAGTTCAGCAGGAGCAGTTTGCCGATGCCCTCGCCGCGGCGGCCGCTTGCTGTCCCCATAGGGCCGAAAACGCCCTTCTTCTCATGCGCGACGTCGTAGCAGGCGAAGCCTGCGATCTCACCGTCCACCTGCGCGAGGAACACAGGCGTTTGGGCCTTGGCGAGACCGTATGCCACCTGGATGACCAGCGCTCGCCGTGTTCCCGCCTCACGAAGGCGAGCAGCGCATCGCGGTCCGCCGGGTCTGCGCGGCGAACGACAGTTCCCGCGCCCCCCTCTCCCACACTCGCGGCGAACCCGGTCAGGCGGACGATGAGGTCGCGCGGCACCGCAACGAGTTCGAGCGCCGCATCCCTGGAAAGTCCGGACCGCGACGCCGTGAGGAGAGCGGCGCCGACCGGGTCTTCAAGCAGCGCGCGCAGGAGTTCTCCTGTGCCGATGCGGTCCTGCCCGTGGTCACGCTGCAAGGCCTGTGCCCGCGCAAGCGCCGCCTGCGACGCGGGCGAGAACAGTCCTGGGAGCGGCGCGACCGCAACACCCGGTCCCCGCGCCAGACTTGCCGCACGCTGCGCCTCCAACCGGATCGCTGCGAGGTCGAACTGGCCGTGCAGGTAGAGTTCATCCAGCACGCCACCGCGCAGCAGGTGCGCGCCGAGCATGATATCTGGCGGCTCCATTGCCTGCCTACCTACAGGCAGCGCCGCCCGCGCCGTCTCGATGATGCTAAGCGCCCGCCCGCTGAAGCGCATGCGGCAGCTCCTCTCCCTCCGTGTTCGACGCGAATCCGCGCTGCGAGTGCAGCGGGGCCGCTGCGCAATGACAGGTGACTAGACCTGCGGTTCCTCCTGCTCGTCGTAGACGAACCGTGCTCCTCGCATCCAAGACGCGGCCGCCGCGATCAGGCACATGACGATGGAAAACGTAAGCACGACGATGAGGCCATGCTTGAAGGGGCCGGAGATCAAGTGGGGAAAGAAGTCTCGGCCCGTAAGGGTGCGCGCGTCCGCGGCCGGCAGAGCTGCAAGCACCTTGGGGCCAAGCAGCGTCTTCAGAGGATTGTAGCCGAGGAATGCGGCGAAGAGGTAGCTGACCGGCGGCAGATGGGAGAGGGGCATCGCGAGGCTCGCAGGCACGCCGTGGCTCGTCAGTCCGGAGAACATCGTCTTCGGCACGGTCGATGAGAGGCCAACGATCATCAGAGAGAAGAACACACCGATCGAGAGCGGCATGCCGGTGTTCTGAAAGGTTGCCCGCATGCCCGATGCGGCGCCCCGGTTGCGTGCCGGCACGCTGTTCATGATTCCGGTCGTGTTCGGAGCGCTGAACAGCCCGAAGGCGATGCCGTTGAAGAACAGCACCACAGCGAACGGCAGATAGGAGAAGTTTGCAGGCAGGCCCATCAGCAGCGCGAACGTAACCGCCGCGAGCAGCATGCCGCCCGTCGCGAACGGCCTCGCGCCGTACCTGTCCGCGAGGTAGCCGGACAGCGGGCCAGCAATGATGAATCCGACCGTGAGCGGCACCATATAGATGCCGGCCCATAGCGGCGTCTGTGCGAAGGTGTAGCCGTGGATCGGCAGCCAGACCCCCTGCAGCCAGATGATCAGCATGAACTGCAGACCGCCGCGCCCGATCGCGGATAGCAGTCCGGCGATGTTCCCGGCGGTGAACGCCCTGATGCTGAACAAGTGCAGGTTGAACATCGGCTGCTTTACCCTGCGCTCGATCAGCACGAAGATCACCAGAAGCACCAGTCCGCCGATCATTGTAGAAAGCACGAACGGGCTGAGCCAGCCCGTCGTCGAATGGCCGTACGGCTTGATGCCATAGGTGATGCCCACGAGAAGGGCAGTCAGCCCTGCTGCGAAGGTGATGTTGCCGAGCCAGTCGATCCGCTCTGGGTGGCGCTCGCCCATCTCCCGTAGTTGCAGGTAGGCCCACACCGTACCGAACAAACCGACCGGCACGTTGATCAGGAACACCCAGCGCCAGTCGATCACCGCCAAGAGCCCGCCAAGGATTAGGCCGATGAACGAGCCGCCGAGACCGGCGATCTGGTTGACGCCCATGGCCATGCCGCGCTCGTTGGCCGGGAAGGCGTCCGTCAGGATGGCAGCGGAATTCGCCATCAAGAGCGCGCCGCCGACCGCCTGCACCATGCGGAACGCGATCAGCTCGATCGCACCGGCTGTGCCGGTGCTCCAGGTCAGCGACAGTGCAATTGAACCCGCGGTGAAAATCGCAAAACCAAGATTGTACATGCGAACGCGGCCGAAGATATCCCCAATGCGACCCACGGTGACCACGAGGACCGCAGTGACCAAGAGGTAGCCCATGAGGATCCAGAGCAGATAACTGAAGTTCGCTGCGTCGAGTGGGTTCAGGTGAATGCCCCGAAAGATTGCGGGCAGCGCGATCAGCACGCTGGATGCGTTCAGCATCGCCATCAGCATGCCGAGCGTGGTGTTGGAAAGTGCGATCCACTTGTAGTGAGGGCCAATCTCCTTGCGAGCGGCGTGGTCTTGTTCTCTCAAGCGCACACCTCCGGAATCGTAGTGACGCAGCCGAAGCACCGTTTCGGCTGCACTTTGCCGGATGCGTACCCTTCCAGACGAGTGCTCCGGGCGAGTCCAGGTCCCCTGCCAAACGCGACGCTGCCGGCCCCGAGCGCGCCGGCAGCGGAGTGACGAGTGCCCCACGGGCGCGAGGCTCCCGCCCGATCGTTAGACACGTGCGAAACGGCGCCCGCAGCGTAGTCTAAGGAACCCAGAGGCGATGTCTCCTTATAAACCTTACCCTAACGTGAAGGAAACGTCATCCTTCGGACCAGGGCCCGCGGAACCAACGGGAATACCGTGCAGAATGCCCCGCACTGCCGCTTCGATGCATACCCCTCACGCCATCGGATGATGGTTCCGTGCCGGTCGGCGAGAACCGGCGTCGAGCGCCGGTTCTCGGGTCGAAGAGGGCCCTCTACCAACCGCGCACCCTGCATCACTGCCATTTGCCGTCTCGTGCACATTGCAAAGAGCCCACCAAGCGGCAGCCATCGCCGGCCCCGCTCCATCTCGAGCCGGAACTCCATCGCGCTGCCGATGAGGGGCTGCCGTCAGCTGGCTACCTGCATAGTGGGGCCTACGACGAGGACTGCTCCCCGCTTCGCAGCTCGGCCACTTGGCGCTCCAGGGCATCCAGGCGGCGCAGTATCTCCTGCTCTCTCTGATAGCGCAGCCAGATCCAGATTCCGGCGACCAGCACGAGGAAGAAGAGCAGGATCAACGGCATCGGGTTGGCGTACATGGCCGCACCATCCCTCCCTACCAACGCTTGCGTCGTCTAGTCGACAAATGCCTCTTGAATCTCTGCGCTTAGGCACTGCACTCACCGCTGCGGCGGAAGGCACGCCTTCGTCAGGGAGCGCGATGGGTCGATCTCGCATTCCTAGCCCACACTACGAGACGCGGGGCATCCGGCGCACAAGGCGCGCCCTCCAGCGAGCCGAAGGTGCCGGCGACTCGGCAGCCGCATCCTTGCAGGAGATCCTCCAGCTGTTCGCGCGAGTATAGCCGGAAGCTCGTGTCATACCGACGCTTTTGGCCGGCGCGGTCGTACGTGTACCGCACCTGCAGCCTTTCGGAGGCCGGATCCCAGGTCCGCTCCTCCTCGACGGCAAGTTCGGCGGAGACCCGCCGCACGGATCGCGGTGCAAATCGTTCCAGGATGCGCTCCCTGTTCCACAAGTCAATGATCAGGTGGCCGGACGGTGCGAGTTCGCTGCACCAGGCCCGCAGCAGTTCCGCGTTCTCATCGTCGGAGAAGAACCCGAACGAGTGAAAGAGCAGCAGGATCAGGTCATAGGGGCCGGACACCGTGCGGCGCATGTCCGCAGTGATCCAGCGGATGCCCGCTGCAGGCACCGTGCTCTTGCCCTTGGCAATGAACGCAGGGTTCTGATCGATCGCTGTGACGCTGTACCTTCTGCGCCAAAGCTCGACGGCGTGTCTACCTTCGCCACAGCCCAGACCACAACGGATGAACCCGCGGGCACTCCCGTGGTTGCCAGGATGAAGTCCACTTCGCGCGCTGTCCGTTCCAAGGACAGCAAGTCGCGGACAGATGCGGCGTAGTCGTCCGCATAATAGGCCGTAACCGACCCCCTGCTGCCACCCATCGCAAAGCCCTCCCCACTCAACCGGAACCGCGTCCAAGGAGTGACCATTCGCCCGATCGAACAAGAGCGTCTGCCATCGGGTTCAATCCTTGGCCCCGCTGTCTGCTGCTTGTACCACCGCGCCCTTCTGCGCACGGCGCTTCAGTTCCTCCGCCACGTCGGCGAGTTCTACCCCAGTCGACTGCAGGGCGAGCAAGAGGTGGAAGATCAGGTCGCTCGCCTCCCCGGAGATCTCGGATACCTCTCCACCCTTGCAGGCGATGATCACCTCGCCCGCCTCCTCGGCGATCTTGCGCAGCACCCGGTCCAGACCCGATTCGTGAAGCCTCCTGGTATACGACCGGGAGGCATCGCCGCCTGCGATGCGACCGCGCATAGTCTCCCAGAGCCGGCCGAACTCTCCAGCCGCGGGCCCGTCGTCTCCGAAACAGCTGTACGCTCCGGTGTGACAGGCGCCGTTTGGTGCGCGCACCTTGTAGAGCAGCGCGTCCGCATCGCA
Source organism: Bacillota bacterium (assembly GCA_021793645.1). Classification (GTDB taxonomy): domain Bacteria; phylum Bacillota; class Sulfobacillia; order JAJZYS01; family JAJYTV01; genus JAJYTV01. The sequence goes on from JAJYSJ010000012.1 coordinate 81,842, forward strand.
GTCTGCGGCGATCTCCACGATCACCAGTACCTGTCCCGACGTCCTTCCCTTGTCCCAAATCTCCTGGCGCGACCTGCTGAAGAAGTGCGCGCGGCCCGTCTCCCGCGTTCGGGCGACAGCCTCCGCGTTTGCATAGGCGAGCATCAGCACGGCCCCCGTATCGACGTCCTGAACTACCACCGGCACAAGTCCTGCAGAATCAAAGCGCGGCTCCACGCACAGATACCCCCATCACCTGAAGTTCTTCCTTGATCCGACCCACCGTCGTCCGTCCGGTGTGCAGCACTCCTGCAATCAGTGCCCCAGTGACGCCCGGAACCCGGAGGGCCGCGGCGAGATGTTCGGGGGATGCGCCCCCCCCCGAGGCGATGATCGGCAGCCGTACGCTCGCAGATGCGCACCCCAAGGCCTCAAGGTCGTAGCCGCCGCCGGTGCCGTCCCGGTCGATCGACGTGAGGAGAATCTCGCCTGCCCCGAGTCTTGCGACCGTTTCGAGCCATGGCACAAGGTGCCACGTCGTCGGCTGCCTGCCGCCTCGGGCGAATACCTGCCAGTCATCCGACACCCTACGCACGTCGACCGCGATCACGATCGCCTGGCTGCCGAACCTGCGCGCTGCCTCAAAGATCAGCTCCGGACGCGCGAGCGCCGGCGTGTTGAGCGATACCTTATCCGCACCTGCGGCAAGCACGTTACCAACCGCATCAGCACTGGACAGCCCGCCTCCCACAGTCAGAGGGATCCCGAGACGCCGAGCGACGCGTTCCACCACCGCGGGATACGGTGTACGCCCCTCCAGACTCGCGGTGACGTCCAGGAGGATGATCTCGTCGGCCCCCTGCTCCTCATAGCGCGCCGCGAGATCTGCCGGGTCGCCGAAGTTCCTCAACTCCTCGAATCGAGTGCCCTTGACCACGGTGTTCCCCGCCACGTCGAGGCAGGGGATGATGCGAGGTCTCAGCACGCGACCACCCGCAGCGCCTCCTCGAGAGAAAAACGTCCCTCATAAAGAGCGCGGCCGACGATCGCGCCGTCGAGACCCAGAGACGCTACCGCGATAAGGTGCTCAAGACGGCCGATGCCGCCCGATGCCCACACCGTGCAGCCGCGGTTGCGAAAGCGCCGGAGCAGCGAGAGGTTCGGCCCCTGCTCCGTGCCGTCTCGCTCCACGGCGGTGACGAAAAACCGCGAGATCCCGAGCGAGCGCGCGATCTCGAACGCCTCCATCGGCCTAATGGCGGCTTTTTGCCGCCAGCCGGCGATCTGCAGACCGCCCCGGCACACGTCGATGGCACCGACGATACGGTCGGCGCCGACACCCGCGACGAGTGCGGCAAGCCGCTCCGGCGCCGCCAGGAGGGATCCGGCGACAACATCGGTGGCACCCGCCTCCAGGCGGGCGACCGCCGAGCCAATGTCGCGAATGCCTCCCCCAACCTGCAGGGCAACGTCGAGCGAGCCGAGGCCCGAGATCACCCCTCGCGCAACGGCCCCAAGACCGAAGGCCGCATCGAGGTCGACGACGTGCAGCCGCCGCGCACCGCTCCGAACCCAGCGCCTGCCGACGGCCACCGCATCGTCACCGTAGACCGTGCTGCGGCGCGCATCGCCCTGACTCAGGCGGACGACGCGTCCAGCCGAGAGGTCGATGGCCGGGATGATTTCGAACAAGCCTTCACCTCCCCTAGATACGCCGCAAGCACCCGTCTGCCGTATGCCCCGCTGCGCTCCGGATGAAACTGGACGCCGGCTATGAGTCCACTGCGCACCGCTGAGGGGAACCGCTCCCCATATTCCGTATAGGCCGCGATGTGGGTGCCATCCTCTGGATCGACTGCATAACTGTGCACGAAGTACGCTTCCCCGGAGCCGGCCGCCGCGAGGAATCCCGCATCCGGCCGCACATCGACCGCGTTCCAGCCCGTATGAGGCAGCGGCAGGCCGGTATACCCCATCCGCCGAACCGCGCCGGGCAGAAGGCCCAGTCCCTCGCCTCCCTCCTCCGACCAGTCGAAGAGAAGCTGCATTCCAAGGCAGATGCCAAGGATCGGCACGGCACCGGCACGCTCCCGCAGCACCGGGCCGAGACCGCTCTCCGCAAGGCGGTCTGCGGCCGCTCCAAAGTGGCCAACCCCTGGCAGCACGATGCCGCTTGACTCCCGCAGCACTGCGGGATCCGAAGTAACCAAAACCTCTGCCCGAAGGCGCTCTAGCGCCCAACGCACAGAATTCAAGTTGCCAAAGCCAAGGTCAACGACGGCGATCACCCGATCACACCCTTTGTGCTCAAAACACCGCCCTCACGCTCTAGGACGGCCGCGCGCAACGCGAGCCCCAGTGCCTTGAACGCCGCCTCCCACCGGTGATGTCTGCTCTGGCCGGCCTGAAAGACGAGGTGCAGCGTGCACGCCGCTCCGCGGCAGAAACCTTGAAAGAACTCCAGGAAGACCTCTCCGTCCACAGCCCCGACGGGTCCCTCGGGCACACCCCTAGAGAAGCAGCCTGCCCTGCCGGAGAGGTCCAGCGCCACCTCTGCGAGGGCGTCGTCCATCGGGACGACCGACCAGCCGTAGCGCGCAATCGAGGCATACCCGGGAAGGTAGCGCTGAAGCGTTTGGCCGAGAAGCAGGCCCACGTCTTCGGCGAGGTGGTGCGGGTCGACCTCGACGTCCCCCGTCGCACGTATCGAGACCGGTGTGCCCCAGGTCGCAGCGCAGGCCCCAAGAAAGTGTTGAAGGATCGGTACCGGCATCGACAGTTCCGTTCCCTCTCCACCGAGGCGGACCCACACGTCGGTCTCCCGGGTCGTTCGAGTCAACTCGATTGGAGCGCGTTCCGCCAAGGCATCATCACCTCCTGGAACCCCTGCAGTGCCATCCGGTGCATCGAGAGCCCCTCCGCGTCGGCCAGCGTCGCCGCGGCGGACACGACCGACGACGCGTCCCCGACCACTTGCGTCTCTGTGCGCCTGCGCATGAAGTCCTCTACGCCCAACGGCGAGGCGTACCGAGCGCTGCCGCCCGTAGGCAGGATGTGGTTCGGTCCCGCCGCGTAATCCCCGAGAGGGGTGGGGCAGGCCACGAAGACAGCGCCGGCGGACCGCACGGCCGTTGCCGATGCGGCGGACTCTCCCCACAGTTCAAGGTGCTCCGGGGCGAAGGCTGCCGCGAAGCGCACGGCTGCCGCGGCATCCGGGGTCAGGACGACGCCCACGCCCGGCCGCCCGAGGATCTCCTCCGCTCCGCACTCCTGCACAAGGCGCGCCATCTCTCGCTCCACGGCCTGCCGGAGTTCGGGAGAACTAGTGACCAGGACCGCCCAGCTCTCCGGGTCGTGTTCCGCCTGGGCAAGGAGGTCGCGGGCGATCTGCTGCGCAGGTGCAGGGGGTTCTGCGAGCACCAGGACCTCGGACGGGCCGTTCAATCCGTCGATGCCGATGACGCCCTGCAACTGCCGCTTCGCCTCCGTGACCCATATGTTGCCGGGCCCGACCAGCTTGTGGACCGGCCGCAGCGTCTTCGTGCCATATGCCGCGGCGGCCACGGCCTGGGCGCCGCCGATGAGAAAGACCTCCTCGACGCCCAGCAGGGCGCACGCGGCGAGCGTCGTCCTGTCTGCTTTGCCGTTCGGGCCCGGTGGTGTCAGGACGACGATCTCCCGCACACCAGCGACCTGTGCCGGCGTGACGCCCATAATCGCACTGGAGGGCAGCGGCGCACGCCCTGCGGGCACATAGACCGCGACGCGCTCGATCGGTTCTCGGTAGATGCGGACCTGGACGCCGTGGCGCACCGGCACCTCGATCACCGCCAAAGGTCTCTCCGCGCTGCACACGGTCCGCACGCGTTCGGCGGCGAATTCAATCGCCCCGCGTAATTCACCGCCGATACCCGCCAGGGCCGCACGCACATCGGCCGCCGGCACCCTCGGGTCCGGCAGGTCCACACCGTCGAACTCCCTCGTCAGAGCCCGTACGGTCTCGTCGCCGCCGACCCGCACCGCCTCGACGATCTCTGCCACCTTCCGGCGCACGGCAGGCGCACCTTGTCCCCGCCTCCTGCCCAGGACCTCCTCGAAGTCAAGCGTCGCCAGCGGCACGCACCATCCCATCCCTTCTCGCCGCTCCGCCAGCGACCATCTCCAGCGCTGTGCCCTCCTGCCCTGCGCGCGTCGCAAGCCCAGCGTACGACTCGAAGAGCACCTCGAGCGGAACGAGGCCGTTCGAACGCAGCGTCGTGCCGGTCTCGACGATGTCGACCACCGCGTCCGCAAGGCCGAGCGCGGGCGCCACCTCCACCGACCCTTGCAGCGAAACGATGTCCAAATCCCGCCCTGATGCCGCCGCCCACCGCCGCGTGAGCGCAGGATAGCGGGTCGCGACGCGCAGCCTCTCGACCCCATCGGGCCGAAATCTCTCGGGCGCCGCGAACACCAGTCGGCAGATGCCGAAACCCAGGCTCTCCCCGATCGACAGATCGAGTCCGGACTCCTCGATGACGTCGCGTCCAACGATCGCGACGTCCACCACCCCGCTCTGCAGCAGCTCCGGAATGTCGCGCCCGCGCACGAGCGCAACCTCCAGGGAAGGCTGTGCCGAAAAGAGGAGGCTCCTCCCGCCGGGCGCGCCGAATACCATCCCCCGCGCATTGAGCCACTTCCACCCCGGCTGCTGGAGCCGCCCCGTCGCCAGTGCCAACCGCATCCCCTGCACTCCTCTCCACTACTGCTCTACTGCGATAAAGTAGTGTGAGCGTAATACAGCCCTGTTCGTCCCGTCAACCACTGGCCCGCGATCTCGGGCTACGCCTCAGGCAGCAAACGGCCGAGGACGGCCCGATAGCCGCCTGCTCCACGCATCAGGGCGCGCCGAACGCGGCTGATCGTCGTTGAAGAGGCACCGGTCTCCTGCTGAATCACCTCATACGTCTGCCCCTGATGCAGTCGACGCGCGATATCCATGCGCAGGCTCAGTTCTTCGATCTCCCGCGGTGTGAGGAGATCCTCGAGCAGATGGTGCGCCTCCTCGGATGACGCGATGGCCGTCAGGGCCTCGAGCAGAAACTCCGTTTCATGGTCCATAGCCCTACCCCCGGATTCGATCCAATGCTGCGAGCAGGCGATCGATCTCGGCCGGCGTGCCGACGGTCACACGTACGTGGGATGGGACGCCGAAGCCGGCTCCGTCCCGGATCAGGATCCCCTCCCGGTGCAGCGCAGCGACGAGTTCGGCGCCGCTACCTCGCTCCACCTGCGCCCAGACGAAGTTTCCCTGTCCCGGGTGGACCCGCAGACCTCTTGCCGCCAGTTCCCGCTCCAGACGATCTCGACCGCCGCGAGTCGCGGCGAGGACTTGCGCGAGGTGCGTCCGGTCCGACAGCGCGGCCTCGGCCGCTGCGAGGGCGGGCAGCGAGGCGGGAAACGGCTCTCGCACGCGCAGGAGTGCGGCGATCACTTCGGGCGGTGCCGCGAGCACGCCGAGGCGCAGCCCGGCTAGACCGTAGGCCTTCGAGAAGGTCCGCAGCACAGCGATCGGCTCACCGCTCCGGACGCGGGCCAGCGCATCCGCCGGCTTGTCCGCGAAGTGGACATAGGCCTCGTCCACCACGGCCAATCCGTCTGCGGGCAAGGCACGAATGAGCTCCGTGAGCTGCCCCTCGTCGATTGCGTCACCGGTCGGGTTGTTCGGGCTGCAGGCGAATACGAGACGCGGCCGCACCTCCCGCACGAAGTCAGGGAGCGACGCGAAAAGGACCGCGTGCCCGTCGCCCGGGAGCGGCACCACCCTGCCCCCCATCATCTGCGCGTCGACCCCGTAGAGCGAGAAGGTTGGCTCCGTGACGACGACCCGATCGCCGGGGCGCACGTACGCCTCTACGAGGCACTTGATCAGGTGGCCGCTTCCCGTCCCCAGCATGAGCTGGTCCGAAGCAAGTCCCCATTCCGCGGAGAGTTTCCCCTGCAGCTGATGGCCAGCCATATCGGGGTAGCGGTGCAGCCCGAGCTCCGCGAGGCACCCTGCCACCATCGGCGAGGGACCCCAGGCATTCTCGTTGGCCGCGAGATTCACGGCGGGATCACTCCCCGTTCCCTCCGGGCGGCCCGGACGGTAGCGCGGCAGTTGCTGGATCTCGGGTCTCGGCTCGAGCATGCCCGCCATCCTCCCCAGGCTCTTATGCCTCACTACGCGCTGCCGGATCCAATGCGATGGTATTCTCTGCCGTGGCGGCGGCGCCTGCCGCTTGCCTTCCGTCTGTGTTGCACACTTCGAGCGACCGCCACTCATCACTCGGCGCCCATCGTCCCAGCGATAGGTGTAGGTTTCAGATCGAGTGCGGTGACCGTGCAGCCCGCCGCGCGAAGTCGTGGGCATGCCGTCCCTCGCCGTAGCTCGGTCGTCTGCACGATGAAGTCGGCTGCACCCCCTGCCGATGCATCGCACTTCCACACGCGGGTGTCCCGTCCTGCGCCTCGCTCCCCCTGCACTTCGCGCGTGCCCTGGTGGCCCTGCCTCAGGGTATGGCAAACTGTGTGGGTATCGTGAGGTGTGCTGCCATGGATGAAGCATTTTGGATCGCGGTTCGCAAGAACGGCTATGCGTTGCCCGAAGGCAGCGATCTGCCGGCGCTGACAGCGCAACTCGGCGGATGGCTCGGCTCTGTGGATCCCGTGCTGCGTGACGAGATCGCGTACGCGACGCTGGCCACCTGGGTGAGCGAGGGCCGGTACGGCGCTGACGCCCTGCGCGAGCTGGGACGGCAGATGTCGCGTAACCTTGAGGTCGGCTTGGGGGAACGGGGCACGGACAGCGTGTTCCTGCGCACCTTCTCCGTCCTGATCCTCGGCGAGGTAGTCGCGGCCGACGCGAAACATCCGCGACTGCCGGCAGCCCTTCTGGATGCTTGGCGGGGCCAGACGCTGCGCTACCTCGGTGCGGAGCGGGACGAGCGCGGCTTCGTGCCAGGGCGCGGGTGGGCGCACGCTGCGGCGCACGCTGCGGATTGCCTCGGCGCGTTCGGCAGCCACCCGCGGACGACCGCGGAGGGGCTGCAGGATATTCTGCACGCCGTCGCAGACCGGCTCCTCCGGCCCGGCGCCAAGGTGTTCATCAACGAGGAGGACGAGCGGCTAGCCTACGCCTGCCTCGCCGTGCTACGCCGACCGGAGGTCTCGCACGCGCACATCGTCACCTGGTGTGAACGGTTCAGCCATCCCCAAGCAGGCGGCACATGGCGCGCCGCTACCTCGGAGAACGAAGGTGCCAGGACCTACCTGAACGTCAAGACGTTTTTGCGCAGTCTGTACCTGCAGCTGCGCTGGTGCGCAGATCCGCCGCGCCTGCGGGATGCGCTCGAGCAGTGCATCCTCGCCACCCTGCGGGCGATCGGCACGGGGCTCTACGGGCAGTAGCGCATCGCGCGCGCCCTGGCTGCGTGGTCTCGCGAAGGCAAGCCCGGCGTCCTGACCCATATCAACGTCAACCATCCTGCCTCGATCAGCCTGTTTCAGCGCCTCGGCTTTCGCGTAATCCGGCGACGCGGTGTCTTCGAGCATACTCCGCAGCCCTAAAGGGCCCCATCCACCATCCGGATGGTCCTCCGTCTGCCTGGTCTTGGGAAAACTCGCCGCCGGCACGCAAAACCTCCTCCGCGTTCAGGGAGGACCCAATGTGGTGCGCGATCTGTGCCTCTCCTCCCCCTGACCCCGAACATAGCCTTCAGGTGCCCGACTGCCATCGCTCCGTCACACAGGCAGTCCTGGGAAGCACAACCATGACTGCAGAGCGTCAGCCCGTACTGTCGTCGTTCTTGACATGCAGCGCCATGCCCACCGTCTCCCGCTTCCACCGAGTCAAGAGCCGCCCCTGCTCCCAGGGTGGTCGACTGGACCCGAGCGTGACCCCAGGGCAAAGCAGT
>JAJYSJ010000071.1 GCA_021793645.1 Bacillota bacterium
CCCGCCGAAGAAAATAGGGCCCTTGGCCGACCTGCACAAGACCTTGGCGGAGGTCCGCGCAAAAATCGCGTAGCACGATCTGGTCGAGGACGCGCAGCGCCTCGAGGTGATCGTGGCGATACCTGAGCTGCACGCGCGGCTACTCGACCAGTTCGGCCGGTCGGTCGGCGAGCTCGTGCAGATCATCGCCGAGCGCGCCGGCCGGTCGGCCGACGACGTGGACGTGCTGACGTTCGCCGGAGCGGTGATGGGCGCAATGATGACTGTCTGGCTGCACGACACCGACAAGCCGTTCAGAACCCGCCTCGAGGGCATCGAGCAGGCCCTCGCGCGGCTGGAGGGCGGCCTGCCTCTCGTCTAGATCCTTGTTTCCTCGCATGCAGGAGCGGCAGGACGATCTCGCCCACGATCGCCTGCAAGGCCGCTGGTGCGACCGGCCCGTGGGCGAAGAACATCATCTCGTGCCGTGCCAGGTCGACGGGCAGCGACGCGAGCCGTTCCCCGACCGTGTCCGCCGCGGTCCGCATCCCTGGCCAGGATCGCCTGCATGGCGGCCCGCCCGGCCTTGATCCCCTCCTGGAAGACGGCGCCTGCGTCACCGCGGAAATACTCGGCCGCGGGCCCGCTGGACCGGCGGCCTGACGGACCGCGTCGGGAACCCGCTCCGCTCTGAAAAGCCTATGCAAGTGTAGGCAAGGCTTTTCATTGTTCGCACTCCCCCCGCGCGGGTGGCTCCGTGCGGACTCCGAAGCCGCACAGCCCGCGACGGGACCGCAGGGTAATGGGTTACGAGGGTTGCACCCCTGCGGCGTCTGTGGAGCCCAGCCGGGAGCGGTGTTCCGTTACCGTCATCGGCAGCACCATGGTCTCCGGGCGCGAGGCCCGCGGCTCCACGAGGGGAGCGGCCGTGCAAGCACGGTCTTGGCCTGAGGCCACCGACGATACGGTGGCGGCGCTGTCCTGGGTCGCAGTCTCCCACCGGCGGCGGAACCTCTCCTCCAGGATGGCCTTCACCCGCTCCATGGGAGTCCAGAGGTGAATGTCGGGATCGTCCACCCTCGCTAGGAGGTTCAGTCCGGCGACAACGTCCGCGTCACCATCCTGCCCGCACTGCAGGCAGTGAAACCTGTCCCCATGACGGTTCTCCTTGTGGACGAAACCGCATGTCGGACTGGCACAGGTTTGGCTCGTGTACGCGGCGTTGACCGTTTCAAGGCGGGAACGTCCCGCCTCGGTGCGAAACTCGAGGCGCTCGCGCAGCGCCGAGCGCGCCCAGCGCGAGACGATGCGCGAGAGTCTGCGGCTCTTGGTGCGGCCGCGCAGGTGCGAGAGATCCTCGACCGCCACCAGCTGGGGCCGGCTGCGCAACGCCTGCCGCACAGCCTGCCCGACCAGCGTCCGCACGGCCGCCTCGCCGCGTCGGCGCTTGGCCTGGAGCTTCCTGCGGCCGAGGTTCTGGCGCCGGATGCGCGAGGCCTTTGCGGTATCACCCCTCTCTTCTGCCTTCTTTGCGATCTGGAAGAGCTTGTTGCGCGCCTTGCCGGTCTCCGTCGTCTCCCGGCTCAGGCGGTCGAGCAGGAGGCCATAGCCCTGGCCGTACTTCTCGCCGCTCGACGCCGCGAGGACCTCCGTCACGCCGGCGTCGAGACCGACGGCCGGCCCGGTTGCAGGCTGGGCCGACGCTCGCACCGCATAGGCCATGTGCACGAACGCAGTCCCGCGGCCCGCGTCGAACACCACGCGGATGTCGCCCGAGATGCGGCCCCTGCCGCGCAGCGGCAGGACGAGCCGCTTGCCTTCGCTCAGCGAGGCGAGCGACAGGTAGAGGTGCCCGTTGTGCTCGAAGACGCGGTAGAGCGAGGAGTCGAGTGCCATGCTGCGGCGCAGACGTACGCGCGGCGCCTTGCCGAGCGAGCGCCGCAGCAGCCGGCGCAGAAGGCGCACTGCCTCCCTGCGCTCGGGCGGGCGGACGTCGAACATGGGCACGGGCGCTTCCCCGCGCAGCACGGCACCGATGCGCTCGTAGCTCGTGAGCAGCCAGAAGGCATAGTGCCGCTGCTCCCCTGCAAAGCGCACGAAGATCCGCCGCCTGAGGTGGGCATGCTCGATCGCGGCGTCAATCCAGCGGCGCATGGTCTGCACGGCATCCTTGACGGCCTGGTCCTGCAGGTGCACGGGGACGCCCTTCCGGTAGTGCGCCTTCATCTCGTCGCGGAAGTCATGCCATGTGCCGTCGAGGAAGTCCCACTCCCGGGTTCTTGCGAGACGGCGCAGCGCGATGTCCTTGAGGCGTGCGAAGGACTCGATGAGCTGATGGAGCAGGCCACGCTTGCCGCGGTTGAGCGGACGGGTTGCATACTTCGCCGTGCGCCGCACCTGGCCGCCACCTCCCCCGAGGCCACCTGGCCCGATCTACAGGTCGTCCGCCGCTGCCCTGAGGGCCTCCAGCAGTTGTCGGTTCTTGTGGCTGCGGCTACCGTAGAGCCGGGCGGAGAAGACGGTGATGATCTCCAGGACATCCTGTACGAGCTCTTCCTCGAACGAAGCCTCCTCCGAGGCGTTGATGATCACGACCTCTGTCCCGAACTGCTCGCAGAGCGCGAAGACGAGCTCCGAGCCGAAACGCAGCAGGCGGTCCTTGTGCGTCACCACCAGGCGTCCGACCTCGCCGCTGCAGATCCGCTTGATCAGAAGCCGGAGGCCCTTCTTGTGATAGTTGAGCCCTGAGCCCAGGTCCTGGACCACCTCGTAGGTCCAGCCGTTTGCAGCGCTGAACGATTCCAGCAGGGCCACTTGGCGCACGAGGTCCTCTTTCTGATCGTGGCTCGAGACACGCGCATAGAGCAGCGTCTGCCGCGTCGAGGAGCCCGTGCGCGGCGCCAGACCTCGCAGCTTGGTGAGATCGTAGCGGCGGAAGCCGGTGGGCGTCCGCTCCACCTCAATCTTACCATATTTCTCCCAACGACGGAGAGTATCTGGATGCACTCCTAGCTCCTTGGCGGCCTTGCCAATGCCAACCTTCATGCGTTTGAGTATAGGCAAAATACTAAGCTGTGTCGAAACTTACCCATACTATTGGCTGCAGTAACGACCCCCGGCTGTCAGCCCAAGCCCAGGCCAGCACAGCAGGACGCGCCGGGACTGCTCGGGTCCAGACCGCAGCGTGCGCACACGCCCGAAGCGCGTGGTCACGTACTGCTCGATCAACGTGAGCCCCCCTATCCATGTTCCTGTTCTTGCCAATTGCGCGTCATTCCTGCGTGGGATCCCGGACCATCGCCTCCTCGCGGCGGCAGGAACCAGGGGTGCCAGGGCGGCCGATCCTGGGCGAAGCGCACCCCGCGGCACGAGGCCGCGTGTCCTGCTCCAGCCCGCGCCGCATCGGCGCGGGCTGTGGCGGCATGCGGGACGCAGGAGGGCTCAGTGTGGATGAAGACGTCAAGATCCCGGACACGCTTACCGGCCTTGTGGTCGACCGGTTCAGTCCGCTCTACGACGAGGCCCGCATGGACTACAACACGGGCCTGCCGCCGTTCTTCCCCAAGTACATCGTCTTCTGTTTCGACGTGCACGACGTCCAGAACGCGGTCCGGTGGTCGCAGGCGCATGGCCTGCCCATCCGCGCGCGCAGCGGGAGGCACAGCTACGAAGGCTACTCGCTGGTCGACGGCGGCGTGGTGATCGACGTCAGCCGCCTCAATCAGGTCGAACTCACCCACGGCTCCGGCAAGGCGGTGATCGGCGCGGGAGCAGACCTCCAGCCCATCTATCAGAAGCTCTGGGATGACGGCAGGTTGACCATCCCCGGCGGCAGCTGCCCGACGGTCGGCATCGCAGGGCTGACGCTCGGGGGCGGTTTCGGGTCGATCTCGAGGCTCTTCGGCCTGACCTGCGATGTCCTCGAGTCACTCGAGATGGTCGACGTAAACGGCGATGTCATCCGGGCGAGCGAGAGTGAGAACGAGAACCTCTTCTGGGCATCGTGCGGCGGGGGAGGCGGCAACTTCGGCATCGTCACCTCGTTCACGTTCAAGACTTTCCCCATAGACAAGGTCACGGTGTTCACCCTCACCTGGAGGTGGCCGGATCTGCGGGCGGTCATGAAGGCGTTTCAGGTCTGGGCCGACCCGCAGTTTCTCGACCGGCGCGTGGTGCCGATCCTCAAGCTCACGTCCGAGCAGGCGGGCCAGGTGGCCGTCGTCGGCGAGTTCGTGGGCCCGCTCGAGGATATGTTCTTCCTCCTGCAGCCGCTCATCCAGGCCGCTCAGTGTGCGCCTGCAGTACGAGGACCGACTGCCGTCTACTTCTTCGCCGGCCTGAAGCCGCCGCATGCCGAGAACGGCCAACTGGCGCTCCTGCTGCTGCCGCATCCCTTCAGCGGCCAGGCCCACGAGAAGTTCAAGAACACGTCCGCCTATCAGTTCAACCTGTTCCCTGACGCCACGATCGACACCATGTACGGTCGCATCACGGGTCGATGATCGGCGGTGCGGCTATCGGCAGCAGCGGCGGCAGCTCGGCCCATGTTACGGAGACGGCACCGAGCGTGT
>JAJYSJ010000072.1 GCA_021793645.1 Bacillota bacterium
CGTCCGCGTAGTCCCTGGTCACAGGCTCGCGTAGTAACACGCCTCGTTCGGGCGCTCGCGGCCGTTCTCCCTGGTCAACACCGCTTTCTGGGGGTGTCGTGTGCCCATCATCTGCGGAAGTCCGGCCTGGTGCCGATTCAGAATGAAGGCGAGAACTCGCCTGGCTGCACTGCGTTCGGGAGGGCTACGAAGCCGTCTCATGCCATCATCAGTGCTGCCACAGGTACAGCGTCCTCGTCGGCGGTGCGAGGGAGCAGCAGACTCACTCACCGCCCGGAGGTTGGGCGGTGCCCGGATCAAACGAAGGAAAGCTGCCAGGCAAGGCTGAGTGGGCAGGGCGTCGACGCCCAATGACACGAAAGGCGGGGTTCTCCGCGCGCGCCGCCGTTGAGCTTCAGCGCGTCCGCGTCGATGGCTACCGCCTGGCGAGAGGGCAGCGGCTTGACCTGGTATTCCATCTTCCGACGGTTAAGGCGGGCGAGCGCCTCGGATTCGGTGGGTGGTTCATTGCTCCCCGCACGATCGGCGTGGAGATTGCCGGCACTGCTGGCCCCTTCGTGCTCCAGCAGGCCGAGTCACCGAACTGGAGCAAGTTTGGGAGCCAGTGGGTGTCGGACGGAGCCAAGCCTGACGACATTCGTCTCCGCTTCGAGGCATCCGCCGCATCCTCCGTTGCCCTGTGGGACGTTCTCGGCGGTCGCGTCGACCACGAGTACCTTCATCACGCACGCGCTGCGTTGATGAAGAACATGTGGCAGTTCGCTCCCGAAGGGAACTTCTACGAACCCTCTGCTCAGGCGCGCGTCGAGGTGATCGATGCCGGGCTGCATGAAGCACCCGATTCCGCGGAGATCTGGTTGAAATCCTGCAATCGCTGTGGCCGATTCCTGCCGGTGAATCTCGACGATGAGCGTTTCCACCTGAGCTTCTCGAACCACTGCGTCGCGACGCACCGCCGGCCATGTCGGCATAGTGGCTTCGGCAGGATCCTCAACATCACCGATGACTTGGTCGTGCAGCTCGACTACGGATTCCAGCTCGAGTGCCGGTTCTGCAAGAAGTTCGAGGTCAACGCTGCTCACAACCCGCAACGGACTGCGGCACAGATGAAGGAAGACGGTGCGCGTCGTCGAGCGATCGAGCTGTTACTCGAGCATCTCTACGAAGGCACCCCACAGTTGCGCTACCGCCAGCGAACTGGTCGGGAACTGGCCGACGACGTGTGGCAGCGCTTCGGTGGCCGATGTTTCAAGTGCGGGACAGCGCTCTCGACATCCCGTGACATGCACCTCGACCACACTCGACCGCTCGCATTGCTATGGCCCGTTGACTACACCGCCACTGCACTCTGCGCGACCCACAACTCCGAGAAGCGCGACCGTCCGCCCGTCGGGTTCTACACAGCCGAGGAGCTCGAGCGGCTCTCGGAGATCGTCGGGATCCCACTCAGCGAACTGCAGGATCCGAGCCCTAACCGTGACGCTATCGAGCAGTTGGGGAACCGTCTGAACTGGTTCTTCGACGAGTTCCTCACCAAGCCCGAGCTGATGAAGACCCGCGACGGCAAGCGAGCCGCCGATCTCCTGGTCAAGGCCATACAGAAGGCGTTGCTGCAACTACCCGACGGACCGCCATACAACCTCGAGAAGCTCTGGAAGGAGCGACAGCGGAAGCCCTGATGCTCAATCCGCCCTGCGTGTACCGAACAGGTACCAATGTGCGACTGTCGCACCCTTATCCCTGAGACCATGGCTCTCAGTATCGAGTACGCACTCCCGGCCGACGTGATGGATCTCGAAGAGCGGCTCAATCAGCGGACCGAGTTCTTCGGCCATATTGACCGAGGCGGTCTCGCCGAGGTGCAACACCAATACACCGCCTGGACGGAGAAGGCGATGCATCGCCGTGGCGAAGTCACCGTAGGGGGCGAAGTCCTGGCGCTGCTCAGTCTCCAGGTACTTCTTCGGCTCGCTTGCGAAGTCTTCGCGTTCCCAGCCCGCAAACCACAGCCGCATCCAGTTCATGCTCCAGAACCGGAAGGACTTCGCAAATGGCGGCGAGGTGATCACCGCATCCACTGTGGGGCACTCCAAATCGCGGAAGTCACCCAGGTGGGACTCCCCTGGTAGCCCCACCTCCATGAGTTCCTCAAGCAGCGGAAGCACCCTCTGTAGTCGCTCGGTCAGCCGCTCCATCACAGGGCGGTATTCAAACGGCCCGGTTGGCGAGAACGGCGTGACGGGATGCGAGCGCCGAGAAAGAGCGTACGGACGATTGCCGTGGAGGATGTGGAGCAGGCTTGACCGAACGACATCCCGCGCTGCCAGAGGAAGACCCTGCTCCACTAGGAAAAAGCGCCGAGCAAGCACGACCTCGCGAAGCGTGTCCGCATGGAAGTAGTCGCGAATCGGACCGTTCAGCCCAAAGCTCAGGTCGTCTTCCGATGCGACCTGGTCAAGCGACGGCCCGCTGCTGATGAATGCAGCCAATTCATCAACGATGGTCGCGACGTCATGGGGATCGAACGGCTCAACCTTGGCTCGCGACACGCAGTCGGCGAGAGGGCTCAAATCGTTGGCAACTGCGATGCGGCCCTGTCGGCGCGCTTCGAGCGGTATCGTGCCGACACCCGACATCGGGTCGAGCACCCGCCACCCCGGCTCTGTGAACCAGCTGACTAGGAAGTGTCCGATCGCCGGCTTCAGCTTCCCCTGGTAGGAGCACAGCGAGTGCAGGGGACCGCCCCAGTTCCGCCTGGCGAACGGATCGTGTCGATGAGGGGCTGCACCGCAGAACTCTTCCGCTCGGGCAGCTAGCCCGCTGGCCGAAGGTATGGCGAGGTCGAGATCGAGGTCGAGGAGACGGAGCTGGCTCATGATTCGACACTCGTGAAGTTCAGCAGCACCTGCTCGAGCGGGGTGCCGTCATACGAGCGCCGAGTGCGCAGGACGCGTGTCGACCCAAGGTCCCAGCCTTCACCGGAAGCGACCTCTGCCAGTAGCGCTGGCGTGGGTACGTGCACCCCCGCGAACCGACTGTCGCCAATGTCGAGTGCGAACCTCGTGCCAGGAGCAACCTGGGCGCGGACCGCCCGGAAGACGAGCCGCATGTCTGCAAAGTACAGACGCACGAGCCGCGGAATCCGCTGGTCGTACGCGACCTCGTCCAGTTGGGCCGCCGTCTCCTCGACGGCGTCAATCAGGTCGGGCTCGCTCCGCCGCCGGGACACGTTGTTGATGCCAGCGGTGATGGAGTCGGTTCGAAGGGTCGCTAGGTCTTGCTCCTCCTCGATCAGACTGAGCGCGAGGAGTTCCAGCTTCGTGTTCCGACAGTAGTTGGTCCCGTTGAGGTAAGGCGGTGAGGTGACCACGAGGTTCACGGGTGTAGGTGTCGACACCAGTTGACGAGCGTCCCCAGCCACACGGGTAGCGTGCCCGACAAGCGCCGATCCCGCGCGGAGGACGTCCTCGTGGATCATCCGGAGCTGTCGTGCGACCGTCTGCGTGAAGGGGAGTGGAACCGGATCCCCGTCCCGGCGCTTCCGGAGGTCCGTCCGTCTGATCATGTTGCTGGTCGGGATGAGCGACGTTGCAACTGCGAGCCGAGCGAGCTCTCGCTGCGATCCCTCGAATTCAGCATCGACGAGCTCAAGCAACCCCACGATCTGGCGAACGACGCCTTGGGGGAAGAATCCGCGCCGCTGGTCAGCGTGGACGAGGGGGTGATTCGATCCTCCGGTCGCGACGCCGTCACGCTCGATGCGCTCTGCAAGATGGCGCAGCGAATCGACGTCCTGCTGGGCAGCGTCCCGCGTGACGTTGACTTTCACATCGGCCACCCAGGCGAGGTACGGGTTCACCTCACAGAACATCGAGTCGTGCCCTCGGAACGAAGCGGCCAAAGCCGTGGTCCCGGACCCGCCGAAGGGATCAAGCACCGCGATGTCCTTCGTGCCCGCTTCATCGAGGCACTCCGCGACTAACTCATCGCTGTACCCCTCGACGAACGGGTACCAGCGGTGGATCGGACGAGCGCGATTGTCATCGAAGACCCCCAGCTTGCGCCCGGGGCTGGGCCTGGGCCGACTTGAAGGAACGGCGTCCGGGGGCAACAGCTCTGCTAGGTCTGACAATGTCACGATGGCCTCCTGTCGACCTGGTTCATCTCCTCCTGGAGATGGCGCGTTAGGCGGGAGACCGGAGGTTGAGCGCTGGCCATCCGAGAGCGCTCGCGGCACCTTACGCGAGGGTTGTGACAGTCAGGGCTTGCGGAGGTCAACGACTGCGACCGGAGCACGGGCCTAGACTACAGCGATGTGATTCTCAGACCGGGGTTCCGCAGTTCGTAGGCATTTTCGGGGGTCCGGCGTGACATCGTCCCTGGTCAGAGCGGTGTGGGCTCTCAAAATGTCCGAAAAGCGTAGGCACACGACTCGTTGACTGACCAGCGGGA
>JAJYSJ010000073.1 GCA_021793645.1 Bacillota bacterium
ACGAGATTATGCTGATCGATGTGCTCGGGAGCGAGCCGAACGTCATCCCGGACCAGGTGGTGGCCAGGGAGGAGGTGGAGCTCTTGCACAAGGAGCTGCGGATCCTCGCGCCCAAGGAGCGCAAGGTGCTGGAGCTGCGGTTCGGCCTCCGTCACGCGCCGCGCAAGACCCAGCGGGAGATCGCGCGGATGCTCGGGATCTCCAGGAGCTAAGTCTCCCGGATCGAGAAGCGGGCAGTGACCAAGCTCGCCAGGGAGGACCTCCGGTAGGGGTTGCCCCGGGGCCGCCGCACCAAAGGTGCGGCGGCCTTCTGCCATCCGAAGACCCCCTGTTCCTATTTGGCTGTGTCCTCTGCGCTCTCCTACACTTTTTTCTGAATCGTGGTGGGACGAGGCGGAAATCCGTAATTCCACTTCTGACACTGGAACGGCGGCAACTTGACCGCTGACTGTCTGGCAGGGACTGGTGGAGCGATGCGGAACCTTGCATCGATGCGAGTCCCCGGTGCGCGATATCCCATGGCAGTTGGCACGGCCGTCTTAGGAGCAGCTCGTTCGCCTTGAGCAGTAGCGGAGTGACGGGGGGAGGGGCGGATGCAGCGGTTCCGACTGGTAACGCTCTTGATTGGCGCAGCTCTCGCGAGTTCGGCCTGCGGAACCGTGGCAAGTGGGCCGAAGGTGCCACGTGTGGTGTCCACGGTGACGGCCCGCCTGCAGAGTGATCTCCTCACTGGAGGTCCGGGAGCGATGCAATTCGTCAACTCCCACGTAGGATACGTCCTTCGGCCGGCCGTCAACGACCAGGTTGGTGGTGGCGTTCTTGAGCGCACCGAGGATTCGGGGCGATCGTGGCAAGACGTCTTCCTGCGCACGGGCCTGGACTACGTAGGGTTGCGATTCTTCAGCCCGGATGACGGTATTCTCACGGCAACGACGCCGGCCTGCGACCTCGTCCAATCGGGATGCGAAGGCGTTGTGCTCAGCACCGAGGACGGGGGGCGCACATTCCACACAGTGCTGCGCGTAAAGAACACGACGTTCGGCGTGAGCGCAGCCTGGAGCCCGACTTCCGGCTGGCTCACGGCCTCCACCGTGTGCTTCTCCTCGGGATGCAACACCGACAGTCTCTATGCGACCTCCGACGGGGGCCGTACCTGGTCGAAAATCTGGAGCGGGAAGGCTACCACCCCTATCGGTGTCCTCTCGACGGCTGACGGGCAGAGCGGATACGCCGTGGCCGGAGGCCATATCCTGAGAACCTTGGACGGAGGGCGGTCTTTCCAGGCCCTGGGGGCTCTCCAAAGCCATTTCGGATCGCCGATCTACGCCGCGGGAGGGTCGCTTCAGCAGTTGCCTGACGGAACCCTCTATGTGAGCGCTTGCGACGGGGCCGCAGCGGGCAACGGAGGATGCGAGAACTACCTCTACCGCTCCACCGACGGGGGCGCGTCCTTCCACACCATCTGGTCACAATACTGCACCGACTCGACGGACGTACATATGCAGACCGCCCAGTCGGGCGTCCTCATCTTGATGGGTTCCCCTGCCTGCCAGGACCCGACGCAATCTACGAACGTCGTGCTCTCTACGACGAATGGCTTTCGCACAACCCGTGTGGCCTACACGTTCCGCGGCGTGAGCCTCCGATCGGTCCAATTCACCAGTGACCAAGTCGGGTGGGCGGTTGGAGCGGGCCTCTTTTGCGGCGATGGTGTGGCCTGTCCGCCTGTGGTCTATCGCACGGACGATGGCGGCTATCACTGGAAGATGACGTCCGAATCCATACAGCCGAACGGAACCCTCGCAGGAGTGCCCGGCGGAGGTTACTACGCCATCGGGACACCCTTGGATCCGACGGCGGTTCTCGCAAGTAGCAACGGGCGCACATGGCGCATCGTCGGCCACCTTCCGCTCCAGGCTTCGCCATACGTATCCCTGGGAAGCCTCCAGATGGTGTCCCGCTCGACTGGATATGTTCTTATGGGCGGGAGTGCATGGCGGATGACGAACGGCGGCAGGAAGTTCACGCCGATCACCATGCGGAACGGTCACAGCGTCATCGCTCTTTCCTTCCTGACTCCAAGGTACGGGTACCTTGAGACGCAGGTCGGCCCCGACTGTCCGGAAGGGGAGCAATGCCGTGACGCCCTCTGGGTAACCAGAGACGGTGGGCAGACGTACTCGCCTGTAGATCAAGGATTGCACGGCCTCCATCTGGGCTCCATCGCGTTCGTGAGCCAGGAGGTTGGCTATGGCGTCGCCATCTGTCCTCTGGGGAAGAAATGCGGCCCTGAAGTCGACCTCTACCAAACGATCGACGGTGGAGCGACGTGGGGTCACATCTCCACACGGCTCGGTCTCACGGGTATTGGCCCCATCGACTCCGCTCCCGGCGGATACGCAGTGGTGGTAAGCACCGAAGGTTTCGCGGTGTTGGTTCCGGGCATCGGGTGGAAGGTCGTCCGCTTCGAGCTCCGAGGAGCGCCGCCTGGGTATCAGTTGTCGCTGACTGGTCCTACGGGCATCGCCCTTGGTCTTGCGAGAGCACTCGTCCTGATGCCAGGTGTTCGCCCCCTTTTTGCCCCCTATGACGCAACCAGTTCGCATGCGCCTTGAGCTTCTTCGATCGAGTGGGAAACGGCACAGGGGATCCCTCAGTCTTCGCATCCGGGAGGAGTCGAGACGATGCGTCGTGGGCTGATCCTCGGTCTCGCATCTCTTCTCGCACTTTCGGGGCTCGCCGCGGGCACATCTGCCAGATCGCTCGCGTTCCAGCCCCCACAGACGGTGGTCGGAATCGCCATCGCATCGGACACCCCATCCGGGCAGTGGTACTACCCCTCCGATCCTGCGATCGCGACGTCCGAGGTGTACCACTGGCTCAGAGAGGCGACGCCCGTCTACGTGCGGATGCCGGGGTCCCAGTTGGGGCTGCATGCTTATCTGGGGCCGGCGCGGCTCGCGTTCAGCGATGGGCGCGGTCTCAACTTCATGGTCTTCCCAGCCTTCTACCTCGCTCCTCCGGCATCAGATCCGGGTCTTGTCGTGGTGCGCTATCCCTATCCCGATGTCGTCGCCTACGCGGAGGACCACAACATCGTCTACCTTCATGCGCCCGCGCTCTACGCATGGCTGCGCCGGGACGCATGGAAGCGGCAGTTTCAGCCCTGGGAGTATACGCCGGCGCAGCAGAGGGCGGTTGGGGTGGTTCTCGGCTCGCAGCGCGGCAAATTCTTGGTCGGGCTATTCCCGTCCGCCCCTGGCTCGCAGGTGTGCCGCATCCCGCACGGCGGCCCAGTCTCAAGCGCCGCGCTTGAGGGGACTTGCGCGACGTATGCGCGCGTGTTCGGCCCCGCGACAGTCGTCACGTTCACGGAGACATGGAGCAACGGAGCGAGCCAACACAGCTGGTCGTTCACGGTCAGCAAGGGCGGTATGATCCTGCGCAGCGTCCAATCCGGCGATATCGCTCCGCAATACTGGAGGTAGGCTCCGGCGACAGTCGCTTTTTGCTTCCCTCAGTTCAAAGAGTGTGTGGGAATCCGAGGGGGTTGGGTATACTGATCCCTGAGGTGGCACATCGTGGCGGTTCCTGCGGTACAACAGCTCGCGCAAGTCATCAGCCAACTTCCGCCGCTTGACCAAGAGTTCCTGTACCGTCGTCTGGAGAGGCTTCTCCAGCCCAGACTCAGCCCCCAGGTGGTCGTTGACTTCAGGGAGAAGAGGTTTGCGAGCGGCTTCAGTTGTCCGCATTGCAATAGCACCCACGTTCACAGGCACGGCAAGTACAAGGACCGCTGGCGCTACCGCTGTGTTGACTGCGAGAAGACCTTCAACGATGCGACCGCATCACCGCTGGCAGGCACGCACTACAGCGTGGATACGTGGCTCAAGTATGCGAAGTGCATGAGCCAGGGAATGAGTATTCGCCAATCCGCTCAGGCGGTTGGCATCAGCATCCCGACTGCCTTCTACTGGCGGCACAAGATCCTCACCGCGTTGCGCAACCTGCCAAAGCCCACCTTGACGGGCATTGTGGAAGCTGACGAGACCTTCTTTCTGGAGTCGCAGAAGGGGTCCCGCCATCTGACCCGACCTGCCAGGTACTCAGGTGAGAAGGCTCCACTGCGCGGCATCAGCCACCACCAGGTGTGCGTGCTCGTAGCTCGGGACAGGCAGACATCAACCGTCTCCGAGGTCGTCGGGCGTGGGCGCGTGACAGCGGAGCAGATAGAGACCGCCCTGGACGGAGTGCTGCACGACTGCGTACTCTGTACTGATGCGGCGAGCGCGTACCGCACGTACGCGACCGACAAGGAGATCCCGCTCGAAGCCCTAAACGCTAGGCGAGGCGTGAAGAAGCGGGGCATCTACCACCTCGGCAACGTGAACGGCTACCACAGTCGTTTGAAGCGGTGGATTCGCC
>JAJYSJ010000074.1 GCA_021793645.1 Bacillota bacterium
GAGGTGGCTGCGCACCGTCCCCGACGCCGCATTGATAGCTGCTCGGCGCAGTGTCACCGGCATTTGCGGACAGACCGCGGCAACATTGTGCAGCACCTCGGGGTGGTCCTCGGTCTTCACACTCATGCGCTCCGCCCAGCTAAGGAGGTCCTTCGCGGTCCAGGAGACCTCGCGCTCTCTGCCTTCCTGCGTCGTGACGCGCTTCTTCTCGTCGTAGACCGCGGTTATCCGGCCAATCCGCGCTCAGAGCACCCCGTGCTCATTCAGACGCCCACTTTCGAGTGTTCGGCGGGTTGGTCGCTTAGGCGCGGGTGGATCGCTTCCTCGGCGTCAGTTCGGGCTCTGAGGTCTCATCCAGGAAGTGCTGTAGCCGTTCTGCGAGGTCACGGTGGCGATTAACCTCCTCGGGCCAGCTCCTGGCTTGGGCGTCACGCACGAGGAGTCTTACGTCATTCAACTGCTGCTGTATCGCCTCTCGTGCTTCAGGCAGCGGCACGAACGCAGGGCAGCGCTCGCACACGTTGGCCTGGGGGCACGGGGAGTGAGTCGTGTCGGTCTGGCAGTAGCCATGGGCAAGACGCGTCTTGAACCACGGCGCTTCAATCCAGTGCTCGTCAACCCCCTGGGCCGCTTTGGCGGCAGGCAACGCCATCATCGCAGGAGCGTACCGCTGCTTCATCTGCGCCAGAGCCTCCTCGTATTGCTGGCGCACGGTCGTATCGAAGAGGTGGCCGTAGCGGAGGCTCATCTCGGCCGAGACGTGGCCCAAAAGGCGCATCAGGGCCTGCACCGTGATGCCGCCGTTGATGAGCGTGGTTGCGAACGTGTGGCGAAGCCGGTGGGGCGTGATCGCCAGCGGCTTGCCCTGGGCGTCCAAGAGGTCGGCCGCGCGCACTGCCCTGGTGAGGCCTTCGCGGATGACGTTTGGGCTGACGCGATGGCCGCGACGGACGAGCAGAAACTCGGTGGGGCGACCGGTCTCCGGATGCGGCAGCGGCCTGATGGCGCCACGGTGCTCGATGATAGCGTCGAATAAGGCCACGGTCTCGTCGCTCACCGGGACCATCCGCTCCGTCTGGAGCTTGCCCAACGGCACCTTCAGCCACGTCCCCTGGCCTGGGGCCTCATGCAGGCAGTCGAGCTCCAGGTTCACGAGTTCGCCGATGCGCATTCCCGTCGCGCGCAGGATCTCCAGGGGATAGCGCTGGAACGGATCGGGCAGTTCGCGGATGGCTGCCATCAGTCGAACTTCCTGGTCCCGAGGGATGTACCGCGGCAGCGGCTGGTCCAGCTTGGGCAGATCGCTATTGAAGAGAAGCGGCCGTCCCGAGGACTCCTCCCAGCCCCACTCGGTGATCGTGTCGAGGAAGACCTTGAGGTAGAGCACGCTCTTCTTGCGATGCTCCACGCTGATCGGCCTCGTGCCCTGGCTGAGCATTCGCGTGCGCGAGGCGTTCCACACCAGCCAGGGCTCGATGTGCTCCTTGCGGCGCAGGTCCGAGATGCGCTGCACCTCGGGAGCGTGGTCGGCGAGATAGCGCGCGAAGGCGACGAAGGAGATGCAGTAGTTGTGAACTGTTCCCCGATGACGCTGTGCCGCCATGAGCTCGACGTAGCGCAGCATGCTGGCGCGGAGCTCCTGCTGTGGCACAGCGGCCAGCCAATCCGCCCAAGTACTGTCATGCGACAGAGGGTGCTTCGGCGGCTGCTCAACGATGCCCATATGGTAGAGGATGGTCTCGACGGCGTACAAGGAGACCGTCCATTGGTAGATGGTTCGCCGGGTTGCGGTGCCCCAGGCCTCCGCTGCGGCGCGGAACTCGTCCAGGTCTGCCCTCACCAGCGCGTGCAGGTTCTTTCCGGTCTGCACCAGGATACGCAGCACCACCATCGGCAAGAAGGCCTTGATCTGTCGCTTACGGAAGCCAAGTTGTTCCGCCGCCGCCCGCACCGCGGCCACATCCTCAGCCAGGGGTGAATGGGCCGACTCGCGCACCAGGGTCGCGAGTTTGCGGGAAAACAGGTAGGGATAGCCCGGCCGCAGATGGCCGAACAACAGCAGATATGTGATGAAGCAACTGGCATCCTTGTCCACATCGTGCAGAGCCGCTGCAACGGTGGCATCGTGCCAGTCCAGGTCGTGCAAGCGCTTGAGGAAATGACGTGCGCCAAGGTGACGTTGGTAGCGCGTCACGGGCGTCAGTGGGAGCCGATCGACGTATTCAGCGTAGGCCTGCAGCAGTTCCTCGTTGCCCGGGTGTGAGCGCCCCGGAGTGACGGCTTCAGCGGGGTTCATCCGATGCGCCCTCCTTCACGCGCTCGACTGCCCGGTCATAGGCATCCCGCAGATGCGCCGCTGTCAGGTGCACGTAGGCGAGGCTCGAATCGAGGTGGGCGTGCCCCATCAGATCGCGCAGGACGTGCGCATCCACGCCGGCCTCGGCCAGGTTGGTCGCGAACGTATGACGCAGCCGGTGCGGATTGCCGGCCGGAACCCCAGACAACGCCCGATGATAGCGAAACAGCCTGCGCAGCCCCTCCGCCGTCAGCGGGTGGCCCCTTCGGGGACCCTTGCCCACCAGGAAGATCTCGGGCTGCTCGGAATCGGGCCGCTCATGCAGCAGGTAACGGTGCACCATGCGCAGGGCGTCTTCATCCACTGGCACGACCCGCTCACGGGCACCCTTGCCGAACACACGCACCGTCTTGGCTGCCAGATCGACGTCGCCCAGCTTCAGTCGCAGGACCTCGCAGCTGCGCAGCCCGCCGTAGAGCATGAGCAGCGCGATCGCCTTGTCACGATAAGTGCGGAAGCTCCCCACCAGACGCTCCACCTCGTCTGGCGCCAGACCGCGCGGCAGGCGATGCGGCACCCTCAGCCGGAGGGGACCAGGCGCCCGGCGCTGTGCGAGATGGCCCAGCAGACCCTGGGGTTGGCCAGACCTGCGCCAGCCGCGGCCTACCTGCCCTCGCGGAACCGGATTGCGTGCCAGGCGATCCGGCTCCATGAGCATCAGGTGTTCGTACAGCCCGTGGATCGCGGCTAGCCGCCGGTTGATCGTCAACACCGACATCCCCCCGGCGCGGCCGTCCTCGATGCGGTAAACGTTGCCGCCAGGGCGCTGAGGGTTCGCTCGCACCTTCTCCCACTGGATGTATCGCAGGAGATCGCTCGTGCGAAGCGACCAGACGTCGAGCTTCTCCTGCTCGAGCCACCGCCAGAACGCAAGCAGGTCGTATGCATAGGCCCGCACGGTGTGGGGCGAGAACGCCTGCGCTGAGATGCGTCGGAGATACCCCTCCACGATCGTCACCAGATTCCCGGCGTCGTCCACGACCGACCAGCCTGTCCCACCGTCCCGCTCGGCGACTCTGAGCATGAGCCTGCCTCCTCGCCTTCCCCTGGGGCCTTCGGCCTACGGCCTCCGGCCCCAGGGGACCCTCCCGTTCCCCCGGTTCACCGTAAGCCTACGCACTCCCCAGGTACCCCGTCAAAAGACGTATTGGCCGGTTAAGGGTGGGGTGTTCGCTGAACAGATCGGTGTAGAAGCGGACGGCTTTGCCCCATTCAGCTTGCGTGTTCTCGATGGCCCTGAACGTGCCGGCATCGACAGATGGTGCGATGCGCAGGCGCACCGTGCGGGTAACGGTTACGGTGATAGGGCTAGACACTACCGATCACCTCGTCATCCAGTCCCTTCGTCGCTTCCTTGACTTTGCGGCGAAATTGCTGCGATCGCCTGCCGTACAGTCTGGCCGCAAACACGGCGATGATCGCGAGCATGTCCTGCACAAGTTCTTGGGTCGCGTCGGTTGCGACCGGTCCATCCAAGACCTCAACGCGGACGCCGTGTGCCGCCAGCGCTTCGACCACGTAGGCGAAGCCGAAACGCGCCAGGCGGTCCTTGAACTCTACCAGCACCACGTCGATCTCGTCGGCAGCGGCCATCTGGAACAGGCGGTGCAGGCCCTTGCGCTTCTCGTTCAATCCCGACGCCCGCTCTGTGACGGCTGCAACAAGTCTGTACCCCCGTTCCGCCACCGCGGCAACCAACCGTTCGCGCTGCCGGTCGAGGTTGCCCGCCTCCGCCTGCTTCCCGCTGGAGACGCGGGCGTAGACAGCACAACGCAGCACTGCCCTGGCCTTTGCGTGCAGCAGCGCATCGACTTCGCTCACCGGGAACCTTCGCTGTCCCGTCGGCAGACGCACAGGATGCAACCGTCCCGCCTTTTCCCAGCGGTAGACGGTTCGCACGGTCATGCCGAGACGATCTGCAACTTGCCCAGTAGAGAGCATTTGTTCGTGGTTCATTTTTCTAGTTTGGCGGTCTACGTCGGGCT
>JAJYSJ010000075.1 GCA_021793645.1 Bacillota bacterium
AAGCTGCTCTGCGCCCGCTTCCCTTGTTGGAAGGTGCGTGGTGGGTTGGTAGAGAGTCTACCCTTTACCCACATTTCGACTGTAAGAGGTTAACAAGTTAAGCAGGGTCTAGGAGCAAGGAACTGGCAAAGGCAATGTCGAAGGGAGGGCGATGGAGGGATGGGCCATTCCTGATGTGACGTGGGCAGTGCACGAGTGCGGCAGGGCGGAGTTCGGCGACGAGCGGTTGACCCAGCGGTTCATCAAGGTCGTATCGGCACTGGCGGAGCACCCGAACACGTCGTTGGTGCAGGCGACCGAGTCGTGGGGCGAGGCAAAGGGAGTCTATCGGTTCTTCAACAACGCTCGGGTGTTCTCAGATCGCATCCTGCTCTCGCACCGCAAGGCGACGGTCGGGCGGATCCGGGAGCACAGGATCGTGCTGGTGGCGCAGGACACCACGACGCTGAGTTTCAACACGCTGCGCGCGACGCGGGGCCTTGGCCCGATCGGGTCCGAGGACAGTCGCGGCTTCTTTCTGCACTCCTCTCTCGCGATGGGCGTCGACGGCGTGCCGCTTGGTCTCCTGACGGCCCGCTTCTGGGCCAGGAATGGCGAGGAACCGGTAGAGAAGGAGAGCCGGCGCTGGGTGGAGACGGTGCGCGAGGTGCGGGGGATCGTGCCGGAGGACACCCGGGTCGTGGTCATCGGCGATCGCGAGAGCGACATCTTTGCGGTGTTCGCGGAGGCAAGACGGGTGGGGGCCGATGTGCTGGTGCGCGCGACGCACAACCGCAAGCTCGAAGGAGAGTGGCCGGACCTCGCAGCAGCCATGCAGCATGCGCAGCTCCTTGGCACCATGGAGGTCACCGTGCCGCGCGGCCATGAACACCCCGAACGCCAGGTGACGCTCGTCCTGCATGTCCAGGAGGTGCAGCTGCGGCCGCCGCAGGACCTGCACGGAGCAGAGCCTGTGACCATGACCGTTGTCTCCGTATCGGAGATCGACCCCCCTGCCGGAGAGAAGCCCGTGGGCTGGGTCCTGCTCACCACTTTGCAAGCTGCCACGGCCGAGCAGGCCGCCGCCGTCGTACAGTGGTACTCCTACCGCTGGCGCATCGAGCGCTTCCACTACACGCTCAAGAGCGGCTGCCAGATCGAGAAGCTGCAGCTCGAGACGCAGCGCCGTCTCGAGAACGCTATCGCCACGTATTGCATTGTGGCTTGGCGCGTCCTCCACTTCGCTTACGTCGCGCGGGAAAACCCGGACGCTCCCTGCACATTGGTCTTCTCCGAAGCCGAGTGGAAGGGTCTTTACCTCGCCATCTACCGCAAGGCCTTTGCCACCGGCAAGCAGATGCCCTCAGAGCCGCCCTCCCTCTCTACCGCCGTCATCTGGCTCGGTCGCCTCGGTGGCTTCTTAGCTCGCAAGGACGACGGCATGCCTGGCGTCAAGG
Organism: Bacillota bacterium; assembly: GCA_021793645.1. Classification (GTDB taxonomy): domain Bacteria; phylum Bacillota; class Sulfobacillia; order JAJZYS01; family JAJYTV01; genus JAJYTV01. The sequence goes on from JAJYSJ010000075.1 coordinate 1,437, forward strand.
TCCTCTGGCGCGGTTTCCAGCGCCTCGAAATCTTTACGGCCGCCTGGATCGCTGCTCACCCTAGGCCGGAAGTGGGTAAAGGGTAGGGTAGAGAGTGAGTTAGATCGAGCGCGTATCAAGGCATGGATCAAACGCAAGCGGCATCTAGTAGTGTCCGGTATCGTGTGTAAAAGGAACGGTAGTTCTCTCCCGTGATCGGAGGTGGAAAAAGGGAGAGCCACCGTGCCTCTGGTAATTGGGAAGTTGCCTAGACAACCCAGACCGGAGGGACAACGATGGCTCAATACAAGATTACCTTGGATAGCGAGATCGTGCAGGGGATTTTTCAGAAGGACGGCGGACTCTCGAAGCTCGTAGAGCAGGTGCTGAACCAAGTCCTCGATGCGCAGGTGGGAGAGCAGCTGCAGGCGGAGCCCTACGAGCGCACCGAGAAGCGCCAGGGATACCGCAACGGCTACCGGGAACGCGAGATGGTGACGCGGGTCGGCACGATCACGCTGGACGTGCCGCTGGTGCGCAACGGGGCGTTCTCGACCGAACTCTTCGCCCGCTACCAGCGCAGCGAGCAGGCCTTGATCCTCGCGCTGATGGAGATGGTGGTGAACGGCGTCTCCACCCGCAAGGTGCGGCGGGTTACGGAGGAGCTCTGCGGTACGAGCTTCAGCAAGAGCACAGTCTCCGACCTCTGCCGGCAGCTCGACGGGGTCGTCGTGGACTGGAACCAGCGCCGCCTCGACGAGAAGGGCTTCCCCTTCCTGATCGTCGACGCCCTGGTGCTGAAGGTGCGCAAGGACGGCCACATCCGCTCCCAGAGCGCTCTGCTGGCCATCGGCGTGAATGACGATGGCTACCGGGAGATCCTCGGTCTGCGCCTCGGCGACAGCGAGTCTCGGGACAGCTGGGGCGAGTTCTTCACCTGGCTCAAGGGCCGCGGCCTGCACGGCGTCGACCTGGTGACGTCGGACGATCACGCCGGCCTGGTCCAAGCGATCGGCCAGCACTTCCAGAACGCCACGTGGCAGCGCTGCCAGACCCATCTCACCCGCAACATCCTCGACGCCTGCCCCAAGGCCCTGCACGACAGCCTGCACAGCCAGCTGCGCGCCCTGTTCACCGCACCGGACCAGCAGGTGGCGCGCAATCTCCTCGACGGTATTCTCGCCGCCTACAGCGACAAAGCACCGCAGGCCATGCAGCGCCTGGAGAACGGCTTCGACGACGCGATCGCCATCCTTGCCTACCCAGAGCCCTACCGCAAGCGCCTGCGCACTACCAACATCGTCGAGCGACTCAACGAGGAGATTCGCCGGCGCGAGCGGGTCATCCGCATCTTCCCGAACGGCGCGTCCGTCCAGAGGCTCCTCGGAGCCCTGCTCATGGAGCAGGATGAGATCTGGTCCACTGGACGCAAGTACTTCGACATGACGGCCTACTGGGAATGGCGAAAGCCCCAGGCCCAGGCCGCCGATTGAAAGCCCCGATGCCAGAGGCAATTTACATCACATTCCGGACTTGACCCGGCATCTGCCGGTGCATGGCTTCCACGCGGATGCGGTTGCCAGGGAGGTTGGCCTTCCGCTAACGGTCGTTGAGGCGCAGCTCCGTGACATGACGGCCACCGGCGAGGTGGTCGTCCGCCTTTGGGATGTCAGCTGCGGTCGGTGTGGTCATTCGCACGACTTCGCGATGCCGGAGGCGGTTGAGGGTGAAGTGTGCCTGCGTTGTGGTGAAGAGCTAGACTCTGCGCAGGCCGTGCCGTTGTACGGCTTTCGATGGGAGGGCTGAGATCATGGCCAGAGTCGAAATGCGGCCGGCGGATCTGGACCACATCCCTTGTCTATTCTGTAGGGTCCAGTCGTTCCCGGACGGCTCCTCGCCGCGCAAGTATACGATCTCTCATGGGCAGCACCGCCTCGATGAGGTCTTCGCGATCTGCGACGACTGCGCCATCGAACTGGAAGAGGCCCTGGCGATGGGCGAGCGCCTGGCGTCCGAGCAATACCTCGTCGGCCGGCAGGCGAGGCCGATCCGCAACCTGCTCTATCGGTTGACCACCGCGCGTCAGGCACTTACCGCTGGCGGTGAGGCCGCCGAACGGGCAACCCAGGACCTGCTGGAGATCCTCCCTGCTCAGGCTGACGAGATCGCCAAACTGCTCGAAGGCAGCCCGATCGGCAAGGAGGTTGAGCGGAGTTGAGTGATTGGTCGGAGCACATGCTGCTCATCGGCCGCGCTGGGAGCGGCAAGGTGGTCGGGCACCTTAGGCTAATGAGTTTGGCTTCCAGAGGTGAACCGTCGCCCTCCGGCTCTCCGGTGACGGACAAGGCGAGCGGAATGTCGCTGTGGGGCGCGGGACTCGTCCCTCGGGACGTCGGCAAGATGTTTGTGGTCGACACCAAGGGCGAGCGCCCCACGGCCGGACAGGTTTCCCGTAACACATGGGACGCGATCGTCGGCTTGTTCGCTTGGACGGGTGTCGACGTGGCGCGGGCGGGTTCGCGACAGAGGCGCGGGAAGCGACGTAGATGGGGAGACCGGGAGCGGTGAGGTGCGCGGTCTATGCGCGCGTGTCCACAAACGACCGCGACCAGAACCCCGAAACCCAGCTCGTCGCGCTAAGGGACTTCGCCCGTGCTCAAGGCTGGACGATCACGCGGGAGTACGTCGACCACGCCCCAGCGAACGACTTACGTGGTCGTGTCCAGTGGCGGCGCCTCGTCGATGACGCGGCTCGTCGGCGCTTCGACACGGTACTGGTGTTCAAGCTGGACCGCGCGTTCAGAAGCGTTAAGCACATGCACGACACCCTGGCGGCCTGGCAGATGGTCGATGTGGCGTTTGCCTCGGCCCGCGAGGGCTTCGACACCAGCACGGCGATCGGGCGGCTGCTGATGA
>JAJYSJ010000076.1 GCA_021793645.1 Bacillota bacterium
GATGGGTCGGAAGAGCTCGTAGATCCTGCCCTCCTGGCGCGCAGCGAGCGCATCTTGCGCCCCCGCAGCCTGGGCGAGGTCGCCATAGCACGCCCCGGCCGCCAGCTCGTACAGCTTGCCGTTCACCGATACCTGCATTCGCGCAGCCTCCTTCCACAGTCCGCGGGGCACCCGAGCAACGAAAAAACCCGCCCCTCATCGGGGCAGGCAAGATGCCCGCGGTTCCACCCCACGTCGCTCGTCGACGCTGTATCGCGCGCCCCGCGCCGACTCCTCGCCGGTCCTCGGGAGTGGTCTTCCGCCGTCTGGCGCAGCGCCTTCCACCTGCCGGCGCTTCTCTCTGCCGCCTGATGGCGTACTCGTCTCCGTCGTCGGATATTGGGCCTTAGTGTACGCGAGCACTGCGCGCTGCGTCAAGAAGCGTGCAGCCTCGCCCGCTGCCCGACGGCGGTGCGACGCGCGGCGCTGCCGGCTCGCGAATGCCGCGCCAGGCGAAGGCGCTGTCCAATACCACCGAGGTGGCGTTTCTCCCGTCCGCTGCTGGACCGCGCGCGAACGCCTCTTCCCTTCTAATGAAGCGTTCGCGCGCGGGGAGTGTCACGAAGTCCCTGACACTTCTTTACAAAGGGGGCAGCCACGGTAGGATGGGAATATGAACCATGAAGTGATGCTCTCCACCGGGCAGGTCGCGGAGCGTCTCGGCATAACCGCACGCACCGTGTATCGCTGGGAGAAGGCGGGACGATTGCATCCCGTACGCCTGCCGACGGGGCAGCGCAGATTTTCGGCGAGCGAAGTCGACGAACTGCTTCACGTCAGATCGAGGGCGGTGCCGCGTTGCGCCATCTATGCGCGCGTCTCCAGAGGGAAGCAGGCGGAGGCGGGCAACCTCGACCGGCAGCGCGAACGATTGGTCGCGGCGGTGGCAGAGCGGCGCTACAAGCTGGTCGCAACCGTTACGGAGCGAGCCTCGGGATTGAACGAGAAACGCAAGGGTTTGCGCCGCCTGTTCCACCTCGCCGCCGCCGACGAGATCGACGTGGTGCTGGTAGAGTTCAAGGACCGCCTGGCGCGTTTCGGCTTCGCCTACGTGGTTGAAGCGCTGGCGGCACACGGCGTCCGCGTCGAGGTGCTGGACGGACCCGTGGCAACGGACGCCACGCAAGAACTCGTTCAGGACATGCTGGCGGTTGTCGCGGTGTTCGCCGCCAGGCTCTTCGGCAGGCGGTCGCAGCAGTTCCGCCACAAAGTCCGGGAGGCGGCGAAGGAGGTGAAGAGCGGTGCCTGATCCGATCAAGGTCCGCGTCACCCGCACGGCGCGCCTGCGCATATGGGCGCCCGATCCTGCATTGCCTCAGGCTGTCGAGGGTACGCAGGCGGAGTGGTTCAAGGCCGTCCGCTTCTACACCGATCTCTTTATTGAACATCCCGCTGTCTACGAAGAGAAGAAGCGCGTCACGACGCAGGAAGGCAGAGAGCACGAGGTCTCCTGGAGCGCGAAGGACCTCCTTAGCTGGGCGGAGCGCATGAGTGTAAAGACCGAGGACCACCCCGAGGTGCCGCGCAACTTTGCCGCGGTCTGTCCGCAAATGCCGGTGACACTGCGCCGAGCAGCTATCAACGCGGCCTCGGGTGCGGTGCGCAGCCATCTCACGAACCGTGCGCTGTGGGCGAAGGCCGACCCGGAAAAACGCGGAAAGGAGCCGAAGCCGCCCGACCCGCACCCGAATCTTACGCTCTATGGCGGCATGTACGACCTGGGCGAAGCCCGCCTACGCCAAGGTTCGTGCCGTCTTAAGCTCTTCTCGAACGGGCGCTGGCGCTGGCGTGATGTGCCCTTGCTCCTGCCGCCCAACGCGCTTGAACTCTTCGCCCAGTCGGAGGTGGAGCAGGCGCGCATCGCCTCAGAGCGGGCAGAGCAGAACGCTCGCATGGCTGATGAGCGCAGGAAGCGCCGCACGAACGAGGAGAAGGAGCGCCTGCGTGCGACCCCCGGCGTCTGGATCGCGCAGTCACCGACACTCATTGCGAAGCCGGAGGGGCTGTTCCTGCACGTCCCCTTCGAGAAACGGGTCGAGATCCAGGGCAAGGCGGAGGAACGGCGCCTTGCGGAACCCGACCTCAAGGTGGGCACGATCGACCTCAACGTCGACTCGGCCGTAGGCGCAGCCTGGGAAGGATCTCGCTGCAAGGGCGTCGAGACCGTCTGGCACGCAGAGGAGAACGCAAAGCGCGAGCGTGCGCTGCGCAAGGTCGCGCGCAAGCAGAAGGCGTCGGGAACCCCGGTCAAGGGCGAGCGCTCGAACCGCACGCTCTGGGCGTACATCCTCAACCTCGACGACTCGCTTGCCTGGCACGTCGCCGCGCAGATCGTCGCCTGGGCGGTTGCGCTGGGGCTACAGGTCCTTGTGTTCGAGTACTTGCGGCCCTACCGCCCGGAGCGGGGCCTGTCCTGGAGCCGGAGGACGAACAGGAAGCGCTCTTACTGGCTGCGCGGCAAGATCCTCAGACACACGCGGGATCTGGCGCTCTACCATGGCATCCTTGTCGTCGAGAGAAATCCTGCCTGGACGAGTCAAGTCTGCCCGAAGTGCCACCGCCTGGCCGAGAGGTTCTCGCCGAGCGGGACCGGCTACCCCAGCCGGCTGCACTGCGGACACTGTGGCTGGTCGGGCGATGCGAACGTGGCCGCCGCTCTGAACCTCAAGCTCAAGTGGGATCGCACCTTCCGTTATCCCACGGCAGCTGAGCGCAAGGCGGCTGAACCAAGACGCGCCCGAAAGGGTGGCGCAACCGCGAACCCTGAAACAGTTCCGACCGCTGCGTGATCAGCGGTCGCGGGGCCAACGTCAGAATTGCGGATGCCCCGGCGGTCCAAGGCCTTGAAGGAAGTCGCGAGACTTCCGGTGGTGGGGCTGGTGCTGGTCCCGTGCGAGTGCGCAGGCGGCTTGCCGCGAGAGGCACGGGGCGACTCCCAATGGTTCGTCGACCACGACTCATGCGTGGAGATGGTCGGCACCCGCGCAAGCGGGTTCCGAGAACAACCGGCGCAAGTCGGCACTGGGGCGGCACGAACAACCGATGTCTGGGTTTGTCCAGCAAATCGGGCAACTGTTGACACCACGTAAAGGAAGCCGTTGTAGTTCGCGGGCAGGTCCTGCTCGACCGCGGTGCCCGCCTCCAGCGAGGCGTCGATCGCCGTGACGGGGACGCGGCTTCGCGCCAATCCTCGTACCCCGCCGGACGAGCCCGAGATCACGGCGATCTTTGCGCCCTCCTCGCGGCGCACCGGCAGCTTCTCGCGCTGCAGGTCCTGGTAGGCGGGCGGCGTCATCTTCTCCGCACGCGGCAGGTTCACCCAGAGCTGCAGGCTGTGCACCGTCTCGCCGGGGAGCGGCTCCTCCGCATGCACGACGCCCCCGCCCGCCGTCATCCACTGCACGTCGCCCGGCCCCAGAACGCCCGCCCCGCCGTGGTTGTCGCGGTGCTCCAGGCGTCCTTCGAGCACCAGTGTCACCGTCTCCATGCCGCGGTGCGGGTGGTCGCCGAAGGTGCCGCGCTGAAACCAGTCCTCGGCCATCAGCAGGAATGGGTCGAATTCCGCCCAGCGGTCGGGCTCGAGCACGAAGCCCTGCCGCACGTGCGGTCCGCCCGGCGCCTTGTGCTGCACACGAAACACGCGTCCGACGCTGCGCTCGATCGCCATGCCCATCCCTCCTGCATCGGATCACGTCCTTCTCCCGCAGGAGAGCGGATCCTCCCCCAGGTGCCGCGAGACCGCCCCCGGACCCTGAATGGCACCCACCTTGCTACTGTGCGCGGCGCGCCCAGCAGGCATCATCCAAGCGACATGGTGTGGCCGCATCCATGCGGCGACGCCTTGCACGAAGACAGGGGGTGGATGGCATGTTCACGCTTCGCTCGTCGCTGCGTGCGGCACGGGTCCTTGCGCTCGTGCTCTCGCCGCTCCTGCTCATCGCGGCATTGCCCGCCGCGGCATCCGCGGCACCCGGCGGCGCGATCTCGGGCGAACTCTACTTCACGACCTTCCAGAACCAGGGCACCTGCTCCGGCGCGAACTGTACGCCGAACGTCTTCAAGGTGGGCTACCAGTACAACGGGACGAACACCTTCACGCTCGGGACGCCGCAGATCATCACGACGACCAAGGGCGCAGACGGCATCGTCTTCACGTCCAGCGGACGCCATCTGCTGATCGGCGGGCAGAGCAGCGGCCAGGTGTTCGAGGTCGACCCCTCGACCGGCGTGACGATATCCAGATCGGA
>JAJYSJ010000077.1 GCA_021793645.1 Bacillota bacterium
AGTACGAGGTGCGGCCAATCCAGCGCGAGGGCAAGGGACCGGTGATCTGCCTCATCGACGCCTCGGGGTCGATGAGCGGAGCCAAGATGGAGTGGGCGAGCGCCGTGGGGCTCGCGCTCATGGACACCGCACGCCGGCAGAAGCGCGACTTCGCCGCGGTCTTCTTCGACACGCAGATCCTCGCCGAGTTCCGCTTCGAGCGCGGTAAGGCGCCACCGGAGGAAATCTTCCGGTTCGCGACCGTCGGCGCGAACGGCGGGACGGACTACCAGGTGCCGCTCTCCTGGGCGCTCGACGTCCAGGGCGAGTCGAAGTTCCGCCACGCGGACGTAGTGATGATTTCCGACGGGGAGTGCATGGTGCCGGACGAGTTCTACAACCGGCTGATGGCAGCCAAGAAGGAGCGCGGCTTACGCATCATGTCCATCCTCATCGGCGGCGTACCACAGGAGCTCACGCGCTGGTCGGATCGCGTGTGGGCAGTCACACAACCGGACGACGAAGCCGCCGGCGAAATGTTCGCCGAGCTGGTCTAACGCACAGGAAGGGCGGGCGTTCAAGGACGCTCGCCCTTATCTGGTGCCAAACACCCGCGGGAAGGAGGATCGCATGAGCACAAAAATCTTCAACGGCTACTCGCTGGAGTTCCCGGCTACAACGCCAATCTACGAAATCGACCGGTGGGCTCAGGTGTTGCGGGCACGCATCAGCAACGTCGAGAAGTACCTGCGAGCCAAACTGTTTGCCGACACCGCAGTCACGCTGATCGATCGGATCGTCCTCCTCAACGACCCGAAGCGCCTGCTCCCAATCGTGAACGGGATGACGGACGAAAAGGCCACCACTCTGTCGGACCATCAAAACCCGTACATGGTGGCCTTCGAGCACATCTCCACTCGCGAAAAAAAGATCCGGGTGACGCAGGAGCGCGACCCGCTCTACGATTTCGAGTGCAACGCGCAGATCCTGCATGTGCCCGGCAGGAACCTCCTCCTGGCTATGCTGTTCACGGAGCAGGAGGCCTACCGCACCATCTGGCAGCGGATGCCCGGCGTCCATGAGTACGCCTACTGGAACAACACGGACGCGCCCTCATACCTCACGGAAGACCAGTGGGAGCGCCGCGAGCGAGACTGGGACAAGGCCCTCGGCCGTGAGGGGATCCCTGTCCTGCGAGGCTTCAACATCGAGTGCCATCACGTCTACGGCCACCCTACGATGGAGCAGATCATACAGAGCATGCCGGCCTTCCGGTCGCGTGTCCGCGAGAGAAGCGAAGACAACCTGTTCCACGAATGGCTCAATGGTCGAGGACTGACGGCGAGCTACTACTTCGAACTCTATTCGGAGTACAAGCGCTGGCGCAGAACCACCGAGGGGCGCCTGGCCGCAGTACGCATGCGCCACGAGATCGCTGGCCACCTGCCGAAGGAGATCACCAAGGAAATGCTCCTAACCTCCGTCAAGGAACTGTTCGAGCGGTTTCATGAGCAGCCGGCAGAGGCTTCGTGATGGGAGTCAACGTCTTTATCACCGGGCCCGCCGCGAGCGGCAAGGACACGGCCCGTTCCGCGCTGATGAAGGCCAGGATCGCGAGGCACGACCCGCGCTGTTCCGGCCTGCTACGCACCATCGAAAAGTGGATGGGCAACGAGCCCCAGCGCGGCAACCTGCAGGCGCTGGGAGACGCCTTCCGTTCGATCTACGGCGAGGACGTTCTGGCCAGGTATGTCCACAACAGCGCCAAGAACCGCGAAGGCGGATGCGTCTGCCCAGACGTCCGGCTGCCGGCGGAAGGGGAGTGCCTCCGCAAGCAGGGATGGATCGGCATTCGCATCCAGCGCGACGACGCATCGCGCCAGGCAGAACTGGTACGCCGCGGCGAAGATCCGGCAACAATGGAACACCACACCGAGAAGTCGTACCTCAACGTCCCGGTCGATGCGGTCATTCCCAACGACTGCAGCCAGGAAGAGTTCGAGCAGCGCGTCGTCAGCACAGTCCGGCGGCTGATTCTCGAACGCGATCCGGAGTCGCAGCAGTGGCTCAACATGCGTCCAGAAGGACGTGAGTTCGGTGGCTGACCACGAAGGGATTGCTTTCTGGTCGCAGGTTGGCTACACCATCCGCAGCCTGCGACGCATTCGGGGTATGTCCGTCGATAAGCTTGCCGCAAGGGTTGGCGTTACGCGCCAGCAGATTATCCGTATCGAGGCAGGCACAAGCGGCACACCCCTTGCCAGGCTGTACTCCATTGCAGAGGTGTTCCAGGTGTCCTTGGGGGACCTGATCCCCTCTGCAAAGCATGAACCGGGAAAGAAGCACAACCTCGTCTCAGCGCTTCGGAGTCGTGGCCTGTCGCCCGAAGAGATAGCGAAGGTACTGGACTACATCTCTCTACTGGAGAGCGCCCGAGGATACTGACCAGTTGGCAGCGAGACCAATAGACGACGCGGTGCCTGACTGCCACGCCGCGTCTCGCCGGTGCAAGCACGCATAGCTCCGGCCCGCTCCCGAGCCTGCGCCCTACGGGCTTCCCCAGGCTCGGGCGGGCCGGGTTTCGCTGTCGCTTGCACCGCCCCTTGCGGCGTGGCCTTGATGCCTTGCCGAAAGAGGGTGTGGCGCTGTGCAGATCGTCTTCACGGACCTTCAGGGAGATAGAATCCGGGGTTCCGTGTCCGGTCACGGATGGATCGGCACGGTGGCAGTCTTCATGGTCAACGCCCGCGGCCGCAGTTACCTCGTCGACAAGGCTACCCGGCGCGAGTTCACAAGGAAGGAGGGGACAGCCGATGCTCGGGCAGAGTGAGATTCCGACCGAGGTTCGCAACCAGCTCGGCAACTTCTTCATCGTCGCGTCGAAGGGCACCAGTGACCACATGAGCGAAGGCGATGAGATCCTAGTTGGCCCCCTTCTGACCGCCGTAGAGGCCGAGAACCTGGTCTCCGTGGCCACCGCGATCTACACAGCATTCCTTCACGACGACAGCACGATGAGTGCAGTCGGGATCGCCCGGATTCCTAACTCCGACTACAGCGGGCGCTTCAACGCCTTCTTCGGGCTGGACCCGGAGGGCAAGGAGATCAAGCCCGAAGACTACGAGAGCGCTCTCCTGGCGATCAGGGGAGCGCTCGTTGCCGGAACCCCCAACCTCAAGTGGCTCAGGTCGCTCCCAGCAGAGGTGCAAGCAGTCGCACGTAGGGACATCGCCCTTGCGATGCGGGGGTTCAACAAGTCGCGCCACATCGAGTCGCTGTTCGATGGCTTGTCGTCCGACGACCCGCAGAAGCGGGAGAGCACGCTTCATCTGCTGGAGCTGACCATCGCGAGCGGCGGCAGCATCCCCCAGCACGTCTTGCGCGATATGTTCAAGGTCGAGCTGATGAAGAGATGGGGGATGAAGGAATGAGTCTCGGGAGCCTGACCTGGTACACGCTGCGCGAGGTTCAGATCACACGGGACCAGATTCTCAGCCATCTGCGGGACGCGGGGCTCGACGAGAAGTTCGCGCCCAAGCCGATCATCCCGTCCGACGCCTTCCGGCGCGCAACCAGCGAGGTCGAAACCAAGCGGTTGCCGCAGGGGGACGGGACCTTCATCAACCTGCTCGTGCGCGAGGTCCACTCGGACAACGACGAGATCCTGCGCCACCTCGTCCGCGAGACGGTCGACGGCCAGAGCCGCCGGCTGCAGTACGAACAAGTCGCGGAGATCCGCCTCGACAAGTCGAGCAACCAGTGCCAGACGTACTCGATGCAGACGCTCTCGCGGGAGGAGAGCGAGTCCTTACTCGAGGCGCGCAAGCGCTTTGACCTCTACCGCACCACCTACCAGAGCCGCCATGTACGCGACATGGTGCTGGACGCTCTTCAGGAGATGGGGCCAATCACGGTTCGGCCGTCGGGCGGCGTCTACTTCGTCCCGGCGGAGCACGAGACCGACCTCGGCAAGCTGCAGGTGTTCGTGCGCTCGCTCGGCAACGAGTCCGATCTCTGGACGATGCCGGTCGTGGACAGTGCGGATTCGCGCGCGGTCATCCGCTCCAGCCTGGGACAGGAGGTCGAGGACACCACTCAGCGGGTCATCAACGAGATGGGGAAGCTGCTCCAGCGCAAGGGCGAGGTCAGC
>JAJYSJ010000078.1 GCA_021793645.1 Bacillota bacterium
GATCTGCACTGACTGGAGTTTGAACGGCGTTTTTCTGAAAGCCGCTCTGGGAGCGGCATAGAGGGATCAGAAGAGAGTGCTTGGCACTACACTTTCCCCTTGGCGCAAGATCTTGGGGTCGTTCGCGGGCCCCTGTAGGACCTTGGAGGGTGGCCGAAGCCCGATGGCGGCGAAGGCCTCGAAGGCGCGGCCTTGGAGCGGTGTTCGAACGGCGTACGTGCGGTCGCCGGAGGTGAGCGTGCCGACGCCGAGACGGGCAAGATCGGCCATCACCTCGTGATAGTCGTGCTCGGAGGCGACGTTCCCCTTGCCGGCGAGCGCCTGGCGCAGCGCCATCTCAAGAGCGTAGGCAAGGAAGCAGACCGTGACGTGGCCGCGGATGCGCCGGTCGACGAAATGGCGGATCGGCCGCAGCTCCAGCGGTCCCTTGAGGTCGCGGAAGGCGCGCTCCACCTGGAACAGCTGGCGGTAGGCGCGGGCGATGTCGACGTGGGAGAGGTCTGCGTTGGAGCGCAGCACATACTTGCCGTCGTAGCGCGCGCTACGCCGGATCTTGGCCTCGTCGAGCGTGATCGCCTGGCCCTGTACGCGGATGAAACTGCGGTAGGACGTGTTGCGCAGGAGGCTGGAGCCGGAGGGGTTCTTGTGCAGTTGCGAGCGCAGCCTAGCGAGAACCTCCTTGCGCCGCTCCCAGTCGTGCACCTCCTGCTTGGGGTTGTGGCAGACGACGTAGGTCTCGCCGTCCACCCCCATCGGCTTGACGCGGATCAAGAGCCCCTCGACGCCCTCCCAGTTCGCGCCCGTGTAGGAGATCGCGTCCTCCGCCGTGTTGGTCAGCCGCGCACCGACGACGTACTCGATGCCCTCCTCGCGGAGGTTGCGCAGGATCTCCTCGCTGACCATCCCGCGGTCGGCGCAGAGCACCACGCGCCCGATGCGAAAGCGCGAACGCAGCCGGGAGAGCAGCGCCACGAACGCCTTCGCGTCGTGGAGGTTCCCTGGGAACACTTCGTGGCCCATCGGCACGCCGTCGCGGGTGACCAGGAGTCCCACCGAGATGAGCCTGCGGTCGTAGCGCTTCTCCTTGCTCTTGCCGTACTGCGCGAGAGCGCCACGGGTCTGCCCATGGAAGTAGGTGTTCGTCGTATCCATCAGCACCAGGTCCAGGACCGGCGCGAAGAGCTGCTGCGTCCGGTTCCAGAGCGCCTGCTCGATCACGTCCTTCTGCTCCTCCAGGAGATCCAGCGCCTGATAGAAGTGGTGCAGCGCGAGCCCTTCGAACTCCGGCGCGTAGATAGACCGAAGCCAGCTGCGGTAGGTGGCACGCTTGGACTGCGGCGCCATCAGCCTGGCCGCGACGAGGGCGAACGTCGCCTCCGAGAGCGGCATCTGCGTCTTCCGGTTCGCTGCCCGTAGCACACCCTCGATGCCGAGGTCCCGCCACAGGCGGCGGAGGACAGGCAGCGCCCCAAGCACGCGGCAGTCCTGCAGCCCCTCCGCCTCGCTGTGCGGATCCAGCACCAGCGCACTCTGAGTCAGTCCGGAGAGCCCCTGCACCATGGCGTCGATGCGACTGCGATCGAGCTGATCGGCACGGCCGAGGCTGAGGACGGTGCGCTGGACCACCTTGCCGCGTTCGCGGGTGGTCTCGACGAGCAGGAGGTATTCGTAGACCTTGCCGTTCTGGTGGACCCGTTTAGTTCGTACAAACATTGCACTCTTACTCTACCAACTACGAAGCGCTTTGGCAAGCACACTACACGGCAGCACAAGTTATCCACATATCCACAGTATTGACACTACACTTTGACCCGTTTTCGCACCTCAAAACAGCGTGCGGGCGAGAAAAACCTCGTCCGAGGGCGTCCGGACGAGGTCTCTTGGTAGCTTTTAGGGTATCCCGTTCAAACTCGAGACTGAGATCATGCGTGAAGGAGAGAAACCAAACATGGGTCGGCTAATAGCGAACCTGAAGCTTGGAACCCAGTTATTCGGAGGCTTCCTACTTGTCGTCGTGATCTTCGTGGTAGTGATCATCTATTCGCTGGGCAAGGAAACGCAAGTAACGACCAATTACCGCCAAATGGCCGACAGCTCCTACCCTGCTGAGATCGCTGCAGCAAAAGTCGAGGGGGATATGCAAGCGTTGCTCGCCGATATCCGCGGAGAAATCTTGACTGGCCAGATCGGCTCGTATACCGCGGATCTCCACGCGCTGCGCAAGGACTTGGCTACAGTTGCTTCCTTGGTCAAGACCCCGGCCGAGCACAAGGCCTTCGCAGGACTGCAAGAGGTGGTCCAGAGCGAGACTGCAGCGATTTCCTGGGTACATACATACGCCATGCGGAACGACCAGAGTGCAGCACTCCAGGTCATGGCTGCAAGCGCGCAAGCACGAACGCTCGTTATTGAACGGGCACGCAATCTTACCAGTCTGGAGCACAAGTTGAACGCTGCCGAACTCGCGGCGGCCCAGCGAGCGGAGCAGGAAGCGAGAGCCACCGGGATTGTCGCCAGTGTCGTCACCGCGTTACTCGGCGCCTTTTGGGCGCTGTTGCTCACCCGCTCGATCACCACAAGGATGAAGTTGGTCGTTGAAGGGATGCGGAGAATCGCCGAGGGCGATCTCCGAGCGCGCGACCTCCACATCGTCGGTAGAGACGAGATCAGCGACACGCTCCGGGCAAGCGTCGACATGTTGAACGGTTTGCATCAACTCATCTCGGCCGCCAGCCGCATCAGCGGCAATATTGCCACTTCCTCAGAGCAGGCCGCGTCTGCGTCCGCCCAAGTAGCCCAAGCCGCGCAGCAGATCAGCGTTGCGGTGCAAGACGTCGCCGCGGGTGCATCCCAACAGGCGGCGAGCACCGACCAGTCGGTGAACATCATGGGTCAGCTTGACCGTACGATTGCCCAGATCACCCAGGGGGCGCAGACCCAGGCAAACGATGCAGCGCGAACCTCTCAGACCATTCGTCAGGTCGCGGAGGCGATGCGGCACGTCGCAGGAGTAGCCCAGGAAGTCTCGACGGCAGCCGCACACGCACTGTCCGCAGCGGAGAATGGCGGCGCGGCGGTACGAAAGACAGTGACGGGCATGGCATCAATTCAGCAGACGTCTGCAGAGGCATCCGCCAGAGTCCACGACCTCGGCGTAGCATCCAAGCACATCTTTGACATCATCGAGGTGATCAGCGGTATTGCGGAGCAGACCAACCTGCTCGCACTCAATGCTGCGATCGAGGCGGCCCGGGCCGGCGAGTACGGCAAAGGCTTTGCGGTGGTGGCCGACGAGGTGCGCAAACTCGCGGAGAACTCAGGCAAAGCGACGAAGGAAATCGCGACACTGGTCACTTCCATCCAAAGCGGGATCGGTGCTACCGTCGCGGCCATGGAGGCTGGGACCAGCGAGGTCGAGTCCGGAGTTGCCCTCGCAACGACCGCGGGCAACGCGCTCGACGAAATCCTGGACGCCATGCAGAAGACGAACAGCCACGCGCAGGACATCTCTGCGGCGTCGGAAGAGGTTACCGCGAGTGTCGAGGACGCTGTGGGCGCCATCGACAGCATGGCCAGCATCGCAGAGGAAAACATGGCCGCCACGGTAGATATGGCGGCCTTCGGAGACCAGGTATCCACGACCACCAAGTCTGTCGCGCAGGTATCCGCGCAGACCGCAGCCTCTGTCGAAGAGGTGAGCACCAGCACGGAAGAGGTTGGCGCCTCCGCAGAGCAGATCTCCGCGATGGCCCGTAACCTGGCCGGCATGGCACAGGAGCTGCAGAGCCAAATCTCCAGATTCCATCTCTAAGGGGCTAGCGAGAATGCCTTCTGTAGCGCGTGAAACGGGCAACGCTGCGGTCCGGTACTAAGACCGCTCAGCGAGCGGGTTCTAATCTTCAACTCGGTGGGCTAGAGGACGGCCGGAGGTGCCGGTGGGGTACGTACCCCATCGGAGAGAAGCCGGCATTGATAGCGACAGCCACCGAGAGGTTCCCTGCAATGAGGACCCTGACAAAGTCGCATTGCAAAGGAGACCCATCGATGGCTGACACGTTGAGCATGGAACTTCTGGATTTGCTTCGCAAGGGTGAGGTAGAG
>JAJYSJ010000079.1 GCA_021793645.1 Bacillota bacterium
CGGCAGTGGCTTCGTTGCCATCGGCGGCTCGGGGACAGGTTAGCGTGCAAGATGACGCGCACTGCTGCTGTACGGTCAGCGCAGCCGATACCGGAAACGGTGGGTGTCCGGACGGCAGGCGCATCGACACAGCAATTGTCGCACAACACGAAGTACAATAGTGTTATTGGGGAAAAGGAGATGGGGCCCGTGAAGCTTGCGGAGCCGACGTCCTTCCGTGAGCCGCCGGAGATTGTACATGAAGCTGCAGTAGCCCGGAGGTCGAAGTCGAGTGGAGAGAAGGCGAATGGGAGAAGGAAGTACCTGCAGCATCTGCTCGTACTTTTATACGGCACACACTTGAACACCCGCCTCGGATCGGAGGGCAGGGTGCCTTCGGAGACACAGCATCACATCCCCGAACTCGCGCTGGTGACGGATGAGCAACTGCGCGGCAAGCGGGAGACTTGGGACTCGCTCTTCCATGTCCATGGGTGGCGCAAAGAGGTGGTCGCATGACAGCGCATCCCCAGCGGAGGCGCGTAGCCAACAGCAGGCAGACCCTCAGACGTCACACCCCATGGCGTTCGTGGGCGATGGGAGCCGCATTCGTCGCGGCGCTTCTGGTGCTCGGGGTCCTGGCCAGACAGCCGGACCCGTACGCGCTCTCCGCGCACGGTAGCCCCACCCTGCTCAAGGCGGTGCGGACGTTCCCCTCCGAAGGACACGAGCATTTTGCCGAGGGCACACCGATTCACTATGGCACGACGCCGCCCACTTCGGGGAACCACTACCCGACGCCCGTACCCCCGGGACTCTACAAGTCGCCTCCACCCGCTGGGAACTTGGTGCACAGCTTGGAGCACGGCAACGTGGTCGTGTACTACCGGGAGAGGGATCTGAGCGCAAGTGACAAGGCGGTACTGCAGGACTGGGTGAGCCACTATGGGGGCCCATGGGAGGGATTCGTGGTCGTGCCCAATCCCTACCCCAACCCTCCTTACCTCGTGCTGACGGCGTGGACGCACATGATGGTCCTCAATCACTACGATCCAAAGGCAGTGAATGCATTCGCTTCGCAATACCTCGGCCGGGGGCCAGAAAATCCAGTGCGCTGACTGGTCGCATAGGACTGCGACAGGCAGCTGCCAAGACGCCGTGACGACCCGGGCATACGATGCGACGCGACATGTCAGGAGGGATACGGATGCGGCGCCTGCGACCGGACGCGGGGCTCACCCTGCGGATGTCAGTGTCGCTGTTCCTGCTTGCGGCACTGTACCTCGTCTTCGTCCTGGTGCTCATGCGCGCGGGACTCGGATTCCTCGGCATTGTCGTGATCGCGGGCGGCATGCTGGTGGTCCAGTATTACTTCTCCGACCAGCTCATCCTCGTGTCCAGCGGCGCGCGCGTACTGCGACCCGGCGAAGAGCCCGAACTGCAGCAACTCGTCGGGCGTCTGGCGCAACTGGCGGACATCCCGACGCCAAGGGTGGCGATCGTGCCCACCGATATGCCCAATGCCTTCGCCACCGGCCGTTCACCCCGCCACGCTGTCGTCGCCGCGACGACAGGCCTCATGCAGCAACTTTCGGAACCCGAACTCGAGGCCGTGCTGGCCCATGAGATCACCCACGTGCACAACCGCGACATGGCGCTCATGACGATGGCCAGCTTCTTCGCGACGGTGGCGTCCTTCATCGTCCAGATGGCGTTCTGGTTCATGCCCATCGGCGGCGACCGTGACGATGAGCAGAGCGCGCTCCTCGTCTACCTCGTCTCGCTGGTCGTCTGGATCATCTCCTTCTTCCTGATCCGGGCCTTCTCGCGCTACAGGGAGTACGCGGCGGATCGCGGCTCGGCGATTCTCACCGGGCAGCCGTCCCAGCTCATGTCGGCGCTCATCAAGCTGCACCGCGCCGGTCGCCTTCCCCGCCGCGACCTGCGCCACGCGGAAGCGCTGCAGGCGCTGTTCATCGTCCCGACCGCGACAAAGAGCTCTCTCTATGAGCTCTTCCAGACGCATCCGACGCTGGAGCATCGCCTCGAGCACCTTCGGCGGCTCGAGGCGGAGGTGAACCGTTGATCCTCATCGACACCATCTTGTGGCGCGTACGGAGACGAAGGGCCGTTCGGTGCCGCATTCTGGCGGATGGCTCCGCGGGCGGGCCCTCAGGTGGGACAGACCGCGTTCGGATCAGCTTGCACCAGGTGCGGCCTCTGATCCGGTTGCCACAGATTGGTTCCGGAAGCCGGACGGCGTCGCCCCGCAGATCGCGATCTCCACCATGGCAGAAAGGGTACTGCACCAGGGGTTGGATTCGTCGCGATCGACGGCGGCGAGAACGCTTTGCAGAGAACTCAGACAGATCCGGCCATGCGGCCGGAAGGGAGGATTGCCGGATGGGACTCATGTCGCGAATGTCGACCATCTTCAAGTCAAAGGTGAGCGCTACCCTCGATTCCGTAGAGGACCCTCGTCAGACCCTCGACTACTCCTACGAACGCCAGATGGAGCTCTTGCAGCAGGTGAAGCGCTCGCTGGCCGACGCGGTCACGTCACGCAAGCAGATCGAGATGCAGAAGGTGCGCCTCGAGGCGGACATACAGAAATACCAAGGCGAAGCCGAGGCGGCGCTCAAGGTGGGGCGAGAGGATCTCGCCCGGGCGGCGCTTGAGCGCAAGGCTGCGACCGCAGCCCAAGTGCAGGGGCTGGATGCGCAGATCGCCGAACTCAAGGGGCAGGAAGGGAAGATGGAGGAGGCTGCGCGTCGCCTGGAGACGAAGATCGCGTCGTTCCGCGCGCAGAAGGAGGTCATCAAGGCCCAGTACACCACGGCGCAGGCGCAGGTGAAGATGGGCGAGGCGGCGACTGGGGTGTCGGAGGAACTCGCGGACGTAGGACTCGCGATGCAGCGCGCCCAGGACAAGACCGAGCACATGCGCGCACGCGCGCAGGCGATCGACGAACTCTCGGACCAGGGCGTGCTGGAGGATCCTTTGACGCCCCAGGCTGATCCGATCGAGCGCGAACTGCACGAGGTGCACATGAAGTCACAGGTCGAGGATGACCTGGCCGCCCTCAAGGCGAAGATCGGGGCAGGTGAAGGCCAATGATCGTGCGCATATTGCACGAGGGACAGTACGACCTGCCTCCGGAGGTGCTCCCCCGGCTGCGGGCGATCGACGACCAATTGATGGAGTCGGTCGCCGCGGGAGACAAGACGGAGTTCGAAGTCCGTATGAACCAGATACTTGGGCTCGTACGCGGCGAAGGGAAGCCTCTCGATGCGGGCGTGCTGCGCGAGTCTGATCTGGTGTTGCCGCATGCGGACATTACGCTCGACGAGGCGAGGAAGCTCTTTACGCAGCACGCGGAACGAGCCACCCATACCGAAGGCGGGGAAAAGCGGCCCTACTGACCCAACGGTGGGCGTGATGCACGAAAGAAGTTGTCGTAGCAGGGGCCGGCAGGGTTAGTGCGCCCAGACCGGCCCCTCGGTTAGTTTTGGCAAGGCTTCGCCTTGCCCTGGGAGCTCCTCAGGACCGGCTGGGTGAAGAGGGCCGCACGGTGCACGGGGAAGGGTTCAGGCGTGCGGTAGGGCGGGACAGCAGCCGCCGACGCTGAGCATGGCGAGGGCGATGAGCGCCATGGGAGAGTGGAAGCCGAAGGCGACGCGGGTGAGTAAGCGGATCGACAAGCCGCATATGTGGCCCCCACCCTCCGCAGTTGGCAAATTTCCGGATGGTAGGAAGCCCCATCGACTCGTCGCTTATCCGGGCCCCGGCTGCTCGACCGCACTACCCCTCTTTCTGCCCGTCAACGGCTGCTCACATTGCCGCACCAGACCGAGAGCCCGCTAACCCGCCTCACGAACGGAGCGCAGCGTCTCCTGCCCCACGGAAGGGTCAGGAGACGCGACAAAAGACGGTTCGAAGAGTGAAGAGACAAGCTGTTAGCGCTTGTGCGCAGCGAAGGGACACCCCCTCCGCACGGGCGTGCTGCGCGAATCGGACCTGGTGTTGCCCCATGCGGACATCTCGTTGGACGAGGCGAGGAAGCCCTTCACACAGCATGCTGAATGAGTGACCGATACCG
>JAJYSJ010000013.1 GCA_021793645.1 Bacillota bacterium
GAGCCGCCCCTAGTACGAGAGGACCGGGGTGGACGGACCTCTGGTGTACCAGTTGTTCCGCCAGGAGCATGGCTGGCTAGCTACGTCCGGACGGGATAAGCGCTGAAAGCATCTAAGCGCGAAGCCCTCCCCAAGATGAGGTTTCCCATCCATTGGAGTAAGACCCCTGGGAGACTACCAGGTTGATAGGCCGGAGGTGTACACCCCGCAAGGGGCTGAGCTCACCGGTACTAATCGGTCGAGGACTTGACCTTGTTTGCAGTTGTGAGCGCCCTCATTGGCACTCATCTCTTTCCGGTGGTTATGGCGGAGGTGTCCCACCCGTTCCCATCCCGAACACGGAAGTGAAACCCTCCAGCGCCGATGGTACTCGCCTCGCAAGGGGCCGGGAGAGTAGGACGCCGCCGGAAAACCTTTGCCCCCCGCAGCCTTCGCTGCGGGGGGCCTGTTGTGTTTGCTTCAGGCGCTAGCGGAGCTGCCTCGCGTCCGGGCGAGTCCGACTAGGCATCCGGCATGCGCCGCAAAGCCTTGCGGACAGCGCGCTGCACCTCGTCGAAGGGCAGCATGGCATCCAACACTTCCTGCAGCCCAATCGCTTTGCAGATGGCCTCTGCCATCGTGATGATCCCAGGCGGCACCCCCCCACGTGCAGAACCATGGCCCTTTCTCAGGTCCTGGCTATCGCCTTTTGCTTCTTCCAGTTGGTGGCGGCGGGTCCGGAATGTGGTCCAGTCCGTCGTCGAGAGGTGGATGTGGCGCACGATCATCGGCGATCGTGAAACGAGCGCCGTCGGACTAGGAGGCCGCCGCGCCGTCCTCGGAATACGGAAACTTCGAATCGGCGTCGACGACGTCGTCGTCGAATAAACGAGCACTCGGACCACTTTCTCGGACATGCATTCCGCCGCGCGGCGTAGAAATGCGAGCAGCTCTTCGCAATCGCCGGTCGGTGACCGCGGCGCCGACGACTTCGCTCGCGCCGAACACCATCGCCCCCGGCGTGTCGGATGCCGCGCTTCAGACCTCCGCGCGGAATGTCCTGCCGAGCTCCTCGCCGAGGGTGAAGTAGTGCCGAAAGCTGTAAATGAGCGGTCTCCACGTGACGGGATTGATGTGCTGGGGATCGTGGACGACGGCGGCATGCGCGTGGATGCGCACGGCCTCCACTTCGACGACGGCGAAGGCTGGGCTGTCCCCGGAGATGCGCAGATGGCGGACCAGAGCCTCGATCTGCAACGGGCATTCCGCGATGCGCTGCGACCGGACCACGCTGGAAGGCACCGGCGTCAGTCCGCTGGCAGCAAACTTCTGCGCCTCATGGCGAAAGCCCATCGCCTGCTTGCCCTCTGGCACCGGGTCCGCACCAGTCAGTGGCGCGAGCGCCTCGACCGCACGAAACAGGCGAACGTCCGGGACGTTCAGCACGCACTCCGGATGCACCATCAAATTGTCTGCAGACTGGCTGCCCAATCCGACCCCGATCACGAGACGGTTTCCGAGTGCCCAAGAAGAGGAGATCGGGGCGATATTCGTCGACCCATCAGGATTCAAGGTGCTGAGAATCACGACGGGCGTGCCATAGTAGAGAACCTTCGGCTGCACCTCGACCATCAGTGGTCGCGCTGCGTAGTTCAACATCAACTCTCCCATGCAGGGTCCGAATGACATGAGTGTAGTGCAGGAACAATTCGCTGGACGCCGAAATATGCTTGCAACACATCGAGCGACCCAAGGGGGGAGAGCAGTGTCGGGGCAACCGGACTTTTCGAGCGTCCTCTCGCTGATCGCGGAACCGTCCCGCGTCGCGATGCTCGTGGAGTTGATGGAGGGGACGATGCTGCCCGCGGGCGAGCTCGCGCGGCGCGCTGGCATTACGGCCCAGACGGCCAGCGGGCATCTCTCCCTTCTCGCCCAGGCAGGACTCGTGAAGGTTGAGGCCCAAGGCCGTCACCGCTATTACCGTCTTGCGAGCGAACCAGCGGCCAATGCACTCGAAGCGCTGCTCGTGCTCGCGCCGCCCACAAAGGTGCGCTCTTTGCGCGAGTCGGACGCGCTTCGGCGCTTACGCAAAGCGCGCACCTGCTACGACCACGTCGCGGGCGAGCTGGGCGTCGCACTAGAGGAGGCGCTGCGCACACGCGGCGCGCTTGTGCTGGACGGGCGGAACTACGTTCTAACCGGCACCGGTGAGGAACTATTGTCGGAACTCGGGGTGAACGTCCCCGCTTTGCGCAGCACGCGCCGGGCGTTCGCCCGGACTTGCCTGGATTGGAGCGAGCGCCGCTACCACGTGGCAGGTGCGTTGGGCGCCGCCGTCGCGACGCAGTTCACCGAGCTAGGATGGCTGCAGCGCATTCCGGGCGGGCGGGCGCTATGTGTGACGCAGACCGGGCGCGAGGGACTAGAGGGCGCCTTCGGATTGCGCTTGGATTAGCTGCACGGTGCAAAGGGGCGCAGCCGACGGCTGCGCCCCTTTGCACCGTGCTCAGGCCGTTGTAGTCCCGGCGGCACCTTCCAGTCCGAGTTCCTTCACGGCCATCTCCCGCATCAGATACTTTTGCACCTTTCCGGTGACGGTCATCGGGAAAGCCTCGACAAACGTGACGTAGTGCGGCACCTTGTAATGCGCGATCTGGCCGCGCGCAAACTCGCGCATCTCCTCCTCCGTCGCGGCCTGACCGTTCTTGAGGCGGATGCAGGCCATCACCTGCTCGCCGTACTTGCTGTCGGGCACACCAATGACCTGAATGTCGGCGACCTTCGGATGGGTGTAATAAAACTCTTCGATCTCGCGCGGATAGATGTTCTCGCCCCCGCGGATGATCATGTCCTTGATGCGGCCGACAATGTTGACGTAGCCGTCCTCACGCATCACGGCGAGATCGCCCGTATGCATCCAGCGCGCGCCGTCGATCGCCTGGGATGTCGCGGCCGGGTTGTTCCAATAGCCGAGCATTACGGCGTAGCTTCGCGTAACGAGTTCGCCTGGTTCGCCGCGTTGCACGACCGCGCCGGTCGCCGGGTCCACAATCTTGATCTCGACGTGCGGATGCACCTTGCCGACCGTCGAGACGCGGAGGTCCAGTGGATCGTCGCTGCGCGTCTGGGTCGACACCGGTGACGTTTCGGTCATGCCGTACGCGATCTCCACTTCGGCCATGTGCATCCGCGATTGGACTTGTCGCATCACCTCGACGGGACAGGGGGAACCAGCCATCAGTCCGGTGCGCAGTGAGGACAGGTCGTAATTTCCGAATGCCGGATGCTGGAGTTCTGCGATGAACATCGTCGGCACGCCGTGCAGTGCCGTGCAGCGTTCCGCCTCAACCGTCGCCAGCACTTGCTCCGCGTCGAACCCCTCGCCGGGGATGACCATCGTCGCACCGTGTGTGACGCAGGCGAGGTTCGCCAGCACCATGCCAAAAGTGTGGTAGAACGGCACCGGGATGCACAACCGGTCCCGTTCGCTGAAATGCATCAGTTCGCCGATGAAGTAGCCGTTGTTCAGGAGGTTATGGTGGCTGAGCGTAGCGCCTTTTGGCATCCCGGTCGTTCCAGACGTGTACTGGATGTTTACCGGGTCGTCGAACTGCACTTCGCGCTGGCGGGCTTGGAGCTCAAGGTCGGGCACGCGGTCTGCGAGCGCCAGCAGGTTCTGCCAGCGCATCGTTCCCTCGGGCGCGTCGTCGCCGAGGACCACGACTTCCTTCAGATCGGGGAAGTCAGGGGTTTGCACGTGGCATTCCGCCAGTGAGGGGAGGAGATCGCGCAGCATTGCGAGGTAATCGCTCCTGCCGAAAGCCGGAGCCATGATCAGTGTTCGGATGCCGCTCTGCTGCAGAGCGTAGGACAGTTCGCGTAGACGGTATGCCGGGTTGATGTTGACAAGGATCGCACCGATCTTCGCGGTGCCGAATTGGGTTACGACCCACTCCCAGCGGTTTGGGGACCAGATGCCGACCCGTTCACCCGATGCTACGCCGAGTTCGAGAAGCCCGCGTGCCAAGGCCGCAGCCTGGTCCCCAAGTGCGCGATAGGTCAAACGGACGTTCTTTGTGCGGTCGACGAGGGCCTCCCGATCACCGAAGCGCAGGACTGTCTTGTCGAATAGTTCGCCGATGGTCTGTCCTAGGAGTGGCTGGTCCGAGGCTCCGTGCACATAGCTTGGAGAAGGCATCCTTCGCACCTCCCAATCGCGTTTTACGGATTGGGAGCGACTTTCGGCGCAAGGCTACGGGCACCTGCAAAGCGCCCGATTGTGACAAATTGCGACTCTGGATTACCTCACCCATGTGGCTTGCCGCGCCGCGGCACTGGCAGGTGCATGCGGTAGCGCGCGACCAATCGGTAGAGGGGATCGGCGATGCCGAAGGCGATGCCGAGGGTGAGCAGCAAAGTCATTGGCCAGTTGCCCAGGCGGCGATAAACGGCCCGCAGCGCCTTGGCGCCGCGTAGCCAGCCGTCCGGACCCTGCACGTGAATGGCGGTGAGAAGCTGCTGCTTCGTTGGGCCATCCGGTGGTTCTTGCGCATCCTGCAGCGGAAGCAGGACGAGACCGCAGGCGTCCGCATCTTTGCGCCAGCCATCTGCGGCCGAGGTGCAGATCGGGCAGGTTCCGTCGTAATAGACGGTAAGCTGCTCAGCGTCTGCCACGGCGAACACCTCCCGCTTCAGTATAGTCCCTCTCGCTCTGCCCTGCGGCCGGACAGGATTCGCCGCACCGTGCCACGAAGAGATGGCTTCAAATCGCTGTCCACAAAGCGGGTTTTGCGCTTGTCCGGTTCGCTGCATGAGCTTCTCTTCGAGGCTTTGCTCGCACTCAGGAACCCAGACGAGTGCAGCGCCTTTTTGGCTGACCTATTGACACCGCAGGAGTGCGACGCAGTGGCGCAGCGCATTGCTGTTGCGCGTGCGCTGCAAGAAGGCGCCACCTACGAGCAGGCGGCCGCCCAGACGGGTGCATCGTCTGCAACGATCAGCCGCGTGCGGCGTGCTCTGTTCCTCGGGAGCGGCGGCTATGAGATGGTCTTGCGGCGCATCAGCGGCATCGAATGAGCGATCACCTCGTACGGCACCCTTGGTGTGGGAGGGATCGCAGATGGAATCGAGATCGCTCGTGCCTTGGCCTGACCGGGAGGATGTAGGGCGGTTGATGGAGTGGCCGCAACGCGTCTGGTCGCAGATGATGCGCGATATGCCAACCGTGGAGGTCGCGGACGAGGGCGACGCGCTGCTTGTGCGTGTTGAGATCCCCGGCGTCGACCCGGACGACATCGACGTTGAGGTGACGCAGCAGCAGGTCACGGTGCGGGGCGAGATCCGTCAGTCCTCTGGGAGCGAAAGCCAGGGAATCTACCACAGCGAGCGCCGGTACGGTCGGTTCCACCGCAGCGTTCCGCTCCCGGTGGCGATCGACCCCGAATCGGCCCAGGCAAGCTACAGGAACGGCCTGCTGGAAATACGCCTACCGCACAGCGGTGCAGGCCGGAGGAAGTTGCGCGTTCAGTCTGGCGAACAGCGGCCACACTAACTGATCCCCGGGCATCTGGCCGGTCTGCTATGATGTTGTGACAACATGCAGAGACTGGAGGCCTACGATGCAACGCAAAGCCGCAGTAGTCCTAACCTTGGCGCTTGCGCTGGGGCTTGGGGGATGCGCCTCTGGCAGTAGCGGCCAGGCCGCGGCTGCCAAGACGCATTCTGCGGTCCACCTTGTGCATACCGTGCAGCCGGAGCAGACCAGACAGGCGGCCGCCGAAGCGCTGCCTGCCCACATCTACTATCAAAATCAGGTTGTCATTCTGATGTACCACGGCCTTGGCCAGCACGCGCACGGCGACATTATTACCCCGGCGGCATTTGCCGGAGAAATGCACGCGCTGCAGTCGGCGGGCTTCAGGTTTGTCACCCTGGGACAGGTGGCTTCGTTCCTAAACGGCGGTACAATCCCGCCGAACGCCGTTACCCTGACCTTCGACGATGGCCTCGAGAGTGTCTATACCTACGCCTACCCGATCCTGCTGCGCAACCGCATACCGTTTGCGACGTTCCTGATCGCCGGGCGCGTCAATACGTTCATGGGAGACCTCTCCTGGACGCAGGTCAAGGCGATGGTCGGCTCAGGACTCCTGACAGTGGGATCCCACACGTTCAACAGCCATGGCGCGGTCGCGAGCGGCCCGAAGACGACCGGCGCCGCTTTGACGACCCACATCTACAGCCTGGTCAGCGGGCAGATTGAATCGAACGCACACTATCAGGCGCGCGTCGAGGGAGATCTTGTGCGGGCGCGAAAGATCCTGCAATTGGAAACCGGCCAGCCGGTGGCCTGGTTCGCATACCCGTTCGGAGCGTATGATCCGGCAGTGGAGCAGATGCTGCTCCAGGCAGGCTACAGCTATGCCGTTACGACCCTGGGTTGGGGTACGTCGCACTACGCGCGGCCGCTATCCCTGCCGCGGGAGAACGCTGGCACGCCGAAGACCACGCCAACCTCGATCGTCAATATGGTCCTATACGTGGCGCACCTCACGGCGAAGGACCCGACCTACCAGACGCCGCAGCAGTGGGTGCCGATCTGGCCCTAGCCGCCGAGGGTGAACGCGCCGCGCGAGGCTGCCAAGGCAAGCGCGGTTGCGATCTCGATCACGACCGGTCCGTCTTGCAGGACGCAGAGCTGGGCCTGTTCGCCATCGAGCAGACGGGCGATCGGTTCGCCGTCGAGGGCGACGGAACGGGGCCCTGGTCCGACCGGAACGATCACTCCCAACGGAAGGCGCTCAAAGCTGGTCACGCCGACCTGCTCGACAAGACCGGGGCCGATCGCGGCCACTGCGCGGCGTGCCGCTGTGGGACTGCAGAAGGCCCGGGCACCCTGCGGATCTGTGATGGAGAGGGGTTCGAGCGCGGCGATGACGGCAGACCAGCCGACGGTGCCGGGCGTGGCTTGCGTCACGACGATCTGTTCGACGTCATCGGGATCCCAGACAGCCTGGGTTCCATGGTAGGACGGCCGAAGCACCACGGCGTCCACCAGACCCCATTCCTCCGGTGCTCCTTCACGTGCAAAGGCGATGCGCTTGCGCCGTACCAAGGCCTCGGGAGTAAGGCCGCGGGCGACAACCCCCAGCGCGAGGCCGGCGGCAGTCGCTTCGGCCCAAAGGGGGAAGGCGTTGTTGGTACCCGTGGACATGGGCAGCAGCGGGAGGTCGCCGATCTCTGGTGCGACCAGTCGGGAAGTGCCGTCTCCACCCAGCACCAAGAGCGCTGCAACCCCTGCGTCGCGCATTGCGCGCGCTGCTCGCCGCGTATCGTCCGGCGAGCGGCGCAGTGGGAGTTCCAACGGTTCGGCGGTGAAGTTCGGGCGCCGAATCGGCGAGAGGCCTGCGAGAGCCTGATCTACGAGGTGCATTGCATCGCGCAGGTAGAGGACGCGGTCGACGCCGGCGGCACCGATGCCGACCAGGGCGCGGCGCAAGAGAGCAACCTTCTCTGGTGCAGTGACGACGGTCGCTTCGCTGACAAGCCGACGGATGTCCTTGCCGGCGGCCGGATTCGCGATGATGCCAACCGTGACAGCCACTGGGAGAGCGCCTCCGTCCATGTTGCCGCAAGCGGCGATATCGCGGTTATTGTACCATTGCAGTACGCCTTCCACTGTTTGCCTCGTGCCGGCAGTAGACCTTGCGGAAGGTTCAAGGTGCTTCGGCGAGAATTTGTTCTAGAATTAGAAGGAAGGATGACCATGCGCATCTACACGCGGCTCGGTGACCAAGGCGAAACCAGCCTATACACTCCGAAGGGGGTGCCTCAGCGCCTCCACAAGAGCCACGCGCGTGTCGAGGCTTACGGTACCATCGATGAACTGAACGCGCAGGTGGGAGCGGTTCGGGCCGAGCTTCCGACGGACGATCCGACCCAGCCGATCCTGCAGTTTGTGCAGCATCGCCTGTTCCATGCTGGCTACGACATCTCGACGATGCCACAGGACGGAGTGGCGCCCCAAGCGATCAAACCGGATGACACGGCGTGCCTCGAGTCCGAGATCGATCGCGTCCAACGCGAACTGCCCCAGCTGCGGCAGTTCATCCTACCCTCTGGGGTGCGCGCCGCGGCCATGCTGCAGATCGCGCGCACGGTTGCACGCCGCGCTGAGCGACGCGTCGTCTCATTGCGCGAGGATCCGCTCAACCCGGAAGTAGTGCGTTTTTTGAACCGCTTGTCTGACCTGCTGTTTGTCCTGGCGCGCGATGTCAACCTGCGGCTGGGGCAAGGAGAAGAGACGGTGGACTGGCAAGTATAGACGAAGAGCGCGCGAGGGGAGTGGCAAGATGAACCGGTATGCGGCTGCTTCCGGCGTCAGCCTGTTGGCGGCCGCACTCGCGGCCCTCTGGCTGGCGCTCACGCGGTCTCCCTTCGCTGCGATGGACCTGCGGATATGGCTTGGCTATGGTGCCGCAGGCTTTTTGGCGGCGGGTGTCGGCCTGGAAATCGTGCGTTCTGGCGCCTACGCCCCACCACACCGGTTCAGCCAGGTCTACCTCTGGTCGGCCATCGCTGGCATCGCGCTTCTCTCGTTGCCGCCCTCGGGCAGAGTCGCCGGACTGCACCGACTTGGCTGGCTGGGATTCGTCGTCAGCGCCGTGGACTACGCCTACCTGATCTGGTGGCGGCCGCCGATGCCCGCCAAGCAGCCTGAAGCCTTCGGAGATGTCCTGGTCCCCGGGAAGCAACTGCGCCGCAGCGACCCGGTGCGCGACGGTGTGGCGCGCGCGATGGTTGCAGCCGGGCCTGCCTACCTCTTCCTCGTCGCCGTGGCGGGGATCGTGACAGGGAACGTCCTGGGCAGCCGCAGCGAACTGCTGCTTCTCTTCGGCTGGCTTTCGTCCCTTTCTCTGGGCGGGGCCCTCTACATCTGGCCACGTCTGCTGGCGCACCCCGCAGGATCCCGCCACCTGGCACGCTGGGGCGCCGCTCTTTGGCATCTCGGCCTCGTGCTGTCCGTCATCACGCTGCGCACGTGGCTGCTCGGGCTCACGGGACTCGGGGCACTGCTGCTGCTGGCGGATCTTGCACCGACTCTGCGCGGCGTGCGGCGCGGGCGACCGTATGTAGTCGGCTCGCGGCGCCGATACCCCAAGGTTGGAGCGAGGATCGGCTTTGTGCTTGCAGCGCTGCTGCTGCTCGCCCTGAGTTTGTCCCCGCTCCTCCCTCAGGGCGTCCTTGCCTGGCAGCGCATCCTCTCCATCGCCTTCGCCGTTGCAGCGAACCTTACCCTGCTGCACCATCTTCGGCCCGTTTTCGGCGCCCAATTCCTGCGTGCGCGCGGCGGCTGGATGCCAAGCCTGCTTGCGCTGTCCACCCTTGGCCTGGGCGCCTTCCCAACCGAGTTTGCCGCTGCGGCCGCAGTGGCCAGCATCTATCTCGCTGCAAGCTGGCTGCCAGGACTTCCCCTGCGGCCACAAAAGCAAGAGGAGCGGCGTACCCGCCGTCCCGTCTGATCGGGGAGGAGAACCCCGCACCGCCCGCGAAAGCGCTCGATGCGTCCGGGATGGAACGGGCGGCAGAAGGAGGCGGAGGCGCATAGAGCGCCGGGTGGTATGGGAGATGTTGTACCCGACAGCGTCCGTAGTGTGGGCCTTTTCGGCCACGGCGGTTGCGGCAAGACGACACTCGCGGAAACCCTCCTCTTCAAGGCTGGAGCCCTAGATCGCCGCGGTCGAGTTGACGACGGCACGTCGAACCTCGACCAGGAACCAGAGGAACACCGCCGGCACATCAGCCTGAGTCTGGCTGTGGGTTCAGCTCTCTATCAAGGAAAGCGGCTGTATCTGATCGATACCCCGGGATACCTGGATTTTGTCGGCGAGGCACTGGCGGCGCAGCGCGTCGTAGACCTCGCTCTTTTGGTCGTTGATGCGGCATCGCCGGTGGAGGTTGGCGCGGAACTGGCGATGGCGCGGCTGCGCGAAGCCAAGGTACCGTGCATGGTCTTCGTCAACAAGCTGGAGCGGGAGAACGCGGACCCCGAAAAGGCGCTTGCGGCGCTGCGCGAGGCGTTCGGCGAGAACCTTGCGGCGCTCACCTGGCCGATCGGCCTGGAAGGGGGACTGCGCGGCGCCTATGCGGTATGGAAGGGCGAGGGCTACGGAGCCGACGACCAGGCGCTCGCGGATATCCCGGAAGTTGCGGGAAGCTTGCGCGAGCAGCTGTCAGAGCGCGTTGCGGAGGCGGACGACGAAGCGCTGGCGCGTTACCTCGACGAGGGGGACCTGCCGCCTGAGCTTCTGGTGCGTGCGACGCGGGAGGCTATCGCGATGGGCAGCTTCGTGCCCGTTCTCTTCGGATCCGCGCAGACACTCGCGGGAACGAAGCTGGTGCTCGACGCGATCGCCGAGTTCGGACCCGCTGCGCGGGCCGCCGACAACGCCAGCGACGAACCTGTCGTCTTCGTGTTCAAAACGACGGCGGACCAGCACGTTGGCCGGCTCAGTTTTTTTCGCGTCGTCTCGGGCCGGCTGCGGCCAGACGCCCATCTCCACAACCTGTGCCGCGGCAAGGATGAGCGCGTGGGCCAGATCTACCGTATGCGTGGTCGCCTGCAAGACCCGGTGACTGAACTCGTTGCCGGAGAGATCGGGTCGGTGGCGAAACTTTCCGAGACGCAGACGGGCGACACGCTCGCTCTGCACCCAGGCGGTCAGCTGCTGCCGCCGATCGCGTTCGAGGAGCCGGTGTTCCGGATGTCACTAAAGGCGAACAGTGCGGCGGATGACGACCACCTCCCGGTCGCGCTGCACCGCCTGCTGGAGGAGGACCCGACCCTGCGCATCGAGCACCCGAGCGGCCACGAAACGGTCGTGGCTGGACTTGGGGAGATGCAGCTCGAGGTGCTGCACGACCGGCTGCGACGGAAGTTCTCGGTGGACGTGGCGATGGAGCTGCCCGAGGTGCCCTACCGAGAGACGCTGCGAGGCAACGTGCGCATCGAAGGCAAGCACAAGAAGCAGAGCGGAGGCCACGGCCAATACGGCCACGTGTGGCTGGAGCTGTCGCCGGCTGACGGAGAGGAGTTCGTCTTCGAGGACAAGATCTTCGGCGGCGTTGTGCCCCAGCAGTATCGACCAGCGGTGGAGAAGGGCGTGCAGGAGGCGATGGCGCAGGGCGTGCTGGCAGGCTATCCTGTGGTCGGAGTGCGCTGTGCGCTCGTCGACGGCAGCTACCATTCCGTCGACTCGTCCGAGATGGCGTTCAAGGTGGCGGGTGCGCTGGCGTTCCGCGAAGGCGCCCAGCGCGCGAAGCCAGCACTGCTCGAACCGATCGACGAGGTCGAGATCGATTGCCCCGAGGCGGCGATGGGCGACATTATCGGTGTCTTGAATCGGAAGAGAGGCCGCGTCCTCGGCATGGAGACCGACGCCGGACGCGGCAAGGTGCGGGCGCTCGTCCCGCAGGCAGAACTCCAGCGCTACGCGATCGAACTCCGTTCGCTCGCAGGCGGGCGCGCGCGCTTCACCCAGCGCTTCGCGCTTTACGACGAGGTTCCGGCGCAGATCGCGCAGCAGATCATCCAAAAGGCGAAGGCGGGAATCTAGCATTGAGCGATCGGCGCCACCTCCTGGTGGATCTCGACGGAACACTTCTCGGTATGGACATCGACCGCTTCTTGCCTATCTACCTTGAGCGTTTGGGCTCCTACGTCGGGGAGGCGGTTCGCCTCCCCGACTTCTCGCATCGCTTCATGGGGGCTGTGCAGGCGATGATCGCACCGCGCAGCGAGCCGCAGACCAACGAACGGGCATTCTACACCGCATTCCGTGCGGGGCTTAGCGAGGACCTCTCAAAGCGCTGCGACGACGCGTTCGACGCGTTCTATCGCGAGGTGTTTCCGCAGCTGCGCGCCCACACCCGACCGATCCCAGGAGCACGCCGCTTTATCGCCGCTGCCCGGGATCGAGGCTACCACCTGACGCTCGCGACGAGTCCGGTGTTCCCGCTGCGGGCTATCGTCGAACGGCTGGCCTGGGCGGGCATCGGTGCCGACGTCTTTGAGCGGATCACCAGCTTTGAGAACTGCCACTTCGCGAAGCCCGACCACCGCTATTACCGGGAAGTTCTGGCGATGGCAGGGTGCGGCCCGCGAGATGCGCTGATGATCGGCAACGACCGGCGTGACGACGGTGCGGCAACCGCTGTCTCAATACCGCTCGCCTGGGTAAACGGTAGCTTCAAGCGCACCCAAGACCCGATTGGCCAGCCGGTCTGGCGCGGCTCGATGCGGAAGCTTGCGCAGGCCATGGAAGAGGGGAATGCACCGTTCGCACGCTAAAACTGCGCTCCGGTGAGCACAGGGCACTGCATGGACACCCTTGGGTGTTCCGCGGCGAACTGCGGGAGGTGCCTGCAGACCTGCAGCCGGCCGAGATCGTACAGGTGGAGGACATGCGGGGACACATCGTGGGCGCCGGGTACGCAAATCCCGCGTCGAGCATCCTCGTGCGCCTGTTGACGCGAGGGACGGCCCTGCCCTCCCCCGATTGGGCGAAGGCGCAGCTCTTGCGGGCGATCGCACGGCGCAAGGAGAGGATGGGCGACGTCCCCGATCTGCGGCTGGTACACTCCGAAGCCGACGGGCTACCGGGACTCGTCGTGGAGCGCATCGCTGGTTACGCGATTGTGTCGCCGGACACCCTGGGTGCAGAGGAACTACTCCTGCCATGGCTGCTTCCCGAGATCGAAGCTCTGGCGCCAAACGGCGTCGTACTGCGGGCGCTGGCGCCGATCCGCCAGCGCGAGGGACTGGCCCCACGACTCGAGATGCTGCGCGGACGGGCCCCGCAGGCCCCTGTGGTCGCGCAGGAAGGCGACATCCGCTATGAAGTCGACCTGTTCGGGGGACAGAAGACCGGACACTACTTCGACCAGCGAGAGAATCGTGCACTCTGCCGTAGCCTCGCCGCCGGGCGGCGGGTGCTCGACGTCTTCTCCTATACCGGCGGCTTCGCCATTGCGGCGGCGCTGGGCGGCGCATCCGAGGTGATGGCCGTCGACAGTTCCGAAGAGGCGCTTCAGACCCTGGAGCGCAACGCGGCGCTCAACGGTGCCGCGGTGGCAGTGCGCGAAGAGAACGCCTTCGACCTTTTGCGGCAACTGGTGCGCGACAAGGAGCAGTACGACCTCATCGTGCTGGACCCGCCGCCCTTTGCGCGCGGCAAGGACCATCTGGATGCAGCCCTGCGCGCCTACAAGGAGATCAACCTGCGTGCGATGCGCCTGCTGGCTCCGGGCGGCTACCTCTTGACCGCCAGCTGCTCGCACGCAGTGTCGCTTGCCGACTTCCTCGCGGTCGTTGACGATGCCGCGCAAGACGCCGGCGTGCCCCTCACTCGCATCGCGGTGCGAGGTCCCGCCCCGGACCACCCCGTACGGGTGGAGGTCCCGGAGTCGGACTACCTACACCTTCTTGCCCTGCAACGCGACTGACCGCTTTACAACCGGCAGGGCCTGCCTATAATAAGGTCAGGGAAGGTCAAATACCCACTGGAGGAAGCCAAAGATGTCGCTCACCTTGGCGGACGCCATTGAACGCCACATACTTGCGCTCCTTGAAGAGAGCGGGGAAGCAGCCCTGCAGCGGGTTGACCTGGCGAGGCACTACGACTGCGCGCCATCGCAGATCAACTACGTCCTGAGTACGCGCTTCTCGCCTGAGCGGGGATTTGTGACCGTCAGCCGCCGGGGTGGCGGGGGTTACATCCGTATCGTGCGGTCCGTCGAGCCCGAATTGCCGCAGATGGCGGCTATGCTGCGCCGATCCCAATCCGGGATCGCCGAGGCGGGCGCGGTTGCGATCATCGCGCGCTGCAACGCCAGCGGGTGGCTTGGCGAACGCGAAGCGCAGATACTCATGAGCATGGTGCGCCGCGATGTGTTGGACCTTCCGCTGCCCGAGCGAGACCTCCTGCGCGCCAGACTCCTTGCCGCCGCGCTGCTCGCGGTCTCACAGGGGAGGTGAGCCGGTGACCTGTCAGGAATGCGGCCTTCGTCCCGCGTCGGTGCATCTGACCAAAGTGGTGAACGGCCACGTCGAGCAGACGCACCTTTGCGGGACCTGCGCCCAGCAAAAAGGAGAGTTCCAGTTCTTCACCGATCCGGCATCGCTCCTTCAGAACCTTCTGGCCAACTTCGTTGGACAGGAGCAGGTGGCAGAGCCGAAGACGGAGGTCCGCTGTTCGAGCTGCGGCTTCCGGTTCAGCGAATTCCGAGAGACCGGACGCCTCGGGTGTCCCGCGTGCTACACGCAGTTCCGCAGCGAGCTCGAGCCCATGCTGCGGCGTTTGCATGGCACGACGGACCACCGCGGCAAGCTGCCGACACGGCGCGGGCAGGCCTTTGAGCGAACGCGCCGCATCCAGGCATTGCGTGACCGCTTGCAGCAGGCCGTGCAGCGCGAAGAGTACGAGACCGCAGCAAAGCTGCGAGACGAATTGAAGGCAGCCGAAGCGGGGGGAGCTTCATGAACCTTGAGGGCCACCTCTCATCCCCGCGCAGTGCTTGGACGTCCGGCGGCGGGGAGATGTCGGACGTCGTCGTTTCGAGCCGCGCTCGCCTTGCGCGCAACCTCGATGGCTACCCATTTCCCGAACACCTGCAGCCCGATCCCGGCGAACAGGTGGTGCAGCGGGTCCAGGGCGCTGTTACGGGGCTCGGCCGCGGCTGGGAGTTCTATCGTCTGCAGGGCCTCAGTGCTGTCGACCGGCAGGTGCTGCTGGAGAAGCACTTGATCAGTCCGCAGCAGGCCCAGTCGCCCGACCGCGCCGCGCTCGCCCTGCGCGAGGACGAAGCCCTCAGCGTAATGGTTAACGAGGAGGACCATTTGCGCGTGCAGGCGATCCTGCCCGGGCTGGCCGTCGGACATGCGCTTCGCTTGGCGCTGGAGACGGACGACCGCCTCGAGCAGAACCTCGACTTCGCCTTCACCCCCGACCGTGGGTACCTGACCGCCTGCCCGACCAACGTCGGAACAGGGCTGCGCCTTTCGGTCATGCTACACCTGGGCGGGCTGGCCCGAACGCAGCGCATCCAGCAGTTGCTGCAGGTTTTGCCGAAGCTCGGACTTGCGGTGCGAGGGCTCTACGGTGAGGGGACAGAGGCGATCGGCAATCTCTTTCAGATCTCCAATCAGATCACCCTGGGCCAGACCGAAGAGGAGGTGGCGGGAGGCATCGAGCGCGCTGCGCTCGAAGTGATCGAGCAGGAGCGGCAAGCGCGTCGGCTGCTCGCCGAGAACGCACTGCCGGAGGTACAGGACCGCGTCCACCGAGCCTACGGGATTCTGCGCTACGCGAGGCTGCTGGGCGCCGAAGAGGCGATGCACCTCCTTTCGGATCTCCGGCTCGGTACGGAAATGGGCCTTCTCCAAGTGCCCCTGCCAATGGTCAATGAGCTTCTCCTGCTGGCCCTGCCAGGCTTTCTCTCTCGCACAGTCGGTCACGAACTGCAGCCAGCGGAGCAACGTGCCGCACGGGCAAACCTGATCCGGGAACGGCTGCAGAAGGAGGTTGGATAACGATGTATCAGCGGTTCACCGAGCGTGCACAGCGTGCGTTGTTGCTCGCCCAAGAAGAGGCTAAGCGTCTGCAGTACAATTTCGTCGGTACGGAACACCTGCTCCTCGGATTGATCCGCGAGGGAGATGGGATCGCCGCGAAGGCGCTTCTTTCCCTCGGGGTAAGTCTCGACAAGGTCCGGGCGGAGGTTGAGAAGGTAATCGGTCGCGGCACGACGCCGGCCGAAGGCGATATCGGGCTTACTCCACGGGCGAAGAAGGTGGTGCTGGAGCTGTCCGCCGAGGAAGCCCGCCACCTGGGACACAACTACATCGGCACGGAGCACATCCTGCTTGGGCTGATCCGCGAGGGCGAGGGGGTCGCGGCACGCGTCCTTCTGAACCTGGGGGCCGACCTCGACCGGGTTCGCGCGCAGGTGATCCAGCAGTTCGGTATGCCTTCGAACGGAACCGCGCCCCAGAAGCAGCGCCAGCGCAGCCAGACGCCCGTCCTCGACCAGTTCGGCCGCGACCTGAACCAGCTGGCCGAGGAGGGGAAGCTTGACCCCGTGGTCGGTCGCGAGAAGGAGATCGAGCGGGTCATCCAGATCCTCTCGCGTCGCACGAAGAACAACCCGGTGCTGATCGGCGAACCGGGCGTCGGCAAGACGGCAATCGCGGAAGGTCTGGCCGAGCGCATTGTCACTAGCCGCGTGCCCGAGACTCTGAAGGACCGCAGGGTCGTCACCCTGGACCTTGGTGCTCTTGTGGCGGGATCCAAGTACCGCGGCGAGTTCGAAGATCGGCTCAAGAAGGTCATGGACGAGATCCGTCACTCCGGCAATGTGATCCTGTTCATCGACGAGATGCACACGATTGTCGGTGCAGGCGCTGCCGAAGGCGCGATCGACGCATCGAACATCCTGAAGCCTGCGCTCGCACGCGGCGAACTGCAGTGCATCGGCGCGACGACGCTCAACGAGTACCGCAAGCACGTGGAAAAGGACGCCGCACTCGAGCGCCGCTTCCAGCCGATTATGGTGGAGGAGCCTTCGCCGGAGGAGGCCGTCGAGATCCTTCGCGGACTGCGCGACCGCTACGAGGCGCACCACCGCGTGGAAATCACCGACGAGGCGCTGGAAGCCGCTGTGCGGCTGTCCGACCGCTACGTCTCCGACCGCTTCCTGCCCGACAAGGCGATCGACCTCGTCGACGAGGCAGCATCGCGTGTTCGGTTGCGGTCGTTTGTTGCACCACCCGACGTGAAGAAGCAGGAGCAGACGCTTGAGGAGACGCGCAAGGAGAAGGAGGCCGCAATCGGAGCACAGGAGTTCGAGAAGGCCGCGCGCCTGCGTGACCAGGAGCAGCAGCTGCGCGAGCAGCTCGACGCGCTGAAGGAAGCGTGGGAGAAGAAGACCGTCTCCAGCAAGCTGGTCGTCGGTGAAGAGGACATTGCCGAGATCGTCGCATCCTGGACCGGCGTACCGGTGAAGCGCCTTCAGTTGGAGGAGTCCGAGCGCCTTCTGCACCTCGAAGAGGAATTGCACCGGCGCCTGGTCGGCCAAGACGCGGCCGTCACCGCCGTCGCGAAGGCGATCCGCCGGGCACGGGCCGGCCTGAAGGACCCGCGCAGGCCGATCGGGTCGTTCATCTTCCTCGGCCCTACGGGTGTCGGCAAGACGGAACTGGCGCGCGCACTCGCGGAGTCGTTGTTCGGCGACGAGGACGCCATGGTGACGATCGACATGTCGGAATACATGGAGCGGCACACGGTATCGCGCCTCGTGGGTGCTCCCCCGGGATATGTCGGTTACGAGGAGGGCGGCCAGCTGACGGAGGCTGTGCGTCGCAAGCCATACTCCGTCGTGCTGCTCGATGAGATCGAAAAGGCGCACCCGGAGGTATTCAATATCCTCTTGCAGGTGCTGGAGGAGGGCCGGCTCACGGAGTCCGGTGGGCGCCATGTCGACTTCCGCAACACGGTGGTGATCATGACCTCGAACGTCGGGGCCGAGCGGCTGCGCCCCGACTCGGGCATCGGCTTCCGCGCCGGAACCGAAGGGGAGCAGTTCGGTGCGATGCGCGACCGCATCCTCGACGAGGTCAAGCACACCTTCCGGCCGGAGTTCCTCAACCGGATCGATGACATCATCGTGTTCCACTCGCTCGGCGACAAGGAGCTCGAGCAGATCGTGCGGATCCTTGCCCAGCGTGTCGTCGGCCGCATCGCGGACCAGGGCATCCGCATCCGCCTCGATGAGTCGGCCTACGACCTGCTGGCCCGCGAGGGGCATGACCCCGTCTACGGTGCGCGCCCGTTGCGCCGGGCCATCCAGCGCCACCTTGAGGACCCGCTCTCGGAGGCGCTGCTGGCGGGTACGATCCAGCGCGGTCATGAGGTCCTGGTGACGGTCGGTGAAGACGGGAAGCTCGCCTTCCAGTCCGCTGAGGTCACGCAAGAGGCCTGACCTGCCACCGAGCGACCCTGCCTGCGAACGGTCGCAGGCAGGGTCGCTTTTCTCTACAAACTCGCTAGGCGCTGCTCGCCGCATGCAATCGCTCGGACTAGTCAGCGTAGCCTAGGGGGGAAGGCATTCAGGGAGGGCCGGCAGTGTGCGTGACGAAACCGAACGTCTGCATCAGATCCTGCGTCGGGTGGCGCCCGGGACACCGCTGAGAGAAGGATTGGAGAACGTACTGCACGCAGGCACCGGCGGCCTGATCGTGCTCGGGGACTCCCCAGAGGTGTTGGGCCTTGCAGCCGGTGGGTTCCGCATCGACTGCCCATTTTTGGCGTCGGCAGTCTACGAACTGGCAAAGATGGACGGAGCGATCATCCTATCGGCGGACGGAGACCGCATCCTGCACGCCAATGTGCAATTGGTGCCCGACGCACGGCTGCCATCGCTCGAGACAGGCATCCGCCACCGCACCGCGGAACGGGTCAGCCGCCAAACCGGCTGTCTAGTCGTCGCGATTTCGCAGCGCCGCCGTCAGATCACGCTCTACAAGGGAGCGCTTCGTCACGTCCTACGCGATGCCTCGGTGGTGCTGGGCCGAGCGAACCAGGCCCTGCAGACGCTGGAGCGGCAACGACTCGCCCTAAGGTCGGAAATCGAGGAACTTGGGGCGCTGGAGTTCACAGGCGATGTAACGTTGGACGATGTCGTGGCGATCATCCAGCGTGCGGCATTGGCGGATCGGATCGCTGCCGAGGTGGCCGGCTACATCGAGGAACTCGGGTCCGAGGGACGCCTGGTCGCGATGCAGCTCCAGGAATTGATGCGCGGTCTGCCGGAAGAGATCCTCTACGTACTGCGCGACTATGCGGCGAAGTCCGACATTGCCTACGCTCGCGAGATCCGCGACCAGCTTGCGGAATGGAGCGCGGACGCAATCTTGGACCTTAGCGCGATCGCGCGCCTTCTCGGCCACCCGGGAGAGCTCGAGCAAGTCGTCCAGCCGCGCGGACTGCGCGTGCTCCGTCATGTCCCACGCCTGCCTCCGCCGGTAGCGGAGCATCTTGCTGAGCGCTTCGGGACTCTGCTGCGGCTTCTTTCGGCCAGCATCGAAGAGTTGGACGACGTCGAGGGGATTGGCGCGACCCGTGCCCGTTCAATCCAGGCACACTTGCAGCGCATGCGTGAACTGTCCCGCTAACTCGGATTGGGTCAGCAAATGAAATGCGTCCGGCGATGCGCCGGACGCAGGGGAACCATCCCGCTTAGGAGAAGTTGAAAATGCCGAGCGCCGAAATGCGCTGTTGCTCCTTCAGCAGGCAGTCATAGAGGTTCATGTCGACCGTATTCAGCACGCCCGTCATGTAGAAGAGCGTCTGGCCGATCTCGGTTTCAAGCACCTCACGGCAGTTGTCGCATAGTTGCCCGCGCACACCGGAATCGAGGAAGGTGCGCAACTGCTCCAGCGAGATGCCCTCGGGGATCGGGTGCTTTTCCGCATGGACCGTGATGCACCCGCAGTCGGTCACTGCCTTGGCAACCGCGCGGTTTACGCGTGCGACCGATTCCTGCAGTTTGGACACGGTGTCGAGGACGTTCTTGTGGCGGATGAGGCACTCGCCGACGGTCTCTTGGAACTGATCGCACAGGAGGTCTTTCATCCGCTCGACCCCTCCTCCAAGGTGGCCTCATTATACCGACCGTCAAAGTCGGGTGTCAACGCGGGGCTCCGCGAGGTGTGCTTGAACGAGGGACAAGGTGTAGTTATAATAAACCTTTCATCCTATTGACGAAGACCATCCGTGCCCCCTACCGTAGAGGAAGGGGGCGTTGCGCACTGGAGTACGCGGTCGGTGATCGTATCGTATATCCCCTGCACGGGGCTGGCGTCATCGAAGGGGTCGAGCAGCGCGACGTGCTTGGCCGCACGGAGGAATACTACATCGTTCGTCTGATCGTTGGTGACATGCGTGCACTTATCCCGGTCTCCCGTGCGGATGCGGCAGGGATCCGTCCGGTCGCAGATCGCGCCCGCATCGAGCAGGCGCTCTTGGCATCGCGCGAAGTGGTGGAGACGCATGCTGGCTACGGCGAGCGGTTCCGTGCGAACAATGCCAAACTGCGCGCGGGCGATGTGGAAGCTGTTGCAGAGGTCGTCGGAACGCTCTCGCGCCGCCAGCGTCAGCGTGGTCTCTCGGCTGGTGAAGCCAGGCTCTTTGAACAAGCCTGGCAGATATTGCTGTCCGAGGTCGCCTTGTCAGCCCGCATCCCGCCAGATCGTGCTGACGCCTTCTTACGCGACTCTGTCGGGTGAATCGTATCCGTCCCTGCCGTTTGGGCGAATCTAGTCCCGAAAGGACACGATTGGCAGGGGAGGAAAACATGTCGATGTTCTTCATTTGCGGCCATCGGAACGGATCTCCTATAATTAGTCCCGTGAGAAGGACGGTGACTCCACGATGAGAGCGCCCTGGCGCAGTGCACTGACCCTGTTCGGCCTGCTCCTTGGCCTTCTGTTCGGATACTACTTGATGCGTGCGCTGACTCATGGCGGAGTCAGCTTCACAGCATTCCAGCAGATCGGGGCCGCGCTTGTGCTTGGGGCACTCGGCGGCTTCCTTGGCTTCTTCTCCGCTGCGGCACTTGATCGGGCCATGCGGCGGTTGAACGGCTATATGGAGCGACGCGTATCGCACTTTACGGCACAGGAACTGATCTCTGGCGGGGTTGGACTCCTCTTTGGCCTCCTCGCCGCATTCCTTCTCAGCACACCTCTCAACGCAATTCCGATCGTCGGCAACATTCTGCCGATCCTCTTCGCGATCTTCCTCGGCTACGTCGGCGGCTACCTTGGGCTGGGCGTCGCGCGCAAGCGCCGCGCCGAGGATCCGCTGGTGCCAGAGAAGACGTCAGTGCGCGGCAAGGCGACACGGAGCACCCCGAAGGTCGTGGACACCAGCGTCGTGATCGACGGCAGAATCGCCGACATCCTCGAGACCGGGTTCATCGAGGGGCCGATCATCGTGCCGCAATTCATTCTGGACGAGCTCCGCCACATCGCGGACTCGGCCGATGTGCTGAAGCGCAACCGCGGCCGGCGGGGGCTCGACGTCCTCAACCGCATCCAGAAGGAAATGGACGTGACCGTCCGAATCGAGGACAAGGACTTCCCTGGCCTTGAGGTCGACATGAAGCTCCTACGCCTCGCGAAGCACATGGACGGCAAGGTGCTGACCAACGACTTCAACCTGAACAAGGTGGCTGCACTGCAAAACGTGCCGGTGCTGAACATCAACGAGCTCGCCAATGCGGTCAAGCCGGTGGTGCTGCCGGGCGAGGAGATGGTCGTGCACATCATCAAGGACGGCAAGGAGCCGGGCCAGGGCGTCGCGTACCTTGACGACGGGACGATGATCGTCGTCGACAGCGGCAAGAAATATATCGGCGAGACGATTCCCGTACTCGTGACGTCGGTGCTGCAGACCGCGGCGGGACGGATGATCTTCGCCAAGCCGAAGTCCGGGGAGCGTCAGGAGCCCAATGGCAACCGGGTCCAAGCGCAACCTTGAGACTGCGGCGCTGATCGTTGGCGCCGGGTCTGGTGAGCGCTTCGGAAGAGCGAAAGCGTTTGTTTCCTGGCGAGGCGAGCCGCTCCTCTTTTGGGCGGCTCGCCCCTTCGCGCGCATTGCACAGATCGACCGACTGGTGCTTGTGGTGCGCGAGGCCGACCAGGAGGCTGCATACCAAGTGCTGCATCGGCTCGGAAAGCGCGGCAGCGTTGCCGTGGGCGGTGCGACGCGCAGCGCGTCGGTACGCGCAGGGCTCGCGACGCTGCCAAGGGCCGTCGGACGCGTCCTGGTGCACGACGCTGCACGGCCGAACGTCTCTGAGCAGCTCGTGGCGCGGGTTCTTGAGGCAACTGGCGAATGTGTCCTGCCTGCGCTCCAGATTCACGACGCGCTCCATCGAGCCCAGGCACAAGCTGCGGTGATCGATCGAAACGGCGTTTTGCGCGTGCAGACGCCGCAGATGCTGGACCGCGACCTGCTGGCCAGACTGCACGCCGAGAACCCGGAGGCGGCTGACGACGGAGGTCTCGCAATCGCCGCGGGGGTCCAGGTGCAGTACGTCGCAGGCGAGGAGGGGAATGTGAAGGTGACGACGCCACAGGACCTTGCATGGCTGGATCGGATCACTGGAGGTCTGCGCGTCGGACAAGGCTTTGATATCCATCGGCTGGAGGCTAACCGCCGGCTGGTCGTCTGCGGTGTGGAACTCGAGTCTGAGCGCGGAGCGATAGGCCACTCTGACGCAGACGCCGCTTGCCACGCCTTGATGGACGCCATCCTCGGTGCGGCGTCGCTCCCCGATATCGGTTATTACTTTCCGCCTGGCGACCCTCGATTTGCCAACGCGGACTCGATTGGACTCCTTGCAGAGGTAGGAAGACTTGCGCGCACAGCTGGCTGGTCGGTTGTGCATGCCGACCTGACTGTCCTGCTGGAAGCGCCGAAGATCAGCCCGCATCGCGACGAGATGCAAGAGCGGCTGGCCGGTGCGCTCGGTCTTGACGCGGCTGCCATCTCGATCAAGGCGACGACGGCAGAGGGCCTCGGTCCGATCGGCGCGGGCGATGGGATCGCGGCTTGGGCGGTTGCGACCTTGCGAGCATGGTCGGAGGACTAGCTGCCGCTGATGATCGGAAGGCGGATGGAGACGACCCCGCCGCCGCCAATGCGGTTGTACGCGGTGATCGTACCGCCGTGCGCGGTGATCACGCGCCTGCAGATCGAGAGGCCAAGACCTGTACCTGTGGGTTTTGTGGTGAAAAAGGGTTCAAAAATGTGCGGCAACACATGATCGGGGAATCCAGGGCCGCTGTCCAGAACGTCCAGACGGCAGCGCGCCCCTTCGCTGCTGAGCTTGAGCGTAATGATCCCGGAGCGGGGCGAGGCATCGCTTGCGTTGCGTATGAGGTTCAGGAGAACCTGATGAAGGTGGAGGGCGGAACCTACACTGAGCAGCGGAACGCTGCCAAGCTCCACATCCATGCGCTGTTCGCGTGCAGCAAGCATGGCTTTACAGGCCACGACGGCCTCCTGTACGGCATTGCGCAGATCAATTCGCTCGTGCCGGTCGTCACGTGGCTCCATGAGCGCCATCAGGTCGCTGAGCAGGTCGTTGATGCGGTCCAGTTCGCGCAAGGCGACGTCGGCGTGCTCTGATGTGAGGCCTGGCCATTCCTCTCGCATCTCCTCGAGGATGCCGCGGATTGCTGTGAGGGGATTGCGGATCTCGTGCGCGGCGGACGCCGCCAGTTCTGCACTAAAGTCGCTGCCGTCCGCAGCCGGGAGTCCAGCGAGGGGCACCGGCACGAGTATAAGCAACCAGCGATAGGGCCTCCACGCCGCTTGACGCATCAGACGGCACCAATACGCATTCAGGTCTGGCCCGAGGGCTGCGACGCGGGTTACCGTTTGGCCGTCGATGAGCTCCATCGGGTTGATACCAACTTTTCGCAAGACAGGGATCAACGGGCGACCGACCGTAGATACCTCCGGAATGAGACGGCTTGCTCCAGGCGAAGATAGGCGAATTGACCCGCGCCGATCGGCTGCGATGAGCACGGTCTTGGGCGAACGAACGAT
Organism: Bacillota bacterium; assembly: GCA_021793645.1. GTDB lineage: Bacteria > Bacillota > Sulfobacillia > JAJZYS01 > JAJYTV01 > JAJYTV01. The sequence goes on from JAJYSJ010000013.1 coordinate 23,655, forward strand.
CCGCCCCGCGGCGTCCCAGGCTCCAACGCAGATGAGGAGTTTATTCCATGCGTCCAAGCCCAACCGCCTTTCGCGCCTGCGGTGCTTTGAACGGCCCCAAAACAGGTCGGTCAAGACGTGATTTTGCTTTTACTTCGCGAAGATACCAGAGAATTCCTTCCAAATTTTTAGTACATCCATCAGGTATTGACGAAGGACTTCCGAACGCGCACAATCTACTTCCAAAGGTGAGGAACGGTAGAGTACCCGAGAGCGTTCGCCGCAGAGAGGGCAGACACGGCTGCAAGCTGCCTGCGGACGTCTAGGGGAAGTGCGACCGGGAGCTGCGGCGGTGAGCAGGAAGCAAGCCGTCGCCGGATTGGGCTGCGTGATTGGCCCGCGAGGGCGGCTATGCCGCCGAAGCAGAGTGGAACCGCGGACCGACCGCCTCTGGGGCGTTCGGTCTTTGGATTTTTCGGGAGGAGCGATGCCGGATGTTTCGTCGGCTCAGGGAAGACGTGAATATGGTCTTCGAGCGCGATCCGGCGGCGAAGAGTACACTGGAAGTAGTCCTCACTTACCCTGGCCTGCATGCCCTGTGGTTCTACCGCAGCGCCCATCGTCTCTACCTCGGCCGCCATTACGTGCTTGCGAGGCTAATGTCTCAGTTCGCGCGCTTCGTGACGGGGATCGAGATCCATCCGGGAGCGCGCATCGGCCGCCGGCTGTTCATCGACCACGGCACCGGGGTCGTGATCGGCGAGACAGCGGAGGTCGGCGATGACGTGACCCTCTACCAGGGAGTCACCCTTGGCGGTACTGGCAAGGAGCATGGCAAGCGCCACCCGACGATCGGCAACCGCGTGATGATCTCTGCCGGTGCGAGGGTTCTGGGGGCAATCACCATCGGCGACGACTGCAAGATCGGTGCGGGTGCCGTAGTCGTGAAGCCAGTTCCGCCGCACTGCACTGTCGTCGGCATCCCGGGGCGGATCGTCCGCATCGCGGGACAGCCGGTGGCCAAGGAAGTCGACCTTCAGCATGGGGATCTACCCGATCCGGTCACTGAGGCCATCTTGAGCCTGACCGCCACGATCGACCGCCTGGAGGCGCGAATCGCCGAGTTGGAGGGGAAAACCCAACACAATGGCATCGAAATCGATACGTCTCTATAACACATTGACGCAGTCGAAGCAGCCGTTCGTGCCGTTGGAGCCGGGAGTGGTGCGCATGTACGTCTGCGGCCCAACGGTCTATCATCATCTGCACGTCGGAAACTTTCGCTCCTTCGTCATCTTCGATACCTTGGCAAGGTTCTTCGAAGGACAGGGTTTCCGAGTCCTGCGGGTGCAGAATTTTACCGACATCGACGACAAGATGATCGCGCGCGCGAAGGAACTGAACGTGAGCGTTCCGGAACTGGCGGAGCGTTACATCGCACAGTACGCGGAGGATGCCCAGGCGCTTGCGATCGAGGAGCCGTACGCTGCGCCGCGTCCTACCGAGCATATCGAAGAGATCGTCTCCCACATCGGCGACCTGGTCGCAAAGGGCCTCGCTTACCCGCTTGAGGGAGACGTATACTTTCGTGTGTCCGCATTCCCGGGCTATGGCAAGCTGTCGCACCAGACGTCGGAGGAGCGCCTTGCCGGGGCGCGAGTGGAAGTGGACGAACGCAAGGAGGAGCCTGCCGATTTCGTCCTCTGGAAGGGCAGTCGACCCGGCGAACCGAACTGGCCTTCGCCCTGGGGACCCGGCAGGCCTGGCTGGCATATCGAATGCTCCGCCATGGCGCGCTGCTATCTCGGCGACACACTGGACATCCACGCCGGCGGGCAAGACCTCATCTTTCCGCATCACGAGAACGAAATCGCGCAATCTGAGGGACTGCTCGGGCATCCTTTCGCGCGATACTGGCTACACGCAGCGATGTTGACTATGGATGGTGCTAAGATGTCGAAGTCCCAGGGGAACATTGTGCCGCTTTCCGACCTTCGAGTTCGCTACCGGCCGCAGGCAATCCGGCTCTTCCTGCTGAGCGCGCACTACCGCACGCCGCTCGCCTTTCGTGAGGAGCTGATCGAAGGCAGCGAAGCCGCCCTCACCAGAATCGAGAATTGCCTGACACGCCTTGGGCACCTTTTGCCCCATGCCGCACCGGACGACAAGGGCGATCAGTCCTACCTCGAGCATCTCGAGCATGCCGAGCGCGCCTTTGACGAGGCGCTCTCGGATGATCTCAACACGGCTCAGGCGCAGGCAGTACTGTTTAACGTGGTGCGTGAGGCCAACACGCTCCTGGACGTCGACTCGGCCCAGAGCGTGATCCGCCAGGCGGACAGCTTCTTGCGCCGCAGCCTTGCAACGCTCGGCATCACGCTCGCCGAGGATGCCGTGGAACTCGGCGATGAGGTCGAACGCTTGATCGCGGAACGCGAGCAAGCGCGCCGTAGCCGAGACTTCCAAACTGCAGATCGCATCCGTGATGACCTACGGGCCAAGGGCATCGTGCTCGAGGACACGCCGCAGGGCGTACGGTGGCACCGTGGTTGAGCGCAAGCGCCCGAGCGGACCGAGCCGACGTACAGGCCAAGGTCCGGTGCGCGGCCATGCTCAGAGGTCGCGTCGCCCTGCGCCGCTGCAGCACAGTGAGGAGCAGCCCCGCGGCCGCAGGCCGCTCGACCAAGGGGAGGACCGCTCGAGGGGTCCAGCCTCGGCGCCCCGCCCTATGCGGCCCCCGAATGGTACATCGCGGCCGGCAGTAAGAGAGGACCACTCGAGGGCCTCGGCGCCTCGCCCTATGCGACCCCCGAATGGTACACCGCGGCCGGCGTCAAGCGAGGAGCGCGCACTCGTCGTGTTCGGGCGCCGAGCGGTGATTGAGGCGCTGCGCGCTGAGCGCACCGTGAATCGGTTATGGGTGGACGAGTCCACCCCTGCTGCAGCCTTCGCTGCCGTGTTCGAAGCTGCAAACGCCCGCGGGATCCATGTGGAGCGCGTACCGCGCTCCAAACTGGAGGCGCAGGCGGGTGCGCATCACCAAGGTGTGGTAGCGCTCTGCGCGCCGATTGCATATGTGGATATCGAGACGCTTCTTGCCCGCGCTGCGGCGCGGGGGGAACCGCCGCTCCTACTGCTGCTGGACGGCGTGCAAGACCCGCAGAACATCGGCAGCCTGATCCGGACAGCGGAAGTGGCCGGGGCGCATGGCCTTGTGCTGCCGGAGCGCAGAACCGGTGCTGTGACGGCGGCCGTCGTGCGTACGGCGGCGGGCGCGGCGCTCGTACTGCCGATTGCTCGGGTGAAGAATCTCGCGCAGGCGGCCCTTCGCTTGCAGGAGGCGGGAGTGCAGGTGGTTGTGGCACATCCGGCCGCGGAGGAACTCGTATACAGTGTGGATCTTTGCGGACCGACAGCAATTGTGGTGGGGGGAGAGGGGCAGGGCGTTTCGGATTTGATGCGCAGACGTGCGGATTACGTCGTCGCGCTTCCGCAGTCAGGCTCGATCGGCTCATTGAACGCTGCTGTAGCAGGAGCCCTGATGGTCTACGAGGCGGTGCGGCAACGCGTTGCCAAGGCTCGTCCTTGACGCTTCTTTAACGGTTCCCTTATAATGCGCATAGTTTGAAGTGTTCTCTCGCCTAGAGGCCAAATCGTGATGCCTGGATCACAGTGGATATGGACGGAGGCGAGACATATTGAGCGTGAGCGCACAGCGCGAGGTATCTAGTGAATACGATTTGATGGTCGATGAGGAAATCGTCGAATTTGCACGAGACGGAAGTCATATTGCGCTCGAATTTCTCATCAATAAGTATAAGAACTTTGTACGCGCCAAGGCGCGTTCATACTTTCTGATCGGTGCAGACCGCGAGGATATCATTCAGGAAGGCATGATCGGCCTCTACAAAGCCATTCGCGATTATCGCAGCGACAAGCTTTCGTCGTTCCGTGCATTTGCGGAACTGTGCATCACGCGCCAGATTATCACCGCGATCAAGACGGCTACGCGCCAGAAGCACATTCCGTTGAACTCATATGTCTCCTTGAACAAGCCGATCTACGAAGACGATTCGGATCGGACGCTGCTCGACGTGATCTCTGGGACGAAGGTGTCGGATCCCGAGGAACTCGTGATCAACCGCGAAGAGTTTGGCGACATCGAGGAGAAGATGGGCGAAATCCTGTCGGACCTCGAGTGGCGGGTGCTCATGGCGTACCTGGACGGGAAGTCCTACCAGGAGATCGCCCTCTCCCTCGGCCGTCACGTGAAGTCGATTGACAATGCGCTGCAGCGCGTGAAGCGGAAGCTGGAACGCTACCTCGACCTGCGTCGGCAGGAGCCGCAGGAGGACTAGGTCAGGGCTTCTGCATGGACCAGAGGTAGCGTGCGAGAGATCCGGACTGGGCCTGCGTCAGGCTGCCGGGGTTGTTGAATGGCATGTTCTTCTGAATGAAAGACTGCAGGGCCGCCTGCGTCTGGAACCGCGTGATGAGCCCGGCGTCCAGCTTTGGCGCTGTGGCTCCTTTGCCGTTTGCGCCGTGGCAGACTTGGCACTTCTGCTGGAAGAGTGCTGCGGCCTGCGCGTTGGAGCCGGTCGGGTTGCCTGTCTGCGTTGTGGTGCCGGTCGTCGGCGGCGCGGCGGCTGTAGAGGAACCGGACTTCGAGGAAGTCGATGACTTCGAGGACTGAGAGCCCTTCTTCGACGAGGCAGCGTCCTTGCCCTTGCTCTTTGATTTGCTGCCCTTCGAAGAGCTGCTCGACGAGGATTTACCGCTGGAGCTCTTCGAGCCCGCGCTTTGCGACTGCTTCGAACTAGACTTGCCCGCGGCACCCTGCTTGCCACTGCAGCCGCCTGCGATGAGGCCGATACAGAGCGTAGCAACCGCGATTCCCGTGAAGATACGCATTGTCTCCCTCCTGCGGCTAGCGTCCCCGCTGGGGAAGAAGGCATGCGCTTGCCCGGTCGCACCGCGCGATGCTATGCTAACCGCGCCGGGCTGGCGTAGCTCAACTGGCAGAGCAGCGGATTTGTAATCCGCAGGTTAAGGGTTCGAGTCCCTTCGCCAGCTCCAGAAAATTCCAAGGGCCCCGCGCGCGCGGGGCCCTTGCGTGCATCGCTGCAGGGTGATGGTTTTCGGGAGACGGACTGGCCGCGAGCGCGCTACTTGATCCCCCTGTCCAATAGGCCCGAGTTTGAGGCCGCGATCTGGACATGGATCGTCACACCTAGGTGCGGGAAGACACCGTCCGACCAGTGGGTGGCCACCCGGCTCCAGGCAGCTGGCTGGTGCTCGCGGATCTGTTCGCCGAACCCGACGGCGTCGCTCTTGTTTACCTGCAGTTCGTGGATCGTGGTCGCCAAGAGCTGCTCGAGGCGGGACGCGGCGGAGTCGTAGATCTGCTTGCGGAATAAGGGGCCCGCGAGATTGCCGGGACAGCTGCTCATCTGCGTGATGTGCCCGGTTGCTTTTAGGCTGAGCCAGAGCGATCGGACATCCCCTTGGACCACGTTGGCGCCAAGGCTAGGGTGCGTCGCTTGCAGGTCGATGCTCACCTCTCCCCCGGACGGGCACTTCGCGTCGAGCGCAGGCGCGACGGCGTGGCCTGAGATCAGAGCGATGCCGCGGGAGGCGCCACCGCCGATGTGGCCGACCAGTCTGGTTCCAGTGAACAGATCCATCCCGTCGAGGGCGAAGTTCTGACCGAGCGCCGTGATCCGGGGGATACTCACCTCCTCGCCGGTGGCGGTGAGCAGATTGCCCACCTCGAAGATGCGCCGAGGAGCGACGTCCGACTGGATGCGCTCAGTGAGACTCAGGTTGTCCAGTGCCTCGGCCGGATACGCGGCGTTGACCGGTTTCAGTTGCATCAGCGTGGGGAGGTCCTGCGACTTGGCAACGTATACCCAGGCGATGGTGCGCGACTTGTTCTCGCGACCGAAGTAGTCCAGCACATCCGGCAGTCCTCCGGCCGCGGCCAGTTCCTCGCTGACGATCACATCCTGGATCTGGCCGAAGTAGAGCCGTCGCGGCGCATGTTCGTCGGCTGCGCGAACCGCATCATAGAGGGTGCGCCCGTCCCCTGCGAAGTTGGTGGAGGCGCGGGATGCCTGTCCGGAGCTGGTGATGCTCGTCAGGTTCTCCGGCACAACGGTGCCCACGATCGCGTGGATCCGCCCCGGGGAGCCATCGACCCCGACGATGGTGGCAAAGCCGAGGCGCTCAATGGCGTACTGGTCCCAGCAGCCGGACAGCAGCGGGACAAGCAGGAGGATGCCGAGGAGTAGCCTACGCATGGATCGCCTTCTTCCTCGGGCGCAGCCGGCAGGTGACGGCAGCGCTCACCACGGAGAGCAGGATGGCAGGAAACGAGAGGAAGTACCAGATGGCGACCACACTGGCTTCCACTTCCCCGAGGCTGTGCAGGCGCAGGCTGAACAGGGCGGTCAGGCTGAGGGAAATCTGGCCGATCAGGGCGTAGGCGCGGACGCCAAGGGCATCCGCAATCATCTCCGCCGCGAGCAGACCCCACAGGATCAGCTTCAGTGAGACGAAGATGACCCAAGCCGACATGATGAGGGTGTCGAGGCGCTCGATGATGAAGCCGAAGTGGATTGTCCGCACGGCCGTCAACGGCGGCACGGTCAGCATGCTGGCATGCTCCACGCTGAACATGAGAAGCGGCATTGCCGTTGCCATCAGCAGCAATGCGGTGTTGATGACAAGGGCGAGCACCATGGCGCGTCTGACCCCTTCGTGGTCCCTGGCGAAGGCGCCGAGATAACTCCCGAACACGACTTCGGCGAGAAACGTGAAGACGTAGTAGGCACCGGTGGTGAAGACGGCGGGGTGCTGGGGCCAGATCGGCATGAGCCGGCCGACATTGTACCAGGGCAGCCCGAGCAGCCACATGCCGATGATCGTCGCGATGCCGACAGGGACGAACAGTTCCGCGAGGCGGCCGACCACCTCGAGTCCTCCCGTCACGCCGTAGAGGACGACCGCGAGCGCGACGGCCAGGATCGCCCACGGCGGAGTGCGGGCCAGAAGGGCCGTGTGCAAGAGCTGCACGTAGCCGCCCCAGAGATTGATGGTCGGCACGAGGATTGCCAGGCCGAACAGGATCAGCACGAGGCGACCGAACAGGCCACCGTGCGCATTCAGGACATGGGCGAGGGAGCGCCCCTTCGACCGATGGACGATCTCGAAGGACAGTAGCAGGGGGCCGACTGTGTAGATGGAGGCGATCGCGATCGCCCAGAGCGCGTCCTTGCCGAATTGCGTGATCATTGGGTGGGGCAGCAGCATGACTTCGGTCGGGAAGGTCGCGATGCAGAGCAGGTACATGAGCTGCCGGCTGGTGATGACATGCCGCTCCGAGAAGTTCATCATGGTTTCATGGCATTTCGGGGTTTTGCCCCTTCATCGGCCAACGGATCAAGCGCGGCAGGCGGCCGGTGTGCCAGGGTGCGATCGGCGACAGGTAGGCGACGCCGAAGGACCGCAGCTTCGCCATGTGCAGCAGGAGCAGCAGTCCGTAGGACGCGACGCCGAACAGGCCTAGCGAGGCTGCGGCGACCATCGCCGGGAAGCGCAGGAAGCGAATGATGAGGGCGTTTTCGTACTGCGGAGCCGTAAAGGAAGCCAGGGCGACAATCGCGACCAGCACGATCACCGGCGCGGAGATGAGGCTGGCCTGCACGACTGCCTGGCCGATGACGAGTGCGCCGACGATCGAGATGGTCTGGCTGAGGGAACTCGGCAGGCGGATGGCTGCCTCACGCAACACCTCGATGATCACAGCCATCAGCACCACTTCGGCGAAGACCGGCAATGGTACACCGGTGCGCGAGCGCGCGACGGCAAAGGCGAGCGGTGTGGGCAGGAGTTCCTGGTGCACCTGGGTGATCGCAATGTAGGTCGACTCCAGCAGAAGCGCGGTGATGATGCTGACCCAGCGCAGCAGCCGCGACGTATCAGCCAAGAACCGCGGAAGGTAGCGGTCCTCCGCCGAGGTCATCATATCTGCGAAGGTGGCTGGTGCGAGCAGCGCCTGCTGCGATCCGGTGAGGAAGATCGCGTACCGGCCGCGGAGGATTCCCAAGGCGGTGGTGTCGACCCGTTCGGTCAACTGGACGTTGACGAACGGCGACCAGGAGTCGTCGACGAGCGAGATCTTGAGATCCGCTACATCGACGAAGGATAACTCTTCCGCACGTGTGAGACGCTTTAGAATCTCCTCCCGGACACTTGGCGACGCCTGACCAGCCACATGACAAAGCGCTACCTTGGCTTCGGAACGTGGCGTCAAGGGGACGTACTCGACGCGCAGATTCTGCGACTGCACCAGGATTCGCAGCAGGGCCAGGTTCGCAGGCAAGGAAGGCGTGAAGGCCTGGTGCGGTCCGCGCACCACGCGCTCTGTCTGCGGCGTTGTCGGCTGCAGGCTGCTGGGGAACGGCAGAACGGACGCGCTGCGCGTTCCCGCAATGAGCAGAACGGCGTTGCCTTGCAGGAGGGCCGCCACGGCCGCTCGCGGCGAGGACACAGTGCGGACCTCAGGTATGCTGGAGAGGACTCCTTCGCGCGCATACTTCAGCACCGCTGGCGCCAGGGTAGAAAGGTCCACAGAGCCTTCCTGATACAGCAGAACCGCAGGTGTCGCAGCGTTTGGCACCGGACGCGTGACGATGTCATCGGATGGGTCGATCTGTGAACGGATCGCCTTGAGGTCTCGCTCCAGGTCGCCTTGAAAGGTGTCTTCCGCCTCTACGAGCGCAGCCGTAAGACGGGCCTGCGTATCGAATTTTGCCAATTCCGGCGGTTGTTGGCCAGGCATCACATGCCCTCCTCGGGCACCTAGCCTCCCCGACCCGTTTGGCGCATATCCGACGCTATCGCCGACGCTCCGGTGCGACAACGTGCGGCGTGGCTGCAAAGCGCTCTGGTTCAGCCATCTCGCGTACAGGGCGGATGACGTGCAGGTTTTGAACGCGCCCTGCGACGGTGCTGTGGTTTGGAGGGAGGGATAAGTGGGCGAACAACCGGGTTCGCCCCGGGCCGAAGTAGAGCAGTACCATCAACGCGGCGTACACGCCGAGTGCCAAGAGAAGGCCGGTGAACAGCAGTAGCAGGCCGATTGGCGTCAGAGGGGTCATGTTCCCACCTCCGCATGGTAAGCGGCGATGCCGCTTTGCGTGATTGGCTCACTACATGTATACGCAGCGCTTGCCGAATTATGGGACAAGGCGAAGAATGCATCGGGCAAGCGCCATGACGCTTGCCCGATGTGCAGGGGTGCCTCCTCGCGCACTTCTAGAAACTGCAAGCATGCGGATGCTGAGCTGACGTGACAGATAAGCGCGTTGGCCGCCCCGGTGGGACGCAAAGATGGCTGTCGTCGACACACGGGAAGTCGGCTCGACAGCCTGGCTGCGCGGTTTACCCGAGCAGAAGGTTGTGTGATGGCTGCCCGCGGCTGTCATGGGAGATCGCCGTTGTGCAGCTCGACGCACTTGGTGCGCAATATACCAAGACGCGCCGCTACTTACCTCGTCAGCACGAGCACATGCTGAAGATTGTCTTGCAGGGGTTTGACCTGAGGTATGCGACCCTGTCCTTCCTCTTCGGGACATAACCGCCGCTGTCAGTTAGCTCGGACAACAAGCCCAACAGCAAATTGAGATGCTGTGTTGTTGCTCGAAAACGCTCGATTGTGCTATGATCTCTCATGCTGTTCGGTTAGTGCGTATGCGCACTGAACGACGCGGAGGGGTACCGAAGTGGCCAAACGGGGCGGTCTGTAAAATCGCTGGCTCTGCCTTCGTTGGTTCGAATCCAACCCCCTCCACCATCCGCGGGGTAGAGCAGTCTGGTAGCTCGTCGGGCTCATAACCCGGAGGTCGCAGGTTCAAATCCTGCCCCCGCAACCAACGCTGACGTAGCTCAGTTGGTAGAGCACCTGCATGGTAAGCAGGAGGTCTCGGGTTCAAATCCCGACGTCAGCTCCATCGAAAACTCGCTCCCCGCAAGGCTTTGCGGGGAGTCTTGTTTGGTTGCTTATGTCGGCATCCATCGCACAGATCTCGTTTTGGGGCCAACATGGTACGGTCGTGGGCGAACCAACGATCCATTGCGGCTCCGCTTCACACGTCAGCTTAGGAATCTACCAGAAAGTGACGCCAACTCGGCGACTCCGTTGCGCATTGTCTTAGCATGCGACTGAAGTTCTGCCATACCACTCCGAACGCGGAGCGCCGCCGTGAGCCCCGGTTCGAGTTCGGGCTCACGGGTAAGAAGCCAGGTTGCCGCCTCTTGCTTCGTGCAAGCACGGCCCGATTCGATGCCGAACATGCACCGCACGATGTTGAGAAGGCAAGGTGACAGCTCCTCGACGGGGGCATCCGATGAGCGTACAAGGAGTTCACTGAGGTACTGCCTCAGGCCCGTGCGCAGAAGCGCGAGCGTTGGCTGAGACGTTGCGAGGTTTCGCGGCGTCTGCCACGGCCGTGCTTGGCGATGACCTTCTTGGACTCTACGTCAACGGTTCCCTGACGATGGGAGATTTCCATCCGGCATCAAGCGACATCGACTTCCTTGCAGTGACCAGCCGGCCGCTGAACGAAGGCGACCTTTCAGGCATCGCCGGTGTCCATGCGGATCTTGCACGGAAGCCGTTCGGCGATCGATTGGAAGGCAGCTACGCTGCGGCGGGTCGCCTTCGGCCGTGGGGTATTGAGGGACACCTTGTTTCCGTTGAGCCAGGAACGCAACCGACTCTCGGTCCTGGCGCTTACTCGGCCGACAACATGTGGGCGCTTCGAAACACAAGCGTCGCGCTCATGGGGGCTCCGCCCGAATCCATCATGCCGGACGTCGACGAGAAGACACAAGGGAGGAATCGAAGTGGAGGCGGTCGAGAGCGGCCTTGAGTCCTTGTTCGTCAGGCACGTCGCACCACTACTCCCTGTCAAGCGGCAGGCTCGGCCTTCAGTCTACCAGAATAAGCCTACGCCCAAGAGCACGCATCACGCGGTCAACCGTGGAGAGGGTAGGATTGGCGCCGGAACGTTCCCACTTTTGTACAGCTTGGAAGGTTACGTCCAATCGCTTGGCCAGTTCGGCTTGGGTGATACCAGCCCGCTCCCGCTCCAATCGGAGTAGAACCGGCCACGCAACATGTGGATCGGGTTCAACCCACAGCACGTCAGAGACTCCCGCGCCGTCCGGAGGCTGCGGGATGGAGTCCCCGTGATCTAGCATGGCACCCAGCACGCCCGTAAGCGCTGCCCTGGCAGCTGCTCTGGCAGATTCGTCATCCTCACCATACGTCAGCACGTTGTCCAGAGGCGGCAGGGCCTGCGCATAGACAACGCCGTCCTCCGTCCAAGTGCGGAAGGGGTATTGTAGCATCACGATTGTCTTGCCTCCTTCCGGATAGCGGCGACCAAGCCGGTTGGCAGATCCCTTGACCCATGAACGGGTATTGGGATCGGTCGCCTCCCTGCTTTCACCATGATGTGATGGGAGCCCTCGATCCTGTCCAGGAGCCAACCTTGGCTCTCCAGTTCCCTGATCAAGTCCTTCCCCGTCATATTAGCAGTATACAACCTAGAGGTTGTCACATGAAAGGCTGGGCTTCCTGTCTCAGTGCATCGCCTTGATACGTAGGCGGCGAGGCACGGCTGCGGGCGCAGAGGTCCGTCGGGCGAGACAGATCAATGGGGCCAAAAATGGGGCCGTAGGTCTTGCATCTTGGTGCAGCCCGATGGAACTCGTTGCACATCGGACCGAAATTCGAAGGCCACGAGAACCGCGCCCGAAACACACTTCGGCATGTTAAAGCATCTAGATCTAACTCGATGTAAGTGCCCTTTTTAACCCGTCTTTCGAAGGTGCCGAGCCTAGTAGTGTGCTTAGCTGATTGGTGACAGATGGGCTGGCGTACTGGCTTTTGGGGTTGTGTATAGCCTCGGATTCGAGTTGTTTGGCACGTGAATAGACAAGAATAGGGCGCCTCTATTTGGTAGAATGGAGTTACAAGACAACCATTTCGCCAATAAGGAGGCACCCGTTGGGTGAATCGTAGCACTCGTCGAGGACGGTCTGCAATAGTCCGTGAGAAGTTTGATCTGGAGGGCGCGACCGGGTTCGGCGGCGCCAATCTGTTGGTGGACTACGCCCAGAAGATCGGGTTGCGCAAGGCGATCCGCCGGGAGACGCGCAGGTTCGAGAAGCGGGACAACGCCATCTACCCCTTGGCCCGTACGCTGGAGCTGATGGTCTTCGGCCGTGTGCTGGGAGTAGGTCGGCTGCATGAGTTCGAGGTGTTGGAGAAAGATGATCTCCTGCGCCTGAAGCTTGGTCTGCACAAGATGCCGGATACGACGCTGCTGTACCGTGACCTGGAGCGGCTCAGCGAGGATCGGCACCGGGACTCCCTGCGCCGGCTGGCGCGGTTCGCCGCCGGACGCGTCCTCGGCAAGGAAGTTCATCCTGGACATGGACAGCACCGTGGAGACCGTCTACGGCCAGCTGCAGGGCGCAGCGGTTGGCTACAACCCCACAAAGCATGGCCGCGCGAGCTACCACCCGATCCTCGTCTTCGATGGGATCTCCCGCGTGGCGATCCGCGCTGAACTGCGGCCAGGGAACGCCGTCGCGGCGACGGACGCCCTCAGTGTGCTCGACCGCTCCCTCGAAGACGTCACCAAGACCGGAGCAAAGGTGATCGGCTTCCGCGGCGACAGGGGCTTTCAGGGGAAAGAGATCTTCAAGCACCTCGAAGGTCTTCGCATTGACTACGCCATCAAGACAGCGGTGGACCGCAAACTGGCCGATTGGGCGGCGGACCTCACGTTCCAGGAGATTGGCCTCGATGGGGACGATCTCCTCGAAGCGGTGGAGGGGATCTACCAGAGAAGTTCCTGGAGCCGGCCGCGACGCGTCGTCTGCCTGCGCAAGCGCATTGCGAGCGGCCTTTGCGCCGGGGCCACCTACGACCAGCAGGCGATCGTCACGACGCTCACCGCTGACCCCGAGGATGTCTATCACTTCTACAACCAAGCTGCTCAAAACGGCGAGATGTATCGGACCCCCTCTATGGATCTGCCGGAAGGCCCGTCTTCGCTGAGAATGGTAGAGATACCATTCTGCACAGCTATTGCCCAGATCATCGCATCCCAAAAGCTCAACTGATGCTCGCGCACGCCAGCCAAAGCTCGTGAGACGGTCGGTGCCGTCGGAGATAAAACTTGCCACGAGGCCGTGAGAGCCTCTACGTCGTGCAGGATCACTTCCACGGCGTGACCACTGCGCAGGAGGACGTTGGAGAACTCCGATAGGACCTGAACCGATAGAGCACCGACACTATGAATCTCTTGCAATGCGGCCAAGGCGGTGGTCTGGCGCGCTCTGTCCGTGTTTACACCTGCCGCGTAGACGAGGATATTGGTATCCACTAGCGTCGTGATCATCCGGGGGGCATCCTATCCTCGTAGAGGTCTTCCCTCCGCCAAGCGCGGACTCGGCCATCTGCGGGACGGCTGGCCCACTCCTGGAGTAGCGCGTGCCATTTCTTGTCCGCAACATCTTCCTGGCCCAACCGGAGCGCGATCGCGTCGCGCACTAGTGCGCCCTCGGATCGTCCAGTGCGCTTGGAGAGACGCTTGAGGGCCTCATCCTGTTCGCGCGGGATAAAAATCTGCTTTCGGATCACGGCGCCTCACCTCATTCACCTATGACCTACGTCTATGATATGTGTTGGTTGTGGGCGTGGCAAGAAGAACAAACCTAACCGCAGGTCGATAGTTCGACGACTGTCTTCGATGGGTCGGGGATAGGAAAGACCATCCTCACGCAGTCCCCTTAGGTGAAACGCAATGACGTCCCGCATGTTCGCCAAGGTCTCCTCTACGGATGCGCCGGCGGCGACGCAGCCCGGAAGATCGGGGGCGTACGCGGAATAATGGGCACCGATGTGTTCAACGACCAGGGCTAACGGCGCATCATCTCACTCCTTTGAGACCGGCCTGCTTCAAGATGCTGTTTAGCGTGCCGACCGCAAGATCGCGGCTTTTCCCGCGATCGTCACCCTGCCAGGCTTGTTGGGGTGCTTGTACTGCCGGTGACTCCCCACAATGGTCACGAGATACCAGTCGTCTCCTTCGATGAGGGCGATCACGTCGGCAACCTTCATGAGGCGCATTCTCCGAAGGCTGAGCCGAAGGGCTCAGCCTTCGGAGAATGCGCCTCCGCGCCGTGAACGCGACGACATCGCCTGCCCGGTCTACGACGCGGACGGCCTTGGCGGTCGTTACCGTGTTGGTGCCCAAATTGGTGCCATTCACGCGAGATGAGACGAAATGAATAGGGGTCGATAGGATGAAGAGGCGCGCGCCTAAACGCCATGAAAGCCGCTCTAGGAGCGGAGTTGATGCACTCCAATCCATCTCATTTCACACTACCGCACATCGAGCAAACGGACTGCCTCCTAAATGGTAAGCAGGAGGTCTCGGGTTCAAATCCCAACGTCAGCTCCACTTGAAGTCGAGGCCCCGCGCAGCGCGCGGGGCCTTTGGCTTTGCTCGTGCCGAGTTGTACGGGACTGCGTTGCTACGAATTTGCCACTATTCTTGACCGAACGCTAGGACGCCGGACACAGGGACGCGGTGAGCCGTCAAATGCTGACCAGGGAAGCCAACTCATAAGCCAGTATTCTCTCCTCAAGAGCGCGCGTTGGAGATCGCCGGCCTGAGCATTCGCCTCGTCGACGGCGGGTCTCCCCGGGTGTACGGCTTGGCGAGTACGCCGCATGAATGCCGATCGACCGGGACTTCCTCTCAAACGGTCAAGTCCGGAATGTGATGTAAATTCGTTCTGGCATGCGGGTCAGTCAGCAGTGGTCGCCCTGGGGTCTGCGCCAGTCTCGGTAGGCGGCCATTTCGAAGTACTTGCAGCCGGTGGGCCAAGCCTCGTGCTGCTCCAAGAGGAGAGCCCCAAGCAGCCGTTCGACGGAGGCGCGCCGGCGAATCTCCTCGTTCAGTCGGTCGACGATGTTCGTGGTGCGTAGCCGCTTGCGATAGGGCTCCGGTTCGCCGAGAGTGGCGACCGCGTCGTCGAAGCCATTCCCAGGCGCTGTACGGCTTGTGGTACCCGGTCGGCCTACGCCGTGTCTGACTTTCCGGAGTTGGCGGCGACGTGCAGAGAAGGGCACCCAATGACCGAAGGGCCCAGTGCCCCTCTCTGCGCGCTTGTGTCAGCCTCTCCGGCCTCCTGCGAGCCAAGCCGCCATACCGCCCACGAGATTCGAGACTTGCCGGTAGCCTAGCCGGTAAAGGAACTGCACTGCCTCGCCGCTGCGGGCGCCGCTGGCACAGACAAAGACCATCGGCTCGTCCTGCTGCAGTTCGCCGTAGCGCTGTCCGAACTGCGAGAGTGGAATGTGCTCTGAGCCCTCGATGTGGCCCGAGTTGAATTCCCATGCCTCACGGACGTCGATCAGGCGAGGTGTCCTACCCTCCTGCAGCATGCGCGAAAGTTCGTCAGCTGTGATCTGACCGACCGCCGCCAGCGGGCCGCCCGCCTGCTTCCAGGCCGCAATGCCCCCGTCGAGCAGTCCCTGCACGGTAAAGCCGGCCCGGTTCAGTTCTTGGGCGGCGAAATCCGCTAGGGGAGTGTTGTCCGACACCAGCACCACCGGAGCCTCCTGCTTGAGGTAGAAGGCCGCCTGCTGGGCAAAGCCATTACGGGTGTAGGGAACGTTGATCGACTCCGGAATGTGCTCGCGCGTGTATGCAACGGGTACGCGCACATCGACGACCTGCGCACCGGCGACCTGTGCGTCGCGTAGGTCTGCGACGGAAACTGACAATGCCTCGCTCAACTGATCCCGCTCCCCCTAACTGACGTAGGCTCTAACCGCCTAGTCGAGTCCCATGTTGTGGCGCTTGATCTCCTGATAACGGTCGGGCAGAGGCTTCATGCCGATCCGGACGAACTCGGCGAATCCAGTGCCTGTCTGTGTCTGCAGCGCTGCGTTAAAGCGCTGCTCGAAGCCGATGGTCGATGAGGCTTTGGCGCTCATGCCCGCACCGCCACAGGCTGATACGCCATAGTGCCCTGGATAGAGCTCGACGAATTCCGGATAAGCGGCGAGTTTCTCGACGCTCTGCCGCAGCCGCCCGAGGCGACCTTGGATATCCTCATCGCTCAGTTCGTCCACTGCGAGGTCTGGGCGTGCGACGTCTCCTACAAACAGCGAGTCTCCGGAAAGGATCATCCACGGAAGATCCAGGCTGCGGCTTCCATCGAAGACCAGGAGGGAAATGCTCTCGTCCGTGTGGCCCGGAGTATGTAGCACGCGAACGCGGTTCCTGCCGATGGAGATCTCGTCCCCGTCGCCGACTGGCACGAAGGGATAGGTGACGGCTGCATCCTTGTGCAACATGTAGATCGCGCCAGTTGCGGTGGCGAGTTCTCGCCCAACCGACACGTGATCTGCGTGCAGGTGGGTGTCGACGATCTGCGTCACCTGCAGTCCGAGGTCGGCTGCCCGCAGTACGTATTCGTTTACTCCGACGGCTTCAAGCGGATCGACGACCAGCAGTTCGCCGCTCTCCGGACAACCCACCAGGTACGAAGCGCAGCCGAGTCGCGGGTCGAGGATCTGATGGAAGACCAAGTCAGTCTCACCTCCCAAGATACCTGTGTGGGTATGATACAGAAACACCAGCAGGGTGGTCAACATTTCGAATCATACAGCGCTGAGTATGGCACCTTGAGCTTGCAGAGAGATTCTCAAGCCTGAGCCGCTTGGGACCCGCGGTAAGGTGGTACACACCAGATGCACTGTGGATGTGAAGCCAGGACGCTTGCGCGGTGTGCACCTGCATGTACGTTTTGCCGTGTGGCTCCGCGCTGCGCTCGGCCTGGCTTGGTATAATAGAAAAAGTTTGCACGCGTTGGAGGATGACCATGGCGGGTGTTCGCACGCGGTATGCCCCCAGTCCGACGGGATACATGCACCTGGGCAACCTGAGGACGGGGCTTTATGCCTACCTGACGGCAAAGCAGCAGAATGGGCAGTTTATTCTTCGCATCGAGGATACCGACCAGGAGCGCGAGCGCGAGGGCGCGGTGCGGGCGATCTACGACACGCTCGCAAGGGTCGGTCTGCAGCATGACGAGGGACCGGACGTAGGCGGCCCGTATGGGCCGTACATTCAGAGCGAGCGCCTTGGAGTCTACAGCCGTTATGCCGATGAACTCATCGGCCTTAGTGGAGCATATCGCTGCTTTTGCGCGCCGGAGGAGACCGAAGCGCAGCGCGAAGAGGCCCGACGTAGGCATCAGCCGTTCAAAGATGCTCGTTGCCGCGCACTTTCTCAGGACGAGATCGATGATCGTCTTGCAAAAGGGCAGCCATTTGTTGTCCGCCAGCGGACACCCCTCACCGGCACGACTAGCTACGACGATGTGGTGTTTGGCCGCATCTCGATCGACAACGCCGAACTCGACGACAGCGTGCTCTTGAAGTCTGACGGCTTTCCAACCTACAACTTTGCCAATGTGATCGACGACCACTTGATGGAGATCACCCACGTCATGCGCGGTGCGGAGTACCTTTCCTCGACGCCGAAGTACATTCTCATCTACCAGGCCTTTGGCTGGGACATCCCAGTGCACGTTCACCTGCCGGTGATCAACAAGTCCGCGACTGAGAAGCTCAGCAAGCGCCATGGCGACGCGTCCTTCGAGGACTACTACAACAAGGGCTACCTGCCCGCTGCCATCCTCAACTACATCGCGCTGCTCGGCTGGGCCCCTGGAACGGATGAGGAGTTCTTCACGCTCGCAGAGCTCGTCGAGCGCTTTTCCTTCTCAGGACTCTCGAAGTCCCCTTCCATCTTCGACCCGAACAAGCTGCGCTGGATGAACGGCGAATACGTTCGCAAGCTCTCGCTGCAGGAGTTCCATCGCCTTGCTACCCCCTGGTATTCGGACGACGTTCGGGCTTCCGGCGTCGATCTGCTTCGCCTGAGCCGTCTTCTGCACCAGCGCACTGCGGTGCTCTCTGAGATCCCGGAGAGCATTGACTTCGTGGCAGCACTGCCGGACTACGACACGAGCCTCTTTACCCACAAAAAGATGAAGACCGACTCCGTAATCGCTTTGCAGAGTCTTCGCGCGGCGAGAGGAGCCCTCGAAGCACTAACGCCGTTTTCGCAGGACGATGTACACGCTGCTTTGGAGAGTCTTGCGGCCAGCCTCGGCGTCAAGAACGGACAGGTCATGTACCCGGTGCGCGTCGCACTCTCCGGCAAGGAATTCACCCCCGGCGGAGCGAGCGAGATCTCGGAACTCATCGGTCGCGACGAGGCGCTCCGCCGGATCGACGTCGGAATCGCCAAGCTCACGCAGTAGCTCGGCCGACTCGCTTCTCGGCCTAGTGCGTGAACTGAATCAGCCAGACGAGTCCGCCCAGGATGACAGCCGCCAGTGCGACCACTGAGGCGGGGCGCCAGACAGCCGGCGGCTCGCACAGGCGACTGCGGACGTGTCGGCGCAGCGTTGTGGCGGGATCGCCTTCCAGCAGCCGGTCGTACGCCGGACCGATGTTGCGCAGGGCCCGTTCGAAGCGATCCCCATCCCGCATGATGTCTGCATGTAAGCGCTCGCGCCCCCGGTGTAGGCGGACCGTTACGGCCGACACGCTGAGACCGAGCGAGGGCGGATGTCCTCAAGTCGCAATCCGAGCGCGGAATGCATGACGTCTCGCTCGTCATCGGGCAGAGCGCTGACGAGCCATGCCATACGGATGCAGTCGTTCGCACCGTCCTTGGCGTCCTGGGGTTGCACCCTGTGAGGCTGCCGCCGACGGATATCGCGTGCCACGTTGTGGGCGACGGCCAGCAAGAGCGTCACATCGTAACGCGGCCTGGGACGCTCGACGTAGTGCAGATAGCGGATCCATGTCTCCTGCGCGGCGTCTGCGGCAAGTTCGGGATCTCCCAACATGCCGAAAAGGTATCGCATGACTTGTGGTTCGTGCAGGCCGTAAAGGCGATCGAACTCTTCTTCTTTCGCGGGCTGCATGTCTGGACCCCAGCCTTTGGCAGTGCCGTTCATCCATTAACACGACGCCGGTACGCATTTGGTTTCGCAGGATTGGCAGGATCTATCTGGGAAGATGCATTGGGGGATCATCCGGAACGTAGGAGCGGTTCGTGTGTGGCCGGCATAGGCTAACCCGGAACGGTCGGAAGCCATCATTAGGCGGAGTCGCGGTGCACGACGGAGGTCCGCTGCCGCGCCCAGAAAGGGGCGAACCACCCCGTGAACATCCTCCACAGCATCGCGGCGTCGTTGATGGGCTACCCTCCCGTGGCAGCTTCCATGGGCACCTTGCTTGTGTTCGTATTTGTCGATGTGGTGCTCGGAGTCGCCGCAGCGGTCAAGAAGCGGAGATTTGAACTCGTACGGGTCGCTGACTTCGTCGGAGGGGACCTGCTCAAGGCCCTCGTCGTTCTCGCGTTCGGTGTTGGAGCGCAGTCGAACGCCTATCTCGCCAGCGTGTTCTACTTGACGGCTGCGGCCGTGCTGACGACCCTCGTGGGGAAAATCAACAGCAACTTCAAAACGGTCTTTGGCGTGAACCCGCATATCCCTCCGCCGCCTACCCCTGGATCCTGACAGAACGCCCCGCACCTCCAAGAGGGGCGGGGCGTTCTGATGGCTGCGCGGCTATGGCCCGGCTGGCGTCTTGGCGTAGACAGCGGGCTTGCGGTCCCGCAGACCTGTGAGGTCCGAGAAGCGAATGGAGCCGACTGCATCAAGGTCGAGCTGGGCGAACAGCGTGCCTTCTTGCGAATTGTCCAGGATCGCGAGGACATCTCCCGTTGGCGTGACAATTTGACTGTGACCGCCGAAGTTCAATGCGCCCTCGCTGCCGGCGCGGTTGCAGGCGATGACCCAGCATCCGTTCTCGATGGCGCGGGCGCGCAGGAGAGTGTCCCAGTAGCCGATGCTTGGCTCGTCCCAGGCTGATGCCACGAGCAGGACCGTTGCTCCGGCGAGCGCACTCGCGCGACCCCACTCCGGAAAGGCGACATCCCAGCAGATGCCGAGCCCAACTGTCGCGCCGCCAATTTGCGCCAGCCGGAACTCTGCTCCATCCGCGAAATACAACTGCTCTTCCTGCCAGAGGTGCACCTTGCGGTACATCGGTCGCAATGCCCCGTCCGGAGCGATCAGAAGGAGTGAATCGTAGATGACGCCCCCATGCTTCGGGTGGCGTTCTGGCAAGCCGACGGCCAGGTGCACTTTTGCATCCTGCGCAGTCTGCTGCAGGCCAGGCAGCGCTGCCAGAGCCTGCGCCGACAGGGACCAGAAGTCGGACCTGCCGTCGTAGCCCGTGAGGGCGAGTTCCGGGAAGACGACGAGGTCGAGGGGACCGTGCGCTCCTCGAAGGGAGCGCACGGTGTCAATCATGCGCAGCGCGTTGCCCGCCACATCGCCAAGCACTGGTGCGATTTGGGCGATGGCGACGCGAAGGGTCTTAGGCATTGCGGCTCAGGCGCCCCCGTCCTGGCCGATGGTAGCAAGGCTGGCATCGATCGACGCTGCGCGCTGGGCATTGCGCGCGCGGATCGACCGTACCTGCCAAAGGCCGATCACAGCGCCGAGGATCGAGATCACGGCAGCGATCCAGACCGGGAATGCGGGCGGCACGAAGGTCGTCCAGAGGCCGACGAGGATCGTCAGGATCGAGAGCGTTGGCAGCAGGCCGTGCCGGACGAAGCCGAACTTCCCGAGCTTCTTGTAGAAGGACATCAGTCCGGCGTTGCCGATCAGGTGCGCGATGAATTCGGCCATCGTCGCGCCGAGCAGAAGGAAGATGAAGCCGGCGCCCGGTCCCTGCCAGAGCCCGACGACGACGATCAGGAGGAGCGATGCCAGCGTCAGCACCAGAATCGCGTTCACCGGCGTGCCGCTCTTGGCGTCAACCTTGGCGAGCGCCTGCGGCATCAGACCCGCCTTCCCGAAGGAGTACAGAAGGCGGCTCACCACGATCGTCGAAGCCACGTTGATTCCGATGACGCTGTTGAGCGCCAGAAGACCGATGACCACCTCCGGCCCGAGGCCGAGATAGTTGTGGATCACGATGAGCCCCGGGATATTCGCGGCGGCGAACGCCCCCATGTGCAAAGGCCCCCAGCCGATCGTGAAGGCGTAGGAGACGAGGATGTACATCGCCGCCACGATCGCGGTCCCGATGATCAGCGCCCGCTTGATCGTTTTTGCCGGCGCCTCCGCTTCTTCGCCAAGATAGACGACAGCCGTGGACCCGGACATGCCGAATGCCGCGACGAGCATCGCGATGCCGAAGCCCGAAAGACCGCCCGAAGCGAAGTGCGGCGTGAAGACCGAGAGCGTGTTGTGATCGCCCGCACGCGAGATGATCACGACGCTCACCACGAGCAGAATCACGAGTTCGATCAGCACCGTAACAATCCCGTAGTTGAGCGACAGCTTGATTCCCTTGATATTGAGCAGGTAGACGGGGATGAGGAACACGATTGCCAGCGGGAGCCAGAACCATGAGGGCAGCGCGACGCCGAACAGGCCGAGCAGGAACGGAACGAGGATGCCGAAGAAGAGGCTGTTGGCGGGGATCAGGAAGAGATAGTAGAGTGCATAGGAAATACCGGCCATGTAGCCGGCCTCCGTACCGACGCCCTTCGCGACGAAGTAGTACATCCCGCTGGCGCTCGAGAGGCGCAGGGAGAATTGGTACGGTGTGTTGATCCAGAGAAAGACGATGACGATGCCGGCGAGGTACGCCAGCGGCAGCGAACCCAGCCCGAAGGCTGCAGCCGCCGTCAGGGCTGTCGTGGCGGAGCCGAGCGGACCATTGGCCATGAGGCCCTGTGCGAGCACGTGCCAGAAGGAAGCGGAATTCTTGCGCAGAGTCCCTGTAGACAACCCGGTTTCCTCCCCCGTGTATGAGCGGTCAGCGCCGGAAGGCGCGGTCAGGGAAGCACTCCTTTCTGAGGAAAATTACAGCAGCACTGAAACTGCATAACTATGGCCTTTGCCAAGCGCTGTCCCGATATCGCTCGGGAGACGCTGGAAGAGGCTGTGTTACTCAGTTCTTGCGCGGCCCGTCACTACCTGCTCCGCTAGGCGGAGGATGCAGGGATAGAGAATAATTATGCTGTAGGGTCCGGCATGAGCCCACTGCGCAGCCGATCTGAGATCTCTTGTGCCGAAGCGACTACTCGAGGCGCGCAGGCAAGTAGATCTGCGATCGGCTTGCGGTGACTCGGCGCGGTGAGGGAGAGGCTGGCAACCACCAGACTGTCCTGAAAGATCGGCGCGGCAATGCAGTTGATGCCCAGCTCCAGTTCCTGGTCGTCGACGGCGAAGCCGCGCCTGCGCGTCTCGGTGAGATCCCTCTCAAGCGCTTTACGGTCGGTGATCGTACGCTTCGTGTAAGGACGAAGTTCGCTGCGGGCGATCAGGTCGCGGCGGGCGCCATCTGGCATGTGGGCAAGCAGTACCTTGCCCATGGCAGAGGCGTGAATGGGGGCGCGAAATCCCGTATTGAACGCGACTTGCAGGAGGTGGCTCGACTTGAGGGTCTCAATGCAGACGGCGGAGTCGGCATCGAGTGTGGCGATCTGCACATCTTCTTGGAGATCCGCGGTCAGCCGCTGCAAAATGTCCTTGGCGGCCAGACGGACGTCTTGGGCCGCGCCACCCGTGTAACGCTTGAATTGCTCTGTCAGGCGGTACTTGCCACGCTCGTCGGCACGGACGAAGCCGAGTTCCTGGAGTGACCCGAGGAACCGTAGTAGGGTTGGGTCGGCGAGGGATACCCTGCGGCCCAGTTCATGCAGTCCGACACCCTCCGCTCCGGGCGACGCCAGGGCATCCAGGATTTCGAAGAGGCGCGACACTCCGCGCAGCATCAGCGCCCCCGGACCTTCGCGATGGCTTTGTCGAGGATCTCGATTCCCTTGGAAAGGTCCGACTCGCCGACGTTGAGCGGTGGGATGAAACGCAGGGCGCTGCTTGCCGTTCCGCAGGGATAGATGACGAGGCCAAGATCTAGGCAGTGCTGCAGGACGGACTTGGTGAACTCTCCGTCCTCGGGACGGCGCTCGCCAAACTCGATGCCGATCATCAGCCCGGGACCGCGCACCTCGGCGATCTCTGGGTGTCGTACCTGCATTGCCTTGAGGGCGGTTGTCGCCTCCGCGCCCAGCCGCTGGGCACGCTGCGGCAGATTCTCCTCCCGCAGCACCTTCAGCGTGGCTCTCGCTGCGGCGGCCGCCACCGGGTTGCCCCCGAAGGTCGTTCCGTGGCTGGCCGGAGTCCACTTGCGCATGATTTCCGGCGTCGAGGCGGTTGCGCCGAGCGGCAAGCCTGAAGCGATCGCCTTCGCGACCGCCATGATGTCCGGCGTGACGCCGTAGTGCTGTGCCGCGAACATCTCACCGGTTCGTCCGAAGCCGGTTTGGACCTCATCGTAGATCAACAGGGCTCCGGCCTTGTCCGCACGCTCGCGCAGGCCCTGGAGGAACTCCCTGGTCGCCGGCACGTAGCCGCCTTCGCCCTGGATCGGCTCGACGATGAACGCTGCCACGTCCTCCGGCAGCACGACGTGCAGCAGCAGTTCGTCGAGTTCCTGCAGGGCACGCTCTGTCGCGCCTTCGGGTGAGAGTTTGTCGCGCAGAGGATAAGGGAAGCGGCCATGCACCGCTCCCGGCAGCGGCTGGTAGCCGTGGCGGTATTTCGCCTTCGACGCCGTGAGAGCCAGTGCCCCCAGGGTGCGGCCATGAAACCCGCCGCGAAAGCCGATCACCATTTGCCGCCCGGTGACGTAGCGCGCCAGCTTTACGGATCCCTCCACCGCTTCCGAACCCGAGTTGCCGAAGAAGAACATGCCGATTTCCCCAGGCATCGCCGCGGCGAGGTCTTCCGCGAGATCCAGCAGCACATCGTACTGGTAGACGCCGACGGGAGCGTGGATCAATCTACCGGCCTGCTCGCGGATCGCCGCGACGACGTCGGGATGGTTGTGCCCGAGGGGTAGGGCGGCCATCCCGGACACGAAGTCGAGGTAGACGCGTCCGTCTTGGCCGTATACCTTGGTTCCCTCCGCCCGTTCGATCGGCATATTGGGCCAGTCGATCGAAAGTGAGGGTGCGAGAAGATCGTGCATGGATCTGTGGGCCATGGCGGTTCCTCCTTGGACTGGAACTAGCGCCGGCTTGCGGCTAAGTGCAACTTTACCGCCGCTTTTCGTAGCACCTGCTACAGCAGGCGGAAGATATTCCTGAGTCGGTGCGGCGGGCGGCGGTTCATTTACGAGAGGGCGCAGCTGGACTGCGGGCAAGGCGTTCTGTGAGGAGCATGTAACCTCCGGGGTACTGTGCAAGAGTGCCTAAAAAACTCGGCTTTTCGGCAAGGCTTTCTGCAGCGACTTTGCGTGCAGGGAGGGCGCCTAGCCAAGCGAAGCCGCGTCCTCAGCCCTCTCTAAGGCACGCATGTCACAATCAGTGCATTAGCAAAAGGGGGAGCGATCGTGGACGGAGTGGCTGATGACCGCTTGGGTCGCAGCGGTCGCCATACGGCAACGGAAATGACCAAGGAGGAGGCCCAGTTGCGGGCCCGATCCTGGAAGCGGGGCCTGTGGTGGGCTGCTGCGATCGGTTTCGTCGTGCTGTGGCAGGCAGCTGCGCACCATGTTACCGGTGTGACGAGCCGCTCTACACCGTCGACAACGCAGCAGCAGAACAGCGGAGGATTCGTTCCCAGCCAGACGCCGACGCAGAGTCAGGGCTTCGGTTTTGGCAGTGGTGGCAACGCGCAGCCGCTCACCCAGACGTCGGTTTCGTAACGCATGAGCGCAGCACCGCTCGGCAGGGTGCGCTTCCTCGCGATGGGGACCACGGTCGAGGTGCATGCCCTCGCAGTAGACCTCGCCAAGGCAAGCGTCGAGGTTCAGCGGCTCTTTCGCGCCTGGGAGGCCACCTTGACCCGCTTTCGGCCCGATAGCGAGATTTCGGCATTGAATCGCTCTGCAGGACGTGCGTTTGTCGTGAGCGATCTGCTTTTTCGGGTTGTGTCGACGGCCCTGCATTGGGCGCAGGCGACGCAGGGGACCTTTGATCCGACGCTTCTGCATCAGATTGAACGCCTCGGATACCGCAGGACGTTTTCCGATATCGAGCACGGCGAGCCGCTCGCGCCGCTCGATGCACCGATCGAACCGGGCGGCCAGTGGCGCTCTGTCAGGATCGAACCGAGCACCCGTATGGTCACCCTGCCCCTGGGCACTGCACTCGACCTCGGCGGAGTGGCCAAGGGCATGGCAGTCGATGCTGCCCTGGAGGCGTTGCGCGGGGCAGGTGTACGGACGGCGCTCGTCAATGCCGGCGGAGACCTCGCGGTCAGCGGGTTGCCGCCCGATCGCGATGCGTGGCCGGTCGCGGTGGCGGAACTGCCAGATGAGGTGATTCCGCTGCAGCGTGGTGCAATCGCCACGTCGGGCGTGCAGCGACGTCGCTGGAAACAGGGCGACGTAGAGCGCCACCACCTGCTGGATCCTCAGACCGGCTACCCTGTTAAGACGGGTCTGCAATTTGTGACCGTCGTGGCGGCTACGTGCACCGAGGCGGATGTCGCGGCGACCACTGCGTTCTTGCTCGGCGCGAAGGCGGGCAGCGACTACCTGAGAGCAAGGAAACTCGCCGGCCTTTTCGTCCCGGTGGATGGTACACCGATTCGCGTTGGGTCCTGGCCGACAAAGGCGAGGTGATCGAAGCGTTGGAGTGGCAGTGGATCGCAGCCCGTGCATCGGGCTTCACCGCGTATGGCCTCGTCACCCTGGCGACCGTATTCGGCCTGCTGCTCAGCCAACGCTGGCAGTCGCGCCGTGTGTGGCCGCGCTTAATCAACGATCAGATGCATCAGCACGTCGTGTTGCTGGCCGGTGTTTTCACCGCGATTCACGGCATCGCTGTCTGGGTTGACCCGTTCACGAAGTTCACCTGGCTCGAAGTGGTCCTACCTGGCATTAGCCACTACCGCCCGCTCTGGATGGCGCTTGGCATCGTCGCGGCATACCTCGGCATGGCGGTCGTAATCACCGGCTGGCTGCGACCAAAGATCGGGTACGCATGGTGGCGCCGCCTGCACTACCTGACCTTTATTGTCTGGCTTCTCGCGACGCTGCATGGGCTCGGCGACGGGAGCGATTCGCGCACAGCCTGGGCGATCGGCATCTACGGCATCAGTTCGGCTGCGGTCGTCGGTCTTACCCTTGCGCGCCTTCTGCGCCCCGCCGGAAGCCGTGCCAGAAGCATGCCCGGATGGGCAGGACTTACCTCGGTCATCGCGCTCGGTGGTCTCGTGTTCGCACTCCTTGGCCCTTTGCGCCCAGGATGGAATGCCATTGCGAACGGCGGCAAGGGCTCTGGGAGCAGGCTAGCCACTGCGGTTCTCGCAACAAACGTCCAGGCCGCCTACTCGGCGCCCTTTCAAGGCAGCGTGACA
Organism: Bacillota bacterium; assembly: GCA_021793645.1. GTDB lineage: Bacteria > Bacillota > Sulfobacillia > JAJZYS01 > JAJYTV01 > JAJYTV01. The sequence goes on from JAJYSJ010000013.1 coordinate 50,202, forward strand.
CAGCAGGGGCCCGATGCCCAGGGCGTTGTCACGCTGAGCTTCGACCTGCTCGTCCAAGGTGGGCCGTACGGCGTGATGACGCTCACCTTGCAAGGCACGGCACTCCCCAGCGGCGGCGTCGCACTCACCGGCAGCAGCCTAGCGCTCGGCACTCCCGCAGAGCCGGGCCTCTACGAGGGAGGCCTTGCGCAGTTGAACGGAGGGCGCTTCAGCGCAACATTGCGCGGCAATGGCCTAAGTCCAATCACAGTTGTGGGCAATCTGTCCGTTGACAGCAGCAACAATGTGCAAGGCATCGTGCAGGTACAGCCGGGTGTCACGCAGGAAGGTACTGGCTCCGGGCCTGACGGCGGCGGCTTCTAGAGAGTGACCGAACGCGCGCCGGGAGCGATGGAAGCCCCCGGCGATTTGCTTTGCCCTGTCAACTGCTTGAGCCGCTGAAATATTCGCGATACGATAAATAAGTCGTCATCTCGTCGAGGGGGCCTTGTTTTGTCGAAGAGTCCGTCGCCCTATTCCTTTTCCGCATGGAAAAGCCTAGGCCCCGTCGCGCGGCAACTGATCACGGTCCGGCTGTTGCGCAGCATCGCACAAGGTGCACTCGCAGTCGATTTCACGCTCTATTTGAGTGCGCGCCACTGGAACGCGCCGGAGATCGGCCTCCTGCTGATGGGCGGGGGACTATTCGGTGCATTGCTCAGCGTGATCGTCGGCGTGACAAGTGACCGCTTTGGGCGCCGTGGCTTCCTGCTCGTGTATGAGACGGGACTCGTCATCGGCACCGCCGCCGTGGTGCTTGCTCCGTCGACGTGGGTGATAGTGCTAGTGGCCGCGATTTTCGGCTTTGGACGGGGAGCGAACGGCAGTTCTGGCCCATTCGCCCCTGCCGAGCAGGCGTGGCTAGCTCAGGTTTTGCCGACGGCCAGGCGCGGAACGGTCTTCAGCCTGAATGCAGGTCTGCAGTTCTTCGGCATGGGCGTCGGATCTCTGTCGGCCGCCGCACTGCCGCACCTCATTCCCGGTGCAGGGGGCGCCGCAGCCTACCTGCCGCTGTTCTTGCTGAACCTCCTTGTGGCCGTCGTGAACCTTGGACAGATCTGGAGCCTGCGGGAGATGCCGCCTGGTCTTGCCGAGTCCCGTCCTCCAGCGGCCGCAGGATCGGTTGCGGAGGAGGCGGTGACGAAACGGGAGAACCGGGCGCTGGCATCCCTCACCATCGTGAACATGGTCAACTCCCTGGGCGTCGGCTTGGTTGCCCCCCTGATGCCGTACTGGTTCTCTGTGCGGTTCGGTGTCGGCCCCGAGGCGATCGGTCCGGTGTATGCTCTGACCTTCTTCCTAACCGGCGCTTCGTCGCTCGTGATCGGGCGGGTCTCCGAGCGCATCGGCCTCATCCGCTCGATCGTGCTGCCTCGGATGGTAGGCGTGGCGCTGCTGGTTGCCATCCCCTTCATGCCGTCCTTCGCGTTCGCGGCGGTGCTCTACGTACTGCGCTCGGTGCTCAACCGGGGATCGGTGGGCGCGAGGCAGGCGTTCAGCGTCGGCCTTGTTCGCGACCGGCGGCGTGGCCTTGCGAGCAGCCTAAACGCAGTCTCCTGGAGCCTTCCAGCCTCCATCGGTCCTGCCGTGGGCGGGTGGTTGATCGGTTCCGGTGCCATGTTCTGGCCGTTCCTGCTGGCATCGGCGCTGCAACTCGGCTACGTCGTGCTGTTCCCCAAGGTGATGGGACGCTACGAGACGCGTTCGGCCGGGGCCCGAGACACCGCGTGACGACGGGGGCGAATTGACCATGCAGACGCTGGTGCTCAATGCGGACGACGTCCGCGAGCTGCTCTCGCAGGAGGTGTGCATCGGCGCGTTGGAGGATGCTTTTTCTGGCGCTGGGACGAGGCGAGGCCGTGCAGCCGCTGCGCGTCGCCGCATGGCGTCCTGATGCCTTGGGAGCCATGGCCGCCATGCCGGCGTTTCTCGGGCAGCCGGCCGTGCTCGGGGCCAAGGTTATCGCCGTGTTTCCTGAAACCTCTGTTTCAGAGGTGTGTGGGAATCCGAGGGGGTTGGCTATACTGATCCCTGAGGTGGAACCACATGGCAGTTCCGGCGGTACAACAGCTCGCGCAAGTCATCAGCCAACTTCCGCCGCTGGACCAAGAGTTCCTGTATCGTCGTCTGGAGAGGCTTCTCCAGCCCAAACTCAGCCCACAGGTCGTCGTAGACTTCAGGGAGAAGCGCTTTGCCAACGGGTTCCGTTGCCCGCACTGCCACGGAACCCACATCCACCGGCACGGCAAGTACAAGGACCGTTGGCGCTACCGCTGCGTTGACTGCAGGAAGACCTTCAACGACGCGACCGCTTCGCCGCTCGCTGGTTCGCACCGCGACATTGCCACCTGGTTGAAGTACGCGAAGTGCATGAGCCAGGGGATGTCGATACGCCGGTCCGCGCAAGAGGTTGGCGTCAGCGTGCCGACCGCCTTCTACTGGCGGCACAAGATCCTCACCGCGTTGCGCAACCTTCCAAAGCCCTCATTGACGGGCATTGTGGAAGCGGACGAGACCTTCTTCCTGGACTCGCAGAAGGGGTCACGCAATCTCAGGCGACCTGCAAGGCACTCAGGTGCCAAGGCACCACTACGCGGCATCAGCCACCACCAGGTCTGTGTGCTCGTCGCGCGCGACAGGCAGACATCCACCGTCTCCGAGGTCGTCGGGCACGGGCGCGTAACAGCGGAGCAGATAGGGACTGCCTTGGACGGAGTGCTGCACGACTGCGTACTCTGTACTGACGCGGCAAGTGCGTACCGCACGTATGCCAACGAGAAGGAGATCCCGCTCGAAGCCCTAAACGCTCGACGGGGCGTGAAGAAGCGGGGCATCTACCACCTCGGCAACGTCAACGGCTACCACAGTCGCCTCAAGAGGTGGATTCGTCCCTTCAACGGCGTAAGTACCAAGTACCTGCCGAACTACCTTGTCTGGTTCCAGCGTATAGATTCCATGCATAACATTCCCCGCAACGTCGTTGCCAATCGTCTGCTGGATCATAGTCACACACCGATGGTGTTCACTACTACAAAAGATCTTGGTTGTGCTTGAGTTCGACAGTATACTGGCAATAGGAGGAAAAGCAATGAAACGCATGATTGTCTTTGTTGCACTTGCTATCGCACTTGTCGGGGCAGGATGTGGAGCACAGAAGGACGTCGCGCTGCCTCATGGCTCCATCATTACGTGGCATGGACGGTCGTACGAGGTTTCAGGCAACACGGTGCCTGACTCCAGGGTGCGTTGCAACTTAGGTCAGATCTCTGGCGTGAGCAGCCCAATTCCTCACGCTTGTCGCCTTGTGGGAAAGGACGCATCGAGTCCCAACAAGACCATCGCGATTCACCTTGGTCCTGGAAAGAATGTGATCGCATTCTTCATCGGGGAGTGACTGTCGGCTGACCCCAACTCTCGCTTCTCGGATTAGGAAGCCCCCCGATCGACGCAAGACGATTGACGCAAAAATGCAAAGCGGGCGGCAGACTGCCGCCCTAATGAGCCCAATTCCCACACACCTCTAAAACAGAGGTTTCCTGAAAACAGCCAGCGCGGCATGCCCTCGCATCAGGGGGTAGTCGTATTGCACGATCCCCTGGATGGGAGACTTCTGGCCATCGTCGATGCGGGCGCCATCACAGCGATTCGCACAGCTGCCGCAAGTGCGCTGGCGACGCGGATCTTGGCCCGTGAGGACGCGGGCGTCCTGGCAGGGTGCGGTGCACTATTATGGAGTAAAAGAATGGGTTAGGGTGCAGGTCAACATAACTCTTGAGCAGATTTGGGCGAAGAGACAAAGCACGTCTCTCCTTGGCCTACACACAAGTTTATCCAGGAGTGACCGCAAAGCGGGGTAATTGCTTTCGCAGAAGGGCCCCTCACCTGTTAGATTGAAAGGTGATGGTCACGAGGTTGAACCACGACATTCTAGCGGAAGGTGAGTTATTCTCTATGCCGTCACCGGCAGAGCCTTACCTGTCTCACCAAACTCGAATTGCACGCTACGCCGACGTATCCACTGCCCTCGCGTTACTAAGTGATGAACAGCTTCGCGAGCTAGTGAAACAGGCTGTGGTCCTTGATTCCGGTATCGGTGGTGCGACGGCGTTGTTGCGGCTTGAGGATACGTTGGTCTTCGTGAAGATCGTTCCACTTACAGAATTGGAAAGACGCCCCGAGAATGTCATGTCCACTGCAAACGTGTTCCAACTCCCCACATTTTGTCACTACGGCATAGGTTCGCCAGGCAGTGGCGTGTGGCGCGAGGTCGCCTCCCACGCCATGACGACGAACTGGGTATTGGCGAAACGGTCTGAGAGCTTTCCGCTGATGTATCACTGGCGGGTGCTACCAAAGACAGAAAGCCGAATGCCCACCCCTGAGGAACTGTCGGATGTCTCCCGTATGGTCGCGTTCTGGGACGGCTCCTTGGCAGTGCGGGATCGTCTTGAGGCAATTGAGAAACCGTTGACCAGTGTCGTACTCTTCTGCGAGTACTTTCCCTATAATCTGTACGACTGGCTGACAGAGCAGGTCGCTAGCGGTGAAGATGCTGCCAACTCGGCGTTCAATATGTTGGAGCCAGAGTTGCGATCTGCGGTCTCTTTTATGAATGCGAACGGGTTACTACACTTTGATGTTCATTTCAGAAACATTCTTACCGACGGACGAGGTATATATATTTCAGACTTCGGTCTTGCGACAAGATCTCGCTTCAAGCTATCCGAGTCCGAACTGGAGTTTCTCGGGAAAAACAGGACTCATGACGGGTGTTATGTGGTGACCGAGTTAGTGAACTGGCTTGTAATGGCTTTGACCGGCCTGATGCAGCGAACAGACCGCGTAGACTTCATACGACGGTGCGCTGACGGTTACGAGCCGACGGAGGTTATGGCTTCAGCCGCAGCGATCATCAAACGTTACGCACCCATAGCCGTCGTGATGAACGAATTCTATAGGAATCTCGATGTGCCGCGATCTGGTAGCCATGGGCCGGCCCCTCGGCGAGGACGGCCAGCACCAGAAGTGCGGGGAGGGACGGAAGCAGCGCATCCATACGGAGCCACCACAGTGGGTATGGCGCATCTGTCAAGCTCTCCGTTGCCTGCACTGAGAGCAAGAGGGGGCTGCCCCTCTGCGTCCGCTCGGCCGCGTTCGGGACAGCCCCGTTGGTGCGCGTTCTAGTATCCGTTGCCCGGGTAGCTCCAGAGATGGCCGCCAATGGGGTTGTTCGTTGCGCCAGGCACGATGCCGTTCGGCAAGAGATCCATGCCGTCCGGTATGTCGAGGTATCCGGGAGCACTGCCGGGCACTCCGGTGTGGCCGTACTGCCAGACAATTTGATTGGACTTCGGGTCGATGATGATCACCCGGTCGTTGTAGTCGTCGTTCAACATCACGAGACCGTTCGGGAGCTGCACGGCGAGAGAGGGGTGGTTTAGGGCGCCGGGGCCGCAACTGACCTGGTATTGCCAGAGGACCTTACCTTGGGGCGACATGATCACAATCGCTCCCGGCTGCGTGTAGAAGGCGCAGATGATGTTGCCGCTCGGGGTGAAGTTCGCGTCGGACGGGTAGTAGAAGGTGCTCGGGAAGTGCACGGTGTACTGGATCTGGCCCTGCTTATCAAGCAGGATGGCGTCGTTGCCGCCGATCTGTGTGACGAGCATGCCGCCGTTCGGTGCGGGGAAGTCTCCGTTCGGGGCGCCGAAGGTCGTCGGCGGGTTCACGCTGTAGACCCCGGTCTGGCCGTACTGCTTGATGATCTGGTGCGTCTTGCGGTCGATGAACAGGATGCGCTGGTTTCTGATGTCGGCGACCGTGATCACCTGGCCGTTCGGCGTGTCGTAGAGGAACGCGTCGTCGGGGGTGTTCAGGTAGCCGGGCACGCTCCCCGCGACGCCCGCGTGCCCGTAGGTCCAAACGATCTGCTGCGTCTTGAAGTTGATCACCGCAAGGGTGTCTTGTCCTTCCTCATTCGTGATGATCTCGTTGAAGCGGGGGCTGAAGAAGACGTCGTCGTCGTCGTGGATCGGCGAGGTGGTGCCGGGGGACGGGAACTGCCAGACAATCTTCTTCTGCGGCGTGACGAGCAGGATGCGGTTGTTGTGCGAGTCCGCGATCAGTACATCGCCCGGAAGAATCGAACTTGCGGTCGTCGATCCCCAGGGGAGATTTGGCTTTTTGGTGGCTGCGGACTTCTGCGCGACTGTGGGATGCGCCTTCGGCTTGGGCGCCTGAGCCGTTTGGCCGCACGCGGCGAGCGGCAGTGAGAGAAGCAGCAGCAGCGCGATGAGGGACATTCGAAAGCGGATCGCCATCGCTTCAACACCACCACTCTTGGGAAATTGCGAGGCCAGTCTACCATGTCCAAGCGCCCCAATGCGCGGCTCCCCTGACTGCAATGGCACAGGCAGGTTTGCCCAGGGACCGAGCGAAATGGAACCCCAGTAAGCAGCGTCCGACGACTGGCCATCACAAACAGCGATGGCAGTGTTCTTGGAGAGGTGAGAGTTAATTGCGCACATTCGAAAGGGCAGGGCTCCCCAGGCTGCCGGTCATCGGTCAGGGCACCTGGTTCATGGGCGAACGACGCGCGCAGCGCTCCGCAGAAGTCGACGCCCTGCGGCTCGGCATCTCGCTGGGCATGACGCTCATCAACTCGGCGGAGCTCTACGGTGCGGGCGGTGCGGAGGAAGTCGTCGGCGACGCGATCACGGACTGCCGCGACGATGTCTTCGTGGTCACCAAGGTGTGGCCGTCCCACGCGCGCGCCCAGGACGTCGAACTCGCTGTGCGCGAGTCGTGCAGGCGCATGCGGACCCCGTACGTCGATCTAGTGCTGCTCCACTGGCCGACGCGCAGCGTTCCCCTCAAGGAGACAGTGAACGGGTTGCGCGCTATTCAGCGCGCCGGGCTTGCACGCCACGTCGGCGTGAGCAACTTCGACGTCGCATGGCTCGAGCGTCTGCGCCGCTGCGAAGAGCACCCAGGCGAGATGCTCGCGAACGAAGTACCTTATAGCCTGTCGGAGCGCGGCGTCGAGCGGGGCGTGCTGCAGGAAGCGCAGGAGCACGGCAGGCTCGTGCTGGCATACAGTCCGCTCGCACACGGGCGCTACAGCGGCTGGGAGGGCAAGCCGGGACTGCTTGCGGCAGCTCGGACGCATAGCGCGACGCCGCTGCAGATCGCGCTCGCGTGGACGGTGCAGCGCGGGGGAATCGTGGCGATCCCGAAGGCCCTCTCGCCCGCGCACATCCGTGCGAATGCTGCTGCTGGCGACATCGTGATCAGCCCGGAGGAGATGGCGGCGATCGGGCTGGACTTCCCAGAGGCGACGAAGCCCTTCCGCCCAGCCCTTCCGGCAAACATGGCGATGCACCGACTGGCGTTTGGCGCCATGCAGCTGCAAAAGCGGCTGCGCGGCTGAAGCCGCAGGGGACGTATCGGCACGCCCTGCGATGGCAAGGATCATGCAAGGGCACCAGACATTTCCTCGCGGGATTTTATCATTCTGTCGAGACAAGCCGCGCCGAAGGCGGTAGGCTGATAGCGTGTACGCCGCCCTCGCGGCGGAAAATCGTTTCGTGGGGGAGTCGGGCGGGCGATGCGTGTTCTGCGAGTCTTCGGCGTCCTGGTGCTGATCGTTGTCCTGCTCGCCGTCGTCCAGATGGTGCGGGGCGTCCCGGCGCCTTCAGTGTCCTTGCAGGCGGCGATGAAGACCGTTCCGGGCCCTTCACCGAGATTGCCCTGGCCGACGAGCGGTGAAGCGGCCGTCGCGGTTCAGGGGATCGGCTCGATGGGCAGCTACGGGGGCAACGCGCCCATGCCGATCGGCAGCGTCGCGAAGGTCATGACCGCGCTGCTCGTTCTGGAGAAGCACCCGCTCTCCCTGAACCAGCAGGGTCCGAGCATCACGATGACCCAGGCCGACGTGCAGACCTACCAGCAGGACGCGGCGACGCACCAGTCGTACGTGGCGGTCGCCGCCGGCGAGCAGCTGACGGAGTACCAGCTCCTCGAGGGACTGCTGGTGCCGTCGGGGAACAACTTCGCGCAGATCCTGGCGCGCTGGGTCGGCGGCAGCCAGGCGCAGTTCGTGCAGATGATGAACGCGAAGGCGAAGTCGCTCGGCCTCAAGAACACGACGTACGCCGACGCGAGCGGTCTCAGCCCGTCGACGGTCAGCACCGCGGGAGACCAGCTCAAGCTGGCGGAGGTCGCGATGCAGAACCCCGTGTTCACGCAGATCGTCGCTGAGCCGCAGGTCATCCTGCCGTCGCCGGAAGGCCTCGTGTACAACTACAACAAGGAAATCGGCCACACGCTCGGCAAGGACACCGTGATCGGGGTGAAGACCGGCTCCACGCTCGCGGCCGGGGGTTGCTACATCTTTGCGATGCAGCGCAACATCGCCGGCAGGAACGTCATCGCGTACGGCGCCGTGTTCGGGGCCGGCGGACTCTACCCGCTCGATACCGCGATCTCCGAAGGGACCACCCTGGGCACCTCCGCCCTGAACGCGGTGATGCCCGTGCGTGTGGTGCAGAGCGCGAGCCAGGTCGGGAGTCTGTCCGCACCCTGGCAAGGATCGGTCGGCGTTCAAGCAGCGCAGGGTGTGCAGTTCTACGGTTGGGGCGGGTTGCCCGTCAAGCTCTCGCTCAAGGCGAAGCCGCTGAAGGCGCCTCTTCCCGTCGGCAGCGACGTCGGGCAGTTGCGCGTGCAGGTCGGTCATCAGACGCAGTCCGTGCGGCTCAAGAGTTCGGGTACCGTGTCCAGCCCCTCGCTGCGCTGGCGCCTGCTCCGGCTCTAGGGCCGGCAGGCAGGAGCCGCTTCCTGCAATTGCGAACACTTGTACCGCCAAGATGCGGCCCCGCCGGCGATTGGCCGGCGGGGCCGCACGCGCCAAGGGTCGCTTGGGAAAAGGGGAAGCAACGCAATGCGTGCCCGTCCAGAAGCGGTGCGCCGCGCGCTCATCGCGCACCTGGGGCTCGCGGCCCGCGAGCGGCGGAGCTTCGCGCAGACGGTCGCTGCGCTGGGCGCCGTCCAGATGGATCCGATGCGCATCGTGGCCCCTGCGCACCTTCTGACCCTGCGCCTGCGGCGCGGCCCGACATCTGAGGTTGCCTTTTCCAGGACGCTTGCGTCGGGGGCGGTCTTCGAAGCGCGCTTGAAGGAACGCTGCATTGTGGCAGCCCAAGACCTTCCGGCAGCGGTACCGCAGTTCGCGCGGGCTCGCGCGGAAGGATTGCTCGTCAAGCGGGGACTCGAAGGGATCGCTGCGGAGATTATCACGGAGATCTCCCGCGGTGCGCGCTACAGCCGAGAACTCGGAACGGAGCACCGGGTCGCGAGCTTCTGGGACGAGAACCCTGCGAGCATGAAGGCGACGACGATGGCACTCGACATCCTGGCTTACGAGGGTAGGGTGATCGTCTGCGGCCGGCGCCGCGGTGAACGGCGCTATGACCTGCCGGAGCGGCTCTTTCCGGCGTGGGAACGAACGATCGGGGATCGCACCGACGCGCGGATCGCTGCGGCGCTGCACTATGGGCGCACGATGGGCGTCTTCCTCGCGACGGATCCCTACCTCGGCTGGTCGATGGAAGATGCGTCTGCACGCCGTGCCCTCGCACAGGAGTTGTGCGCCTCGGGAGAATGGGAAGAGCTGCACATCGACGGGGTCGAACGCCCTTACCTTTGCACGCGGGACGTGGCCCAGCTACTTGCAGATCCATCTCCGGTCCGGGGGGTGCAGATCCTCGCGCCACTCGACAACCTTCTGTGGGACAGAAGGCGCCTGCGTGATCTCTTCGACTTTGACTACAAGTGGGAGGCCTATACCCCGGCCGCACAGCGACAGGTCGGACCGTACGGCATGCCTGTGCTGCTTGACGGACGGCTGGTTGCGGAACTGGACGCGCGCCGGGACCAAGAAGGCGTACTGCGCTTTCGCATTGCCGCGCGCACAAGGCTGCGCGCGGCGGAGGACCGACGCATCGCACATGCCGCCGAGCGGCTCGCCAGTGATCTTGGCACCACCGCCTTAGCGCAGCAGGTACCAGCGGCGGTGCGCTAGAAAACCATGCCCGGAGGGGATTGCGTGACGGTAAGGATGCGGGCGGCAGGCATCTTCCTATTGGCACTGACGCTCGGCGCCTGCGGCACGGTCAGACCGGCTGCGAAGCCGGTTCCCAAGCCCAAGCCGACATCGAGTTGGGTGCTCTACACGAACCGCAAGGTTGGCGTGTCGCTGGGCCATCCTCAAGGATGGAAGCCCGTGAAAGGATACCTCTGGCGGATCGGCGGCGCGGACGGCTTCCTTCAGCTCCTCGCCCTGAACGGTGCGGACTGGACCGCGCAGCAGGCCGCGCAGAACCAAGCTGCACAACAGTTGCACCCTTTTGGCACCAATCCGACGATCGAGCCGCTCACTGCTGGCGGCCAGGCGGGATACCTCATCATGCCGTCCAAGGACGCGAACCAGCCGACGGGAGCGCCTGTGGCTGAACTGGTCCTGCCGTACCCGACCGTGGAGACGATCGACGGCGTGCAATACCACTTCTTCATCCTCGATGCGACGGCATCTCTGATTCAACGGATTGCCGCGACAGTGCACTTTTTGCAGTGAAACTCGCCAGGAGGGTGAACCACATGCGCCTCTCGCCGGCCGCAGAGGCCATTCCCCGTTCCGGCATCCGCGCCATGGCTGCCCTTGCGCAAGGCAAGGAGGGGCTCCTCCACCTGGAATACGGTGAGCCGGGCTTCTTCGCGCCTGAAGCGGTACGGCGTGCCGCTGCGCGTGCTGTCATGGAGGAACGCATCGTCTACACGCCGACGGATGGCCCTTTGGAACTCAAGAGAGAGATTGCGGCCAAGCTGCTGCGCGTCAATCGGGTCGCGGTCGATCCAGAGCAGGTCTTCGTTACGCACGGTGGCGTGGGTGCGCTCTACGCCTCGCTTGGCAGCGTACTCGGGCCCGGCGATCGCATCCTGATGCCCGACCCCGGTTGGCCAAACGTTCTCGGACAGGTGTACACGCTCGGGGCAGAACCCGTCTTCTACCCGCTTGAGGCGGAGCGGGGCTTCCAGCCGGAGCCTGAGTCTTGGCCGGTGGATGAGCGTACGCGTGCGGTGCTGATCAACAACCCTTCGAATCCCACCGGTGCGCAGTTCGGGCGGGACATGCTCGAGCGCATCGCCGCATTCGCCCGCAAGCACGAGCTCTGGGTGCTCTCCGACGAGGTGTACGACCAGGTCTACTTCGGCGAGCGCCCCATCAGCATGCTAGAGGTCTACCCGGAAGGGACGCTGGCGAGCTTCAGCTTCTCGAAGACGTACGCAATGACCGGCTGGCGGCTCGGCTACGCCGTGCTGCAGCCGGGGATGCGCGACTGGACGACCAAGGTTGTCGAGTCGTGCTACTCATCCTCGTCGATGGTCGCGCAGCGCGCCGCGCTGGCGGCCCTGACGGAGGTAGGGGAGGCCGAGATCCAGCGGATGGTCGACTCCTATCGCGCAACGCGCGACCGAGCCCTTGCCATCCTGGCGCAGGCCGGCCGGCAGCGCTATGTGCCCGAGGGTGCCTTCTACCTAATGCTGCCCGTACCACGGGGCGTGTCGTCCGAAAGCTTTGCGCGCCTGCTGCTTGAGCGCAAGGGGCTCGTCGTCGTACCTGGCTCAACATTCGGCAAGCGGGCCGATGCAGAGGTGCGCATCAGTCTTGCGGCCGGAGAGGAAACGGTTGCCGACGGTGTGTCGCGCATCCTAGAACTGACCCAGGAGTTCGAGTATGGCGCTTCGCACCTAGGAATCTGACAGTGCAACTCGATGTCCAAGCGCTTCGACTGCAACTGATTGTGCCTGCGCGGCGTGACGTCTTCGCGGCGGTCGAGGCGGCGATTGCGGGCGGTGTCACTCTCGTGCAGCTGCGCGAGAAGGCGCTGCCTGACGGCGAGGTGTACGCCGTCGGCAAGGAGCTTTGCAGCCTCGTCCACTCGTGCGGAGCGCTCTTCTGCGTCAACGACCGGGTGGACTTGGCGCTGGCGCTCGACGCGGATGGAGCGCATGTCGGCCAGGGTGACCTGCCCGCGGAGGCAGCGCGCCGGATTCTTGGCCCGAACCGCTTCCTTGGGCTCTCATGCCACGACTCCGCGCAGACGCGCGCGGCGAGGGAGGTCGACTACCTCGGGTTCGGACCAATCTTCGCGACGCCGTCGAAAGACGACGCCGAAGCGCCCACCGGTGTTGGACAGCTGCGCGCGGCGGTCTCGGCCGCATCGCTTCCGGTTGTGGCGATCGGCGGCATCGGACCGGTGACGGCCCCAAATCTTGTGGATTCCGGAATCGCTGGCATCGCCGTGATCTCTGCGATCCTGGGAGCGGAGGATCCGCGGGCGGCCGCGACGGAGCTTCGCCGCGCAGTCGGATGGTAGAGTCCGGCCCTTCCCTGGTGCGGGAGGTGCACACCGTGGAGATCCGCAGAGCGCAACCGCGAGAAGCCCCAAGTCTCACGGCGTTGGCCTTTCGGTCGAAGGCGGTATGGGGCTACAAAGATGCCTTCATGGAGCAGTGCCGTGAAGAGCTGACGCTGACAGCAGAGTACATCTCTTCGCGCGAGGTGTACGTGATCGGATCGGACCTGCGGGTCGTCGGGTTCTATGGGATGTCAATCAGAGGTCCGATAGCAACCCTAGACTTCCTGTTTGTAGATCCGGGATTCCTGCGTGAGGGCATGGGAAGAGATCTCTGGAACCATGCAATCGCACGCGCGAAGTTGTCTGGTGCCGCATCTGTGTCGATCGACGCAGAGCCGCATGCGGAACTGTTCTACCGGTTGATGGGCGCGCAGCGAATCGGCGTCACTGCGTCCGGATCCATCCCTGGCCGCGTCCTGCCGCAATTGCGTTTCACGATAATTGACAGTTAGGCACTTCCGGGCTGCTGCAGGCGGTGGGGGAAGTACCAGGGCGATTGGGGTGTCCAGGCCGAGACGAGCCCGGAGCCGGGCGGTGCATTAGGACTCTGCGGCGATCTCGCGTACGACCTGCTCGTCCGTCATCTCCCGACCCTCATGCTGCTCATCCCAAACTTCCCCACCCTTGCCGGAGATGGTGATCGTGTCGCCCGCGCCGGCTAACGCCATGGCGCGGCGGATGGCCTCGTAGCGGTCTAGCACGACCTCCGTCGGCACTCCGCTTTCGCGTGCTCCTACCGCCACCTCTTCGGCTGTCTGCTTCGGTCCCTCGCTGCGCGGGTTGTCGACTGTGACGATCAGATGGTCTGCCAAGGCGGCCGCGATCGCACCCATCAGAGGGCGCTTGCCGCGGTCGCGCTCTCCGCGTCCGCCGAACACGGCGATGACCCGGCCCCGCGAGGCCCGTCGCGCGAGCCGCAAAAGTTGTACGAGTCCAGCGGGATTGTGCGCATAATCGATCACGATGCGATACGGTCGGCCAATGTCCTCGATCACCTGCAGGCGGCCCTTGACCCGCTGCAGATCGGAAAGGCCCCGTAGTGCGACCGCCGCAGGTACACCAAGGGACGTCACCGCGGCTGCGGCCGCCATCGCATTCTCGACATTGTGCGGTCCCGGCAAGAGGAGTGAGAACGCATGCCGCTCCCCATCGATTCGCAGCGTGACGCGGCTGCCGGAAAGGCCCAGGTCCTCGCTGGAGACGAGTGAAACGTCTGCGTTTTTACCAAAGGTGCGGATCGGCACTTTCGTGACGCTGCGCAGGTATTCAAACGCTGGGCTGTCACTGTTCAGGACCGCTACGGCGGAGCGTCCCTGCCCGCCGAGCCCTTCGAACAGGAGGCCCTTCGCCTCAAGGTAGTGCTGCATGTCGCCGTGGTAGTCGGTGTGGTCGCGCGTCAGGTTGGTGAAGACGCCTGCGTCGAAGGAACAACCCGCTGTCCGCCCCTGGCGTAGGGCGTGCGAAGAGACCTCCATCACGGCGTGCGTTGCGCCGTAGTCCCGGAGTTCACGCAGTGCGGCCTGCAGTTCGGGCGCAGCGGGCGTTGTGAGGTCCAGGTGGCGGACCATCTCCCCGTCGAGCTGCACTCCGAGCGTCCCGATTGTGCCGACGCGATGGCCAGCGGCCTGCAGCGCGCTCGAGACGAGGGCGGCAGTGGTCGTCTTGCCGTTCGTCCCGGTGATGCCCAACATTTTAAGCGACTGAGACGGCTCGCCGTTCACCGCGGCGGCGAGGCGCCCCAGCGCCTCGGCGGCGCTTTCCACCGTGACGACTGGAGCCCCAAGTGACAGCGCGGCTTCGGCCACGACGGCCAGTGCGCCGCGCTGGACAGCTTCGTGGGCATACTGGGATCCATCGACCCGTTGCCCAGGGCGTGCCACGAAGACGAAGCCCGGGCGCACGTCGAACGAGCGATCGGTTACGCCGATAACCGGCTTGCCATGGTAGCTGCCTGCGCGTACTGCCTGCAGCAGATCATTAAACGTAGCCAAAGGACACCCCTTGTCCCTAATATGCTCACTTTACCAGAGTAGCACTCCTTTCATTAGTAAGGCGTGAGGGGGGGCGGGTACACGCCCAACCTCACGCACGCTTTAGCAGGCGATCTTGTCAGCGGACGATTTTGCCGAGGACATCGCTGCGCTGCAGGATCACATGGGCGACGCCATCCAGCTTGATCTCCGATCCGCCGTACTTCGTGAACAGGACTTCGTCTCCGGCGGAGAGGACCTTCTGTAGTTCCTCGTCGGTGCCTACCGCGACCACGATGCCCTGCTGCGGCTTCTCCTTCGCGGTGTCGGGCAAGATGATGCCCGAAGCTGTCTTCTCCTCGGCTTCCACCGGGCGAACCAGCACCCGGTCGTCGAGCGGCGCGATGGTCATGTGTCGATGCCTCCCCTGGTATCAGCTGCGCAATCCAAGTGCCTTGATGAGCCGCGTCTGATCGAACCCGACGATCACTCTTCCGTTTACGTCAATCACCGGTACACCGGTCTGGCCCGACTTGCGCTGCAGTTCGGCCGCAGCCTGGCTGCTGCGCGCGACGTCGACCTCACGGAAGGGAATATGGCGCTCCGTCAAGAAGCGCTTGGCCGAACGGCAATGCGGGCACGTCGGCGTGGTGTAAACGAGCACAGCCATTCTCGCTCACCTCCCGCGATGCGCTTCGCCGACTCGATGGCGAGCGTTCATGCGACGATTAGTATACCTGATGGGGTATACGAGGAAAAGTCCTGCCGCAACAGCCCGAAAGGAGATGCCCTTCGCATGCGGAGCAGGGTCTGGCAACGCGTTCTTGCACTGATCGGCTTCGGGCTGGTGGTCATCGTCCTGCCGCGCGTCTTGGGCGCAAGCTGGCCGGGAAGCGATGCGGCGGTGCTCTGGCGCGGCGGACTGACGGTAGTCTGGGTTGCACTGAGCTGGGGGCTGATCCGCAGCGCTCGCATGGCGGGACTGCGCCAACTGCGGGAAGTGCCCATAGAGCGCCAGGGGATCCTCAACATAGGCGTCCAGGTATTGAGCGGACTGCTCGTCATCGTCGCGCTGAGCGTCGCTGCTGACATCTGGCACGTGAACCTTACCGGCATCGCGGTTGGCGGCGCGCTCACAGGCGTGGTCGTGGGCTTGGCTGCACAATCTACACTCGGCAATGTATTCGCCGGCGTGCAGCTGCTGTCGCTGCGCCCCATGCGGGTGGGCGAGTGGGTGACATTGCGGTCGTGGATGACGGGCGTCGACGTGGCTGGCAGGGTGGAGGAGATCAATTTCTTCTATACAGTACTCCGCGAGGGAGGCGTGCGGCGGGTCGTACCGAACGGCGCAGTGACGGTCGCTACGCTCACAGTGGACGAGTCGCAGGCAGCTGGGGTGCAGCAGATCGTGCTGCCGTATCGGTTGTCGCCGGCGGATGCGAAGGCCATGCTGGCACCATATCGCAAGGCCGATGTCACGGAGTTGCGGGTAGACTGCTATGTGCTGCGGGTGGAGTGGATGCCGGGCGAGTCGGGTCACACGGACCGCTGCGGGCGCGTTGCCGAGCGTCTGGCAGAAAGTTGATGGTACGGCGCACTTGCCAAGCATACTTCGGGTGGTAGTCTTTTGTTGCAGGACCAAATCGACCACATGGAAAGGGGCTCGGCGATGCTGCTCAAGTGGATTCTCAAACTGATCGGTTTCGGCTTCCTCCTCGGTGCGAGCACGCGCTGCGGCCACGGACCCGGCGAAGGCGACGACGGAGATCGCGTACGGCGCGCGCGCCAGCGGGCGGCGCGGCGCCTGCACCGCTTCGCAGACGCGATCGCGAAGATGGACGAGGAAGACCCCAACGCAGCGTCGAGTGAATAAGCGGGAGGGACTCCTTGGATAGTCGGCTCGGCCGCACTGCGGTAGTACTACGCCTTGCGCTCGGTGCGGCGCTGCGGGCCATCTGGCTCGCGCGCGTCTCCGGGCGCTTTCGTGATGCGGATGAACAGCGTAAGGCGGAACGTGCCCTTTGGGCGGCGGAGGGCCGTCGGCTGCGCATTGCCGCAGCTCGCCAGGGAGGCATGCTGATCAAGCTTGGTCAGTTCCTCTCCACGCGGGCCGATGTGCTGCCCGAAGAGTTCACGCAGGAACTTGGCGAACTGCAGGACGTCGTGCCCCCCGTTTCCTGGGGGCAGGTAGAGGCAGTGCTGCGCGAGGCCTACGGGAGTCGGTACGTTCCCGACGTCTTCAAGGCGGTCAGCGAGACGCCGACCGCTTCGGCGTCGCTCGCCCAAGTGCACCGCGGTCAGCTGATCGACGGCAGGCAGGTCGCCATCAAGGTGCTGCGCCCGGGAATCGGGCGCTCCGTGCGGATCGACCTCGACGCGGTGCGCATCGCTGTCGCTTGGGCTGTGCGTTGGACGAGTTGGGGACGGCGCTTCGACCTGATGGCGATCTGGCAGGAACTGCGCGATGTCACAGAGCAGGAACTCGATGTCTGGGGGGAGGCGGCGCGCGCCGAGCGCTTCGCCCAGAACTTCAAGGACGATCCGCTTGTCGGCGCCCCGCGCATCTATCAGGACCTGACGCGTCCAGGCGTCCTGGTCATGCAGTTCGTGGAGGGACTGAAGCCCGACCAGATCACCGAACTCGACAAGGCGGGCATTGACCGCAAGAAGCTGGCAGCGCTGCTCATCTCAAGCTACATGAAGCAGTGGCTGGTCGACGGGTTCTTCCACGCCGACCCCCATCCGGGCAACCTCTTCGTGCAGTCCGATGGTGGGCTGATTTACGTCGACTTCGGCATGATGGGCGAGATGCGCCCACAGGACCAGGAGGCCCTGCGCAAACTGGTCCGGGGCATCATCGCGAAGAACCTCGATGACGCAGTCGATGGCCTCGTTGACCTCGGATTCGTGCGGCCGACCGCTGACCTTGCGAAGCTGCGCCGGGCCTTCGGATTCCTGCTCGACCGGATGCTCGGCACGACCTTCTACCGCGCCAGCGGGCCAGAGGTCGAGGCCTTCGTGCGGGAGATACGCGACTTCCTCTATGAGCAGCCCTTCCAGATCCCTGCCCGCTACACGTTCCTGGGACGAGCCCTCGGCATTCTCTCCGGGATTGTCGCGGGCCTGGCCCCTGGGGACAACTTCGTCCGACTGCTGATCGATGGCGCGCGCAAGTACGCTGCGGGGACACTGCCTGGAGCTGGAGCGCGCGACGTGGTACAGGGCGTTCTGCGTCGAGCCTTGGAGCCGCTGCAGCAGGCCCTGCGCCTTCTGCAGCGGCTGGACCGCCAGGAGTTCCGGGTACCGATCGACTTCGAGCCGCTGCGCAAGGAACTCGCACGCGGCCGCAACGCCCTGCGCTCCCTCACGTACGTGACAATCGGCGGCTTTGCTGCCCTCTCTGCGGCGCTCGTCGGCGGCAGTCTCCCGTTCTGGCGAGATGTGCTCGTTGCGGTCGCAGTCGTTTGCGGCATCATTGCAATCTCCGTCCAGCGCAGGGCATAGCCTCTCAGTCGGTCCCCGCCCATTCGGGAGGTGCTGCGGTGTCCCCATCCTGGCGGCGCCTCCGTTGGCGCAATGTGATCATCGGCATCGCGATCATGTTCCTGGGCCTTTCGGGGTATGGCATCTACGTCGGCTGGCGGCTTACCCACCTGCCGCGCATGAAGCTGCCGACGACGCCCGCGTTCTGGGGCATGCAGTACAGCAAAGTGCGGTTTTTCAGTGCCGTGGACCATCTGCGGCTGCACGGCTGGTTCATTCCAGCGGCGCACAAGACATCCCTCACCGTGATCTTCTCGCACGGCTACGGCGAGAATCGCGCCGACATCGGCGTGCCGGGACTCCTGATGATGCGTGCAGTCCACCGATGGGGTGCGAACATCCTCACGTTCGACTACCGGGCGGAAGGGCGGAGTCCTGGTCATCTGGTCTCCGTGGGCCAGTTCGAGGTTCGAGACCTCCTCGGAGCAGTGAAGGCGGCCCGAACCACGTTTGCCCCGGGCACCAAGGTGGCGGTCGTCGGGTACTCGATGGGCGCGACAATCGCACTGATGGCGGGCGAGGCCGACCCGCGCGTCGCTGCCATCGTGGCGGACTCGCCGTTCGCGGCGCTCGTTCCGTACCTGCAGCGCAGCCTGCCGGTCTGGACGAACCTGCCTGCATTCCCGTTCGACTGGATCATCCTCACCCTCGTGCCGCCGCTCACCGGTACAAACCCGGCCTTGGTGGATCCATTGGCGCATTTGGCTGCGCTGGGCAAGCGGCCCGTCCTGCTGATCGCCGGGAAGGCAGACAAGACAGTGCCCGACGCGAACTCGAAGCTTCTCTATGCGCGGCTCAGCCGCACCGACCCGAATGCGGTGCTCTGGCTCGTCCCAGGAGCGCATCATGTCGAGTCGTTCCAACTGCGGCCGCTGCAATACCTTGCGCGCCTCTACGCAGTGCTGCACAGCGTAGACCCGCAGCTCAAGGCGCCCGTGGACTTTGGACTGTAGCGAGCGCGGCTAGGCGTACAGCCACTGCGGTGTCCCGGCCGCGACCACGTCCACCACGACGCGTCCTGCGCGGGTCGTATAGCCTGTCTTCATGCCGATCGCACCGCGATAGGTCCAGAGCAGGCGGCTGAGGTTTTGTACAGCCTGTCCGTCCGTGAGACGGGGCAGTGCGCATGCGTACGATCGCCGCGACGCGCGGGTCTTGCAGCGCCGCCTGCACTAGCCGGATCGCTCCGGCAGCGCTGTCAGCAGTTTAACGTGCGATGCGGTCGGACGGGGGAGTCCCAAGGTCCTCCCCGGTGGGCAGCGTGCTCCAGGCCAGGGCCTACAGAGGCGCAGAGCAGTTTTTTTAGGGCGAGGTGCACGATCTGGAGAGTGGGTGCGAGTAACAAAGCGCCGCCGCCACCAGCGCGCTCAGCGCGGGCAAGGCGGCGGCGCTCAGCGCGGGCAAGGTGGTCTCTTAGGGAGCGTACACCGTCACCTGAGCGACGCTGCCAGGCTTGACGAGCTCGTTGCTCTGGCCAAGCGCGCGTCCGACGACGAAGCCGGCTGTCGGGCTGCCGTTCGGGAACACCACCGTAGTCTGGGTCGTGCCGGCCGAGGAGCCGCCGTACGTGACGGTGAAGCCTGCCTTTTGCAGCTCAGCCATCACGTACTGGCTGCCGTAGAGGGTCACCGGCACGTCCGTCGGCGACGGGAACGGCGGCAGGCCGGTCCAGGCTCCCTTGGAGCCGTAGGGCTTCAGCGCCCTCGTGACGTTCGCTGTGTCCAGCACGTCATAGTAGGCACCTTCGATGGCGTTTTCCACGTTGATCCCTTGGAGCGGCATCGCACCGAGCTGCATGGAGTCTGCGATGCTGCCGAGCGTCACCTTCTGGAGGTGGGCATGCGCGAGGCTCATGCCGAGCGCGAGCAGTTGGCTGTGCGTCAGATTCGTCGCCACGTCCTTGCTCCATGCTGCGATCAGGGAAGGCAAGTGGAGCGCTGCCTGCACGGGATCTTTCAGCAATTTGTCCTTGAGCGCGAGCAGCACCTGCTGCTCGGCGCCCATGCGCTGGAAGTCGTTCGTTCGGAAGCTGTTGCCGGCAGCGTTCTGGCGGATGCGGATGTACGCCAGTGCCCAGGTGCCAGAAAGACAGTGCCAGCCTTTCTGGAAGTCCGCCTTGCTGTGCAAGGGGTCGTAGAGCTTGGCGGGAATGTAGACGTTGATGCAGCCGACCGCGTTGATCGCGTCGACGAAGCCCTGGAAGTCGGTGACGATGTAGGCATGAATCGGCATCCCCGTGAAGTGGCTGACGACCTGCATCGCGAGCTGGGGCCCGCGCTGCGGGCTCTCCTGCAGGCCGAGGAAGAAGCTTTCCTTGATCTTGGGGATCGGGTCGCGCCATTGGGGCAGCGCGATCAGCAGGTCGCGCGGCACGGAGATTAAGGTGACCTTGTGCGTGGTCGGGTCGATGTGCACGACCATCAGGATGTCCGCCTGGCCGCCCGACGTGCCGAGGGAGAGCGGACCCGCAGCGGCGCGGGCATTGTTGCCGATCAGCAGGATGTTGTAGGGCACGTGCTGGGAGAAGTGCGTGGCCGATGGTCCGGGAGCGGAGGACTGCCCAAGCCAGCTGCGGGCAAAGGCAAAGCCGCCCACCAGCACAAGCACGATGACGAGGAGCCAGACGAACTTGGCACGCACGCGGAACTTTCTTTTCAACCGGGTGGCCTCCTCGCCGCCAGGCTCGACTGCCTATTGGCAAACGCGTAGAATCGACTTTGGGTTGTCTGTGGGGAGCGAACATTCTGCCATGCTGACCCTCGAACTACCACCACTCGGTCCGGCAGAACAGGAACTGGCGTTGAACGCGCTCGCGAATACTCTGGCGTGCGCCCTGGATGAGGCGCTTCTCTCGCGGGTCGGCGGCTTCCTCTGGCAAGATGCGCAGATCGAGGATCAGCCTGATCCGCCCGGAGCCGTTCCTTCCAACCGCTATGACCGCGCCGCCCTGCACCTCTACGTGCAGATCTGCACGCCGCGGCGTATCATCATGCCGCGCGAAGAGGCGCAGCATCTCATGGACCTGCTGGACGACTGTCTGAAGGTGGCGAGCCGCCTGCACGGCGGACGCCTATGGCCGATGATGCAGGAGAGCATCTGGCGCAGGCTGCGCGATACGCTCCAGGAGGACCTCGCCAAGGACGGCTAGCCATCCTCCTGCCAGCTGGCACAGATCGCACCGTAGCGCTGGCCAGCGACATACAGAGGCACGGAGAACAGTGTTGTCACGCCGCCGTCGTCGCGCAGGTACGTTCGCGCAAAGAAGGCAGGGCGGCGCTCGCTCAGCCGGATGCCTGCACGCTCGAAGTCGTTCCGTGTGGCCGGATGAGGCATGCGGTTGGCCGCAAGGCCGACGCGCGATGCGGCGATCACAACGGGCTCATCGTAAATCCGCTTTAGCCGGCTGTGCAAGTTATCCCGCGCGGGGTCACCTGTCCAGTCGGCGACATTCTTGCTGTTGTGGATGAAGCAATACGCGTTGAGATCGGCGGCGATGACGAAGAGGTAGCGCGGCGAGCGCTTCAGGTAGCGGTCGAGGATGTGCATCGACGCCTCGTCCAGCGCTTCCGAGTAGCGGGTCATGTACTTCGGCGGGTTGAATCCGTCCGGCGGTACGCGATCCACGTTGAACAGGCGCGCGAGGCTGCCTATGTGCTGGCCTTGAATTGGGACGTAATGCAGATCGAGCGCATCCTCAGCCGTCAGCACCCCATCGCCGATCGCCTGAGCGAACAGAGCTTCGATGTCGGCGGCGCAGCCCTCCAGGTCGCTGCGGACATCGTCCACGAACGTGCCGGCGTGCACCCGGCCCAGTACGCCATACCCGTTCTCGGCATCCGACGAAAGCTTCTCGGCCTGCTCCTCCAGCGCGCCGATGGCACCCGAAAGCGCTTTGGATTCACCCCCCAAAGCGTGCAGCCGATCGGCGGCGTCGTGCAAGGAAGCCGTCTGCTGTTCGGTGCTCGCCGCGATGCGCTCGACGAGATCCGAGAATTCGCCGATGCCTTTTGCCACTCGCTCGACGGCGCGATCCGCCTGTTCCGTACGCTCCGACACTTCTCCGGCCAACTGGGCCGACCGCTGCACCGCATCCGCCGTGACTTCGAGTTCCTCCTTCACGGCGGCAAGCAGCGTCGCAATTTCCTTGGTCGAAGACTGGGTCCGATCGGCGAGGCGTCGTACCTCGTCTGCGACGACACTGAAGCCGCGCCCGTGTTCGCCGGCCCTCGCAGCCTCGATTGCGGCGTTCAGCGACAAGAGGTTGGTCTGGCGGGCCACGTCGGAGATCAACTCGCTCATCTGGCCGATGCGCCCAACGGTCTCGGACAGCTGTGCCATCAGGTGTTCGGCTTTGCGGACCGATTCGGCGATGGTACGGCTGTCGCGCGTCGCCGCACCCAGCAGTTCGGCGCCCTCGCCTGACTCCTGTGTGATGCGCGCGCCGACCTGGGCGGCCAGCGTCGCGGATTGGGCGATCTCTTGCGCAGCCTGCCGGGTTTGCCCGATCATCTCTGCAGAGATCTCGGCGTGCTCCCGCATGGCGTGGGCACCTTCCGCCACCTGCCCGATGTGCTGGGCCGTCCTGGTGGCACGGATTGCAACTCGTGCCGTCTGATGCGTGAAGTGCTGGACTGTCGCCTGCAGTTCTTCGAGCCAATGGTTCACGAACGAGGAGGCTGTGTCATCCTCGGGCAGCCGTACGGTCAGGTCCGGTTCTGCCTTGGTTCCATCGATGACTCTCAACAGCGGATCAAGCTCCGCCACAAGCACACCTTCCTCGAGACGTCGCAATGGACGTGTTCATTCGACAGATGCCGTGCCTGAACCCTTCCATTCGCCTCCAATCATGCGGAGTTCCATGCGAGGGGAATATGCGGCGCGAAACGAACTGGAAAACGGGAGGCCGAGACGTGTCGCAGATCCCGGGCAATGGCGGTGCCGTGCAGTCCGTGCTCCGCTGGTACGATGAGGAGGGGCGCGACCTGCCCTGGCGGCAGGATCCACGTACGCCGTACCGAGTGCTGATCGCTGAGGCGATGCTGCAGCAGACGCGCGCGGAGACGGTGGCGCCGCGATACGAGGTGTTCCTGCAGCGCTTTCCCGATCTCCAAGCACTCGCGGCGGCTCCGCAGGACGAGGTGCTGCGCAGTTGGGAGGGGCTCGGCTATTACGCCAGAGCCCGCAACCTGCAGCGCTTGGCGCAGATGCTCACAGCCCAAGGCGGTGGACTGCCTGCGGACCGGGCTGCGTTGATCGGCCTGCCGGGGGTAGGCGAGTACATCGCGAGCGCCCTGCGCAGCTTCGCCTTCGGCATCCCTGATCCGCCGCTCGACGCGAACCTGCGCAGAATCGCGCTTCGCTACGCAGGGATCCCGGGCGACCCGCTGGACGCGGCCTCGGGCGCAGCGGCCAGGAAGCTGCTCGCGGACTGGTTTCAGATGGCTTCGCCAGCACAACTCGGGGATGCGCTGATGGACCTCGGCGCGCGGGTCTGTACGGCCCGCCGACCGGACTGCGCAGTCTGCCCGCTGCAGGAAGGGTGCGCGGCTGTCGCAAGCGGTGCGCCCGAGGAGTTTGGTGTGCGGCGTCCGAAGGCAGCACCCAGGACTCGGCGCATCCTCGCCGCGCAGATCGTCTCGCCGCAGGGTCAGGCGTGGCGGCCGCGACCGGCAAAGGGCATGCTTGGGGGACTCTGGGAACCTCCGCACGTCCTCTCGGAAGAGGACGCTCCGAGCCTAGACGATCTGCGCGCGCAACTCGCCCAGTGGGGTGTGGAGTCGGCGGAGCCCGCGGGGGAGCGCTGGCCGCTGAAACACGTCTTCACGCACCAGGTGTGGGAAGGCGAAGTGATCCGCTTTGTCGTGCAGGCGGGGCCGCTTGTTCCCCCTGCGCGCTGGCTCGATGCCAGGTCGATCGCCCAAATTGCCGTGCCGCGGGCGTTCCGGACCGTGTTGGCAGGAGGGAAGTAGCATGGAGATGGGACAGTTCCAGGCGGCTGTCGAGGTCTGGATCGGGCAGAACGGCGGCTACTGGACTCCAGCCGAGAACCTTGGCCGGCTGATGGAGGAGATCGGAGAGATCGCACGGCATGTGAACGCGCAAGCCGGGCGAAAGGCTCTGCCACCAGATGCGGAACCGGTCGCCGGCGAAATCGGAGATGCACTTTTCGTACTGGCCGCGCTGGCGGCTCAGCTTGGCACGAGCCTGCCGGCAGCGGCGGACGCGGTACTGCGCAAGCAGGCGGCACGCGGGTCCGGTACAGGAAAGCCGCAAGCCAAAGAGAAGTGACACAGAACTAAGGAAAACACTCGGTGGGAGGCGGCTGCGGTGGCAGACGACGCAAGCGCGTTCGCAAGCCTCGAGATCGCATGGCGGCCAAACGAGAGCATGGCAAGCGAAAGCGTCCTGGGGCGGCTGTTGCGGGAGACGGGGCTGCCCGATGCGGCTGCGCTGGGGCAGCGGGCAGCTGCCGAACCCGCCTGGTTCTGGGACCTTGCGGTGCGCTCGCTGCAGATTGCGTTCCAGCAGCCCTACAAGGAGGTGCTGGACCTCTCGGAAGGACCGGAATTCCCGCGCTGGTTCCGCGGCGGCGCCTTCAACGTGGCGCACGCCGGCATTGACGTACACGCTGCAGGGCCATTGGGCGACGCAACCGCCCTTGACTGGGAAGGAGAGGACGGGGTGCGGGCGCGCTACAGCTTCAAGGAGCTGAAGGACGCGGTGGACCGCGCCGCTGCGGGACTCCACTCGCTGGGCATCGGCGCAGGGGATGCCGTGGGGATCTACCTGCCGATGTTGCCGGAGACGATGATCGCCGCCTACGCGATCGCCAAGATCGGAGCGATCCTCGTACCGACGTTCTCCGGCTATGGTGCTCCGGCAGTCGCGGCAAGGCTGCAGGACGCCCAGGCCCGCCTGCTGATCACCGCAGACGGTTTTTTGCGCCGCGGCAAGCCAGTGGCGATGAAAGAGGTGGCGGATGCGGCGGCCGCACTCTCGCCCACGGTCGAGAAGGTGCTAGTAGTGCGCCGCCTCGGGCGTGAGATTCCTTGGCAGGAGGGGCGCGACGTCGACTGGCAGCAGATGGTCTTGGGCGCTCAACCGGGGCTGCAGACGCCGGAGTTGGACCCGGAGACGACCTTTATGATCATCTACACTTCAGGCACGACCGGCCGCCCCAAGGGCGCCGTGCATGCCCACTGCGGCTTTCCAATCAAGGCGGCGCAGGACCTTGGGCATGCGTTCGACCTGCGTCCGGGAGACCTTCTCTTCTGGTTTACCGATATGGGATGGATGATGGGGCCGTGGGCAATCTTTGGCGCACCGCTCCTGGGAGCGGGCGTGATGCTGTACGAGGGGACGCCGGACTACCCCGGTCCGGACCGGCTCTGGAAGATGATCGCCGAGCACGGTGTGACGCACTTCGGCATCTCACCGACTGCGGTGCGGGCGCTGATGCCGCACGGCGCAGCGCCTGTACAGCGCTGGCCGATGCCGCGGCTGCGCGTGCTCGGCTCCTCCGGCGAACCTTGGAACGTGGAGCCTTGGCGTTTCTTCTTTGACGTCGTCGGTGGCGGCAAGCTTCCGATCATCAACTACTCCGGCGGAACGGAGATCTCAGGCGGCATTGTCGGCTGCTTTGTCACCGAGCCGATCAAGCCGTGCTCCTTCCGCGGGCCCATCCCAGGCATCGCGGCAGACGTCGTTGACGAGACAGGCCGCAGCGTGCGCGGGGCGGTTGGAGAGCTTGTGCTGCGCGGCGTCTGGCCGGGCATGACGCGCGGCTTCTGGCATGATCGCGAGCGCTATCTCGACACCTACTTCCGCCGCTTGCCAGGGCTTTGGTACCACGGAGACTTCGCGTACGTGGACGAGGATGGCTTCTGGTATATCCTCGGGCGTTCTGACGACACGATCAAGGTGGCGGGAAAGCGCGTCGGGCCGGCCGAGGTGGAGTCGGCGCTCGTGTCGCACGCTGCGGTGCGCGAGGCGATGGCGATCGGGCTACCGGACCCGCTGAAGGGCGAGGTGATCGGCTGCTTCTGCGTGCTGGCGGACCTCACCAACGGCTCCGAGAGACTGCGCGAGGAATTGGCTCAGGCAGTCACGGCCGTACTCGGGAAATCCCTAAAACCCTCAGTGATAGCATTTGTTACGGAACTGCCGCGAACGCGCAACGGGAAGATCCTGCGCCGGCTCGCGCGGCAAGCCTACATTGGAGAGCAGCTCGGTGACCAGAGTGCGCTCGAGAATCCGCAGGCATTGCAGGAGATCGCGGCGGTCCATGGACAAGGTCCGGCCGGTCGCTGAATTCAACGGGTCCTTTCGACAAGATCAGTCCGTTCGGCCCCATGGACGAGGGTACGGCTATGCCGACCGTCCATGGGGCCGAACGGCACTTCTGCGGCCAGGTGCCGCAGCGCATGATCGGTTCGTTCGGGACGAGCACTCATTTCACGGGAGGCGCAGAAACGTTGTTCAACCTCGTTCGCAGCACCAGGCTCGCAACTGTCGCTGTCGCGGCCATCTCGCTCACGGCGCTCCTTGGCGGCTGCGGCCAGCAGTCGGCCGCGGGAAAGGCGAGCGCAGCAGCTCCCGCGGTTCACTACCACTTCTACATGAACGTGGTAACCGGCGGCATGACCGGCAAGCCGGGCTGGCCGCAGTTCCTTCCCGGCAACTTCACGCTGCCTGCGAACGCCGACGTCACTGTCACGGTAACGAGTTTTGACGACGGAGCGGCGCCTGTTCCTGCCGTCTACGGCAAGGTTTCCGGCACTGTCGGCAACGCCGAGACGGTAAACGGACAAAGCGTCTCGACGGTTGAC
Organism: Bacillota bacterium; assembly: GCA_021793645.1. Classification (GTDB taxonomy): domain Bacteria; phylum Bacillota; class Sulfobacillia; order JAJZYS01; family JAJYTV01; genus JAJYTV01. The sequence goes on from JAJYSJ010000013.1 coordinate 77,058, forward strand.
CCGCAGCAGGTCGCGCACACCTTTACGGTGTCGGGACTGAAGCTGAACGTGCCGATCCCTGTCGCGGCCAGCGCGCAGAGCCCGAGCGTCGTAACGTTTACGTTTCACACCCCGAAGGCAGGCACGTACACTTGGCAGTGCGAAGCGCCGTGCGGAAGCGGCACGGCCGGCTGGGGCGGACCGATGGCTACGAGCGGCTACATGACGGGTACGATGACCATCTCGAACAACTGAACGGCGCCTGTCGCGACAGGCGAGCGGGACCGGGCCGGGTGTGCGGTGCGCCCGGCCCGGTTGGTCATTTTGTGCCCATCTCGTCCGACGCGGCTGGCAGACGGCTACGCCGCGGTGGACAAATGGACCTATCTGCGTCGTATGGTCACTCGGACCACGACCCCTACTGACGGTCCTATTTGGGGCCGATTGCCCCTCCATGCGAAGAGTGGTCGCCTGCGACAATGAACCCGTCAGTAAGGAGATTTGTTTCGAGGGGGATGCATCAAAATGATGAAGAACATTAGCGGACTCAGCCGCATCGCGGCAGCGACCGCGACCCTTGGCCTAATTGGCTTCCTTGCCGCAGGCTGCGGTCAGCAGACGGCGGTCGGCAACGCCAGCGCGGCACCGCCGACCCCGGCACCGACAAAGGTCAGCCTCGACTGGCAGGTCGTGAACGGCGGCAACGCGCAGCACCCAGACTGGCCGTTCTTCTCGGCAGACGGCACGAACCCGTTCCCGGCGACGGTCAACCTTCCGGCGAATGCGGACGTCACGCTCACGATCAAGAATGCTGACGATGGCGCCGACGCGGTTCCCGCCGCCTACGGCAAGGTCACCGGCACGGTCGGCAACGTTGAGACGGTTGCCGGAAAGACGATCAGTTCGCTGAATGCGACCAACCAAGTGTCGCACACCTTCACGATTTCGGGCCTCGGACTGAACATTCCGCTGCCCGCCTCGAGCACCGTTACGGTCACCTTCCACACGCCGTCGAAGTCCGGGGACTACACCTGGCAGTGCTTTGTGCCCTGCGGCACCGGTTCGGACGGCTGGGGCGGCCCGATGGTTACTGCTGGCTGGATGACCGGCACCGTCCACATCCAGTAACGAAAGAAGCAACTATCGCGGGAGCGGCGATCGCCGCTCCCGCTTTCTTGTGCGCCCGGCATGGGTGAATGACCTGGGGGTGCAAGTCCCCTGCGGGGCCTGGTCGTGGCAACCGCAAGCAAAGGCAAGGGTATCCGCCGTGAGGCTACCACATGCATGCAGGTCGCCATGCGCGACTGCGGAAACTGCGGCAAATCGCGACGTGGTCGCCATGGCCGTGCGTCGCGATGGAGTCTGGTTGGGCGCAATGCGAAGAGTGGCAAGTGCTCCGAGCAGCGCGGCGGAGTTGCCTTTTGCCCGCTTCGATTCAATGCGTCCTGGCCCGCAGCAACACATAGCAGTTGTTAAAGACTGCCGGCTGTCGTCCCAGACCGCAAGCGCTCCGTCGATGAGGTGGTGGATGCTGTAGGACATCGCGAGCCTTTTACCGACGATGGCGTGTCCCCTGCCCAACACAGTGGACCGGGCGAGAGCAACTCAGGGGGCTCGCGTGGCAAGGAAGTAAGAGAGCAGCAGCCCCAGCCCGTAGCCGAACGGTACGCTGCCGAAGAGGAGGAGCGGTGAGGGCCCGAGCGTCCATAGACCCAGCAGGAGCGCGAGGCCGATGCCACCGCTCCAAAGGCTCCTGTGCAGCCACACATCAAGGTCGTGTGCTGTGGGCGGCGCAGCCGGCACGGCGAGGTAGAGCTCGCCCAGCCGGATCAGGCCGACAAAGAGCGGGATGAGGCCTGCGAGCAGCAGGGGGCCGACGCCGAGCGGCAGGAGGCCTAAGGCGATGCCGAAGCCGATGCCGATCAGACGGCCGACCCGGGCCAGCGGGTGGTAGAGGGACGGGTCGTAGCGGTTGCGGTAGGGCGGGTAGCGGTACGGATCGTCGTAGGCGTAGGGAGGCACCTGCGGGGGAGCATCCCCGACGGACGAGGCGGCGTCCGCCGCCTGCGGGTAGGGCGGGCGCGAAAGGTAGGCCATCCGTTCGCGGTGGCGGAAGTACAGCACGACGATGATGATCGCAGGAATGGCGACCACGAACAGGACCGGTAGCAGCACCGCCAGGTAGGCGACGCCAAGTACGGACTGGGGAAGGTTGGCCATGTGCGTCGCCTCCTTAGAACTGGTCGATGCTGACGGGACCCATCTGGTCGGACACGTTGAGGTACCCTGGCTTGCCTTGTCCGACGGTGCCGGAGAACGAGCCGCCACCGCCACGGCGCAGTCCCGGGAAGGCCGACGAGAACTGTCCCATCTGCACGCTCCCCTGCACTGTGAGACGGCCGTGCGGCGAGATCGCGAGGTCGACGGCACCCATGTCCGCGCGCACCGTCGCCGCGAGTCCAGGGTCTCCCGCAAAGCTGATCGCGCCCATGTCGGCCGTCAGCGAGAGGGGTCCAGTGATCGTCGCCTGCTGCACGTTGATGGCCCCCATACTGTCATGTGCCGTCAGCGCGCCGCGGAAGTTCTGTACGTTTAGCGCGCCCGCCTGCAGCGTCGCCGAGAGGTTCGAGAAGTCTCCTTGCACCGACATCGCGCCGGCGTCGATCTGGGCCGACACCGAAAGCCCGCCGGGGATGGTGACATCGAGGTGGTTGACGTTCGCCCCGAAGTTGACCACGTTGCCCTGCGGCTGGAAGTGGATCGTCAGCACGCCGTCCTGCAGCGCGGTGCGCACCGCCTGGTCCGGGCTTCCCGGGACCGTCCAGTGCAGGTGGATGCTGCTCGCGGCCATCGTCGACAGCGCGACGCTGCCGAGCGGCGCATCGATCTGCACCTCGCGCACTCCTGTCGCCGGGAGGGTCCGCGCGGCGGATTTGCCTTGTGCGAAGGAGATGCCCTGCACGCCGACGCTGCCGATGCGGATCGGCATTGCGGGCAGGCGCCAAGCAGCGATGGGACGGATCGAGAGGAAGATCGCCGCGAGAGCGGCCGCTGCGGCCACGAATGCGATGATGGCGACAGATCTGCGGTTGATGGTCTGCCCCTCCTTCACCTTGCTGGACCCGCTCGGGTCGGTAAAGGTTTCACCGGAAAGCGAAACCTCCGGTTGGGTACGGCTGTCTTCTGAAGTAGAGTTGGGATTGGGGCGGGAGGAGGCGCAAGGGTGGCTGAGGGGGTGCAGGAGCTCGTCGCGCGCGCGGCCGCGGACGACGAGCAGGCATTCGCCGAACTCGTGCAGCCGGACTGGCCGCGCCTCTACCGGCTCTGCCTGCGCTTTGTGCAGGACCCCGGACGCGCCGAGGATCTGGCCCAGGAGGCGCTGGCTCGCGCATGGCTGAGGCTTCCGCAGCTGCGCGACGGGGTAGCGTTCACCCCATGGCTTTTGCAGACGGCGGCCAACCTGGCGAAGAACGAACTGCGCCGCAGGCGGGAGGACCCGGTGCCGGACGAGGTCTTCGAGCGCGCAGCGGGGGATGGGGACGTGGCGAGCGGGCTCTTGCGCGGCGAGCAGCGGCGCCGCATCGAGCTGGCGCTTGCGGGGCTGCCCCCGATGCAGCGCGTCGCAGTCGAACTCGTGCTGCGCGACGAGATTTCCTATCGAGAAGCGGCGGGCATCCTAGGCGTGCCGCTCGGGACATTGAAGACGCTTGTGCATCGCGGTCGTGCGCGATTGCGCGCGGAGCTTTCCGAAGAGCCTGCGCAAACCAGGGGAGGTACCGCCCATGTCAAAGCGGATTACTGACGCGGAGCTTGCGGAACTCTTGCGCTCCGTGCCGGAGCCGCTGGTGCCGCCGATGGCACCCCCACGCTTGCCGCAGCGTCCGCGCCCCCTGCCCACGCTCCCATGGCGACAAGAGGATCTTGTGCTGCTGTTCGCTGCAGGCGGGCTGTGCCTTGGCGGAGCCGCCTGCTTTGCCGCCAGTGGGCCCGGGGTACTCGCTGCCTATGCGGTGCAGCTTTTCGTTGAGCCCGGAGCAGTCGGCGCAACGCTGCTTACGACACTGTTCGCCGCGACGCTCGGCTGGCTCGTGGTCGTCTTGGCGACGCCGCGTCCGACCGCCTAGCGGGCTGTCTCCGTCCTTAAGGTTTGTGTGCAGGAAACGGGCGTCGCAGATCGAATCGTCACGCGGGACTTTTACGGAAGACTCAGTTCAAACACTTTGTGGGTTCTTGGTATTCTTTTCCTTGGTGGGGTGATGGAGATGCGGTCCGAGAAGAGCGAGGCGAAGCCTGGCAGTTACCTAGCGGCGCAGGTCTGGCTGAAACCCTCTTCCGTTGAGGCGGAGCGTTGCCGTGATCTGCGCGCGGAGTGTTCTCCGGTGTGGAACGCGGCGCTTGCGGAGCGCAGAGCCTGTCACGAAGAGACTGGGAAGTATCCGTCAGCGTTGACGCTCTACCGCAGACTGAAGACCGGGAAGCCGTCGAGACTGCACTCGCAGACTGTGCTCGACGTCTTCTACGCCCTCGACGAGCACGTGTCGGGAACCTTCTCGAAGAAGCGCGAGGGCGATGAGCGGGCGCAGTTCCCCTGGAAAGAGAAGCGCTATCGCATGATCATCTGGGCTCAGGACGCGGTCACCTGGCAGGGCGAGCGGCTGCGTCTCGCAAAAAGACAGAAAAACCAGTCCGTGCTTTTTCGTGTCCCGCGCTTTTCTCCAGATGGTCTCGCTGCGGCTGCTCTATCAGCGGCGAGGCTACTTGCCGGTGGAGTCGCTCGCTCGCCCCGGCGTCGCTGGCGCGAATCCGGGTGTGCGCAACCTCCTCACGATCACGGACGGTGACTCTGCTCTGATCGTCTCGGGGAAGAGGCTCTCGTACCTCACCTACATCCGCGGCGAGGTGATGAAGGAGTTCTCACTACGGCGACCTCTCCGGGATTTTGGAGCGAGACTCCGGGCGGATCCAGAACAGGCGGATGCGCGACAGTTCGTTCGCGCGGCTTCATGCGATGATCCAGTACAAGTCGATGCTGAAGGGCATCGAGGTGGTGGATATCGAGGAAGCCTACACGTCGTCGGTCTGCCCTATCTGCGGAGGGCGCGGAGAAAAGCACATGCGAACATTCACCTGCCCTGAAGGTCACGATCTCCATCGTGACATCGTCGGCGCGGTGAACATCCGCACGAAGCAACGCACGGGACGGATCGAGCCTTCTCCGATCCCGCGCCAAGTCACGTATAGGACCCCTGTGCTCTGCGCCGGGTAGAAACCTTGTGGGCGCTTGGCGACGCCGGCGTCGCGAGCCGTCAAGCCGTCGAAAGACGGCAAGTTTCAAAACCCACAAAGGTTTGAAACGGTGCCTTACGGAAAGGGAGAGAACGATGGGGAAGAAGAAGTACGAGCGCACGAAGCCGCACGTAAACGTAGGGACGATCGGGCACGTGGACCACGGCAAGACGACGCTGACCGCGGCGATCACGCGGGTGTTGTCGCAGTCGGGCAAGGCGGAGTTCATGGCCTACGACGCGATCGACAAGGCGCCGGAGGAGCGCGAGCGCGGCATCACGATCGCGACGGCGCACGTGGAGTACGAGACGGACGCGCGGCACTACGCGCACGTTGACTGCCCTGGACACGCCGACTACGTGAAGAACATGATCACGGGCGCGGCGCAGATGGACGGAGCGATTCTGGTGGTGTCGGCGGCGGACGGTCCGATGCCGCAGACGCGCGAGCACATCCTCCTGGCGCGCCAGGTGGGTGTTCCGAACATCGTGGTGTTCTTGAACAAGGCGGACATGGTGGACGACCCGGAGCTGCTCGAACTGGTGGAACTCGAGGTGCGGGAGCTTCTGTCGTCGTACGAGTTCCCCGGCGACGATGTACCGGTCGTGATCGGTTCGGCGCTGAAGGCGCTGGAGTGCGGCTGCGGGAAGCGCGAGTGCGCGTCGTGCGGCAAGATCTGGGAGCTGATGGACGCGGTCGACTCGTACATTCCGACGCCGGTGCGCGACACGGAAAAGCCGTTCCTGATGCCGGTGGAGGACGTCTTCACGATCACGGGCCGCGGAACTGTGGCAACGGGCCGCGTGGAGCGCGGAGCGGTGAAGGTCGGCGAGGAGATCGAGATCGTCGGTCTTGCGGAGAAGGCGAAGAAGACGGTCGTGACGGGCATTGAGATGTTCCGCAAGCTCTTGGACCAGGGCGTGGCGGGAGACAACATCGGGTGCCTTCTGCGCGGCGTGGACAAGGCGGAGATCGAGCGCGGCCAGGTGCTGGCGAAGCCGGGTTCGGTGAAGCCGCACACGAAGTTCAAGGCTGAGGTATACGTCCTTTCAAAGGAAGAGGGCGGCCGCCACACGCCGTTCTTCAACGGCTACCGCCCGCAGTTCTACTTCCGCACGACGGACGTCACGGGAGTCGTGACGCTGCCGGAGGGCGTGGAGATGGTCATGCCGGGCGACAACGT
>JAJYSJ010000080.1 GCA_021793645.1 Bacillota bacterium
GCATCTCCACCAAGGCAGACCTCTCCGGCGTCCAGGCTCTTCGCAAGGAGATGGAGGCGATCCGCGACCTTGCGCGCGAGATCGCGAAGAACGGCGTCCCCCTTGGTAGGGGACCCGGGGGAGGGGCGACTCCCCAGCAGATGGCGATGGGCCAGCAGATTCAGCAGGTCGTGGATGCGAGAGGGCAGATGCTCGCTTCATCGCAGGGAGCCAGGGGGATCGCGGCACGCCTCTTCCACGCGCGCGTCGCCCAGGATGGCAAGGCGCAGCAGAGGGCGCAGGCCGGATCGTTCTCCGGCTCTCAGGCCGAGGCTACAGCGCAGTCCGAAATACAGAACGCCAGCATCATGGCGCCAGGTATCGCGGCCATCGTCGAGCAGACACAGCAGTTCATGACGCCGCAACAGGCATCAGCCACCCAGCGTTCCCAGGCGCGCGTTCGGGGGCGTGCGCCCTCTACGCCGCGCGCGAGCGGAACGCCACGGCATATCGCGCGGGCCTTCAGCACGATCGGCAGCGACACTGTCTTCGGCAACCTCAATCCTTTCCAGCAGCAGGAGTACGGCGCCGCGTACCAGTCCTGGCTCGCCGGGGACACAACCGCACCGCAGGCGTTCTTCGCGGAGCACGGCATGGCTCCGCAGGTAGCACAGGGTGCGCTTGCGGCGCTGTCTCGCCGCGGGAGCGCATCCGGCGGCCCCTCCGGATTCGGCAACGCGGCATCGGGAGCCCTAGGCGCTCTGCTCGGTGGGGACGTGGGGGGCGCGCTCGGCTCGCTTACCTCTCTCCTTCCCTACGCTGCTGTAGCGGGCGGCATCCTCGACTTCGGCGTCTCCTCGTTCAACCAGTGGAAGACGCAGGGGCTCGCGCTGTCGGACATCTCGAAGCAGAGCCTTTCCGCGGGAGACTCCCTGACGAAGTTCATGAACGCGGTAGATGCGGCAGGGCAGGCGCTTGGGTATCTCCCCGCCCAGGTTGCGGCGGTCGCGAACATCCTCAGCCCAGCCCTCGGGAACATCGGCACGCAGGGCCTCGTGAACGCGGTACAGCAGACGCTCGGCTTCTCGCGCACCTATGGACTCAGCGCAACGAGCGTAGCCCAGGCGATGGGGTCTGCGGCCCAGATGGGCCTCACGATCGGTCCGAACAGCGTGAGCCAGCAGAAACTCCTCGCGCTCGTCGGCAACATGACCTACCAAGGCGGCATGCAGGGCAGGACCGGACAGGTGCTTTCGGCGCTCCTCTCGACGATGCAGAACATCGAGGGCACAAGCGTTGTTCCTTCGGGACTGTGGAACGTCGCATCGCAGCTCACGGCGCTCTCCGCTACCGGAGTGCGCGGACTGCAGGGGGCGGCGGGCGCGCAACTCCTCTCGCAGGTGGCTTCCGGCATGGCGAGTCCGGGTCTCGGACCTGCTGGGCAGGCGCTGCAGTATCAGGCGCTTGGCCTCGGCAGCCCGTTCCTGACGCAGTTCGCGCAGCAGATGGGGCCTGGGTACGTGCTCCCCTCGGGGACGCACAAGGGCACGACAGTGATGCAGGCGATCATCAACCAGATGCAGGGCGTCTACGGCAAGGCGCGGATCGGCTCTTCGTCCTCCGGGTTCATGGGGCTCAACAACCAAAGCCTTGTAGAGGAGTCCGTGCTCGCGAGCCTCTGGGGCATCTCCATGCCGCAGGCGGGCGCGCTGTTCTCCGTCTTCGGAAGCGGGCACATCAGCCCGGTCACGGGAGCGTTCAACAAGCTCCTCGCGGCGTCGGGCGGAAGCCTCAGCGGGATGCCGCAGGAGAATGTGTCGCTCCTCGCGCAACTGTCCGCAGCACACACGCAAGGGCAACTCCAAGCAGTCGTGAAGCAGTTCCAGAAGGCGGGCGGGAAGTTGCCAGCCGGGTTCTCGCTATCGACGGCGGGTGCCCACTTCTGGAACCTGGGCCAGACGCGGCTCTTCACCTCCGCGCAGCAGACGCTGGGCACGGCGATCGCCGGGGCGAACCTCACGAACCTCACCACATCCCAGGGCGCGCAGAAGGTCGTCGCGGCGATCCAGGACGCGCAGATCGCTATTGTGAATGCCATCACGCATCCGGGCCAGCAGCCGCCGCGGCCGACCAAATCGAACCCATACAACCCTGGACGCTTTGGGGCACAACTGCAATCTTACACGGGAGGGTCTGCGGGCATCTCGCTCGCCTCGTACAACAACTCCCCAGGTACGAACTGGCTGCAGTGGCTTTTCGCCTCTGCGTCCTCCTCCGGCGGGGGGGCGCCCACGGTCACCAATGCCGACTGGACGACTCCATCGGTCGGCACGGGAAGCGCGTGGAACCCCGCGAGCAACATCTCTGCGGGTGTGCGCGACTTCAACTCCTACCTGCGACAGTACGGGAACGTTCCCGCCGCTCTCGCTGCCTACAACGAAGGACCTGGGAACTTCGCCAAGTACGGCATCAACGGCCCTCCAGGGGCGAACGTGCGCGCCTACGTCAACAACATCCTCGCCATGACGCGCTCTGGGCGATTCTCGTCTTCGGTCAGTCGGTGGTCGCCGCAGATCCGAGCGGCTATCGGCGGACTCGGGAATGCCTCCCCGCTGATGTCTCAGGCGTTGATCGAGGCGCTGATGAGCGAGGAGTCCGGCGGGAACCCGAACGCGCTCTCGTCCGCTGGAGCCATGGGGCTCATGCAACTCATGCCGAGCACCGCTCAGGGCTATGGGTTGAGCACGGGGCCTGTGAGTACGGCACTTACCCCGCAGAGTAGCACGCAACTTGCACAGGAGATCGCGAAGGCCCTAGCGCCGTACCTCCAGAAGCCGCGGGCGGCGCACGGCTCGGGCGTGAACAGGCTGCAGACGACGTCGATCTAGTTTCCCTGAGAAGGAAACAAGTATTTCTCCAGCGCGTTGCCATATTTGAAATCGTTCACGGTCTCAGCGTACCTCAACGTGCTTGATGGACTGGAGCAATAGGCTTTCCCTTTCGGGGACTGGCAATACTCCAATGCGGCCTGCGTGTAAGACGGATCCGCGAACAGCATAGACACCGTAGAGCGATCCTGTGCGGTATTCGTATCGCCAGAGATCACCACGTCCGACCATCGGGCATCGCCGGACTTGCGATAAGACGTACCCACCATTGTCACTTGGCGGGACCCCTGGCCGTCGATACTCACAAACGCGTTGGGGGAGAACGCCGAACACTCGGATGCCACCGTCTGACTGCTCGCCAGTGCCGCACAGGCAATCTGTTGGTCGGAGATGGCCTGCAATACTGCGCGGGCATCCGCGAGCACCTGAGCCCCTCCGACCTGCGACATCAAGGCCGCAGACAAGTGCAGGACCGCTCCCATTCTCGGCGTGGATGCCTTGTCTCCCGAGGGCACGAGGCACCACCACGCACTTGGCGACTCCTCCGCCAGAATAAGGTCTCCTTGTCCCCCTCCCAGCATCAAGGCGCCGCCATTCAGCGCGGACCTAACCCAATAAGCAGATGGGGTCATCCCTGCAACATACCGTGCGGATTGGTTCATAACCAAGTAGGTTATCTCTTCCGCAGCCGCTGGGTCTACCAATGTTCCTTGCGTTGTCGGGACGGAACACAACTCAGGTCCCGTCTGAGACGGGAGCCATGAGACCGGTCGCACCGTACGGTCCGATGCTCTCCTCGCAGCAGCTTGCGCCGATGTAGCCGACGTGACAGCGCCTGAACCGCATCCAGACACAAGAAACACTACCGCAACTAGCGCCATCGGCGCAGCCCGTAGCCATACGCGCACCACCGAAGGAGGCACCTCCCATGCAACCCATCTCGATCCGCACCCTGCAGCCGCGCGCGGAGATCACCATACATACTACGCGCGGCGAGGTGTACACGTACCAGGACCTTGCGGCAGATGCGGTTTCCCTGGACCTCCAACGTGCCACGGACAGTTCCGCCGGTTCCTTCTCCCTGACGCTCACCGCCAAGGCCTACCAGGATCGCATCTAGCC
>JAJYSJ010000032.1 GCA_021793645.1 Bacillota bacterium
GGTGGCTCCTGGGGGCGGCCGGTGATCAGGTCGTCCCCACGCACGTGGGGGTGAACCGGGACGGCGCGCGCTGAAGGATGGTGGGGTGAAGTCGTCCCCACGCACGTGGGGGTGAACCGATACCGTCGCAGCATGTCCAGCACATGGGAACGTCGTCCCCACGCACGTGGGGGTGAACCGAGTTCCTGCGCCTTTTGGTGTACGCGCTCAAAGTCGTCCCCACGCACGTGGGGGTGAACCGAGTCTTGCTATCGTACCTTGTCCTCTTCACCCGTCGTCCCCACGCACGTGGGGGTGAACCGTGAAGCGCCACAAGGGCGGCGGCTGGGCGTGGGTCGTCCCCACGCACGTGGGGGTGAACCGGGAAAGAGCGTGGCCGAGACGGCGCAGACCACGTCGTCCCCACGCACGTGGGGGTGAACCGGAGCACGCTTTCGTCCTCCTCATGCACCGCAAGTCGTCCCCACGCACGTGGGGGTGAACCGAAGTTTGGCCCAAACGTGCCGGTACTCGACACGTCGTCCCCACGCACGTGGGGGTGAACCGCGCACGGTCGCCAAGGGCGCGACGGACGACGAGTCGTCCCCACGCACGTGGGGGTGAACCGGACATATTCTGCCCGTCATCGAGGGAGGAAGAACACGTCGTCCCCACGCACGTGGGGGTGAACCGTCGCCATATGCGATCGCGTCCCTGGAGCACGTGTCGTCCCCACGCACGTGGGGGTGAACCGGCCATGCAGCGACCAGAGGTGCGAGCAAAGACGTCGTCCCCACGCACGTGGGGGTGAACCGGTGATGGTGCGGACGGCGCGGGCGATGTTGTTGTCGTCCCCACGCACGTGGGGGTGAACCGTTCGCGGCGGACATGTGCATGCGGACGGTCATGTCGTCCCCACGCACGTGGGGGTGAACCGCTCCAGCAGGTGGCAGTGCGGCACGTCTTCCCGTCGTCCCCACGCACGTGGGGGTGAACCGCACCGCGCTGGCTGGAGGGGGCACAAGGAACGGTCGTCCCCACGCACGTGGGGGTGAACCGACTGGAGGCGCTGGCGCGGGAGCATGAGGTCGTCCCCACGCACGTGGGGGTGAACCGCCGCCACGTCAGGTCGTTGAGCCGCCCAAGGCGTCGTCCCCACGCACGTGGGGGTGAACCGAAGGAGATGCGGCAGTTTAGACCGCTCCAAGAAGTCGTCCCCACGCACGTGGGGGTGAACCGGACGACGCGTGTCCGAGGAACGCGAGCGAGGGGTCGTCCCCACGCACGTGGGGGTGAACCGCAGTCCCGCACACTGTCCCCTGAGTCGAACACGTCGTCCCCACGCTTGTGAGGGTTAACCGACGCAGTAGCAGGCGATCGCGCACACGAGCGCAGCGCCATCCGGAAATAGGAGACACGGCATCGCGCCACCCGGGTAGCCGCGGTACTGCGCATGCGAAAACTCAGAGCCCCACAGATGTGCTTTGCGCCCTCTCGTTCCCTTCAGCCTGAGCCCCGGAACCGCCCCGGCAATGGGCCCGGCAGCGATGGGCAGATTGCAGATCGTCTCGCCGCGCCGTAGATTGGGATCTTTCCGCTATACCGCAGGAGACGAAACGAGACCTGCGTCATCTTGAGGGAGGTGGGCTCCGTTGCCGGGGGCAGGCGTACCAAAGCGATCGCTCCGGTCGCCCTTGCAACACCTGTATGGTAGCAGGCGTGCGAGCATGCTAGTCGCCCAGATAGGCATGCCGCGGTACGCGCCCCGCTCTGCCCTTACTCCGCACCAGCCCCCTGAGGCATGGTGAACCGCCAGGCGCAATAGTAGTCGCGGGGTTCCTCATCGGGCGGGCAGAGGATGACGTCCGTTTCTATGCGCGGGTCGATCGTCCGTGCGAAGCCGCTATATTCCACACAACCGACCGACTTGCAGGGGAAGTCCGGCATCCCCTTGCGCCGGCGGGCTTCCTGCACCTTGCAGTTGCGCATGCGGAAGACGAGTGTGCGCTCGTCCGGCCGCTCGCTCTCCTGCTCGTTGACGGTCGCATAGAGGCGGAAGCGCAGCGCACGGTCCAGCGCATCGAGGCCCCCGCCTTCCTCCATGCCGAGAAACCGCATGATCCGGCGTCCCTCATTGACGGTGAAGTCGCGCCACGCCTCCGTGTCGAGCGCGATCGCCTCTTCCATGCCGTGGCTGCGTTCGACCGCCTGGAACCAAAGACCGTCGTGTGCGAGCCAGCGACGCCCCAGGTCATGAAGCAGTGATAGCAACTCGTCGCGCGAAAGATCCTCGATCCGCTGGGCTCCGACTTCCTGCGCCATAGGACCACACCTCGCTACGCTAGCTGCACGAGATTTCCGCTGTCATCTGCCCGCAGCGTCCAGCGCAGGACGCCCAGGGGGCGATTGTGGACCAGCACTGGCACGACGATCTCGGCGAGCGTTTCGCCGGTGTCGCGAGCGTAGGTGCTGATGTGGAACTTCGTCGCCACACCGGTATCCGTGTATTCCCAGAGAACGCGTGGATCCTCGCGGTGCGGCTGCAATTGCCCTATCTGGGTCAAAGGCAGGCGGCAGACCGCCAGGGTGTAGGGGTCCTCCATGAGGCGCTTTATGCGGCTTTGACGCTGATCCGTCTGCGCATCGCCGGTGAGATCGGCGCGGGTCGAGCGGTCGCCTGCGAGAAAGAACCCATTCAGGTCGAACAGACCGGTGTAGGCTGTGGCCGGCTCCTCACGTGCGATGCTATCGAGCTCCCGGCACAATCGCTCATCGACTTTCGCGTCCCAGGAGAGCCGGAACTTGGGCGGGTCGACGCTGTGCGCACGCGAGGTGTCAAAGAGACGGGATAGCGTACGCAGGCCCTCTTGGCCGCGGAGTTCGACATACCCTGCCTGCCCGAGTTCCTCGAGGGGCACCTCTTCTGCGATCTTCGCAAGGCGCGCCGCCTTCTCACGGGCGCTCGCGACGAGCGCCTGGAAATGCGAGCGGCCCTTGTCGCCTGCAAGATCCGCAGCGATATCGTTGGAGAGCATGCGCAGGATCGAGGAGGAAGTCGTCACCCCACCGACCCTGCCTTCGATGTCCTTTACGCGCGCCGCAGTCGCCCTGGTTCCTTCCGCATCAAGGCGTGTCAGCGATGCGATCTGCTCGATCTGCGTATGGACGGCTGTCGCGCTCGCCGTGACTTCCTCAACGATTGCTGCGTTCTCCTCGGAGACAGCGGCGACGTTCCCGAGTTCTTGAGAGACGGTCTCCATCTGGGAAGTGATCGCGGAGAAGGTCTGCAGGATCGTCCCGAGGCGTCCGGTTCCGCTGTCGAGCACTTCCACCATTTGCGAGAGCGCGCTCTCGGCGCCTTGCGTCTCGGCGCTGACGCTGCGGGCGGTTTCGGAGAGCCCAGAGCTGAGTCCCGTCATACCGTCGATCGCCGCGTTGATGGCGCGCACCCTGTCTTCCGTTTCACGTACCTTGTCACGCGATTGGTCCGACAGGCGGCGCACTGCTTCCGCCACCACCGCGAAGCCTTTGCCGTGCTCGCCTGCCCGCGCGGCCTCGATCGTCGCATTCAGCGACAGGAGATTCGTCTGGCCGGCGATATCCAGGATGCTCGCGGAGATGTCGTCAATGCCGTCGGCTGCGCTGCGCAGGGTATCAAGGTGGGCGGTTACGGCCTCGAGTGCGCCTGCGAGATCTTGCACGCTCGAGAGGACCTTCTGCACGGCCGCGCGGCCCGACCGAAGGTTGCTGGTGCTCTCCTGCAGCCAGCGCTGCAGTTCATCAGCATCGTCGCGCGCCCGCTGGCCGTCTCCGACCGTGGACTGCACTGCTGAGAGAGCGGCCGTCGTCGAATTGGCTTGTTCGGTCGCGCCGGTCGCGACCTGGCTGAAGGCAGTCACTTGGGCCTGGAGCTGCTCTTGGGCCTGTTCGAGCAGTTGCATGCGCTGTACGCCGCGCGATGCGATCTCCCCCACATCGCGGGAGACGGCCGACAGCTGTTCGAGGGAGGCGCGCGTCGACTCGTTCATCCGCGCCGCAGCGCTGGCGACAGACACTGCGAGGTGTAGAGCGTCCGATCCGGTCCCTGCTGCGAAGGAGGATGGAGCGGCGGGCAGCGCACTTGGCTCCGGTCGAGTACGTTTGGCAAACAATGAGGGCACACCACCATCTGTGGTTTTGGCCACGCAAGCCTTGAGCCGAGCGTACCACGGCGGGAAGGTCGGCAACAGACTGAGTTTCGGCGGCGCACCTGCTCTGCACTCTAAGCCCCAGCGCAGGGCGTGTCAGGTTTTTGCGAAAACCGAACGATATGGAATGGAAATAAAAAATCGTTCGCACTTTGTTGACCCACTGCTCAGTGCGCGTTACCCTTGCCGTGGAGGGACCAACATGCCGCCCAAAGTGCTCGTACTGTTAGGAAGCGATTCGGATCTTCCCCGCATGCAGGGCCTCGTTTCCGTATTCGAGGATCTCGAGATTCCCTTCGAGATGTCCCTCGCATCGGCCCACCGCGACCCGCTGAGGGTTGCCGACCTTGCGCAGGGCGCTGCGCAGCGCGGTGTACAGGTAGTGATCGCGGCCGCCGGGATGGCCGCGCATCTCGCCGGAGCCGTCGCGGCCAACACCAGTCTGCCGGTGATCGGCATTCCGCTGTCCGGTTCTGCGCTTTCTGGCCTCGATTCTCTCTACAGCACCGTTCAGATGCCGAAGGGCATGCCGGTCGCAACGGTCGGAATCGATCGCGGCGACAACGCTGCCTACCTTGCGGCCCAGATCATCGCTCTTGGGGACAAGGACCTCGGTGACCGACTTAGACTCGCCCGTGAGGCGCAGCGCGAGCAGCTGCGCCAGAAAGACCGCCGCCTGCAGGAGCTCGGTCCCGCGGGCTACCTGGAGGCAGGCCGATGATCGAGCGATACGCGCGCAAGGAGTTCGCCGCGCTCTTTGACCTACGGGCCCAGTACCACCGGTGGCTGAAGGTCGAACTTGCCGTTACGGATGCACTCGCCGCTGCAGGCGTCGTACCGGCGGACGAGGCTTCCGAACTGCGCAAGAACGCCGGCTTCGACCTGGACCGCATCCTGGAGATCGAAGCGACTGTCCGCCACGACGTCGTCGCATTCACCCAGGCCGTCGCAGAGCAGGCCGGCCCGTCGGCGCGCTGGCTGCACTACGGCCTCACCTCGTCGGACGTCGTCGACACCGCCTGGGGGCTTGTCCTCGCGGAAGCGAGCGACGTGCTGCTTGCCGGCGTCGACACGCTGCGCGGCGTACTCGCGCGGCGGGCTTGGGAAGAGCGAGCGACGCCGGCTATCGGGCGTACGCACGGCATCCACGCCGAGCCCACCTCGTTCGGCCTCAAGCTCGCCCTCTTCTACGCGGAACTCGGCCGCGACCGCGAACGCCTCGTGCGCGCGCGGGAGGCCATCGCGGTGGGCAAGATCGCGGGCGCGGTCGGCACCTATTCCGAGATTGCACCAGAGATCGAGCGGACGGCGCTCGCTGCGCTCGGGCTCGAGCCGGAGACAGTACCGACCCAGATCGTGCAGCGCGATCGCCACGCCGAGTGGCTGTTCGCCCTCGCAATCCTTGGGGCGACGTTGGAAAAGCTGGCGCTTGAGGTGCGGTCTTTGCAGCGTACGGAGGTTCGGGAGCTGGAGGAGCCCTTCGCCGCCGGCCAGAAGGGCAGCTCTGCGATGCCCCACAAGCGCAACCCGGTCGTGGCAGAGCGCATCTGCGGGCTCGCACGACTCCTGCGCTCGTACTCGCTCGCGGGGCTGGAGGACATTGCGCTCTGGCACGAACGCGACATCTCGCACTCATCCGTAGAGCGCGTCGCTCTGCCGGATGCTGCGCTGCTCGCGGACTTCATGCTGCATGACGCAACGTGGCTCGTGGAAGGCATGAAGATCGACCGCAAGCAGATGGAGCGCAACATCTGGCGCAGCGGCGGCCTCGTCTTCTCCCAGCGGGTGCTCCTCGCACTCGTCGCCGCGGGACTCAGTCGCGAGGCGGCCTACGCGATCGTCCAGCGCCACGCCATGCGCGCCTGGCAAGAAGGCGGAGACTTCCGCCGCAGTCTCCAGGAGGACCCGGATGTCCAGTCGCAGCTCAGTCCCTCCGCGTTCGACAAAGTCTTCGACGTGCGTAGCTACCTGATGCATGTCGAAGAGATCCTGCACCGTGCCGGAATTCCCGAGGAGGTGTCGTGATGCAGAAGGGCGAGTTCCTCTACGAGGGCAAGGCAAAGCGCATCTACGCGACCGAGGAGCCGAACGTCTTCTGGATGGAATTCAAGGACGACGCGACGGCGGGCAACGGCCAAAAGCGCGGCACGATCGGCGACAAGGGGCGCATCAACGCGGAAATCACGCAGCGCGTCTTCGAGCACCTCGAGCGCGGAGGCGTGCGGACACACCTTTTGCGTCAGGAGAGCCCGACGGTGCTCCTCGTGAAAAAGCTGGAGATGTTCCGGCTGGAGATCGTCGTACGGAACATCGCGGCCGGCTCCTTGGTGAAGCGGATCGGCCTTGAAGAGGGCCGCGAGATGCCCGAGCCGATCGTCGAGATCTACCTGAAGGATGACGAGCTTGGCGACCCCTTGGTGAACGACGACCACGTGAAGGCCCTCGGCCTTGCAACAGAAGTGGAGCTCGCCGCGCTGAAGGCAGCCGCCCGCAAGGTGAATGACCTGTTGCGGCCCTACTTCCTCGACCGTGGTCTCCTGCTCGTCGACTTCAAGCTGGAGTTCGGCAAGGAAGATGGCCAGATCGTGCTCGGGGATGAGGTCACGCCGGACACCTGCCGCTTCTGGGATGAGAAGACGCGCGAGAAACTGGACAAGGACCGCTTCCGCCAGGACCTGGGCGGTGTCGAGGAGGCCTACCAGGAAGTGCTGCGCCGGGTGGACGAGCCGCATGCCTAACTACCGGGCGGAACTGCGCATTCACTTGCGCTCCGGTGTGCTGGATCCGGCCGGAGAGGCTGTGCAGTCATCGCTCGGTCACCTGGGCTTCGCCGTCGACCGCGTGGAAGTCGGCAAGCTCCTGACGGTCGACCTCTCGGCCTCCTCTCCCGCGGAGGCCGAGGAGGCGTTGCGGCGGATGGCCAAGGAGCTGCTCGTCAACCCGGTGCTCGAGGACTACGACCTCGAGGTGCGCGCGCGATGATCGCCGATGTGGTTGTATTCCCGGGCTCCAATTGCGACTTCGACACCTTGGAGGCGCTGCGCCTCGCCTTGCCTGGAGCGACGCTGCGGCGGCAGTGGCACGGGGAACTGGACCTCTCCCGCAGCGACTTGTGCGTACTGCCCGGCGGCTTCGCCTACGGCGATTATCTGCGTGCCGGTGCGCTGGCGGCGCGTTCGCCGGCGCTTCGGGAGGTAAGGCGCCTGATCGAGCGCGGAGGGCTGGTGCTCGGCATCTGCAACGGCTTTCAGGTGCTCGTCGAGGCAGGAATTCTGCCGGGGGCCTTTCAAACGAACGACGTACAGCACTTCCTTTGCCGCGACGTGCACGTGCGCGTGGCGTCCAGTGAATCGCCGTTCCTCTCCGGTCTGCGCGAGGGGGCCGTGCTGCAGCTGCCCATCGCGCATCAGGAAGGAAACTACCGCGTGACCCCGCGCGAGTTCGAGGAACTTTCCTCTGAGGGGCGGATCGCCCTGCAGTACTGCGGAGCAGACGGGGAGATCGTGCCTAGGGAGAACCCGAACGGCTCGTATCATTCCATCGCAGGGGTGCTCGGCGCGCACGGCAGGGTGCTCGGGCTCATGCCGCACCCGGAACGTGCCGCTTGGCCGGAGATCGGCCGCGCGGATGGCCTTGAGATCCTGCGCGGTGCGCTTTCAGTTGTTGCCGAAGGGGGGCGCGCCTGATGCCTTTGAACACCGTCGACCCGACCACGCTCGGGCTGCGCCCCTCGGAGTGCGAATTTGCGAGGCGCCAGGCGGGCCGTGAACTCTCCGACCTGGAGTGGGCGGTACTCTCTGTCCTCTGGTCGGAGCACTGCGCCTACAAGCATTCGCGTGCGCTCCTTTCGCGCCTTCCGCGCGAGGGCGAGCGCGTGCTCGCGGGACCCGGCGCAGGCGCCGGAGTGCTCGACATCGGAGAGGGCTGGGCCGTCGCGGCGAAGGTAGAATCCCACAACCATCCCTCGGCGGTCGAACCGCTGCAGGGGGCCGCGACCGGCATCGGCGGGATCATGCGCGACGTCCTCTCGATGGGTGCTCGGCCTGCGGCATTCCTTGACAGCCTGCGATTCGGCATGCCGGGGACGGGCCGTACGGACTACCTCTTGCGCGGCGTCGTGGCAGGCATCGCCCACTACGGCAACTGTGTCGGCGTGCCGACGGTGGGAGGGGACCTCTACTTCCATCCCTCCTACGAGCGCAACCCGCTCGTGAACGCAATGTGCGTCGGCTTTTTGCGCCACGAGCAACTGCGCGATTCTGCAGCCTCCGGTGAGGGTAACCGGTTCCTGCTGCTGGGAGCGCGCACCGGACGCGACGGGATCGGCGGCGCCGCATTTGCATCTGTGACCCTGCGCGAGGATGCGGCGGAGGATCGGCCGCGCGTGCAGGTCGGCGACCCCTTCCTCGGCAAGCTGCTGATCGAAGCGACGCTCGAGATCTTGGCATGCGAACCCGTCGTGGCCATTCAAGACCTCGGTGCCGGCGGACTTGCAGGCGCGCTGATCGAGATGTGCGCAAAGGGCGGCGTCGGCGCCGAGGTGTGGCTGGAGCGCGTCCCTTTGCGCGCCGCAGACCTCGCGCCAGCGGAGATCCTGCTGTCGGAGAGCCAGGAGCGCATGCTCCTCCTCCTGCCCCCCGCCTCGATTCCGGCAGCGCAGGCGACGGCTCAGCGCCTTGGCATCATCGCGGCGGAAGTGGGCGAAGTGCGCGCAGACGGCGAGATCGCAGTGACAATGGGCGGAGAGCTACTCTCCCGACTGTCTGCTGCAATCTACGCCGAGGCGCCGATGGCGCCGCTTGCACCTGCTTCCGGGAACGCGGACGCCCCAGTGCCGGCGGAGCCGCAAGGCGGAGACGCCCGTTCAGCGCTGCTCGCGCTGCTGGCGCGTCCGAACCTCTCGTCGCGCGCCGGCATCTACGGGACGTACGACCAGGACGTCGGGCTGCGCACCGTCGTGCGGCCAGGCCTAGATGCGGCGGTTCTGCGCGCCGCACCCGGCGCACCCGGGGTCGCCGTTGCAGTCGACCAGACCCCCCGGTATTGTGAACGCTCCGCGCGCATCGGCGCGTCCCTCGCCGTCTGTGAAGCGGCGCGCAACGTCGCTGCGCGTGGCGCGGTGCCGATCGGTCTGACGAACTGCCTCAACCTCGGTAGCCCGGAACGCCCGGAGGCGGCGCGAGAACTCGTGGACGTCGTGGACGGCATTGCCGAGGCGGCAAACGAGCTGGGCATCCCGGTAACGGGCGGGAATGTCAGCCTCTACAACGAATCCGGCGGCCTGGCGATCGTGCCGACGCCGGTGATCGGAATGATCGGCCACCTGCCTGACCCGGAGCGAGCGATTGGCGTCGGTTCCCCGATTCCGGGCATGCGTGTCCTGCTGCTCGGACAGCCGGCGGACCGGCTTGCTGGAAGCGAGTTCGCGGAACTCGCGGGCGTCCAGCCCGCCGCGCCTGCGCCGCCAGACTACCCGGCGCTGCGCGCGGTCCTCAATCTCCTGCCCGCCGCCGGCGCCGCGGGAGAGATCGCCCTCGCCCACGACGTAGCCGACGGGGGACTGCTCGTGGCGCTGGCAGAGATCGTCCTGCATACGGGCCTCGGGGTCTCGGTGAACCTTGCAGAGGCGACGCCACGCTACCTCTTCGGCGAACCGAGTGCACTGTTCATCGCGGTGACGGGTGACCCAGGGGCAGTCCTTTTGCGCGCTGCGGCGCTTGGGGTGCGCGTGAAGGAGATTGGCGAAGTGACACAGTCCGCGCAGCTCGTGGTAGGGATGCCGACCGAACCGCTGTGGTCGCTCGAGCGCGCCCAACTGCAGCGCGCTGTGGGGAGGGATCTCCTGTGAGCGGGGAGCTGAAGGAGGCCTGCGGCGTCTTTGGCATCGTTGGAACGCCCGGGGCACCGCACCTCGCGGCAGAAGCGCTGTTCGCACTGCAGCACCGTGGCCAGGAGAGTGCTGGCATCGCCGCGATCTCGAATGGTCAGCTCCTGCTAGAGAAGGGCATGGGTCTGGTTCATGAGGTCTTTACCGAGGAGCGCCTCGCACGGCTGCAGGGCGAGATGGTCATCGGACACGTGCGCTACTCAACGACCGGCGCCTCCCGTCCGGAGAATGCCCAGCCGCTCTACTTCCGCGCCCGGCTCGGCCCCTTCGCGCTCGCGCACAACGGCAACCTCGTCGATGCGATGCAAGAGCGCAAAGCGCTTGAGGCCCAGGGCGCCATCTTCCAGACCACGACCGATACCGAGGTCGTGGCGCACGTCATGGCCCACTCCAGCGCGCAGACACTGCCGCAGAGCCTACTGGATGCGCTCGGCCGCCTGCACGGCGGCTATGCCATCGTGGTGCTGTTCCGCGGCGGAGTGCTCGGTGCGCGCGACCCCTACGGCATCCGGCCGCTTGTCCTGGGCCGGCTCCGAGGCAAGCCTTGCCTTGCCTCGGAGACCTGCGCGCTCACGGCGGTTGGCGCGGTCTATGAGCGCGACGTCCGCCCTGGCGAGATCCTCTGGCTGACGCCCCAAGGGGACGTCATGGAGATCGCGGCAGGAGACGCAAAGCGCGAAAAGCTCTGCGCCTTCGAACTGATCTACTTTGCGCGGCCCGATTCGCAGGTCCGGGGCGAGTCGATCTACGGTGCCCGCTACCGACTCGGCCAGCAGCTGGCCAAGGAAGCGCCGGCCGCCGCAGATCTCGTGCTGGGCGTGCCGGACTCGTCGCTGCCGGCCGCAGAGGGCTATGCCGCGGAACTGGGGATTCCACAGGAACTCGGGCTTGTGAAGAACCGCTACGTCGGCCGGACCTTCATTCGCCCGGGCCGCGACGGGCGGACCGCCGGGGTCCAGCGCAAGCTCTCGGTCGTGCCGGAAGTCGTGCGGGGCCGCGCCGTCGCGCTGATCGACGATTCGCTGGTACGCGGCACGACGATGCGCCACTTGACGCAGATCCTGCGCGAGGCCGGGGCGACAGCGGTGCATGTGCGGATCGCATCGCCGCGCTACCTCCACCCCTGCCATTACGGTATCGACACCTCCAACCGCGATGAACTGATCGCGAACGAATCGGACCCAAAGATCCTGCTGCAAAGGATCGGCGCGGACTCGCTCCAGTTCCTCTCCGCGGAGGGAGTGCTGCGCGCGACGGGGCACCAGGATCACTGCCTTGCCTGCTTCACGGGGGATTATCCGGTGCCGGTTCCACTGGACCTTCGCAAGGATTCGGCCGAGGAGGAAATGGAGTGAGCGACGCGTACCGCGCCTCTGGCGTCGATCTCGATGCGAAGGAGCGCCTTGTAGGCCTGCTCAAGGCAGTGGGCGCGAAGGCGACGCGCGACGAGGTGATGGACGGAATCGGCGGCTTCGGCGGTCTGTTTCGCCTGCAGGGCTACCGCGATCCGGTGCTGGTCGCGGGCGCAGATGGAGTCGGCACGAAGCTCCTTGTGGCGCAGGAAGTCGGGCGCATGGACGGCGTTGGTCAGGATGTCGTCGCGATGGTCGCGAACGACGTGCTGTGCCAAGGTGCGGAGATGCTGTTCTTTCTCGACTACGTCGGCGTCGGCCGGCTGATTCCCGAGGAGGTGGCAACAGTCGTCTCCGGCGTCGCGCGCGCCTGCAGCGAGATTGGAGCCGCACTGCTTGGCGGCGAGACGGCCGAGCTGCCGGACCTCTTTCCAACGGGGGCTCTGGACCTCGTCGGGTTCGGCGTCGGCGCTGTGGAGCGAGACCGCGTGCTGCGCGGCAGTGATGCCGTACCGGGTGACATCCTGATTGGGCTTCCGTCGGACGGCGTGCATAGCAACGGGTTCAGCCTCGTGCGGCGCATCCTGCGCGAGCAGGGGCTCTCACTTGCGCAGCGCCACGGCCTTGACGCTCCCCTTGGCGAGGCGCTCCTGCGCCCGACGCACCTCTACGGACCGGAAGTGCTCCCCGCACTGCAGGGCGGCGCCGTGCGGGGCATCAGTCACATCACCGGAGGCGGCATCGTGGGGAACCTGCCGCGCATGCTGCCAGAGGGCTGCGGCGCACGCCTCGACAGGACCGCGTGGGCCGTCCCGCCCGAACTGGCACTGCTCCTCGAAGTCGGCAGCATCGAACCAGACCAGGCGGCCCGCATCTTCAATATGGGACTCGGCCTCGTGCTGGCCGTGCAGCCCGCGGCGGTCGACAAGACGCTCGCCGCGGTCCGTGGCGCGGGCGGCAAGCCCCGCGTCGTCGGGGAGGTCGTTCGAGGTGAGGGTGTTCAGCTTTGATGCGCATCGCGGTGCTCGCGTCGGGGCGGGGATCGAACTTCGCCCGATTGCTGGAGGAGCAGGCGGCGGGCGGTGGGGTGCCGTACCAGATCGTGCTGCTCGGCGTGGACAGGAACTGCCCTGCGGCAGAAACGGCTCGCACCGCAGGACTTGCACTGTACAGCGCCGCGGCGCGGCTGATCGGCATGGCGGAGTGGGAGCGGGGCTTTCTGGCGCAAGCCAGCGCCCTCGGCGTGGAGGGCATCGTGCTTGCCGGGTTCATGCGCATCCTTTCTCCCCAGTTCATCGCGTCCTACCGGGGACGCATCCTGAATATCCACCCGTCACTCTTGCCTGCCTTCCCGGGACGAGACGCGATTGGGCAGGCGCTGCGGCACGGGGTGCGCCAGACGGGCGTCACGGTCCATTTCGTCGACGAGACGCTCGACGGGGGCCCGATCGTCCTGCAAGAGGCGGTCCCCGTACTTGCGGGTGATGACGAGGCCAGTCTCGCGCAGAGGATCCACGTGGTGGAACATAGGCTCCTGCCGCAGGCGGTGCGGCTGTTGGCCCAGCACGAGTTGCAGGTAACCGGACGGACTGTGACGATTTTGGAGGGATGAGCGTGCCGACAGCACTTCTCAGCGTGCGCGATAAGGTGGGGCTCACGACGTTCGCACAGGCGCTGATCGACCGCGGCTTTACGCTCCTCGCGAGCGGCGGCACTGCCAAGGCACTGCGTGAGGCGGGACTCGCAGTCGAGGAAGTGGCCGACTACACGCGGTCGCCGGAGATCCTCGGAGGACGGGTCAAGACCCTCCATCCTGCGGTGCACGGAGGCATCCTGAGCCGCAGCTCTGATGCGGACGCACAGGATCTCCTGCGCATCGGTGCGCGGCAAATCGACCTTGTGGCGGTTTCCCTCTACCCTTTCATCGAGACCGTGCGCGGCGGCGCGCCCGACGCGGAAGCGATCGAGGAGATCGACATCGGGGGAGTCGCGCTCCTGCGAGCGGCGGCGAAGAACCACGCCCGGGTCTGGGTGGTGCCCGAGCCGCGCTGGTACGATGCGGTGCTCGCCGGGATCGACGCGGAGGACGCAGACCTTCGGCGCCGGCTTGCAGCGGAGGCCTTTGCGCACACTGCGCGCTACGATATGGCGATCGCGAACTACCTTTCGGGCGGGGACTGGCCGGCCTTCCCGATGGCCGAGGCGCAGCTCGCTGCGACCTTGCGGTATGGCGAGAACCCGCATCAGTCTGCCGCCCTCTACCGGGATGGAAGCGCGGGCGTCGCCGCCACGCAGCCGCTGCAGGGCAAGGAGCTTTCCTACCTCAACCTGCTTGACGCCGATGCGGCATGGCGCCTGTGTCTTGACCTGCGGTCAGGCGGCGCATGCGTCATCAAGCACCAGACGCCGTCGGGCGCCGCAGAGCATCACACACTGCTGGACTCCCTGCGGGCAGCCGTGGCGGCTGACGACGAGGCGGCATTCGGAGGCGTCGTGGCGCTGCGCGGCAGGATCAGCCCGGAAGTCGCGGAGTACCTTGTGAGCCGATTCTTCGAGGTCGTGATTGCGGAGGACGTCGATGCCGGCGCGCGCGAGATCCTGGTCAAAAAGCCGAACCTGCGCGTTCTTACGGCGCCCGCCGTCCCGCGTGCGGGTGTCGAGCTGCGCGCCGTCGGTGGAGGGTTCGCTGCCCAGACCCCCGACCGTGCGACGCCACCCCCGAACGAATGGAAGCTCGCTGCAGGCACTGCGCGGGAGGACCTTGCGGCAGACCTCGGATTTGCGTACCGCGTCGTGAAGCACGCGCGCTCGAACGCAATCGTGGTGGTGCGGGGAGGAGTGACGCTTGGGATCGGAGCGGGGCAGGTAAGTCGTGTGCGCGCGGCCAGGGCAGCCCTCGAGCAGGCGGGCGAAGCGGCGCGGGGCGCCGTGCTGGCCTCGGACGCCTTCTTCCCGTTCGGCGATGTCGTGCAGCTGGCCGCGCAGGCAGGTATTGCCGCAGTGGTGGAGCCTGGCGGATCCTTGCGCGACGAGGAGTCGATCGATGCTGCAAAGGAAAGCGGCCTCGCCCTCTACTTCACCGGCATCCGGCACTTCCGCCACTGATGCGCGTACTAGTACTGGGCCGGGGCGGGCGCGAACACGCCCTCGCCTGGTCTCTACATCGCGGCGGCGCTGAGGTGTTCGCTCTGCCTGGCAGCGACGGCATGCAGGACGTCGCCGAACCTGTAGCCGGAGACGCCGCAGACCCGGGGCAGGTCATCGAGGCTGTGCGGCGCCTGGGGATCGACCTCG
Source organism: Bacillota bacterium (assembly GCA_021793645.1). Classification (GTDB taxonomy): domain Bacteria; phylum Bacillota; class Sulfobacillia; order JAJZYS01; family JAJYTV01; genus JAJYTV01. The sequence goes on from JAJYSJ010000032.1 coordinate 14,700, forward strand.
TCGTCCCTGGACCCGAGGAGCTGCTTGTGCTCGGCGTGGCGGAGACGCTGCGCGCCGAAAACATCGCCGTGTTTGGCCCCGACCGGCGCGGTGCGCAGATAGAAGCGAGCAAGGCGTACGCCAAGACGCTGCTGCGCGCTGCGGGGATCGAGACTGCCGCGGCGTCGCTCTGCCGGGATTTCGGGGAGGTCGAGCAGACCTTGGCGATGCATCCTGAAAGGACTGTCCTAAAGGCGGACGGTCTGGCTGCAGGCAAGGGCGTCATCGTGGCGGAGGACGCCGCCGGCGCGCGGCGCGCGGCGCGGCGCCTCCTGCAGCAGCATGGCACGGTGCTGCTGGAGGAGCGGCTGCGCGGGCCGGAGGTCTCGCTGATCGCGCTGTGCGCCGGAAGGGACTATGCACTCTTGCCCACGGCGCGGGACCACAAGCGACTCTTGACCGGCGATGCCGGCCCCAACACGGGCGGGATGGGCGCGATCTGCCCTGTGCCCATAACGCCGGACGCGGAGGTATGCGCGGAGCGGACGATCGCGCCGCTATTGCACCTGCTCGCAGAGCGCGGCACCCCGTTCCAGGGCGCGCTCTACGCCGGGCTCATCCTGACGGAGCGCGGGCCGATGGTGCTCGAGTACAACGTGCGCTTTGGCGATCCGGAAGCTCAGGTGATTCTGCCGGCGCTCGAGGAGTCGATCCTGCCGTGGCTGGAAGGTGCGGCGCACGGCGCGCTGCCGAATCGGCAGCTAGTCGCTTCATCGGCCGCCGTCGGCGTCGTGATGGCGGCGGAAGGATACCCTGAAGCGCCCAACACGGGCGCCGCGATCGACGGCCTTGCGAATGCAGCGAAACATGCGCTCGTGTTCCATTCCGGCACGAAGCGCAGGGAGAATGGGTTTGAGACGGCTGGCGGGCGCGTGCTCTGCCTCGTCGGGCGCGGCGACGACATCCTTTCCGCGCGCACCGCCGCCTACGACGCGGTTGCGTGCGTTCAGTTCCCTGGCGCACTATGGCGAGACGACATCGGAATAGACGCGGCGCGCTGAGTCCACGCTAGGCCCGGGCAGGTGGTATTTTTGCGCGGTACTCTTCTCGCCGTCGCCGCTTCTGCGGTGCTTCTCGCCGGCTGCTCTCTGCACATGGGCAGCAGCGCGACGCCGCCGATGGGCGGGTCCTCAAGCGGCATGGTGTCCGGACAGCAGGGCACGACCAGCGCCGGTTCATCGCAAGGTCAGAGCGGGGGATCGTCCTCGGGTTCTTCGGGAGGATCGTCTGGAGGGATGTCCTCGGGCGGTGGCTCTTCGGATGGAAGCTCTTCAGGAGGATCCTCCGGCGGATCCTCGGGCAGCAGCAGCGGGTCCTCATCCTCCGGCGGCTCTTCGTCGTCCGGCGGTTCCTCTTCCGGCGGCAGCAGCCAACTGGAGCAGGCGCTCAGCACTCCGATGGGGCAGAAGGCGCTGGAAGCGACAATGGAAAAGGTCATCCAGTCACCGAAGATGTCCCAGGCGATCTCGACGGCTGTGAAGCAGGCGCTGATGCAGATGGCCAGTTCGCAGGGCGGCGGCGGCGGCGGCGGTTCCTCGTCCTCCGGGGGAGGATCATCCGGTGGATCTTCGGGCGGCGGCGGATCCTCAAGCGGCGGCGGCAACTCCTCAGGCGGCACCGGTTAACTCCTGGCGAAATTGGCAAGGCGTTCCTACAATTTGTACAGGAGATCTGTATCTGCTGTCGAAGCCCCTTTACGGAGGGGTTAGGGTGTCCAAATGGGCGAACTCGCTCTATGGCAACGCGGTAGCGGGACTATTCGTGCTGAGCACGGTGGTCGCCGCCGTTGCCATTTTCTGGCCTGGAGCGATGCGGCACCGCAACCTTCCTCTACTCGCCGGGGATGCAGCCCTGACGTTCGCGACAGCAGCGTTTACCTTCTGGAAGCCGAAGTCCGTGCGGTCCTTCGACTTCTCCTACCTCGCCCTCATCTATGTCGCGGTCGGTGTACTGGCATCCGGCGGGCAGGTTTCCCCACTGGTCTCACTCTACTTCGTCATCGTCGCTGGCGCTGCGCTCTTCCAGCCGTTCCGCCGCGTGCTTCCGATCGCCTTGCTGGCGGTCGTATTCAGTTTTGCCCCTCTACTCATCCAACGGCCCCAGGCAGACTTCCTGGCACAGATTTTTGTCATGGACGCAATGATGCTGATCGTCGGCTTCCTCTCGTCGTTCCTTTCCCATGACGCGCGAGAGCAGAGGCGGGTCCGTGGGCTCCTCGAGGAGATCTTCCAGGCGAGCAGCTTTCGGAGCGGCGAGGACCTCGGCCAGATGCTGCGCGGCGTCGTCGCCGTTCTGCGCCGGCTGACGTACGCTGACTACGCCGTCTGCTACCTCCTCTCGGAGGACGGAACGCAGTTGATTCCAGAGGCTGTCGACATAGCAGCGGACTTCTCGAGCGATGAGGCCTCCGTCCTGACGTCTTGGCCTGTACCGATCGGCCACGGCCTGGCGGGTTGGGTTGCTCGCACCGGCGAAACGGTGATTTCGGGCGATATCGAGCAAGACGAGCGTGCGGAGCGGATCCCCGGCACGCCCGACGCCGCGACTTCCGCCGTGTTCGTTCCACTGAAGATCAGCGGACAGGTCGTTGGAGTCTTGCGCCTGTCTCGCAACGGTGCGAACCGATTCAAGGACGCAGAACTCCACTTGGCGGAGATCTTCGCTCGGCACGCCACCTTCGCGATCGAGAACGCTCGCCTGTTCGATGAAACAGGCCGTCTCTATCGCAAGATGCGCCTACTGAGCATCACGGACGGTTTGACCGGCCTATACAACCAGCGCTACCTCGACGAGGCAATCCCCAAGGCCCTGGCAACTGCGCGGGAGACGGGCAGCCCCCTATCCGTCCTCATGATCGACTCGGACTGCCTGAAAAACGTGAACGATCAGTTTGGACATGCGGCAGGAGACCGCTTCCTGCGTGAGCTCGCCGAGATCATGCGGCGGGAGGTGCGTGCTACGGATATCGTAGTGCGCTACGCTGGAGACGAGTTCATCATCTTGCTGCCGGACGCACCGGCCGAAGCCGCGCAGCACATCGCGGAGCGCATTCGGATCGCAGCCCAGCAGATTCCGCTCGGCTACGACGTTGCGCTCGCGGTCAGCATCGGCATCGCGACTTGGCCAGACCACGCGGATGACGTCGAGGGACTTCTGCAGGCAGCCGACCAAGCGCTCTACCGCAGCAAGGGCGACGGCCGGAACCGCTGCACGATCTACTCCGTTGCTATTGACTAGGAACGCGGAGAAAGGAGGGATCGCTCTGTCTGAGGGAAGCTTCCGGACGCAAGGCCTTGCACTGTTGACGCGCGTGGTTGCGGCTGCCCGTACGCCGGAGGAACTGGAGTCCCTGCTGACTGAGGTCTGGACGCCGGGAGAACTCCGCGACGCGGCGCAGCGCGTGGAGGTGGCGGCGCAGCTCCTCGAGGGAAACACCTACGAGGTCATTGCACAGCAGACCGGCGCCTCCACAGCGACGATCAGCCGGGTGCGGCGCAGCCTCGAGCGCGGCGCAGGCATGTTGGAGCACTCCCTCCAGCGCGTCGGCCGTGCCGGAGTGCATTACGCCCGTCGACATTGGGCTTCGGGAGGTATCATCGATTAATGGCTGAACATCCGGTCTTTCAGGCCGTGCGGCAACGCCGCACGGTCTATCGCTTTCGTTCGCAGGAGATCGCGCCCGAGGTGCTCTCTGAACTGCTTGAGGCGGCGACCAACGCACCCAACCATCGGCATACGGAACCCTGGAGATTCGTTGTCGTACGCGGCGCGGCGCTTTCCCGGCTCGCGGACCTGCGGGTGGAACTCCAGATGGAGCGCTCCGCACGCGATGGCAAGCCCCCGGGCGACCTCGACGCGCTGCGCCGCGAGGTGACGCAGGCGCGTACGATCGTCTATGTCATCCAGCACCTCGATGCCGACGAGAAGCGTCAGCGCGAGGACTACGCGTCTTGCGCGATCTGCGCCTACATCCTGCAGCTCACCGCATGGGAACGGGGCATCGGAGCGCGCTGGCACACGGGCCAACTCGTCGCAAGCCGCAAGGTCCGCCCGCTGCTCGGCCTTGCGGATGACGAGGAGCCGATCTGCTACCTCGCACTCGGCTACCCAGACGAGGAGCCGAAGCCTTGGCGCAAGAAGACCGCGCAGGAACTGACGCGTTACGTCGAATAGCCGCCGTCGACTGCGAGCGTAATGCCTGAGATATAGGCGGCATCCGGCGAGACCAGGAAGCGCACCGCGTCCGCAACCTCCTCCGGTCGGCCAAGACGGCCGGCCGGAATCGTCTCTTCTAGGCGGCCGCGCTCCTCGGGATCGAGTCGGCCGAGCATCGGGGTTGCAATGGCGCCTGGAGCGACCACGTTGACAGTGACGCGACTGCGTCCCACTTCGCCAAGGAGCGCGCGCGCCAGGGCACCGTAGCCGGCCTTCGCTGCTGCGTAGGCCGCCTCCATGGCGCCGCCGCGCTGGCCGAAGACCGAGCCGATCAGCACGACGCGGCCAAACCCCTGGCGCACCATGTCCGGCAGCATTGCCTGAAGGAGTCTGTACGCTGCTCCAAGATGCGCATCGTGCAACTTCCTCCACTCCGACAAGGGAAGGTCCTGCAAGAGGGCGAACTGACTCATGCCTGCAGCATGGACGAGCACCTCGGGTGGTCCGATCCGGTCGCGGGCAAGTGCGGCGAATCGGTCCACCGCATCGAGGTCGGCGAAGTCCGCGCCGAGCGGGTAGGCCTGGGCGCCTTGCTGGGAAAGTTCTCCGGCTAGGGTTCGCGCCAGCACTTCTTGCATGTGATAGTGAAGGATGAGCCGGCTGCCGGGCGCCGCGAGGGCGCGCGCGGTCGCCGCCCCGATCCCGCCGCTGGCACCCGTGACCACGATGCGCGTCGCCTGCATGGGGCACCTCCCAGGCGCACAATGACGGAAGGAATGGTGGGCCTTTTGCTGATCTACTTGAACGGCGAATACCTGGACTACAGCGAGGCCCGGCTGCCCGTCGACGAACGCGGGCTACAATTTGCGGATGGCATCTACGAAGTGGCGCTTGTGTGGGACGGCCAGTTCATCGACCTTGACCGCCACCTGCAGCGCCTCGAGCGATCCGCCGCTGCCCTGGAACTGAAGCTACCCTTTACGCGATCCGAGATTCGCGCGGTCGCGGATGAGCTCCTGCACAGGGAGGATCCGCGCCGCGCCGCATTCTATCTGCAGGTGACGCGCGGAGTAGCTCCGCGGGACCACCGATTCCCGTCGGAGATCGTGCCGCCGACGGTCATCGCGTATCTGAAGGATGCTCCCCTCGACCAGGAAGGACTCGCGCACGGCGTTTCCGCAATTACGGAACCGGACCTGCGCTGGCTGCGCTGCGACATCAAGTCGGTATCCCTTCTGCCGAACGTGCTCGCGCGCCAGCATGCGGCAGCGCGGGGTGTGCGAGAGGCCATTCTGGTGCGCGCCGGGGTCGGGGTCACCGAAGGTTCGGCGACGAACATCTGGATGGTGCGCCACGGCAGCATCGTGACGGCACCCGAGAGCAACTGGATCCTCTCCGGCATTGTGCGCGGCGTCGTCCTGGAACTGGCGAACGCGGAAAACCTGCCCGTGGCGGAGCGCTTCGCTTCCCAGGAGGAACTGATGCAGGCCGATGAGGTATTCCTTACCAGCACAACATCGTTTGTCACCCCAATCGTTCAGATCGACGGGCGGCTGATCGGCGACGGCACGCCGGGCCCGGTGACGACGCGGCTGCAGGAACTGTACATGCAGCGCCTTTCGCGCCTCGCCCACGTCGCGGACTAGCGAAGCCGACGCCGCACCTGCCGCATAGGCAAGGGCGGAGGAGGTGAAGCAGTGGTTCGCATGTGGCCAATCGCCCTTGGTGAGCACACGGCCCTCGGTATCGAGGTGGAACTTCCCCGCACCCATCTGGCGATCGTCACGACGGACGAGGGCTACATCATGTGCGGCGCCCTGGACGTCGGGCTTCTTTCCGAGAAGCTGCGCGCACGCGGAATCGTTGCGGCGCGGGCAGTCGGTGTGCGGACGGTGGAGGAACTGCTGGCGGCGCCAATGGAATCGGTCACGCCAGCCGCCGCGGAACGGGGCGTCCAAGTGGGCATGCCGGGACATGATGCGATCGGACGGATGTTCTAGGGAGCGGGCGAGATGATCTCGCCCGCTTTCCGCGTCCTGTAACGAAACGGCCGCCGGTTCGCCACTACAGGGCAGGGGGAGATGAGATGGCCGGGTACGACCTGACGGCCTGGTACCAAACAGAGTCGCCGGCCGTACGCCACTATCTCCTCGGACTCATCGGCGATCCGCAGCTCGCGGAGGACCTGACGCAGGAGACCTTCATCCAGGCGATGCTCGCTGTGCGTGGATATCGCGGCGGTAGAGCGCGCGCGTACCTCTTCGGCAGACGTTTCGCATGTTGGGGACGTCGGCATGATGAATTTCAGGGCTATGTGACGTAGGCCTGCGTGAGGATGAGCGGGTCGACGCGGAGCAGTTCGAAGACGCGACGGATCTCCGGTCTCAGTCT
>JAJYSJ010000033.1 GCA_021793645.1 Bacillota bacterium
GTACCGCTGCTCGCATACGTCGACGCGACTACCCGCCACGTCGCTCCTCCGTCCACGGTGCGGTATAGGACCCCAGGCTCCGTGCTCATGCCGTGCCCTGGCGCAACCATAATCCAGCCGTCTTCCTGACCCGCAAAGCTTATCGAGACAGGACCTCCGAGCGGGTCCGACCCCTGGACTCCTGGAATGTAAGCGAAGTGAAGAGTCTGGTACGTCCAGAGTTTTGCGCCGTCCGTAGTGTGGTATAGACCGATCGTGGAGCCGTTTACCGTATCGGCGTACCAGGCTTCATTGACTGAGAGTGGGTATAGGATGGATCCATAAGGGCTGCGCAAGCTATGGCGAGTCGGACCCGAGGAAGTCCATGCGACGCCGTTTGCGGTGTGGTAAACGGTGCTTCCGTTACTGCCGAGCGCCCATCCGGAGTCCGGCGAAAGCATGCGGATCCAACTGAAATGATGATGATGAATTACCGAGCTCTTACCGCTCTTCGCCGGAGCCGCGCTGTTGGTTGCACTGCATCCCGCCAACATCAGAGCTATTGCGGCAATATATATTCCGATGCGTTTCATTACTATTCCTCCTATTTCCAGTATACTCCAATATCTGTCGAACTCAAGAACAACCAAGATCTTTTGTTGTGGTGAACACCATGGGCATGTGGCTGTGATCCAGCAGACGACTGGCAACCACGTTGCGGGGAATGTTATTCGTGGAATCCATACGTTGGAACCAGACAAGGTAGTTCGGCAGGTACTTGGTGCTTACACCGTTGAAGGGGCGAATCCACCGCTTCAAACGACTGTGGTAGCCGTTCACGTTGCCGAGGTGGTAGATGCCCCGCTTCTTCACGCCTCGCCTAGCGTTTAGGGCTTCGAGCTGGATCTCCTTGTCGGTCGCGTACGTGCGGTACGCGCTCGCCGCATCAGTACAGAGTACGCAGTCGTGCAGCACGCCGTCCAAGGCGGTCTCTATCTGCTCCGCTGTCACGCGCCCACGCCCGACGACCTCGGAGACGGTTGATGTCTGCCTGTCGCGCGCTACGAGCACGCAGACCTGGTGGTGACTGATGCCGCGCATCGGAGCCTTCTCACCTGAGTATCTGGCAGGTCGGGTCAGATGGCGGGACCCCTTCTGCGACTCCAGAAAGAAGGTCTCGTCCGCTTCCACAATGCCCGTCAAGGTGGGCTTCGGCAGCTTGCGCAACGCAGTGAGGATTTTGTGCCGCCAGTAGAAGGCGGTCGGTACACTGACGCCAACCTCCTGAGCGGATTGGCGAATGCTCATCCCCTGGCTCATGCACTTCGCGTACTTGAGCCACTTGTCGATGCCGTAGTGCGTGCCCGCCAGCGGTGAAGCGGTCGCATCGTTGAAGGTCTTCCTGCAGTCAACGCAACGGTAGCGCCAGCGGTCCTTGTACTTGCCGTGCCGGTGGATGTGGGTGCTCTTGCAATGCGGGCAACTGAAGCCGTTGGCAAAGCGCTTCTCTCTGAAGTCAACGACCACCTGGGGGCTGAGTCTGGGCTGGAGAAGCCTCTCCAGACGACGGTACAGGAACTCTTGGTCAAGCGGCGGGAGTTGGCTGATGACTTGCGCGAGCTGTTGTACCGCAGGAACCGCCACGATGTGCCACCTCAGGGATCAGTATACCCAACCCCCTTGGATTCCCACACGCTTCTGAAACAGAGGTTTCCGAGAAGGCTCTTAGGTGCCGAATGTTTATCGACCAATGTTGCGGGATGGGGCGGCACACCCTGAAAGGGATTGGGCCCAACGGTCTTTCAGCCGCAAATGTTCACGGTACGTGGTTGGGCTCAGTAGGATCAGGGTTCCGTCTCTTGTGCGCCTACGAACGGTACTGGCGAATCAACAGTCACATCGATGATGCGTGGTCGTCGCTCGTCGGCTATCGCAGGAGTCAGAAAGAAGCGAATGCCCTGGAGATCGCCGGGAAGTTCAGGGATCACAAGGAAATGACTTTCGAACCGGCGACCGCCTCCTCCGCCTCTCCAGCGCACACTCTCGTAGGGACGGGGACCCTCGAGGGCGACGCTGATTGAAACGGGCTCCTCCAACGGTCTCGGTTGTGATCTCCATGTGCACTTCGGAGGCCTCACCCAGCTGAATAGCGTGGGTGATGGTGCACCTCGCGTTGTTGAGAACAACCCCCTGCATGATGGAGAGGACGCCCCGTGGGACAAGGTCCTCACGGAACGGAAGGGTGCGTAGGGTGCGGGGGATGTGCCGCCAGGGACGCTATCTAACACCCGGAAAACCTCTGGAAGTAGCATTGGGTCGAGTTGATGGGCCTCAGTTAGTGCTTCCAGGCGGTTTAGATGCGGAATGCCAGGGTCGTCGCCGCCCAGTTGCTCCCTTTCAACCAGAAGTTGAACAAGAGCTTCGTCAAGATCGACAAGGGCCTCCTTGTAAGGATGGGAGGCTGCTCGTCGACCGACCAGCCTAGACCAACCGAGTCCTCCGGTGTAGCTCAGATTCATCACCTCTTGGACATGGTGGGGCCTTCTTGGGCATTTCACTCGCTTCCTGGCACGCGGCGAACAAACCCTGCAGCCCTCTCCAAAGAGTGGTAGATCATGGTTTTCCTCCTACCGTTGCGAGTTGTGGTCGGCGGGCAGCGCATCGAGTCGTCACACTCCACAGCAGACAGAGTTGGTAACGCTGACCGCTCGGCGATGACCGCCCGAGGTCCCATCCGACCCTCGCTGTACGAGTGCGCGTCCCAAGGACAGAGGCGCGTCGAGAGCGCTCCGGTCTCTCCTCATGGAAGCAGGTGAAACGTGCGGCCGCCGTCGGATGTTGACCAGCACGAGGTGCCCGTCACAGGACTTGAGGTGACGAGCAGGCCGTCAGAGGCATTCGCAAAGGACAGCGAGACAACAGCCTGAAGCCCTGCCGGCAGGACGATCTCGCGCCACGTGCGGCCGCCATCCGAGCTGACCAGGGCGATCGTACCGCCGTAGAGCGGGGGTGGCGGGTTGGGTTCGGCGGGGTAGTCGTCCACCTGGTAGAGCCACGCGAGACGGCCCTTGGCCCCTGAGCCGCCCATGTTGAAGTCCTCTGGCAGGGTGCGCTCGGTCCAGTGGCGGCCGCCGTCTTGGGTTGTGAAGAGGGCCCAGCGGCCACTCGCGTCCTTACCGGCGGCGAAGCCCGAAAGGGGATCGGTCATCTGCGCCCAGAGGGGTGAGAAGGGTGTGGGTACGCGTGTGCAGATGCGCTGTCCGCAGCTGAAGACACCGAAACGGGTGTTCTGGTAGTCCGCCACGACCCAGCCGTCGGCACGGCGCCAGTAGCCGAGCGCCCAGACCTGCCATCCCTTTGGCAGGCGGATCCTGGACCAGGTCCGGCCGAGGTCCGAGGAATTGGCGATGAACGCTGTCTTCATCAGGTTTTCCCCGACCGTCAGATCGTAGGGGGAGGTCGCACTCAGGGCCGCGGCGTAGCCAGGCAGGGCGAGGTCCGTGAGCTTCGTCCAGGTCCCGCCGCCGTCGCTGCTCAGGACCAGTTGTGCCCGCCCTTGGCTCCAACGGTAGACGGAGGGCCGAGCCAGGGAGATCGCAAGGCCGCCGCCGAGATCCCATCCGGTCCCGTCCGGTACCGGCGGTGTTGCGCTGCCCACGTCGCGCCATGTGCTGCCGCCGTTGTCTGTTTCCTGAAGGGCTGGCCCGCGGCCGCCCAGGAACCAGCCGAAGCCGCCCGACAGGAAGCCGATCGAGAGTGCCCAGTTACCGGGTGGATCGGCGGATGCGAAGACCTTGCGCCATGTGCGGCCGCCGTCTGCGGTGCCGTAGATCCCGTTGCCGTCGAGGCCGACGTAGCCCACCTGGGAACTGGCGAAGAAGAGCGCGTCGCTGAAGCCTAGCGTGGGCAGCGACCCGCCGCTGTGGGCAGAGGTGGAGGCAATCAGCGACCAGTTTCGGCCGCCGTCGCGCGTGGCGTAGAGGGACTTCGCCTGCTGCGTCCCGTCGGCCCCACCGACTTCTCCGCCGCACAGTAGCCAGCCCGTGCTGGGGTCGCTGAAGTAGATGGCTCCCGGAGCGCTCGGGTTCCAACTGCCGCAAGGCTGCGGGCGCTCTACGAAGGTCTTGCCGCCGTCGAGGGTCGCAAAGAGGTGGACGGTGTCGTCTGACGACGTCATGTCGGCCACAGCAAAGTAGCCCGCTTGCGCTGTTGGAAAAGCCAGGGCGATGGCACCATCAGCATTTCCGCGCCAGAGCGTCTGCGGTGCCCTGTCGCCGCTGCGCCACTCCTGCAGGAGGCTCGTGCAATATCCACCGTTGGCGCACTGCTGTTCCAGGAAGAAGGCGTGGCGGGCATCGGGTGCAGCCACCGCGACGATCGGTGCGGGTGCCGTGAAGAGCACCCGGAAGCTGGACCCACCATCCGACGTGCCGAGCGCGAGGTAGGACTGGGCCTGCTCGCCGAGGCCTTTGCCGGCAGCCCAGCCTACGCTACGGGTTGCCATGGCGAGGCGGGTTGGCACCACGTGAATGGGCGGCTTGCCGAATAAGGATGCCTGCGTCTTGGATGCCAAGGCGAGTGGGACGGCAGACCCGATGAGGCGGCCCTGCTGTGCGACGGGGGACGAGGGCCGCACCTTGGGCGTGCCCTGGCTACCGCAGGCCGCAAGGAGTATCACGGTGAGCGCAGCGATTGCGGTTGCCTTGGTGTACGGGAATCTCATCCCAGTCACCACCTCAATAGGTCACTTCAAAGGCGACCACGCGATCCGGACAACTCGCCTTCCGGTGGCGAGATGCAGGTAGAGATAGATACTGCCGTCCTCGGCTTGTTGCATGGAAGCGAAGGGAGGCCGAAGCCCGCGTACGACCAGGGTGCGATGGCTTAGTGGGAACATGAGGTGCAAGGTCTTCTGGCCTGCAGCCGGGGCGAGGTAGGCGAGAAAGCCTAGCCCTACCCCGACAAGCTGCCCCTTGGCGTGCCAGGTGCTCACGTCGGCTTGTCCGGGCACGGCTCGTATCAGGTCAATGCGAGCGGTACCCGCCTTCGTCGTCATCCAGATGCCGCCATCCTGGTCGATGGCCCAGACGTGCCCCAGGGGGACGGCTCCCAGCGGCTCAAGCCCCACCTCAAGATGCTCAGGGTTCCCTAGAACAAGGTGCGAAACGTCGTAGCCAGTGGCTACAGGCTGCAAGATGTAGAGCTGGTCGCTCAGAGACAGCAGTCTCGTTCCCGCCGCGGAAGGCAGTAGCTGCGGGGGCAGCGCGGCGGTGGCGGAGGTCAAGGTGCTCAAAATGCCTGATGCGAGGGTTGTCCCACCGCTCGCCCTGAGCCACCATACGACGCCGCCCGCAACGATGTACCCGCCAAGACTGTTCGGGCTAAGTACAGCCGGTGGGGCACCCCTAATGATGTCCGCCGCTGACGCCCCAAGTGGCTTGCCCGGGCCATTGGACGAAAAGAGTTCGAGCACTAGCCCCCCCGGTTCCGGACAGAGCATGCCGGGTTCCGGGCCGGCGAGGTCTACCTGCCACACGGGCACGGGAGGGCATGTGGCGGGCTCGGAAGCGCTCGGTCGGCCATCAGGCATGCTGGCGGTGATGAGGTACGACCTTCCGGAGCCAATGGTGAACGTGGCGTTGCCGATGGAGATCGACTGCGGCGAGCGCAGCAGTGCTCCATTCCCCTTCACCCACTGCAGCGTGAAGTCTCCGACGCGCTTCGGCAAAGCAGGCTTTGCTTCCGGTGCGGTGCTTGGAGCGCAGCCCGAGAGCGCCAAGAGCGCTGCAAGGGCCACTCCTGTCGCCCGCAGAGTCGGCCAAGACATTGCCTTCATTGCCAAATCCCCCGTTCGCTCGGGTCCGTTCTCCCGCCGAGCAAGGGTTTGCCACCAACAGGTAATATCCTCCACGAGAGTCTTGAAGCGGCACCTCACGAAGGCAAGCACGTGGGTGCGAGTACTTCGTGTTAACTGCGCGTATTTCCCCGAGCCTGAATCGCTTAGGTGACGGAATGCACTTTATTACACAAACTGTTTACCAACCACTCGCCGCAAGGCAAGTAACCCAAGACGCAGTAGAGTGCCTCCAAAAGACTAGAAGGAACTAGTTGCGGATTCCAGTTCGCGCCCGCAGGCGGTGGAATGCAGGCGTCGTCTTGTTGGGCTGCGAGATGAGTGGCGGTCGGGTCGAGACTTTCGCCGTCGTCGTAACCAGCGCATTGGTGCCATCGGATAGGGTCGCACCGAACAGGAGCATGAGGTGCGCTGGGAGTGCTGTATTCGAGTATGCCGCGTCTTGCAGCTCGATCACCACCGATCCGGATGCCGCTGAATTGAGCCCGATCTGCGCGCTCGCATTCCGGTGCACACGGCGTCACGACGGCTACGCGCCCCGGCCCGGAACGGGCTCCTAGAGCGGAATCTGGGCCTTGCGTTCAAACGTATGACACGTGTGGCGAGGTCGGATGGCACACCCCTGGCTCCATCGAGGGTGACCGATGTGGCATCAGCCAGACGACTGCGTAAGGTCACACCCAGGCTTCGTGCTCCTGCGGTCGAGGTTCGGCGCTCTCCCCGACGTGGCGTTCAGTCTTTGGCCACGGCAGTGCCTTGTAGGAGAGAAGGGTCGATGCGGGCGTAGGAGAAGCCGTTCGCACTGGTCCAGGCGAGGTAGCCGTCGAAGAGAGACGGGAATCCCGTCTTGGGCAGCAAACGATAGACGGCTCCCGTCGCCGCGTCGTAGACAAGCCCTCCCGGCGCGGCGTCCGGCTGGTAGGTGACGAGCGGGCCCGAGACGGTGACGCCGCTCCCATCGCCCAGCACTACGAGGCGCTGGTTTCCCTTGCGCAGCACGTAGACGAGATGGAGCGTTCCCGTGATCTCCGTGAAGGCGACGACCTGACTGTCCGCCACGAGCGATCCGAAGTAGCCGGGCGAGCGTAGCAAGCTCTTCACGGCTCCCGTGCGAAGGTCCAGGGAAGCGAGCGTCGAGGCGCTGCCGAGTCCCGGCGTTGTTCCTACGAGGACGAGGTAGAGCGTGTGCCCCGAGAGCGCCCAGCCATCGATCGCCGCATGCTGGAGCCGCAGTGGAAGAGGACCGCGCGTTCGCTGCGGCTCCGGGGCCGCCTTTGCCGTAGAGACGTCATGGCAGGTCTTCGCCTCCATCAGTGCGGAGACGCTCCCTGTCGCGAGATCCCGTGCCGACAGGGTCGTCTCGGTGCAGGTCGTGCCGACGTCCAGGGAGGTGTATAGGAGGCCCCCCTGGACCTTGGCGCCGGCGAGCTGGACGAGGTCTCGCGTGGCGACTCGGTAGCTCGTGATTCTCCCGGTTCCGAGATCTTCGAGGTAGTAGACGAGCGGTCCGTTGGAACCAAACATCGGTGTCCAGAGCATCCGCCCACCGCCGACGTAGCGTCCACCGTAGTTCGGGCCGAGGCTAGCCTTCGCGACGAGGTTCGTCTTCGCCCCAGTATTCGGGTTGATCAGCCAGAGGGCATCTTCCGTCGCACCATCCGAGCCTATCTTGCTAACGAGATGCGGCAAGAGGAACCCGAAGCCCGGTGCGAAGTCTGCCGCAGCCGAGGAGTGCCCAGGCAGTGTGCGCACCGGGCCATCCAGCATGGCAGAGACGGGAAGTCTAGGACCGGGCGGAGCGTATGCGTACTCGGTCGTACCCACCCGGGGCGCTGCCTTGTGCACGGTCGCCGGGCCCAAGGATTCTGCGGGCGTCCCCGTCCCGCTGCAACCGGCAAGAATGAGGGCAGCGCAAACCACGGACGCAATGCGGCCAGAACGCACAGGACCACCTCCGATATTCCTCCGGACCCCAGTCAACTGCTGGAGGCTTCCGCCAACAGCGGAAGGGGTGGCGCGCTTCATCCGCATGTGCTCGATCTAGAAGCGACACCGCAATCCGTCTGCCGGGCCAGAAGTGTGAACATCTCGTCGACGGAGTGAAATGGGGTCGCAAGCCGAACTCTCTTGCGTTGTGCTTTGGAGAGTTTTGAGGCTAACGTAGCGGAGAGCTGACTCGTTGGCTAGGCTGACATCCGCCTTTCCGGATGGACTGGACGAAGCCATGCGATGAGGATCCAAATTGCCCCTAAACGCAACGCGACGGTGATGAGCTTCCTCCAGGCCAAGGGATTCGCGTACGTGGGAAAGGACGTTGCGGCGAATCCGGAGTACATGGACGAGCTTCTGAACTGGACCCATGGTGTCCGGGGGACACCGATGATCGTCATCGACGGTGAAGTTTTCAGAGGTTTCGATCGGGGCAAGATCGCACGAGCCCTTAAGCTACTCTAGAAGGGGATGCAATGAGGCGAACTGTCAGGTGCCCAGACTGCGATCTCGATGTCGCCATTCCAGATGGAATCGGGTTGGGGGACCGATTCGAGTGTTCCAACTGAGCAGGGACCTACATTCGACTAGGTCGGATCACAGCCTTGTAGCGACGCGATTCTACGAGGCGAGCTGTTCTGATTGCGATATGGAGATCGAACTGTCCCCGGACGCCAAGGCGGGTGACATCATCCAGTGCTGTGCGAGAGACTATGTCTTGACACTTGAGTACGGCAGCTTCGCCCTGGAACAACCGCCTGGTTGATTGCGAGCCAATTGTACACCCGTACGGCAACGGGGAAGGCATTTGACGCCCTGCGTAGCGTTCCCTACAGTGTGTAGTAGACAGGGGGTATCTCTGCATGGTCAAGTGGGCTCTCCGCCAGAAGGTATTGTGGATCGTGCGGGAGAGCGGACCATGCAGCGCTTCGGACGTATGTACGGTGCTGCGAAAGGATCGGGAGATCTCTCTGAACGCTGTCCAAACCGTCCTCAACCGGCTCGTCCAGGAAGGACTGCTGGTACGCGGCGGGGAGCGTCGACATTACCACTACACCGCTCTCCCGGGTGAGGACGTCGTTAGGGAAAGGGCGGCCCAAGCTGCCGTGGACTTGCTCTCGCAATCCGGGGATTCGGGCTTGGCGCATTTCCTGGATACCATCGGAACACTGGATCCGAAGGTGATCGAGCAGCTTGAGCGGCTGCTGCAAGAGCGGCGGCAGGGGAGGGGCGAGGGTGAGCCGACGGCAAGTTCTTAGTGCCTACTCCCATTTCGCGATGGCGATCCTGTGGACCGCGGCGCTGGCGGTAGCTTTGGCGTTTGCCCTGATCAGCGGCTTGCACCACCTCCTTTGGCTGCGGATGAGGAGCGGGCACCCCGCGACGCCGATCTGGCTATGGCTTGCCGTCGCCCTCCTTAGTGGGGCGACTTTGACCTTCTGGTATCGCATCGTATCGGCGGCAGTACGCTACAGGCGTCAGCGTCGGCAGGTGTCCGATCGCCTCGCGCCGCTGCTGCAGCCGTTTCCCCAGGCCGTTCAGGATGGCGTGCTGATGGCGGCGGACTGGTATCTCATCGATGACAGATCAGAGCGGTACGCCTTCACCTGGGGGGGATATCGCCCTCGGGTCGGCATCTCCCGAGGTCTCTGGGACGCGCTGGACGGGCCAGCCCGAAGAGCCGTCATGTATCACGAGGCGGCGCACGCCCTGGTTCGCGACCCTCTGCAGCAGACGGTGCTGCAGGTCTTGTCCGAAGCGCTGCGAGCTTTCGGGATGCAGGCGCTCTACCAGCGATACCTGGTGCGCCGTGAAATCGTTGCGGACACCTTGGCCGTGTCTGCCTGCGGAGGCGATGACCAGCCACTTCTGTCGGCTCTGCTGGCCGCTGCCGGGGGCTCTGCTGGAGTTGAGGCGCGCGTTGGATTGACCGGCGCGCTCGAGGCGCGCGTGCGGTTCCTGGAGACCCGGAGGGCTCCGTCTTGGTGGGATCGCTGCATCGGCACTCGCCTGATGGTCGGGACAGCGGCGATCGCCCTGACGGTTGCGGAGGGGCTTCTCGTCCTCTGCCGCTGAAGTGCGCTGGGAAGCCGGATTTGCAATGTTGCCCCGAGAGTGGATCTAACGTTTCTGCCCCAAGTTGACGCAACCCAAGGCTTATACTACAGTATGTAATATAAGCGCGTTGGGGGCATGTGGCATGGGCAACACGAGATGGATCGGCTGGGCAGGGGTAGCTTTCCTTGGTCTAGCCCTCGCCGGGTGCGGGACGACTGCACAGGGTGGAGCGAGTCAGGCGATGGCCCCGAACAACACCATGGGATCAAGTACCAGCAGCCCCGCCAGCAGTGTAGGCGTCAACAGCCAGATGTCCGGGTCACCGGGCGATGTCCTCGTCGGGGCTGCGGCAAGCCCGCCCACAGGATCCGGAAGTGGAATGCTCATCGTCGACAGCATCGGCGCCCACCGGCTGTTCACGATTTCCCTCTCAACCGGCGCCAACGGCTTCAAGGTCGCGGTCGTAGGGGGCCTCGTCTACGTCCCGACGCTGCAGGGAAGGACGTATGTCGTAAGCCTGCAGTCGGACAGGCTCGTCAAGAGTTTCGCGACGCCTGTGGGCGCGCGGATCGCTGACTATTCCCCGACCGACAACCTCCTCGTAATCACGGGTCCGCAGAACGTGACCGCTTACTCACTCGGTAGCCTCAAGGAAGTCTGGCAGGTTGCATCAGGCGGAAACGCCCTCTCCATTGTCGGCGGCCGTGCGTATCTTTCGGGCAACATGGCCAACGCCACGAGAGTGATCGACTTGAAGTCCGGCAAGATCGTCGCGAGCGTTCCCGTGGGGCACATCGAGGATTCCGTCTACGACCCGCAGCAGCACACTCTGTGGTTGGCGAACTGGACCAACGGCGACATGACCATCCTCGACACGGCAGACAACACTGTCGTCGGTGTCGTCCAGGAGTCGGAGGGCGGCGGGTTCAGCATGGCCAACATGATGATGTCCTCGGGCGGATTCATGCAGCTGGCGGTCGGGCCGACCGGACAGCACGTCTACGCGGCTTCGTTCAGCGGAAACATCATGGTCTACAACGCAGGAAGCAACGCGTTCGAGAAGGACATCCCCACGAACATACCGATGGCCAAGCTCAGCGGGATCGGGGTGGATGCAAGCGGGCAATACGCCTACGTGACCGTCGAGAGCAGTCAGGAGACAGTCACGATCTCGCTCAAGACCGGGAAGGTCCTGTCGACCACAAAGGGCCTGATGTCCAACCGATGGACTGTCGTGAGCCACTGACTTCCCTTGGGCACCGAAGTACGGCCTGCCGGGGGAGTATGAAAGGCCGAGGTGCGGCCTCAAGAGGACACTCTGGAGCGGGTTTCAGAGCTTCGATCGCCCGGGAAATCCCGGAATATGCTAATGGATCCCGCCAAAGGGTTAGCAATCGCGTTAGCAGACCAGCGATTTCGGTCAACTGCGCCTCGCTGAGTCGAAAGCCAGAAGCTGCCAGGGGGCCGGCTGAAGAGAAGATGCTTGGAGCGCCGGACTTCCCCGAGCCAGAAACGCTCGTATAAAAGGTTCGGGAGTTGTCCCGGGCCTTTACCTTTTGGTGGTTCGGGAGGCACCCGGTGGACTCCCTGCTGGAGGGGCCTTGGGAGCGCGACCACGCGATCCACCTTCCCATCCAATCAAGGGGAGGGTGCTGAGTCGGGTGGCGTCATCGGAAGGCGTCGATGTGGTCCCTGGCCCACTCCGCGAAGGTACGTGCAGTCCCTCCGGTGATGCGCTCGACTGTATGAAGCGCGCCGTCCGGATGCTCTCGCGCATCACGCATCAAGGTGAAGAGCGCCTCGACGACCTCGCTGGGGACGAAGCGGCCCATCTGCTCCCTTGCGGTCGCTTCCGGAACGTCTTCGAAGCGGAGCGGCCTGCCCAGGACGCCCTGCAGGATCTCGACCTGTTCGTGCGCCGTGAGTAGGTGGGGACCCGTGATCGGGTAGGTCTGACCCGCATGGACGTCGGGGTCGATCAGGAGGCACGCTGCCGCACTCGCCAGGTCGCGCGCGTCCACAGGAGCCATGACGACTTCTCCAAACGGCGCACGCACCACCCCGTCGCTGCGAATCGCAGTCGCCCACTGGAGCGCGTTCGACATGAAGGCGCCGGGTCGCAGGAAGCTCCACTGGACGGACGACTGCCGGACTGCCTCCTCGACCTCCTCCAAACCTGGTGCAGCGTCGCACGCCCACGCGCGCACCCTATCTATGCCAGAGTATCCTGACGCAGTCATTGCGGAGGCAATTGTCCTCGGGACCAAACTGGCTCTTGCACGTATACAACACGCACGCGCACTATCGCACCCGCTTCGGAGTGAGAGCCGCACCGGTAGAGGTCAAGGGGTTTCTCGCCTGGCAGGCAGCAAACGCGCCTTGAAGCACGGACCATCGCGGTGTACGTTGAAACGGTGCTCGGAGATCCGCCGGGAGGCTGCCCAGGAGGTTGTGAATGTGTCTGACGTACAACTGAATCCCGAGCGCCTCGCGCTTGTCGTGATTGACCTGCAGCGGGGCATCGTGCAAATGCCTACCGCCCCGCACAGCACGGCAACCGTCGTCGCCAACGCGAGCCGGTTGGCAGATGCTTGCCGGGAGCAGGGCGGGTTCGTCGTGCTGGTGCACGTCGGCCCTTCTCCGGACGGACGTGACGCCCTACATCCTGTCTCCGACCAACCAGCCCTGCGTCGCGTGGCCCCGGCGCCGGGCTGGGATGAGATCGTACCGGAACTCGGCCCCAAGCTGGGCGACCATGTTGTACGCAAGCGCCAGTGGGGTGCCTTCTACGGAACGGACCTCGACCTGCAGCTGCGGCGCCGCGGGATCGACACCATCCTGCTCTGCGGCATCTCCACCAACTACGGCGTGGAGAGCACCGCACGGGACGCCTATGAGCGCGGATACCAGCAGATCTTCGTCGAGGACGCGTGCAGTGCGATGTCGGCCGAGGATCACGAGTTCGCCTTCCGTGTCACGATGGGACGCATCGGTCGCGTGCGAAACACAGAAGAGATCCTCGCTGAGCTGAAGTACCACTCCTCTAAGTAAGCGTTACGGATTAGTACGTCCGGCACACCGCCTACCGCGACGCCGGCCAGGATGCCTGCCGCAAAGGCGACCGGGAAGAACGTTGCCGTGCGTACGTTCACCCACAGGCGGACCTCCGTCAGGGCCATTTTTGTCCATCACTAGTTCGCCGCCTCTCTCAGCGCGCAGTGTCCTTCGAAGTGCCGACCGCCCGGCATAGCACGGATCGAGGGGAGCGGTGGACCTTCGAAATTCTTTCGCAAAGGCAGGGGCGATCTCTGCTGCGCGGATGGCCGGCGGGACTCGGGCGGCATGGTCCCATTCAGGCTGAACTCTTGAGTGCCACGCTGGATCCGCCGAATCTGCCATAGCCCGTCACAAACGTATTACCAGGGCACTTTGCACGGTGATTCATGAAAACGTCCCCGCGCGCATCCCGCCTCGGATGTGATACGGTATCGAAACGGCTAGATTCCATCGCCAGTGTGCGGCGAGAAGAGCGCAGTGACGAGGCTGGGCAGCCTCGCTTGGTGGGGAACGCACGTACGGGATCGAGACTGGAGGTGCCGGTATACCAGCGAATCGGCTGTCGAGAGGCTCATTCCTCTCTAGGCTCTGCTGCGGCGGGTGCTCGAATGCCGTCCAGTCGTGTGCGCGGGTGTGCCTCGAGCAAGCCTTCGATTCGAACCCGCCAACGTAGGGCAGCTCTCCGTCGTCTCCGCAAATGCTGCCAAGCGTATGGGGGTGTTCACATGTCCCAAAGTGCGGTTACGGTTGACGATCTGACCCGGGAAGTAGCACGCCGGCGCACCTTCGCGATCATCTCGCACCCGGACGCCGGCAAGACCACGCTGACGGAGAAGCTGCTGCTCTACGGAGGCGCGATCAATCTCGCGGGCGCCGTTCGCGCGAGAAAGAGCCGGCGTCAGGCGACCTCGGATTGGATGGAGCTGGAACGCGAACGAGGCATCTCGATCACCGCCGCGGCCCTCCAGTTCGATGTGCGGGGATGCCGCCTGAACCTGCTGGATACGCCTGGACACCAGGATTTCAGCGAGGATACATACCGCACCTTGATGGCGGTCGACAGTGCGGTCATGGTGCTTGACGGAGCCAAGGGCATCGAAGCGCAGACCTTGAAGCTCTTCAAGGTGTGCCGGATGCGGCGCATCCCTATCTTCACCTTTATCAACAAGATGGACGCCCCGTCGCGCGATCCGCTGGAGCTGATGGACGAGATCGAGGAAATGTTGGGTGTCTCTGCGGCGGCGATGAACTGGCCGATCGGTGAAGCTCCCGACTTCCAAGGCCTCTTCGACTTCCGCAGGCAGAAAGTGCTGCTGTTCGAGCGCACCGAACACGGTCAGCGGCGCGCCCCTGTCCAGGTGACGGACGTTCATGACGAACGGCTGTCGGAACTCGTAGGCCGGGAGACGCAAAAGCGGCTAACGGAGACCGCGGAGCTCCTCGCCGTGGCAGGAACCTCGTTCGATCGGAAGCGCTTTCTCGCCGGGGAGATGACGCCGGTCTACTTCGGAAGCGCTGTGAACAACTTCGGGGTGGACGAGTTCCTAGATGCGATCCTGGAGCTTGCGCCGCCACCTGAGCCGCGACAGAGCTCTGCGGGACCCGTCGACCCGGTGTCCCGCCGTTTCAGCGGTTTCGTGTTCAAGATCCAGGCGAACATGGACCCACGCCACCGTGATCAGGTGGCGTTTATGCGCGTCTGCTCCGGACGGTTCGAACGGGACATGGTGGTCGTGCACCCGACGACTGGCAAGGAGATACACCTCAGCAGGCCGCATCGCCTGTTTGGCGGGGAGCGGGAGGTGATGGACGAGGCGTATCCAGGGGACATTGTCGGCCTTGCCAGCAAGGGCGCGTTCGAGATCGGCGACTGTCTGGCGGATGGTGGTACGCTCGCCTTCGATCCGATTCCGCGCTTCCAGCCCGAACACTTCGCCACTCTGAGCAACGAGGACATATCGAAGTACAAGCAGTTCCACAAAGGGCTGCAGCAGCTGGAAGCGGAGGGTGTGATCCAGGTGTTCGCGGAGCCGGGTGCCATTCGCCGGCAGCCTGTCCTTGCCGCAGTCGGCGAATTGCAGTTCGAGGTCCTCGTCTCCCGACTCAAGATGGAATACGGCGTCGAGTCCCGCGTGGAACGCCTGCCGCACACCCACTGTCGTTGGATCGAGGGGGAGCCCGAGGATGTCGCGCGGATCGAGTGGCCCGTTCATGGCCATATGCTGCTTGAGGACCGTGACGGTCGGCCAGTCGTACTGTTCTCGTCTGAGTGGCAGATGCACTACTGCACGGAGAAGAACCTAACCATCCGGTTCACGACATGGGGATGATGGCGGAGTCCCATCGCCAGCAGACATTACGCAGGGTGGATCTACCGAGTTTACACAGAGAGGATATGATAGAGTTCGTTAGGTACTCTCTCATGCAGGGAAGAACGTGCATGCCAAAACGATACTGGCCAAGCTGAGGACAACGAGAGAAGCAAGGCTGACACATACCCGAAGGCTACAAAGCGAAGGCACCAGTTCGCCGGAGAGCTGTTATCTTCGTTTGGGTTAGCAGAACGAGAACATCCGGCCTCGCGCTCGGCGAGGCCGGACCCAGAACCGCGATCTGAAGTCATTTAAACTTGGTGGAGGCGAGGGGATTCGAACCCCTGACGCGGAGTGGCCCTGATGCGCGCGCTGCAGTCTGTGAACCCTTCCGGGCTCGGAACGAGGAATCTAGTTGACGTCGCCGTCGTCCGAGAGTTGGCGAACGAGTTGTTCGGCCCGGGCGTGACGATGGTGAAAGCACGCAAGTGCCTTCGTCACATGGTGGCTCAGACTGCGGAGAAGGAGCACGTTCCATTACTAGGCGGATTTGATCGTGCGGCTCTTGTTGGAATACGAACCTGGCCTAGCAACTCCGGAGGGTGGCGTGGGACCGCTTCACGACGCTTCACTTTCGGACCCTGGAGGGGATCGTCTCAGGAAAGTCGGGAACCCCTGGAACCGCCCACGTTCGGCTGTCTTCGTTCAAGTCGCTAGCTGTCTGGGCGCTGCGTAAGGGCCTCCTCGACAGCGGTGTCGTAGACGACATGCGGGGGTTCAAGTTCGCGACCAAGAAGGCAGAGCGAGCAATTTCCGAGGAGGCCGTCATCGGCATCTACCATGCAGTGGCGGAGCATGGCCTTCCCGTACACCGGGCGCTTCTAGCCACAATCGCCGAGAGTGGGGCTCGGGTGGAATCTCTGCTGGGCTGTCCTGACTGGCGACAACCCGTACATCACCTTCTGGAGCGGTCTGAAAGGCGGATCGCCTCCCCCGCATTACCTCTCCGAGGAAGCAGCGGAGGTTCTAGGTTGGTATGTCGCCAACCGCCCCCCGACGCTGGACCGTACGAGCCCTGACCAAGCTTTTGCTCCCACGTGAGGCGAACTGAGGCGAACACGGCTTCGGTGAGGGGCAGTCGACCACGGCTACCATGACCGGGTCAGGTGCACCAGGCCGTCAGCAAACGAGCCGCGCCAGGACACAAAGTCATGGCCGCCGTTATACTCGGCGTATACCACGTCAAGCCCCTTGGCTGTCAAGACGTCGCGCATATGCCGGTTGGCACTGAGTTGCGTCGGTCCATTGGGCCGGGATAGCCGGATGCCCTCCATCAGCCCGACCTCTAAAAAGAACCGTAAGGAGCGGATATCTGACCGGGCGAACTGGCGCATGAGCCACCCCGGCTCAGGGTCGTCTTTGGGCGACCAGAAGAAAGATCCCGACTGCGACAGGGCATTTCCAAACAGATCAGGGTGCCGCAGGGCAGAATAACAGGCCGCCACGCTGCCATAACTGCTCCCGGCGATAATGGTCCGTTCTGTCCGGTCCGTCACGTGGAACTGCTGTCTAACCCAGGGAAGCAGCTCTGTGGTCAAAAACCGATCAAACCGCTCGCTGCAGGTCAGTTCTTTGGACCGCGCCCCTTCCGCATTGCCCACAAAAACAGCGGCCACGGGCGGGATCCGACCACTGCGACTCAGGTTATCCAGGATCGTAGGAGTGGGAATCAGCTCTGTGTACTCCTCGCCGTCAAAGCAGACAAGCAGCGGGTAAGGATCTCCGGACGCACCATAGCCCTAAGGTTTGTAGATCCAGATGTCACGGCGATTGTTCAACACTGTGCTGTCAAAGGCATCTTTCGAAACCGTGCCAACCGCGGCACGCGCCTCCGGGATGATCCACGGCTGGGCTGGCGCATCGGGCAGAGTAACCACGGTCGTGAACGGATCCGTCTCCGGGTAAACGTTTGCGTTCAGCGGGTCCAGGATCCAGTGCGGAGGATCCTGTCGCATGACCGCCGCCCACGTTTCGTCTGAGGTATTTTCGACCAGCCAGTAGGTAAACCGGGCATCCCCGCGCACCCGGCAGGTTTTGAACCAGACGTCCGTTCCCGGCAGGTGCGTCATGCGCGTTCCACTGTACGTCCAACCGGTAGGGCCGCCAAAGACGGAGACCGAGTTTGTGTTCCCCGAGTCCCGCCACAGAAACGTCACCCAACAGGATTCCGGATCATCCTGCACCCGCTCAATGAGTGGGGCTCTCACAGCCGCAACGTCTGCCCAGAACTTCTTGACGGAATCCTTACGCTGCAAACAGGCGGACGATAGAGCTGCCAATCTGGGGCTGTCGATTTCCACAAAGATTCTCCTTCCTATCCAAGGTCGGGCAGGCTATCTGCCACCCCGCCAATCCAGTTTGACTTCGACCAAAACCAAAAGCGCCAGCGTCATGACCGTCAATACGAGCATGTCTTGCAGCGCTGGACCGGTCTGCGAAAGCAAGAGTTTCCGGATTGTCCGGGCCGCGTAGGTGGTGGGCAACAGGGCTGTGGTGTAGGTCGTCTACTTGCCGGGCGTCGCGGCGGGCGCCATGACCGGCGACAAGAAGACGACAATCAACCCGAGCGCGTTGGACAGCAAGTTGGCGGTAGGGCCGTCCTTCGCATAGGCGCCAAGCAGCATACAAACTCAACGACCTGGACTACTTGCTCCCGGCTGGAAACGTTGGTGCGGTGGAGATCTCGATCACCGCGGCTCCAGTCTCCGTCGGGAAGATGATCTGGGGAACGAGATCCCCGTCAGTCTGTCCGTAGATGAGCGGCTGACCAGCTACTCCACTGAAGCTTAGCGTCCGCCCCTCCAAGGGGAACATCACACGGAGGGTCGGCCCGTAGAGCACGGCGTTCGGAGCCCACACAGTGTACCCCGGCCCGTAGCCGAGTGCTGACCCGTACACCGTCCATGACTGCTCGGTGCCGGCGCCGGGCACCTCGCGGACGAGCTCGGTGGTGGCCCAGGGCGAAGAGGCCCACGCGACGCCAGAGTCATCAACGGCTTCCACGCGAAGGTTGGCAACCGTCCCGAGCGGCAGCAGCCCGGTGCCCGTCCAGCGGGACAGCGTGTTGCCGGTCAGGGCGTAGAGCGTCCCGTTCGGAGAGACGAACAGAGCGTTGTTCAGTTCGTTCGGGACTCGCTGTTCTTGGCCCGTTTGGAGGTTCAGTATTCCGGATCCTAGCAGGGGAGCAGCCATTTCGCTTTGCTGAACGTCCCAGAGCAGGTGCTGGAAGTGAGGGCCGTTGAACCCCAGCGCCCAGAAGACGTACTCGTCCGCGGATGGCGGACGGGGAGGCAGCGGAGCCGACGCCAGGGAGACGCCGCCGTTTCCGATCAGGTACAGCGCGCTGTTCGCTCCCTGTCGCTCGCACACGAGCGGCGCCTCGGGCCAGGGCAAGGAGTCGTCGTACTCCCAGCTGGGCTGGGTCGGGCACACGCCGATCGCGAGGGTGCCGGACCGCTTGGAGACGAGAGATCGGTACGTGACGGTGTAGGGCGAAGTGGATCCCACCGTGAGAAGGGTGGTCCCCAGGATGTATTCCCTGTTATCGATGGAGAAGTATCCGGCAGGCAGCCGAAGTTCGCGAACGGTGTCGATCCCAACGTGCCAGGTGCCGCTATCCAAGGAGGGGTCGACACCCTTGTAAACTACCTTGGGCGTCGACCTGCCGACGGGGAGGAAGGCGAGCGCATTCGTCGTCATCACACCGTGCTGGACGATGGTGTAACACAATAACCCTCTGCGCGCGGTGGCTGTGGTAGACCACCGTTCCGAGTCGTTCACCGAGGTCATTCGAAGGAAGTAGGCCAGTGACTTTATAGTGGCCGCCTTTCCAGCTAAGCGTAGCGCCAACGAACGATGGTTTGGCCTTGATCTCTGTTCGGGCCGGGGTGCATCCCACAAGGAGAACGCCAACGGCGGCTACGAGTGCGAGAAGTTTTTGCACTACGAGGCCTTCCCCTTTCGGCTCATTGTCTGGGTGCGATGTCCCTCCGCAGGAGTTGCTGACCTGTGCGCGTCGTAAGGAAGGGTTCCGCGGGCACATTGTTCTCTCGGGAATGGACTTCCTGTCGGGAGACTCAGTCCTACCCGAGTTAGGGGGTGGGGAAGGGAGTCATAATTCCACTTACGCCTGCGTAAGGACGGCGATTTCCACACGCTCCTTCGATTGCCAGACATTTTATCCAGGCGAGGTTAGGATCCTTGGCCGAAGACGCATGATGACATGTATGGTATATTCCACCAGTGGCGCCAGACGCAGTGGTCCTGAGTAACGATCGCCCGGTGGAGGAGTGGCGTTGCGAACTGTAATTGCCGTACTGCTTACCGTTCTTATGGCGGCATTGCCATTAGCTCAGCCGCTCCAGGACCAGTTGGCCCGGGAGCCCGATCTGCGCCAGATCGTGCACGCAATTGAGCGAAACGAGTGGGGACTGAGGGATCACCCACAGCTCTTGGCGAATTTCAAGCGCCTTGCGGCCAAAGACATCAGGGTCGCGTCTAAGCCGATGCCGTACTGGCGCTACTTCGGCATCGCGGCAAGCCTGATCGCTTCGGTCCACAACCCCCACACCGTGATTTGGCCGGATATGCAGGAAAGCGACTACTTGCCGGTGACGTTCTACTGGGCGAGCGACGGCCTCGTAACAGTACCGATTGCCGGATCCCCAAGGGGGGTGGCGCTAGGTGATAGGGTGCTGGCCATGGGCGGAAAGACACCCGCGACCTTGGCACGAGACCTGGCACAGTACGTCCCAGGGAGCAGTTACAATGTGCGCTATACCGCTTGCCGCTTCCTGCTACTTAGTGCGCGATACTCTCTTGAGTGGCTTGGCGTAGTCAACCGGCAAAATCGCGTGCCGATCACCTTGGAGGATGCGCATGGTCATGTGGAGCATGTGAGCCTGCCCTTTGTGGACTGGGGGACCTATGGTGTTCGTGTCCAGCGGGCATCGATCAAGTTCGTTGATGAGTTCATTGCGCCAACTGGCGTTACGGTAACTGGCGCGCCCTTCGGGTGGAAAGTGATCAGCGGGCACTATGGCGTTTTCTGGCTGCGCAATTTCGATAAGAGCTCAGCGTTGAATAAGAATATTGCTGGCTTCTTCAACGCTGTTGCTCAACAGCACGCACCAAATATTGTTATCGACGTCCAAGGAGACCCTGGCGGATATGGAAGCATCGTTGAGGAGTTCATCCAAACGTTGCAGAAGCCCCAATATAGATCACGCCGGGTCTACGTCCTCACCAACTGGGGAAGCTTCAGCGCCTCGGTTCTACTCGCCGAGCTCTTGGTCTTGCTAGATAATGCGACAGTGGTAGGGCAGCCGACCGGCGAAGACCTGGAGGTAAATGGAGAGAAGAACTTTCAGACGTCGGATGGGACCATTCTGTACCAGATAGCGATAACACGGCCGACGGATGCCCTCGGCTATGAAGCCCAAGCGCTGCGCCCGAGCATACCTGTACCGCTTACCGTAGAAGATGTCCATGGCGGTGTGAACCCGATCAGTAACTGGCTGGCGACCCTTGGCCCAGGAATGTCGAAGCACTAGAGGGCGAAGAGAAACCGATTTCAGTGGGTGCCGTCTCGGGAACGGTTCGGAACACTTGTAGGGCATTCAAGACAATGGTGCATGGGCCACGGGACCGTAACACGAATCAGCACAACCTCCGCCCTGCGCTCGTTGCCCCGATTTGAGCTTTCTCCGGTAAGGCGGACAGTCTGAACTCTTTGGAAACTAGGCAACGCTTGGGGAGAGAGTGGGCGGTTCCGGGATGTGATGTGTTGATACACATCCGGACGG
>JAJYSJ010000081.1 GCA_021793645.1 Bacillota bacterium
ACAAGCCTCCCGTGCCGTTGCGGCACGCATCCCGTCGCGTCCGCGTCGTGCGCGGCACGAGATCGAACAAGCGCGCGCGTACTACCTCGATGCCCAGCCAGAAGCGGCGTTGTCGGTGTTGGAGGCCGCGCACGACGCGGCCCCGGAGACCATCCGGTTCAACGGATACGCGCGACGGATCGTCTTGGAAGAACTTGACGAGCGAGACGGGCGTAGACAACGACACGCCTCTGACTTGGCGGACCGGTTGGGGTTGTTGACCGTGTGATGTGAAGGGGGCACATTTGCGCGTTCACGCGAATGCTATGCTGCTCGCGACGGTCGCCGACCAGACGCTCCAGGCGGTTGCATGGCGGCACCCTGAGGTCTTCGACATCCTTCGCCGCATGGATCAGCTCGAGCTTCCGCAAGGTCGCCCGCTGCACCGTCCGGTCAAACCGCTTGACGTACTGCTCATGCCAGATGCGCTCGGTGTCCTTACTGCCGAACGATCTGATCACGAGTCAAGCACATAACGGAACGCGTCAATAACGCTAGACGTTAAATCTAAACTCCACCGAGTTCCGTAGCCGAATAGCCTCTGTGGCGAGATAAGCGCGGCAGTCCCGCCTGGCGGCGTCTGTGTGTACACTCACGGTTCCGCAGATGTTCGCCGGATCATCGTGATTAACGACTGTGCCAGAGACGACACCCGACTCGATTCACGATCCCAGTCGACCTGTTCCTCGCCTCTGTACTCACCGGCAGCCGCAAGGAGCAGTTCCGCACCAGCGGCGTCGACTCGCTTCGCCGCGGTGACAGCCGCCTGTTCTTTGGGGACTATCGCCCCGGTCTCCACCGTATGCAACGCACGCGCCAGAGTCAGAAGAACATTGCGACCATCCCCACCCAGATCCTCAACGAGCCCCGGCAATGCGGCCAGTTGCGCGTCCTTCAAAAGCGCGAAAGGTACATCAGCGACCAGAGCGCCCAGCGAAGGGCCGTGCAGCACCTGGTGTGATGCCAAAGCTGTCGCCAGCAGGATCACCACATCCGGATCGCGCTCAGGCTCGGACACAAATCCCTGGATGAAGTCGCTCCTGAGCCACTCCCCGAACTGGAAGTCACTCCACGGCGCGGCCACCAGAGGCTCGAGATCGTCCGCAACCAGACTCGTCACCTCAAGCGGGCGACGGCTCGCGACCTCCGGAAATACGTCGGCATGCCCCTTCCACCCCGAAAGCCCGAGCAACGTGGATACCAACGATGCCCGCTCCAGAGACGTCAGTGACCTGCGAGTCACCAGCAGCAGGTCGACATCACTCTCCGGGCCGAGCCCCGTCGTCGTACTGGAGCCATAGAGGTACACCCCGACGATCCCACCGGGATCAGCCGTGAGCAATCGGTCGAGTACCGTCTGGATCAGATCGTCCATATCAATGGAGACTACGCACCCGAAGCCCCGCGAGGCAACGCTTGTATTGTCCAACCGCGCACGCGGATCGCACAGGTTGAATCGAAACTCACCCACACGAAAGTTCGACCCAAACGCCCTTCTGACCAGGGCTTTTATACATTGAAGCGGAACTCCACCGAGTTCCAGTACGTACAGCCATCACTTGGGGTGCACGACAACACCAGGCGCTTCTCGGCGACGCGGGCATCAGCGAGGTATGGAGCAGATCGCTCAAGAGTTAGACTCGGGGGACACCAGCCACTCGCCCGCAGTCCGCGAAGTCGCCCTCAACTGTGGATGCTCCTGCACGATCTCTCGCTGCCGTTCCGCCGGCAGGCCAAGATCGTACAGGACGTTGAGGAGCACGACTGCGGTCGTCACCTCGACGACGGCGATCAGCTCATCGAAGGAATGGTTCGGTGTCATGCCCTCGTGCGCGAGGTCATTGCGGGCCCGCGTCGTCCTCTTCGCCCAGTGAGCGACGTCCGGCACCAGCAGTGCGATCGCTTCCTGATCGGGTCGCGCGGCGAGGGCATGCAACCGGTCCCGGAGCGTCGGATCATTGCGGATGGCCCCCATGAACCTGTCCTGATGCTCTTCGGGAACCTGGGCCAGCATCGCATCGCGCATCGCCGTGAACTCCGCCTTGGGGAAGGGTTTCTCGTCGATGCGGAGATTGCGGTGCAGAACCTCAGCAGCGCCCACGGCCGTCAGCAGGTTGTTCTCGACGAAGCGGGCCGGCGCGTAGCGCAGGCCCAGGATCATGTTGGTCGCTGCCTGAAGGCGGTCATGGGCCTCGCACCAGCGTGGTAGGACCTCCTCGAACGGGAGCGAGTCGCAGGTGAAGAACACGCGGTGGTGGTCGACGACCTTCGCGTCGTGCTTGCCGAGCGCAGCAGGCGAGTAGAGCACGTCGGCGCGCCGGCGCGGCAGGGGCCGACCATCCGGCAGGTGCGGCTCAGACCCGGCCACCTCCAGCCGGAGCCAGATCACTCCAGCAGCGCGGTGCGTCGCCAGGGAGATTAGGTCCTGCACCAGGCTCGCCACCTTCAGAGCCGCGTTCAGCGCGAACGGCTCGGCCGGGTGAACTCGGATGGAGGCAGTGTCCCGCATGCGTCCGACGCTCCCGCCCTTACGCTGGTCGAAGAACGGAAGCGTGTGTGTATGCACAAGGCGATACTCGGTGCCGTCGACCACTACCGACTGATCCTCGACCGGCTTCACCGAGATGCGCCCGGTCCCGTCGATCTTGCCGTCGGGAGCGCCGAGGAATCCCTCGAACACGGAAGACGCCGCCCAGAACCCCAGATCCTCGACCGAGACCTCCATCCCGGAGAACGCTTGGTCCTCCTCGCCGCTGACGTGCGCGCCGATGATAGCGACCGTCGCGGTCACGGTCTGCTTATCGGGGCTCGCCACTCGCGCACCGATTGTCCTCTTACTGCTATTCGGAATGGAACCGAGGAGGGTAATCTCGCGCTGCTCGGCCGCCCCGTGGATCACGTCCCACGTCCTGGTGCCCTCGTGGTACGCCGTCACCCCAGCCGCAGGGTTCGACATGATGCGATCCTCGAATGCGCCGATCAGCGAGAGCGAGAGGCCCCCATCAGCGTCGTAGCGGAGGACGCCCGGGACCTGCTCGTCAGGGTTATCAGGCAGTCACCAAAGACCAGCCCATTCGCCGGCCCCGTCGAGGTTCAGGGGATCGTTGGCCATCGTTCTCCTCCGCAGGGCTCATTCTCATCTCGCCGCCAGATGTCGGTTTGAAAATCTGAACTCCACCGAGTTCCGGCACGTACGACCATGTGCAGTCAGCGACTACCAAGCCCGTCCGCGCAGGTCGATATCGCCATCCGGCCACAGCTCGAGCGGGGCGATTGGCCGGATGAAGATCGGCGGGCCAGGCTCGTCCACGACAGATTCGCCATCACGCCCGATCGACTTCTCGCGGGCATAGATCCGATGCCAACCACATGAAGCGTAGAACGGGACGACTTGCTCTCGACAGCCCAGATAGCCGAACGCGAGGTGGCCCCGATCGCGCATCGACTGCTCTGCCCACCCCATGAGTTCACCCCCGAGACGCATCCCTCTTGCGTCAGCGGAGATCAAGACACCGCCGACTCCCGCGATCGCGACGGCCTCAGTACCGACAGCGACCTCGCGGCGCGCCCATCCCACGTGGCCGACGACGCGACCTTCGATCCGCGCCAGGACGTGGACATCGTGTGACGCGTAGCCGTAGGGCTGTTGCGGATCCCACTCTCCGAACTCCTCGAGATGCTCGCTGTCGAAAAGCTGCCGAAGCTCACCCAGATTGGTCTCAGTGAGATCCTGGTGGGCGAGGATCTCGATCGAATGATGCGTCACGCGTCCACATTCCACGGGTCCACTAGTTCGACGCCGGTG
>JAJYSJ010000034.1 GCA_021793645.1 Bacillota bacterium
AGGCGGCGCCCAGGCTCGCGATCGTCAGGAGCAGTCCGAGCTCCGCATTGCCGAGATGCAGCCGATCCTTGGCGAAGTAGAGGAACATCGCCGCGAACATGCCCTCGGTCGAGTTCGTGAAGATGACGATCATCGAGAGCGACCAGAGGGACCTGTTGTGCCGCAGCTCGGCCCAGCCATCCTTGAGGTCTTCCGAGAAGCTGCCCCGCGCCGGCGCGGGATCGTCGCTGAAGCGCATCACACGCAGGAACGCAAGGCCGGCAACTGCGGTCACGCCGATGACCGCGATGCCATCGCGCAAGGGCATCGCGGCGAGCGCGAACCCCGCTCCGGCGGGCCCGGCGATCGCCACCACCTGCTGCAGGAACGAGAGCGATGCGTTCACCTCGGTGAGCCGCTCGCGCGCGAACGCCAGTTTGACGATGGCGGTGCGCGCGTTGTGGAACGCGTAGAAGACGGCGGATAGGAGGAAGGCGGATACGAGGATGGCGGAGAGTGAGGGATCTCCGGCCTCGAAGAGCGCGAAGACCCCCAGCAGCACGACGGCACGCAGCACGGTAGCGGCGAGGATGAACCGCCGCTTGGATACCCGGTCCACGACCACGCCGATCAGTACGGCGAGGAGCAGGTTCGGCAGGAACTCGATGCCCTGCAGCGCACCCATCGCCACCGGGGATCGGTGCGTGAGCGCGTTCACGAGCAGCGGGAAGTCGAGTACGTAGATCTGGTAGCCGAGTCCGAGCATGAGACTTGCCCCGGCGATGCCAAGGAAATCCGCACTCGTCCAAAGCGGCCTTGAACCAAGGTCGTCCGGAGTGCGCAGCATGTCCACAGGCCTCTCCTTTCGGTGTACACGACGTCAACCGAATGGTAAGGCCGGACCCTAGGGACAAGGTCAACAGATGTCCGAAACCTTTCGTCGGCGCGGACTGAGCGGGTCCCCCCGCACTACTTGCCCGTGTTCGTACCCGTCCCGCCACTGCTTGGGGTGGTGCTACCGATCGGAAGCGAGATGATCTTCGATGGCGTCGTCCCCGTCATCACGACCGTCTGGGGCACCTGGCCCGCCAGCCACTCCTGGGCGACCGGCACCTGCACCTTGAGGTGCACCTCGTCGGAGACGAGCGGCACGATGATCTGAAGTGCGGTTACAAGATGGAGCGGCAGGCCTTCGATGGGCCCGCCTTGTGTGGCACCACAGTAGTCGCACACAGGTACTCGGGCCGTGCCGCACATGGTTCCTCGCTCCCTTGACCACACGCAGAGCCCGATTGCGCCAAGCTTTCGCGACGTCAGCTAGGCCGCGGCACTCCACCGACCAGTCATCCGTTGCGGGCTGCGCATGGTTTCTACTGCCGCGCTCTCTGGGCAGCATTGAGAAAGTCTGCAAAAAAATCCAGGGCGGATGCGCGAACCGCCTCGCCGGGAGGAAGCAAGCGTAGTTCGGCCACGCGTGCATCGAACTGAACCGGGTTCGCCCGCAATGTGGTGAGCCTTTGAGCAATCTCGCCAGCCTTTGAGATCCATGCGTCGACGCTGCTTAAGAGCCCTGCGCGGTCAAAGCGCCATACCGCGGCGATATCTAGCACGTCTCGTGGACGGAGTAGCCCTCCCCGAAAGAAGAGCTTCTTTGCGATGATCTCGGCCGGTGTCTCGAGGGACACCGTACGTCCGCCTATCTGCTGTGGGAACACGCCAGGTGAGGTGAGCAGCGGGGCAGCAATGAAGTCGACCTCGCCTTCCGTCATGACGAGCTTGACGAATTGGGTATCTTCCTCATAGTCCTGACAAAGGGCACTTACGGTGTCGTTCAGTCGAGGCGACAGTACGGAAAGCCACTGTGGGCCCTCCAAGAAGATGTCGATGTCGTGGCTGTCACGGTGCCCGATCTGGAGACGGAGCGCAGTGCCACCACCGAAGCTCCAGCGCGGAGGGGGGACCTTGGCGAGCGGGATCGAGTCGAGGCAGGCCATGGCCCTCTCAAACAGGCGTTCCCACGTCTCCATAAACCCACCTCTCAAAATCGGGGCTGCGATCACCGAGCGGGCGGATGTAGGACTCGTAGTACTTGCGCAGGGTGCTTGGAGCGATGTGGTGGCAGGCGCAAAACCGACTCATGGCCCCTACCGGTACTTCCGAGAAAAACTGAGCCATGTGCGGCATCCACGCCCCAGTGGCACGGGTCTCATTCAAGATGTCGAGGAGGGTGCCGACCGAGAGAGCCGTGCGATGGCACTGATTGACGGTGGTGAGTACCAGGGCATCGACGTTCCGTTGCATCGGCTCATACCTCCTTCACCTGCAAGTATAGCCTCATCTGGCCGGAGGGCTACTTGTTGGGGAGGGGGCAGACCAAGGTCTTCGATACTCCTTCGTGCATGATCGCCGTCGGTTGCACCGCCGCGTCGCCATCATGCCGTCTGCGTCCCGGCCATGAGCTGCACTTTCCCACCGTCACCGCGTGCGGGCTCCTTGAAGTGGCGAAATCTCCACTGGCGCCTCCGGGGAGGGACCTATGCCGCACGTGTTGTACCGCTTTCCACGTGGCAAGCCTGCTCCCCCACCGAACGCGGACAGGAGGCCCGCACCATGCGCAAGGTCTACGGCTTCCAGTTCGCCAGGTGGATCGCATCCGCCGCGCTCCTGGCGCCCTTCGCCCGCTGGCTCCTCATCGACCCCGTGCCGGCGCTGGCCGCCGCCCTGCTCTTCGCCATCGCGCTCGAGGTGCTCCGCGTCGGTGCGCCTGCGCTTCGGATACTGGTTCATCCGTCCCGGCGCGGTGGCCTCGCTGCACTTCCTGCCCCCCCGCGACCTGGCGGACGCCAGGCGCGAGATGAGCCGCTGGGTGCGCGCCGGACCCTTGCGCAGTTCCTGCAGGAGCTCGACGCGCTGCGCATCGAGGCGCTCTACGTCGAGACGAACCTTCCGCTCCCTGCCAATCTCGGCTTTTGCAGGCTGCTGCCCGCGTCCCCCCTGACCTGGATCTTCGTCGGTCTGCAGCACCGTGCGGCGACCGGCAAGTGGAACTGGCGCTGGCCCTGGGTGTTCGTCCACCGGCGATAGTCCCCGCTTCGCAGCGCCCCCACGTGCCAATGGGTCACCTGCTCGACCAGCACGGCCTCGGCGCAAGACCCCGCCATCGCCGCTACGGTGTCGTCCACCCGTGCGCCCATCGTCACGCGCGGCACGGGGCGCACGCGCCGCGCGATGCTCTCTTGCGCGCGCGCGACGTGCACCGCCGCGCAGCGCCATCTCCTCCGTCTGGATCGACCGCGGGATCCAGAGCACCGTCACCGCGGCGGCGGAGATGCTCGCAAGGGAATACGGGGACAGCGAACGTCCAGTCGTGGGTCGTCTCGAGCGCGAAGACGCTCGCGGTGAAGGGCGCGCATCGTCCCCCCGAGGAGCGCCGCCATCCCGACCGTGGCCCAGAGGCTGGCGTCCCCACCGGGAAGGACGTGCCCGAGCGCCGCGGCGAGCGCTCCGCCGATCAGGAGGAGTGATCTGAAACTGCGTCACAAGATCGAGTGACGCAGCGCAGGGGCAAGGCCCTGCGGGGACCGTCGCCGGGTCCAAGTTATTTCTTCTTCTTGGCCCTTCCGTCAGTCGACCTTTTGAGACAACCGCGGCACAGGTGGCCCGTTGACACCCGATGTGGTGTCGCCCTCCGCAGGAGAAAACAGACTTTGGGCAAGAGCGACAAAGGCTCGTACGCTCGGAGTCACTTCATCGGAAGAAGACCGCAGTCCCAGATATCGCCAAGAGTCAGGCTCTAGGGCTTTGACGACAACATCCGGCAGCCGATCGGGCAAGGCCATTTCAGGCATCACGGTGATCCCCAGGCCTTCTCGGACCATGTTGAGAATTGTCTCCGTATCGTGCACTGCAAACCTCACGGCGGGCGCGCAGCCGGCGTGCGCAAACAACTCCCGTATCAGCGGCTCGCAGCCCCCGGAGGACATGATGAACGGTTGCCCATCCAATGTGGCCACCGTGACGACGGGCCCGTACCGCTGCGCGCGGTCCTGTGGCAGAATAGCTACCATTTTGTCCTTGGCCAGCAGCGTCATGCCCGGTCCCACAGCACTCTGGGCGATCACTCCCACATCGATCGCGCGAGAGTCAAGCCAGGCGAGCACCTCTTGATCGCTACCTTCGAACAGGACAATCTCTATGTTGGGATGGAGTCGACTAAAGGCGGACATGATCTTGGGCAGCATCCGCACTGCAGCACTCGGAAAACTCCCCGCCCGCAACGTGCCCGATTCTAACCCCCTTACAGATAGCACCTCCTGCTCGATATGTGAGACCCCATTGAGAATACGCCGCGCAGGTTCCAAGACACGGCGTCCAAACTCTGAGAGGGCAAGCCCCCGATGCCGGTCGCGGATCAGGAGTACCACACCGAGGCCGGCTTCCAATCGCATGGCTCACGGCGGACTGGGTCATGTGCAGGGCCTCTGCGGCCTTCGTGAAGCTGCCGTGGTCCACCACGGCAGTCAGCACCTTGAGCTGTGCAAAGGTCATGACTTTCCCCTCATGTTCGCCATGCGATCTATTCCTTTGACTGATCTTACTTCTGCCCGCATCCTCAAGCCAGATCGCAGAGACAGGAGGCGGCGGCCTGGTACCCAGACATTTCATAACCTTGTTGGTGCTGGCTGCCCTCTGGGGGGCATCCTTTCTGTTTATGCGCGTGGCGAGCCCCGCACTCGGTCCAGTGGTCCTCATCGATCTGCGGGTGCTGATCGCGGGGCTGGTGCTGGTTGTGTACGCTGGGATCACGCGGCGACGTCCTGTCTCATGGCGCAGGTGGCCACAGTACCTCTTGTTAGGTACCCTCAACGCAGCGATCCCGTTTTCCCTCATCGCAGCGGCCGAGTTGACTCTCGACGCATCCGTTGCTTCAATCCTGAACGCCCTGACCCCCGTATTCACTGCCGTGATCGCCCATGTGTGGACTCACGACCGATTGACGAAGAACAAGCTTGGTGCGCTCGCGCTGGGTGTTGTCGGGGGGCCGTGCTCGTCGGCGGGAATACACGCCTCCCCATCACCCGTACGTTCATCGCAGTCGGACTCTCCCTTGGCGCAGCTTTCTGCTATGGGATCGGCGGGGTGTTCGTATCAGCGGCCTTCAAGAACGAGCAGCCGTTGACCCTGGCCATCGGTCAACAACTGGCGGCTGGGCTAGACCTGTTACCAGTCGCCGTGTTCCTTCTGCCCCATGCCGTTCCCGCGCCCACTGTCATTGCGGCCGTCCTTGGCTTGGCGCTGCTGTCGACGTCCCTGGCATATCTTCTCTATTTCCATCTCATGCGGGGTATTGGACCGGTGAAGACACTCAGTGTCACCTTTCTGGTCCCTGTCTTTGGGGTACTATGGGGTCGGATCTTCCTGCATGAGCCACTGTCCGCCGGCATGCTCGGCGGTTTGTTAGTGATTCTCGTCAGCGTAGCCCTAGTCACCAACGTGCCAGTCCTGTGGCGCCGTACGGGTCGCCCAGGTAGCTCTGGGATGAGCAGTGATTGAGCCACAGTAAGGCTACTGCGAAAGCGGTGTCGTGGGCTCCTCTATAGCATCTTATCCGGGTGGTGTTCCGGCATCGCTCGCCAACGCAGCCATGGCCCGAGGCGGCACTGAATCACATACGATCCGGTGTCGATAAGGGCGTAGGCAACGTCGGCTGCAAGGTTTACAAACATCACCAACACACTCGCGCACACCAGTACGTCGACCAGGAAGCCCTGCCGAGGAAGGCATGTCCGCTCTGGCCGCGCTGGAGGCAAGAAGGTGGGGTCGATTGGGGAGATGGCAAGCCGCGCGGCGTCATGCAAGCCGACGTGGTGCGTGCAGCTGTCTTCCGCATGGCCGCTGTTCTCCGTGGTCAATGTCACCCGACCACTATTCGAATTAGCCGATGAACTTGCCGAGGCGAAAGACCGCCATCTGACCTGAAGCGTCATCGGCAGCCAGCTGCTGCAGTTCATGCGACGGTTCAGAAAAACGTGCCCGCCCATTTCAAGACCGGACTCCAACCGTCGCTAACCGTTCCGTGCAGAACACGGTTGGTTCGTCGCATGCGCAGGATCGATGCTACTTCCCACTGGTCGTGGTCGTCGACGTCGACCCGATCGGCAACGAGATGATCTTCGATGGCGTCGTCCCCGTCATCACGACCGTCTGGGGCACCTGGCCCGCCAGCCACTCCTGGGCGACCGGCACCTGCACCTTGAGGTGCACCTCGTCGGAGACGAGCGGCACGATGATCTGGAGTGCAGTGACATGATGTGAACACATCAGAATCCGCTCTTGGCGCGGGTTCCGGCCATCGTTGCCATGGCGGGTGCCGAGCTTCGATCGACAGGCGGGCACTGTGGTAGGGACGACGGCGGAGACGATGAAGCCAACGTCCGCGATCGGTTGACGAGCGGAGGAAAATCGAGGCTGTGGAGCGGGTAGCCAAGGTCTGTCACCACCGATTCGGCGGCCAGGGCGAGGAAGCCCCCGCCGCGCCAGTGGCTCCGTTCCGGCTGGCGACCTGCTATGCACGCACCCCTTGTCTGGCATCAGGTCGGCGGACGCCCCGATCGTAAACCCCGATCGCGGGGGACGGGTCAATCGCGGGCCACTCCGCTCGCGGTCCGGCCCGCCGGGGAATCTCAGCGCGTAGGCGCCATACTGAGGGCGTAGCGGACCGCACTGTAGCCGAGAGCCTCCACGGCATAGCGGTCGCGTCCGATCGAGAACACCGCCTCGGACGGCGCGTCCTGGCCGGCCGCGAAGACAGCGACGCCGCCCTTGCCGGGCAGGTGCGCGTCCAGGTAGAGCGCCGCCTCATGCGCCGCGACCTTCGTGGGGTTGCCCCACTCGGTCGGCGCCCACGGCCCCACCCAGAACGTCCAGCCGCTCTCGCGCCAGGTGACGGCCTCCGTCGCCCCCTGCCCCGTGCCAGCGACGACGGTCGTGGCGACGATGCCGTGGCCGAGGTCCACTGTTCCCTGCGCGGCGTTCTTCATCGTCGCCGCCGTTGGCAGCGGGATCCATTGCGAGAGGCCGAGCCTCCCGCCTGATGCGGCACCGATCACGTTCATGAGCAGTTCCGCGTTTCCGAACTGGGCCTGCGGGGCGTTGAACGGAATCGGCCGCTTCGGTCCGTAACCAAGCGAGACGCGATAGCCGTGCGGCGTGATGCTGAAGCTCGCGTCGATCGTCCCTTGTGGGGCAGACTTGCCCTCGAGCAGCGGTAGGTACACGAGCAGCGGAGCGCTCGCAAGCTGGCGGCCGAGTTCGCCGCGCGCCATGGCGTAAGTCCGCCGCAAGGCCGTGTGGTGCGCAACGCTGCGCGCCGGCTGTGGCCCACGCCCATGCTGCAGGCGTACGAGCGCGGCGATCAGGAAGAGCGCGGCAACCATTGCGACGCTCGCCAAAAGCCAGCGGCGGCCGCCTCCGCGGGGTGCCGAGCGCAGGCGCGCGGCGAGCGCCGCGCGGTCCGGCTCGATGCCGGCGCGGTCCAGGGCCCGCGGCAAGTCCCGCAGCGTCTCTTCGATCGTTCTCTTCATCCTTCGTATGCCTCCTCGAGCAGCTGGCGGAGCATGGCGCGCGCCCGAAACAGCCGGCTGCGCACCGTGCCTTCCGGAATTCCGAGTAGCGTCGCCGCCTCGTGCGCGCTCAGCCCCTGGTAGTAGACGAGCACGATCACCTTGCGCAGATCCTCCGGAAGCGCGAGGATCGCCTCGATCACGTCCTGCTCCTCGTAGCGCGCGGCCGGATCGGCGCCTGCTTCAGGGAGATCCGCCGACAGTTCCGCCGCAGGATGGCGAGCCAGATCGCGAAGCATGTTGCGCGCCGCGTTCAGGGTTGCCCTCGTCAGCCAAGCCTTCGGGTTGCGGATCGCGCCGAGATGCCGGTACGCCGCAAGGAACACGTCCTGCATGACGTCGTCCGCCATCGCGGGATTCCCAGTGTAGAGGTAGGCCTGCTGGTAGACGCTCCGGGCGTAGGTACGCATGAGGGACTCGAGCGTCGTCTTCTCCACCTCCGCACATAGTAGGAACCCGCAGTAGGCCGTTTCGTTCACGCGGTTGCGGCCCGAAACCAGCCTCAACGCTTGCGCGCTCGGGTGATCGAAGGCTTGTCCCGCTGCGGTCGACGTGCAGGAAACGGCAGAGGGGGGGGACCGGGCAACTCCACAGTCGCGCCCTCCCCAGTGATTGCCACGAGGGGGGCCGCTTCCTACCTTACTTGCCCGCTCCAGTCCCGCCGCTGCTTGATGTGCTGCTGCCGATCGGGATCGAGATGATCTTCGAGGGCGTCGTGCCCGTCATCACGACCGTCTGGGGCACCTGGCCCGCCAGCCACTCCTGGGCGACCGGCACCTGCACCTTGAGGTGCACCTCGTCGGAGACGAGCGGCACGATGATCTGCACCGTCGTGTCGGTGTCGAGGTACACGGTCAGCAGTGTTTGGTTGATGCCTGCCTGCTGGAAGGATTCGTGGAAGTCGATCGACAGCGCGCCATAGGGGATGAGCGTCACGGGGATCATCGGCCCGTAGGCAGAGAGCAGCTTCGAGCCCAGCGCCTGCCCGAGGGGGATCGAAATGGGTTGGTTCGGCAAATGCTTCAGTGCGGCCTGTATCGCCAGCGCAGCCTTGCCAGTTTCATCGTTGATGCGCGCCACGTCCGGCGTGATGAACGCCTGGTTGCCCTGCACCTTGACCTGAAAGAGGTTCTGGTTGTCCTTGCCGAGATCCCGCTCCAGTGCCGTGGAGAGGACGCGGATGGCAAGTTGCTGTGCTTCGATCTTGGAGAGGGCGATGACGGTCTGGTCAAGGTTCAGTTCGAGAAGGACGATGCTGCCGATCGCAAGCAGAAGCAAGCCACCCACAGTCCAGGCAGCCACATGTGCCGGCTGCACGAAGTACCGTTTTAGAAAGCGATCGAAGCTGCGGCGAAGGTCTGTGAGCCGGGGCATCGCTCCACCCCCGGAAGGAGCCTATGCCAGAGGCGTTGTACCGTTTGTCATGGCGATCGCTGGTCGGACGAGGAAATTTCGGGGGCGTACTCGATACTGCCTTCGCCTTGGCGGGTG
The DNA here is from genome assembly GCA_021793645.1 of Bacillota bacterium. Taxonomy (GTDB): domain Bacteria; phylum Bacillota; class Sulfobacillia; order JAJZYS01; family JAJYTV01; genus JAJYTV01. The sequence goes on from JAJYSJ010000034.1 coordinate 9,093, forward strand.
TTCCCCACCGATACACCGCGCAGCCAGCCGAGCGACATGCTCCCCCCCAGCACAGCGACTCCGCCCAACAGCGCCATCGTTGCCGGAACGCCCACCAGCGGGGCCAATACGCCTGCAAGAAGACCCCCTGCCGGCAGCGCCCCCCCCGCTGCGGCCCACGAGATGGAGAACACCTGTCCGAAGATCTCTTCCGGGATCGTTTCCTGTGCCACCGTCGACTGGACGATCAGCACCGGAGCGATGGCTCCATCCATCACGTTCACCGCCGCGGCGGCCTCTGCCCAGCCGCGCGTGTAACCGAGTGCGGCCATGCCAAGCCCTGAGGTTGCCAAGGTCAGCGCCATGAGCCACCCGACCCGGATTCTTTGCACCAGCCACGGACCGAACAGGCCGAGGAGCATTGGGAAGGTGCCGCCCAGCGTGCCAATGATCCCAACGAGCATCGCCGACAGATGCAGACTGTTGCGGAAGAAGAAGACTTCGAGCGCAAAGACGCCGCCCCAGGTGAGGTTCCAGATCGCAAACGCTACCGTAATCGGCAAGAGGCCCTTGGCTGAGCGAAAGGTGCGCCAGGACCGCTTCATGTCGAGCCGCGCGCCTGCTCCCAGAGACGGCTCCTGTGCGATGAAGAGGACCGGGATGAGCACCGCGATGAACGAGGCGCCGTCAAGGAGCAGTGCTGCATTGACTCCTGCCTGCCCGATCACGAAGCCCGCAAGGCCGGGCGAGACGTACCACGACACGTTGAACAGCAGGGCGACCAGTGCGTTGACGCCCACCCTGGCGGATATCGGTGTGTGGCGTTTGACGAGCACGCTGGTGGCGCTTTGCGTCACGAGCGACCCGGTGGCGAGCGCCAGCGTCACGGCATAGACGAGGGCCAGGGACAGCGTCCCCGTCGTGGAGGCAAGCGGCACCAGCAGCACGAGCACCATCTGGATCAGCGAAGACCAGAGGATCGTCGTTCGTGGCCCGTAGCGGTCTGCCAGTGCGCCCGCCCACGGGTTGAGCAGCATGGGAACGTACTGTACGGCTGCAAGGCCGCCCATTGCCGTGGCGGAATGCGTGAGGTTGTAGACGAGCCAAGGCAACGCCAGGCGGAAAAAGCCATTGCCGAGGTCGGAAACGCTCGAGCCTGCCAAGAAGCCGAGCAGCGGTACCGGCGCGTGCAGTACCGCGCGCCATCCTCCGATCGTCTGACGTGCCATACGCCCGATTCTACTCGATGCTGCGGCGGTTGTGGCCCTCCATGAGAGGAGTCTTCAAGGCGGATGGCAAACGTCCAGCACTGCGGCGGAGGGATCATCCATGCCATTCGAACTCTACGAGGGTCCGCAGGCGTACCTCACGGCTGCGCAGTCGCACCTGCTGCGCTACGAAGCGGCGATAACCTCCTCTTCGGCATTCTCGCGAACCTCACGGCAGCGGCGGCGGAACCGGACCCGCCGCCCTACCTCGCGCTCTACCGTTCGGAAGATGGCATCGCAGGCGCCGCCATCCGGACGCCGCCGCTGAACCTTCTCCTCTCGTACGGCGCAGCGCCGCGAGCGCTCCATGCCTTCGCCGCGGACCCTCATCCGCAGGGCCCCCGACCTGCCCGGTGTGCTGAGCGAGAAGCAGACCGCGCGTGCCTACGCGGAGATCTGGCGACGCGCGCCAGGACGTGGAATGAGCTGCCGATGGCGGAACGCATCTACGAACTAACAGGTCTGGTGCCGCCTGCGCCGACCGCCGGTCGCGTGCGGCCTGCGGTAGCGTCCGATGCCGACCTGCTGCTCTCGTGGGTGCGCGACTTCACCAAGGAATCCCTGGGCAGTGGAGCAGATCGGACACTCGAACGCGCGCAGCGCACCGTCGCCGCGCGGCTGAGGGCAGGCCCGACCGCAGGCGGCTTCTACCGTTGGGAGGACCAGGAGCCCGTCTCGCTGGCCGGCTTTGCGGGGCCTACACCCAGCGGAATCCGCATCGGACCCATGTACACGCCGCCGCACCTGCGCAGACGCGGCTACGCGAGCGCACTCGTAGCCACACTCAGCGACCACCTGCTTGCCCTAGGGCGCGAACGTATCTTCCTCTTATACAGATCTGTCGAATCCTACGTCGAATGCCATCTACCAGCGCATCGGCTACCGGGCCGTGTGCGACGCCGACCAGTACCGCTTCCTCTGAACCGCATACCGAAGAGGGCCCGCCGGCGAACGGCGGGCCCTCTGCATCAATCACGCTTCAGGGAGCGAGCTTGAGAAACCGGTGCTTGCCGACGCGCAGCGTGCTGCCGACCAGCGGCAGCAGATCGCGATCCGGTTCGGTAAGCTTTTCTTCCCCGCAGCGTACCGCGCCATCAGCGACCAATCGCCGCGCGTCGCTGCTGCTCTTGGCCAGGGCCGCGCGGACCAGCACCGGCACGAGGCGGCTGTCGCCGTCCCCAAGAGCAATCGATGGGGCATCGTCCGGCACTGTATGCTCGCGGAAGGTCGCATCGAAGCGACGGCGCGCCTGCTCTGCCGCACCCACGCCGTAGTACAGCGCGACCGTCCGCTCAGCCATGTCGGCCTTGAGATCGCGCGGATTCTGCGCCCCCTCCGCAAGGATCCGCTGCACCGCCTGTACCTCGTCGTCTGGCCGGTCTGCGGCTAGCTGGACGTACTCCGGGATCACGCGGTCCGGGATCGACATCAACTTGCCGAACATCTCGTCGGGCGGGTCGTTGATCGCGACGTAGTTACCGAGCGACTTGCCCATCTTCTGCTCGCCGTCGAGACCGGTGAGGATCGGGTGCATGATCAGCACCTGCGGCTCCTGGCCGTCCTCGCGCTGCAGCTGGCGGCCGACCAGCAGGTTGAACTTCTGCTCCGTCGCCCCGAGCTCCACGTCCGCGCGCAGGGCGACGGAGTCGTAGCCCTGCATCAAGGGGTACAGAAGTTCGTGAAGGTGGATCGGACGGTTCTCCTTGAAGCGCTTCAGGAAGTCCTCGCGCTCCAGCATCCGCGCAAGGGTGTAGTGGCTCGCGAGCTGCAGGGCACCGGTGAACCCCAGGGGGCGAAGCCACTCGGAGTTGCGCCGCACCTCCACCCGGTCGAGATCCAGGATGACTCCGATCTGCGCAAGGAACGCCCCGGCCGCCGCCTCGATCTCCTCCGCGGTCAGCGGGGGCCGCGCCTCGTTCCGCCCCGTCGGGTCGCCGACTCGGGACGTCTCGTCCCCGATCAGGAAGACCGCGCGGTGCCCGAGCCGCTGGAACGCCGCGAGGCGGCGGATGGCGACGGCGTGGCCCAGCGTGATCACAGGAGCCGTCGTGTCGATGCCCAGCTTGACGGTCAGGGGACGACCGCGCAGCAGCTTCTCCCGCAGCTCGGCTTCCTCGATCACCTCGGCAGCCCCTTGGGTCAATTGGGCGATCTGTTCCGAGATCTCGATATGGGTCCCTCCCCTGGCGTCGCTTGAACTGGGATTATACCATGCGGACTCATGGAAGTGCTATTTCCCCGTCCAAGCCCTGCAGAGTATACTCAGGCGTAGTCTGCGCCCCGTTCGCCATAGGGGGGATACCGTGTCTCATCGGGATGGAACGCCGCGACGTCGGCGCATCGTGTGGTGGCGGCTCGCGCTGGTCATCGTCGGCGCCTTGTTCGCATTGGGCGTGGTCGGCACGGCCGGCGTCGTCTTCTACATGTCTCGCAACCTGCCGAGCGTCAGCGGGTTGACCGCCATGTCTTCGATGAGTTCGACCATCTATGACGGCAACGGCAAGTTCGTCACGACGATCGGACTGCACAACACGCTCCCCGTCACGCTCAACCAGGTCCCGCAAGACATGGTGCGCGCGTTGATCGATACGGAGGACCACTCCTTCTACACCAATGCCGGCATCTCGCTGCGCGGCATCGCCCGCTCCCTGCTCGTGGACCTCCGCGGCGGCGGCTTCACGGAAGGCGCCTCGACAATCACCCAGCAGCTCGTACGCGACCGCTACCTGACGGATGCGAAATCGATCAGCCGCAAGATCAAGGAGGTCCTGCTTTCTCTTGAAGTAACCCGAGCCTACACGAAGAATGAGATCCTGCTTGCCTACCTGAACGAAGTCTACCTAGGAAACGGCGCCTACGGCATCGGGGAGGCGGCCCACGTCTACTTTGGGGAGAATGCCCAGCAGCTCGACCTCGCGCAGGCCGCGCTGCTTGCAGGTCTGCCCCAGGCCCCCTCCTACTACGACCCGTACTACAACCTGAAGGCGGCGAAGGCGCGCCAGAAGATCGTCCTGCAGAACATGGTCATTGCGCACGACATCACGCAGAAGCAGGCGAACGCCGCCTATGCGGAGCCGCTGCACCTGCAGAACAACGCGCAAGCCTCGACCTACCCCGATCCCTGGTTCGTCGAGGCGGTCATCAACCAGCTGAAGAGCCACATCTCCCTGCAGCAGATCATGAACGGCGGCCTGCGTATCTACACGACCCTAAACCCCACCGTGGAGCAGATCGCGCAGAACGCAGTCACGAGCATCATGGCGCGGTCCTTCGGCAACAGCGCGGAGCCGCAGGCTGCCGCCGTCGTGATGAACCCGAAGAACGGGGACGTGCTGGCGATCGTCGGCGGCCGTACGCATACCGTCGCCTTCCCGCTCGACCGAGCCATCGGGTACTACCGGCAGACAGGCTCCTCGATCAAGCCGCTCTCGGAGTACCCTGCGGCGATCGCATCGGGCAAGTATACCGAAGCGTCGATCCTCGACGACGGCCCGTGGATGAAGCTGAACGGCAAGTGGTGGCCTCTCAACGACTCGCACGAGTACTACGGGCGCATCTCGGTGCGCCGCTCGCTCGCCATCTCGGACAACAACAACTCGGTGCACCTCCTGAGCGACGTCGGCATCAACGCCGGCTTTGACATGGCGACGCAGAAGTTCGGGTTGCCGCTGATCCAGAACGGCACACCGAACGACTACAACCTCGGCATGGGCATCGGCGGGCTGGCGCGCGGCGTCTCCGTACTGCAGATGGCGGACGCCTACTCGACGTATGCGAACGAGGGCCTGCGGCCGAACGCCATCCTGATCAAGAAGGTAGTCGCGCCGGACGGCCAGGTCCTCTACAGCCAGACGCCCAAGCTCACGTCCGAACTCTCGCCGCAAGTCAGCTACATCATGATCAACATGATGCAGGCGGTGTTCAGCGAACCTGGCGCGACGGCATACGGCGCCTCGATCGGGCGACCGGCCGCCGGCAAGACGGGCACCTCCTCGGGCGGCACGGACGGCTGGTTCATCGGTTTCACCCCGCAGCTCGTCACGGCGGTCTGGGAAGGCTACGACATCCCCCAGCGCCAGCCGGGCGTCTACGGCGCGACCTACGCCCTGCCGATCTGGCAGCAGATCATGTCGCAGGCGACGGCGAGCATGCCCGTAGAGAACTTCCCGCGTCCACCGGGCATCGTCAGGATGACTGTCGACGACAAGAGCGGGCTCCTGCCGTCGCCCTTGACGCCCGTAGCGGACCAGAAGTCCTACTACTTCATCCAGGGGACCCAGCCGACGCAGGAATCGAATGTCTGGACGCAGGCGAACGTAGACCAGCAGCAGCCGAATCTGCTCTGGCAACCCTCCTGCTTTCCGGATCAGCCGGTTCCGAAGGTTTTCCTGACACAGCCGACCGACATCCAGATCGGCCCCGGCATCCCCTTGCCGCTGGACAGCGCGCTCTGGGTGCCGACAAAGTACTGCACCCCCACCGTGGGCGGGGGCGGTGTCGGCGGCGGTGTCGGCGGCGGTGTCGGCGGCGGTGTCGGCGGTGGACAGACGCAAGGCACGACGCTGAACGTGACGATCCAGCAAAACCAGCTGACACCTACCCAGCTCTCGGCAACCGTCGGCCAACAGTACACGCTGACTGTCCAGAACAATGACTCCCTGACGCACGACTTCCAGCTCCAGAGCTTCATGCCCGCGCCCGAGTCCGTGCCGCCCGGCGGCCAGATCTCGATCACCTTCACCCCGACACAGCCAGGCACGTTCCCCTATGTGCTGACCGATGTGCCAGGGATGCAGGGTACGCTGACAGCCCAGTAGCAGCAACAAGGAAGGAGCCCGGGCGCCACTGCCCAGGCTCCTTCGCTATTCGCGCCGCTCTATTCCCCGCCGAAGCCGGCCATCGGGCCGCCGGTGCCCTTATGACGCCGCAGGAAGAGGGCAGGGATGAACCCGACGATCAGGATCAGCACAGTCAGGAGGAAGACGTCGTCGATCGCCGAGACGAACGACTGCTGCGCAATGATCCCCGACAGCAGTCCCTTCGCCACCAGCCTCGCGCCCGTCGCGCCGTAGATGCCCGCAAAGCGCGTGGAGATCTCACTCAGCAGTTGCAGGACGTAGGGGTGCGCGGGAGACACGGCTGCGGCCAAGTCGTTCGTGTGCGCCGCCATGCGACCGGTCAGGTAGGCGGTCAGGTAGGCGATTCCGAATGAACCCGCGACGCGCTGGATGATGTTCGAGACCGCCGACGCTTGCCCGACGTCCTTCGTGGGGATGACGGCCAGGCCCGCAGCCTGCACCGGCATCATCATGAGGCCCATGCCGACGCCGCGGATGGCCATCCACCAGACGATCGTCGAGATCGGCGTGAGGGTGTTGAGATTGTGCAGGAGGTAGGTGGAGAACGCGAGGATCGCGAGGCCGGCCAGGGCGAGCGGCCGCGGTCCGATCCGGTCGAACAGGCGCCCGGAGATCGGCATCATCAGACCGCTGACGAGCGCCGCCGGCATCAGGATCAGACCCGTCTGCATCGCACCCATCCCGGCAATGTTCTGCAGGAAGAGCGGGATGTAGAAGATACCCGAGAACAGGGCGACGGTCGATACGATCACCAGCAGGTTCGACCAGGTGAACTCCCCGTACTTGAAGACGCGCATATCGAGCAGGGGATGCGCGGAGCGCAGCTCCCACCAGACGAAGAAGAGCAGCAGAACTGCGGATGCGTAGAGCAGGAGAATGATCGTCTCGCTGCTCCAGCCGAGCGTCGCGCCTTGCGAGAGCGCGTAGAGCAGGCTGAAGAGACCGGATGCGGACGCGAGGAACCCGACTGTGTCGAAGGGCCCGACGGGATGGCGCTTGAACTGCGGCAGCACGCGCTGCGCTGCGATCACGCCAAAGATCCCGATGGGCACGTTGATGTAGAAGATCAGCCGCCAGTCGACGTACTGCACGAGATAGCCGCCGAGCGTCGGGCCGAGCGCAGGCGCCATGATGATCGCGACGCCCAGGACTCCCATCGCGGTGCCGATCCGGTTGCGCGGCACCATGCGGAAGACCATCGAGGTCATCACCGGCATGATCATCCCGCCACCGACTGCTTGCAGGACGCGGAAGCCGATCAAGGAGCTGCCGCTCCAGGCGATGCCGCTGAGGATGGACCCGATCGTGAAGACCGCGAGCGAAGCGATATAGAGCTGCTTGTATCCGTACCGGTCGCCGAGCCACGCGCTCGTCGGCACCACCACGCCGAGCGTCAGCATGTAGACCGTCACGATCCACTGCACCTGGGCAGTTGTCATGCCGAAGACGGACATGATCGTCGGCACGGCGACGTTGACGATGCTCGTGTCGAGAATCGCCATGAAGCCGCCGATCACCGTGACGAGCAGCGCCACGACCCAGTTGGACACCTCGACCTCCGGCCCTAGGCCGCCGGGACTGCTGGACGCCGGGATGGGGGCCGCTTGAGCCGCCGTGGCCTCGGCCACCAGCTCCTCTTCCGGAGTGCGGGGCTCGTCGCTCAAGATCCGCCACCTCCGATCGCAATGCGCACGGTCGCCGTCATGCCCAGGTAGCCAGGGACCGAGGCGCCCTGCGGGAAGTCGATGCGCACCGGCACCCACTGGGCCGACTTCGAGAAGTTCGTGCCGCTGCTGACCTGCGGAAGCGGCCAGATGATCTGCGCGACTGCGGGGTAGATGCGCGCGACCTTGCCGAGCACGGTCCGGCCGGGGTCGGACGCAAACGTGACGTCCGCCTGCTGTCCCGTTGCCAGCTTGCCCGCGTAGGACTCATCGATGTAGGCAAGCACGTACGGACTGTGAAGGTCCGCCACGAGGGCAAGTTCCTGACCGGACTGCACCAGGTCGCCCTGGTACCCGAAGTCCCCGACCAGCTTGCCGCTGTGCGGAGCGCGCAGGATCTCGCTGCGGCCCTGGCCCTGGAGCACTCCGAGGTGTGCTCCGGAAGCGATGCTGCCGCCTGCCCGCGCCGGCTGCCACGAGGTCACGAGACCATCTGCCTGCGGAGAGACCTGGTAGGTCGGCGCCCAAACCTCCGCGTTCAGACTGGTCGCCCACTGGCGTTGGTCGGCCGAATACCCCAGGGCAATCGCCACACCGCCCAGGAGACCGAGCACCAGAAAGGCAATTGGTGCCCAGGGGCTTCTCATGATCCGCTGATGTGCACGCGGACCTCAACCGACAGTCCGGTGTAGAGCCTGACACCGTTCGGGTTTTCGAACCGGATGATCACCGGGACCCGCTGCGTCACCTTCGTGTAGTTGCCGCTTGACTGCGTGCTCGGCAAAATCGACAGTGCGGACTGGGTGGCCGGCACGATCGCCTGCACGCGGCCCGGGAAGTTGTCGTTGGGGTAGGCATCGATCGTCACGTCGACGAACTGCCCGGCCTTGATGTTGCTGATCTCGCTTTCGGGGATGTTCGCAACGACCTCGTTGCTGGTCGTCGCGACGATGGTGGCCAAGGGTTCGCCGGGCTGGACGTACTGCCCGTCGACCACCGAGACCTGAGCGACGAGACCCGTCGCTGTGGCCGCCACCGGGATCGTCGTTGCGGCCGGTGCCGCCTTCGCGGTTGCGGTGGTGCTGACGGACTCCGACAGAATCTGTTGTCCGGCCTTCACCGTCTCGCCCACCTGCGGCAGGGCTCCCCCCACCCGACCAGGCGCCGTGGCCACGACCGTTACGAGGTTCGCCGAAAGCTGGGCGTCACTCGTCGAAACGTAGTGCTGACCCTGCCACCAGAAGTAGTATCCTGCGAACCCCAGGAGCGCAACGATGACGATAATCAGGATCTCGATCAGGATCAAGCGTCCTACCTTCACATTATCGCGCCGGTCCCTTGAGACGCGGCGCAGTCCCTCCTCCGTATGCGGTCTTCCCTTCCTCAGCCGATCAGCTTGGCGATGATCGCCTCGACCGTCTCCAGTTCCTCGTCCGACAGGGCAGCGAACAGTTGGCCGACTTCGGCGGCCATCCGCTCGTGCGACTCGCGCAACATGTTGATGGCCAGCGGTGTGAGGTGAACCTCCACCTCCCGCCGATCATCACGGCCGCGGCGTCGTTCCACGTATCCTTCCGCCTCCAGCCTGTCAATCTGACCCGTGATGCTGCTCGCCGAGAGCCCGGTCTCGCGCACCAGATCGGTCGCGCGCAAGGGTCCAAGGTCCTCGAGCACCCGCATCATCGAGATCTGCGCGATGGTGGCGTCCACACCGAGCGACTTGATGCGACTGTGCATCCGACGGTTCAACCTGCGCACCTGGCTCATGACGTGGCGCACATGTTCCTGACGGTCGATCCCAGAGTCACTTCCTTCGCGGACGAGCATTACGCATCAGAATATTTCGAAAACTAAGTTTATCCTAGCACCGTCAACCGTGCATGGCAAGAGCTTCCCCGAACAACAAAAGAGCGCCCGGCTGACTGCCGGACACTCTCTTGTGGAGGGCTTGAACAGTTTACTTGAAAACTGTGCTAATCTCTCTTAAACTGTTCAGTATGGAGAGGTTAGTTGGAATCGGTGAGGCAGCCAAGGCATTAGGTGTCTCCATCACGACGCTCAGACGATGGGAAGCGCAGGGCAAGTTGATTCCCGAACATACGGCCGGGAAGCATCGCCGCTATGACCTGGCCAAGATCAAGCCGGAGACGTACCATAGCGCACCGGATGAGCGCCGAACGATGGCCTACGCCCGTGTATCCAGCCATGACCAGAAGGACGATCTGGAACGGCAGAAGCAGGTCCTGGAGTTGTATTGCGCCCGTCAGGGCTGGACGTTCGAGATCGTGTCGGATCTGGGGTCCGGCATGAACTACCAGAAGAAGGGCCTCAGGCGTCTGCTCGGTGAAATTCTTGAAGGGCACGTCAACCGACTCGTGATCACACACAAGGACAGGCTCTTGCGATTCGGTGCCGAACTGGTCTTTGCCATCTGCGCGGCCAAGGAGGTCGAAGTCGTCATCCTCAACCAGGGTGAAGACACGACCTTCGAAGAGGACCTGGCCAAGGACGTGCTGGAGATTATCACCGTCTTCTCGGCCCGGCTCTACGGCAGCTGCTCTCGTAAGAACCAGAAGCTGCTGGACGGCGTGAAGAGGGCGGTCGAGGAGGTGCAAGGATGCTGATGGCCCACCGGATCGCGCTTGATCCCAATAACAAGCAGGCGACGTACTTCGCCAAGGCGGCGGGGACGGCGCGGTTTGCCTATAACTGGGCGCTCGCCGAGTGGGCTCGTCAGTACACAGCACATCTGGAGGATCCATCTGTCCCTACTCCCTCGCAAGCGGCCCTGCGTCGTCAGCTCAATGCGATGAAGCGCGAGGAGTTCCCCTGGATGCTGGAGGTGACGAAGAACGCCCCGCAGATGGCGATCATCCAGCTCGGGCAGGCATTCAAGAACTTCTTCGCCGGCCGGGCAAAGTACCCGACGTTCCGCAAGAAAGGCGTCGACGACAGCTTCACCTTGACCAACGATCAGTTCCGGGTGGCAGGGCGCCGCATCCACATCCCGCACCTCGGCTGGGTGCGCATGCGGGAGGACCTGCGCTTCTCGGGCAAGCTCATGTCGGCCACGATCTCGCGCACGGCGGATCGCTGGTTCGTCTCGCTCGCGGTGGAGACCGAAGATGCGCCGAGACGTCCGAAGGAACACCTGGGCACAGTCGGCGTGGACCTTGGCGTGCTCGCCCTGGCCACCCTCTCGACGGGTGAGCGCATTCCCGGACCCAAGGCACACAGGCACCAGCTCGGTCGGCTGCGCCGCCTGAGCCGGAGTCTCAGCCGCAAGCGGAAGGGCTCGAAGAACCGCGCCAAAGCGAGAGCCAAGCTCGCGCGGCTTCATGCCCGGATCGCAAACATCCGGCTGGACTCCCTGCACCAGCTCACGTCGGATCTCACGCGCCGCTTCGATGTCATCGGCATCGAAGACCTGAACGTGCGAGGCATGGTGCGCAACCATCACCTCTCCCGCTCCATCGCCGACATGGGCTTCCACGAGTTCCGCAGGCAACTCGCGTACAAGGCCGAGAGGCGCGGCGCCACAGTCGTGGTGGCCGATCGCTTCTTCCCGAGCAGCAAGCTCTGCTCGGCCTGCGGCGTCCTCCAGGACGACCTGCCTCTGGCGGTGCGCATCTGGACATGTCCGGCATGCAACACCACCCACGACCGGGACCTCAACGCAGCGATCAACCTGGCCCGGTACGCCGTGAGTTCCACGGTGTCTGCCTGTGGAGGGGACGGCTCTGGCAGTGGCTATCTGCCCACTGTGAAACCGGCCCCTGCGAAGCAGGAAGTTAGCGCCAAAGCTACTCTTGGGTAGTTTTGGGTAGGTCTAACGGAACGGT
>JAJYSJ010000082.1 GCA_021793645.1 Bacillota bacterium
CGTTGATGTCCTGGGGTGCCGGGATGCTTCTGATGAACGCCAGCAGGTCCGCCTCGGTCTTCACCTTGGCGAGCGACAGCATCATAGAGCTGTGCTGGACGTCCCCGGTTGCGGCGCCGGCGGCGACTCGTTCGAGAACGCCCTGGTCGTCCCAGTCGGGATGCTCAGCCTTAGCCGTGGCGATCTGCTCGATCAGCACGTCGTACTCCGCATCGGTCATCAGGAGGTCGCTGCCGTTGTAGTAGGCTGCGGCCGCTTCCCTGGCTCTGACGACCAGGGCTTTGAACTGCTCCTCCAAAACCCACTCCCCTTCCCTGAAGCCACATGGCGACGCAGCGCCGCCCCGTAAGCGTCAAGGGCGCCCGCAGGGCGAGCGAAAGCGTCCCTTGACGCGAGCGGGACGAGCGTGGCACCGCTCGTATGCTCTTTCCATGTCCTCGTAGGTGGACTCGATGCCCTCCAGGTGCTGAAGGAACAGGCCGGCGCGGATCAGCAGTTCCTTCCGTCGCGTGGGATCTGCCAGAATGCGGCGGAGGACGCGCCTGCTACTCATACGGCGTCCCAGGTCGGTTCCGGCGCGATCTCCCTGCGCGGCCCCGGCCGCGACTCGCTCCAGCCCCAGGTGCCAAGGCCCACAGGGTAGACGCGCAGCTTCTCGTCGCGGTATTCGATCGTGATGCCCTTGGCGCACTCTATGGACTCAGGTTCGTCGGGCATGAGCTCGAAGCAGAACTCATCGTGCTCCCCGTCGTACCAGGCGGCCGGCACCACCCGTAGGGTAGATCCGCGGTTGAGGTCCTCGACGAGGCGGTCGGCTTCACCCTTAGTAAGGAGCACGCTGAGACGGCCATTCCAGGCCACTCCTCGCGTGAACCCTCTGTACGGGCCCAGATGCCCTACTGTGAACTTAGAACGCCTGAGACGCCCTTTTACGCCTCTCACAGACGGGCTGTCAGGAGCCTGACCCCACTCGCGGTCGCCATCCAGGGCAGACTGGATCCGCAGGATGGCGCTGAAGGAGACCTTGGGCATGTGCTTCCCGGTCTTCAGGTGGATGCTCCACCGGTCGCTGTAGGCGATCTGCGCCTGCACGCGGCGCACGAACGGGCCGTCTTGGTAGACCACCCAGACCGCCTCGGGGCAGAAGGGGTCAGGGTGCCGCGCGATGTTATCGAGCACCTGGCGCAGGCGGTCGTAGTTCGGCTTGACCTTCGGCAGCAACGGCACTCCCCCTTAGATGCTTCCGCCGGCATGCCCGTGGAAGGCTCCAGCCGGGAACCACCCGTCCGGCCAGGCGAAATTGATGTCCGACAACGAAAGCGCCGCTGGGTCGAGCGCCCAGCGGCGGTAGGTCGGGTCGATGTTGAGCCGGGTCGGACACCCGAGGTTCGCTTTCGCATGGAGGTCGAGCTTGGGGTCGATCGTAAACTCGAGGTCCCGTTCCGCCTGTGCGAGTTGCTCGAAGCGATCCGGCGCGATCTCTCGCATCATGGACCACAGGTCCGACGTCGAGAAGATGCACCCGAAGCAGGAGCACCTGTTCCAACCCAGCAAGTAGGCCGGATGCGGCAGGATGCCGTACCTGCGGATGATCGCCCAGACGTCCTTCTCGGACCAGTCGATGACCGGTCGCCACTGGTGGACGACGCGCGACCGGCTGTTGGTGCGGTGTTCCTCCCACTCCGCGTACCGGGCCCGCGAAGGGCTTTCCTCCCGGCGCTCTCCTGAAACGAAGAGGATCTTGATGGGCCGCTCACGGGCGCCATCCAGGGTCGGGTCGTTGGTGATCGACCTCGCGGCCACGTCGATCTTGAGGTGCCCCGAACACCACCGCCGGCTGAGGTCCGCCGTCGGCGCCGGGAACTTCCGCCTGGTGTTCGCCTCGGCGCGCACAGGCTCTAGCCGGGCTTTCATTCCAGCCCTCTCGAAGACAATGGCACTAGGCCTGGCGTTCTCGCGGAAGAGCTCCCCGCGGAAGCCGCCTTCCCGGTACTGAAACAGAACTGGCAGGCCGAGGTGCTGGCCTACCAGTTCCACATACCGATCGGTGCAGGGCCAGTCCATCCAAGGATCATCACTCTTGGCTCCGTCGATGCGCTGGTGCCAGAGCTCGATGCGGAATGGGTCTACCCCCAGGTCCAGGAGGTGCAGGATGCAGGCCAGGGAGTCCTTTCCCCCTGACCACTGCACCAGCACACGGTCGTAGTCCGTGATGGGGAGAGGCTCTACGGTGCGCTCCTTTACAGGCGGGGTGAGCTCCTGGAACAGCAGGAGATCCCCCTTGTCGCGTGCCATGTGAGCCTACTCCACTGCGAACGGCGTGCCCGAGAGCAGCGCGTCGTCGATCCCCTTCGCCTGGGACCAGTCCCAGGTGGCTTGGCGTACCTTGATCCCCCTCGCGGCGAGGTCTTGGGCGAACGCACTTGTGATGCCTTCCACCGCAGTCCGCGTCGGTCCCGGCTCATCCTGGTCGAAGGCGAGGATGACCCCTTGCGCATCTCCCAGAAGCGGGATGGCGCTGTGCCAGTTCGATACGCCGGCGACGCCGAGGCAGGGCTGCCCGAGGCGAGCGGCCACGAGGTCGGCCTTGAGCGGCCCCTCCGTAATCCAGAGCTGCGAGCCGTTCGCCGTAGCGAAGTGGCACGGGGCCCCAGACGACGCTCCACCGGGCTTGTTCGGGCTGGACAGCCACAGGTACTTGCCCTTATCGGCGCTGTCGGGTCGAACCTGGCAGGCTGCGATGCGCCCTTCGCGGTCGCGCACCGGGATGAGCAGACCCGGCGGCCCGCTAGTCAACCAGGTGCCACCGATGCTGTAGAAACCCGGCACGCCTTCCGGCACGAGTCCGTCCGGCGCCTTGCCGGGGGAATGCGTGCGGTACTGGCCGGCGTTCGTCTCGTCCAGCGAGAAGCCGCGGCGGAGCAAGGCGGCCCGGTGCGACGGAGAGAGTCTTTCCGCCGCGATCAGGCCGCGGTAGGCCGCGTCTCTCGCTTCGATACTCGCGACACGCGCACGCGGGACTGGCAACCGCTTGATCGGGGCGGATGGTGCGGTATTCCCGCGCCCGATCATCGCGATCGCCTCGCGCACCGTGATGTTCTCGGAGCGCGAAAGGAAGTCGATCGCATCCCCCTGCGCCCCGCAGGCGAAGCACTGCCAGGTCTGCGTCTTCGGGAAGACCACGAGGTTGGGACGCCCCTGGTCCTCGTGGAAGGGACAGGGCCCGACGAGCACCGCGCCGCGGCGGTGGAGTTCGATGCGCGTGCCGATGATCTCCTCGACCGAGACGAGGGCTTTCGCCTGAGCGACGTTCATGGGCGTCCTCCCTTCTTCGTTGATCAGGAGGGCGGTACACCGCCCTCCTAGCCGAACAGCGCGAGTTGGTCTTGCGGTGACGTGACTGGCCGCCGGCGACGCAGCGATGCACGAGCGATCGCCACCATATCCGGATGCGGCATGGGGATGACGTTCCGGGTGAAGTCGTCGATTGGCGCTTGGTCAGTCGCGTTCTCCTTGGATTCCATCTCTGCGGTCGAGGTCTCCGCCGAAATCTCGACCTCGGCGATCTCGTCTGTGGCCTGGCGCCAGACCTCAGTCAGGTCAGGCAGGTCATCCAGACCGAATGCCAGCGCTTGCGCGAGCCGCAGTGTCGTGTTCGAGCCTTCGGCGAGAGCCTGGAGCCCCTCAGCCGAGAACCGTCCCTCGACGGCCTGTGAGGCCAGCATCTTCTCCGCAAGCACCTGGAGCACGGTCTGCTGCATGGTGTCTTC
>JAJYSJ010000083.1 GCA_021793645.1 Bacillota bacterium
CCCAGCAGAAGTGTCGGCCGGTGCTATCGGTGATGGTCTCGCGACCGACCAGCTTCTTAATGGCCTCTAGCGCTGGCGCCTTGTTAGTGGCAAGGATCTTGAACTTGGTGTCCTGCTGCTCCATCAAGTAGCCCATTTTGCTCCTTTCTGGGGAGGGGTTGCCCTCCCCTAGCCGAACAGTGCGAGTTGATCTTCAGGTGGCGTGTACCTACGCCTACGCAGCGATGCTCGAGCGATGGCCAACATGTCGGGATGCGGCATGGGGATAGTTGACCGCCAGTCGAAGTCGTCAGTGGGTACGGGGACTTCCTCGCCCTGCTCCTCGACCTGTGGCTGCTGCGTGGTCTCGACAGCGATCTCGACTTCCTCGATCTCATCCGTAGCCCGCCGCCAGACCTCGGAGAGGTCGGGCAGGTCGTCGAGTCCGAAGGCTAGGGCCTGCGCAAGCCGCAGTGTGGTGTTGCTTCCTTCCGCGAGCGCCTGGAGGCCCTCTGCGGAGAACCGTCCCTCGATCGCCTGCGAGGCCAGCATCTTCTCGGCGAGGACCTGCAACACTGTCTGCTGCATCGTGTCCTCGTAGGCGAAGAAGTGGACCTTTACCGGCCGCGTCTGGCCGATCCGCCACGAGCGGCGTGACGCCTGGCGCATGGTGAAGAGGCTCCAGCCCGTCTGGGCCCAGATGATCGTCGGGAACTCCAGAAGGTCGAGCCCCGTGGCCACGAGGCGCGGGTGGCAGATCAGCACGTCCTCCTTGTGGGCTGCGATCCACGCCTCGCGCTCCTCGCCGGGCACGTCCTTCGTAAGCAGGGCGACCGAAAGCCCTTGGTCCTCGAGCGTCTCCTTGAGTCGGTGCGTGATGTCGTAGGTGCCGGTGAACTCCGCGAAGATCACCGTGCGCCGTCCCTTTGCCGCCTCGCGCAGCGCGAGGGACGCGATCGCCGTCTCCTTGGGCAGCAGCCGGTCGGGGTACGTTCCATACGGCTGCGTCTCATGACCTGCGTACTTGATCGGCTCCGGCGACCACACCCGATCCGGGTAGGCGAGCGCCGCCTGGACGTAGGTGCCGATCGCCTTGTGCTGCTTCTGCTTGAGGGCCGCGCTCACCGCCTGCCCGAGTGCGCCGTTCAGGTGATCGACCATTTCTGTCTGCTTCTCATCCATCGCGACGATGTGGACCTCCTCCTCGTAGGGAGGCAGGTGCGTCTCGATGTCCTGCAGCTCGAGGAAGACGGCGCGGCCGAGGAGCCAGTCGCCGTAGATCGCCGGGTGGATGCCTGGGCGCTCGGAGATGGTGCTCCTCGGCTTGCCGTTCCTGGTGAAGTGCCGCTCCTCGGTCACACCGTAGCTGCGCACGAACTGCATGAGTCCTGTGAAGCCGTACTCGCGCATGCGCCTGGGCTGGGTGCGCTGCAGGTGCCAGTACATGTCGCTGGCCTTGCCGCCGATCAGCGTGCCGGTGAGCATCCCGGTGCGCTTTGCAAGCCGCACCAGGCGGCCGATGCTGTGTCCCTGGATCGAGTCGCCCTTCTCCTCGTGGATCTCGTCTGCGAGCAGCACGTCAAAGGTGCCCGCCGGCAGACGCCTACTCCAGAGCTTCGAGGGCGCGATCCGGCGCGGGCCGCTCGGGTCGGCCTGCCAGAGCGGCTCGCCGCAGTGCAGGCATTTCGCGTTGACCTTGCCTCGCGTCTTCATTTCGTCCGGTCCGAGCACGGTCGTCATGTCGTCCTGGCGCCTCCGCACGATCACTCCGCTGCAGGAGGGGCACTCGAAGTGCTCGCCCACGCGCCGTGCGGCGAGTTTCCAGTTCCACGAGAGCTTTGCGCTGTCGCGCCCCATGATCCAGACCTCGGGGCCCTTGGGCTTCTCCAGGAGATCGGGGATCGCGTGCAAGGCGTCGTGCCAGTCGCGCACCCGTACGACGCGCACGTTGCCGGGGATCGTCTGGCGCACCTCGCGCTCCCACTTCGGCACGAGGTGGCCCGGACAGTGGACGAGGATGCGCCCCGACCGATCGCCGATGTACTGCACGGCGGCGGCGACGCCGATGATCGTCTTGCCTACTCCCTGCTCCCCGACCATCCAGACGGAGCGTTCGCCGTTTCGCCAGGTCTTCGCCATGGCTTCTGCGGCGTCGGCCTGTGCCGGAAAGAGGGTGCGCACCGTCTGCGGCGGTATCGCCGTGCCGGGCGTGTGCAGGGCTGTCGTCGCGAGGTGCTCGCCGAGCGCCTTGCCGAAGTGGCGCATGTAGGAATCCATGTGCGAGACCTGCGTCACGTCGATGTCGGGTGCGTCGTTGCCCTGCGGGATCGCGAGCCGCCCCGCGGCGAGCATGGTGCTCACGATGCGGTCGCCGTCTGCGGTGTCGATTTCCGCGCCGGCCGGCACGTTGCCCTCCGCCGTCCAGGGCTTGATTTTGCCCATTTGCTTGAACTCCTGGAGGAGGTCCGCGCTCCACTCCGGCACGAGCGGCACGTTCAGGCTGCGCTGCAGCAGGAGGAACAGCGCCTGGTCCATCGGGCGGTCCCCGGCGAGCAGCGAAGCGCCCGTCTCGCACTCCTCCGCGACGGCGACGAGCTGCATGGTCGAGTCGTCGATCGCACGCAGGAACGTCCGGCACTTGGTTGCGTGTGCGAACAGGTGGTTTCTCGCCCCAGGCTCCGTGACGGTGAGGGTCGTGCTCTCGAGCCGCTTCCTGTCGGCGCTGCGCAGGATGCGGTCGAGGGCCTTGAGGGATTTCTTGTCCCCCGCGCAGGAGAGAAAGCGAAGGAGCTTGTCCTTCTCCACGGCAACGCCGTCGACGAAGGCGAATCCCTGGATGCCGTTGCCGCTGCGAAAGAACAGCCTAAGCACTTTCTCCCTCCTCTTTCTCGCTGTCTGACCTCAGAACGGTGATCCTGCCGCTCCCATCGATGGCCGTGACCTCGATCGAGAGCACCTGGCGGACGGTCGTGACCACCTCGCCGTCTTCCGTCTCCTCTTCTGTCTCGACCGGTGTGCGCACGACTCGGCCCTTGACGACGTGGCGATTCTCGTTCTTGCCCACGGCGCCGTTGAAGCGGCCCGTGGCGAGTTGCAGCGCGACGTGCCCGGCCTTGAGCGGCAGGGGAGGAATCTCGTCCAGAGCGATCTGTCCGCGCGTGACAGCCGTGACGGCCTCCTGGGCGAGCGTCGAGCGCCGCAGCAGCGCCTGCACCTCCTCCGCCGAACGCCATAGGCTGCGGAACGGCTCCACGTTCTCGCGCTGAAACGGCGGGGGTGTAGGATGGGGCACCTTCCCGTACGGGAAACCGTCCCACATCTTGCGACCCCGAACCTGTCCCGCGACGTCTTCGACCTGCTGTTTGGTCGGCTTGCCTGGCTGCTGCCTTGGGATGAGGAGGAGGCCGATGTTCCCGTCTTGCGGCAGGATGGCGCCGTGGAACAGGTCGAAGCCGAACAGGGCGTAGTGCAGGACCGCTTCGAGGTCCATGTCCGCGATCGTGAGTGCGAGGACGCCATTTCGAATGAGGTGCGAGTGCGCCCAGCGCACAAGCTGCTTGGTCTTGTCGGTCTCGTCCTCTCCGTGGGCGGCGATGATCGAGAAGGCGTCCGTGGCGACGAAGAGGTTGTTGCCGGGCATGCCG
>JAJYSJ010000084.1 GCA_021793645.1 Bacillota bacterium
TTCGACCCATACTTCACGACCAAGCCGTCCGGGCAAGGCTTGGGCCTCGCGACAACCTGGTCGGTCGTCCGGGGGCACGGCGGCCACATCAGCATCGAGTCCACGCTCGGCCTGGGGACAACCGTGCAGGTCTACCTCCCTGCGGCGCAGGAACCGTCCGTCGAGAACCACTGGAGACGGTACCCATCCCTCGGAGCATCCCGCTGATCATGACGAAGGGCGCTCCGCATCTGCGGGGTGCCCTTCGCGCTCAATCCGTGATCCTTGGCTAGTATCCGACCGAGACGACGGCGTTGACGATCACCATCTCGTCGCTCACGTCGCCCTGGTCCGTGAGGAGGATGCCGCTGCTCGCCACGAGCCCTCCGGGGACCACCTGGACACTGACGGTGCCGTAGGGAAAGACCGCCTTCACCCGCTCGAGGTCCACCTCGTCGCGACGGAAGGGAACGCCCAGCGTGACCTCGACCTTCTGCCGTCCGAGGTCGCCGTCGGGCAGGATCGCCAGGATGCCCGGCATGGAGTTGTGCCCGATCGCGTCGTGGCAGGCCCGCACACTGGCCTGCGTCACGTCTTGCCCGTGCAGGTCGATGCCGGTGCCGACTTCGATGAAGACCACCCGTTCCACTCAAGCCCCTCCTTCTGCTCGGTGCCGCGCACGCGGCGCCGTTCCGATCGCCTCTTGCTCGTCTGGTCTCTAGTCTGCCGCAGCGATCCTCCGACGCGCCACCCGTTGAACACATAGGGCCGAGGTCTACTATAATCGGGAGGCAGGAAGGTTTTTGGGGGGACTACCCGTTGCCGAGCACTTCGGGCGCTCTTCGGCACCCACGCGCGGCTCGGTCGGGCGACGCGCCCATCGGAACCTTGATCGGCGGGATCGCCGCCCTGGCCGTGGCCATGGGCATTGGTCGCTTCGCGTACACTCCGATCCTGCCCTCGATGCAACGGGCGACGCACCTTTCGGCGGGATTCTTCGGCTTCCTCGGATCGGTCGCGCTGATTGGCTATCTCGTCGGTGCCGTCGCCGCAACGACGTGGTTTGCCAACGCGAAGGGCAGACGTCGCCTCTCCCTCATCCGCTGGGGCATCTTCGCCGTCGTGCTGACCACCGCGGGGATGGGCTTCTCGCGAGACCCGCTCGTCTGGATCGCACTGCGCAGCCTGAGCGGAGTCGGAAGCGCCTTCGTGTTCATCCTCGCCTCCATGGTCGTGTTGGACTGGGCGGCGGCCGAGGGAAAGTGGTCCTGGGTGGGAATCCATTACAGCGGGGTGGGCCTCGGCATCGCCATGAGCGGCGTCCTGACGCCGGCCTTCCTACCGTTCGGCGGCTGGCGGGCCGCCTGGATCGCGTTCGGTGTGCTGAGTCTTGGACTGGCGCTCCTGCCCTGGTTCCTCCTGCGCGAGCATCCCTCGATCGGTCGGCCGGAGGGAGGCACGACGCAGCCTCCCGAGCGCACGGGCATCCTGCCTTGGACCGTGATCGCCTACGCCTTGGAGGGGCTCGGCTACATCGTCACGGGCACCTTCCTCGTCGCGATGCTCGATGCCTCGCCGCATCTGCGGGCCATCGGTACGGACGCTTGGACGATCGCGGGGCTCGCCGCCATCCCTTCGAGCTGGCTCTGGGCCAAAGCCTCGGGGCGCGTTGGCCCACTGACGGCGCTGGTCGCCGCGTTCGCCCTGCAGGGGGTTGGGGTGCTACTTCCCATCGCCCTGCCGTCCGTCCCGTCCGCCGTGGCCGGGGCGGTGCTGTTCGGCGGCACGTTCATCGGCATCACGGGTCTCTCCGTATCGGTCGCCCGCGCGGAAGCGGGAGAGGCGGCCGGCAGGCTGGTCGGCTGGATGACCACGCTCTTCGCAGCCGGTCAGGTGATCGGCCCGACGGCCGCCGGTCTGCTCGTCGACGCGACGGGAGGCTACGGCACTCCGCTCGCGGGATCCGCGGCGGTCCTCCTGATCGCCTGCGGTCTTCTCCTCTTCGGGCGCCAGCGCACGCGCAGGAGCCTGACCATCTCCCTTCCGAGCGCCGAGTGATCGGCAGTCCGCGGAAGGTGCGGCCTTAAGCGATCCGAAGAGCGTCCCGAACACCCTCACGGCGGTGCCGAACCCGCTGCGCTATCATCTACGTGGGACGCCATGCGAGCTGCGGCCCTGCGCCGGACACGCCTTAAGACGATGGACGAAGGGTTGGAGAGCGATGGAGTACGTTCGCCTGGGGAACACAGGCCTCGAGGTGTCCCGCATCTGCCTCGGCTGCATGAGCTACGGAGCGCCGGAACGGGGAACCCACAGCTGGTCACTGCGCGAGGAGGATGCCCGCCCATTCTTCCGAAAGGCCCTCGAACTCGGCATCAACTTCTTCGATACGGCCAACGTGTACTCGGACGGCACGAGCGAGGAGATCGTCGGCAGGGCCCTCAAGGAATTCGCGCATCGCGACGAGGTGGTCGTCGCGACCAAGGTGCACGGGCGCATGCACGCGGGACCGAATGGCGCGGGACTCTCCCGCAAGGCGATCCTGTCCGAGATCGACCATAGCCTCATGCGCCTCGGCCTCGACTACGTGGACCTCTACCAGATCCACCGCTGGGACTACGAGACCCCGATCGAGGAGACCCTCGAGGCGCTCCACGACGTGGTCAAGGCGGGCAAGGCGCGCTACATCGGTGCGTCCTCGATGCATGCCTGGCAGTTCATGCAGGCCCTGGCCATCCAGCAAAGACACGGCTGGTCCCGCTTCGTGTCGATGCAGAACTACGTGAACCTCCTCTACCGGGAAGAGGAGCGCGAGATGCTGCCGCTCTGCGAGGCGGAGGGCATCGGGGTGATCCCTTGGAGCCCCTTGGCGCGCGGCCAGCTGACCCGCCCCTGGACCGAGACGACGACGCGCAAGGACGAGGACGCCTTCGGCAAGACCCTCTACAAGGTGATGGAGGACGCGGACCGCCGGGTGGTGGACCGTGTGTCGGACATCGCCGCGAAGCGCGGCGTGCCGATGGCGCAGATCGCGCTCGCGTGGGTCCTCCAGAAGCCTTCGGTCGCAGCCCCGATCATCGGTGCGACCAAGATCGCCCATCTCGACGACGCGGCCGCAGCGCTGGCGATCCATCTAACGCCAGAAGACGTGGCCCAGCTCGAGGAGCCCTACGTTCCACACCCCGTACTCGGCTTCCGCTGATCCCGAGCCGAGCCCAAGGAGCTCGAACCCGCCGCGGGTCCCATGCTCAGATGAAGAGGCCCCGGTCCACCGCCCGAACCATATCGCGGGCGTTGCCCTCGCCCATGGGGTAGCGATACCCCCGGACGATCGCGACCGGCACCGTGTCAAGCTTGTTCTGCACCAGTTCCGCGGCCGAGGCGAGTTCGTCCGCGATGGCCAGAGCCGTTACCTGCAGTTCCCCACCCTCGGTGTCGCGTTGTCCCCGGTAGTCTTGAATGGCCTCCGTACCCGACAGGTCGATGGCCACGTTGACCTGTGCCCCATGCGCCACGGACGGCCGAAGCTGTCGGAGATGATCACCGCGACCTCCGCACCCGTCCGCTGGCGCAGTCCCGCGCGGACGGCGGCCCTCC
>JAJYSJ010000035.1 GCA_021793645.1 Bacillota bacterium
AAGAGGGCGGCCGCCACACGCCGTTCTTCAACGGCTACCGCCCGCAGTTCTACTTCCGCACGACGGACGTCACGGGAGTCGTGACGCTGCCGGAGGGCGTGGAGATGGTCATGCCGGGCGACAACGTCCAGATGGCGATCGAGCTCATCAACTCCATCGCGATGGAGGACGGCCTGCGCTTCGCGATTCGCGAGGGCGGTCGCACCGTCGGCGCTGGCGTCGTCACCGCTATCGCCGAGTAAGACGCGTTGCGGGCAAGCGCCTTTTCAGGTACAATTGCCGATACGTAGGGCCGTAGCTCCAATCGGTAGAGCAGCGGACTCCAAATCCGCGTGTTGGGGGTTCGAGTCCCTCCGGCCCTGCCAGATTTGACGACGCGGGCACCATGCGGTGCCCGTGCTTCGTTGACGTGTGCAGTGCCACATGATAGACTGATCAAGCGGTTTTTGGGGGGTGTACCGAATGCGCACCATTGTGACCTTGGCTTGCGTCGACTGCCGCGAGCGGAACTACTCGTCGGAAAAGAACAAGAAGAACGACGCGAACCGGATCGAGTTCAAGAAGTTTTGTCCGCGTTGCGGGCACCACACCCTGCACCGCGAGACCCGCTAAATCTTAGGGCCGTAGCTCCAATCGGTAGAGCAGCGGACTCCAAATCCGCGTGTTGGGGGTTCGAGTCCCTCCGGCCCTGCCAATTCACTGGGGAGAGCCCTCGCAAGGGAGCGGAAACGCAGAGTGGAGAAGGCGTCAGTCGTAGAGCGCACCGGACAGTACTTCCGCGAAGTACGCGCCGAGACGCGGAAGATCGTATGGCCTGACCTGCGTCGCACTGGCGTCTACACGCTGGTTGTTCTGGTGACGGTCGGCGTGCTCGCCCTCCTGATCTACGTGGCCGACCTCGTGTTCGGGGCGCTTCTGTCGCATGTCTGACATGATTGACGAGAGCAGTGTGGCGCTAGACCGTCACTGGTACGTGATTCACACCTACTCCGGCTACGAGAACAAGGTGAAGACCAACCTCGAACGCCGGATCAAGTCGTACCACAAGGAAGAGCAGATCTTCGACATCCTCGTCCCCATGGAAGAGGAGATCGAGATCAAGGACGGCAAGCGCAAGCTGCAGAAGCGCAAGGTCTTCCCGGGCTACGTGCTTGTCGACATGATCATGTCCGATGAGTCGTGGTACGTGGTGCGCAACACCCCAGGTGTAACGGGCTTCGTAGGATCCGGCCAGAAACCGATTCCCCTGACCCAGGTCGAGGTGGACGCGATTATGCGCCAAGTCGGCCTCGTGGAACGGCCGCGAATCAAGGTAGCCGTAGGCGATGCGGTGAAGGTGAAGGACGGGCCGTTCAGCGGGTTCGTGGGCGTAGTCGAGGACGTATCTCCCGATCGGGGCAAAGTAAAAGTCCTGGTTTCGATGTTTGGTCGGGAGACGCCGGTCGAACTGGATTTCCACCAGGTCGAGGAGATGTAGGGGAGGTTTCTTCGTGTCGCGCAAGGTGATGGCCCAGGTAAAGCTGCAGATCCCAGCGGGCAAGGCGACCCCGGCACCGCCGGTCGGTACCGCGCTCGGTCCGCACGGCATCAACATCATGGGATTCTGCAAGGAGTACAACGAGCGTACCGCGCAGCAGGTCGGACTGATCATCCCGGTCGAGATCACGATTTTCGAGGATCGTTCGTTCACCTTCGTGCTGAAGAGCCCGCCTGCGGCAGTGCTCCTGAAGAAAGCTGCGGGTCTTGAGACGGCTTCGGCGAAGCCGAACACGGAAATCGTGGCCAAGGTGCCGCGCGACAAGGTGCGCGAGATCGCCGAGATGAAGATGCGCGACCTGAACGCGAACGACATCGAGGCAGCCATGCGCATGGTCGAGGGTACCGCGCGCAGCATGGGCATTCAGATCGTCTGATTCCACTGACTGCTGTGGGAGGCCGCCAAGGCGGCCGTCCGGACCACGGGAGGTAATGAGAGATGGGCAAGCGACTTGCGGATCTTCAAAAGCGGATCGACCACGACCGCCTCTACGAGGTGGGCGAAGCCCTGGAACTCCTGAAGTCGGGCAAGGCGGCGAAGTTTGACGAGACGGTCGAGGTGGCAGTTCGCCTCGGCGTCGATCCGAAGCATGCGGACCAGATGGTGCGCGGCGCCGTTGCATTGCCGCACGGCACCGGCAGGATACTGCGCGTGCTGGCCTTTGCCAAGGGCGAGAAGGCCCACGAGGCTGAGGAGGCAGGCGCCGACTTCGTGGGCGCGGAGGACGCGATCGAGAAGATCCAGGGCGGCTGGCTCGACTTCGACGTCTCTGTTGCGACGCCGGACATGATGCCGCTCGTCGGCCGCATCGGCCGCATCCTTGGACCGCGCGGACTCATGCCGAACCCCAAGACCGGTACCGTGAGCCTGGAAATCGGCACGGCAGTGCGCGATATCAAGGCAGGTAAGATCGAGTACCGCGTCGAGAAGGCTGGCATCGTGCACGCGCCGATCGGCAAGCTCTCGTTCGAGCAGCAGGCGCTCACGGAGAACTTCCACGCCCTCTTGGACGCCCTCATCAAGGCGAAGCCGACGGCAGCGAAGGGTACCTACCTCCGCGCGATCAGCATCAGTTCGACGATGGGCCCTGGCATCGCGGTCAATCCAGCGGACGCGCTGGCCGCGTCCCAGGCCGCGGATTGACGAGGCGGCCTTCGGGGCCGCATACTACATAGCGTTCGCCGTAGACCGCAGGTGGCAACTTAATGCCGCAAGGCACCTGCCGAGGCAGATGAGCACGCAATGTGACGTGACTTGCTGCGGTCTTCGCGCGCGAAGGCCGCTTTTCTTATGCCGCGAGGGGAGGTGAAGGAATGTCCACTCCAGAGAAGGAGAAGACCGTCGCTGATCTCACCGACAGCCTACGCAGCGCGCAGAGCGTTGTTCTCGCAGATTTCAAGGGTCTCACTGTGGCCCAGTCCTCGCGGCTGCGCCGCGAACTCGGGTCCCAGGGCGTGCAGTTCCAGGTCGTGAAGAACACGCTCCTGCGCAAGGCAGCAGAGCACGTCGGAATCGAGGGGCTCACGCCATACCTGGTCGGCCCGACCGCGATCGCGATCTCGACGACCGACCTCGTCGCACCAGCCAAGGTGCTTTACGCCTTCCAGCGTGCGAACAAGGAACTGCAGGTGAAGGCCGGGATCCTCACCGGCAGCGTGATCGACGGCGACCAGGTAAAGACACTCGCCGAGCTCCCGCCGCGCGAGGTTCTGCTCGCCAAGGTGGCCGGAGGCATGAAGACGCCTCTGTACGGCCTCGTTTCAGTCATCTCGGCTCCTTTGCGCAACCTCGCCTACGGCGTCGATGCGCTCGCCAAGCAGCGTGCGCAGGCGGGCTAGTTTTCCAAGACACCTTTCCCAAACGTTCGAGGAGGTAAGTTTATGAGCAAGGTTGCAGACGTTTTGGAGCAGATCAAGGGGATGACGGTTCTCGAGCTGAACGAGCTCGTTAAGGCGTTCGAGGAGGAGTTCGGCGTTTCGGCGGCTGCCCCGATGGCGGTTGCAGCGGCTGCACCTGCTGGCGCCGCTGCGCCTGCAGTGGAAGAGGAGCAGACCGAGTTCGACGTCATCCTGACGGCCGCGGGCGGCAACAAGATCCCGGTGATCAAGGTTGTGCGCGAGGTTACCGGCCTGGGCCTCAAGGAGGCCAAGGAACTGGTGGACGGCGCCCCGAGGGCGGTCAAGGAGAAGGTCTCCAAGGCTGACGCAGATGCGATCAAGGCGAAGCTGGTCGAGGTGGGCGCCGAGGCCAACGTCAAGTAAGGAATCAAGATCGAATAAGGAGGCGGCGGGCTTCGGCCCGCCGCCTTTGGCTGTCTCAAATGGGAGCGACGCGGCACCGCACGAACACCCGGTGCCCGCCTCGCCGCTGATCTGCCGTACGCTACCTGTCGATGATGGCTGTCGCCTCGATCTCGACCATCAGCCGGGGGTCGATGAGCGCCTTCACCTCGACCATCGTCGCTGCCGGGAGGATGTCCCTGAAGAACTCGCCGTGCGCCTTCCCGTACTCGTCCCAGCGTGAGATGTCTGTAACGAACATGCGGGTGCGGACGACGTCCGCAAGCGTTGCACCCGCTTCGCGCAGTGCGGCCTCGATCGTCTCGAGAGCGGCGCGCGTCTGCTGGTAGGGATCTGCCTCGCCGACCACCGCATCACCGCGCGCCGCGGTCGTGCCAGCGACCTCGATGACGCTGCCAACCCGCACCGCCCGCGCGTAGCCCACGACAGGCTCCCAAGGCGAGCCGCTTGCAATGTTCTGTCGCATGATCCACCTCCCAAGTGAGTTGCCACACGGATGACCATGGACCGGGTAGTCAGCGCGTCCAGTCCCGGACGAGCAGGCCGTAGACGGCATGGTCCACATAACGGTCGTAGAGCCATTCCGCGTCGCGCACGACGCCCTCAAGCGTGAAGCTCAAGCGCTCAGCAACCGCGCGGCTGCGCGTATTCCCGGTCGCTGCGCGCAACTCCATGCGGTGCAGCCCGTAATCCGCGAAGGCCGTGTCGAGAAGCGCTCGGCAGGCCATGGTGACGAGTCCCTGGCCTTCATTCCCCGCGCCGAGCCAATACCCTAGCGAACTCTGGCGGTTCGGCCAGTCGATCGGGTGGAGACCAGCGACGCCGAGCAAGGTGCCGCCGCGCCAGATGCCTGCCTGGAATCCCAGGCCGTCTGCGAACTGTCGCAGACCTGCTGCGATAAAGGCCGCGGTGTGCTCTGGACTGACCGTCTGGTCCAGCCAGGGCATCCAGCGCCTTAGATGTGCGCGGGAGCGGTCTGTCAGGTCGAAGAGCGCCTCTGCATCATGCCCCTCGAGGATCCGCAGGTAGGCGTCCCCCGCCAGTGGACAGGTGAACACGCGATCAACTCCTGATGAGGTGGTGGAAGGAGATGGGGCAGACGGAACGAAGTGGAGGCGACAGGATTCGTCATTCAGGAGGAACTGCACTTGGGTATGCGCCGCCTGCTGGCCGCCTCGATCGCTCTCTCCTCGATTGGCCTTTGGGCCCTTGGCGCGTCGGCTGCGTCCTATCTGCCGACTGCGCGCTTTGCGATGCACTTCGTCGGAGACCCGGTTCAAATGCAGCACACGCCAGCCGCCCTCGTCGGGCCGAATCACGTGTACGAGGTCACCAACGGCATGCCGCCCGAAATCGTGCAGCTGGCGCTCGACGGGAGCGTCATCTCGCAGGTTTCGCTGACCCACGGCTACAATGCCTAGGCCATCGCCCGCGGGCTGGACGGCACAGTCTACACGGGTGTGACGAGCAATTCGCAGAGCGGCACGGGATACCTCTACGCCTGGACGCCGGGCAGAAAAGCAGCGAAGGTAGTCGCGACGCTGCAGGCGGCTGCAATCTGGTCGCTTGCGGTGGACCCTGGTACGGGTATCGTCTGGATTGGGGCGCAGCACCTCTATTCCTACGATCCGGCGACGGGCGCCCTTCAGGACTACGGTGTGCTCGGACAGACGGGTGAATCCGAAGTGCATGCTGTGGCGGCCTACAACGGTACCGTCTACGCCGGCCTGACGCCCTACACCGAGGTCGTGCAGTTCGAGCCCCAAAGTGGCGTGGTGCAGGTGTTCCAGGACATGCGGAGCCGTACGTCCGGTGTGCAGCGTATTCAGGTAGACTCCCAGAGTACCGTCGAGATTCTCTGGGAGTCCCGGGCGCTCGACATCTACGTCAATGGAGTACAGCAGAACGGCTACCCGCACCTCAGCGCAGCGGAGTCGACGTCGGTCGCACTTGGCGGGCAGATGTACACCTTCCTGCCGAATGGCCGCATCGCGCAGGGTTGGAACGAGAGCGCTGCGCAGGCCCCGCTCTTCGACGCCTACCCGACCTCCTTCGGCTCCCTGGATGCCATACCTGTGGTCGCCGCGGGCACGATTGCGGGCGAGCTCGTCGGGGTAGTTGACAGCGGTGCCGTCCTTGCGGCCGAGCCAAACTCCACCGGCTGGTCGTACACGTGGAATGCACCGAACCTGCAGGGGGCTCCAGGGATCATTCACGCGATCTACGAGGATAACAACGGCTCGCTGTGGACTTCTGTCTATCTTGGCGGTCAGGTGACGCACGTCGTCGGGCGCACCTTCAACCGCTATCCCTTTCCTGCGCAGGCGGACAGTTTCGCCTCGTATGGCGGCACACTCTACATCGGGGCGTACCCTGGAGCGTACCTTTACGCGTACGACGAGTCGCAGCCCTGGGACATCGCCGCAGGCAATCCCAAGCTGATTGGGCGCGTCCAGTTGCCGAGCGACCCGCAGGAGACGCGGGCATTTGCGCTGGCGGCTGGCCCAGCGGGTATCTACCTCGGAACGATCCCGACGGATGGCTATCTTCCCGGAGAACTCGGCTATTACAACCCCGCCAGCGGAACGCTGCAGGCGTTCCCGGCACCCGTGCCGGACGAGGGCATCACTTCGCTTGTGTTCGCCTCCAATGGACTGCTGGTCGGGACGACGACCGCCCTTGGGGGAGCGCTCGTCACGCCGGTGCACCGAAGCGGCAGAGTGTTCCTGTGGGATCCCTCGACGCAAGCGCTCGTCGCAACACTCACTCCACAGCCAGGAGCACCGGAATGGGGCGGACTCGTGTCGACGCCGTACGGAGTGTTCGGCGCGAACCGCAACGCGGTTTTCCGCCTCGACCCGACGACCGAGACGATGACAGTGCGCACCTTCGATTCCACGGCAAAGGCTGGGACGTGGGGCTCCTTGACGCACATGTACTTCTGGCGCGGGCATCTCTACCTGCTGACAGGTCCTGGCCAGATGTATGCGGTGGATCCGCAGACGCTTGCGGCGACGCCGATCTTCTGGGGAGCAGAACAGGCGACTGTTGACGGGAACTACCTCTACTTCAGCGCGGACAACAGCGTCCAGCTTTGGGACGCCCCCTTGGGGCGCATCCACCCATAGGCTCGCAGTACTCGCAGGAACAGCGACCTCTTCGGCGAAACTTGCCACTTCTGGAGGCATGGGATGGAGCACTATGTCATTCACGCCGGGCCGCCGTTCGGCGAAGTTTCCTTTTGGCTGGAACAGGGCAACATCGTGGAAGTGTCTCTCGGCGAGGCCGAAGGGGCACAGGATGCGCCAAAGGCTTGGTCGAAGGCGCTGCGTGAGCATCTGATGGGGCGCCGGCGCTTTCCCGTGGAGTTGGACTTCTCCGGCATCTCTCCCTTTCGCTCTGCGGCGATGCGCGCTGCGATGGAGATACCCCCGGGAGAGGTCGCGACCTACGGGGAGATCGCGGAACGCATCGGCCATCCCGGTGCGGCGCGCGCCGTCGGCAGCGCGATGGCGCGCAATCCCTTCGTCCTGCTGGTGCCCTGCCATCGGGTCGTGCCAAAGGCCGGGGGGCTGGGCCAGTACGGCGCAGGAGACGGCCAAGCGACCAAAGCCGCACTGCTCGAATGGGAACGCACGGGGACCTAACCATTTCGCGCCAGGAGGAAGTGGCATCGGTGGCTACGATGGAAGACTTTCAGAAGATCGACTTGCGCGTCGGGAGAATAGTGGCCGCCGAACCATTTCCAGAGGCGCGCAAGCCTGCCTATAGATTGCGGATCAACTTCGGTGCGCTCGGGGAGCGCACTTCGAGTGCGCAGTTGACCCGGCGATACCAGCCTGAGGACCTGGTCGGCCGGCTGTGCGTCGCGGTCGTCAACTTTCCAGCGCGCCAGATTGGACCGGTGCGCTCCGAAGTGCTCGTTCTCGGCGGAATTCCCGGCGAGGGAGACGTCGTGCTGCTGCAGCCGGATGCCGAGGTGGAACCCGGCACACCCATCGCCTAGGAGGCGCCGCCGTGCCGCAGGCTTATACGTTCACGAGCTACAAGTACCCGCGCACGCCGCATCGGCGCTGGCTGGCCTATGGTCCGTTTCCCGGAGAGGGATGCCAGCTCTTCGTTCGGCGGGACGTCGAGATGTTGTACGTCGGCACACGGCGGCGGTGGTTCAACCACGAGCCGTGCTGGGAAATCGTCTGGCCGGACCGGGGCTACAAGATGGCGCTTTGGTTTCGTGACGACGGCGGCTTCGGCGGCCTATATGGGGATATCTGCCTGCCGCCGGACATCGACTCCGAGGCGCAGACGGTGGATTTCCTCGACCTCGACCTCGATGTCGTGGGGCACGAGGAGGGTGGCGCCCTGCGGGTGCGCGTCATCGATCGCCAGGAGTTCATTCGCAACCGGCGGGCGCTGCATTACCCCGGGACGCTCGCCGCATTCGCGGAGGGTGCGCTCGGTCGCCTCCTGTCCGACATCGGCGGGCGGCGCTACCCGCTCGACAGGCCGCTTGCGCAGTGGCGCGACGAGCTGCTCGCGCGTCTTGAGGAGACCCCGACGGGCGTGTTCGGCCGCCGGGCCTAAAGAGGCCGAGTGCAGCGCTGCTGACATGCGGGCGCATGGGGCATGCTGTGTTCGGGAGTCGAAGCATTGTGATGGCAGGATTTGGCCTTCGGCAGGGACTGCAGGAGGTGCCAGCGGCGGCGGCGAAACCTTACGGCAACAAAAGATCGATCCTGGCAGGACGGAACGTTCGGCAAGGCGGCTAGCGGCAAGGAGCACATCCTTGACCGCCGGGCCGTCTTCTGCTATTGTGTACACTTGTCACAGTCTGTCAGTGCCGTTACGCGCTGGGCAGATATGCACGAGGGGGGATCGCGCTTTGGCCTATCCCGTGAGGGTTGGCAGTCGTGAACGGCGTAGCTTCGCGCGCATCCAGGAAGTCCTGGACATGCCGAATCTCATCGAGATTCAGCAAAAGTCCTACCGTTGGTTCCTGGAACAAGGGCTAAGAGATCTCCTGAACGATGTAAGCCCTATCCAGGACTTCACGGGCAAGCTCGTGCTTGAGTTCGTCGGCTATGCGCTGGGGGAACCCAAGTACGACGTGGAGGAGTGCAAAGAACGCGACGTGAACTACGCCGCGCCGCTCCGAGCCCGCGTGCGACTGATCAACAAGGAAACGGGCGAGGTTAAGGAGCAGGAAGTCTTCATGGGGGACTTCCCGCTGATGACCGACAAGGGCACCTTTATTATCAACGGTGCCGAGCGAGTCATCGTGTCGCAGCTGGTACGCTCGCCGGGCGTGTACTTCCACCGGACGTACGACGTCGACGGCAACCCGGTCTACGCGTCGACGATGATTCCGAACCGTGGCGCCTGGCTCGAGTTCGAGGCGGAGACGAGCGGCGTCCTGTCGGTGCGGGTCGACCGCACGCGCAAGCTGCCGGCCACTGTCATCCTGCGTGCGATGGGCCTTTCCTCGAACGCACGGATCCTCGAAGTCTTCGGCGACGAACCGCACATCGTCGCGACGCTCGAGAAGGACCCGACGACCACGGAAGAGGAAGCGCTCGTCGAGATCTACAAGCGCATCCGTCCGGGCGAGCCTCCGACGTTTGATTCGGCGCGCACGCTGCTCGAGAGCCTGTTCTTCGAGCCAAAGCGCTACGATCTGGCGCCGGTAGGGCGCTACAAGTTCAACAAGAAGCTTTCGCTGCGCCGGCGCATCGTCGGGTCGGCGGCGACCGAGGACGTGCGTCATCCCGAGACGGGTGTCGTGCTCCTGGCTGCCGGCCAGACGTTCACACGGGAACTCGCCGAGCAGATCGACGCCGCGGGCGTGCGCGAGGTTCAAATCCGGACCCGAGACGGCGAAACGGTCCGCGTGATCTCGAACGGCCTTCCCGGCACTGATGTCAAGACGCAGACACGCGCAGACGTCATCGCGACGGTCAACTACCTCGTTACCCTCTACCACGGTCTCGGCAGCGTCGACGACATCGACCACCTCGGCAACCGCCGTCTCAGGTCGGTCGGGGAGCTGCTGCAGAACCAGTTCCGCATCGGCCTCGCGCGCATGGAGCGCGTCGTGCGAGAGCGCATGACGATCCAGGACGCTGAGTCGATCACACCGCAGGCGCTAATCAACATCCGGCCCGTCGTCGCGGCGGTCAAGGAGTTCTTCGGCTCCTCGCAGCTCTCGCAGTTCATGGATCAGACGAACCCGCTCGCGGAACTGACGCACAAGCGCAGGCTCTCCGCCCTCGGTCCCGGTGGCCTCTCGCGGGAGCGCGCAGGATTCGAGGTGCGCGACGTGCACCATAGCCACTACGGCCGGATGTGCCCGATCGAGACACCGGAAGGTCCGAACATCGGATTGATCGGGTCTCTCTCGACCTACGCGCGCATCAACGAGTACGGCTTCATCGAGACGCCATACCGGCGCGCCGACAAGGAACGCAGTGTCGTCACCGACGACATCCACTACCTGACGGCGGACGAGGAGGACGACTGCGTCATCGCGCAGGCGAACGCCATCCTCGACGAGCAGGGCCACTTCGTCAACCCGAAGGTGACAGTCCGCTACAAGAACGACATGCTGCAGGTCGCACCGACCGAGGTCGACTACATGGACGTATCGCCGAAGCAGGTCGTGTCGATCGCGACGGCGCTGATCCCCTTCCTTGAAAACGACGACGCGAACCGAGCCTTGATGGGCTCGAACATGCAGCGTCAGGCGGTGCCGCTCCTGAAGGCGGAGGCCCCGCTCGTCGGCACCGGCATGGAGTACAAGGCGGCCGTCGACTCGGGCGTCGTCGCAGTGGCGCGCCGCGCCGGGGTGATCTCCTCGGTCTCGGCAGATCGGATCGCGATCCGCACGCCGCAGGGCGACAGCGATACCTACAAGCTGCTCAAGTACGTGCGCTCGAACCAGGGCACATGCATCAACCAGCGCCCCATCGTCTATCTCGGCCAGCAGGTCGAGGCAGGCGAGGTGATCGCCGACGGTCCCGCGACCGACAACGGCGAGTTGGCGCTGGGCCGAAACGTGCTGGTCGCCTTCATGCCCTGGGAGGGCTACAACTATGAGGACGCCATCCTGATCTCCCAAAAGGCCGTGCGCGAGGACGTCTTCACCTCGATCCACATCGAGGAATACGAGTGTGAGGCGCGCGACACCAAGCTCGGTCCTGAGGAGATCACCCGCGACATACCGAACGTCGGCGAGGATGTCCTGAAGGACCTCGACGACCGCGGGATCATCCGCGTCGGTGCCGAGGTGCGCCCGGGCGACATCCTGGTCGGCAAGGTCACGCCGAAGGGCGAGACCGAACTGACGGCTGAGGAGCGACTGCTGCGTGCGATCTTCGGCGAGAAGGCGCGCGAGGTGCGCGACACCTCACTGCGCGTGCCGCACGGAGAGAGCGGGATCATCGTCGATGTGAAGGTGTTCTCGCGCGAGAACGGCGACGAACTGGCACCGGGGCTCAACGAACTGGTGCGGGTCTACATCGCACAGAAGCGTAAGATTTCCGAGGGTGACAAGATGGCGGGTCGCCACGGCAATAAGGGCGTTGTCGCCCGCATCCTGCCCGAAATGGACATGCCCTTCCTGCCGGACGGCACGCCGGTCGAGATCGTCCTGAACCCGCTCGGCGTTCCGTCTCGTATGAACATCGGCCAGGTGCTCGAAACCCACCTCGGGTGGGCGGCACACGTGCTCGGCCTGCACATGGCGACCCCGGTCTTCGACGGAGCGAACGAGGAGAACATCCTCAGCCAGCTCGAGGAGGCGGGCCTGCCGGCGAACGGCAAGACGCAGCTGCGCGACGGCCGCACCGGCGAGCCGTTCGACAACGAGGTCACGGTCGGCTACGTCTACATGCTGAAGCTGGCGCACCTTGTGGACGACAAGATCCACGCCCGTTCCACCGGCCCCTACTCGCTCGTTACGCAGCAGCCGTTGGGCGGCAAGGCGCAGTTCGGCGGCCAGCGCTTCGGCGAGATGGAGGTCTGGGCACTCGAAGCCTATGGAGCCGCGTACACGCTGCAGGAGCTCCTGACGGTGAAGTCCGACGACGTCGTTGGCCGCGTACGGACCTACGAGGCGATCGTCAAGGGCGAGAACGTCCCGGAGCCGGGCGTGCCGGAGTCCTTCAAGGTGCTGATGAAGGAACTGCAAAGCCTCGGCCTCGACGTCAAGGTCCTGAACGAGGAGCACAACGAGATCGAGATCCGCGAGTTCGACGACGACATCATCGAGACCGCCCGCGACCTGGACCTCGATGTGCGCGGCGAACCCGCGCTGAAGGAGCCCCAGCTGCCGGTGGGCGAAGAGGGCGAGGCCGGCCAGGATGATCTTCGCCCCATCGAGGATGAACTTGAGGATCCCGGTTTGCCCGACGAGACGGAGGAGGGTCAGGAATGAACCCTGGCGTCACGAGGACGATCGACGTCAATTACTTCGACTCGATGCGCATTGGCCTGGCTTCTCCGGAGCAGATCCGCGAGTGGTCCAAGGGCGAAGTGAAGAAGCCGGAGACGATCAACTACCGCACCTTGCGCCCTGAACGCGAGGGTCTCTTCTGCGAGAAGATCTTCGGACCGACCCGCGACTGGGAGTGCCACTGCGGCAAGTACCGCCGCGTGCGCTACAAGGGTATCGTCTGCGACCGCTGCGGCGTCGAGGTGACGCGGGCCAAGGTGCGCCGCGAGCGCATGGGTCACATCGAACTGGCCGCGCCGGTTTCGCACATCTGGTACTTCAAGGGCATCCCGTCGCGCATGGGGCTGATCCTCGACATGTCGCCCCGTTCGCTTGAGAAGGTGCTCTACTTCGCCAGCTACATCGTCATCGACCCAGGCACCACCCCCCTGATGGAGAAGCAGCTGCTGACCGAGAACGAGTACCGAGAGTACCGGGAGAAGTACGGTCAGGGCTTCCGCGCCGGCATGGGCGCTGAGGCGATCAAGGAACTCTTGGAGGCCATGGACCTCGACCAGATGGGGGTCGACCTCCGTCAGGAGCTGCGTTCCTCTTCCGGTCAGCGCCGCATCCGCGCGATTCGCCGTCTCGAAGTGGTCGAGGCCTTCCGCCAGTCCGGCAACCGACCGGACTGGATGATCCTCGACGTGATCCCGGTGATCCCGCCGGACCTGCGCCCGATGGTGCAGCTTGACGGCGGCCGCTTCGCGACGTCGGACCTCAACGATCTCTACCGCCGCGTGATCAACCGCAACAACCGCCTCAAGCGCCTTTTGGACCTCGGGGCCCCGGATATCATCGTGCGCAACGAGAAGCGCATGCTACAAGAAGCCGTCGATGCCCTGATCGACAACGGCCGCCGCGGCCGACCCGTCACGGGACCCGGCAACCGTCCGCTCAAGTCGCTCTCCGACATGCTCAAGGGCAAGCAGGGCCGCTTCCGCCAGAACCTCCTCGGAAAGCGCGTCGACTACTCCGGCCGCTCGGTCATCGTGGTCGGCCCTTCGCTGAAGCTGCACCAGTGCGGCCTGCCGAAGGAAATGGCGCTTGAGCTGTTCAAGCCATTCGTGATGAAGCGCCTGGTGAAGGACGGCTTCGCCCACAACATCAAGTCGGCCAAGCGCATGGTCGAGCGGACCCGCGCAGAGGTCTGGGACGTCCTCGAGGATGTCATCCGCGAACACCCTGTGCTTCTGAACCGCGCCCCGACCCTGCACCGCCTGGGCATCCAGGCATTCGAGCCAATCCTCGTCGAGGGTCGCGCGATCAAGATCCATCCGCTCGTCTGCACCGCGTACAACGCCGACTTCGATGGCGACCAGATGGCCGTGCACGTTCCGCTCTCGGCCGAAGCGCAGGCGGAGGCCCGGGTGCTGATGCTCTCGGTGCACAACATCCTCAACCCGAAGGACGGCCATCCGGTCGTAACGCCAACGCAGGACATGGTGCTCGGCTGCTACTACCTGACGATTGAGCGCAGCCCGGCTCGCGGCGAAGGCATGATCTTCACCGGCATCGATGAGGCACTGCGCGCGTACCAGGCCAAGGACCTCGACCTGCACGCCAAGATGACCGTCCGCCGCTCCGACGGAACGCGCCTTGAGACGACGCTCGGCAGACTGATCTTCAATGAGAAGCTGCCGCCGGAGCTCGGGTATCAGAACCGCGTCGTTGGACGCAAGGAACTCTCAACCCTCGTCGCCGAGACCTACAGGCGCCTTGGCACCGCCGTGACCGCGAGCGTCCTTGACGGAATCAAGGAGCTCGGATTCCACTACGCCACGATCGCCGGCACGACGATCGGCATCTCCGACATCCAGGTTCCGGCGGATAAGGAGCGCATTCTTCAGGACGCGGAGTCCCGCGTCGAGAAGATCGAGGGACAGTTCCGCCGCGGTCTCATTACCAATGATGAGCGCTACCAGCGCGTCATCGACGTGTGGGACTGGGCAAAGAAAGAAGTCACCAATGCGCTGATGCACAGCCTGGATGAGTTCAATCCCGTGTACATGATGGCCATCTCGGGAGCGCGCGGTAACGTGCAGCAGATCTCGCAGCTGGCGGGCATGCGCGGCCTGATGGCCGACCCGTCGGGCCGCATCATCGAACTGCCGATTCGCGCGTCGTTCCGGGAAGGCCTGACGGTGCTCGAGTACTTCACCTCAACCCACGGCGCACGCAAGGGTCTTGCAGACACGGCGCTGCGCACCGCAGACTCCGGCTACCTGACGCGCCGCTTGGTCGACGTCTCGCAGGACGTGATCGTCCGCGAGGAGGACTGCAATACGCACGCCGGGATCGTCGTCGGGGAAATCCGCGACGGCACCGAGGTGATCGAGTCTCTCGCAGACCGTATCGCCGGACGCACTGCCGTCCGCGATATCGTTCACCCGGAGACGGGCGAGGTGCTCGCGCCGATCGGTACGATGATCGAGGAGCCCGTGGCGGAGGCCATCGTCGCCGCAGGCATCACGGAGGTTCCGATCCGTTCGGTGTTGACCTGCAAGTCGCGCTACGGCGTCTGCCAGGCGTGCTACGGGCGCAACCTCGCCACCGGAGTGCTCGTCGATGTCGGCGAGGCAGTCGGCATCGTCGCCGCGCAGTCGATCGGCGAGCCGGGCACTCAGCTGACGATGCGCACGTTCCACACGGGCGGCGTCGCGGGCGACGACATCACCCAGGGTCTGCCGCGCGTCGAGGAGCTCTTCGAGGCTCGCAAGCCGAAGGGCCAGGCGGTCATCGCGGAGCTCGGCGGCGTCGCGAAGATCTGCGACGCGGAGGGACGTCGCGAGGTCGATGTGATGGCCGCGGATGGCGAGGTCCAGACCTATGCGATCCCATACGGTGCGCGTCTAGCCGTTCGCGAGGGTACGGAGGTCGCTGCAGGCGACGTACTAACGGAGGGCTCGATCAACCCGCACGACCTTTTGCGCGTGCGTGGGCTGCGCGGTGTACAGGTCTACCTGCTTCACGAGGTGCAGCGCGTCTACCGCCTGCAGGGCGTCGATATCAACGACAAGCACATCGAGGTCATGGTTCGTCAGATGCTGCGCAAGGTGAAGATCGAGGACTCCGGCGACACGGAGCTGCTGCCGGGCGGTCTCGTCGACATCTTCGAGTTCGAGGCGGCAAACCGCGGTGCGCTGGCGCAGGGCGGCGAACCCTCCGTGGCGCGCCCCGTGCTCCTCGGAATCACAAAGGCGTCGCTGGCGACCGACTCCTTCCTCTCTGCGGCGTCGTTCCAAGAGACGACGCGCGTGCTGACGGAAGCGGCGATCAACGGCAAGTCCGACCCGCTGCTTGGCCTCAAGGAAAATGTGATCATCGGCAAGCTGGTGCCGTCCGGCACCGGGATGACACGTTACCGCGAAATCCGGGTCACCTATGTGCCGGAGACGGCCCAAGTGACATCCGAGAATGGTGCCGCATCTGTCGATATCGGCCGTGAAACCGCCGATTGACAGCATTTTCAGCCGACAGTACACTATACAAGTGTCTGTCTTCGGGAGTGAGAGCGCTTCGTGGAAGAGCTCAAGCAGGCCCGCCGCCGAGCGGTGGGTGCCAAGGAGACGCTCAAGCACCTGACCATCGGCGATGCCCTACGCGTTTACATCGCGAGAGATGCTGATGAACACGTGCGCGGGCCCGTTATACAACGAGCCCGCGACGTGGGAGTCGAGGTGGTCGAGGTGGAGAGCATGCAACTCTTGGGGCGCGCTTGCGGCATCGATGTCGGTGCAGCGGCCGCCGCGCTGATCGGAGGAGGGGAACAAAGTGCCGACCATTAGTCAGTTGGTACGCCATGGCCGCAAGGTCGCGCGTCCGAAGTCCAAGGCTCCGGCGCTGCAGAGTTCGCCGCAGCGGCGCGGCGTGTGCACGCAGGTGCGCACCACGACGCCGAAGAAGCCGAACTCGGCATTGCGCAAGATCGCCCGTGTCCGTCTCACCAACGGCATCGAAGTGACGGCCTACATTCCGGGAATCGGCCACAACCTGCAGGAGCACTCCGTGGTGCTCGTGCGCGGAGGCCGTGTGAAGGACCTTCCGGGCGTGCGTTACCACATCGTACGCGGCGCGCTAGACGCCGCTGGTGTGCAAAAGCGCATGCAGGGCCGCAGCAAGTACGGCGCCAAGCGCCCGGGCAAGAAGTAAGGAGGCCACAGCGTGCCGCGTAAGGGAGGAGTCCCACAGCGCTCGGTGGCACCGGATCCGGTGTACCAGAGCGAGATGGTGACCCGATTGACGAACAAGTTGATGTACGGTGGCAAGAAGTCGCTGGCACAGCGCATCCTCTACGCTGCACTGCAGCGTGCGGAGGAGCTGAGCGAGCGCCCGGCCCTTGAAGTTTTCGACGCGGCCGTGAAGAATGCGATGCCGATGGTCGAGGTCAAGCCTCGCCGGGTCGGCGGCTCCACCTACCAGGTGCCCGTCGAGGTGCGGCCGGAGCGGAGAAGTTCGCTCGCGCTGCGCTGGCTGATCAACTACTCTCGGGCCCGGTCGGAGCGTGACATGGTCGAGCGGCTCGCTCGCGAGCTTGTCGAGGCCAGCCAAGGCGCCGGCGGCGCAGTGAAGCGCAAGGAAGAAGTCCACCGCATGGCGGAGGCCAACCGTCCGTTTGCACACTATCGCTGGTGAGGTGAGGTAGGATGAGTTCCGTCGGGGGCAAGCCAACGGCCGTGCCCCGGACGTACCCGCTAGACCGGGTGCGGAACATCGGCATCATGGCCCATATCGATGCCGGCAAGACGACCACGACCGAGCGTATCCTCTTCTACACCGGCCGAGTGCACCGCATGGGCGAAGTCCATGAGGGTGCTGCGACGATGGACTGGATGGTCCAAGAGCAGGAGCGGGGGATTACCATCACCTCCGCTGCCACCACATGCTTCTGGCGGGATTGCCGTATCAACATTATCGATACGCCCGGACACGTGGACTTTACCATGGAGGTTGAGCGAAGCCTGCGCGTTCTCGATGGTGCGGTCGCCGTGTTCGACGCAAAGGGCGGAGTCGAGCCCCAGTCCGAGACGGTCTGGCGCCAGGCGGACCGCTACCGCGTGCCGCGCATCGCCTACGTCAACAAGATGGACATCGTCGGCGCCGACTACTTCCGCACGATGGACATGATGGTCGAGCGCCTCGGGGCGCGCCCTGTGGCCATTCAACTGCCGATTGGCGCGGAAGACTCCTTCCGCGGCATCGTCGACCTCGTGCGCATGAGCGCGGTCGTCTACGGGGACGACCTCGGCCAGCAGGTCGAGGAGATTGAGATCCCCGCGGAACTGGTCGAGCAGGCCAAGGTGTACCACGAGAAGCTCGTAGAGGCGGCCGTCGAATTCGACGAAGAACTCTTGGAGCGCTACCTCGAGGGCGGCGAGTTCACGGCGGACGAACTGAAGCGCGGTCTGCGCCATGGCACGATCACGTCGAAGATCTCACCGGTGCTCTGCGGCACGAGCTATCGCAACAAGGGCGTGCAGCCTCTCCTGGACGCCGTCGTCGACTACCTGCCGGCACCGATCGACATCCCGCCAGTACAGGGGCTGCTCCCTGACAGCGAGGAGACCGCGATGCGCGAGGCAACCGACGAAGGTCCGTTCTCCGCGCTCGCCTTCAAGATCATGACGGACCCGTACGTGGGCAAGCTCGCCTTCTTCCGGGTCTACTCCGGCAAGCTCACCGCTGGTTCCTACGTCTACAACTCGACGAAGGGCAAGCGCGAGCGGGTCGGCCGCATCCTGCAGATGCACGCGAACCACCGGGAGGAGATCCAGGAGGTCTCGGCAGGCGACATCGCTGCGGCCGTCGGCCTGAAGGACACCGGCACCGGTGACACGCTGTGCTCGGAGGACGCGCCGATCCTGCTGGAGGCCATGACGTTCCCTGAGCCGGTCATCTCCCAGGCCATTGAGCCGAAGACGAAGGCCGACCAGGACAGATTGGGCACCTCGCTGGCGAAGCTGGCGGAGGAGGACCCAACGTTCCGCATGTACACCGATACCGAAACAGGCCAGACGATCATCTCCGGGATGGGCGAACTGCACCTTGAGATCATCGTCGACCGCCTGCTGCGGGAGTTCAAGGTGGCGGCGAACGTCGGCAAGCCGCAGGTCGCGTACAAGGAGACGTTGCAGCGTACGGTCGAGGCGGAGGGCAAGTTCGTCCGCCAGACGGGCGGCCATGGCCAGTATGGCCACTGCTGGCTGCGGCTCACGCCGCAGGAGCCCGGCGCTGGGTTCGTCTTCGAGAACAAGATCGTTGGCGGCGTTGTGCCAAGGGAGTACGTCCCGGCGATCGAGGCGGGCGTGCGCGAGGCGATGGAGACAGGTGTCCTGGCCGGGTATCCGGTAGTGGACATCAAGGTCGAGGTCTTCGACGGCTCGTACCACGACGTCGACTCGTCCGAGATGGCGTTCAAGATCGCTGGATCGATGGGATTCAAGGAGGGTGCCCGCAAGGCGAACCCGGTGCTGCTGGAGCCCGTGATGAAGGTCGAGGTCGTCGTCCCCGAGGATTACATGGGCGACGTGATCGGCGATCTCAACGCGCGGCGCGGGCGCATCGAGGGACTCGAGGCGCGCGGCAACGCCCAGGCCATTCGCGGCTTCGTGCCGCTTGGCGAGATGTTCGGTTATGCGACGGACCTGCGCTCCAAGACGCAGGGACGCGGCACCTACACCATGCAGTTCGACCACTACGACCAGGTGCCGAGGCATATCGCCGAGGAGATCCAGAAGCTCCGCAGTGGGGGCAAGGCCTGAACCGAGGTAGGTAAGGAGGCTGTTTTCGATGGGGAAGAAGAAGTACGAGCGCACGAAGCCGCACGTAAACGTAGGGACGATCGGGCACGTGGACCACGGCAAGACGACGCTGACCGCGGCGATCACGCGGG
>JAJYSJ010000036.1 GCA_021793645.1 Bacillota bacterium
TCCTGTACAACCTTTTCTACCTCACACCAATCGTCATCGTCGCCGCGGTCGCGACGAGGCGCAGCGTGCTGCAGGCAGTCAGCCGACTCTTCATCCGCGTCCGCCAGCCGCTGCACTGGATCGCCGGTGTACTCGTCCTGGGCCTGGGCCTCCTCATCGCCGCCCGCTAGCTAGGCGGTGTGTGCCGCCTAGCAGGACAGTATCTTTCGGCCTCGAGACCGGCAGTCCGATACGAGACGCCCTGCATGGTAACCAGCCGCGCCTGTGAACCTGGGGGAGGAAAACCGACTTGGATGAGCGGGTCACCGCGTCCGTACGCCGCAAGTACGATCGCAACGCGCGCTTCTTTGACCGCATGGACCGCATGGTACAGGACGACTGGCGGCGGCAGGTGACCGCGCGCGCCACCGGCAACGTGCTCGAGGTGGGCGTCGGTACGGGCAAGAACCTGCCCTTCTACCAGTCCGAGACCACAGTGAAGGTCACAGGCATCGACCTCTCGCCAGGCATGCTCAGCGTCGCCCGCGGCAAAGGCTGCCCCGTGCCGCAGGATCTGGTCGAGATGGATGCGCAGCGCATGGCCTTCCCGGACGGGAGCTTCGACACGGTTGTGGCCACCTGCGTTTTCTGCACGGTCCCGGATCCAGTCGCGGGCCTGCGCGAGGTGCGCCGCGTCTGCAGGCCGGGTGGGCGCATCGTCCTCATGGAGCACGTGCGCGTCGACAAACCGATCATAGGCCGGCTGATGGATGCGCTGGACCCTCTCGTCGTCTGGCTGATGGGCACGCACATCAACCGCAGGACGGTCGAGAACGTTCGGCGGGCGGGCCTGACCATTGAAAGGATCGAGAGGCTGAAGGGCGACCTCGTGCTGCTGATCGAAGCCGTGCCCTAGCAGTCGGAGTCCCACCGCGACTCGATCGCTTGAGCCTGCTCGCCGCCGCCGGGACTTGCGATGTCCCGCCCATCCGCCGTTGTCAGGATCGGACCGGGGTGTGCTTGGCTTCGCCAGGAAGATCTATTGCCAGGCTCACAAGCTCGAGGGCCCGCCTGCACTGCGTCCCTGCAGTCGCTCACACGTCATGTACCGTGCCCCGTCATGCTTTCCTCTCGGCCCCCCGACAGGGCATATGCCTCTGTCGGGGGGCCGAGGACGCCGCAGGCCGGGCTCTGTTATGCCCTACCTGCCGGGCTCCACGGAACCATCTCCGCGTGGTGCCGCGCACCGACGCACCGCACCGGAACCTGCGCGTCGGGACTTCGGGGTCGTCGCGGGCGTGCGTCTGCGGCGTACCCGATGTCGCCACGCTCAGCTGCTGCAAGGTGGACAAGGAGCACCAGCTCTCACCGCTGGCCCCATCGGTTCGTGGACGGCAAGCTCGCCGCGGCGGGCGCGACCTCCAGTCCGAGTCCGGCATAGATCTGGCGGAAGACCTTCGAGCGCAGGATGTAGCCTGCGACCACGACGACGAAGGCGACTCCCAGCACCAGCATGAGCGACGCGGGACGGAAGCCCCCGGCGAGCAGGCCGTACAGCCAGTTGGCGAGCGCTTGCAGGCCGGCGGTCACGACGAGAAAGGCGCTAACGAGGCGTCCGCGGATCGCCTCCGCCACGTCCCGCTGGATGTATGCCAAGCTAAGCGTTATGAACATGGCCTGCGACGCCCCGATCAAGATGATTGCCACGGCGGCGGTCTCGGGACCGCCTGCGCCGAGGGCCGTGAGCGAGAGGCCGCTCAGGATGGCCGTGCCGAGGTAGATCCGGCCCCGCAACCGCTCGTCGGTGATGGGTGCGAGGCTCAGCGTCCCGATGATCGCGCCGAGGCCGACCAGCGCGACAAGTAGACTGTAGGCGCCAGAGCCGGAAGAGAGGGTCTGGTTGACAAACTGCGGCAGGATGCCAATGTACGCCATGGTCAGGGCGCAGTGGTATCCGGCCACGCCGACGACCGTGCGTACGCCGGGAAGACCTCGGATGTATTGAAATCCCTCACGCAGCGGACGAAGCAGTCCAGTCCCGACACCGCGCTGCAAGGGCTCAGTCGCGCCGATGCCGCGCAGGAAGAATGCAGACGCTCCGTAGAGTGCCGCGCCAAGGAGAAAGGCGCTTGCCGGTCCGGCCGTGGCAAGCAGCGGGGTCGTTAGGGCCGGGCCGATGAACTCGGTACCGCGCTGCGCAACGCCTTGCAGCGAGATGGCGTTCAGCAGGTGGCGTTTCGGCACAAGGGTGGGCAGGAGCGCGTTGAGCGACACGTTAGTCACCGCGCCGGCCGTGCCAAGGACGAGCGTGAGCAGCACC
Organism: Bacillota bacterium; assembly: GCA_021793645.1. GTDB lineage: Bacteria > Bacillota > Sulfobacillia > JAJZYS01 > JAJYTV01 > JAJYTV01. The sequence continues at coordinate 2,300 of JAJYSJ010000036.1, forward strand.
GTCAACAGCGGGGAAAGGGCACCGCTTGCCACTGCCGCCGCGATCACGGCGGTGGTGAAGGAAGCAGCCACCAAGGAGGTGAGGATGAGGTGGCGCCGGTCCATGCGATCCGCAAGCACGCCGGCCACGGGGGCGCCCAGGAGGTTCGGTGCGAGGCTCGCGAAGATCGTCGCCCCGACCCATAACGACGAATGCGTGAGGGTGTAGCTCTCCCAGCCGATCGCCATCGTAAACGCCCATTGGGCGGTGTTGCTGACGAGCGTCAGGAACCAGAGAGAACGGTATGACGGCTCGCGCAAGGACGAAAACGTCCCGCGGAAGAGCGTGAGCAAGAGGGCACCTCCGGGTGGGCGAGAGTACTGGTTCTTGTGGCAGGCGCGAGATGGTGCCCGCCCATCGGACTGAAGAGCGGAATCTCCGAGACCAGGCACAGGCACCGGGTCCATGCAAGTCGCATTGCAGACGAGAGGCCTCGCGAAGCGGCAACTCCTTCGTCACGCACGTGCTGCGCCAATGAGCGCTCACGGTGGATCAGACGGTCCAGATGACAGATTCCGGTCCCAGTGCCCTAGCCGGAGAAGGCCCATGCCTCCCGGCAAGCCCTGGCCCGCCTGCGTGAGACCGCTGCATTGCCTTGGCGATGCGCAGGCGACGGCATGTTGGTGGACCAATCTGCCGTCGCCTGCGTGCAAGACATCCGGGCGCTGCCTTCCCTACTGCTGAGTAGACTGAGTCGACGGTGCATATTGGGCCATGTAGCTCTCGCAGGCCGAGTACATCTGCTGGAACGCAGGCGTGTTCGTCGCGGGTGGCGTGGTGGGCCCCGCCGCGAAGGTTGCGACCGCCCCGAACAGCACCGCACCCAGCAAGAAGCCGCCGGCTCCGAACAGAAGGTTGCGTCGCATCGGATCACCTCCTCGCAGCTTGAGTTTGACGTCTCTGCATGCGCCCTACGGTGCGCAAGATCGGCAGGGAATAGACAAGATTGGCTCAAGAAAGAGTCAACCTCCCTGATAGGTGCTCCTGTGTAGCTTGGTGGCGGTGGGTCGCGACCATCAGGCTAGGACCCCTCTGGTTCTGCGCCAGGGCCATCCTGCTGGCGCGGTAGACACCCTTGCCTTTGGCTTGCGGTTGCCACGACCAATCTCCGCAGGGGACTTTCACCCCCAGGTCATTCGCCCATGCCGGGCGCAATCGAGTAGGAGGCGGGGTCGCCCCGCCGTCCTCTCACACCACCCGGCATGCGGGTCCGCACCGGGCGGTTCGCGGAAACTAACGCTTGCCGTAGAGATCGGATGCGAAGGTTAGTCCGAGGCCGCGCCAGTAGGCGTTGCCAAGGGCCACATGCAGTTGAGGGGTCAGGGAGAGACGCCAGAGGCCCTTACGGCTTCCGGAGATATTCCTGGCCTTCTCCTTGTTCACGCCGAGGTGGACCAGTTCCCGATAACGGGTCTTGGCCCGCTTCCACTCCTTCAGCCGGCACTGACGTAGGCGGTGGCGAAGCCACTCATCCAAGTCTGCCAGTGGTGATTTCGCCGCATCGGCCAGTTTGAAGTACCCAACCCAGCCCCGCAAATAGCGGTTCAGGTGCCGGACTCTCTCCTCCATGGCGATGCTCCAGCTACGGGCCGTCAGCTCGCGGATCGTGTCCTTGGCCCTCTGCAGGCTCTTCGGTGCGATTCGGATGCGGACGCCCTTACGGGTCGGCAAGAAGCTGAACCCGAGTAGTGTCAGTTTCCACGGCCTGTCGACATGGCTCTTTTGCACGTTCACCTTGATCCGGAGCCGCTCTTCCAGGTACCGCCGGAGGCTTTGCAGGACCCGCTCTCCTGCCTTGCGGGAGCGTACGAAGACCGTGATATCGTCCGCGTAGCGGACGAATCGATGCCCTCGTAGCTCCAGTTCCTGATCGAGGTCATCGAGCAGGACGTTCCCCAGGAGCGGACTAAGCGGACCGCCCTGCGGCGTGCCGATCGGCGTCTCCTGTACGATCCCATTCACCATGACCCCCGAGCGGAGGAAGCGCCGGATGAGCCGGAGGACCCGCCGGTCTTCCACCTTGCGCTCCACGCGCGCCATCAGCACGTCGTGGTTCACACGGTCGAAGTACTTCTCGGCATCCACCTCTACCATCCACCTATAGCCCTCGTCGATGTACGCCTTCGCCTTCACCACGGCCTGGTGCGCACTCCGTAGCGGCCGAAAGCCGTAACTGGAGTTCGAGAACCCAGGGTCGAAGATCGGGCTCAGCACCTGATGCAGCATCTGCTGGATTAGGCGGTCCAGGGCGGTGGGCACACCTAGCAATCTGACGCCGCCCGCGGGTTTCGGGATTTCGACCCGCCGCACAGGCGCTGGCTTGTAGGTCCCCGCCAGGAGCTTTTCGCGGATGCCGTCCCAGTGCTCGGTCAGGTATTGATCGAGCTCACTGACCTGCATCCCGTCCACTCCGGCTGCACCTTTATTCGCCTTGACTCGCACAAGCGCGAGCCGCAGGTTCCCCGAGTCGAGGACCTGCTCCAGCAATCCCCCGATCGCGCCGGGCTTCTCCTCGTTCGGCGCCACAGCAAGGCTCTGCCCGTCCTGGGTCCCCAGCGGCTTCACCGCATCCTCCCACAGGTCGGCCGTTTCCGGCTTCTGCCCTCTCTGCCTTGTCATTGGTCGTTCCGTAAGAACCCCTCGCTTCCACGTTCAGGCCTTCCTGGCGTCGCTAGCTCCGCCGGTACTGTGCCCTCGGCTGACTTCTCCCGGGTCGACCTCGGCCTCTCGACCGAGGTTGCCAGGCTACCTGGCGTTCCCGGGAGATCTCCCCGGATAAGAGCGCTGACCTTCACCCCACGTACCCGCCGCATTTACTGCCTGGACCCTTGGTTGCATCGGGCTTTGACTTGGTTGGCAGTCTCACCCGCTCCAGACAGCCTCAGATGCGATTCGTGTCCCTCGGGTCGAGGCTTTGCCTCCGGCTCCCTTCAGATTCCGCCTCGCGACGGACACCCTGGCCTTTGGCTAACGGTTGGGGCAACCACCCTCCGTAGCGGACTTTCACCGCCAAGTCATGCGCCCATGCCGGGCGTACCAACACGCAAGCGGAGTGCCGTGGGCTCTCCGCTTGCATGCTCTCTGGTCAGGTTTCCAGCCGACGATGGTTGGGGTCAATGCCCCTGTTCGGCCAACTCCTACTTGCCCATCTCTTCCTTTAGCTTTGCCAGCGCGACGTCCACATCGGCGCTCTGGGCGTCCTTCTTCATCTGGTCGAACTCGTACTCCGGCGAGGATGTCATCGTGCCGAACGACGCCCGCGCCTCCGCCTCGCGCTGTTCGACCTTCTGCTCCATGCGGTCGAACTTGGAGAGCGGGTCGTCGTTGCCGATGCTGCCGATCGCGTCCATCGCGTGCTTCTCGGCGACGGCGCTGCGGTGGCGGCGCACGAGGTCGTCGCGGCGCTCCTTGGCCTCCGACACCCTCTGCTCCAGCAGTTGGTACTGCTCCTTCATCTGGGCAGAGGTCTGGTTCGCCGATTCGAGATCGACCCTCAGCTTGTCCAGCCGGGCCGTCTCCTTCTGCTCGGCCTCCAGCGCCTTCCTTGCCAGGTCCTCACGGTTCTGCTGGAGCGCGAGCTGAGCCTTCTCATGCCAGTCCTTCGCGGCGGCTTCGCAGGTCTTGATGTGGTCCTCGATGCGGATGCGCTCCGCCTCGTAACTGTTGACCTCGACGGCGAACTGGCGAAGGTTCTCCGTTGCGTCCTCGATGTAGAGGTTCAGGCTCTTCTCGGGGTCTTCGGCCTTGCTGATCAGGTCGTTGATGTTCGCCCTCGCCAGGTCCTTCAGCCGTGACAAGATGCTCATGCTGCGTCTCTCCTTGGACTGGTTTTCCTTTTAGCAGCACCCGTCGTCATCGTCGTCGTCGTCGTCATCCATGTCACAGCAGTGATGACGACCACCTGCGGTCGGCCTGCCAATCGCCGTCGAACTCCAGTTCGCCGAAGATGTTGACGCGCGCTTAGCCATCAGGGACGGGTCTTCCACCGCCTGCGCGATCAGCAGGTAGTCGGACAGCACGGCGCGATAATATATTTCTGCGTCCTCATGGCTTTGAGGCGGAAGCCTTTGGCCCTCCATGATCGATCCTACGATCGCGTCGCCTGCCCCTCGGCGAGTGCGGGCCTCTTCAAACAAGAGGATGACGTCCTTGTACGTCTCGCCCTGCGTGCGGGCGAACGTCATCTTGTCCTTCACGAGGTCTTCCATCTCGTCTGCAGCCCTGCGCATTCCAGCCAAGTGCTCGATCGGGCATGTGCCTTGCATGTCGCGCATGTCGCGTCCCGACCGGAGCTGGAAAGGCAGCGGAAAAGTCGAACTGCCCTCAAACGCCGCTTCCTTGCGGGCGCCGATCAGTAGATCCGGGATGTGTCCGTACCATGCCTCTGCCTGCTCGTGAGTCTCTGTTGCTACGTGCAACGACTTCTTGTCACGGGGGTCCACTTCCCGCAGCAAGGCGTCGCCCATGACTTGCAGCGACTTGGCCGCTTGCAGGAGGGCCCGCGCTTTGGCGTTTGTCGACTCGGAAAGCTCTGCCTCTACCTCAAAGACCTGTTCCCCAATGCGCTTGTATCCAGCCAAGTGCTCGGGGGACAACTCCGACTTGTGCATGAGACGATCCAGAAAGGACACCTTCGCATCCCCCCTTCACCTAGCGTCCTTGCAGGTTCAGTTTGGCTCCGCTGCATGTGCGCCAAGGTGCGCAAGATCGGCAAGGCTCAGTCAAGAACGGCTCAAGAAACCATCAACCACCCTGGTCTGGTCCTGTTGACACGACTGATCGAGCCTGTTCCATCCTCTTCACCATGTCTCGCCTGGACTTACGTGCTGCAGTGCGAGAGGCCCGTCAGGGGTCGGCGACCAACATGGCCGACAGGCGCCTCATGGGATCCATCGGCATGCCATCTGGGGGATCTCGAAGTGCAGGTTCGGCCCTGCTGCCCAGCCCATCGCACATGCGATGCCGATGACTTGGCCCTGGTCCTCATTCTCGCCCGCCCCAATGCAGGAGTGGTGACGGTGGTGTTGACGTACCCCTCACCGCAAGCAGGAGATTGTCGTCGGCCTGCTCTGTGCTCTTCAGTCGGGACCCGGCTTGGAGTGCGTACGTGTACGGCAACACGAGCGATCTGTGCGAACCCGACCAGTAGGAAGAAGTCCACGCCCAGGGCCTGCACCACGCGCGCCACGCGTGCCGCCAAGGACTTCCGGGCGTTGTGAGGATGAGGGACGGCCAGACACGCTCATCCGACGCGGCCAGCCGGCGACCCAACATCCAAGGCGCCCATGCCTGGGTTGTCCGCCCAGAGAGACTGTAGGTCGAAGCCGAACTCCTGCGGGCAGCGCTCCACCACCTTGCGCCATCCCAGCCGCCGCAGGGAAAGCGGCTGTACGGCGAGCGCGATGAGCGTCCCAGCGCCCGGTAGTTGCGAGACCAGGCGTAGAGGCTTTTGGAACGCCGAGATGTTCCCGCGCACCACCTCTGCGTATGTGCTCAGCTCGGCCTGGCCCCGCAGATGCCGAGCGCATACCTCGGCCGCGAGAGCGCCGGACCAAAGCGCATACGCGATCCCTTCGCCAAGCAGAGGATCGGCAAGGCCGCCCGCATCACCTGCCAGCAGAGTTCGTCCAGCGACGAGACGGCGAACGCCACTGAACGGGACGAAGTACGCGTGCCAGAGCGGCTGCGCGTCGATGTCGCCGACGCGTTCCTGCACCCAGCCCGCGATGTTCTCGCGCAGCTGGGCAAAGACCCGCAAATCGGCGCTGCCGCCGCCGACCGCCAACACTTCTTTCCCGTGCGGAAACGCCCAGAAGTAGCCCCGCGGCACAGCGAAGTCGATGATCGCTGGGCGATCCGCGATGGGCCTGGGGTCTTGGATCCGCGCCTCCATGGCCACAGCGTGACACGGCAGCTCCCCGTTGAGCGTGCGACTGGTCACACCAGTGGCCCCGTCGGCACCGATGATCACGCGAGCCCGCAGCCTCTGCCCCGAGGAGAGCTCCACGATCCCGTCCTCGGGCCACAGCGTGCGCACTCGCGCTTCCTCTTCCACTCGCGCGCCGCGCCGGGCAGCTGCGGCGAGAAGCATGAGATCCATCTGGCTCCGGTCTGCGATCCACATGGGGGCGTGCCGGTGTCTCGAGCTCATGCCCCCTTTGCCGATTCGCGTCTCGGTGAAAGCTCCGCACAGCACCGGCCTTAGGTCGATCACCTGTGACAGCAGCCGCATGGACTTCACGGACAAGAGTCCCGAGCACGTCTTGTCGCGGGGCAGCCGCTTGCGCTCCAGCACCATGACTGAGGCTTGGCCAGCAAGCTGGAGCGCAGCCATCGCACCTGCGGGGCCTCCCCCGACCACGATGACATCCGCATCCGCACGCATGTTCTCATCCCCTTCCGCTTCTGATGCCGCACCGAATCGCACCTACGTAGCTGTCGGGATGATGCCTTCGTCAGCCGCGTGACCGGTGCACCTGCGGCAGCGTAGCTGCGTGTCCACGTTATTCGGTGCGGGACGCCCTTTGGGTCGCCCGCCTTAGGCGCATCTCGTCGCCTTGGCGTGTGGCCAGCGCCTGCGCGACCATCAGCATCCAGGCGACAAAGAGGATGATCAGAGGGGAGAACCATTGCTCCATGGTGCCGATGCCGATGCCGAGGTAAGGATTCACATAGTGCCAGAGGTAGAGCGGGTTCTGACGCACGGTTTCCTCCACGACGGCCCGCAAGGCCTGGTACCAGAGGTTGAATGTCCAGAACTGGTAGCCCGCGGGCAGTTTCGGATAGCGCCCCGTTATCGCGAAGTAGCGCCAGAGCAGGAAGGCGCCGATCGCCACGCTGACCACCTGCGCGGGCCAGCGCGTGTCTAGCAGGACGCTGAAGCGTCCCAGCTCGTCGTGGTTGAAGATGTCGGAGATGCGCACCAAGACATAACCGAGGGCCAGCCCCGGCACGGACAGGTCGAGAAGCTTCTGGACGGGCATATGACGCCGTCTCGCGGCGACGTAGCCCGCAAGCACGCCGCCGAGCAGGCCACCGTCCCATGCGAGGCCGCCCTGCCAGACGTGCAGGATCTGCATCGGATCGTGCCAGAACCAGCCGGGGTCGCTTGTCGCCACAAAGATCAGGCGTGCGCCGACGATGCCCCCAACGACGGCCCACATCACCACATCGCTCAGGGCGTCCTCATTGAGGCCGGCGCGACCGCCGGCGCGGACGATGTAGACCGCACCCGCCAAGATCGAGGCAGCCATGGCGATGCCGTACCAGTGGACGCCGAACCCGAAGACGTGAAACGCGTAAGGGCTGAGCCAGGGAATGTTCATCGCAGATCCACCCGCGCAGCCATCTCCCGCGCAGCCGCGTCGAGGTCCTCCACGAGGTCGTCCGCGTCCTCGATGCCCACGGACAGGCGTATGAGCCCCTCGCTGATGCCCAGCATCTGACGGCGCGCTGCAGGCACCGATGCGTGCGTCATGAGGGCGGGCACGTTGATCAGGCTCTCGATCGCGCCAAGGCTCTCCGCTAGCTGGAAGATGCGCAGGCCCGCGACGAAACCATCGCGCTCGGCTGCGCTGGCCAGCTCGAAGGTGACGATGGCACCGGCTCCCTCGGCCTGCGCCAACTGGACGTCCTGGCCCAGCTGTTCCGCAAGCCCTGGATAGTAGACCCTGGCCACCCATGCCTGGTGCGCGAGCCACTGCGCGATACGTGCCGCGTTCGCCTGCTGTCGCTCCATGCGCACCGCCAAGGTGCGGATGCCGCGCAAGAGGAGCCAGGACGAGAACGGGTCGAGTATGCCGCCGGTCGCGTTCTCGATCGCATGCAGCCGCGCTCCGACCTCCTCGTCGGCGGTCACCAGCGCACCGGCCACGAGATCGCTGTGCCCCCCGAGGTACTTGGTGGCGCTGTGGACCACGATGTCCGCACCAAGCGCGAGCGGGCGCTGCAGATACGGCGTCATGAAAGTGTTGTCGACCGCCACGAGGCAGCCATGGGCATGCGCCAGGGCTGAAGCGCGGCGGATGTCCGTGACCCGCAGCAGAGGATTGCTCGGTGACTCGAGGAGCAGCAGGCGAGCTCCTCTCATTTCCGCCTCCAACCTGCCGAGATCGGTTGTGTCGACGAACGTCGTGACCAGGCCGAAGCGCTTGAACACCTTGTCGAGCACGCGGTACGTGCCGCCGTAGACGTCGTCTCCCACTACGACCCTCTCACCGCTGTCGAGCAGCGAGAAGAGCGCGGTCAGGGCCGCCATGCCAGAGCCGAAAAGGAGGCCCCGCGCACCGCCCTCGAGCTCGGCCAGCGCGGCTTCCACCGCGCTGCGCGTCGGATTCGCGGTGCGTGCGTAGTCGTAGCCGCGATAGACGCCTGGGGCATCCTGCCGGAACGTCGAGCTGAGGTGGATCGGCAGGCCGATCGCCCCGGTCGCGGCGTCGAAACCCGGGCCGCAGTGCACCATCCGCGTGTCAGTCCGCAAGGCTCTCGGCCTCCCCCTGCGCGCGCAGACCGTGGATCGGGCGGGGCACCGGCGTGGAGATGCCCAGGTCAAGAGGTCCGCGCTTCGCGGTGAAGAGCCAGACCCATGGTGTCAGCTGACGCGCCCTGGCCTGGAGTCCGACGTCATGCATGGCGGCAAGCAGGACATCTACCGTCGGATAGAACTCGACGCGCAGGTTGCCAAGAAGATCGTGCCGGTCTCTGCGCGCCAGCTCGCCGAAGATGCGCCTGCGCAGCTGCGGGCCCGCGAAAGCGATGTCGGCGATGATCAGGTGCCCCTGCGGCAGGAGTGCCTCTGCTAGACGCGCTAGACTGCGCCGGCGCATCGCTGGCGAAACATGATGGAAGGCGAAGGTGCTCGCGATTGCCTCGAGTGGCGGCAGACCTTCCGGCAGGTGTTGGCAGGTGCCTGCCAACACTTCGACCTCGGGCAGCTTGCGGCGCAGCGCGTGCCGCATGGCGAGGCTCGGCTCCACAGCCGTCACACGCAGGTTGCGCCGCACGAGCCGGGCCGAAAGGTTCCCCGTTCCCGCCCCGAGGTCGACGACGGCCGCTCCGTCGCTCGCCACCACTTCCGCGGCTACGGCGTCCAGAACATCGTCGTACCCCTGAAAGACGTCGCTGCCGGTCGCGACGGTCTGGTCATAGGTATCAGCCCATTCGTCAAACTCCGCTTCAAATCTCGATCTAACACTCACAGCATTCGCCTCCCCATACCCATGTAGGGTATCTTTCAACGATGCGCAGAGCCTGACCCTGTCGCAATGAGACAGGGTGAAGCTGTTCCCATCTCGCTGCACAGGCGGCGCTCGACTCGACCGGGCAACCTGCAGACGATCGGCGGTTGAAGGCCCGCCCCGCGGCAACGACTTCGCACGCCCAAGGACGTATCCGCGGCCCTTGGGTCTGCGACGCGACAAGCCTTCGACACGATCCGGTCAGAGATTAAACGCGGGGCGAAAGACTGGAGACGGCACAGGTTGCCGGCGCTATGGCAGGAACTTGCGCATGACCGACATGAGCTCGGTCACCGCCTCGTCCGATTGCCCGGCTTGCACCGTCTCCACGATACAGCCTCGCGTGTGGTGCTCCAGCAGAATGAGACCGACCCGGTCCAGCGCGGCCCGGACAGCCGCGATCTGCGTCAGGACCTCCGGGCAATAGCGGTCCTGCTCGATCATTCGGTGCACGCCGCGCACCTGACCTTCGATGCGGCTCATCCGTCGCAAAAGATCGGGCTTGTCGCGCAACTGCACACCTTGATGGAGATTGTCGTTCGTGCCGGGATTGCAATGCACGTGCGCTTCAGAACGGTGAATGGCCATCTTGTGCCTCCTTCCCAAGCGGGATGCGGGCTGAATCGGACTACGCCTGCTCCTGCGCGTCGACGACTTGCGCGTAGCGCGCCCACCAGGCCGCTGCCGCGGCACGGTTCTTGGCGCCCACCTTGCGCAGGATGCGCGAGACGCGGGCCTTGACAATGCTGTCCTCCAGGGCGAGGAACTCGCCGATCTCCCGGTTTGTCTGACCGCGCACGATCCGCTTGAGGATCTCAAGTTCGTCGATCGTCAAGGTGAGCGGCGAGTCGTCGGCGGTCTCCGAACGATCGCGTAGATAGCCGGCAACGAAGCTCGCCACCTGGGAACCCATCGGGCTGCCACCAGCATGCACGCTTCGCACGGCTTCAACCAAAGCCTCCGGTTCCACGTCCTCGATCAGGTAGCCCACCGCTCCGCGAATGCCCATGACGAGATGCACCATGGTGTCCGGATCCGCGTGCGGAGCTATGAGGATGACCCTGCAGTCCCTTCCGTTGAGCTGCTGCGCGCGGAAGGGGCTTAAGTCGATGCTCAGCGGGTTGCAGAGGGCGACCAGTGCGACATCCGCAGCGGATGTCTCAAGGAGTTGCGCTGCCTCCGCCACGGATGCGGCCTCGCCGACGACTGCGATTCCCAACTGGCCCCGCAGTGCGGTCTGCATGCCCAGTCGCATCACGGCCCTGTCCGCAATGGCCAGCACGCGAATGGGTTTGGCTTCAGTCACCTCGTCCTCGCCTCCCAGGATCATCATGTGTTGTCCAGAGACGCGCACCTTGGCGCCAGCTAGTGCGTCGCCTTGGTCGCATGGAAGCGGCGCATCGGGTCATAGCGCTTGAGCAGCGTGGAGTTGGTCGTGACCGAGACGGAACTGAGGGCCATGGCTGCACCGGCGATCACTGGGCTCAGCAGACCGAGTGCGGCCACCGGAATGCCTACGATGTTGTAGACGAGCGCCCAGAAGAGGTTCTGGTAGATCTTGCGGATCGTGGCCCGGCTGAGGTCGATCGCCGCAACCACCCCGCGCAGATCGCCGGACATCAGCGTCACGTCGGCCGCCTCGATCGCCACGTCGGTGCCGGTGCCGATCGCGATACCGACATCCGCCGTCGCCAGGGCCGGCGCATCGTTGATGCCGTCTCCAACCATCGCGGTGACAAGGCCCTGGTCCCGCAGGCGCTGCACTTCCTGCGCCTTGTGCTCCGGCAGGACCTCCGCCCGGATGTCCTCGGACGGGATCCCGACCTGCCGCGCGATCGCCTCGGCCGTGCGCCGGTTGTCGCCGGTGATCATCAGCACGCGGATGCCCATCTCGTGCAAGGCGTCGATCGCCTCGCGGCTGCCTGCCTTGACCGTGTCGGCGACGGCGATGGCCGCGAGCACGGCCTGCTCGTCCGAGAGCAGCATCACCGTCTTGCCCTCGGCCTCAAGGGCCTGCATGCGGTCCTCGACATGCGCGATGTCCACTCCGACCGAGGTCATCAGGGCGCGGTTGCCCATGAAGTACCGCCTGCCGTCCAATGCCGCCCGCACGCCCTTGCCTGGGATCGCAGAGAAGTCCTGCGTCTCCCGCGGACCGAGACCCTTCGCCAGGGCATGATCAACGATCGCCTGCGCGAGGGGGTGCTCTGAGCTGCGCTCGAGCGCGAGCGAGATCTCAAGGGCTCGCTCTTCTGCCATCTCCCCGAACACCGCCATGTCCGTGACCTCTGGCTTGCCTTGCGTGATGGTGCCCGTCTTGTCGAGCACCACCGCCTTCAGCCTGCCGGCGCGTTCGAGATGGCCAGCCGCCTTGAAGAGGATGCCGGCCTGTGCGCCGCGTCCGGACCCAACCATCACCGCCGTCGGTGTCGCGAGGCCGAGCGCGCAGGGGCAGGCGATGACGATGGTCGAGATGCCGGCCAGGATCGCAAGGGTGAAGTTGTGGCTGACGACCAGCCACACGATGAACGTCAGCACAGCGATGCCGATCACCGTCGGCACGAAGTAGTTCGAGATCACATCGGCAAGGCGCTGGATCGGGGCCTTGGAGCCCTGTGCCTCCTCCACGACGCGCACGATCTGCGCGAGAGCCGTGTCCCGCCCGACCTTGGTCGCGCGGAAGCGGAAAGTGCCGGTCTTGTTGATCGTGGCGCCGACGACCTCGGAGCCCTCCTGCTTCTCCTGCGGCAGCGACTCGCCAGTCAACATCGACTCGTCGACCGACGAGTAGCCGTCCGTGACGACTCCGTCCACCGGGATCTTCTCGCCAGGTCGCACGACGACGATGTCGCCGACCTCGACTTCCGCCACGGGCACGTCGACTTCCTCGTTGCCCCGGACGATGCGCGCCGTCTTGGCCTGCAGGCCCATGAGCGACTTGATCGCCGCCGACGCGCGGCCCTTGGCGACAGCCTCGAGCAGCTTGCCCGTGATGACGAGGGTGATCAGGACGGCGCTCACCTCAAAGTAGGTGCCATTCGGCGAGACACCTCCGGCGAAGGCGGCGGAGAGGCTGAAGCCGTAGGCGGCCGTCGTGCCGATCGCGACCAGGACCGACATATTGGCATTGCGATGCTTGAGGTTGTAATAGGAGTCCACATAGAACGTCCAGCCCGGCCAGAACTGCACCACCGTGCCGAGCACGAGCTGCAGCCAGTAGTTCGAGAGATCCCTGAGCCACGCACCGTTCGCGCCAACTCCGTTGAAGATCATTGCGATGAGCAGGGGCAGGGAGAACACTGCGCCAATGATGAGCAGGTTCCGCCAGTGCTTGATCTCGCGCGCGGACGCATCCTCCTTGGGAGCCCCGTCCGCCTCGGGCATGCTCGCGCCATAGCCCACGTCCTTGATGGCGTGGACCATCTCCTGCGGCGTCACAGCTCCCGCGCTGAACTCGACCATGGCGATATTGGTCGCCAGATTGACATTGGCCGATAGCACGCCCGGCAGGCCGCGCAGGGCACCCTCAACGGTCTGGACGCAGCTCGCGCACGTCATGCCGTCGATCTCGAGGCGCTGGCGCTCTGTGCGGACCTCGTAACCGCGGTCCTTGACCGCGTCGATCATCTTGGCGAGATCGACCTTCTCGGGGTCGTAGCGTACGGTCGCCTTCGCCGTCGCGAGGTTGACGTTCACCTCAGCCATCCCGGGCAGGTCCTCGAGTCCCTCGGTAATGGTCGCGACGCACATCGCGCACGTCATACCCTCAATGTCCAGAACCGCACGCACGTCGCGGCCGTTCGCTGCGCTTTCCTGCCTGCTGTCGTTCATCTCAGATCACTTCCCCAGGCTCTCTTCATGTTCGGTTCTTGCTGTTGTGTCCACCATCGTCCGCCGCGCGCGGCGGACGATGGTGGACAGGCCCACAGGAGAGTCTAGCAGCCGTGCCCGCCGTGGTGGTGATGATGGTCTCCCTCAGGCGCCAGGAACTGCATTGGGTCCTTGTCGAACGTGCGCTTGCAACCGGGCGCACAGAAGTAGTATGTCGTCCCGTTGAACTCGCTCGTGGCCGCCGCCTTCGACTCCTCGATCTCCATGCCGCAGACTGGATCCTTAGCCATTCCCCGACCTCCAACCTATCTTGCTTGGACCCCGGATGCGGTGTCCGCGATTACTATACCCCCGTAGGGTACACAGTGCAACCCTCTGTTCGCACAGGCCTGCAAAACGTTCGAGGTCAGCCTGTGCGCCCGTTGGGGCGGAGCATTGATGGGCTGCTGGCATCCCGGATCGCACAGAGGTACGTCTACTCCCACTCGTGTGCCGATTTGCCCACTAGGCCCGACCAACAGGAGCCTCTCGTCAGAAAATCGGGCTTAGCCGTCTAACCTCGGTCGTTAGCCCACGCGCCAGCGGCGCCGTAGGCTGCCCCCGCTTTGCCTGCCGACGCACCGACAAGGCCCATATCTTCGAAGCACTACTCGGGTCCTGCCTGCGAACTGTTGGCATACCGTGCGCAAGCCCCAGTGGCAAGCCGGATTTCGGCACGGAGTGCATCACGCGCACTCGCCCCGCCGATGCGCCGGACGGCTTGCGGCGCATGGAACATTCAGCGTCTCGCTGGTCTCATCTGCTAGATGACCATGACCTGCATGGCTGAAGCCGGTGCCGATAGTACCCCCCACCCGTACCTCCTTGTGCCAAGTTACACAAAGCCCTATGGACCTTTCTGCTGCATTGCCAGAGATGAGATCGTAGGAGCGCAGCCTAGGTACCCCACCTGGGTACCCGTCAAGGCAACTGCACAGGGACGCTGCAGGATGACATCCGCAGGGTCACAAGGGAGGGCTCGCGATGGTCTCAGGCACCACAAAGTCGCGCGTGCACGTCGACATGCCGGCTGGCTGGCTGGCATTCTGGCGGATCGGCTTCGGACTCATCTGGCTCGTGGACGCGTGGTTCAAATGGCAACCGAGTTTCGTCAACGGTTTCGTAGGCTATCTTTCCGGCTCCGTCAGCTCCAGCCAGCCAGGCGTCGTGAACACCTGGATCCGGCTCTGGGTCAGCATCATCCAAACCAATCCGCACCTATGGGCCTACCTGGTCGCATTAGGAGAGACAGTCATCGCCCTCGCCTTGATCCTGGGCGTGGGCACCCGCCTCACCGCGGTGGTAGGTGGAGTGCTCGCCCTGATCATCTGGACGACGGCAGAAGGATTCGGCGGACCGTACGGTGCTGGCGCGACGGACGTAGGCGCGGCCATCATGTACATTGGCGGATTTGCTCTGCTGGCCTTGACCCAAGCTGGCTACGCCTACGGACTGGACGGAGTCTACCACCTTACTGGCTGGTCGTGGCGCAAGGCGCACGAGGTCAACGCCATGCAGGAGATGCGACAGGCCAGAGCTTAGTTCCCGCATCATCCTCAAGTCCCTTGGGCATCGCACATGCAGCGGCCCCTTCACGCCGGAAACGGCTGATGGGGCCGCTTCACCGCTATTCCCCGCAGGCTCTCCGGCATGCTTGAGATCGGGATGATCCCTGCAGCCCACGTACGCGCGAACGCCTGTGCGCGCCATGGCGTGGTCTTAGGCCAGGCAGGCTGCGCATAGCTGCTCTTGAGGTGGCCTCGCATGCAGCAAGGGACGCAGATGCCCGAGGCGACGGGCGGCCTCCGCAGGTCGCTCTTGCTGAGCTTCGCCGGAGCCACAACTCTGCTCTGGCAGGCGGACGACCTTGTGCTTCTCGGAGTGATCGTGACCCTGGTGACGCTCGGCATGCTCACTCAGCGGACCAAGACGGAGGGCCTGGACCAGGCCATGGCGGGCATGACCGGCGGAACCATCGGCGGATTCCTCGGCGCCGGTGCATCGCTTGTCCTCATTGCCACGTGGCAGCGCGTAGCCCCGCCGTCGTCCATGCCGATCATGACTGCCTCGATGGCAGGCATGATCGGAGGCGCCTTGGGTGGGAGTTGGCGCCTCATGTGCGCGCAAAGGCGGTTACCATCGGCACGCCGCCGTCGTATCGGCTGACATGGGGCTGCAGAGTGCGCATCTCCGCTCGTGAGGAAGCGCCAGGAGCTACGCCGTTGAACTGTGCTGCTCGCACTCCGCACGCGCGCTAGATCTCAGCAGCACCTGCGGTCCGAGCACACTTTGGCGGCACATAGCCGGCGAGTCGAGCAGTTGGGTTGTGCGTTCGTCGCTGGCACCAGCGATCACGCTGCTGGCACGACGCAATGGCGCGAGGCGCCCTGCGCCCATCTGATCTTCAATGCTTTCGCGGCGGTCCGCCCTCCCCCACACGCGCGCGTCCGACCGCAGTTCTGCGAGGAATGTCGCGTCGTCTCGGCGGAGTTCGTGCGCATCTCCCTCTGCATGCCGGTCTGGCAGTCGCCGGCGCCCGCCGGCCGTCTTCCTGCGACGGGGAACTCGGTGCGCGGCGGATGCTTGTAGCACCTCGCTAGCCAAAGGGCAAACGACGCGCCGCGTTCGGACGGGGCTCATGCTATTGGACCGCATCGGCGGAGCCGATTGTCGCCGATTGTCGCCCGAACTTGAGCAGAAGGTTCTCAGCGTGCACCCTCCATCTGCATGCTCCACGTGCTCTCCCGATCTCCACCTGATCCCGCCACCCGCTATCGAGACCATCTTGCGCATCCTCACTGGCTCGGCTGAAATCCGCTCCAATGGCCACTTTCAGAGGCCTTGCATCACCGCGCGTTCCCTGCTCAAGCTGAGATCTCGCGGCTACCCAGGTCAAAAGATCGCTTCCATTCGACCCGTTCCCTTGTCCAACGTGCCCTGCATCTTTGCAACATTGTTCGCTGGGATGATACGTCCACATGGCCGCAGAGCGTCGCCATCCTCTGTAGTCCGTTTGGCAAGAGGAACGGGTACCAGTCCGGCCGCACAAAGGGGAACCAGAGGAACCACCTGGGATCCGGGTTCGGGGCTTGGGGGTTGGGCTCGGGTTCGGGGCTTGGGGCTGCTATCAGCCC
>JAJYSJ010000085.1 GCA_021793645.1 Bacillota bacterium
AACACGGTCAGCCCGACCACGAAGACCCGTTCAGGGCCGACTCCATCCGCGAGATGCCCCCAGAAGAGCACCGTGCCTGCAAGCGTCAGCGTGTAAGCGGCGACGGTCCAGGCAATTTCGGAGGCTCCGACATGCCACGCTGTTTGAAGTGCGGGCAGGGCTATGTTGATGATTCCAGTGTCCAGAGTGGCGAGGAACAGCCCAAGCCCTCCCACCCACAGAAACGTGTTGGATGTTCGCATGGTGCTATGATGGTAACGGCACGTCATTTCGAACGCGATCGAAACCAGCACGCAGAATGGATCTGGCCATGGAAGCCGAGGAACGGATCATCGCGATCGGTGAGTTGGTCGGCGATCGTCGCCGCTTGCGGATGCTCTTGGCGTTGGTTGACGGGCAGGCGTGGCCGGCAGGAGACTTGGCGCGTTACGCCGGAATCCAGCCGTCGACTGCTAGCCACCACCTGGATCAGCTTGTCAAAGGGGGCCTCCTCACGGCCATCCCACAAGGCAGACATCGTTACTACCGGCTAGCGAGCTCGCAGGTTGTCGCTTGGCTAGAGCAGTTGGCCTCTCTCGCTCCGCCTGGACCCGTGCGGTCATTGCGTGGCACGCAAGAACGTGAAGCCCTGCGTTTCGCACGAACATGCTACGACCACCTCGCGGGCCGTTTAGGCATCGCGTGGACAAACGCATGGGTTACACGACGGTTTGTGGAACCTGCGGAGCATGGGTTTAGCCTTACGCCCACCGGAGTCGACTGGTTGCGTAAGTTTGAAGTGCCCGTCATGGTCAACCCCGGTAGCGTGATCCCCGAACATGCTGTTGACTGGACGGAACGTGTCCCTCACTTTGCCGGCCCTATCGCCAAGGCGGTGACCACGCGACTTCTTGAGGCTGGGTGGATCGCGCCGGGTCTCAGTCGCCGTGCGATTAGGATTACGGAACACGGCCGCCGTCTGTTCCGAGACTTTGGCGTGGTATTGCCTGCTGTACCACTCGAAGGCAATTCGGACGAAATCATCGAGGAGGTGTAGAGGTTGAGGATCTTCTTGGCCGGCGCTACTGGAGTGATCGGTCTTCAGTTGGTGCCGCTGCTCATTGACGCCGGGCACGAGGTCGCCGCCATGACACGCTCGTCCGACAAGACCGGTACGCTGCGTACGATGGGTGCTGAACCGGTAATCTGTGACGTTTTTGACGTGGTAGCGCTTCGTGCAGCGGTCGTCGCCTTCCGGCCAGATATGCTGATGCATCAGCTGACTGATCTGCCCGACGATGCCACGCGCATTCCGGAAGTTGGTGCGGCAAACAATCGAATCCGCCGCGAAGGGACAGCAAACCTTCTCGCCGCAGCCAAGGTGGCGGGCACGTCTCGGTTCATTGCCCAGAGCGTGGCGTGGCCGTTGCCCGGCGACGGTGGGGCAGCTGTTGCCGAACTCGAACGGATGGTGCTTGCGGCAGAGGGAGTGGTGATCAGATACGGCCGGTTCTACGGACCGGGGACGTACTCCGAAGTGGAGAAACCCGAACCACCCCGCATTCATGTGGCCGAGGCCGCGCGACAAACGGTGATGGCTCTGGACGCACCATCAGGCGTTCTCTCCATGATAGAGAGCTAATCCAGATCTGCTAAATCGTTGGTAGGCAATCCAGCCACCCTCGTCGGTGCGCGACCCATCGTCGTTGGCGGCATGGCGGCAGCCCGCTCGGTGCGCTTGCCGTCACGCAAGTCGGATCCCGTACCGGTATCGCGGCGCGGGCTTCTATGACGCCAGTATTACCACGGTCGCCAGAGCTTACTGGGAGGCTCACGCACTGAAGTACTCGAATGACAGGCGATTGATCATATGTAGATGGTGCAGCCGGCCTGTAGGGCGTCGTCGATGCCCTTAGCCTGCGACCAGTCCCAGGTAGCCCGGAGGATCTTCACGCCACGTTCCGCGAGCGCCTGAGTGAACGCCCTTGCGTTGGCCTCGACCGCCTCGCGCGCCGGCCCTGGCTGGTCCTCGTCGAAGGCGAGGATGGCCTCCTTCACGTCTCCCAGAAGCGGCAGGGCGCTGTGCCAGTTGGCCACTCCTGCGATGCCGAGACACGGCTGTCCGAGCCGGCTGGCCACGAGGTCGGCCTTCAGCGGCCCCTCCGTGATCCAGAGCTGTGTGCCGCTGGTCTTCGCGTAGTGGCATGGCGCGCCTGAGGAAGCCCCTCCAGGCTTGCCCGAGCTGGAGAGCCAGAGGTACTTGCCGCGGTCGCCGTCGTCGGGCCGTACCTGGCAGGCCGCGATGCGCCCCTCGCGATCGCGCACGGGGATGAGTAGCCCAGGCGGCCCGCTGGTCAGCCAGGTGTCACCAACATGGTAGAAGCCTGGCACCCCTTCCGGCACGAGACCCACCGGGGCGCGACCGGGGAAGTGGGTGCGGTACTGGCTTCTGTCCGTCTCGTGCAGCGAGAGCCCCCGACGCAGTAGCGCGGCCCGATGTGAGGGCGACAGCCGTTCCTCAGCGATCAAAGCCTGGTACGCTGAGTTTCGAGCCTCGATGCTCGCGATGTTGGACCGTGGGACCGGCAGACGCTTCGGTTCCTGCGCAGATGAGATGCCTCCGCGTCCGATCATGGCGATCGCCTCGCGTACGGAGATGTTTTCGGCCCTGGCGAGGAAGTCGATCGCGTCGCCCTGCGCTCCGCAAGCGAAGCACTGCCAGGTCTGAGCGAGGAGCCCGAAAGACGGGTTGAATGTTCACGCCAACCCGAACCGCAAGCCGCGCATACAGGTCAAGGTTTTCATCGAACGTGCGCAATCGAGGACCTCCTTGAATTACGGCACTCTGCCTCGTCTCACCAAAGGTCGTGACGGGGAACAAAAAAGTCTAGGAGAACTCACACGGAGCAGCCAAACAGGAATAGGGGGGCAGGAAAGGCCGCCGCACCCGTGGCACGACGGCCCCGTTGCAACCCCTACCGCAAGTCCTCCCTGGCGAGCTTCGTCACAGCCCGCTTCTCGATCCGGGAGACGTAGCTCCTGGAGATCCCCAGCATCCGCGCGATCTCCCGCTGGGTCTTGCGCGGAGCGTTTCGCAGGCCGAACCGCAGCTCCAGCACCTTGCGCTCCTTGGGCGCGAGGATGCGTAGCTCCTTGTGCAGGAGCTCCACCTCCTCCTTGGCCACGACCTGGTCGGAGATGACATTCGGCTCGCTTCCCAGCACATCGATCAGCATAATCTCGTTGCCTTCGCGGTCGTACAGACGTTTCGCATGTTGGGGACGTCGGCATGATGAATTTCAGGGCTATGTGACGTAGGCCTGCGTGAGGATGAGCGGGTCGACGCGGAGCAGTTCGAAGACGCGACGGATCTCCGGTCTCA
>JAJYSJ010000037.1 GCA_021793645.1 Bacillota bacterium
CCGCCGGCCCAGGCGGGACGTCCTCACCGAGCGCAGCCGTCCGGTGGGACCCTAGCGCCGCAGCTCGACCAGGAATGCGTAGTGCTCGTCGGGCGGGTTCCATTGCCTGAGCGTCGCGAAGCCTTCGTCCTCGAGCCAAGCCTGCACTCGCTCCGGCGGGATGCGCTTTCTTGGATCCGGTCCGAATTTCTTTTGGTCTACCGGAACGTAGTCGCAGACGACGCCGCGGGCACCCGTCGGCAGCACACGGGAGAGGTGACGAATGATCGCGTGGGGATCGCCCGCTGCGTGCAGGACGTCCGTGAGAAGAAAGCGCCGTACACCTTCCGAGGGCAACGCGAAGTCGGCTGCGTCGGCCGCCACGGTGTTCAGGAACGGGGTGCCTTGGGCACGGCTCTGCAAGTAGGCAAGCGCCGACGGCGCGACGTCCAGCGCCCAAACCGTTCCGGTCGGCCCCACGCTCTCCGCCGCCAGGAGGCTCGCATAGCCAGGCCCTGACCCTACGTCCAAGAACTGGTCACCAGCGACGAGTCCCAGTTCTTGAACGAGTTCGCGCAAGACATGACCCTTTTGAACCTGTCGTTCGAACATCCGCTCGGGGGTCACACCGCCATCGTACGAGCCCACGCTCCCACCTCCGCTCCTTCGCGCAGGACGCTACGCCTTGCGGTAGCTGGACTTCTTCGCGCGCTGCCACTTTGCCTACGGGAGGGCAACTGAAGAAGTGGTGCGTTGGCGATCCGCGCAACGAGCTGCGGCCCTTCCAAGAATAGGTCGATGTCGTGGCTCTCTCTGTGATGCACCTGGAGTTTAGGCGCCGTGCCGCCTCCGAACGTCCACTGCGGAAAAGTGTCGAGACAGGTCAAGGCAGTTTCAAAGAGCTGCTCCCATGTCTCCATTGAAGATCGACCTCTCCAATTCGGGGTTGCGATCGCCCAGTGGGAGAATGCGAGTCTCGTGGTAATCCTGGAGAGTCCCAGAAGAGATGTTGTTGCTCTGGCAGAAACGTCGGATTGCTCCGACGGGACATCGGAAAAGAACTGGCGCGGGTGCCCTACCCACGGGCTCGGCGCGCTCCGGGACGTCAGGAGGTGCAGAAGCGTTTGGAGAGTGAATGCGCGTCTTCCAGCAGGTGTTGACCGTCGTCAGCACAAGGGCGTTCACATCTCGGCGCAACTTCTGTCCGCCCTCTTTCCTCCAAGTACAACCTGCCGAATGTCAGGGCGAGTCGTCGAGTGCGTAAGCGCCACCGGTCGGACGCGGTTCCTACTTCTGCGCCCAGCTCGCGAGCCCTGCGCCTGCAGGTGCGCGAGGGCGGCCCGCAATCCTTTGACCTCGGCAGAGCGCTCAGGCGGGATTTGTCCGCCGAGGGTCGACCGCATCCACGTCCGGGAAGTGACGCAGATTCGAAGTTGCAACGGTTCGTCCCGTAAGCAAGGCGGATGCTGCTTGAAGGAGGTCTGGGAACGGCAAGCGCTTACCCTGGCGCTCATGATCCCAGAAGAGTTCTCCTGCTTTGACGGCGACATCCTCCGAAATCGGTACCCATGTCAACTTCTCAAGGATAGAGCGCACGGCACTGCGCTGTGCCGGCTCCATTCCCCCGATCACTTCCGCAAGAGTGATCGGCCCTATCCCGACATCCCCGCCCTCCAAGAGACGGGCCTCGATCCACTTACCCACTCCTGAGTGGTCGGCAAGCCAGTCGATCACGGCTGTTGTATCGAGTAGGAACGCAGCCACCTATTCGCTCCTGTCCCAGCCGGCCCTCACGGAGCGGACCCATGCGTCGACGTCCTCTGCGTTGCGCCAGTGCGGAGGAGTGTCATTGGCCAGAAGCCCCGTCCCTGTTCGTACCGCTTGCAATTGCTTCCGTCGATGCAGGTACTCCCTCAGAGCTTCGGTGACCACTGCGCCTCGGGTGGTACCAACTCCCAGATCGTCGATCTCCGTCAGAACTTCTGCTGGGACACGAACGTGAATCAGTACACCGTTCGCCATCTTGCATCACCGCCTATATCATAGTGTGATACTTGGCGATTCGCCACCAGTCAAGCGGAGGTTGCGTCCTTCTCCCTTGGGTCAACATGCCCGCCCTTGCGTTCGAGCACCCGCGCCAGCACCTGCTGATCCTCGGCGTCTGGACCGTCGCGGTGCTGGAGGTCGGACCGCGCGTTCTGCGGCGCAAACCCGCTGACCACCTTGTCCCGCCATTGACTTCGCCACCACCAGAACAGGCTCTGCGACGGCCTGCTCGCCGCTGCGGGGCCCGCGCCGCGTTACCTCAGGCGCTATGGCGCGCCAGTACGACGCCGGTGTCGACGTCGAAGAGCGTCACCCGTGCGACGTCGATGCCCAGCGTGACGTTCTCGTCGCGCACGCCGTTCCACTCGTTCGCGACGCGCGCCGTCAGCGCGGACTCCCCGACCTCGATGGTCACGATCTTCTCGTGGCCCATCGGCTCCACCAACCGCACCTGGCCACGTAGCACCGCGTCCGGGTGTTCCGCGAGGAAGTGGCGGTCGAGATGGACGTCTTCGGGCCGCACACCGAGCACCACCCGCTGGTCGCCGCTCAGGAAGGAGAGGTCCATCGGCAGGCGCTGGCCCTCCACGACGAGCGTACCCGCCTGCGTCGCTGCGGGTACGACGTTGATCGCTGGCGTGCCGACGAAGCCCGCCACGAATAAGTTCACTGGCCGCGCGTAGATGCCCTCGGGGGTGTCTACCTGTTGCATCACGCCGTCGTGCATCACCACGACGCGCGAGCCCATCGTCATGGCCTCCACCTGGTCGTGCGTGACGTATATCGTCGTACCCCCGACCTGCTCGTGCAGGCGCTTGAGCTCGATCCGGGTCTGCGCCCGCAGCTTCGCGTCGAGATTCGAGAGCGGTTCGTCCATCAGGAACGCGGCCGGCTGGCGAACTATCGCGCGGCCCAGCGCCACGCGCTGCCGCTGGCCGCCGGAGAGTTCGCGCGGCCGGCGCTGCAGGTACTGCGCGAGGCCCAGGGATTCCGCCGCAGCGGACACCCTGCGTTCGATTTCCGCCTGCGGCACCTTGCGCGTGCGAAGGGAAAAGGCGATATTCTCGAACACCGTCATGTGCGGATAGAGTGCGTAGTTCTGGAAGACCATCGCGATGTCGCGGTCCTTCGGCGCGAGGTCGCTGACATCGCGGTCCCCGATCGAGATCCGCCCTTCGCTCATCGTCTCGAGACCGGCGATCATGCGCAGGATGGTCGTCTTTCCGCAGCCAGAGGGCCCCAATAGGACGAGAAACTCGCGGTCCTTGACGTCGAGGTTCACGTCCCGTACAACGCTCGTCGCGCCGAACTGCTTGGTCACGTGCTCCATCTCGATCCGCGCCACCCGGCGGTCCCCCCTTTCCTGGATTCTAGCCCTGTCGGATCCAGTCTGGCGTGA
The DNA here is from genome assembly GCA_021793645.1 of Bacillota bacterium. GTDB lineage: Bacteria > Bacillota > Sulfobacillia > JAJZYS01 > JAJYTV01 > JAJYTV01. Next base: position 3,425 of record JAJYSJ010000037.1, read on the forward strand.
TCGTACGCACTGGGTTGCGCAGCGTACCGATGCCGCTGATCGAGATCGAGACGACGTCGCCCTCCGCAAGCGCGAACGCGTCCGGCGGCACGATACCGGTGCCCGTCATCAGGCAAGTCCAGGGCGGGAGCGGCATGGCCACGCCCGCGTACCCGACCAGTTCCTCGACCGATCTGCGCATGCGCGCGGTCGACGTATTCCCGTCGAAGACGACGCGGTCCCCGCGCGTGATCTCGCAGCGGATCTCGAGCGCTTTCGGGTCCAGCGTGCCCGCTAGGGCGACGCTCGGCCCCAGCGACGCGCTCTTGTAGAAGATCTTCGCCTGCGGTAGGTAGAGCGGGTTGGCGGCTTCGATGTCGCGCGAGGAGAGGTCATTGCCAACGGTGAAGCCGAGGATCGAGCCGTCCGGTCCCAGCACCACCGTGAGCTCCGGCTCGGGCACGTGCCACTCCGCGTCCGACCGGATGCCCATCATCTCACCGGGCTGAGCCATGCGGCTGCCGGCGTGCTTGTAGAAGAGTTCCGGGCGCTCCGCGTCGTAGACCTTGGTGTAGAGCGCCTGGAAGCCCTCGGACTCCTCCTCGCGAGCTTCCCGGCTACGCTCGTAGGTGACCCCAGCCGCCCAGATGTCCGATACGGGAAAGGGGAAGCACAGATCCTCCGCGCCCAGCTGTCGGCGCGCCGGATGCTGGCGCATGAGATCTGCGAGACCCTCGGGGCCATCCTGCTGCCACTTCGCGAAGAACGCGGCCGCGTCAGGGATGCCGACCGCTGCCAGCTCCAGCACCGTCGGAACGGGTCCCTCGGAGAGGCCGAGCGCGACCGGCGTCCCCTGCCCGTGCGCGACTCCCCATACGTTGAGTCCCATCGCCATCAACCTCCTGCGCGGATTGCGACCGTCTTGATGTTGGTGTAGAAGTCGATCGCCGCCCGCCCCTGCTCGCGCGAGTGCGAGCTCGACTGCTTCAGCCCGCCGAACGGTGCCTGGTACTCCACGCCGGCCGTCTCCTCGTTCACCCGGACCATGCCAGCGTCGATGCCCCGCACGAAGCGCAATGCGGTGCTGATGTCGCGCGTGAACACGGAGGCGCTGAGCCCGTACCGTACGCCGTTCGCCAGCGCAATCGCGTGGTCGATGTCGCGCGCGGCGAGCACCCCGACCACCGGACCGAAGATCTCCTCCTGCGCGATCTCCATCTCCGGCTCCACCGCGTCGAACACAGTCGGTGGCACGTAGTAGCCCTTGGCCCGCGGAGGCTCGCCGCCGACCAGCATGCGCGCCCCGGCCTGCACACCCGAATGGACCAGTCGCCGGACCTTGTCGTACTGCGCCTTCGACACGAGCGGCCCCACGTACGTCCCCTCGTCAAGCGGGTCGCCGACCGCGAGCTGGCGCACGTGCTCCGTCAGCGCGGCGACGAAGCGCTCGCGGATCGCGGGCAGCACGATTACCCGCGAGGTGGCGGTGCACTTCTGGCCGGCCGAGCGCATGGCGCCGTTCACGGTCTTCTCGACAGCTAGTTCGAGGTCGGCGTCGTCGGCGACGACCACCGGGTTCTTGCCGCCCATCTCGAGTTGGAACTTACTCCCGCGCGCCGACGCCGTCTGCGCGATCTGCGCCCCGACGCCGCTCGAGCCCGTGAAGGAGACAGCGTCGACCTCGGGGTGCGCGGTGAGCGCCGCTCCGACCTCCGCACCCCTTCCCAGCACGAGGTTCAGCACCCCGGGCGGCAGCAGGGGCGCGATCAGGCTGATGATGCGCTCCGCGGTCAGAGAGGATAGCTCCGCCGGCTTCATGACGACGGTGTTGCCGTAGGCCAGCGCCGGAGCCGCCTTCCAAAGCGGGATCGCGATCGGGAAGTTCCAGGGTGTGATCACGCCGACCACCCCAACCGGCACTCGCACGGTATACTGCAGGGTTCCCGCGTCTGCCGCGGGGATCACGTCGCCCACGGCGCGAGACCCCTCCCCGGCGTAGTAGCGGAGAATGGCGACGCCGCGCCGCGCTTCGCCGCGGGCTTCACCGATCGGCTTGCCCATCTCGAGGGCGGCGAGGGCCGCGATTTCCTCATTGTGCTCCGCGAGCACCTCCGCCGCCTGGTAGAGGAGCTCGCCGCGCGAGATTGGCGAGCGCGCGCTCCACGCGGGCAGGGCCTCCCGCGCCGCACGCACCGCGCGGTCGACCAGTTCCGCGGAAGCTTCCTGGTATGCGCCGATCCCCTCGGCGGGATCGCGCGGCGAGCAGACCGTCACCCAGTCCCGCCCGCTCTGGTCCTCTCTGCCGCCGATCCAGCTGTGCGCTCTCTGCATGGACAAGTCCCGTTCCCTCCTGACAGATGATCGACGCCTAGCCGCGGCCGACGATCGGCGGCACGAAGCCCGCCTCCTCGGCGGACCCGGGGCGCAGGAAATCAAGGTCGCAGCCCTCCGGCGCCTGCATCACGTGCTCGGCGAAGAGCCTGAGGTAGCCGCGCTTGTGCGTCGCGGGACGCGCGCGCAGCGCCGCGCGCCGCGCGGTCAGTTCGCTCTCCGGCACGCGCAGTTCAAGGCGGCCCGCCGGCACGTCGAGCGCGATCAGGTCGCCGTCGTGCACCAGCGCGAGAGGCCCGCCGACGGCGGACTCCGGCGCCACGTGCAGCACTACCGTGCCGTAGCCCGTGCCGCTCATGCGGGCGTCGCTGATCCGGACCATGTCCCGCACCCCCTGCCGCAGCAGCTTCGGCGGGATGGGGATCGAGCCCCACTCCGGCATGCCGGGCACCCCGACGGGTCCGCAACTGCGCATCACGAGGACGCTGTCCTTGGTGACCGGCAGGTCGTCACCCTCGATGCGTGCGAGCATATCCTCATAGTCCTCGAAGACCACGGCCGGTCCCTCGTGGCGCATGAGCTCCGGCGAGCCGGCGGACTCCTTCAGCACGGCGCCGTCCGGCGCCAGGTTGCCGCGTAGGATGCGCAGCGCCGGGCCCGGGGCGATCGGCCGCTGCAGGCTGCCGATCACGGGATCGCTGGCGGCCGGGACGGTTGCGTAGTTCTGGCGCAGCGTGCGTCCGCTGACCGTCTTGGCATCGCCCTCAAGCAGGGGCAGGAGCTCGTGTAGCAGGCGCGGCAGGCCGCCGCCGGCGTGGAAGTCGTCCATGTTGCCGGCGCCGCTCGGCTGCAAATCGCAGAGCAGCGGTACATCGTTCCAGGCCTGCTCGAAGTCCTCGTAGCGCAGGAAGATGCCGCGTCTGCCGGCGATCGCCGCGAGATGGATCAGGGCGTTCGTCGATCCGCCCAGGGCGGCCAGCACCCGCATGGCGTTGCGCAGGGCGGCCTCGGTGACGATCTGCGACGGGCGCAGGTCCTCGCGCACCATCTCCACGATGCGGCGGCCCGTGGCCTCGGCGGCCGACTGGCGCTGTACGTCGATCGCCGGGATGTCCGAGGTGCCCGGCAGCATCATGCCGATAGCCTCCGAGATGCTCTTCATCGTGGATGCCGTGCCCATCACGGCGCAGCCACCGCCGGAGCACGACATGCAGCGCTCGAGCTGCGCCCACTCCTGCGAGAGGAGGTTGCCCGCCTCGTACTCGTCAAGTAGGCGCCAGAAGTCGGTGGCGTAGGTCACGCGCTCCCCGCGGAAGTTGCCGGAGGCGCGGTGGCCCGCCGCCAGCTGGATCGCCGGCAGATCGACGCTCAGGGCGCCCATCAGCTGGGCCGGCGTCGTCTTGTCGCACTCCGACAGCAGCACGACGCCGTCGATCGGCTGGCTGCGCAGCATCTCCTCGACATCCATGGCCATCAGGTTGCGGTAGAGCAGGTCCGAGGGCTTGACGAAGTCCGACGCCGTTGTGATCGTGTGGAACTCCATGGGGTAGCCGCCGGCAGCCAGCACCCCCAACTTGACGTGGTCGACGAGCTCCTTGTGCGGCAGGTTGCAGTTGTTGAAGTCGCTCCAGGAGTTCGCGATGCCGATGATCGGCCGTCCGGCGTAGTCCGCGTAGGCCCGGCCGACGGCGGCCATCGACATGCGGTGCTGGAACGTGCGCGACACCGGACCCTCGAACCACTCCGCACTGCGCAGCTTCACGCGGCCACCTCCGGGTGAGATCAGATCACTGGGCGGTGTAACCGCCGTCGACCATCAGCACGTTGCCAGTGATGAACGAGGCGTCGTCCGACGCCAGGAACATGATTGCCCGCCCGACCTCCTGCGGCGTGCCGAGCCGTCCCAGCGGCTGCAGGCGGCGGATCTCCGGCAGCATTGCCTCGAGGCCGCCGTGCTTGTCGATCGAGCGCCGTGCCATGGCGGTGTCGATCCAGCCCGGGCAGACCACGTTGACGCGGATCTGGTCCCGGGCGTAGCTCAGCGCCATCTCCTTGGTGAGCATCACGACCGCACCCTTCGAGGCGACGTAGGCGGCACCGTTCGGTTCCGCGACGACGCCTTCGATCGAGCCCATGTTGACGATCGCCCCCTTGCTCTGCTTCTGCATGTAGGGGATCGCGTACTTGGAGCAGAGGAAGACGCTCTTCGTGTTCACCGTGATCTGGCGGTCCCAGCGCTCCTCCGAGGTCTCGGTCACGGAGTCGGTGTCCTCGATGCCGGCGTTGTTGACCAGTACGTCGATGCGGCCGAAGCGGCGCGCCACGTCGTCGACCATCGCCTGCACCGCGGCCGGCTTGATCACGTCGACCGTGTAGTCCGCGAACCGTTCCTTCTGAGGGTGGGCCGCAACCCACGCGGCAAGTTCCTTGCCGTTCAGGTCGCAGACCGCAACCTGCGCCCCCTCGGATGCGAAGAGCTCCGCGGTGGCGCGGCCGATGCCGCCCGCGGCGCCGGTGACGATGACGACCTGTCCTAAGAACCGTTCCATACTGCGCCCCCTCCTTCGATGCGCTCAGCTGTGTTCTGCGCCCGGCGGCAGCAGGCTGAGCGTGAGTGATGCCGTGAATTCCTCCCCCGGTGCCAGCACCCGCGCGCTCCCCTGCGCCACCGCGTCGCTGAGGGTGATCGGGTAGCCGCTCCAGGGTTCGAGGGCGACGTGGTGGTAGCCGCGCCAGCCGCCGTACACTTGCCAGAGCCAAACTCCGGTGAATTCCGGCGACGCGGTGAGCGAGAGCCCCGGGCCGCCGTCGGGATCCCAGACGCTCCAGTGGATTTTGCCGCCGGACGGAAAGAGGTAGTGGCCCGCGAACTGCCCGACCTCCGGTCCCCGCACGCAGCTCATGTCGGAGGGTCCCGACGCGGTCTCCAGGAGGGGCCAGGCGTAGCGCTGGCCCACCGCGCCCATCGTCCCGTCGCTCGTCTCGTCGACCTGCGCCACGCCGTCCGGCAGAACGATCCGCCCGCCTGGCCGCAGCGCCAGCGCTGGGTGAAAGCCGAGCAGGAAGGGCAGCTGCGCGTGCCCGACGTTCTGGATATGGAATCCGAGTTGCAGCTCCCTGCCCGCGTGCGAGAGGCGGTAGCTGCGGCGCGAGATCACCGGGTAGACCCGACCGCCCGCCGTCATCTCGAGCGTCACCCCCGTGGCGTCCTCGTGGACATCGGGCTGCCACGGAACGCTCCACCACTCGCCGGAGTCGGGGATCGCGACGCCATCCACGCTACAGGGGTAGCAGGTCGGGAAGAAGGCGTCCGCGCCGCCGGACCAGTGGTTATCGAACGTCGCGCCGATCTGCGAGCGCTCGGGGGCGATGCGCGGGTTGTGCCAGAGCCACTCACGCGCGGCCGCGCGGTCCTCGAGCGCATAGAGCTTGGCGCCCGCCTCCGGCAGTACCACGGCGCGCAGCTGCGCGTTCTCCAGCACGACCGCCTGCAGGCCGTTGTAGGCCCAGCGCCCGTCCGCGCGCGCGCGGACGCTCACTTTTGCTCCTCCGTCCGGAAGGCGACGCGGCAGGGGGCGCCATCCAGTCCCTGGAGCAGCAACGGTAGGCAGAGCAGCTCGCCGAAGTCGCCCGGAAGCTCGTCGAGGCGGATAAGGCCTTCGAGGACCGCGACGCGCCGCAGCAGGAGCGCCTCGTGCACCCCCTGCGCCTCGTGCTCGCTCGGTGTCGGGATGTCCATGCCGAGCAGAGCGATGCGCGCGCTGGCCAGCTCTGTACAGAGGTGCAGCGAGAGGCTGGGAAAGGCTCGGAAGTAGTCCTCCTCGCCCCAGTGGGCGCCCCAGCCGGTGGCGAGCAACACACGGTCGCCGGCCTGCGGTGGACGCGGCCAGACGAAGTCCTCAATGTCGATCGGGCCCTGCGCGCCCGCTCGCATGCGCACGACCATCGCCGGTCCACAGAGTTGCTCGAGCGGCCACGCCTCCACGCCTTCGCCATCAGGCAGGAAGTGGCGCGGCGCGTCGAGGTGGGTGCCGATGTGCGTGTAAAGCAGGACCTGGTGGGCCACGAAGCCCTGCGTCGCGAGGTCGGCGAAGGGCATGACGAACCCGCCGGGTTCGCCGGGGAAGCTCTTCATGCCGTGTTCGATCGGTATGGTCAGGTCAATCAGTTGCACCGCGGTTCTCCTCCTACTTGCCCATGCCCATCGTCAGTCCAGCGATCAGGTAGCGCTGGAACAAGAGGTAGACGATGATCGCGGGGATCGCGCTGACAAGCGATCCAGCCATCATCACCGGAACGTTGAGAACGCGTGCCGCGTTGAGTGTCGCGAGCCCCACCGTGATCGTGCGCACGTCCGGCCCCTGCAGAAAGAGCAGGCCCACCAGGAAGTCGTCCCAGATCTGGATGAACTCCAGCACGACGATGGTGGCGAGCGCAGGGATGGCCATCGGCAGCATGACGCGGAAGAAGATGCGCAGGTAGCCGAGCCCGTCGACGACCGCGGCCTCGATCAGGTCGTTCGGGATGCCGCGGAAGTACATCGTCATCAGGAAGGTGGCGAACGGCGTGTAGAGCGCCGTGTAGACGAGGATGGCGCCGATGTACTGGTTGATCAGCCCCACGTAGCTGAGGTTCGTGTACTCCGGGATGATCATCGACTGCACCGGGATCATCATGCTCGCCAGTATGGCGAGGAAGATTAGCTGGGAGCCGCGGTAGGAGAGCTTGCTGAACGCATAGCCGCCCATCGCGCTGAGGATCAGGATCAGGAGGATCGAGCCGAAGGTCACGATCGAGGAGTTGAGCACCTGCTGCCCGATCGGGAGGAGTTGCAGAAGGAGACGCCAGCTGGCCAGCGAGAGGCCGGGCAAACCCAGCGTGTACTGCTGCAGCGAGCGGAAGGCGGAGGATGCCATGAACCAGAAGGGGTATAGCATCACCACCGTGACGAGCAGGAGCACGAGGAAGGTGACGGCGCGCGAGATGGTTCGTGCCGGCGATCCGCCGAATCGCCGCATGGTCAGTCCTCCCTCTGCAGCAGTCGCAGTTGCAAGAGGCTGATCGCGAAGACGATTACGAAGAGCACGACCCCGAGTGTGGCGCCGAATCCGAACTGGCCGACGTTGAACGCCTCCTGGTAGACGAAGAACTCCAGCGTGGTGGTGCCGTACCCCGGACCGCCGCCGGTCATCACGAAGATCAGGCTGAACAGCGCCGAGAAGGCGGTCACCAGTGTCGTGATGAAGGCGAAAAGGATGAACCGCCGCAGAAGCGGCACGGTGATGCGCCAGAAGATCTGCCACTGGTTCGCGCCGTCGATGCGCGCGGCCTCGTAGACCTCGGGGTGCAGCGTGGCCATGCCGGTGATGAAGATGATGGTGTTCTGGCCGAACTGCGACCAGATGAAGGTGATCACCACGGCGATCATCGCGGGGTACTCGCCTGCGAGCATGTTCTGCTGCACGCCGAAGGGAGCCAGGAGGTGGTTGAGGATGCCGCTCCCAGCGAAGAACTGCACAGCCACCATCGCGATCACTACCCAGGAGATGGCGGTCGGTAGGAAGTAGACGGAGCGGAAGAACTTCCAACCCCAGATCTTTTCATGCAGAAGGTAGGCCACGACCAAGGGGATGCCGATAGCCACCGGCACGCTGAGCAGGAGTAGCCCGTTGTTCAGCAGCACCCGCCAGAAGGCGGGGTCTTGGAACAGGCTGACGAACGTGCCGACGCCGACCCACTGCGCGGTGACGCCGTCCCAGTAGGTCATACTGTAGTAGAAGGTCTGGATGATCGGCAGGAAGAGCAGCAGTACTTCGATCACGACCACGGGTAGGGTGAAAAGCACCCCGTAGAGGGAGCGCTGCGCGGTGTGCCGCGCCACTCTCCTTCGGGGCCCGCGTGCTACTCCCGGATGGGTTGCCGCAGCCAAGCGCCAGCCTCCTTCGCAGGTAGGGCAGTCGGCCCGGGCGCCTCGGCGCCCGGGCCGCACCTTGGGTGCTTACTGGTAGGTGGAATTGCGCTGTGCGGGAGGCAGTTGCTGCAGTGCCTGAGCCATGCTCTGAAGGGCGGCCTGCGGTGTCGCGTCGCCTGCCACCGCGGCGTCGAGCTGCGTCGACGCCGCGTTGACGACGGCGGCCTGCGTGACGTTGTCCAGCATCGGGATCGGAGTATAGTGGTTCTGCGCGACGTAGTCGAGCATCTGGTTGGAGAGCGGGTCCGGCGTGGCGACACCCGTGAGGTCAGGGATCAGCCCCGTCGCGACGATGATCTTCTGGGCCTGCGGCGATTCGAGGAACTTCATGAACTCGATGGCCTGCGGGATATGCTTGGAGTACTTCGTCACTGCGAATCCGTCACCGGAGAACTCGACGATCGAGTGCATCGGCTGGTTGGAGTACGGCGGCACGAACACGCCGAGGTTCTTGCCCAACGCCTGCTCGAAGGTGGAGAGGTCCCAGTTGCCCTTCACGATCATCGCGGCTTTTCCTTGCGCGAACTGCGTCTGCGCGTTCACCTGCGTCAGGACGTCCTTGTTGGTGTAGCCGTCCTTGTAGAGTTGCGCCCACTTGGACAGTTGCTGCACCAGCGCCGGCGACGTCCAGGGGATCGTACCGTCGTAGAGCGAGCGCCACTTCGACAGGGGATAGGCACCGGCAACGACGTAACTGAAGTCGTAATAGGGGTAGAATTCGGCGCCGGCGGTTCCCGCCGTGCTGCCGATCTCCATCGGCGTGATGCCCTTGGCCTTGAGTAGCGCGCAGTCCTGGAAGAGCTGCGACCAGGTCTGCGGCGGCTGCGTGATGCCCGCCTCCTGGAAGAGCTTCTTGTTGTAGAAGCCGATGTAGAACTGGTTCTCGAACGGCATCACGTAGGTGCCGTCCTTGACGTTGAAGTTCTGCGCCGACCACTGGATGCCGACGTAGCGGTTGAGGTCCGCCGTGGAGATGTACGGATTAAGATTCAGCAGGAACTTGCTGTACTGCAGGGCGTAGAGGCCGGTCCACATCACCGCGATGTCCGGACCCGTCTTCGAGATCGACGCGGCCTGGAACAGGGCGAAGTAGTTGTTCACTGGTTCGGCGACCACGTTGATCTTGATCGTGGGGTGCGTCTTCTCGAACGCCTTGGCGAGCTGGGTGGTCGTCGTGGCCTCGCCGGACGTGCCGTAGTTCTGCCAGAGCGTCACGATCACCGGTTTCGAGGAAGTCCCTTGGGCGGGGGTACTGGACCCACACCCGGCGATCACCGTGGTGGACAGCAGTGCTGTCGCCGCGAGGGCATACAATTTCGTTCTACTCATGGTCTTGGATCCAGCCTCCTTCGTATGGCAGCCAGTTGTCGTCGCCCTAGAGGACGCCGCGCCGCCGGAAGACTTCGGACAGACTCATCCCCGCCGTCAGGTCGCTGCGCGTGGAGTCCTCGGCCGCGACCTTGACGCTCGCCTTCCCCACCACCTCCTCAACCAGTTCGCTCGGAATCACCACGATGCCGTCGTCGTCTGCGAAGACGATGTCCCCCGGTCTCACGTAGACCCCGCCACAGAGGACGCGGCAGTCGTGCGCGATGCTCTTGCCGCGCCCCGCCGAGTCCACCGGCTTCGTGCCTGTACCCCAGACGGGGAATCCCAGATTGCGGATCTTGCGCACGTCTCGCACGTAGCCGTCGATGATCGCACCGCGCGCTCCGCGGTATTGGCTCGCAGTCGAGAGCAGTTCTCCCCAAAGGCCATTGCGCACGGACTGATTGGTGCCCGCAACCACCACGTCACCGGGCCGCAGACTGTCCACGAACTGCAGCTCGACGCCGTACGGCTCGTCGAGCGGCTCGTAGTAGTCCACGGCGAGGATCGTGCGAGCTCGGCCGACGACGAGGGGCCGGTCCCCTATCGGCCGCAGGTTCGCTGCCATCACCTGATCGCGGTAGCCCATCTCGTCCAGCACATCGGAAATTACGGCGGTGTACAGTTGCTGCTCCAACACGGCGAAGAGCTCTTCGTCCGACACGGCCAATGAGATAACCCCCTACAATCACGCGTAGCCTGTTTTGGAACACCGTTCCGATCGGCAGTCGTTACTGCGCTGCCCCCGCCTTGCCGCGCTGCTTGCGCCGGGACGCCGGGATCGGGGGCCGAACAGCCCCTCCCAGGTCCCCGCTGATCGCGTTCGCCGCCGACATGACCAGGGTCGACGTGTCGGCGAACGCCTCCACAGGCAGCTGGCTGCGGATAGCAGTGACGCTGACGGCGGCGACGTTGCCGCTGCCGTCGAAGATCGGCGCTCCGATGCAGCGCACGCCCTCCTCGTTCTCCTCGTCCTCGACCGCGTATCCCAGCCGGCGGACGGCGAGCAGGTGGTCGCGGAACGTCGCGGGTTCCGTCGTCGTGTAGCGCGTGCGCCGCACCAGCGGCGTGCGCAGCGCCGCCTCGAGCTGCTCTTCCGGCAGGTACGCGGCGATGGCCTTGCCGAGGCTCGAGAGGTGGAACGGTTGGGTCAAGCCCACGTACGTGTTGAAGCGGATGAAGCCCTCCGTCTCCACCTTGGCGACGAAGTGCACGGTCGACCCGCCGAGCACGCCGAGGTGCACCGTTAGGCCTGTCTGCTCCGCGAGCCGCTGCATGTGCGGAAGGGCCACGGAGCGAATGTCCATCCGCTGCACGGCCTGGCCGCCGAGTTCCGCGATCTTCGGCCCGAGGAAGTACCGCGTGTCCTCGAGCCGCAGCGCCCCGAGATCCCGCAGCGAGGAGACCACGACGAACACCGTCGTCTTGGGCAACTCGGTCGCTTCGACGAGATCGGCGAGCGTCAGTCCGGAAGACGCCGCCCCGACCAGCTCAAGCACTGCGAAAGCGCGCTCGATCGGCGGGGCCTTGTACGTTGCCATGCCAACCCTCCACTTCCTCGACGTTGGCGCCATTCTAAACGCCGTTCACAACTCAGTCAATACCATCCGCAAGGCCCTGATATGCCTCAATCTGCCTACACAAGGCCATTTCCGAGCAGTTCCTCACTGTGCACCCACCGCTTGACATTTATGACCGCCGGTCGCTAACGTAAGCCTTGCACATCGGGATGAGCTTGTTCGGAGGTGGGTCTGTGCCTGCAAAGATTGCGATCATCGGGGCGGGCAGCGGCATGTTCTCGCTGTCACTCGTCAAGGACATCTGCTTGGCTTCCGGTCTCAGGGGAAGCACTGTCTCGTTCATGGACATCAACGAGGAGCGGCTCGAGAACGCGTATCAGGTGAGCGTGCGCTACGCGCGTCAATTGAACGCGGATCTGCACCTCGAGCGCACGACCGACCGGCGTGCGGCGCTTAAGGACGCCGACTTCGTCATCAACACGGCACTGCACGAGAGCCACGAGCACTGGCGCGAGGGCTGGCAGATCGCCAAGAAGCACGGCTACCGCTTCGGCGGCAGTTTCCACATCGTCCACGACGAGGCGTTCTGGATCAACTTCTACCAGTTCGGACTGATGGAATCGATCCTCAAGGACATGCAGGAACTCTGCCCGAAGGCTTGGTACGTCGTCGTTGCCAACCCGGTCATGGCCGGGGTAACGTACCTCACCCGCAAGTACCCCGACGCCAAGATCGTCGGGCTCTGCCACGGGTACCGGCAGATCTACGCGATCGCCGACAAGATCGGCATCGACCCCGACCAGATGACGTACGAGATCCCCGGCATCAACCACTTCGTCTGGCTGGTGGACTTCCGCTACCGCGGCGACGACGCGTTCCACCTGATCGACGAGTGGATCGAGCAGCACGCCGAGGAGCACTGGCGCGACTGCGTGGTCAGCGACGACCTGGGGCCGAAGGTCATCGACCTCTACAAGCGCTTCGGCGTCTTCCCCATCGGCGACACCGCCACCACCGGCGGCGGCGCCTGGGCCTACTGGTACCACACCAACAGCGACGTGCAGGCGCGCTGGAAGGAGGACCCGGACGAGTGGTTCGTCCGCTACTTCCAGGAGGCGGCCGACGTCTACGGGGCGTTCGAAACGGCGACTAAGGTGTCGGATGAGGAGCTCCTGAAGCTCTTCCCGCCCAAGCTCTCGGGCGAGACGATCATCCCGCTCGTCGAGTCGCTGGCCACGGACCAACCGCGCGTCCTGATCGTCAACGTGCCGAACACCGGCTCGTACGTCCCCGGCATCCCGACCGACTTCGCCGTGGAGATCCCGGCGCTCGTGAGCGGTCGCGGCATCCAGGGGATCCAGACGCACGGACTGCCGCGCCCACTGCTCGCCCACGCCCTGCGCGACCGAGTCGCACCGGTGGAGGCGGAGATCTACGCCTACGAGCACGGCGACTACGAGTCGCTGCTGCAGATGGTGTTGATGGACCCGTGGACGCAGTCCGAGGACCAAGCGCGCGGACTCCTGAAGGACATCCTCGATCTGCCCTACCACCGCGAGATGCTGGAGCACTACCACTCAAGGGCGGAGCGCCTGGGTCGCTGAGAGCGGACCAACGTAGGCGCGGAGGGAACGAAACAAAGGAAAGTAGCCCGATCTCTGCGGGCTACTCTCTGAGGACGACCCTAACCAGGTAGCTCTGCGACGGGTCGGACCGCTGGAACCGGGAGCGTTCTTCTTGACTGGAGGGCGCTCCTGGTTGTCTTGTCTTTTGCGGATCGAACCGCATCCAGCCCGAGACTGACTGGTGTCGTGTCATGTGCCACGTCAATGCAGGATGCACTGGAGGCGCGCTGTGCTGAGAAGCCCTTGGAAGCACACGCACGGCCGTTGGACTCATCGATTCCCAACCAGGGAACCGTGTGCACCCCTTGACGGGGTGTCAAGCCGTCATGCTGCACATCTGAGGCAGGCATCGCCAACAACAGCGAGAAGACGTCACCGCGCCCGCGTGGATATTCTTTGCTACCACGACAGGCTCTATGGACCGAAGCACATGGACGCGCTGAGCCACCTCGCCAAGTCCGCCTAAAAGCAGGGCGTCCAGGGTGGGGAGCAAACCGTCCGTCTCCCTGACGTTTCTCGCCGCCCGGCATGAGCGTCAACCAAAGTTCCTGACGCTCGAATATCCACCACGGGTAGAACCACTTCTACATCACAGGCAAGAAGGGTCCCGTTGGACGCCTCCCCCTTTTGCGGCAACCCGCGGGCGCAGTGCCAGAGACCGAAACAACCGGAGATGGGGAGTAGCTTCCCTTGGACGGAGAGGCTGCTTCTTCCCACCCAGAAGGCGACGCACGCACCTCCCACCCGTTTGGGACCGGTGGCCCCGGCTACCGCTTCTGCGCCTACGACGAGCAAGGTGCATGGTAGTGACTGGCATTCTACTCTCTACCCTGCGGCAGATGGCAGGACATAGGCAGGCGTACGCGAAGGAATCTCCGCTACATGATCATGCTGGGTGGTTACACGATATGAAGTCCGATGCGCGGACAACAGCCAATCCCCTGTCCTCCAAGGAGTTCTGGGACAAGCACTGGCAGCTCGAGGACAAAGATCACGCGGATCGCTATATATTCGACCGGGTAATGCGGCGCTATCTACCGATCGGTGGCACGTACTTCGAGATTGGGTGCGCACCCGGTACCACAATGGCCTACTTCCATCGAAACTTCGGCTACCGGGTGACTGGCATCGACTTTTCCAGCGTCGACCACGTGCATGCCACCATGGCGAGATACAAGATCTCCGACTACCGCGTCGTCGATGAGGACTTCCTCGCCTACCGCGCGCCCGAAAGATACGACGTCGTCGGATCCTTCGGGTTCGTGGAGCACTTCGAGGACTACGCCACGGTCGTCCGCCTGCAGGCGCGGCTCGTTAGGTCTGGCGGTTATATGGTGGTCGAGGTGCCCAACCTGCGCTTCTTCAACTGGGTCCTGTACCGCATCTTCCTGTCAGAGACCCTAAAACTGCACAATCTTGCCGCGATGGACCCTGACGCGCTACTTGCCGCGGCGCGCTGTGAGGGCGATTTTCAGCCATTGTACTGCTCATACCACAGCACCTGTTTCTTGCACTTCGACGCCCAGAACCCGGTTCTCTCCCGCAGGCCCTGGCTGCGACGGGCCGTCGCCCTGGTACGAACCGCTCTCGATAGGCTCGGGCTCGGCAATATCCGCAGTCGGTACTTCTCGCCTTACATCCTTGTGATCGCCAGGCGTGACAGCTAGTCGCAGCCTTGTCTAGGCGGGACCACGCATCGGCTGGACTTGCCCAGAAGGTAGCCTTGGACCTCCGCACAGTCGTCCAGCGTCCACTGCCGATACGGGGCGCGTCCGACACCAGTACACCGGGGTCCCGACGCCGCCACCGCCTCG
>JAJYSJ010000086.1 GCA_021793645.1 Bacillota bacterium
ATGCAACTGCGCGAGTCCTTCCGCTCCGACCTGAACAACATCCCCGGCGAACTCCGGCAGCTCCTCCTTGACGCCTCGGGTGAACTTCCCGAAGAAGCTGCTCATGATGAGACCTCGCGGATCGGCCGGGCAACCAGCCAGACAAAACCGTCGCTCAGCATGGCCTGAACGAAGTTGCGAAGACCGCCCGGCAGCGGGCGGCGCTCCCGCGCCTTACTCCAGAGGTGGATCATGCGGTCCATCCCGATGACCCCCGGCCACTCGCTGTCCGGGATAACGTCAGGCAAGGGGTTGTCCGGCTTCGCGAGCAGGTTCGTCTGCAGAGCGATCGCTTCCGGCGTGTCAGCGGGGTCCACGAGGCCCCACGGCCACTTGATGAACAGGCCGGACTTCCAGATGGCCCGCAGCAGCTCGCTCATCTTCTCGCCCTTGTCCTCGTCGACGTACGGCGCGAACACTTCGCGCAGTTGCTCGACGCTGATCGGCTCGCGGTGGGCGTTGAGCCAGAACTCGTAGAGATCCGAGGGGAGAGGCACGAGCATGCGGCCGGTCCAAACCCAACGCTCACCCTCGTCCGCCGGCGGCAGAGGCGATGTGATGAGCCAATCGGGGTAGCCGGCACCGTAGACCATGTTCCACCACTGGCCACGCGGGGCCCCGATCCGCACGTCGTTCATCTCGTCACCTCGCTTCCGCCTCAGTCGCCAGCCTCGATCTTGACCTTCAGTCGTCTCGGCGAGCCCAACTTCTTGTAGGCGTGCTTCTGGAGGTACAGGCTTCCAAAGGCCGGCGCCTCGTCCCCTTCCACCTCGGCGAGACGCACTGTGTTTTTGGTCTCCCGTTCAAACTCGAAGTCGACCTCGATCAACGAAACCACCTCACTAATACGAACAGAAAACGCTACTCGAGTAGCGCTTTACGCCGACAAGCTGTGCCGACGCCCCTTGCCCATCAGCTGCACGTCTTCGTGCCCTTCTCCGAGTGCGGCAACCCAGGCATCGCGCCAGGATCCGAACCACGTAACGAGGGTTGCGACTGAAGGCGACCAGTGGGAGGAGTTCCACTCCATAACCGTCGGAATGTGTCCCAGATCGTCGTAGCGCTGCCGCAGTAGGGCGACCATCTCCGCCTTGCCGCGGTACGCAGGACGGTAGGAGGAAGACTTCGGTTTGGGGGCGACCACCCCGGTCCTCCTAGCGGCGCGCGAGGCGATCTGGCGTACGCGCTCCCGCGTCAGGTGGAGGTGTTTGCCGATCTGCCCCAAGGTCTTCCCTCCCTCAGCTAGGGAGGCGATCTCGGACTCGCGCGGGCGTAGTGACTCTCGAGGAACCTTGAGCAGATCCAGCAGAGCCGTCGAGCGAGTGGATAGCTGTGGCAGATCGGGGTGCAGCGCCAGCGCCCTGGCACGGATGTGCTCCCAGTTACCGCCGACCACCCGCTGTGCCGTGTCGTAACTGCAGATCCGATCCTTCCAGGCAACCCATTCCGACCGGCTGGGAGCCCGGTTGCGACTGCGCCACAGCCGGACCAGGGACTCGAGAATCTCACCTTCCTGAAGCGCCTCATGCTGCGGCGGTGCGACGCCCGCAAGGTCTCTCGCCCTTGCCCATCCGAAGCGCAGCACGATGGCCGTCACGCTCGGGCCATCCTTCGTCCTCCGGTGCCAGCGCTCGTACCCCACAACGGACAGAGGCCGCCCCATGGCGGCTCTCCGTATGGCGTCGAACATTTCGCCGTCAGTCCAGTGGTGCATCCTTCGTCGCGTCCAGCGCTCTGGCGGCGGGTAGCCCGCGTCCGTCCAAGCGTCCCCCCATGTCGGGAACACGTTGAGCACTGTTTGGTAGCTGGGCGTGCGGTGCTCGGCGCTCCATTGGGCAACGGGAATCCAGTGGCCGCGCTCGCGCCCCGCCTTCCTGAGCGCAACCACGATGCTCGTCCGATTCCAGCGGGTTGTTCGACCGGCCACCAGCCATCACCCCCTAGTTCGCTTCGAAGGCGTCTCCCACTGGCTCGAACACCATCGAGGGCCCGTTCCACACCGTCCGGATCGTCCCCGTCGGGCCGTTGCGCTGCTTTGCGATGATCATCTCGGCGACCCCTTCGCTCTTCTCGGGACGGTGCAGCAGGATCACCGTGTCGGCGTCCTGCTCGATCGCACCGGACTCTCGTAGATCCGAGAGCGCCGGGCGCTTGTCTTGGCGCCCCTCGACGGCGCGGCTGAGTTGCGAAAGGCCGATGACTACGACATCGAGCCCCTTGGCCAACGACTTCAGCGCGGCGGAGATGGCCGCGATCTCGCGGTCGCGGTTGCGATCGGGGCGTGGTGGGGTGACGATCTGCAGGTAGTCGACCAGGATCATACTGAGGGAGATACCCTTCCGCGCCAGAGCAGCCTTGAACTTCGTCGCCGCGGCCCGGATCTGCGCCGGAGTGTACCCGCCGGCGTCGGCGATGGAGAGCGGGAGTGTAGAAATCGTCTCCAGAGCCCTGGCCGCCTTCTGCCACCCGCCGACCTCCAACTGGTTCGCTGCGAGTGCGACGAACGGCACTATCGCTTCCTGAGCGACAAGTCGCAGGGAAATCTGCTCGGGGGCCATCTCCAAGGAGCCAAACAGCACACCAGTCCCGGCTGCGGCGGTATATCGAGCGACCTGCACAGCGGCCGCAGTCTTCCCACGCGAAGGGCGAGCGCCCACGATTACCAGATCTCCCGGCCCGACGAGCTGCAAGGCGTCGTCCAGCTCCGGGATGCCAGTGCGGACGATCCTCGGCGCACCGGCCTTGACCTTGCGAAACGCCTCCGCTCCCGCGTCCCCCGCGCTAATCACCTTCGACTTCGTACCTGCCAACGCGGCAACCGCCAACTCAGCCGCCTGCCCCAGGTCAGCTTCAGGCGATGCCCCGGAGGCCATCAGCATTCGCCCAATCTCCTGCGCCTTGCGGCGAAGACGTGCGTTCGAGAGCACCATCAGGTACTTGCCCGACGCCGGCGGCAGCCCACGCACGACATTCTCGGCAGAGTCGAGCCCGAGGGCCTGCGCTTCACGCGCAACCGTCAGGGCGTCCACGAGATCCCCTCGTTCCGTGAGAGCCCCGACGGCACGGCGCAGCACGGCGTATCGGGCATCGCCGAAGAGATCCTCCGGCTCGCACAAGACCTCGACGCGGAACCCGTCGTCTGCGAGCATCGCCGCCAGCGTCGCGCCTTCCGCTGCCGTGTCCAAGCTGGTTACGG
>JAJYSJ010000038.1 GCA_021793645.1 Bacillota bacterium
CCCCGCCAAAGTTGCCGCTGGGATAACCGGGACCAGTCAGGAGAACTACTCCCAGGGTCTTTGCACCCGTGACACATTCCCCGGGCTTCCCTTCGGAATCTCCGCCCTTCAGGGCGGGGAGGTTCAAGTGCGAACGTGCGATAGAGGTCTGCTCGAAAACCCAGGCACTTCTCTCGTAGGTTCGCTTCCCACTCAAGCAGCCGCTTCTCTTTCCTTAGCCAGGTCTCCAGCTTCGCAAAGGCACAATCGTCTCCAGGGAACCTGTTCGAGCGCCAGTGAACAGCAATTCCCGCCAAGGTCTCGGGCGCATCAAGACGGTCGGTCGTCAGGCTTCGGTAAGCCGCCTCGGGAGCTCGGCGAGACATGTCGCCCCCCATGTCGTGATCTCCTCAGCCGCCTTGCGGTGCTCCCTCGCTCGGATCGACCGTAACCGATCGAGCGTTTGGAAGCGGTCAAACAGTCTATTGGGGAGCACCAGTTCGTCGTGGGAGCCGTCCGATCCAAGGCAGACCGCAACCCGCAAGCCGTCTTCCCTGCGCTCCCACCCAAGCGCGATCGCGGCGATCGGGCCGTCCGCACTCCCTTCCTCAACGGAGTCGGTGTGCACGGTGAGCAATAACGCGTACACGAAGTGGCTTCCAACGCGCCTGCGGACCACTTGGGCGGCCTTGATCGCACCATGCTCAGGCAGCGGGCGATGCAGTACGACGGGCAGTTCCATCCAAACTGGACTTCGACCCAGTGAAGCGACACGAATCCGCACCCTGGTGCGGGCACGTCTTCTTTTCTCGGAGCGCGGCAAGTGATCCCAATCGGTGAAGTCCACTGGATCGACCTGCAGCATTCGACACCACTTGGATTCCTGCATGAACAAGCGCCTCATGGTGAAGGGAGCGTTCGCATCACTCGCCGCATGTTCCAGGCCTACCGCCCAGAAGCCTGTCCCGTCACATGCTTGCAGACGCAGCCGAGCCGGCCTTCCATCCCTTGTCTTGGCTCGCTGCGCACGACGCCGCGCAACTTCGTATCTGTCTCGGATCAGCAGCGCGTTGCCCCAGTACAGGCCCTTCTCCGAAAAGTCGCGGTATGCCGCCTTGGCCGCTTCCCGCCGCCATTCCCCAAGGGATGAGATTCTGGGCTGCACCTCATGCCAGTGGGCGCTCTTCGTGGTGTAGACCCGCCGTTGAAGATCTCGGAGACGCGCCTCTTCTTCTGCGACCTGACCCCGCCAGTCGCTGCTGACCGCATGACTCGCCTGCCTCGCGCGCTGGATGCTGTTTCGCGCCTCCGCCAACCTAGACAGCGCGAAGTCCATTTCACGACTGAGTTCTTCGACCGCATCGACAGAGCGCCACACATCCCCCTCTCGGCGGCAGAATTCATACTCTGTCGTTCACAAGCGAGTTCCAGTACTCCGTCTCCAGTTCAAGTTGCCGCATGGCCTCTGCTGGCATTTCGGCCGGTTGCCCGCACCCGTACTTGTAGATGCGCGTCTCGCCAGTCCCGCCGATCCTCTGCATGTTTCTAGCCCTCCTGCGAAGCCAACCGGAATAGACGCCGGTCCAAGCAGGAGTCATCAGCCGCTTTGGCGGTTAAAGGCGGAACTCCATCGCCCTTTGTCGTCGCGTTGCCTACAGCAAGCCGGAGAGCTTGAGCCAGACGATACCTCCCATCAGAACGACCATGATATAGCCGAGGTAATGGCTGAGATGTCCGGACTGCAAGCGCCGGACAGCCTGCGTGAGCCACCGCGCAGCGTACAGGAGCGGCTCGAACAGGTTTGTAAGCAGCCGATCGACAGCGTCTGTCTGCACCTCGATCGAATCTATCCCGACGGTGCGCCCGCGTCGAAGGCGAATGACAGGAGCGAAGGCGAGGCGCAGCGGCTGGGCGAGCCCATCCGCCGTCCAGCCGTAGGCACTTGTGTAGTCTTCGCCGCCACTCCAGACGGAGGGAGCCGCCGCCCTACGCGGGAAGCGCCGAAGCCATAGCCATCGCAGTAGGGCCACGGCCCCCACAATGGCGCCACCGAACCAAAGGAGATCCCAGGGAGAGGTCGCAGTGAAGCCCCCGCCGGGGAAAAGGATGACCCCCTGCGTACCGGGCAGGCCGTTGAAGAGCCGGCCGCCGAGCGAGTCCAGGAGAGCCGTCTGACCAGGATGTGTGAACGTGGGGGCAACGATGCCGTTTGCGCCCAGCGCCCGCGGCGATTCTGCCGCAAGCCAGGGAACAAGCCATGTCGTGCCTACCCCTGCCCCCCACGCGAGCAGTGCGCCGAACGCAATTCCGACGATCTCGCCTGGACGCGGACGGGACTCAGCGACCGCGCGCCGCGGTCCTAGGAAGATGGCTGCGTACCAGCGCAGGATGGCCGTCGCTCCGCCTGCGGTAACGAGCGCAACCGCCAGGACGACGACGAGGAGCGCTGGCCGCAGGCTGCTGGAGGCTCCCATGAAGATGCTCTCAAGGGCCATCCACTCCGCCACATATCCTCCCGTCGGCGGCATGGCCATCAGGCCGGCGGCCGCGAGCAGCGTGAGGCCCGCCGCGACTGGAGCACTCCTGAAGAGGCCCCCCAGACGGTTCAGCTCCCGTGTGCCGGTCGCGCGTTCGATCCAGCCGGAGGCGAAGAACGCCGCAAACTTCGCACCCATGTGCATGACGAGCAGCGTGTAGGCACCGCTCAGGGCCAGGGCAGCAGCCGCCACCTGGCCGGCGTCTCTCAGGACGTAGGAGAGACCAAGGCTCGCGAAGGCCAGTCCGACCCACTCCACGGTCGAGTAGGCGAGCACGCGCTTGTGGTCACCATCCACGATGGCATGGATGACGCCGAGCAGGGCACCTATGAGGCCGACAGCGACCATGCCCCACGCGATCGGCGCCGAGGGCGGTGCCCACGACAGCCAGCGCATCAGGCCGACCATCGCGACGGTGGTCGTGACGCCGGAAAGCGCAGCTGCGGCCGCACCCGGCGACTCTGGCTCCGCAAGCGGCAGCCAGATCTGGAATGGGAAGAGTCCAGCCTTCGAGCCGAGCCCGAGGATCCCGAGCACAGCGATCAGTCCAGTTAGACCGTGCGCCGCTGATCCAACCGACGGCGAAAGCAGCAGGGCTCCGAGCAGCAGCGCCGCCGCACCCGCCTCGCTCATGACGAGCATCGCCCAACCTGCCGCCGCCGCTCGCCGGCTGCTGCCTTGCGCCACCACCATCCCGTAGACGGCGATCGCGAGCACACCCCACGCGACGACCATCGCCAGCGGCGACGCGGCTTCGAGGAATGCGGCGACGGCGACCGCAAGCCAGGCGAGGGCCACCCACTGGCCCTTGCCGAACTCCCTGTTCCAGAAGACGAGGCCGACCACCAACAAGAGAGCCTCGCCGACGGTCCCCCAGAATCCGGACCACGGTGTAGGCGCATATGTCAGAGGACCTGCGACGGTGTGCACGACGAGCGCCGGCATCTTCGCTGCGGCGAGAGCCACGATCATCAGGACCAGCAGCAGGGCGATCGCGGAGAATCCCAAGAAGCTGACGGAGCGGTGACGGGCACCCCATTTGGCGAAGCCCGCTGCCACCGCGAGAACCACCGCGGCGAGGAACAGCACTTCAGCCATCATCCGACATCGCCTGCCGCAGGCGCCTGGCGCCCGACGGCAGCCAAGAGGCCATCGAGCAAGTCGTCCGGAGTGGGAGGACAGCCGGAGATGCGCACGTCCACCGGCACGATCCTCTCGAGATCACCGATAACGCCTGGAGCTCCACGGAAGACGCAGCCGTCGATTGCACACGTTCCGGCCGCCACGACGAGCTTGGGGGCGGGCATCGCGTCATAGGTGGCACGGATCATCGGCACCATCGCCTCCGTGACGACGCCGGTCACCAGGAGAAGGTCTGCGTGCCGGGGCGAGGGCGTGAACGAGAAGCCGAAGCGAGAGAGATCGTAGACGGGGCTGCTCAGGAGGCTGATCTCCGACTCGCAGCCGTTGCAGGAGCCTGCGTCGAGGTGCCGGATCGCCAGGGAATGCGAGAAGAGCCTCGCCTGCGGCGGGATCCTCCTGCCCTGCGTTGGCGCGGTATTGCGTCGCAGCACGGAAGGGCCTTTGGCAAAGTTCACGATCCACCGCGGGTAGAACATGGTGAACGCCTCCTAGAGGTCGAGCGATGCGACTGCGAGGTTGAACGACGCGTCAATGATCGGGAGATCCTGCAGAATGTTGTGGTTCGCCACGGCCAGCGGCACGGCGACCCAATTGATGCTCGACGGCGTCCGGATCCGCACCGTGGCGATGCTTCCCTTGGACAGTTCTACCCGGTAGAACAGGCGGCCGCGCGGGGCTTCGACGAGTCCGCAGCCGACGCCGTCGATCGCGATGGATGGTAGTTCGGACGGCATCGCGCTGGCGGCGCCGTCCCGGCGCAGCATGGCGATGGAATGCTGGACCTCTTCACAGCGCACGAAGTAGCGTCCGAACGCATCGCCCATAGCGGCGCCGGCAGGGCTTCTCCCGGCGCACAGTTCGGGATACCAGGCGTAGGGGCGGTCCCAGCGCACATCCTCCGTCGAACCTGACGCACGGCCGACCACCCCGACGAGGTCGAGCGGCTGCTGTGCGGGAATCCTTCCCGCTCCGTGCAGGCGGTCAAGGAACGAGTTCGTATGATCCAGCGCCCGCCGCACCGCCAGGAACTGATGTTCGACGTCTTCGAGGAAGTTGGAGATCTCTGAAGTGACGTCCGCAAGCCCTAGCCTCCAGCCGCCCGGAGCGATTGCACCGCGCAGGTAGCGATGTCCCGTCCAATGCCGACCGAAGCGGAGCACGCTCTCGCGCACGCGATAGAGGTCGGCAGCTGCGGCCACCGTACCGGTCGAAGCCGCAAGCGAGGCAAGGTCCCCGAGGTGGCTGTGCAGGCGTTCGAGTTCCGCCAGGGCGCTGCGCAGCAGCGACGTGCGTTCATCCACCTGCAACCCGAGCGCATCCTCCACGGCGAGACTGAACGCGAGCGCGTGGGCGACGGTCGAGGTGCCGGTTACGCGCTCCGCGATTTCCAGGGCGCGGCCCACCTCTGCCCCACGCATCAGCCGTTCGACGCCGCGGGGCTTGTAGCCGCGCTTCAGGGATAGCCCGTGGATCTCGTCGCCCAGGACATCCATCTCGTAGCGCATGGCCTCGGCAACATCCGCCCGAACGGGACCGAGAGGGACAACGTGCATACCTTCACCGGTGACCGCGGGGTCCGGATTCGAACTCTCGAAGGCCTCCGGTGCGAACTCCTGTTCCTCCGCAAAGCGCAGGCTGGGAAAACCGCAGCGGCTCGGCCTCTGGTACGGGCCCGGCCCGACCTCGATCTCCATCAGATCCCTGCTGGCTTTTCGCCAGACAACGACGTGTGCGCCATTCCCGTGCTCAAAGATGTGCAGGATTGCATGCCCACCCCGGGTGGCAGCCCGGCAGGCAGAAAGAAGCGGATCCGGTTCGTCCACGTGATGCAATTGTATGCACCCCCTAGTGCGGCATCGGCCAGTGCAGCATCCACGGAACCGCGAAGCCCGATAGCAGGAGCAGCACCGAGAGCACCACAGCCGGAACGGCTTCGACCGCCCCCTCCGGGGACAGGCGGGCGCTGCCTGCGGGCTGGTACCAGAGGCGGGGCGCGCGGTAGGCGATCGCAATGAACCCGAGCGCAAGCAGGGCGAGCATCACAACGGCCGCAGGCGCCGTTGTTGATCGAGCCAGTCCCCCGCTTGCGACGAGCCATTCGCTGAAGAACGGCCCGAATGGGGGTACCCCAGCCAGTGCGGCCAGGCCGAGCATGAGGCCTCCACTTCCCCAGGGCATGCCCACATGCAGCTGGCCGATCTTCTCCTCGTCAACGGTCCCGTACCGCGTCTGGATCGTCCCCGCAACGTAGAAGCACTGAGCCTTCGCAATCCCATGGGTGATCACGTGGAGCAGCGCACCGAGAAGAGCGATGCCGCCGAAGCCCATCCCAAGGGCGATGACCCCCATGTGCTCGACCGAGGAGTAGGCAAGCAAGCGCTTCAGGTTGCGCTGACCGGCCATGGCACCAACGCCGACGGCGAGGGAAAGCAGCCCGAGGGCGATCAGCAGGTCGGCGGGCCATGCCGCGCCGTGCAGCAGCAGCCCGACACGCTGCAGTCCGGTATGCAGCACCCAGAGGATGCCTGCCAGTTCTGCGCCGGAGAGAAGTGCGGAGACGGGTGCGGGTGCCTGCGAATGCGCGTCCGGCAGCCAGGCGTGCAGCGGTACCAGACCTGCCTTTGCACCGAACCCGACGAGAAGCATGACGGCACCGACAGCCGCTCCTCCGGGTGATCCGCCGCTGACCAGAATCACGCCGGCCAAGGCGATAAGCCCTCCCATCCCGGCGAGCATGAGGTACTTCCATGCTGCCTCGAACGGATGGGCTCCAGGGGTAAGGGCCACAAGCGCTACCGAGCTGAGGGTCGTGGCCTCGACCGCGACCCACAGCGCGATGAGGGACCATGGCTCCCCGAGTGCGAAAAGGCTTGCAGTGAAGATGCCGAGGAGGGTGAAGTACGCAGCCTGGCGGTTGGCGGGCCATGGTTCCTTCATGGCTCCGACGAGGTAGCTCGGTGAGACCCAGAAGGCCACCGCTCCCAGCAGGCCAACCAACGCCTGGTAGGCATCGCTCCAGTTGGAGGTTGCGTAGGCCGACCAGGCGAAGGCCACGGCGATGAAGACCAGCACAATTGCACCAATGCGCCCACCTGCCGCGGCTCGCCAAGCGGCGAGCAGGCCCAGCGCCACGGAAAGCACGATCCCTGCGAGTCCCAGTTCATGACTGAAGGTAGCAGCGGCGATGGTACTCACCCCCTTAGCTGCGTCAGGTGGTCGGCGGTAGGAGACGCGGAGTACTCTTCGTTTCCTCTGCGCTGCAGCCAAGCCAGCAGCACGCCAAGCATCAGAACCTCCGCGACAGCCAGCACCTCTGGCAGGCCTGGCACGGTGGGATGCTGCAGGCTGAGGAGACTTACCCCGAGCTCCGCGCCGACCAGCCCGAGCGCCTGAGCCCACACCTCCCGCCGCATCATCGCAATCCAGAGGGCAGTGCCGAGTACGGCGATCGGCAGGCCTGCCGTGCCAAGGGTCCACCAGGAAAGAGAGAGCACGAGAACTGCTCCAATCACGAGGGAGGGAGTGCCGCTCGTCGAGACGCCGTACTCCGCGTGCGGCAGACGGCGCCTAAGCAGCGCCGGTACAGCGAACACCTTCACGACGAGCCAAAGGAGTGCCAGCATAAGCCACGCGGAATCGGTTCTGCCGACGTAAGCGGCGGCCAAGACAGTCGCGAGGGCTGAGATCCGATACCAGCCAATTGCGCTGTGACTCCTTCGCGCAATCGCCAGCAGGAGCAACGAGAGCCATGCGACCAAGGTCAGAACCACTAATGTGCTGGCAGTCACGGGCGATCCTCCTTACGAGATGGCGATTGCCAAAGCGGCGAGAGCTGCTACAACAACAGAAACGCTGAGGTACTCTGCGATGCGCAGCAGGCGGAGTTTGGCGAACGACAGTTCCACCAGCACCACGACAAACCCCAGCACCGTCAGCTTCGCTGCCGTGGCCAGGATCGCGATTCCAATCGCAACTGGGGCCAGTGATCCTGCGAGGCCCCAAGGTGTTCCAAGGACGTTGACGAGGATGATCCCAAGTACGATGAACTTCATCCACCCGCCCCACTCGTAGAGCGCAAGATCGGTACCACTTGCCTCGAACGTCCGGTTGGGATCGATGAGGGATAGTTCCTGGCTGGAGTCTGGATTGTCTACAGGCAGCCGACCGGTTCCTGCAAGGATGAGTAGCGTCCATGCCACGAGGAGCAGCGCATGACTGGGCGTCATGAGAGCGGTTCCTCCCAGCACCTGGTTTACCGCATACGGGATCGTCGCCTTTCCAATTGCAGCGGCAGTAAACAGCGCGGTCAGTGTCAGAGGTTCGGCTAGGGTGCCGATAAAGCGCACGCGGCTCACCGCGATCCCTGTGAACGGACTGCCGGTGTCCGCTGCGGCCAGCAGCAAGATCAACCCAGCCGACCCCAGGATCATTCCTCCGCCGAGCATGTCAGCCATGAACGCGAGTGGAAGAGGAAATCTCGTGAGCACCGGAATTAGCAGGGTGACAATCAATGGCGCGGAGAAGTATAGGACGGGTGCGATTGACCGAATCGAAGTGGTTTCCCTGTTCCACAAGGTTTCCTTGTGGAACCACTTGTAAAGGTTTCGGTAGGGTTGCAACACAGGAGGCCCGACTCTGCGCATTCCGCGGGCCTTAAATTTGTCCATCATTCCCTTGAGGATCGGCGCAAACAAAAGTACAAACAGCATTTGCAGGATCTGGGATGTTACAAACACAAAAAGCCCCCTATACAGGGGCACAAAACAACCCCTGCCGATATACGACAGGAGTCATTAGCCTTCCGGCGGTTTTGGCAGTTGCCAGGCGGATCTCCATCGCCTTGCAAGATCATACGAGACCGATTGACGGCTGTCAACGGTTGAATTGTACAGACACATACCATAGGCTTCATGAGGGACAAAGCCAAGGAAGTCCGCTGAGAATCTTCGGAAGACACAGGTTCAATGGGGTGGGGCGGTCGCAGCACCGCAGGTAACCGCAGTCTATGCGAACTGGCATATTAGACAGCGGCGCAGGCCCCATCATCTGGGTGGTCTGCCCCGGAAAACCGCTCTGCAAAGGGATTTTGGTGCGCGGCAGGGCTCGAACCAACGACCCGCTGATGAAGAGTCACGGGCCTAGCAGCGATTGGTAAATCCTTCGCAATGGAGTTGCCGGGTCTGCTTCGGGTCGTCCTCGCGGAAAGATCAGGGTCTGTTGCTAAGCCGAGTTTGACCTCCTGATCTTTCGGGTGTGACTATAGTGCCCCTCTTTATGGATCTTCGCTCACAGGCTCTATTCTCCAGCCATAGCCCGCACAGTGAGTTCCACTTCTAGTCCTCCACCCACTCCGCCCGAACCGGCAGGCGCTCGGCGTACACGGCGACCTGTGGTACGAACCAGAATAGACGGTCTGGATGGTAGCCGAACCAGGTGTCCACGGTCTGTTCGTCCCAGTAGGCACCAAGACGTGATACCACCTCCGGCGAGATCCGCCACCGGCGCCGCTCTCCATCCCAAACATCTGTCACCACCGACAGGTCGGGAGGAACGGCTTCAATCGGAACCGCAATCCGCGGCACGCCCTTCATTTTGTGCTCAGCCCAGCAGCGGAAGTCGATCGGCGTCAAGAAGATGCCGCTATGACGATAGGCAACGCCCAAGATAGGCTCCGCCAGTTCCCGATACAGCCACGGGTAAACGTCAGGCATCTGCCCGAAGACCTCCTGGTGGCGTGGAGAGTCAGGTTGGGCTGAGAGGGGCAACAGACCCACGTGAAGGATGCTCTGCAGACGGTCTGCCTGCTGGGGCCCAAGCAGATAGTGGAATATGCGGCGAGAGCTAATGGGACCAGTCGTTCCAGTACCGTCCACGTGCCACTCCCCCAGGTTTGCATGCGCTGACAGTAAACCGTTCGGCCCTCTGGGTCCCTTGGGTACAGCCGGCCAGACGGAGATAAGCCCTAAGAACTCAGGTGCTCCAGGAACTCGCGGGGAGCCTCCACACGCACTTGCCCACACAACTCGGACGGAAAATGCCAGGTGTTGCCGGTGATCAGCACTGCGGGAGGGTCTAGGGCAGAGGCCACTTCCAAGAACTTGCGATCGTCGGGATCAGGCAGCGAGACGTCCACAAACTGTGCAGCGACCGCAATGCCCTCGCGTTCAAGCGCTTCCAACAAAATCCCTACACGTGCAGGATCGAAGCCGACCTTGGGTCGCAGCAGGACATGGCGATATTCCGTCAGGATGCGGGCATCGAATGCGATCCTCAAGCGCCCGCGCAGGACGGTAGCCAGCAATCGCGCTTGCGGGCTATCCGCTTTCAGCAAAGCGGAAACGACCACATTGGTGTCCAACACGATGACCAATCTCGCGTTGGGCGAGTTCATTCGGTGCGCTTCCGCTCCTGACGAGCCGCCTCGATTTCGGACGTAATTCCCTCGCCAGACAGCCGGTCGAGTCCCCGCCGAGCTGCCGCACTCTGCAAGTCGACCAGAGCGAGGGCGGCCCTGGCTTGCCGCTGCGCCCTGAGCACGAGGTCGAGCGAGTCTGCCGTTACGGGAGTCAGGACAGCAACCGGGGCGCCGTTAGATGTGACAACTACTTCGCTTAGACCGAGTTCCCCCAGGATTTTCGCCGACTGGCTTCTTAGTTCCCGCACCGATACGAACCGCATGCGTGACACCCCCGTGTACACGTATGGTACCACGCGTAGGACTGATGAGTATGCCGCTGACAGGCCGTTCGGCTGTCCGGACGTACGGCCGCTGCTCTTTCAGCGTACCCGACGTACAACTCGTATTGGGCACTGAAAGGTGCGTAAGCGGGGAAGGCCCTCGACGAGGCGCCAGAACTTGGCCGGAAATCGGAGGTCGCCCACTGCGGAGAGGTTTGGAGGTTCGTCTGGCCAAAACTGCCGTGGCGTGACCCCTACCGGGACCGTGGAGCTAAACAATGCTTCGACGATCCCGTGGATCTATGGACTCGCCACCGCTTGACATCGGAATTGTCACTATGACAATCTTGTTGTCATCTTAGCAGGCGGAGGACTCGCATGAACGCAGGGCACATCGGAGAACGCGCGCCTCAGGAACCTAGCCAGGTGGTTCAGGAGCTTCAAACCCTCTTTAGTGAGACGGCCTCGCTATTCCATTGTCTTCAAGCGACAGCAGATGCAGTTCACAGGAAGGGGAGCTTGACTGCGGGTTTACGTGGAGTGCTCTTCGGGTTGGCTCAGCAGGGACCACAGACAGTCCCGCAGATGGCACGCCTGCGCCCGACCTCGCGGCAACACATTCAGGTCCTCGTAAACCGCTTGCAAAACCTGGGGCTAGTCCTAGTGGAGGACAATCCGAATCACAGGCGGTCGAAGTTGGTGGGCCTCACGGCGAAGGGCGAACGCACCGTCGCAATCATCCGCGACCGTGAGACCAATCTGCTTGCGCTGGCGGATGTCCGTGTGAGCGCTGGCGAGATCACTTCCGCCGTGGAAACACTGCGTTCGGTTCGAACAGTGCTGTTGGGAAGCCGCTTTCGTCGTCTCGTTGAAGAACTCGGCCAGCTCGAAGGAGAGGACGGGCGAAATGAATAGCAATTCCGGCGTGCGAGGCTCTTCGACTCTTGATCGGCAGTTCGGCCATCCGACCGGGCTGCTCGGTTGGCTGGTCGGGTATGCCATGGCGCTGGAGCATAGATCGCTCCATCGCGCTGTCATCGATCACCTCGCGTTGAATCAGGACGATCGTGTGCTCGAGATTGGATTCGGACCCGGGACCGCGATACGATTGGCCGCATTACACGCGGCCCACGTTTCCGGGATCGATATCTCGACGGAAATGGTCCGGCAAGCTCTTCATCGGAACCATGACGCAGTGCGGGCCGGTCGGGTCGACCTCCAAAAGGGCACAGCGTCAACGCTGCCATATCCTGATGGTAGCTTTACCGTGGTGTTCGAGGTCAACTCCTTTCATCACTGGGACGACCAGATACAGGGAATAAGGGAGATACAGCGTGTGCTGCGCAGTGGAGGCAAGGTGATGTTCACGTTGCGCGGCAGCCATAGCGTTCCAACCGCTTCAGAGGTTGACGGGATGGTTCGGTTACTGGAGGAAGAGGGGCTCACAGTAGTCGCGACCGAGGAGCATAGTTTTGAACACGGCGGTGCCTTCGTCGTGGCGCGGCGCGCCTGACAACTCGATCGACCTTCCGCGGCGGAGTAAAGTGATCGCACTCTACGCACCCGCCGTACGCACGTTCAGATCAACGAACTTCTGCATCGTCGGGATGTCGCCGTGCCGTGGCGGTGATCTCCCCTTAGGTCCTGCACTTCCTGCTCTTCGAGCAAGGCGAGGATCCCCGCAGTTTATGCGTCAGCTTGCATACCTTCATCGTTACCACCCGCTGATTAAAGTCAGGAGGTCAAGCCTTAATCAGCGTGTCTTCGCAGCAAAACAGCGCAGGACCCATCTTCTGGGGTGCCTACGCCCGAAAACCCGCTCTGTAAAAGGGATCGGTGCGCGCGGTAGGGCTCGAACCTACGACCCGCTGAGCGGTGCGAGGTCGCTCTTGTGCTATGGCTTTGGCATGCCACAACGGCGAGCGCGGCATCATCCTGGTGCATCTGCTCCAAGGGCCCGCGCCCGAGCGCAAGACCTCCGGAACGGTGCTTTCGGACACCTGTGTACTCCGGACCGTTACGGGATCTCGCATTGCCACAACGAGATCCGGCTCGCCGATGGGACGGTGATCCTTGTCCAGGAAGACCACAACATGCAATACAGCCCATGTCTCGCCCCAAGTGAACCCTTACTGGTGGAGCCTGCGACGACGGGATGACGCCGTCACCGCGCCAGCGGCTGGACGCCTCTACACACCGAAGGTACCTGACGTTCAGCGGGACACCGGGATTGTCGGCAGTGCACGTACGAAAATGGCGCCGTGGCGGTGCTGCTGCGGTTCGACACCAGATACTCCAGGGCTTTGTGTGTGACGCAGGGCGTGGATGCCGTAACGAGGGAGTCCGGCTCGATTTCCTACCCGGTCCCACACCCGCGAGACATCGGGACCACTGTGTCGTGATCTCCGCCTGAGTTGTAGGTGCCCCCGGCGAGTGCATCCACGTGGAGCCAAGCGCGTGGTCGAAAAGGCCATTCCGGTCCGGCCGCAGATCAGCCGACTCCGGGACTCACCGCCGAGAATCCATGCGCCAGCGCTGCGGACAGGAGACGTTCGTCATAGGCGACCACCGCTTCGAGTTCGTGCGTTTCCGTGGCCAGCATCTCGGCAGTGGCCAAGTGTATGGCGTCCAGGTTTCGGAGAAGCCCGTCCTCATACGCTGCGTCCCTGGCTCGGATCCTCGCATCGATTTCTACACGGTAAAGGCGGGCGATAACCCCAGGGACGCCTGCCAACGCCGCCGGGTCATACCGGCGGATAGCACGCGTCACCTCCACCTCGACCAGGCACGATGAGACGAGTGCGGAATCACTTCGTTCCACAAGCCAGGCAACCAGTTCCGCCGACTGCGCTTCCCATCGCACCAGTTTCACGACAGCCGAGGAATCAAGGTAGATCATACACGTTCGGACTCACGATCAGCCACGAGCCGCTTGGCGACATCCTGCACGCCCTCACCATACTTCGGGGGCATAGCAACACGGCCGCGAACAGCCGGAGCAACCGCCAATCCAATTGCAACGAGGCGGTCGAGGCTCGTCGACGCTCCGGATATGGGCACCAAGCGCGCGATGGGCCGCCCATCACGGGTGATCGTAACCGCCACCCCCTGTGCGACCTTCTCCAAAACGGCGCTGGTATGCTGGTTTAGCTCGCGGACGGGGATCTGCTGTTCCATGGCCCAACTGTAGAACGCTACGTGCTACACGTCAAGCGAGGGTGCCTCCGTCGCCGGTCTCCCCCCGAATGGCCGAGAACGAAACAGGCCATTCGTGTGGGCTTGGTCAAACGACGTAAAGAGAGGCGTAAGAATGTGCACGGGACTAATGGGTTGCGTACGGCAGCACCGGGAACTCGTCGAAGAACGGCTGCATAAACTGTCGTTTATGCGTCGACTTGCATGCCCCGTCGTTTTCACCCGCAGGAGGCCAACCCTTTACCAGCGTCCGTTCGCAGCAAAACAAGGAGCGCAGGCCCCAACTCTTGGGGTGCCTGCGCCCGGAAACCCGCTTTACAAAAGTGATTGGTGCGCGCGGTAGGGCTCGAACCTACGACCCGCTGAAGAGTTTTACGTTGCCAGTGTAAAATCCTTGCTACTAAGCATTCCCCGCTTACGCTTGGCTCCCCTCTCACCGCCCCGAAAAGTGCAAAAGTCCACTAGCATGTCCCTGATTATTCATTAGCAGACCCGGGCTTTGTCACACCCATGCGCCACGGTCGTCCTATAACATCTGCGGGGTCTTGACTTAGCCAAGTCACTTGGCTAACCTCCGTTCAGGGGGGTGTATCTGGTGGCGAAGATCTTCAACATGCACGAGGCTAAGACCCAGTTGTCACGCCTAGTGCAGCTCGTGTTGGCTGGTGAAGAAGTCCTGATCGGTCGCGCTGGCGAGCCGGTGGTAAAGCTTGTGCCTTGTGTGCCGATTGGCGCACGCCAGCCAGGGAGTGCTCGGGGCCGCATTGTGGTCCACCCGTCCTTCGACGAGCCCCTTCCCGACGACGTCATGGCCGAATGGACTAGGCCCCTGACATGAAGCTTCTCCTTGACACCCATACCTTTCTCTGGTGGATTACGGATGACCCGCAGCTATCGGCTCCAGCCCGCAAGGTCATCAGCGACAGCGACAACGAGGTCTTCTTTAGCGCTGTAAGCGCTTGGGAACTTGCCATCAAGGCTGGCCTCGGCAGACTGAAGCTAAACGAGGATCTCTCTGAGTTCGTGCGCGAGCAACTTCTTGAGAACCGATTTATTCCGTTGCCGTTGTCCCTCGAACATGCCCTCCGAGTGCGACATCTGCCGGGACATCACCAGGACCCCTTCGACCGCGCCCTCGTGACCCAAGCCCAGACGGAAGGCATGAGCCTCGTGAGTCGCGACTCTGACATTAGGAAGTATCCGATCGACGTATTGTGGTAACGCGGCCTGGTTATGCATTAATCGTCGACACGGTCTAAGCCACGTGGACACTTGGCCTCGAGCCACCGCACCAACCGCCTGCAGATAAGCAGTATTCCGAACAACAGAGCCCTGTTGCGTCCCGTGTAGCCTTGCAGCTTTTTCAGCACCTCAAGCGGCTTTCCGGGCGCAGGCCTCCCACAATGTGGACCCTGCGCCCCCGGTTTTGCTGCGAACAGACGCTGATTGGCGCGGGCTGGCCGCTCACGGACTCACATCGCTCGTACAGCACAGTATAGGATCATCGCATGCAATGCATTCCAGCATGATGATGTGACGCACTACCCACTGCCCTCCTGCAGGGCTGAGCTGCCTATCGCCCGAATGCAGCACCGCCGTTGACGTGGAGAACCTGTCCCGTCACGTAGGACGCTTCTCGGGACGCCAGGTACACGGAGGCTGCCGCAATGTCGGTCGGCAGACCAGCCCGGCCCACCACCGTTCTGGACACCAGACGGAGGTGGCGCTCCAGGGTCATCCGGTCACCAAAGAACTCCGTATCGGTGACGTAACCCGGCGCGATTGCATTGGCGGTGATGCCGACTGGCCCCAGTTCCTTAGCCAGGCTCACGACCCAGCCGTGTAGGGCCGCCTTGGCTGCAGAGTACGATCCCCCGCCGCCGTTTATCGCTGCAACGGAACTGATCAGGATGATCCGGCCACCCGGCCGCTTGAGATCCGGACGCAGCGCCTCGGTCAGCAACACGGCAGTCAGTACGTTTCGCTGAAAGTCCCGATTCCATACCGTGGCGACATCATTCAGGCTCTCTGTCACCAATTGGTCCACGCCGCCAGCCGCATGCACGACTGCATCGATGGACCCCATTCCCAGCCTCCGAACCGCAAGGGCCACCTGCACAGCCCCCTCAGGAGTTGAGAGGTCTGCTGGCTGCGGAACCACCCGTTCGTGGCCAGCGGCCAAGCGGATTTCGTCGGCTGCTTGTCGGAGTACGTCGGGTCGGCGACCCGTGATCACCACGGTATCGCCCAGCGCTGCAAAGGCCTCCGCCGTGGCCCGGCCGATGCCTGTGCCGCCGCCGGACACGATGATCTGTCGCATCAATGTCGCCTCCTACCTGTCGACGCCAGCGTAGACCAGCGAATCTGATACGTCCAATGTGAGATATGTCCACATACAATACGGAACAGGTATCATACGAGCATGGAGCTTAGACAGCTTTCCTGTTTTATCGTGGTCGCCGAAGAACTAAACTTCCGCCGTGCCGCAGAAAGGCTGCATATCTCTCAGCCGCACGTCACACGGATGATCCAGGCCCTTGAGGAGGATCTCGGCGCTCCGCTCTTCACGAGGACCCGGCGCCGCATCAGCCTGGCGCCAGCCGGCCAGGAACTCCTGGGCGGTGCACGGGACATTCTGGCCCGGGCACGAGCAGCAAAGATGCAGGCGCAACGCGCTGCTGCAGGAGAGGTGGGAATCCTGGAGCTGGCTTTTGTCTCTACCGCTGGCGTCGTACTCATGCCTGCACTGGTCCGGGCCTTCCGTACCCAATTTCCCGACGTTAGCCTTTCTCTTACAGCCATGACGACCTTGGAGCAGTTGCAGGCCCTGCGGGAGGACCGGATTCAGATTGGCCTTCTACGGATCATTACTGATGAGCCTGGATTGGAGCGGCGCATTGTGTGTGAAGAACGTCTCTATGCCATCGTTCCGGACGGTCATCCGCGTGCAGAACAGCCGTCTATCCGCATTCGCGATCTCAGGGACGAACCGCTCATTGTATACCCGCGTGCGGACGGTCCTGTGGTCTACGATCGCATCATCGACCACTGTCGCTATGCTGGTTTCGAGCCTAGTATTGTGCAAGAGTGTGGCCATAACCAAGGCATGACGGGACTAGTCGCAGCGGAGGTCGGCATCGCCCTTGCCATCGGTACACCGCTATCGCTGGCCGGAAACGGGGTGAGGGTATTGAATCTTACAGACGACATACCCTCATGGCCGCTATCCTTGGCGTGGCGTGTCGGACGGCAGTCGGCGACGGCAACAGCTTTTCTCAATGTTGCTGATGGGATGCGGTTTGAGGGAGATGCGCCGATGGTGGTGCCTCAATAGCACTCGCTCACACTGCATGGCACACCCAACTCCCTGAATGTCGACAGCTTCCGGGCGAAATGCTTGGAGGGCAGCAGGTTTTCTATGGTCCACGAGAGAAATGGCTGCGTGAAGCGCAGGTTATGCACCGTGGCTGTATACCACCGATTTGCCACCCGCTCATTGAAATCATGGACGATACCGGCCAGGACGGATGGACAGTACGTAATCAGTGGACAGGGAACTATGCATGTTTCATCAATCCTGAAATGCCACGTAAACGTGTGCGTTGGACTATGGCGCATGAGCTTGGGCATATTATTCTAGGACACATCGACGGGGATGAAGGCGATGAAGAACGACCGACATGGATGGAGCGCGAGGCGAACGTCTTTGCAGAGGAACTGCTAATGCCATGGGAATTCTTCGAGGGCTGCTCGTTTCGCAACGTGCAGGGTTGGGCTGCGCACATGGAGGTCTCACAGGAAGCGTGCGCGTGGCGCCTGCTGCAAATCCCTAAGGTTTATCCAGCATCCGGCAAACCATGGCTCGGCCTTGCGGATGTGGATTTTATCAGCGGCGCCGTAAAACCTCGTCGTTGAGGGCGAGGATATAAGGCGCGGCCGGGACGCGTTCAGTGCGGGGTCTGCTGGTGTTCGATGTACTGCCGGATGATGGAAAGCGGTGCGCCCCCGGCCGATGCAGCGAAGTAGCTCTTGGACCACAGGCTGCCTCCCCACAGTGCCTTCTGGATGGATGGGTAGTTCTTCTTGCGG
>JAJYSJ010000087.1 GCA_021793645.1 Bacillota bacterium
GCGAAGGGTTCACGTCAGTCCGAGCTGCCCTTCGAGCACATTCCAAATCGGCTTCCAGTACGACCCCGTGCTTTCCATCGCCGCGTGCTCACACTGCGCGCCTTTGAGCCAGTCGCGCAGCGCGTGGAGCTCGAACGTCGTCGTCCCAAACTTGCGAAACTCCTTGATCACCTTCCCCTTCTCATCAGGGGTGAACAGGCAGCACACCACCTCCCGCTTTCCGATGTCCAACCCGCAGCAGCGCTGGTACATCACCTGCATTGCAGACCACACCCCTCTGCGCCTGCAGACTATCGGGATAGCTGCGGATTCTGACCCTCGTGCTCGCCACTGGGGCGGCAACAATCGGCGGTACCCTCCGGAGATGGTGCGCCGAATCAAAGTAACTAACGGGCTCGCGGCACCATAGCAACCCGACTTCGCAAGGCGCCAGGTTCCCTTCGCCATCGCTCCGGAAGTTCATGCCCGGCGGTGCCCCGTACCGGGGCATGTGGAATTAATGGAAACGACGCCGTCTTGCGACAGCGCCGCTCCAAAAAGACTGCTCTATTCATAGGGGCCCGTCCCTTGTCAACTGGATTCCGTTGACTGCACTTTACGCCAAGACCACCCGTTCAGGCCCAGCCAGCCGTCGAGGCCAACGGCGTAGCCGGACTGTGTCAGCGCAAGCAGCGCGAATCCCCCAACATAGATAATCGCTGCCCCGATGTCGGTTACACCGGTCGTGTAGGGACCGCCAAAAGCCTCCCCCGTCGACCAGATGATGAGAGATAGCGCACTTCCGAGCACCGCGAAGAGCCGGACGCCAACCCCGAAGAGGAGTGCGAGCGCGATCAGGGTCTCGCCGAGAGCCACCAGATACGCGAACAGTTTCGGATCAATCTTGACGGTTTCGACCCAGAAGTGGATCCAGGCGTCGACCCAGGCAGGTTGCGACCCGCTGATGTTGCCTGAGAGGTACGAGACGAACTCATTGACGAAAGCGGGTTGCCACTTGAACCAGGCGTCCACAAGCCAGATGACTCCGAAGCCGATCCGCCAAAATGCTAGCCAGGTACGCGGCATGCTGACATTCAACCGACCGTCGCGCAATATCGGAACCATCGCGTGCGCCCTCCCCGATCCTACCTGTGACAAACACGCTCATCTTCCACACACCATCCATGGAACCCTCTCGCGATGACCTCTTATCACGTAGACACAGCGAGACTATTCGTATTTATTATACGATGACCCACCGAGGTCCCGGCGGTCGCAGAGCCCTCGGATGTCCATGGGCCTGCAATTGGTCGATAAAGTTGACGGCGTTTGCGGAAGTGCTGGACCAGACAATTCCGCAGAGTATGTACCGGAAGGGAAAGACGATCCCCGCGCCTGCACTCACATCGGCCATCTCCGCGTCACGAGTTGACGGCGGGAGGTAGGCTGTGGTCAGACTGCGGGGACCACCTTCAGGTACTAATGACTCTCTTACTTATTGCTAGCTGACTTACGCATGTGCTCGCCTGTTCGGAAACCCGGCTCCCAGGGTACCGAAGCGCGTTCGACTCAACCTCGTATATGTATCCACTAACAGTGGTTCCCTTTGGGATGAGCGGATGACCTGAAAGGAACTCGACCTGGGCCTTGCAGACTTGGTCGACGTCGGTGAACGTCCGCACCCAACGGGCAAACTGCTCTGGAGACAGCGCGTCGAAGTCCGGTACAACTGGGTCAAGCGGCACGGTCGCCGGGTCGATGCCAAGCCGGGCACTCAAGCCCTCATAGATCTCTTCGCCGCTCGCAGTCACCATCCCACACTCTGTATGATTGACCACTATGTGTAATCCGCAAAAGTCGCGGGCAGTTGGAGCTTTAGGGTAGGCCGGGAATGTCTGCGGGATTAGACGGGCGGAAGGGAGCACGAGACCATGGCCCCATGCGGGCCGGTGTTCGCATGGCAGTGGCATGGTGTGTCAGGCCGTCTGCCGAGCGTCGAAGCGGATAAAGGCGCGGCCGTAGAGGATCAGCGCTTCGACGAGGAGATCGAAGTGGTGGCGGCCGCGGCTTTTGACGCGGGACGCGTGCTCGAGGCCGCTGTCGGAGAAGATCGGATTGTTGACGGCACGCTCGATGGCGGCACGCTCGATGGCGGCACGCTCGATGGCGGCACGCTCGATGGCGGCACGCTCGATGGCGGCACGGCGGGCATAGGCGTTGCGGAAACGGCGGCTGCCGCGGTGGAGGCCGGCGACCAGGCGGTAGGAGTCCATGGGGCGGAAGGAGCGGGTGCGATAGCCCGGTTGGTGGCAAGGTTCATGCGGCTCGACGCCGCTGCCCTGGACCTCGCCGGCGCAGATCCAGCGCTGGCGATCACCGACGCGGCCATATGGTCGCATCGGGTGGCCGCCGTCGCAGATCGGGACGCCCTGGTCCGTGAAAAGGATGTCCGCGACACGATGGATGCCGCCCTTGGGTGGCTTGCGCAGAGGGACGATCGGCTGGTAGCCGAGGCTGCGGTGGTAGCGGCCATGCGCCTCTGAATCGGAAGCGGCATCCGCGACGGCAAGGCGTCCGTGGGTTTGCGGGTAGAGGACTAGACTATTGTGACGGCACCGGCCTGCGCGAGGCACTGGCGGCAGGGCACCTGAAGTCAGCTGCGTGGGTACGCCGAAGTCCTCAGCCCACCCGAAGCTGGGCAAGGAAGGCGCTGGTCGGACGCCGAGGTCGAGTCCGGCCAAGCCCCGCCTGCGCCGCTTGCTCGCGGCCGTCCGGTGCTCCTCACCATGAAGCCGTTGCGACCTCTGGACGTTCAGGGCGGAGTCGCGGATGCACCCGACGCGCACCGCTCTCCCTTCCGTCCGTCGCCCACTCCAGGATGGCAACACCCCGGTTCCATAGGCACGGCAATCGGGAGGTGGCCCTGTCACGCGCGCGACATGCCGGACCCAGGCATCCGTGTGGACACCTGAGCCCAGCCAGACCCCCGTCGCGAGATCTGCAGCTTTCGCCTTCAGACCACTGCCTGGGCCTCCCGGCTCGCCCGCCTCAGCTGGGTTCTCCAGGTGAGCGTCGCGATCAGGAGCGACACCTCGTAGAGCAGGTAGATCGGCATGGCCATGATCAGCATGGAGACGGCATCCGGCGGTGCCAAGGCGGCGGCCGCCACAAAGGCTAGCATGAGGGCATACTTGCGCTGCCGCTT
>JAJYSJ010000088.1 GCA_021793645.1 Bacillota bacterium
CTCACTTCGCTGGCGTCTCCCCTGGCCCGCGAGCCAAACAGTATCACGCGCTCAACACGGATCCACTCACTGAGCGCTTCAACGAGATCGTCTACGATTCGCTGGACGTCAGATGCTGTTTGGCCCATGCGAGCACCTCCCTCGCAGTGTCGAGCAGTGATTCAGCTACGTCCAACGTGGTCCGTTGGCTCAGTTCCTTCCGAACCTCAGGATAGCGGGTGGCGATATAGTATGCAGACAACGTCGCCAGGCGATCCAGCAGCTCCTGGACGTCCATGCCCGCGTCGCGCGCGAGCGCGACAAGGTTGTGGATCTTTGGCGGCACTCTCGCCGCCTCCTGAAGCACCGCCTTAAGTGCCTTCTCGGCCGCTTGCTGCGCCTCAAAACCAGCATAAAGACAGCGTCCGCTTCGAAGCATCGCCCCGGCGGCATCGAGGTCCTCAGCTGCGATCTCCAACCACTCGGCGGTGGTAGGCTTCATGCAGTCACTCCTGGAATTCAGAGTGCTTAAGTGCGAGCCTAGCTACACATCGGTCCCGCCGCGCTCCCAGGGCCCGGTGGCCAGGAGCGGTGCAGCCTCCCCCGACCCACCGTGCAGATGCTGAAAGACTTCTCTGCCGTTCCAGGGTCACCTGCCGTTGTGCCCGCTAGACATATCCTCGGCCCGCAGCACGCGGGCGGTGGCTCAAAGATCCGAGGGGCGCCCAACCTCTTGACCTCCTGTCAAGGGGTCCTGCGTGCACACCAAGCCTGGCCGCACATCGAGTCGTGAACTGGTTTCGCTCGCACGAAGCGCATTGCTCCCAAAACGGGCGCGCGTTACAATGACACCATGAGGGTAATTGCTCGCAGTACCCTACTCCGGTTTGTGGAGTCACTTAAAGGTCACAAGGATCAGACTCATCTTCGACAGTCGCTAGGCACGCAAGGGCGCGCAAACGCGCGCCCAGAGCGGATTTGAGGCGAAGTTGATCAGGACGCCGTGTTACTAGGGCGCCTCGTGCGTGGGCTCAGGATGTCTGCGAAGCCCTACGCGGAGGCCGGGTGACGTGGCCACTGTAGAGCCGCAAGTCGGCAGGCGGTGCCTCGTGCCCCAAGGCGTCGAGCGCCGCCTGGCAGCGCCGGCGCTTATCGTCGTTGCGAGAAGAGCTGGCGAGTTCGTCACACTGTGGCACGAGCCACTCCATGAGCATGTCGGCGCGTGACGGGGTGAAGACCTCCGCGGCGCGGACCGCCTCCCACACCTCGAACTCGGCGGCGCTCATGTAGACGGTCACGTGCTTCGTGCGCCGGCCGGCAGGCCAAGCCATGGGATGAGCACCTCCTTCTACGGGTGGGTAATAGTACTATTGCCCCAGGCCAACTTGGTGGACGATTGGAGGCTCCTTGATCTCCAGGGCGCGCAAGATGGCCGCCTGTTCCGGCCGCGTCTCGGTGCGCCTGCGCAGGCTGCCGCTGGCGCCGGCGAAGGTGCCGAGGTGCATGCGCTGCATGGTGTCGCGGATCGTGGGCCAGGTCTCCCGGGTCTGCGTTTCCGCGACGCGGATCAGCAGCAGCGCCAGCCAGCAGAGCAGCACGTGGGCCCGGATGCGGTCCTCGAGGCGGTGGTACACCGGCCGCAGTTCGAGCGTCTGCTTCAGGCTGCGGAAGTCTGCCTCGATCTCAGCGAGCTGCCGGTAGCCGAGGGCGACGTCCTCGGGGGTCAGGGTGTCGTCGGAGGTGCTGATCAGGTACTTGCCGTCCAGGCGCTCCTCCTGGTGGATGCGCTCCTTGTTCAAGCGCACCTTGCCGGTTTTCGGCTCAAGGATCAGGTAGTGCCCGTAGGCCGAGTGGCTCAGCAGCTCGCAGGCCCCGCGCTGGTGGCCCTGCGGCAGCTCCTTGATCGCCGCGAGCTCTTCCGCGAGGACCCTGAGGATGTCCTCGCGCTTCATCTTGTCCCGCACAGCCTCCTTGGGGTTGCGCACCAGGATGTAGCGCTCCCGTCGCTCGCCCTCGCCGACGATGATCTCCTTGATCTCGATATTGTCCCTGATCTTGTGGAAGCGCCCGGGCCGCGACAGCGCCGTCTCGATGTTCGCCTCCCCGGAGCGCAGCTTGACGCCGGCGATGTAGTGGTCGCCGCCGCGCGTCATCTCCTTGAGGTTCTCCTCCGAGACGAAGCCGCGGTCCACCACCTGGATCACCCGGCCGAGCCGCCAACCGCGCAGATCCTGGCGCACCACGGCGACGCGCGTCACGTCCGCCGTGTTGCCAGGCCAGGTCCAGACCCGTACCGGGATGCCGTCCCGCGTCACCGCCAGGCCGATCACCACCTGCGGTCGGTCTGGCCGATGGTCCTTGCCGTGGCCGAACTTGCGCAGATCGTCTTCCTGCTCCACTTCGAAGTAGGTGGAGGTGGTGTCGAAGAAGAGCAGGTCGACCTCCAGGTTGAACAGCCTGGCCACCTGCTCGAAGACCTGCCGCTGCAGCTGCTCCTCCATCCCCAGCAGCACGTCCATCGCCCGGTAGAACTGCTGCAGCGGGATCTCGCCGATCTCCGGCAGCGCGACATCCTGCCGCAACCACTCCGCGGCGTGCCGCTTGCTCGCGGGCGCCAGCGCCCGGTTCGCCACCATGGTGAAGATGGCCCGCTCGACGGGGGCGCGGAACGCGTGCTCTCGCACCGCGCCAGCGACCACGCGATCGATACCGAGCTTGAGCCAGAGCTCGTGCAGCAGGAAGCCGCCGCCGAACGGCCGGCTCTCCACGAAGCGCATCTCCTGCAGCTGCTGCTCCGAAAGTTCCGCCTGCACCCGCAGGGCGTCCTCCGGCGAAAGGAAACGCGTAATGCTCTTGGCGAGCCGGCGCAGGGCGACCTCGTCGACCTGATCGGCGCGGCCGAAGTTGTAGACCACCTTGGCGACGGCGCAGCCCTTATGCTTGTCCCAAACGTTCTCGGCGAGCTGCAGGTAGCGCACCTCGCTGCCGTCCTGGTTACGTCGGACCGTAGATCGCATGTACATGCCTATACTATGACCCAAATGGTGCCCGTAGTCAAGTTTTAAGCACCGTGGCGTGTGCCTAGGTATTTCTCCGGTTTTGCCTCGGTCCGATGCCCGAAACCCGCATCAGAGCGCGATTCCGCTCTTCCCGTGTGCCCGAAACAGCCTCAAAACTGTCGAACTTGAGTCAG